>NZ_JAGKQQ010000001.1:1385582-2771164 GCF_017939745.1 Gemmata palustris | reverse complement strand
CCGTTGCCCTTCTGCGAGTGCCGCCCGTTCTTGGCGCGTTCCAGATCTTGCTTGATCGGCGCGAAATCGGGCTGCCACTTCGCGACCAGTTCCAGTGACCGGGCCACGTCGTCGTAGTTCGTTTGCGTCTCTTCGCGCAGCGCGGCGTGCAGGTACGCGCCCGAGGACACGAACTTGTAGTTCGCCTTGAGGTTCTTCCCCTCGCCGTCGGTGCTCTTCGATTTCTCGATGATTTGCTGCTGCTTCTGGTTCACCTGGAGCGCGTAGGCGGTCGCGTCGGACCCGTCGCCGAGCAGGTTACTGAGCGCCAGCATGACGCGGATCAGCACCTTCTCGTAGTCCTCGCCCGCGTAGGCGAGTTGCTGGTCGTCCGCGAGCATGGAAAGCACGCCCTCGGCGAGGTCTTTGCCTTCTTTCTCCTCGAAGCGGTCCCGCACCTCGCGCAAGGTGGCTTCCGCCTCGCGCGGTTTACCTTCGGAGAGCAGCACCATCGCGCGGTCGAGTTTCAGCACGTCGGCCTCACGGCCGTTTTTGGCGATGGCCGCGTCGATCTTCGTTTTGGCCGCGGACACGTTGCCGGTGTTGTACGCGGAGCGGATGTCTTGCAGCCGGTCCGCGTGGGTCGTACACCCGCTCCCGACCAGGAACGCGGTCGCGAGTGCGAGCGCAAGCAGTCTGGGCATCGAGCTCTCCGGGTGGGGCTAGAGTTTCAGCACAACGAGCGTTCGGCGGCTCAGCGCAGCCCGTGGCTCTTGCGGTACCCCTTGCGGATCGAGGCCGACTCCTTGTCCGGCGTTCCGGTCTGGATGTTCACCAGTTCCAGCGTGAGCAAGTAGTCCTTCTGCGTGTTGTCGTTAGTGGAGCGGGTCGTACCCGATGTGAGGCTCGCAAACAGCAGGTAGTCGATCGGGCTCCCCTGCGATTCCATGACCTTAATAAACTGGCGCTGCTTTGTGGGCACGAACAAATCGTCCGGCTGGAGCTGTGCTTCGCGCAGGCCGGCTACGAAGAACTCGCGGCTAATCTGTGCAAAGACTTGCGAAGTATTGATGCGTGTGTCAATGATTTCAACGATCTGGTCTTTGAAGTCGAAGAGCTCTTCAGAAGACTTGTTTTTCAAACCCACGAAGCAGATGCGTTTTGGCGCCGGTGCTGGGACGGACGCGGGCTGAAGACCGGCGCTTTGGCGCGCGAGCAACTTTCCGACCGCCTCTTCGATGAGCGGCTTGAACGTCTCGGCCCCGGCCGCGGTGTTACCGACGAGGTCTTTCTTGTTGTCCTTCATCACCTCGCCGACTTGTTGCCCGCGGCACCCCAAAAGGGTGGCAGCGGTGAAGCCCGCGAGCGAGGTTCCGGCCAGTCCGAAAAAGCGACGACGGTCCATGACCTATCTCCGGTCGTGTGCGGGCGCGGACCCACGATCCCCCTCGCGGACCCGTGTCTCAAACGGTGAATTGGCGCGGCAATAACAGAAGGGTTCCGACCGAGCAAGCCTGAACAAAAAATGAACAGTTCCGGAATCGCAGCGTGTTGAATTGATTAGAGATGAGCGGGCGTGGTCGAGAGGCGGTGCATAAAAAGACCGACCCCCGACAACAAATGTCGGGGGCCGTTGGATTATTCTAATTGAAGCTTAGTACCGGCGACCACCACCACCACCGCCGCCGTAACCGCCGCCACCACCGCTACGGCCACCGCCGCCACCGCCGTAGCCACCACCACCGCCGCCGTAACCGCCGCCACCACCGCTACGGCCACCGCCGCCACCGCCGCCACCTTCACGGGGCTTGGCCTCGTTGACGGTCAGTGCCCGGCCGTCGAGCTGCGTCCCGTTAAGGGCCGCAATCGCCTCGTCGCCGCCGTCGCTCATCTCGACGAACGCGAACCCGCGCGGGCGACCGGTTTCCCGGTCCATAATCAGCTGCACTTTGGTCACCGTGCCGTACTGGGAGAAGATCTCCCGGAGTCGGTCCTCGGTGGTCGAGAACGACATGTTCCCGACATACAAATTCTTCGCCATCGCGGGCCTCGGAGTAGAACGGTAAGGAAGGCGCCTGGGCGCCTTTGAGGTCGCGAGCGCGCCCGCGACCCGTGGTCATCGTAGCAGGTCGGGGGCTCGCCCCTTGCAGACATTCGGGATAAAATTATCGAATACACGAGATTTCTTCGAGCCGGGGAACTCGTGTCCGTTCGACGTTTAAAGTAATTCGGGTGGCTCATTTGGCCGGCGCTCGTATAGTTTCTCGTTGTCACACTACCGGGAGGCAGAATGGGATTGCGCATGCGGGTTCACGACCGGGAGCCGATCGGGGCGGCCCTTCGGCGGTTCAAGAAGTTGGTCGAGCGGAGCGGGCTGAAGCGCGAACTGCGCGCCCACGAGTACTACGAAAAGCCGTGCGAGGCCCGCAGCCGTAAAGAGGCCAAGCGGCGCAGCGCGATCAAGAAGGCGGCCCTCGGCAAGCCGGTCAAGAAGGAACGGGCGTACTAATCGAGACCCGGTTCCCGAAACGAACGCGGCCCGCCCCACTGGGGCGGGCCGCGTTTCGGGAGAGCAGATCCGAGCGAACCGCGAATTCAGGACGCGAGGGGCGCTACGGGCAGGGCGGTCTTCGGCGCCACTTTCTTTTTCGACCCGCGCGGCGGGACCTCGCCGGCCGTGCCGCGGGCGAGCTTCTCGGCTTCCTGCTCGGTCTTCAGCCCCGTGTGCAGCAGCGTGTGGAAGCCGGGGCGGGCGGCGTCGAGGGCGTCCCACTCCCGCTGTTCGCAGACCACGTTCCCGGCAAACGTGTTGCCGTGAAGGGTCATCCGGTACACGACCCACGACTTGCATACTTCGGTAATCCGCATCTGATCTCCGTGAAAGTATTTAGTCATTCTACTCGTAACTCGATCCGAATTCGCTGTCCAATCCATCAGAAATTTTGGAAAGGTTTCCGGGCGGAACGACTCGCCGCGAACGGCGCCGGTTTTGGTGGTCGCACGAAAAGAGGAAGCCGGCGACCAAAGCCGCCGGCTCTCGTGGATAGGTTGGGGGAAGGGCAGTGGGGTGTGTGAAGCGGGCCTGGGGACTCGGCCCGACCTGGTGTTCGACGAAGAAAAGTAATGCAGACCGTGTGCCAAAGCTCGAATCGTCGGTCGCGCGGTCCATTCTCGGCAGGATTTTCAGGTATTGCGGCTCGTAGCGGTTCAGCGTCACCGGGAAACAGGGTGTAATTCTTACCGTTTTGTGCAAGCCATACGGCCGGCTGGGAACATTCTTGCCCGGTCCGCGGACCGGATATGCCGTCCCGCCGACCCGTCTTCCCCTTCTTCGCGCTCTTCGCTATGAACCCGTCGAACTGGTCGGACCGATGAGATCCGTAAGACCGCCCCTAACTCCCGTGCGAAAGCCCCCAATGCCGCAGATGAGCGAGAGCGCTGCCGAGAAGCTCACCCCGCAACAGGCAACGGCCCTGACCCGGGTTCTCGACCTCCAGGCCCGGTGGGAGAATCACCGCGACGATCCCGCGAAGAGTGCATCGGCCACGGCCGACCTCCAGGTGCGCCAGAAGGCGTTCGAGGCGTTCCGATCGGCGTGGCGCGAGTTCACCGCGGAGTACCGCACTGCTCAGCTCCCGGAACCGACGCAGAACGTGCCGGACCGACTGGCGATTTGGTGCCGGACCCTGCGCGCCGTTCTGCGCCGTGCGGAGAGCGGCAGCCCGGCGGCACTCGTAACGAAGGTTCACCGCCTCGCGGACCGGATCGCGGCGCGGGTGGGGAAGGAACCGGTGGGTCGGGGACCGGTGGCCGACTTGTCGGAGGGCATTCGGGAACTGGACGCGGTCATCGCGTGGTGCGAGGTGCCGGCCACGCTACCCGGTCCTGTGGTCGCCTTCCCCGAAGGGCGGAAAGAAGAAGCGGCGTAGCGCCCCGAGCTCCCGCCGTCACTCCTAATCGTGCTTCGCAGCGGCGAGGCGCGCGCGGGCGGCGGCGACCATCTTTGTGAACTCGGGGTCTTTCCGCAACGGATCGAGGTCCGCGTCGGTGTCGACCATGTCGAGGCCGAAGCCGGTTTTGAGCGCGGACCAGAGCAGGTGGAGCGCTTCTTTCTTGTCCTCGGGGTGCGATTTCGCGGTGAGCGCGTAAATGCACCCGACCTGATAAAGGTTCGCCGGGCGCGTGTCTCGGAGGAGCGCTTCGTGCGCGTCTTTGAGGGCATCGGCGCGCTTCCCGCGCCGGGCGAGTTCGACCCCGCGCCCGGCGCGCGTCGGGACGTGGTCCGGGTGCAGTTCGACGGCGCGGTTCAGCACCGCGAGCGCGTCGTCCGGTTTGTTCAGGCGCTCGCCCAAAATGTGCGCCTTCAACTGCAGCGCGGTCATCGAGAACGGGTTGATTTTCAGCGCTTCCTCGGCGTCCGCGAGTGCTCCTTTGGCGTCACCGGCGAGGCGCTCCGTGCCGCGCGCGACCCAGCTCGCTTCATCGGCCGGCGTGAGGCGCAGTCCCTCTTCGCGGTCCGTCTGGGCTCCCGGGAGGTTGTTCCGGCGCTGGCGAACGGATGCGCGAAGAAGCCGAATGTGTACCGGCGCCCCGCCCGCTTCCAGGGCGCGCGAGAGATCGGCTTCGGCCTCTTCGAGATTGCCTTCCACTTCGTGAATCACGGCCCGCTGAACGTACACCTCGGCCGGGACCGGATCGAGCGCGATGGCGCGCGTGAAGTCGTCGCGGGCGTCTTTGAACGCGCGGCTCCGCGCCAGAGCCAGCCCCCGGTTCCGCCACGCCGGGGCGAAATCGTCGCGCAATGCGAGACACGCCGTAAAGCACGCGACCGCGTCGGCGTCGTGGTCCAGCGCCAGATGAACCGTTCCGCGAACGAACCACGCGGAGAAGTTCTTCGGGTCGAGGTGGGTCGATTTTCGCAGGTGCGGTAGTGCTTCACGGTGCCGGCCCTGCTGCGTGAGTACCGCCCCTAACAAGTAGAGGTCGCGGGCGGAGTCCGGCGGGGCCGTGCCCGTGTCGGCGCGGAGTGTTTCGGCCTCGGCGCGGTTGCCGCGCAGATCGGTGATCGCGGCGCGTTGTTCGCGGACCGCGTGCGGGAGCCGGTCGCCCGCGAATCGTGCGGCCACCTCATTCCACTTCGCGGCCCGATCCAGGTTCTCGGACCGCGCGGGTGGGTTGTCCGACCCCATCGCCCGTAGATACGCGACTTGAGCCATCAGATAAAACGTTTCTCCGACGTCTCCCCGCAGTCGCGTGCGGTCCGCATCCGGTAGGCGGCCCACTTTATCGCTTGCCGCCCATGCCTCTGCGTCGTCTGGCACGTCGTAGCGCGCGAGAACCGCCCGGAGTTTGGTGTCCGCTTCGTCTAGTCGGGGGCGGGACTGGTTCCGGTCGTCGAGGAAGAGCTGCGCGTCCGCGAACTCGGCCCGGTGGTCCGCGAAGACCGCACGGGCGCGATCGTCGCGGCTCCGGTCCCACGAGTACGCGAAACTCGCCCCGAGGCTCACAAGGAGCACGGTGGCGAGGGCGCCGACGGTACCCGATGACGCGAGCCGCGGGTTCCGCCGCGCCCATTTTCGTACCCGTTCCCGCACGGACGGGTTCGGCGCGAATCGCAGCGGGCGGTTGTTCAGGTGCCGGTCGATGTCTTCGCTGAGGTGTTCCGCGCGCTGGTAGCGGTCCACCGCGTCGGGCGCCAGACACTTCCGCACGATCGCATCGACGGCCGGGGATATGGAGCGGTTGAACGCCCTCGCCGCGGGCGGTGGCTGCTCCCGGTCGGCGAGCAGGGCCGATATCGGGGGGCGCCCGAGGCTGCGCCGGGACGGGAACGGGTGCCGGCCCGTGAGCAACTCGAACAGGACGACGCCGAGCGCGTAAATGTCGCACCGGCCGTCGAGCGCGCCGCTCTTGTCGCGGAACGCCCGCATCTGCTCGGGGGCCATGTAGGGCAGGGTGCCGCCGACCGCGGCGCGCTCGGCCCCGTCGCGGGCTTTCGTGTCTTCGGCGAGGTTGAAGTCGAGGAGCATCGGGCGCCCCTCGTCCGTGAGTAGCACGTTCGCGGGCTTCAGGTCGCGGTGCAAGATCCCACGGTTGTGGGCGTGAGCGAGACCATCGGCCAGTTGCTGGGCGAGACAGAGTACCGCCTCAACGAACGAGAGCCCCTCGAGTCGTGCCCACCCGTCGTGCGCGTCGGCCGAGAGCACGGGCCGTTCAGGTAATGTGGGGAGTACCCCCGGCGTCAGTCCCGGGTCTACACCCGATGGGGCGGACCCGGCCGACGGCACGGTGTGGTCGCCGCACTGGGCGATCGTACTCCGCAACTCACGCCCGGAACTCGGTAGGCTGGCTCGGTCGCGGAGGCTGCCGACGACGTCGGCCAGAGTCGTGCGGCCGTAGTACGGCATGCACACGGCCTGGAGCGGCCCGTCGCGGTGGAACGAGTACACCGGGACGATGTTCGTGTGCTGCATCTGGGCCAGCGTCTGCGACTCGCCCCCGACGTCGCACGCCACCTTGAGAGCGACCGCGCGCCCGGCCAGGTCGCCCTGGCGCGCCAGGTACACCCGCCCGAACGCCCCGCGGCCCAGCTCCCGCTCGATGTGGAAGCCGAGGTACTCGTCCCCGGGTTTGGGGAACCGCGCTTCGGTCTTGACCCACTCCGACAGGCTCTCCGCGCTGGCGAGCAGGTCGCCACCGGCGCGAACGACCGGTTCGTGAGCCGCACGGTTGAGAATGCCGGTGGTCGGAACGGCAGAAGGGGAGGGGGGCATCGCGGTTCTCTCGGGGCGAGTCCGAAGTGCTCGATTGGAAAACGGACGGGACGCGCTCCTCGCGGGTGCTGAGGACCGTCACGTGGCAAAGTTCGGAGCCACCGAGGGCGGCGAATACCGCCCCGGCTCACCACACGTTAGAAGAAGTACCACAGACCCATCGGGACCGGCAGCGATGGCGCGGTGTAGACGGTCGGAGAGTACGCGGGCGGTGGAAGAGGGGAGGTCAGTGGCGGGGCATACGTCCCGACCCCCTCGGTCAATTTCAGCAGCGCGAGGTGGTAGCGGATCGGGGCCGCGGATTGCCCACCCACCGTGTGGTACGTGTACTTGAACGTGTAAACGCCGGCCGCGAGGTACTGTGCCACTGTGACCGCGGGCTGTCCGGACACGGCGTCGAGGACGAAGACCGCTTTCCCGGTCGCATCGGTCACGGTCAGGGTCGTCCCGCCGGCGCCCGCCGCGAGGGCCTCGGAAAATAGCGCGAACTGGTAGATCCCACCGTCGGTTACGGTGAATTGCGCCGTGCCCGTGGGTGCGGACGAACTGAGTGTACCGCCACCGATTTCTTGAGCGGCCGCGGTCACGGACTGGTTGAAATCGGCCCCGAAGTAGTAGCCCCCGGTGTTGTTCGCGCCGCCCGGAGTTCGGGCGGATATCTGAATGATGAAGTCTACGTCCGCGGGCGCGTTCGGGATCGCCACGCTCATGACACCCGCGCTGTTCGCGAGCACCTGGAACGCCACCGCGCTCCCCCGCGCGTCGAACACCCGCACGCGCGGGTTCAGCGCCCCGTCGGTGGACCACGCCACGACGTTCAGGGTCGCGGTCCCGTTCGCCGTCGCCGGCGAGTGGACCCGGTAAAAGTCGGTATCGGTCGCGTCCTCGATCGATCCGCGGTACTCGACGTCGAACTGGCCCGTGCCCACGATCGCGACGCGCCGGGCCGTCGTGAGGTTCAGAGCCGACGCGCGGGTGTCGTTCGAGTGGGCGTCCAGAACCGGCGCGGTCCGGAGCGGTTTGGCAGCTCGCTTGTTGGGGTCGGCGGTCAATTTGTAACTGCCGACCCCGAACACGTCGGACGTCGCGCTCTCGACCTTGATGAAGTACACGGCACCGTCGGTGAGCGCGAGATCGAGGGTCACGTCGTTATTGAGCGCGTCCTGGGCGGTCGCGCTGGCCACGAGCTTGCCGGTCGAGTCGTACACGCTCACCCGGGCCTGAAGGAGACTGAGCCCCTTCGCCTGGAGCGTTATGGTGGTCGAGGCCCCGGCCTTAAACTTGTAACCGTCCACGTCGCCGGTCGTGGTCAGATCGCCGTTGGCGACGTAGGCCCCGACGGTCGCGTCCTTCGGCATGGTGCTCGCGGTCGCGCGCGTGTCGTTCGGACCCGCGAGGTCGAACTCGTCGGGCAACCGGGCACCGTACAGCGCTTGAAGGTTGGCAACGTCGCCCGCAGACAGCCCGGTTCGGTAAGCATAGATCCCGCTCACGGCCGAACCGGACACGGCCGAGTGATCCAGTCCGAAGACGTGTCCGGCTTCGTGCAGGGCGACCGAGAACACGTCATAGGTGTTTGCGACGTTGCCGATCCGGTACGGGGACGACTTACTGAACGTGACGTCGCCCGCGAAGGTCGTCCCGGTCCAACTGAACGGGGACGCGGCGGCCGCTTCACTGGCCGAGATCGGCCCCGCGGCGATGCGGACGTCACCGAACCGGGTGTCGCCCTGGACCGCGCCGACCGCGCCGAGCGCCTGTCCGCCGTCGGCGACGAGCCCGATGTTGATGTTCGCGTTCACCGCCCACGTCTGGAACGCGCGAAGGATCTCGCGCTCCCAAGCGGCAGTAGAGCCGCTCGCGGACATGGTTCCGAACAGGCTGCTCGGTCCCGTAGGCGCTGATGTGCCATCGGGCACGAAGCTGAGCGTCATGTGTCCGGGGTCGGCCCAGGGGACGCCGAACGAACTGGGGAGCGAGCGGTCTTCGAGTTGTTCAAACGCGCGGAGACGGGGCGGGGGCATCGAGTTCTCGCTGATGGGCGAACCGTTCGCGGGAGCGGCGAACGAAGCAGCGGCAATCACACGAAATGAGGATAGATCCGTCCTCTTGGAGATGTGAGCAAGATCGTAAGAATTCTCCAAAGTAATGTCTGGGTACAGAATCGCCCCGTCGCGCGAAGCGATCCGTCGCGCTCGGCCACAGAAATCGCGCCGCCCCCGAAGACATTTTTTGTCCGACGCGGAGACCCGGGACGCGGGAACCACTAACGGTCGTTTTTCGTTGCGCACGGATCGGCGCGGAACCGGGGCGTGAGCTAAGAATAATGTCATTCTTGACTCCGCGTGCTCGCCCGCACCACCACGTTCGGGAACGCGCCACGCCCGCCGCGCTCACGAGTTCTCCGCGATGCCCAGCGCCCTTCCGCCACTCACCACGATTACTGCATTCGCGGACGGGCTCCTCGCGCTCGCGGCACTGAGCGGCGTGCGTTTCGTTGCGCTTCAACACCGGCGGCCCGTGCCCCCCCGCGCGCTTGCCGCGCTGCTCGGTGCGGTCGGGCTGGGGGCCGCGGGGCACGCGCTCGCGCCGCTGATCGGTGCGGGAGCCGTGGCGGGCGCGTGCGGGTTCGGCGCCGCGCTCGCGTGGTTCGCGGTGGCGCGGATGTGGCGGCACGCGCCGCCCCCTCCGCCCCTCGAAGCGGGTACGGACCCGCAGTTGTTGGACGTGGCGCTCGGGGCGTGCGGGGACGGCGTGGTCATCGCGACCACCGACGACCTCGACGGGGTGCAGGTCGTGTACTCGAACGCGGCCTTCGAGCGCCTCACCGGGTACTCGAGCGACGAGGCGGTGGGGCTCAGCCCGAGCGTCCTGGCGGACGAGGCGGACGGGCTGGCGGCGATCCGCGAAGCCGTTCGGAGCACCGAACCGGTCCGCGTCGAGTTGCCGGGGCGCCGAAAGGACGGCACCCGGGTATGGGCCGAGTGGCAGATCGTCCCCGTGTCGGACGCGGCCGGGCGGCACACGCACTCGGTGGCCGTGATCCGAGAAACCACGGAGCGCCGGCGCGCGGAGCAGGCCCTGCGCGAGAGCGAGGCGCGGTTCCGCGGGCTGTTCGAGCAGGCCGCCGATGCGATCCTCGTGCTCGACCGGAGCGGGAAAATCGTGGACGCGAACCGTCAGGCGTGCCACAGCCTCGACTACGCCCGCGAGCACCTGACCGCGCTGACCCTGGGCGACCTCGGCATGACGCCGGCCGCGGACCTGGGGCCGGGGGAGACGAGTACGTCGGAGAGCACGTACCGGCGGCGGGACGGCGGGGCGATCGCGGTCGAGGTCCGGTACACCGTGATCGAGACCGCGGGGCGCCGGTTGCACCTGGCGATCATTCGGGACGTCACCCGGAGGCGCCGCGCGGAGCAGGCCCTGCGCGAGCGCGAGGACATGCTCCGCACCGTCATCACCCACATCCCCTGCGGGGTGTTCTGGAAGAACCGCGAACTGACCTACATCGGGTGCAACGATCAGGTCGCGCGCGACCACGGGATCGCCGCTCCCGAGCACATGCTGGGCCGCAGCGATTTCGACATCACGAGCGTCGCTTCGGAGGCCGAGTTCTATCGGGACTGCGACCAGCAGGTGATGGAGAGCGGGCACCCGATTCTCAACCTCGAAGAGTTCCAAACGCGCCCCGACGGAACCCGGGCCACGCTCCTGACCAGCAAGGTGCCGCTGCGGGACGCACGCGGCCAGGTGGTCGGGGTGCTCGGCGTGTACCAGGACATCACCGACCGGAAGCGCTTGGAAGAGCAGCTCCGGCAGTCGCAGAAGATGGAAGCCGTGGGGCGCTTGGCCGGCGGGGTCGCACACGACTTCAACAACCTGCTCACCATCATTCGCGGGAACGCGGAACTGCTCCGGTCCCCGACCGAAGACGCCGGGGACTCTGCACTGTTCGACGACCTCCTGCTGGCCGCCGATCGCGCAACGGCCCTGGTGCGCCAGCTCCTCATGTTCAGCCGGCGCCAGCCGGTCCGGGTCGAGGTGCTCGACCTGAACGAGGTCGTGACCGCGCTGTCCGGGTTGCTGCGCCGGTTACTGGGGGAGCGCGTCTCGGTCGAAACCGTGCTCGCGCCCGTGCCGGTGACGGTTCGGACCGACCGCAGCCACCTGGAACAAGTGATCCTGAACCTGGCGGTGAACGCGCGCGACGCCATGCCCGGGGGCGGTACGGTGACCGTCGGCACGGTGGTGCCCGAGCGCGCCCCCCCCGGCGCGCCGCGGTTCGCGCAACTCACGGTCGCCGACACCGGGACCGGCATGACGGACGAGGTGAAGGGCCAGATCTTCGAGCCGTTCTTCACCACCAAGGGGCCGGACAAGGGGACCGGGCTGGGGCTGGCGACGGTGTTCGGGATCGTCGAGCAGGCCGGGGGGCGGATCAAGGTCGAGTCCGCACCGGGGGCCGGGACCACGTTCCGGGTGGACCTGCCGTGGTGGGAGGGGAGCGCCTCGGTGCTCGCGCGCACGCCGGCCCCGCGCTCGCTGGCGGAGCGGCGCGGGGGGCGGGCCGTCTCGGTGCTCCTCGTCGAGGACCAGGACGCCGTTCGGCAGTTCGCGCGGCTCGCCCTCCAGACACAGGGGCACCAGGTCACCGAGGCCGAGAACGGTGAGGTCGCGCTGGAACTCGCGAGCCGGGGCACCCATTTCGACGCCATCGTGACCGACGTGACGATGCCCGGCATCGACGGGCGCGAACTGGCCGCGCGGGTTCGCGCGCTGCGCCCGGACATCGCGGTGGTCGTGATGTCCGGGTACGCGGCGGAGTCCGAGCGCGTCGAGCCGATCGCGCACTCCGTGTTTCTGTCGAAGCCGTTCCCCCCGGCCGATCTGTTCGAGGCGCTGAACAAGGCGCTCCGGCTCATTCGGAGCGAGCCCAAATCGGCCGTCAATTCCGCACTCAGTGCTCTGCCCGCCCCGGTAATTCGAGCTTGATACCGCGCACCTGGGGCGGCGATTTAGCGCCCGGCTGTGGAGCGCGGATTTGAGTGTTGCGAAGGAGTGCTTTTAACAGGATTCAGAAGACGACTCGTGTTTGATTTTTATCCTGTCGATCCTGCTAATCCTGTCAAAAACACTTCTGAACATCCAGGCGGTTCGCGCCGGGGCGCGCCACTGTGACTTGCGGTGAGCAACGGATTCCCGATGCTCATCGCGAGTCCGTTCCCATGCGGCTTTTGTTGTTCGGTGAGCCACTTCACTCCGCCCTTCCTACAGGCGAAGGTGGAGACTGCGTTGGCTAAGCGGACGTAGCTACGCTGTCCGATCTCGCCAGAATTGTCGTCGGAAGAAGTAATCGATAATGATCGAATCGGAATTACTCTCCTTCGACCGTAGAAGCGGGGCGGCCGAAGAGGGCGTACAGGGGCGGGAGCAGGAACAGGTTCAAGAGGGTCGAGGTGACGAGCCCGCCGAGGATGACCACCGCGAGCGGGTACTCGATCTCCTGGCCCGGCTTGTTGCCCGTAATCGCGAGCGGGAGAAGGGCCAGGCCCGTTGCGAGCGCTGTCATCAGGATGGGCGCGAGGCGCTCCTCCGCGCCGCGCAGAACGAGGCCCACGCCGAACGGCACACCTTCCTCGGTTTCGAGGTGCCGGAAGTGACTCACCAGCATGATCCCGTTTCGCGCCGCGATCCCCAGCACCGTGACGAAGCCCACCATCGAACCCAGTGACACGACGCCCGTTGTGATTGTCACGGCGAACACCCCGCCAACGAGTGCGAACGGGATCGTGAGCGCGACGAGCAGCGTCGGCCGCCACGCGCCGAAGTCCACGAACAACAGCAGTACGATCCCCGCCAGTGCGAGCGCCGAGAGCGCGTACAGCTTCCGCGTCGATTCCTGGCGCGCTTGGTACTCGCCCAGGAACTCCGGGTGGTACTCGCGCTCGAACGGGATCTGCTTCACCTTCTCCTCGACCTCGCGCGCGACCGACCCGAGGTCGCGGCCGGACACGTTGCACGTCACGTCCAGGCGCCGACTCGTGTTCTCGCGCCGCACCTCGTTCGGTGCGGACACGATGCGCACGTCGGCCACGTCCTTCAGGCGCACCTGGGTGCCGTTCTGCACGTCGATCGGCAGCTCCTGAACGGCGCCCAGGTCAGAACGGAGGTTGTTTGCGCCCCACACCACCACGTCGAATTTCTTCTGCCCGTCGAACACCTCGCCCACTTTCTGGCCCTTCAGGAGTACGGTCGACGCGCGGCGCACGTGGCCCGGCGTCAGACCGAACTTGCGGAGGTCTTCGGGGCGCAACTGGACGTCGATTTGGGCGACCAGCACTTGCGGTTCGACCTTCAGGTTCGTGACCCCGGGCACGTCCTTCATCGCGGATTCCACGTCTTTCGCCTTCGCGCGCAGCACTGCCGTGTCGGGGCCGTAGAGCCGCACGACGACGCTCCCGCTCGCGCCGGTGAGGACTTCCTTGATGCGCTCGCGCAGGTAGGTCAGGAGGTCGCGGTACAGTCCGGGGTAGGCGTACACCACGTCCGCGATCTTCTTCACCGTCGGTTCGTAGTCCGCGTCTTCCGGGATGCTGATCCACAGCTCGGTGAAGTTCGGCCCGACCGGTTCGTCCGCGACCTCCGCGCGCCCGATGTGCGAGCCGAAGTTGCGAACGAGCTTCTGCCCCTTCTCGTTTTCGAGCGCGCGCAGCTCCTTGCTCGCGGCTGTCGTCACGCGGTTCATCGCCTCCACGGAGGTGCCGGGCTTCTCCACGAAGTGCATCAGGAAGTCGGTTTCCTGGAAGTTCGGCAGGAACTCCTGACCGAGCCGCGTAGCCGCGGCCCCGGTAACGGCGAACGCGAGGACCAGCGCCGCGAGGCACTGCCACGGCCGCGCCACGAATGCCGGCAATAAGAGCCGGTACCCGCGCTTCAGAACGCGCGTGAGCGGCGGGTCGCGTTCCGCGGTGTGAGCGCGGCCCGCGAGCAGCAGGTACGACATCGCGGGCGTGACGGTGAGCGCGACGAACAGCGACGCGGCGATGGCTACGACATAGGCCAGTGCGAGCGGCCGGAAGAACGCCCCGGCCAGCCCGTCCAGGAAGAAGACCGGCAGGAACACGAGCACCACAATCAGGCTCGCGTAGACCACCGCGGAGCGCACTTCAAGCGAGGCCGCGAGCACGATGCGGAACGGGGATCGTGCGGCCTCCGGTGTTGCCAGGCGCAACCGGCGCGCGATGTTCTCGACGTCAATAATCGCGTCGTCCACAACCTCGCCCAGCGCGATCACCAACCCGGCCAGCACCATCGTGTTGATCGTCGCGCCGCTGTACGCGAACACCATGAGTGCGGCGACCAGGGACAGCGGGATCGCGGTCAAACTGATGACCGCGGTGCGCCAGTCGAAGAGGAACACCACGAGGATCACCGCGACCAGCGCGCACCCGATGACGAGGGCGTGCGACAAGTTGTCGATGGCCCGCTCGATGAACGTGGCCGGGCGGAAAATGGTCGTGTCGACGTCCACGCCCTTCAACCCCGGCCGCAGGCCTTCGATGGCGGCCTCGACCCGGCGCGTCAGCTCGAGCGTGTTCGCTTCGGGCTGCTTCTCCACAATGAGCAGAATGCCCGGCTCGTCATTGATGACCGCGTCGCCGATGGCCGACGGGGAGCCGTACTGGACCTTTGCCACGTCCCGCAACCGCAGGGACGCCCCGCCGCGCGGATCGACCACCGTTTGTCCGAGGTCCGCCGGAGTGCGCACGTACTGCGAGTGTCGGATCGCGACCCGTTGGTTCGGCGTGTCCACGAACCCGCCGCCCTCGAGTGCGACCGCGTCGCGCGCGGCCAGCGTCACCATGTCGAGCGTGACGTTGTTCACCCGCAACTCGTCGGGGTGGACGATCACCTGAAACTGCTTGTCGCGCTGGCCCCACACCGCGACGTTCGCCACCCCCGGAACCGACATCAACTTCGGCCGAATCGTCCACATCACCACCTCGGTGAGGTCGCGCTGCGACAGGTTGGCGCCCTTCGCCGAAAGGATGCCGATCTTCATGACCCGGCTGGTGGTGGACAGCGGTTGGAGGATGACCGGAGGGAGAGCCACGGTGGGGAGCAGGCGCGTGACCGCGGTGACGCGCTCCTGAACAATTTGGCGGACCCGCATCACGTCCGCGCCGTCTTCGAGAACCAGCACCACCTGCGAGAGCCCGAGTACGGACTTGGACCGCACCGTTTTCACGTGCGGCACGCCGTTGAGTGCGTTCTCGATGGGCATCGTGACGAGCGATTCGACCTCGTTCGTGGAGAGGCCCGGCGCTTCGGTCTGGATCTCGACGAGCGGCGGGGCGAACTCGGGGAACACGTCGAGCGGCGCCCGCTGAACGGAGCGCGACCCGACGACGAGCAGCACCGCGCACAGCGCGAGGACGACTGCCCGGAGCCGGATCGAATTGGAAATGAGCGCGGTGAGCATGGCGGTTACTTGCTGAAGCCGGTTTCGGTACCGAACAGTTCCGCCGCGCCCGCGCTCACGACTTCCTTGCCCGGCGCCGGCCCGTCGTCCAAAACGGCCCGCTCCCCGGTCACGTGGCGCACCCGCACGCGCTCGCGTGAGTACGTGCGGTCGGCGGTCTTCACGTACACCCACGTCCCGCCGTGGAAGTCGTAGAGCACGGCCGCCCACGGCACCGTCAGCGCTTCGGCCGGTTCCTTGAGCGCGAGCGAGACCGCGACCCGCTGACCGGGGCCGAGCGGCGAACCCGCGAACGGAGCGACGGCGAACCCGCCCACGGCCCCGGCGAGCGCCTTCCAGCGGTCGTCGCTCGGGTCCGGGTTCAGTGTTTGGAAGAACAGGTCCACGGTCCCCGCGAGCGGGTTCGCGGTTGGGGGTGCGGCTACTAGCCACGCGCACCGCCCGGCACTTCCGACGGGAGCCGCGAGCGGCCGAATCGTCGCGCACGTGCCGTCGATCTCCTCGCGGTCGCCGACGTACACCGGCACGCGGACCCAGACGACATCGAGGTTGATGACCTCGAACAGTGGCGCGCCGGCCGGGACCATCTGGCCGGGGAGCGAGTTCACGTTCCGCAGCACGCCGTCCGCGGGTGCATCAATGGGGATGGGGGCCGCGGTGCCGGAGTCGAGCTCGCCCAGCACCCTCCCGAGCAGGTCGCGCCGAGCGGTCGCGGCCGCGTGGGTCTGCTCGGCCACCTTCAGCGCGGCGTTCGCGTCGTCCACGTCGCGCTGGCGCCCGCCGCCTTCGGCGAGAACTTCCTTGGCGCGCCCCAGCGTAATGCGAGCGAGTTTCAACTGCTCGTCGGCCGTCTTCACCTGCCCGTCGGCGTCCACGCGGGCCGCGGTCAGGTTCGCGCGGCCGACCGGGTCGAGTACCGGTACGAGTTGGAGTACCGGTTTCCCGGCTCGCACGGGCTGGCCGGCAACCGGCGCAGCGCCCGCTTTGAGCGTGCCGGCGAGCGGCGCGGAGACCAGGATCGCGCGCCCGGGCGGGATCACCACCTCCCCGCCGAACACGCGCGCCCGCGGTACCGACGCGCGCGTCACCGGCGCGGTGCGGAGCGCGAGCTTCGCTTCGGCGTCGGCGGTGAGCACGACCGTCGCGGCCTGATCTTCCTTGAACGGCTTGGGCACGGTCGCGGGGATGCCGGGGGCCGCCGACTTGGTCGGCTCCTTGGGGGGTGCGGCGGCGAGCCACCACGCCGCGCCGATGGCCCCGGCCGCGAGCGCGGTGCTGGTGATCCCGGTGAGAAGACCGTGCCGGTATGTCATGGTGATGGTTTGTCGCTCCCGACGGAATCGCGGCCCGGGGGACTCAACTTGCGCCCCACGCTCCGCTCCAGTTCGGCCCACGCCCGTCTCAAGTCGGCGAACAGTTGCGCTTCGCGGGCGTAGGTGTCGATCAACTGCCGGTTGGTTTCCAGTACCAGCAGGTACGTCACGCCGCCCTTCTCGAACGCGGCCCGCGCCCGCTTGATTGTGGCTTCCACTTCCGGCCGCGTCTTGTTCTTCAGGAGGTCCAATTCGGCCCGGGCCTGTTGGTATCGCGCGTGCGCGGTCCGCACGTCCTGCACGATCTGGTTGTGGACCGTTACCTTGCGGCGCTCGAGTTGGTCGAGCTCGGCCTGCGCCCGCGCGATCCCGCCCTGGTTGCGGTTGAAGATCGGGACCGTCATCCGCAGCGCCGGACTGAACTCGTGCCCGGTAACGCGGCCGCTGGTGGCGTCGAGCAACCCGAGGAACCGCACCCAGCCGAGGCGCGCGACCCGCAGGCGCTCGACCGCGGCGCGGGCCGCGTGGTCGGCGGCGGCCGCGTCCGGGCGCGTCGCGACCGCGTCGGCGACGAGTTCGTCGAGCGGGGTTTCCACGTGCGGGTCGAACACCGCGTCGTCCGGCACGAGTTCGACCGTGACCGCCGAGAGCCCGGTGAGGTTCCGCAACCGCTCCCGCGCGACCGGGATCTCGTACCCGGTGCGCGTGAGGTCTTGCCGCGCCTGGAGCGCATCGATCCGGGCGGTCGAGGCTTCCAGTTCGCTCGCGTCCCCGGCCTTCAGGCGCGCCTCCGCGAGTTTGAGGATGTCCTCGCGCAACTGCACCGCCCGCTCCGATACGCGCACGCGGTCACGGGCCAGTTGGAGGTCGGCATACGCCTGGCGGGTATCGCGGATGAGGTCGAGTGCGAGTTGCGTGAGCCGCGCGGAGGCCCGTTCGTTTTCTGCCGCGGTTGCCTTCATTCGCAGCGGGCGGAGCCAGAGCGACTCGATCGGGAAATCGATGAGGTACTTGAACGGCTTGTTCCCGGCGGGCCAGTAATAGACGAACTCCGGGTTCGGCAGCAGCCCGGCTTGAACGAGATCGGCCCGCGTCAGGTCGAGTTCGACGAGCTGTTCGTGGAACGCCGCGTTGTTCCATAACGCGAGGACCACGGCTTGTTCTTCGGTGAGCGGTTCGCCGCGCCCCAGGCGCTCCGGAACAATCAATTGCTCAGTGTTTGGGCCGTTCAGTCCCACCGGTTGGCCGAAGCGCGCTTCGACGGCGGCCGAAACCCGGGAGCGATCCGCTCCCTTCGGTGTCGAGCAGCCGATTAAGCCGCACCCCGTGACCGCGAACAAAACTGTGCGTAATGCCGTCACGAATCGCCCCGGTTACCGAAAGCTCGCCACCTGCCAAAGTTACTTGGGCTCTTGTTGTGTCAATTTGTTATCGGCAATGCAGGATAAACCGGAGATAAATTCCGATTATGATGATGGCGCCGAAGGTGGGGCCTGGGCGCGGTAGTCGCGCAGGTACTGCTCGATCCCGTTCCGGCTCTGCCCGGGCTCGAAGCCGTGGTCCTGCATCTCGGCGATCGCTCGTTCGGCCGACCACCCCTGGCACTCCATCCGAAAAAGGGCACACATGGCCCCGGTCCGGTGGATGCCCGCGAAACAGTGAACGAGTACCGGGTGGTTGGCCGGGTCGCACACGATGTCCAGGAACGCCCGCACGACTCGTTCGGCCGGGAGTTCGCCCCCCTCGTCCAACGACCACGGTTGAGGGACGATTCGGACGTGACGCGCGCTGTGGGCCGCGCACAATTCGGCCTCCCATTCGTCGGGGTAGGGCCGATCGGGGTCGCGGACCGTCCGCAGCGTGACGACGGTCTTGATCTGGTAGGCGCGCAGAGACAGCTTTAAGCCTGTCGGCGTCTGCTGCCCGCTCCGGTAGAGAACGCCCGACTTGACCGTGTGAAAGTTTCGGGTGTGGTACCCCACGCTCCGAGCGAGCCGCCCACCACGGGAAGGCCCGCGGCGAGCGCAAGGAACCGCCGTCGCGTCATCAAAGCTCTCCTCCTTGAGTCGAACTGTGTGGGCCGAGTTCGCCCGTGCGTTCTTCGCGTGCCAAAGATAGGGGCAGGCGAATCGTGACCCGACACCCCCGGCCGCCTTCACTCGTCAGAGCAATCGTGCCGCCCAGAGCGGACGCGATTCGGGCGGCGACGGCCAACCCCAACCCCACGCCGGGTACGCCCCGTTTTCGCGCGGTCTCGGACCGAAAGAACGGCCGAAACAGGTGCGGCAACTCGTCCGCCGAAATCCCGCACCCCCGGTCTTCAACTTCCACCCACACGTCGTTCGCGGTGCGGCCAGCGCGCATCGTGACGGGTGTTCCCGGTTCGCTGTACTTGAGGGCGTTATCGAGAACGGCGTCGAGTAACTCGCCAAACAAATCCGGGTGAAGCGCCGCGGGCACTTCTTCACTCGGCGCTTCAAAGGTGAGATCTCGGGAGCGCGGATTATCGGCCCACTCCCCCAGCCGCGCGGGAACCCACTTCGCCAGGTCGATCCGCTCCAAGCCGGGGAGCCGGGCGTCGGATTCCGAGCGGGCCAGAAACAGGAGCGCTTCGATGACCCGCCGGAGCCGGCCGGCCTGTTCCAAAACCGCGCCGAGTACCCGTTGATATTCCTGGGGCGGGCGGTCGCGGCGCAGCGCGACTTCGATCTGCCCGATGAGGGCCGTGAGCGGCGTGCGGAGCTGGTGCGACGCTTCGCCCGCGAACCGCCGTTCGCGCTCGAACGCCTCCATCAGTCGATCGAGTAAACCGTTGAACGCGCTCGTCAGGTTCGCGATTTCGTCCGTGGATCGCGTATCCGGTAAGCGCTCGGTCAGGTCAGTGCCCATCGATCGCGCGGTCTCGGCCATTCGCGTGACCGGAGCGAGCGCCCGCCGACAGACCGCGCGACTGGCAACGAGCGCGACGGCGAGAACCGCGAGCGTGAGACCGGTTAGTGTTGCCGCGAGGGTGCGGAGCGTGCCGTGAACGGGATCGAGCGGTACCGCGACCGTCAGCACGAGCGCCGAGAACTTTCCGCGCCGGAGTGGGACCGGGTGTGGGGCCAGTTCTGGCGCGAGTCGGATGCGCGTCGCCTGCCACGCGCGGCCCGCACGGTCCACCCGGCGCGGGTTCCGGTGCCCGGTGCGGAAGCCTTCTTCGGCTTCCGTCAACAGTTCTCGCGCGCCTTCCTGGGTAGATTGATCGACGACGGTGCCGTCGTCGGTGGTGACGTTCCACCGGAGCTCGTCCCCGAAGGGGCTCGACGTAAACGGGAACGGGCGCTCCTCCGGTTCCCACTCCACACCGTCGGGTTTGATCTCCGCGGCCGAAGCCAGGGTGCGCGCGGATGCGTCCAACCGGTCGTCCAGTTGCCGCGTCAGGTGGCGGTGCGCGAGGACGTACAGCGCCGCGGAGAACGCGACGAGTACCGTTGCGAGCGCGGCCAGGAAGAACAGTGACAGACGGGTCGTGAGGGTCACTCGAGCTCCCCGAACACGTACCCGCGCCCGCGGACCGTCTGAATGAGGCGCGGGCCGTGTGCTTCGAGTTTTTTGCGCAGTTCCATGACGTGAACCTCGAGCGTGTTCGAGATCCCGTCGTACCGCTCGTCCCAGACCGCCTCGTAGATCCGGGTGCGGCTCAGCACTTCGCCGGGGTGCCGGAGGAACAGCACCAAGAGCGATTCCTCTTTCGCGGTCAGGTCCAGTTTCGTACCGGCGCGCTCGGCGCGGTGGGTCGCGAGGTCGAGCTGCACGTCGGCGTAGGAGAGCGTGGTGCCCGACGTCGCGCCGGGCCGGCGCGCCAGCGCGCGGACGCGCGCGAGCAGTTCCTCGAACGCGAACGGTTTGCACAGGTAATCGTCGGCCCCGCAATCCAGCCCCTGCACGCGGTCGGAAACGGCGTCGCGCGCGGTGAGCATGAGCACCGGCGTGTCGCAACCCGCTTGTCGGAACTTCTTGAGGAGCGTCAGGCCGTTCGGACCGGGTAGCCACCAGTCGAGCAGGATCACGTCCCACACGGCGGTTCGCAGGTGGTGCCACCCGGTGTCGCCGTCCACGGCCCATTCGACTTGGTACCCTTCTTCGCGCAACCCGCGGGCGACGAAGTCGCCGATCGCCGGTTCGTCCTCAACGAGCAGAATGCGGATTCCCATATCAACCGCCCCGAAAGCGCGGGCGCCCGAATTCGGGCACCCGCGGACGTAGACCTGTCAGCCTTTTTGCCAGCCCCGGCTGCGCCGTCGCACGCCGGGCTTCGCTTGTTACTTCTCCGATTTTTTCTCTTCTTCGTGCTTGATCTTACCGTCGGCGAGAATCTCCACCTCGATCTCCTTCTTCTCGGCCGTGACGAGGAGCACCTCGTAGTAGTCGAGTGCCTCTTTTCCGTCCTTCACGGAGTAAACCGACTCGACGACCTTGAAGGTGGCCTTCGCGTACTTCTTCTCGAGCGCATCGGTCACGGCCTTCGGGAGCTCTTTAGCGTCGATCTGCTTTTCGATGGTGGTGATGATACCCTCCGGGGTGAGGGTCACGTCGATCGTCTTGCCGGCTTCCTTCAGCTCGACCTCGTACACCGTCTTGTCCTTCTCGGTTTCTTTACTCGCGCCGACCACCTCGGCCTTCGGGAACCGCTTCTTGGCGGCCTCCAGAACGGCCTTCGGCACCTTTTCCAACGGAACTTTTTCTTCGTCCGCCCGAACCGGTGCGGCCAACACGAACGCGACGACCGTGGCTGCTGCGAGGTAACGCATGGCTTGCTCCTCAATACGCGGTCGGCCGCTCCCGACGCGGGCGGACCCGAACCGTCGCGGGGCACTGTACCCGACCTCGGTGAACTGAGGATGAAGCGAAGATAAGAAATACTTTATCCCCGCGTCACGGCCCGCTTAGGTCCATCGGGTACGGTGTCGGCAGTTCAGTTCAAAGCCGTTCAACTGAAAAGGACCGACCCAGATGCGTCGCGAACACGGATCAGTTTCGGGGTTCCTGCACCGACATTTCCTCGGGCTCCTGATCGGGGCGTATGTGGCGGCCGGGGCCGTGCCGGGGGCCGGCCGCTGGATATCGGAACTGGCACGGGCGGGCTGCGTATTGGGCCACCCGGTTCGAATATCCGCGCCGGCGGTGATGCTCGGCGCGCTTCTGTTTGCCGCCGGGTTCGCGGTGCGGGGCGAGCACCTGTGGGGCATGTTCCGGCGGCCATTGTCTCTGGTTGTTGGGCTGATTGTGAGCGTTGTGGCGCCCGTTGTTGTGCTGATGGCGGTCGCGCCCGTACTGTTGCTCTGGCACGATCCCGCCGAAGCCCGCGACCTGCTCGTGGGCCTGGCGGTGGTCGCCGCGATGCCGGTGGCGGGTTCGTCGGCGGGTTGGTCCCGCGCCGCCGACGGCGATTGCGCGCTGAGTCTCGGCCTCGTTCTGCTCTCGACCGTGTTCAGCCCTTTCACGACCCCGCTCGCACTCGGTGCGGCGGGTACGTTTGCCTCGAGTGGTGCGAGCGAGGTATTGAATCACCTCGCCGGATCGGGTGGTGCGGGCGCGTTTGTCGTTTTGTGGGTGGTCGTCCCGACCGGTTTGGGGCTTCTCAGTCGTTGGATGATCGGTGGGAGCCGGGCGGACGCGACCGGGCCGTGGGTGAAGCCGGTCGCGTCTGTGATCCTGCTAGTTCTGTGCTACACGAATGCCTCAATGTGTCTGCCCGGTGTTGTTGCCGATCCCGATTGGGACTTCCTGGCGCTGATCGCGGTCGCGGCCGGAACGATGTGTGTGGCGGCGTTCACGAGCGGGTTCTTGGCCGCGCGGTCCGTGCGCGCCGACCCCGCACAGCGCGCGGCACTCGTGTTCGGCGTCGGCATGGCGAACAACGGGGCCGGGTTGGGGCTGGCGGCAGGCGCGCTCGCGGGGTGCCCGTTGGCGCTGCTGCCGGTGGTCGCCATCAACCTCATCCAACACCTCGTTGCGGGGTACGCTGATGCGCGACTTCGATACAGGAAGGCGATGTGAAGGCGTTGTGCCGCTCGGCGACCCCGGCCGGAGGGCACCAATAATAGACCGCCGAGCCTCTTTGCCCCATATATCGAGGGGCTGACCGCGCTTTCGCCCTTCCGAGATCGAAGTCGGACGGTCCCACATTTTTTTGCCGGTCCCGTTTGAGGCGGCAACTCGTTTGCTCTTACGCGCACCGGGCGCGATAATCGCGCTCGCTCGCGGGCGCAGTTCCAGGCGAAAACAGCGCGAATGACCTCGATCAAACGAGTCGTTCGTGTGTCCAGTATTTGGACCGCGTGGCCAGGATCTGGTCTCGCGGACCGATTGGATTTCGATACACGTTCGTTTTGCCATACGGTACACGTAATCCCATGCACGACACGGAACTGATACTGACTCTGACTTTTGGGCTCACCGCGGCGCTGGCCTTTGGTTACGTCACGCACCGGTTCGGGCTTTCCCCGATCGTCGGGTACTTGTTGGCCGGGATCGCGGTCGGGTCGCACACACCCGGCTTCGTTGCGGATAAGCACCTGGCCGAACAGATGGCCGAGATCGGGGTCATCTTGCTCATGTTCGGGGTCGGGCTCCACTTCCATTTCAACGAGTTGCTTGCCGTTCGCCGCATAGCCCTGCCGGGGGCGATTGTTCAAAGTCTGGTGGCGACGGCGCTCGGGGCGGCCGTGGCTCTGGCGCTGGGGTGGGGGGCTTCGGCCGGAGTGGTGTTCGGGCTGGCCCTCTCGGTTGCCAGTACGGTCGTCCTGACACGGGTACTTTCGGACGCCAACGAGTTGCACACGCCGACGGGACACATCGCGATCGGGTGGCTCGTCGTCGAGGACATTTTCACCGTTCTTGTGCTGGTTCTGCTCCCGCCCCTTTTTGGGAACTCGGAAGGCGGACTCGCCCTCGCAGTTGGACTGGCGGTGGTCAAAATCGGCCTGCTGATTGTCGTGGCGATGCCGGTCGGCGGGCGCGTCATTCCGTGGCTCCTGAACCGGGTGGCCGACACCGGGTCGCGCGAGTTGTTTACCCTGACGGTACTCGTGGTGGCACTGGGGATCGCGGTCGGTTCTTCGATGCTGTTCGGTGTGTCGATGGCCCTGGGCGCGTTCCTCGCGGGGATGATCGTGGGCCGGAGCGATTTCAGCCTCCGGGCGGCGTCCGACGCTCTGCCGATGCGCGATGCGTTCGCGGTGCTGTTCTTCGTCTCGGTCGGGATGCTGTTCGATCCGCGGTACCTGATCGACGCCCCGCTGGTGGTGCTGGCGACCCTCGCGGTCGTCATGATCGGGAAGCCGCTCGCGGCCGTCGGGATCGTTCTGCTCCTCGGGTACCCCGTGCGGATCGCGATCGCCGTGTCCGTGGCGCTCGGGCAGATCGGCGAGTTCTCGTTCATCCTGGCCGCGCTGGGAACCAGCCTGAAGGTGCTGCCCGGAGAGGCCACGAGCGCGCTGGTCGCGGCGGCCATCGTCTCGATCTCGGTCAACCCGCTCCTCTACCGTGCGGTCGGGCCGATCGAGGCGTGGGCCGCGGCCCGTCCGCGGCTGTGGGGTATGTTGAATGCCCGCCGGCGCGGACTCGAGGGGACCAACCCGGTACTTCCGGAGGAGGCGGACCCGCGGTACCGGGCGGTGGTCATCGGGTACGGTCCGGTCGGGCGCACGCTGGCCCGGCTCCTCAAGGAGAACGGGATCGTGCCCACGATCATCGAAATGAACCTAGAAACGGTCCGGCGGTTGCGCGCCGATGGGGTGGCGGCAGTGTACGGGGACGCCGCGCGCCATGACACGCTGAAGGAAGCGGGCCTGGACCGCGCCGGGAGCCTGATCCTCAGTGCGTCCGGGTTGAAGGGGGCCGAAGAGGTGGTTCGGTTGGCCCGTGAACTGAACCCGGACGTTCGGGTGCTGGCGCGGTCGGCATACTTGCGCGAGCGCGCCGACTTGCGGAAGGCCGGGGCGGACGAGGTATTCGCGGGCGAGGGAGAGGTGGCACTGGCAATGACCGAGTCGGTTCTGCGAGAACTCGGAGCCGCACCGGAGCAGATCGACCGGGAGCGCGAGCGGGTTCGCACCGATTTGTTCGGCGACGCGGGAGGTGAAGAGAAGAAGGGCTGACGGCTTGTTCGCGGCGTTATTTCTTGCTCTTCCCCTTCTTTGGGGCCGGCTTCTTGGGAACCTCCTCCGCAGGTTCGGGCGACTCGGTTGCGGGCGCTTCGGTCACGAAATCGTTCAGCGTGACCCCGAACGTGTCGGCCAGCACGCACAGTTGCGAGAACGTCGGTTCGGTCTCCCCGAGGCGCTCCCAGCGCATGTACGTCGCGATGTGAACGCCCACGATCTTGGCGGTGCGCACCTGGGAGATGCCGACCGCGTCCCGCAGTTGCCGGAGGCGGACCCGGAACGCGGGCGTCGTTTTCTTCTTGGCCAGGGTCATGGTCGCCTCGCGTATCGATCCGGTCTCTGCACGCTCTCGGCCCGGCGTCACTCACCTTTTAACCGATCGTGAAACACCTTGCGCAGCTTTTCGACCTTGGGGCCGATGATCGCGCGGCAATACGGCTGCTGGGTGTTACTCGCGTAGTAATCTTGGTGGTAGGCTTCCGCGGAGAAGAACTCGCTGAACGGCACGATTTGGGTGACCAACGGGGACTGGTACACGCCCGCGGCGTCGATTTTCGACTTGTACCGTTCGGCGAGCTGTTTTTGCCGCTCGGTGTGGTAGAAGACGGCAGAGCGGTACTGCGTGCCAACGTCGTTCCCCTGCCGGTTCAGCGTGGTGGGGTCGTGCGACCGCCAGAACACTTCGAGCAGTTCCGCGAACGACACCACGGCCGGGTCGAACGTGACTTGAACCACTTCCGCGTGGCCGGTGCGCCCGGTGCAGATTTGCTCGTAGGTCGGGTTGGGCACGTGCCCGCCGCTGTAGCCGGACACGGCCTTCTGCACGCCCTTCATCTGCTGAAACACGGCCTCGGTACACCAGAAGCAGCCGGACCCGAAGGTGGCCACTTCGACCACACCCGCGGGCGCGGCTGGTGCGGTGCCGATTTCATCGGGTTCGAGAACGGGGAAGTTTTCCGGTACCATTGATGCGTCACGGGTAATGATTTTTGCGAGCAGCAAATAGGCGACAACCAGCACGAGCGGAACGGCCCACATCAGCACGGCTCGCATGGGATTCTACCGGTTGGGAACTGGTGCGCGGCACTTCCATTATCCGCTCTCGCGGGCAGACAAGGGGTGTCTACCCGTGTGAAATTAGGAACTCCCGCACGGTAAAATGTGATCGAGGGGCTCACTTCCCGCGCGCGAACAGGTCCATCACCGGCTTGCCCTTACCGTCTTCAGTCGCGTAGAACGGGCGCTTCTCGACGTCGAACGCGGTCTTCGGCGAGATCCCCATCGCGTGGAAGATGGTCGCGTGCAGGTCGCGAATGCTCACCGGGTTCTTCGTGGTGATGAGCGGCCGTTCTGCTGCCGTCTCGCCGTACAGAGCGCCCTTTTTGATTCCGCCGCCGAACATCAGCACCGACCCGGAGCCGGTGAAGTGCCGGTGCAGCCCGTAGTGTTTCAGTTCGCCGAGCTTTTCGGCTTTCGCGAGGGACTGGTCCTTCGCCGTGCTGCCCGGTACGCCCTCGATCATCATGTCTCTGCTGAACTCGCTCGCCAGGACGACGAGCGTGCGGTCGAGCATCCCGCGCTGCTCCAGGTCGAGGATCAGTTGGGCGATGGGGCGGTCGATTTCCTTCTTCATGCGGGTGTACGTAGTGTGGCCGTTCTCGTGCGTGTCCCAGTGGAGGAACGGCACGTACTCGGTCGTCACCTCGATGAATCGCGCCCCGGACTCTGCCAGGCGCCGGGCGAGCAGGCACCCCAACCCGAACCGCCCGGTGTTGTACTTGTCGTAACTCGCTTTCGGTTCTTTGGTAATGTCGAAGGCGTCGCGTTCCTTGCTCGTGAGCAACCGGTGCGCGTTCTCAATGGACTTGAGCATCGACTCGTGGTGGTGGTCGCTCGCCATCTCGCCCACGGGGGAAGCCTTCAGCAGTTCCTTGAATTTCTCGTGGCGCGCGGAGAAGCGTTCGGGCGTCATGCCCTTGGGCGGCCGGACCGCGTTCACGGCGTCGTCGGGGAAGGGCAGGTTGAACGGCCCGAACTCGGTGCCGAAGAACCCGCCCGTGGTGAACGCTTTGAGTTCTTCCGATTCGCCGTGGCCTTCGAGTTTCTGTCCGATGTTGATGAACGGCGGAATGGCGGGGTTCCGCGGGCCGAGCACGCGCGCCATCCACGCCCCGATGTGCGGGCACGCGACCGTTTGCGGCGGGACGTATCCCGTATGCCAGTGGTACTGGTGACGCGAGTGCAGAATGTTGCCGAGATCCGCGACGACGTGCGATCGGATGAGTGTCCCGCGGTCGATCACCTTCGCGATGTTTTCCAAGCCCTCGGTGAACTTAATGTTGTCCACGACCGTGTCAATGGCCGGGAACGTGGACAGGATCTTGTCGACCGGGACGCCGACCTCGAACTTGGTGTAGCGCTTCGGATCGAACGTGTCCGGCGCCCCCATTCCGCCGGCCATCCAGAGGAGAATGCACGTATCGGCGGTGGGCTTGGGGTGCGCGACCGGGTCCGATGCACGCAGACGCGGTTCGCCGCCCGCGATGGTCGCGAGGCCGGCCGCGGTCATGGCTCGCAGGTATTCGCGTCGGGAGAGTTCGCGGGTATCGTTGGATTGCATAACGAACCAAGGTTGTGGTCACCAATCGGTCGGGAGCCGACTGAGGTAGGAACCAAGGAAGCTCCGGGCGTGGCCGAAAGGGAGCGTGGCCGCCTCTTCGCCACCTTCGTGAACCAAACTGTTCCGGTAGCGCCGGACCGCGTGTGCCCCGTCGATCACGTCATCTGGTACGAACTGGTACCCCGCAATGGCGTCGATCAGGTCGACCATTCGCGGGTGCGTATCGCGCTTGAAGAACCGCGCCCACACGTCTCGGAGTGTGGCCTCGAATTCCGCGAACATTCGGATCAGGTACGTGCCCTCCAGGTTCTTTTTCCAGTTGCGCACGTCCGGCACTTTGAACGCTTCCGCGGCGAGCAACCCCGAGTCTTTCTGGAGGGCCTCGTCAAGGAGGTTGGCTGCAAATGCGGCGGCCCAGAATTCACGTTCGATCGCCCGAACGCGCTCGATCCGCTCTTGCCGCTTCACGCCGCGGCCCTCGCCAGCCCGTCGAGCGCGGAGAGGAACGCGGCCTCGGACCACGGTTGTAAGGGCTGGCCGGGCTGTGGCGGGTGAATCCGCCAGATACCGTTCGCCCGGGTCAGTACCGTTCCGCCCAGTGACGGCATGACGTACAAATCGACCAGCCCGGTGGTTCCCGGCGCGTACCGCGCGACCGGGTCCAACATGAACCGTGCGTCCGGGCGGTGGATGAGCAGTTGGGACACCTCGTATGCACCGAGGAATGAGTCCGCGAGTGTTTTCGGAAAGCGTTTAGTGCCCCACTCCCGCTTGACGGCGAGCGATTCCGCTTGCTGGAACAGGAACTCGACCGCACCGAGCCACTCCGCGGTGACGTATTCCCGAACGAACCGAAGGATCCGGCTGAAGTGCCCCCATGCTTCGTCTCGTTGATCGCGCGTCGCAGGCGCATCGGGCGGCACCGCACTGGCGACGCGCCGGAACCCTTCGATGGCGTTTGCGAGAGCCTCCTGCGCGGCGGTCGGGAGGTCACGGTAGTCCTCGGGGTCGTACCCTTCTACCACCCGTGACGTTAACCACAAATCGGTTCCGCGCAACTGCAACTCGATCGCGCCAGCGTCGAGCTTTTCGCTGTCCGTGACGAGCGTCGGCCCGGCGAGTCGGCACGCCTGGCGAACAGCGGAGAAGAACCCTTCTTTGCTCATCGAACGACTCCCGTGGGCTTCATTTAGCGTAGCCCGGTTTGGGCCGCCGCGGAAGGACGCGAACGCGATCTCACCTTACTAATTGAAACTCGGGCAGCATGACGACGGCCCACAGTAGATCGGCCACGCTCTCGGTGGTCAGTTTCGCGCCCAGGAGCGATTTCGCCGCGGCACGCTCGTTCGCGGTCGGCTTGCGCGAAAGTGCTCCCAGGAAGACCCAATCCGCGAGTTCGTTGGGCGACAGTTTCGCGTTCGCGTTCAGGATGTTGGTCGCGCCGCGTTCGAGTGTCGTCGTGAGGATCTGACCGTTCGCGAGGTCGAGTGCCTGGAGCGTAGACAACTGGTCCGGGCGCGTTGTGACCACTTGCTCGCGGTTGGGGCGACCGAGTGAGCGCATGAGTGGGTCGCAGTCTACCAGCGTGGTGCGGACGAATTGCCGCTCCTTTGGCACGCCGGCCGGGAAGGGTGGCAGCGCGCCCGGGAACGCGGCCGACTGCTTCGCGGGCGCCGTATCGGTCAGCATCCAGATCGCGTCGGTGAACTGCTCCGCGCTGAGGCGCTTCAGTTCGGGTCCGCGGAACACGAAACCGTCGCCGATGATCTCCTTTTCGAGCGGCACTGCCTTCGCCTGGTAAGTCCGCGAGGTCGCGATGTGCGCCATCAGCTTTTTGAGGTCGTAGCCGTTCTCCGCGAAGTAGACCGCGAGGTAATCGAGGAGGTCTTCGCTCCACGGTTTGTTGCCCATCACGTCGACCGGGTGAACGATCCCGTGCCCCATCAGCCGGTGCCAAATTCTATTCGCCATCGTGCGGGTGAACCGCCCGTTGTCCGGGTGCGTGACCAGGGCGGCGAGTTGTTCGAGCCGCTTGGCTTTGGGGGCGGTCGCGTCGATGGAGCCGAGTTCCGGGAACAGGAACTTCGCGCTCGCGGTCCGGCCGATCGGCTTGTCGCACCGGTGGACCGTGAGCGGCTTGTCCGCAATCACAGCGGCCAACCCGTAGGCGTCGTCGAGTTTCCACGAGTCGATGAAGCTGTCGTGGCACGATGCACACTTGAGGTTCGCGCCGAAGAACACCTGCCCGACGTTCTGGGAAAACTGAAGCTCCACAATTTGGCTGGCGTTCACCTCGCCGCGCCACTTGATGCCCTTGACGAAGCCCTCGGAACTCGCGTTCGGGCTAATCAGCTCGCGCGCGAATTTGTCGTAAGGCTTGTTCTCTAAAAGTGATTTGTACAGCCACGCGGTGATCTGCTTGCGCCCGCCGTCGATGTACCCGGTTCCGCGGTATTCGTTGCGGAGCGCGTCGTTCCAGAACCCGAGCCAGTGGTCGGTGTAGGAACGATCTTCCGCGAGCAGCTTGTTCACCAACTCGATGCGCTTATTGGCGCTCGTGTTCGCGACGAATGCTTCCAGTTCCCCGGCCGCGGGCGGCAACCCGATCAGGTCGAGGTATGCGCGCCGGGCGAAGGCCGCATCATCGAGCGGTTCCGGGGCAATGATTTTGTTCTTGGCGAAGTAAGAATCGATGATGCGGTCGATCGGGTGCTCGCGGCCCGGCATCGTGGGCGGGAGCGCGACCTTCCGCGGTTTGAGTGGCGCGACATAGGTTGCGGGCTTGAAGCTGAACCCCGGCTCCCACGGCAGACCGTCATCGATCCACTTCGCGAGCGCCGCGATCTCCTTCGCGCTCAGGGGATCGCCCTGCGGGGGCATCCGCGTGTCTTTATCGGTGGACGTGACGAGCTTGATGATCTCGCTCGCGGTCGATTTCCCGGGCACTGCAGCTTTCGATTTCAGCAACTCTTCGCGCGTATCGAACGACACGCCGCCCTTATAGGTGCCGTTCGTGTGGCACTTCGCGCACCTCGCTTTGAGGATCGGAACGACGTCGGGTGCGAAGTCCGTTTTCTTATCCGGCTGCTGCGCCGAACTCGGGCCAACGCAGATCGCGAGAGAGGCGAGCGCTAACAGTGATCGCATGGTTCGTGTGGCGGGTTGTTCGGTGGGGCAACGGCGACCTCTTCACATAGTAGTGCTCCCGCACCGGCAACAAGAACGGCGAATCTGAGAAAACGAATTGTGGTGTCGGGATGTGAGATCGCGTCAAGAACGCCTGCACGCAGCCGGAGGGCAAACCGAGATGGAGTTTACTGTTTTTCCGTATACTAATTGCTATAATGGAGTAGCTGTGTCGCGGTGCGTGTCCGCAAGGCTGTAGAGGGACGCACGCGAGAGTCCGAAAATCGTGACGTCGGTGGGCGAAATGTTAGCGATTGTGAGCCGTTTTCGAGAGCTTGATCGGGGGCGGAATGAGGAGAAATTGCTAGAAATATCAGCGTTTTGTAACTCTTGCGGCGCGTGTGGCTCGCTCACTGGCCCGAATTGTTAGCAATTGTTAGCCTCGAGGCCTCGGTCTTCGGAGGACCGGCTTTCGGGTGGGGCAGCACAGGCGAATACGATCTCGTTTCAGCAGAACGAAAACGCCGCGCGGTTTGTGGCGAACCACTTCAAGACGAGTGAGGCAATTTCGGTTTCCCCGCTAGCCCCCGCGGATACGCTGACACGGCGGACCCCCGGTCACACGAGAACGCAATGCCTACTGATCTCGACGCGCGACTCGCCGAGTGGCGCAAGGCCCTGCTCGACACCACGAAGCGGAACCGGCTCATCAAGTTCGTGGCCGGGCGCATCGGCGGCGTGTCGCTGATGCACCCGCTTGCGCCCGATTTTTGGCGCCAACTCGTTCAGGACGGTCACCGGCTCACGTTCGCGTGGAAGCGCGACATCCTCGGGCTGCCGCAAGATGTGCTCGATGCGGAGATGCTCTCGTCCGATTTCGATCCCACGACCGGAACGACGCAAACGAACGAGGACGCGGTTCGCCGGGATTTGCTCGAACAGTGCTTGCGCTCGAACCGCCTCAAGCCGGCGCACCTGCTCACGGATCAGACCGACCGGCAACTCGCCGCGCGCCTGATCCGGCTCAAGCGCCTGTCGGACGAAGCGCAAACCGATCACGGCGTCACCACGCTGTTCGCGGCGTTCGGCTTCCTCCGGTGGTACGAGAGTGCCGATTCGGAGGAAGAGGTCCGCTCGCCGCTGCTGCTCGTGCCGGTGAAGCTCGAACGTGAAACGGTGGAGTCGGCGTTCACACTCGTCGCGGAAGAAGACGATATTCTGCCGAACCACTGTCTCGCCGAACTGCTCCAAACGCAGTTCCGCATCAAGCTACCCGCTGCGAACGAGTACACCCTCGACCCGGAAGACCCGGAGTGCGCGGCGAAGTATTTCGCGCTCGTCGCGGACCGCGTGAAGGACATTCCCCGGTGGGGCGTGGTCCCGGAAGCGGCGCTGGGGGTGTTCAACTTCCAGAAGCTCGCGATGTGGGAGGACTTGGGCCGCAACGCGGAGAAGGTCAAATCGCACCCGGTGTGTCGCGCGGTCGCGGGTGATGGCGCGGTGGCGCTCCAGCCGCCGGGCGATTTGCCGACCGCGGAGCAACTCGACGCGGTGGTTGCGCCGATCGCAGCCGTTCACATTCTTGATGCGGACAGCAGCCAACACGAGGCCATCGAAGCAGTCAAACGCGGCGCGCACCTCGTGATGGACGGCCCGCCCGGTACAGGTAAGAGTCAGACCATTTCCAACATGATCGCGGAGGCGCTCCAGTCCGGCAAAACGGTGCTGTTCGTGAGCGAGAAGACGGCCGCGCTCGAAGTGGTGAAGCGCAGGCTAGACCGCTGCGGGCTGGGCGATTTCTGCTTGGAGCTTCACAGCCACAAGGCCAACAAGCGCGAAGTCGTGACCGAGTTGGGGCGCTGCCTCGAACTGAAGCCGGTCGGCGCGCCGGACGTCGATTCGCAACTCTCGCAACTCGCCGAGAGCCGCCGCAAGTTGAACGATTTCGTTGCGGAACTACACGCGGTTCGCGCCCCGCTCGGGATGTCGGTGTTCCGCGTACACGGTGAAGTCGCAAAACTCGGGAGCCTACCTGCACGCTCGCGCATTGCGGTTCTCGATGTGCTGAGTAAGGACGCGGCTTATCTCCAAACGTGCGACGATGTTCTCACGCGCCTCGGCGACTGCGCGCCGGTGGTGGCGAACCCCACCGGGCACCCGTGGCGCGGGTGCAAACTCGTCACGTTTTCGCAAGAAGCGAAGGACGATGCACGATTTCACCTGAGCCGGCTCGCAGGGGCGATTCCCGCGGCCGAGAAAGCGGTTGCGACTCTCGCGGAAGCCGGCGTTGGCCCGGAACCGCCCTCCGTACTCGAATGGGATGCGGCCGTCGCCGACGCGCGGTCGCTGCTCCCGCTGTCGTTCTTCCCGCCGGAGTGGTTTGCCACCGATCCGCGTGCCGCGGCCCAGCGCGCGGTCGAACTGCATCAGGCGGTGCTGGAGTCGCGTGAACTTAGTGCAAAATTGCCCGAGTTCGACATCGCTGCCGTGAAGCAGGCTGCTTCGCAGATTGATTCACTCGGCGCAGTGAACGCTGATCGCGAGCGCCTCACCGCGGGGGCTGCGCTCACACTCCGCAACCGGCTCGTCGCCGTGCAACAAACCGCGAACGCGGTGAGGCAACTCGAAACGCTCGCGACGGAACTGGATCGTGCTGCGCTGGCCGCAACGCAGGCGCTCGGGGTGTCGCGCGTCCCAGAACTGGCGAAGCTCGCGGAGTGCGTGCATTTGGGGGATGTGGTCGGCCGGGTCGGTGCCGGACCGCGTGCCTGGGGAACTGCGGGGAGGCGAAAAGAACTGCTCGCGGTAGTGTCGCGTGCTGATGAGCAGGACCGCGCTGCGCAAGCGGTACGAACGGAACTCATCACGCGGTTCTCGCCGGTCGCGTTCGTGCCGGAATCATCGGCGATCGCACGCGACGCGGTCCAGGCCGGGCGGTCGTTCTGGTCGCGCCTGTTCCCGCGCTGGTGGGGGCTGAGCAAGCAAGTCTCTGCTTGGTACGCGAGTTCGCCGCGCACGGGTACGCCGCTCCGGGCCGATGTCGCCGCGCTTGCGGGGTATCACCAACAGGCCGAAGCCGCGCGCCAGGTGGTGGGCGCGTATGGCAACGAGTTGATGAAGGACACGACCGGCGGGCCGGACTGGACCGGAACACTCGACGCTCTTCGTGCGGTGGAAACGCTCGAAGAGCGGGGCGTGAAGCACGAGGCACTATCGAAGCGCGACCGAAAGGCGCTCGGTGACAGCGCAACAGCTCTGGAGGCGGCCGAGCGTGCATTTCGTGATCGGCTCGCGGTCGTTGCCAGTGACTTTGCTGCGCTGCCACTCGATGCGAAGACTCCGGCCGAAGTTCGAGCGTGGCTGATGACCGAAGTGACCGCGCTCGAACGCGAAGCGAGTGGGTTGCAGGCGCTCGTGAACCTGCTCGCGCAAGGACAGGACATTCCCGGCGGGCGCATTCGCGACGCGGCGACTTCCGCAGCACGGCTCGCAACTGTTGCCGCTCGCCTCAAGCAACTCGAAGAGGGTCAACCGACCGATGACCGCGTGCGCGCGGAACGTGCGGCACTCGGCGAGGAACTGTTGCGCCTGCTCGACCGGTGGAAGCGCCCCGTCTTGCCGCAACTTCGGGGTGTGCTCACCGAGCCGTCGGCACGCGACCGACTGAAGAGCGCGATTCAGCAGAACGAAACCGCGCGCGGCGGCACGTTCGCGACTTCGTGGGAACACGTCACGCGCGCCGTTTTCGACCCGGCCGCCACCGTCTCGACCAATGTCGTCCTGAACAATCTTCCGCTCGCGGAACTCACACTGTGGGCCAGCGATCGCGCTGCGGATGCCGACCGCGTGTTCGAGTGGGTGCGATTCGTGCATGTCGAGCGCGACGCCGGAGCTGCGGGTTTGGGCGGCGTTTTGGAAGAAGTACGCGCAGGCGAATTCGGCGTAGAACACGCGGCCGAGGCGTTCCGCTCGCGCTTCTTCCGCTTGTGGCTCGATGCCATCCACCAGCAAGCGCCGCTACTCGGCGAATTCACGACGGACAAACAAGAACGCCTCGTAAGTCGCTTTGCGGAACTGGACCGGCTCTCTGTGCGAACGGCCGGGGATCGTGTTCGGGCGCAGTTGCTCGGAAAGCCGAATCGCCCGCGTGTGCGTGACGGCGCGCCAGACGCATCCGAACTCGGCATTTTGTTGCGCGAGGTGAACAAGAAGCGCCGACACCTCCCGTTGCGCCACCTGTTCGCGAAGATGCCCACACTGCTCCCGCGCATCAAGCCGTGCCTCATGATGAGCCCGCTCGCGGTCAGCACCTACCTCGATAACCCGGAGTTCGCGTTCGATCTGGTGATCTTCGACGAAGCCTCGCAGGTGCGTCCGCACGACGCAGTGTGCGCGATCTACCGCGGGAAACAACTCGTGGTGGGTGGCGACCCGAAGCAACTCCCGCCGACGGATTTCTTCGCCCGCAGCGGTGAAGATACCAGCGACGAACCGCACCCCGACGAGGGCGGCACCGGGGGCTTCGAGAGCTTGCTGGACGTGTGCCTCTCGCTGGGGATTTGCCGGAAGCGCCTGCGCTGGCACTACCGCAGCCGGCGCGAGGCGCTCATCGCGTTCTCGAACAAGTTCTTTTACAGCAGCTCGCTCATCACGTTCCCGAGCGCGGACGACGCCACGAGCCCCGCAGTGCGGTTTGTGAAGGTGCCCGAGGGCCGCTTCAAGGACGGCGTGAACCCGATCGAGGCGAAGCGCGTGGCCGCGCTCGTGATGGAGCACGCGCGACAAACTCCGGACCAGAGTTTGGGCGTGATCGCGTTCAGTCAGCGCCAACAGGACCGCATCCTTGACGAACTCGAAGTGCTGCGCCGCGCGAACAAAGGGGCCGAAGACTTTTTCGCGGCGGATCGCCCGGACCCGTTCTTCGTGAAGAACCTGGAAAACGTGCAGGGCGACGAGCGCGACGTGGTGGTGCTGAGCATCGGCTACGGGCCGGACGATGCGGGTAAGGTCGCGATGCGGTTCGGACCGCTGAACCGACAAGGCGGCGAACGGCGCCTCAATGTCGCGGTCACGCGGGCACGTCGGGCGATGTGCGTCATTTCGAGCATGACCTCGAACGATGTCGATTTGACGCGCACCGAAGCCGAAGGCGCGAAGCTGCTCAAGGCGTTTCTCGACTTCGCCGAACGCGGCCCTGCCGCTCTCGCAGCGGTGGTTACAGAGGCCGGTCGGCGCGGGGCGGATAGCCCTTTCGAGCAAGAGGTCGGCGACGAGTTGGCGCGACGCGGACTCACGATTCACCGGCAAGTCGGTTGCGGCGGGTACCTCATCGACCTCGCGATTACTGATGCGGGTGGAGGGAAATACCTGCTCGGTGTCGAGTGTGACGGCGCGACCTATCACTCGGCCGCAACTGCACGCGACCGCGACCGGCTTCGCCAAGCGGTGCTCGAAGGACTGGGCTGGCGCCTCGTTCGGGTGTGGTCCACGGATTGGGTCCGCGACCGCAACAGTCAGGTCAATCGCGTGCTCGCGGCGCTCGAAGCGGCCCGCAAACCGCCCGCGAAAGTTGCACCTGCGCCCGAGCCGGAAGTGGTCGCGGCCGTGAAACTCAAGCCGGTGAAGGAAGTCGAGCTGGATTTCGATTCCATCGAGAAGGTCAGCGATAGTGTACTGCACGCAACCCTGATCGCGTCGCTGACGGAGTTCGGAACGATGCCGGCAGAAGACTTGATCTCCGCGGTCTCGAAGCGGCTCGGTTTCAAGCGCGTCGGCCCGAAGATCCGCGAGCGCGTGGCGCAGGCGATCAACGCTCTCTCCGCTGAAGGCACGTTGACCTCGACCGAGGACAACGTGGTGAAGGTGGTGCAGAAGGCGTGAGGGCCGCTCGCCTTGTCATGCGTGATGCGTCGCGGCACAATCAGCGGACCTCTCGGAGCGTGTGCATGAAGACAAAAGCGGAGATCGTGCTGGACTGGCTGCCGCGGTACACGGGGCGCCCGGTCGAGCAGTTCGGGAAGTACATTCTGCTCACCAATTTCGCGCACTACGTCGAGTTGTTCGCTGCGAAGTACGGGGTCGAGATCGTCGGGCGCGACCGGCCCATGACGTCCGCGACCGCGGAGAACATCACCATCCTGAACTTCGGGATGGGCAGCGCGATGGCCGCGACCGTGATGGACCTGCTCTCGGCGATCGAGCCGAAGGGGGTGCTGTTCCTGGGCAAGTGCGGCGGTCTGAAGAGTACGAAGGTCGGCGACTTCATCCTGCCCATCGCGGCGATTCGCGGTGAAGGGACGAGTCACGATTACCTCGCACCCGAAGTGCCCGCACTCCCATCATTCCGGTTGCAAGCCGCAGTTGCGGCGGCCAGCAGCAAGCACGACATCGATTACTGGAGCGGTACCGTTTACACGACGAACCGCCGCGTGTGGGAACACGACGACCGGTTCAAACAGTACCTGCGGGACATTCGCGCCAGCGCAATCGACATGGAGACCGCGACGATTTACGTGGTCGGGTTCGTGAACCGAATCCCGAAGGGCGCCCTCCTTCTCGTATCGGACAACCCGATGACGCCCGAGGGCGTGAAGACGTCCAAGAGCGACGCCACCGTCACCGAGATGTTCGTCCGCAAGCACCTGGACGTGGGAATCACGGCGCTGATGGAGCTGCGCGACTTCGGAACGTCCGTGCGGCACCTGCGGTTCGAGGAGCGGCCGCACTGATTCGGCCGACCCCGACCTTGCGGTCGGCGCCCACTGCTGGTGAACCCCGACCGCAAGGTCGGCGGGTGGAGCGAGTCGGGATCGCACTATCCGCACCATACACCCACCGACCTTGCGGTCGGGGTTCACCGGATCGTGAGGAGTTCGCTGTGCCCCTGACATTCCAGGTTCTCGGCCAGCCGGGGCGGGATAACGCGCTGTTCGTGAAGGTCGATACCGGCCAGTCGCAAACGCGGCTGTTGTTCGATTGCGGCGACGGGTGCCCGCACCAACTCGGCCCCACCGACTTGCGCGAAATCGACCACCTGTGTTTCTCACACCTGCACATGGACCACATCGCGGGCTTCGATTTGTTCTTCCGGCTGAACTTCGATCGCATCACAAAAGAGAACCGCATCTGGGTGCCGCACGGCAGCACCGAGGTTATTCACCACCGGCTTCGCGGGTTCATGTGGAACCTCGTGGACGAGAAACAGGAGGGTGAGTGGTTTGTTTCCGAGATCGGGCCGGATGCGGTGCGCGAGGAGCGGTTTCTCGCGAAAGAGGGCTTTCGGACCGCGCACGCGACGCCCGAACGCCCGCGCCAGGGGCACACCGTTATCGAGAGCGACGGCTTCACGGTGGAGGCCGTGCTGCTCGATCACGGGACGCCATCGGTGGGTTACTTGGTGCGGGAGGCCGATCGGGTGAACGTGGATACCGCGAAACTGGCCGCGAAGGGGCTGAAACCCGGCCCCTGGCTGAAGCGACTCCGCGGGCCGAGCGCGACACCCGGCGAAACCATTGAGATCGGTGGCGTTGTTCACCCACTGAGCGCGCTTCAAGCGGAACTGCTCGTCACCACACCGGGCGACTCGATCGCGTACCTGACCGACTTCCGCATGACTCCCGCGACGGCGGACGAACTCGTTCCGTGGCTCCGCGGGGTGAACACAGTGGTGTGCGAAAGTCAGTACCGGGCCATCGACGCAGACCTCGCGGAACGGGTGATGCACTCCACCGCGGAAGAAGTCGCGTCGATGGCGGCGCGGGCCGAAATCGGGCGTCTCATCCTGTTCCACTTCTCGGACCGCTACGACGCGATCGCGCGCCGAGAAATGCTCGCCGATGCGCGTGCGATCTTTGCGAACGCCACGTTGCCGGACGGGTGGGTGTAAGGTTCACTTGAGCCGCTGCTCCAGGCGCCGGAGCTTGAACATCACCCACGCAAGTGCTGCTGCGAGCACCACCAGTCCGATGCGCTCGACCGTGATGCCTTCCGTGGTGGTCTGTACGTGGTTCCTCACCAAGATCCACACGAGGAACGCGACCCAGGTACAGGCGAACAGGAACGGCACTGCCAGCGCGAGCGGCTTGGAGAGCGAGAACCCGTCGCGGCGCCCCGGTCGAACGTAGCCGTCGAGCGTGGCCTTGTACTCGGGCACGAGCACCCTGATGCGCGAGTTGATGTGTTCGCAGTACGTCCAGTGGCGCTTTTGGATGACGATCCACAGCAGCGTGAACAGCAGTCCCACGACCGTGATCGGCAGGAAGAACCCGATCGCGGGTTCCTTGTTGTACATGATGCCGCAGATTGTCAGCAGCCCGGTTTCGAGGAACGAAAAATAGTTCAACCGGTCGTGGAACAACCGCTCCTCGTGCATCCCGTGCTGCCAGAGTCGATTCACTTCGTCGGCCGAAGGCGGCTTCGGCGGGGCGTCCGCTTCGGTCATGAGTCGACCCCAATCGTGGTCAGCGCGGCCCGGCGAACTGGTAGTCGGCGCCGAGGACGGTTCGCGTGGTGTGAATGATCTCTTGAGTGTGCCCACGGAAGTGGGCGACGCTCCGCACCACCGCCTGAATGCCGGTCCAGTCGTAAGCGTTCACGCGGCGCATACTGGTAAGCTGTTCGTCGGGGGCCGACACGACAGCGGCTTTGGCCGCCGCGACCGCGGCCGTCAACCGGTGGAGCAGTTCGGCCTTCGGCACGACGTCGCGTGCGGCGAACTCGGCCGGGCGGTCGCGGGTGTCGGGCGCCCCGGTAAGGTTGTTCGCGATGATCTGCTGAATGTTCCCCGTGAGGTGCAGAACGAGATTGCCGATCGCGTTCGTGCCGTCCGGCGGGCGCCACCACACTTGCGCATCGGTCAGTTGGTTCACGCAGTGAACGATGCGCGAGAGCGCTGCGTCCAGTTCGTCGCAGACCGCGTGGTTGAGAGCGGAGCGGAGGTCGCCGGCCATTGTTGTGTCCTCGCGGGGTCCGTCGGTTACAGAGAGTGAATCGCCCAGACGGTCCAGAGCGTGAGGCCGAAGAGCAGCCGCAGTCCGATCTGGACCGACACCCACCACAGCGACGCATTGAGCGTGCTGCGGTAGTCCTGCAAGCTCTTCCGCACCTCGTCGTCCACCATTTTGTGCGGGTTCACCAGACCGAGCGTGAGCGCGCGGACGACCGGACCCTTCCAACCGAGCCACGTCTCCGCTTGGTCAAAATACTTTACCGTTTCATCGTGATCGAACTTACCCACGCGGACCACAAAGTAGACGTCCACCGCGAGCATCGGCACGAGCGGCACGAAGATGATCGGCACCCACCACCACTCTTGTTGCAACTGCGGCCCGGTAAGGACCGCGAGCGGGAAGATGGCCCGCGACACGATCAACTGGACGACCGTGAGGGCCAGCGCGAGGATCGCGGGGCGGAAGAACGACCAGTTCAGGATGAGGCTGCTGTGCTCGCTGAGGCGCGCGATGAGCTTGGGCCACCGCCCCTGGACGCCGATCAGAATGCGCACCGCGTTCACGTACACGTCCCAGCGCCGCACGAGGCTGATGACGAACATCAGCGTCACGTAGAAGTCGAAGACGCGGATCAGGTTAATGGGCGGTGGCGGTTCGGGCGGCATTGGTCCGGCGCTCGCGTTGGGTCGCTCAACCCCGTTGTATCGACTCGCGCGCCCCGGTAACTTGACCCGCGCGTGCTCTGCGTGTACCTTCTGCGAACACTCTCCCACGGGGCACTCATGCCGCGTTCGCTCTACTTTCTCTTCGCCGCCGTGCTCCCGTTCGCGCTCGGGTGCGCCAAACCCGAGGCGCAGTTCACGATCGTCGTGATCCCAAAGGGGATGACGCACGAACACTGGCAATCGGTGCGCCGAGGGGCCGAGCGCTGCGCCGAGGATCTCCGGGCCGAAGACGGCACCACGGTGCGGATCATCTTCGACGGCCCGCTGCGCGAGCGCGACGCGATGGAGCAGATTCGGATCGTCGACCGGCGCGTGGCGACCGGCGCGAGCGGCATCGTGCTCGCCCCTCAACACAGCCGGACGATGACCGCGTGCGTGAAGCGCGCCGCGGACGCGGGCGTGCCCGTCGTCGTTATCGACTCCGGCCTCGATGACCCGGACCATTTCACCAAGTACGTTGCGACGGACAACTACAACGGCGGGTGCATCGCCGCCCGGCACCTCATCGGCACACTCAAAGCGCAGGGGAAGGACAAGCCGAAGCTGATCCTGTTCCGCTACGCGATCGGCTCGCAGGCCACAGAGGACCGCGAGAGGGGGTTTGAAGAGACCGTGAAGAAAATTTGCCCGGACGCGGTCTGGCTCTCGACGGACAAGTACGCCGGGGCGACGCGCGACTCCGCGATGAAGGAGGCCGGGCCGCTCATTGTTCAGTTCGGGAGCCAGGTGGACGGAATCTTCGCGCCGAACGAGTCGTCCGCGTCGGGCACGGTCGATGTGTTGCGCTCGCAGGGGCTGAACAAAAAGGTGCTCGTGATGGCGTTCGATGCGAGCAAACCGCTGTTGCAATCCATCCAAGAAGAGGACGTGATCGGCAGCATTCTGCAAGACCCGTACCGCATGGGTTATCTATCGACATGGTACTGCGTGCAACACCTGCGTGGGCGCGACGTGAGTAACGGGCGAAAAGACATGAGCGAGAGCACCGGCGAGTACCTCGTTACGAAGGAGAACCTCAATTCGGCGTTCACGCTCGGGCTCTACGACCCCGTGGCCCAGGCCAAGCGCACGACCGAAGAATTGCGGAAGGGGCCGAAGCGATGAGTGCCGTGCGTCTCCGCATGACCGACATCCGCAAGAGCTACGGGCCGACGGCCGCACTGCGCGGCGTGGACCTCGAGTTGCGGCCCGGTGAAATTCACGCGATCGTCGGCGAGAACGGCGCGGGTAAGTCCACGCTCATGAAGATCCTCTCGGGCGCGGAAGAGCCCGATACCGGCGCGATGGAGCTCGATGGGGGGCTCTACCGCCCGGCCGGGCCGCAATCGGCACGCGAGTGCGGCGTCGCGATGATTTATCAGGAACTCGCGATCTGCCCGGACCTCACTGTTGAAGCGAACGTCACGCTCGGGCAGGAACGTAGCGGGTACGGGTTCCTCACATCTAGCGCCAATCGCGCGCGGGTCGAGTCGGCACTCGCGCAACTCGGGCACCCGGAGATCCGACCCGATGCGCCGATCGCGACCCTCAACCCCGCGGGGCGGCAAGTGGTCGAGATCGCCCGCGCGCTGCTTTCCGATGTGAAAGTGCTCGTACTCGACGAGCCGACCAGTGCGCTGACACAAGAGGACGCGGCGCGGCTCTTTGAGTTGGTGAAGTCGCTGAAGGCACGGGGCGTCACGGTCGTTTACATCAGCCACTTCCTCGAAGAACTCGACGCCATTGCGGACCGGTTCACGGTCCTGCGCGACGGACAGGCGGTCGGCAGCGGGCGCTGGGGAGATGTGACGCGCGAGCGGGTCGTCGAGATGATGGTCGGGCGCACGGTCACGGAGCAGTACCCGCGAACGCCGCACGAAATCGGCGCCCCGGTACTCGAGCTCACCGACCTGAACGGCGAGGAACTGCCGAACGGCGCGAGTCTCACGCTGCGCCGCGGGGAGATCCTCGGTATCGCGGGGATCATCGGTTCCGGGCGCACGGAACTGCTTCGCGCGGTGTACGGCCTCGATCCCGTTCGCGCCGGTCGGGTGAAAGTGGGCGCGCACAGTAGCGAACGCGCGACCCCCGCGGAACGCATTGAGCAGGGCGTAGGGCTGGTGAGTGAGGATCGCAAGACAGAGGGGCTCGCGCTCAACCTGTCGATCAGCGATAACGTCGCCCTCAGCCGACTCGATGGGGGCGCAACGCTCGGATTCCTGTCGCGTTCCTGGTTGCGCGCTGCGGTCGGTGAAGTTCTCGCGCGCTTCGGCGTGAAGTTTCGCGACGCGGACCAGGCCGTAGGCGATCTGAGTGGCGGGAACCAGCAGAAGGTCGCCATTGCCCGCCTCTTCCACCAGCGCGCGGACGTGCTCCTGCTCGATGAGCCGACGAAGGGCGTGGACGTGGGGAGCAAGGCCGACATCTATCGGCAAATCGGTGCCGCTGCCGCGGACGGTAAGGCGGTGCTAGTGGTGAGCAGCTACCTCCCCGAGCTGTTCGGCGTGTGCGACACGCTCGCGGTGATGTGCCGCGGAAAGCTCTCGGCTGCGCGCCCGGTTGCAGAATGGACCCCGGAACAGGTGATCGCCACCGCGACCGGGGCGTGATCTCGGAATTGGCCCGTCAAGAAACCCAAAGTGGCTCGCAATGTCTACCTCTCCGGCCGGATCTCCTGCGAAGTCGTTTAGCCTCCCTACCGGTCCGTGGATCGGGTTCGCGGCAGTGCTGGCGCTGTTCACCGCGCTGATCGGAATTCAGGGCGAACTCGGTACGTTTTTGAGTCTCGGCAACCTGCGCGTGATGCTCCACGAAGGAACTGTGCCCGCAATCGTCGCACTGGGAATGCTGCTCGTGCTCATCAGCGGGGGCATTGATCTGTCCGTCGGCGCAACGGTCGCGCTCGTTACTGTGGTCACGATGCGCGTCTACACCGCGATGTACACTTCCTCCGGCCCGTCACCCACGAACAGTTTGGTCGCGATCGTGGCCGGGGTAAGTGCGGGTGGCGTGTGTGGTCTCGTAAACGGCTTGCTCGTCACGAAATTGCAACTCCCGCCGTTCGTTGCGACCCTCGGGATGTTCGGGATCGCCCGCGGGATCGCGGTGTGGCTCGCGGGGCGGACCACGCTCCCGTTCCCGCTCGGCGGAAGCCCGGAATGGGTGGATACGGTGGGACGTGTGTCGCTCACGAACCCCGGATTGTGGTCACTCGTGTTACTAGCGATTCTGACGGCCGTGCTACTCAAACTCACTGTCTTCGGGCGCCACCTGTACGCAGTGGGGTCGAACGAATCGACCGCCCGTTTGTGCGGCGTGAACGTGACGCGAACGAAACTGCTCGTTTACGCGCTCGCGGGGCTGCTCACCGGTTGGGCGGGTGTGATTCTCTTCGCCCACAGCAACAGCGGGAACCCGACGCTCGGTGAACAACTGGAACTCGACGTGATTACGGCTGTTGTGATCGGCGGCGCGAGTTTGTCGGGCGGGAAGGGGACCGTGGTGGGGGCGATGCTCGGCGTGCTGATTCTGATCCTCATCAAGAACGGTGTGAGCCTCTTCAACGTTCCGGTCGAAATGCAGTACGTCCTCATCGGCGCGCTGCTCATCGCGAACGTGAGCCTGAACCGCTGGCGGCAAGGGAAGGGGCGGTGAGACGCGGCCTCATGGCAGTGCGAGAACGACGCGGAAACTCGTGTACGGCCCCGCGGTGATCGCGGCTTGCGGTTGCGTGGTGCGTTCCGTCTCTAGCATTTTGAAGTTCAGCGGGCGGTCGAGGAAGAAGCTCCGGCCGCGCAAAATGACCTTGTCCATTTCGTCGAGCGGGTCCGTGCCAAGAACCTTCCGTTTGCCGGCGCGCGTCAGGACGGTCCGCGTCCATTCGCGGCCGTTGCCGGCCATATCGAGCAACCCGTAGCGGTTCACATCAGCTTCGGTCGTTGCGCGCTTCACCGGACCGGGCACGTCCTTATCGATCCACGCCCGCCCCGGGGGGAGCGTCGGCCCGGTTTGGCCGTCCTGGTCGTGGAAGCCGGCCGCGTGGTCCCACTGTTCGTCGGTCGGGAGGTCGCCGCCGAATACCTTTCGCGCGAATTCCTGTGCGTCGCGGGCCGTTACGTTCACGACGGGGGTGCCGTCGCCACCCGTGTACAGCTTGTTCGTGACCTTCGTTTCCATGATGTAGAACGGCGCCACGTTCGGTCCCGGTTGTCCCGTGATGAGCCGGAACCGGACCTTCTCGTTATTCCTCTCGACGAACACCCACTCGGGTACCCGTTTATCAGCGAGTTGTACCTCCTTCGCGCCCGGCTCTGGTATCGTGCCCGCGGGGAACAGCAGTTTCGGTTCCGGCTTCGGAGGTACATCGGGCAGGTTGTTCGCTCGATCGACTACTGCGACGGCCGCCCCGCGAATGACGTCTCCTGTGGGCGGAACGGCCGGGGGGACATCCGGGCCGGGTGGCTTCGGGTTCGGATTGGGTTGATCGGTAGAGGGTTTCGTGGCTATCTCGGGCTGGGTCGGGTTGATTCTCGGCCCGCCGAACACGGCCCAAATGCCGAACGCGACGAGCGCGGCCAGCGCGACCGTTCCTCCGGCAATGAGTGGCCACGCGCGCCGCGATTCGGTGGGCGCGTACTCTTCTGGAAGCGGTTCCGCTTCTGGAAGTGGTTCCGGTTCGGGGCGCGGTTTTCGGCGCAGTGAATCGATGACAACCGTTCCGCCCGCGACGCCGGTCTCCGGCATCGGCAGGCTACCGCTCGCGAACGCGCCGGCCGAACCAAACACGGGGGGGAGTGGCGGGTTACCGTGATGTGAAGACCCACGGCCCGCAACTCTGCGCCCACCGCCTGCAAAGGGCAGCCCGAGTGCGTCCGCCAGATCCGCGGCGAAGTCCGTGCAGGTCGGGTGGCGGTCCTGTGGTTTTGCGGCCAGTGCTTGGCGCAACACCGCGCGTTCGGCTTCCGTCACCGTTTCGGTGAATTCGTAACTCCCCTCCTGGTGCGCAATCATCAACTCCACGAGCGGCCGGGGCCGCAGGGGGGACCGACCCTGTCTCAGTTCGACATAGGCGAACGCGAGACTGTAAAGGTCGCTGGCCGGCCCGCCCTCGCCGCCCCAAATCTCGGGCGCCATATACGCCGGTGTCCCGGCAAGACTCATCGACTCAACGACTTGCGCCTGGGCGCGCGCGAGGCCGAAGTCCGCGAGTTTCGCGTGGCCGTGGAGGATGAGGATGTTGTCCGGCTTCACGTCGCGGTGGGTGATCTTCTGTGAGTGGAGGAAATCGAGCCCCTCTGCGGCTTCCGCGATGTACTGGAACAGTTCATCCGCCTCGACGCCCGGGCGCCCCTGAGCGAGATACTCCTTTAAGCGCCCGCGGAGCGTGCCTTCGGCCAGCTCCATCACAATGTGGAGCCGGTTGTTCGTGACCCAGAAGTCTTCCGTCGCGAGCAGGTACGGGTGGCGCAAGTTCTTGATGAGTTCGAGCGATTTCAGTTCGCGCTGCCCGGCCTCGCGGTCGGCGGACTGGAGCAGGATCTTGATGGCCCGCTCGATGCCGCTGGGCTTCTTCCGGGCCAGCCACACCTCGCCGTACATTCCGCGGCCCAGTTCGCGCACCAGTTCGTACTGCTGCGACATCGCGACGACGCTCTCGGCCATCGGTTCCCACGGGCGGGGGCCGCCCTCGGAGATCGTTCCCGACGAGACGACCGCGTCCAGTTCGGTCTGAATCGCGTCGAATTGGCCGGGGAAGCGGTCGCGGTACTCGGTCGCGGGGGGCCGGGCGCCGGCCCGAACCCGGCACCGGAACTCTTCGAGTATGAGCGCGGCCGAGACCCGATCCGCGGGGCCGAGTTCCGGGTAGCGCGCGAGGTAGTCTTCGATCTTCGGCTGTTCGCCCCGCTCCCACCGGTGCCCCAGGTCGCGCGCGACGAGGTCCGTGAGGAGCAGCCGGCGCGCGTCCCCGATCAAGCCCGCGAGGAACGGCTCCCAGTCGGTCACCCCGCCGCGCCCGAGCGCGCGCTGGAACTCCTCGGACCGTGCCGTCACGCGGTTCTTGTCGTCGTCGGATAACGTGTCGAACATCGGTCTCGTTCCGTTCACCGGGCGGCAAAGTAATGCGATTGTACTTGAAACTGTCGGCACCCGCTCGCGTATGCTATTGAGGTCGGCCGCGCTTCGGCCCGCACGAAACCCACGAACCGCTATGACCGTGAACGCACTCTTTTTCACCATTGCCGCTGCGACGTTCTTTGTGGAGCCGGCCGCGGCACAGCAGTTCGACCGGCGCTCGCGGGAGGAACCGGAAATCGTTGTCGAGGCCGGCGGGCGCGTCGGGCCGTGTGACGTGCTGCGGTTCACTTCGGACGGGAAGTACCTGTTCGCGGCCGGCGACGACAAAGTCGTGCGCGTGTGGCCGCACGCGGCAGCGGGCCTCGAAACGGACCGCGTGAAGGTGCAAACACTGCGGTGGCGCGCCTGGCGCGAGCAGCGCGGCGGGATCAAGGCCGTGAGTGCCACGCCCGATGGCAAGAGGGTCGTGGTCGGCGGTTACGGGATGAAACCGAGCACGGTCGCGGTGTTAGATCGCGCGACCGGGGATACCGTTGCCATTACGTGGCCCGTGTCGCGCGAGGGGGACGCGAACTTCAACGTGGTCACCGCGGTCGCGTTCCATGCGGACGGGAAGCGCGTCGGATTCGGAACCGCCGACGGGAGCCTGTGGATTTGGGATACGACACGATTAGAAAAATCGGACCCGGACGGGCGCAGCGCCGCGCCCCCCGTGCGCGTGGGGAAACACGAGCCGCCGAAAGACCTCGCCGCGACCGCGGGCTTCAACCTCCCGCGGCTCATCTATTTCCCCGACAAGCACACGCTCGTTTCGGTCGCGCAGAGCGGGCAGGTTTATTCGTGCCATCTAGTGAGCACCGTGGCGGATGCGCCCAAACAGGCACCGCCCGGGAAAGAGCTCTTCAACGTAAACGCGACGCAGCGGGACGACGCCCGCGTTTACCGCGCGGAACTCATCGACGACGGGAAGTGGCTGCTGATTGCGAGCGTCGATGCGAAAGTGCTGCTGTGCAGTGCCGATGGCACGAAGACGATCAAACTCGCGCTCGGCGCCAACCAGTTTCCGCGTAGTGTCGCATGGCAACCGAAGACGCGGCAACTCGCGGTCGGTGTCGGTGCGGCCCTCCCGACCGGGGACAAGCCGCGATTCTTTTCTGATGGGGACGATCAGATTTGGATCTACGCAGATCCGCTAGCGGAACCGGACCTACAACCACGCAAGTTCCACCACGCGGGCCGGGCCGAAGCACTCGCGTTCCACCCCGCGGAACCCCACCTCGCCATTGCGGGCGGTGAAGCGGACGAAATCACATTGCGGAGGCTCACCGATTGGGACAAACCGCTGAGCGTGGTTCGCGGCGCCGGGCGCCGACCGTGGGCCGTGAACGTATCCGAGAACGGCAAGATCGTCGGCGTGCAAGTCGAGCGCGACCCAAAGTCTATTGATCCGAACGCCCGCGGCACGGGAGCGTGGACGCGCTTTGACCTGTCTCGTCTCAAACCGACGCTCGACGAGAACCAAGTGTGGATGAATCCGCGCCCCGAGGCGGACGGGTGGACCATCGTGCCCCACGAAAAGAACCGGTTCATCTGGTTCGCCGAGCGCACGCGCGAGGGCAAAACCGAGCGCTTGCGGCTCGCGCTCGACCGGAACCGCGATCAGGCGCCGACGTGCTTCACGTTCCTTCCCGCTTCGGCCGATTACCCGACGCGCGTGCTGATCGGCCACTATTACGGCTGCACGCTGTTCGAGTTGGTACCGGACCGTGCGAAAGACGGTGCGGTTTCGGGCACGAAAGTGTTCACCGGGCACGCGGGCGAGGTCACGTCGGTAGTGGCATCAAAGGATCAGTCGTGGTTCGCGACGGGCGGAACGGACCAGACGCTCGCGGCGTGGTCATTGAAGGACTGGAAGAAGAGCGAACCGGGCCTCGGCGCGAAATTCGAGGACAGGGACGGCGTCGCTGTTGAGGTTGTCGAATCGGGTTCGCCGGGGTGGGAAGCTGGGCTCCGCGTCGGTGACGTGCTCGACTTGCTCGTGGTGGATAAATTCATCGTGTTCGATCGCCGCAAGGGGGCGCGGGTCGGGACGGTCGCGGCCGCGCTCGATGCACTCAAAGCTCCGCAACCCGGCATCGAACTGTTCTTCGGGATCGCGGCCAAAGAGAAGTCCGCGCGCCGGGACACGCTCACCACCGTGCGGCAGCGCCCGCTGTGGAAGTGGTTCCCCGCGTTCGACGCCCAGAACCACATGAACGACTGGGTCGTGTGGATGTGGCACGGCTCGTACTACCACACGAAGACCGCCAACGGCGACCGACTCGCGGGCTGGCACGTCAACCACCCCGAACCCAGTGGGCGCCCAGAGTTCTACCAGCTCCAGCAGTTCGAGAAGCTGTTCCACCTGCCCGAAGTCATCGAAAAGCTCACCGAAACCGGCGACGCGGGAACTGCGCTGGTCGCGGCCCGCGGCGAAACTCCGGCCCTCGTACCGTTCACGAAGTACGAACCGGCGCCCGTGCGGGTCGCGCTCAAGGCCCTCGACGTCCAAAAGGTGGGGCTCCCGCTCACGATCTCGATGCGCGCTCGAGGGACGAACCCGGACCTGTTGCCGGAGCGCGTCGAGTTGTGGGTGAACGATCACCTCGCGGAGAGCTGGCCGCGACCGGGGCAGGTGCTGGATTCGACGAAGCCGTTCGACGTGCCGTACACGATCCCCGCGAACAAGTTCCGCACGGGCGAGAACCAAGTCACGGTGCTCGCGTTCAATGCGGCCGGCGGACGAGCCGAGGAAATGCAAGTCGTGCGAAACGCCCTCCCTCCCGCCGATGCGAACTTGCTCGCGCTACTCACGGCCGTCAACGACTACTCCGATACGCGCAAGAACGTAGCCGGCGCGCGGAAGTTCGGCGACCTCAAGAACGCGCACGACGACGCGACCGCACTCAGCACCGAGTTGGAGAAGTGTGCGGGGGCAAAACTCTTGTACGTGAAGGCGAAGATCGACCTGCAACTCGACCCCGAGCGCAAAACCTTTGCCGCGGAACTCGCACGCATCGCCGATGCCGCGAAGCCGGACGACACGCTCGTCGTGTTCTTCGCGGGTCACGGCGATCTGCTCATGCCGAAGGACGGAGCGCTCCCGCCGCGAGGTCGGGGGGTGCTCGTGGACGAGGGGGAGTTCCTGTTCTGTTGCCCGAATTACTCGCCCACGAAGCCGCGCGCGACCGCGTACTCGGCCGACGAACTGTTCGCCGCGCTCGCGAAGATCAATTGCCGCAAGGTGGTGCTCCTCGATGCGTGCCACTCGGGGCGGGCAACGACCGCGAACGTGCTCCGCCGGTGTGTGCCGAACGGACAGGGGCCGATGATTATCGCCGCGTGCGATTGGGGCGAGCAGTCCTACGAGCACCCGAAGTACGGCCACGGCCTGTTTACGTTCGCAGTACTCGACGCGCTCGACAAAACTAAAGGCTACCGCAAAGCCGACTACGATTCCGACGGCGCGCTTTCGCCGGAGGAGTTGTACGGCTACGTTGCGGCGAAGGTGCCCGATCTGCTGAAACGAGCCGGGCTGAAGGAGCCACAAACACCGGTGTGCTTCCCGCGCCAACTGTCGAAGACCCCACTGCTGAAACGGTGAGGGCGAACGGGAACGCTAGGTTGTCCGGTAGAACCGAGTCGGAGACCGTGTTTATGCCTCGCGTCGTCGCCGGCTTTGTTCTCACTTTGGTGCTCCTTTGTCCGGCGCTCGCGCGGGGGGCGGAGACACCGGACTATCGCGTTGCCGGTGACCTTGCGATCCGCGCGCGCGACATCCTGAAGCGGCACTGCGCGGAGTGCCACACCGGGAGCCTCGAACCGGGCGCGAGCAAACTCAAACTCACGGACCACAAGCAGGTCACGAAGAAGTCGCCGATCCCGTTCGCGAGCCCGAACGGGCGGTCGTTGATTCTCGAACTCGTGAAGGACGGCTCGATGCCGCCCGCGAACCGGCCGGGACCGGACGCGGACGAGATCGCGGTTCTCGAAAAGTGGGTGAACGCGAAGGCGCCCGCCTACCCGATCGACTTCGACGAGCGCACCACACTGGCCGCGATCGCCGACGACTTCGAGCGCGCGAGTGCGAACGCGAAAGCCGGCGAACCGGGCGAATACCTCCGCTACGTGTCGTTCGCGCACCGCATCGTTGACGGCAAGCCGCTACCGGATCTGGTCGGCGCCGATCAGCGGTTGCGCGAGGCCCTGAATGTGGTCTCCGGGTTATCCGTCGGCCCGGAACCGATCGACTCCACCGCGACCGTTTTTCGCATCGACACACGAAAGCTCGGTTGGCACACGCGCGAACTGTTCAACAAAATGGAGGGGTTCACGGTCGGCACCGCGGTGCGATTCCGGCCCTTCGACCTGATCCTTCTGGAGTACCCGCACGCGCGGGCGCTCGCCGCGAATGACCTGCTTGCTCCGCGCCTCGAAAAGTTGCTCGCGCGTGAGAGCCAGGTGCGCCCGATCCCGTTCGTCCGCGACGACTGGCTCACAGACGCGCTCGTCGGGCGTAATTTTCTTTCGCGCGCCGTGGGGCGCGGGCCGGACCCGACCCCACTCGCGGAAGACATCCGAGCACTGGCCGCACTTGAAAAGGCCATCGCGGGCAAAGCCGATGAACCGGACGGCCCGATCGCGCGACCGTTTGCAGGTGCGCGAGCCGTCCGTGTGTCCGCGTCGGTCGAGGGCCGGGCACCGATTCCGCCGCTCTCGGCGTGGTTCGCGGGTGACGTCGCGCCCGTCAAAGCCCCATTTGTGTTAAAGGCCGAACTCGTTATCGACGGCAAGCCGGTCAAACAAGTGAAGGCCAGCGAGCCGTTCCAGTTGCGGGTGTCTTGCGACCGCACAGTCTTCTTCACGTTGCTCCTAATACAAGCGGACGGGGACGTGCGCGTGCAGACGGTGCAGGGCGGGACCGTGCTCAAGGCGGATACCGAGCGGCTCCTCACACCGAACGGGAAGGGGTTCTCGATTTCAAGCATCCTCACTGGCGGCGACACGGGAATGGAACACTTCGTTCTGCTCGCGTCCGAGACCGAACTTCCACTGCCAACAGTGCTGCAGAGCAAGCATCTCGAGAAGCCGATTCGACGCTTTTTGTTCAACCCGACCGCGAAAGAGGCCTTTGACCCGAACGCGGTCGTGCGGAAACTGATTCCGATCGAAGTAACGAGTAAATGAGTAGTTCCGGGGAATCTGAAAACGTGCGAAGGAACGATTGAACCGAGAGTGTGCGTGGGGCCGATAAGTGAGGGCGTTGATTCCTTCAATTCTCACAGACACGGAGCATTCCCATGCGCCGGGTGCTTGCCCCAGCCCTCGTCGGCCTGTTGCTCGCGGGTACGGCCTCCCGCGCACAAGATCGATACGTGCCCTCGACCGTCGCTTTCGGGGGCGGCCAGCGCTACTCGCGTCCGCCCGTGGTGCCGTGCCCGCCGTTCGGCGTCGGCCCCTACACCCCGGGCGTTCCGAGTATGCCCGGAGTTCCGGTCGATCCGAACGCGCCGCGGATGGACCCGCCGGTTGCGCCGCCGGGTACCGACCCCATTATGCCCCCCGAAGCCCCCGCCCCGAACCCGCTCGAGCGCCGACTCCTCGATCCGTTCGCGCAAGCAACGGAGGCCGGGGGAGTCGCGCCTCGGACGTTCAACGAAAACTTCGACGGCGACTTTGGCGGCGTGTACTACAAGCGGCGCATCACGACCGGGTACACGATCGTGCCCCAAGTGGTCGGGTTCACGCAGCGCGTCACCGGGTACACACCGGTCACGACCACGACGCAGGTGATCGGGACCGATCAGCTCGGGCGCCTGGTCGTCACAAACACAGTCACGACCACGAACAACCCGATCATCGTGAACGACCCGGTCACGGTGAACACTCTCGTCGCGCAACAGCGGATCGCGCGCCTCACGCTCGCGGGCCGGTACAGTGGGGTACTGATCTCCGATAACGACAATCCGCGCCCACAGGACCGCATCTACGGCGGGTACAACTTTTACGACAACATCGGCGGGTCACTGAACCCGGGCTTGGGTCAAACCGACCTCCAGCGCGAGACGGTCGGCTTCGAGAAGACGTTCCTGAACGGCGATGCGTCGTTCGGGATGCGCTTACCGTTCGTGCAGCAGTACGGGCCTCCCGGTGTGGGCGGCACACAGAACGTCGGCGACCTGTCGCTGCTCTTCAAGTACGCCTTTTACAACAATCGCGAAACCGGCGACCTGATCTCCGGCGGCCTCATCCTGACCGTACCGACCGGGAGCGGGGACGCGACCCTCCTCGACGGCACGAAGGCACCGCACTCGGTGCTGTTCCAGCCCTGGGGCGGCTTCGTGCGGACCTTCGACCGCACGTTCGTCCAGGGGATCACGAGCCTCATCGTCCCGACGAGTAGCAGTGACCCGACGTTGTGGAACAACAGCGTCGGCGTCGGGTACTACCTCTATCGCACCACGGCCAACAACACTTGGCTGACCAGCGTCGCTCCGGTGGTCGAGGTCCACGTGCGCACGCCGCTGACGCAGCGGAACCCGGACGGACTCGTGTACCTGCAGGATCAGGTCAACATCACCAGTGGCTTCCGCTTCCGGTTCAACCGGGCGTCGTTCAGCACCTCGATTGGTGTCCCGGTTACCGGCCCGCGCCCGTGGGGTGTCGAAGCGATGTCGTTCTTCAACTACTCGTTCTGATAAACACGCAGAGATTCTGGTGCGACTTGCTGCCCACCTCGTCTGGATCTCGCTTCGGCGACCCAGGTGGGGTGGGCAAAGGGCTAACATTCGCTAACGTTTTGGCCCTGGGCAAATGTTAGCCATTTTGTTGTAAGTGGTTTTGCTCCCGGATCTTGTATTTTGAGTGCCTGTTAGTCATCAGTTACCCGCTCAATGTGGCCTGCCCGTATAGGGTGGCGGGTGATCGGGTCTGAGGAGCAACAGATTGGACGCACGACCCACGTTGTTCTCGACTTCACCCACTCTTACCCGCTGCCCTTGCGGGCAGCGTTCACCTCTAGTGGGGAATACCTCCAAAAACTACTGATAGTATACGCATTGCCATTGTCCTTGCCAAGTGAAAATGCACCCGATCGACGCTTTGCAACTAGCAACGATTACGTCGCAATTCTGCGAAAGGAATGGGCGGTACAAAGTCTCCAAATTCGCGCATCTCGGAAAGCCGCACGCATTACCACAATAATTCCTCACGGAATTGGGACGCGGCGTGAATTTCGGTTGACACATCCCGTTAGTCGGGTACTCTTAGAAACACCCGTTCATCCTCTAGGATCGCGCAGGACGTGCGATCGGCCAAGGTTGGCCGCGGATGCCTGGCTCCAGCCTTCCCCCCGTTTTTTCGGCTGTGAGGCACCGCTAATGTCGAACCCTACAAACGCCACGCAACCCGCAGTGGCGCCTGATGCCGGTCCTGATGCCGAACAAAAGTCCGGCGGAACCGGTTTCCCGGCCGATCGTCGTAAGCGCAACATTCCCGTTGCGACGGACCGACGGCGCGCCGAGAACGCAGCTGCCAAGCGCAAGAGCAGCGAGCGCCGTCGGCTCATTGACCCGACGACGTGCGAGCGCGATTACTCGGACGACGAGACCGAGTTCATGAAGGCAATGGACCGGTACAAGCGCGAGAACCGGCGCCCGTTCCCGACGTGGAGCGAGGTGTTGGAGGTGCTCCGCTCGCTCGGGTACCGCCGCGTCGCGGAGACGACCGATCTTCCCGGGCGCGGGTCCGGGGTGACCGCCGTCCCCGAACCCGTGGGCGCAGCCGTAACCCCGCCCCCGGCGAAGGGTTAGGCTGGTTGGCTCGCCCATCGCGGGCGAGCTACTGAACGCACCCTCAACGATGGCAGGGACGCCACGATGAAGCTGTTTCTCAGCGCTGGGGAGCCGAGCGGGGATCTGCACGGCTCCAATCTCGTCCGCGCCGTTCTTGCCGCACAGCCCGATTCCCGTGTCACCGCTCTCGGGGGCGGCCGCATCCGCGCAGCCGGCGCGGACCTGCTGTACCCACTCGCGAACTTCGCGGTGATGGGAATCAAAAACGTCGTGCGCGAACTGCCGACGTTCTTCCACATCGGCGATTTGGCCGTGCGCCACATCCGCGCGCAGAAACCCGACGCGGTCGTAATGATCGATTACCCGGGTTTCCATTTGGAACTCGCCAAGCGCATTCGCGATTTCGGCATCCCGACTTACTTCTTCGTTCCGCCGCAAATTTGGGCCTGGCGGCAGGGCCGCGTGCGAACCGTGCGGAAGTGCTTCACAGGTGTACTCACCGCGCTCCCGTTTGAAGACAAATGGTACCGCGAGCGCGGGGTGAAGACGCACTACATCGGGCACCCGTACTTCGACGAACTCGCCCAGCAGCAACTCGATCCCCTCTTTCTCACCCAGGAGCGAGCGAAGCCCGGTGCTCGCGTTGCGATCCTCCCGGGGTCGCGCAACGGGGAAGTTGCCGCGAACGCACAGATGATGCTCGCCGCAGCCCAAAAGGTCTACGCGGCCCGGCCCGACACGCGGTTCCTGATCGCTGCGTTTAATCAGCGCCAAGCCGATGCGGTGCGCGCGATCCTGCCCCCCGGCCTGCCGGTCGAGATCCAAGTCGGGCGCACGCCGGAGGTCATCGAACTGGCCGAAGCCTGTATCGCGGTGTCCGGCTCCGTGAGTTTGGAGCTGATGTACCGGGCGAAGCCGACGGTGGTGGTGTACCGCGTCGGGGCAGTCGCGTCATGGGCGCTATACCAGATCATCAAAGCGCGGTACATGTCGCTGGTGAACCTGCTGTTGAACGAAGAACTGTTCCCGGAATTCGCGACCTCGCGCGACAAGTCGTCCGAGATCGCGGGGCACATCCTCGGGTGGTTGAACGACCCATCGCGCCGGGCGGCCGTTGTGGATCGACTCGTGGAACTGCGGTCGCGTGCCGCGGTACCTGGGGCGTGCGACCGCGCTGCGGCGTTCTTGTTGGGGGCATCGAAGGAATCGCAAGTTCGACGTGCAGCTTAAAGCGACCGGTGTTGTGAGCCACTCCCGGTGCCCTAGCGCCGCGAGAAGGAAGAAGCGTTTTGACAGGATTAACGGGATCAAGAGCCAACGCGAAGCGCGTTTTAAATCCTGTCGATCCTGTTAATTCTGTCAAATACTTGGCCTGACTTTGTCTTCCCGCCGTTTGGCTGAAACACGGTGGGCGAGGGAAGATGAAGCCCAATTAGGTAAAGAGATAGGGTCCGGTTTCTTGGTTTCTTGAACTCCTCACGGCGCTCGCGTGTTTGGGTTCGTTAAGATGACGTGGGCGAACCCGCACGGAGTTTCGGCATGCCCGATCAGCCGACGCAAGCCGTTCAGGACTATTTGAAGGCCATTCACCGGCTGGGCGGCGCGGACGAGGGCGTCGCGTCCGGCAAGATCGCGACCGCACTGGGCGTTAAGGCGCCCTCGGTCACGGGAATGCTCAAACGGCTCGCGGACGCGGGGTGGATCGAGTACACGTCGGGAACGGGCGCGAAGCTCTCGCCCGAGGGCCTTTCCGAAGCGCTCCGCGTGATCCGGCGTCACCGGCTGGTGGAACTCTTCCTCACGCAAGTCTTGAAGCTCGATTGGAGCGAGGTGGACGCAGAGGCCGAAGCGCTCGAGCACGCCATTTCCCCGCGCCTCGAACAGGCGCTCGCCGACTACCTGGGCGAACCGCACGAAGACCCGCATGGGCACCCGATCCCGTCGCGCACCGGCGAACTGAAGTCGCGAAATCTCAAGCGCCTGTCGGAGTTTCGCGCCGGGGATGTGGTCGTTGTGCGCGAAGCGCAGGACGACAACCCCGACCGGCTCCGGCACTGGCGCACGCAAGGGTTGACCCCTGGTGCGCGGGTCCGCGTGCTCGCGTATCAGGAACTCGACGACCTCTTTGAGGTCGAAGTGGACGGCACGCTGATTCGCCTCGGTAGTGAGGGGCTCATCGGCCTGCGCGGGGAACTCGCCGCTTCAAACAGCGCGCAATAAGCGCCCTGTCAACTTCGCATGTGCCGGTTTTACCGCATTCAGCGGGTACGATAAAACTGCCGAAAAAGCCGTCACTACAAGCAAATTAACCCGCACCATTTTCCACTCCGCGCGGTTGACCGCCCCAACACGTGATCTACGGTTCGGGTGTCCTCAGACATTCGCCCGCCTGTCCTCACCCAAACAAGTCGCCTACAGCCGAAGTGGAGAATGCTCGTGTTCCAGTTGCTCGCGTGCAACATTGCGTGCCTTACCATTGCGGGCCTGTACTACGCATACCGCGACGTGTACCTGCACCGCCGGAAGCGCGAAAAGCTCAACGACCGGGTCGCGTACATGCTGTGGGTTGCGGCGAACCGGATGGCGTGAAACACCAAGATTTCGCCTCTCCAAGCGGCTCGGTTCCAGAAGGACCGGGCTGCTCACGTTTCTGGGGGCTGGTTTCCCGGAGGTGGGCGCCCAATTGTCGCCCAAGGTGCGCCCGGTCAACAAACCGGCGCGCAAAACGCTGAACGCCGTTGAAGCCACGGGCGCTGATTGACCAGTTCCACCCCGGCCGGTACGATCAACTCTGTGAGCGCCGTTCATTTTCTTGACTTTACCGCGGACCCGATGTTCACAAAGCGGATCATTCCTTGCCTCGACGTGGATCGCGGGCGCGTGGTGAAGGGGACCAATTTTGTGGACCTGCGCGACGCGGGCGATCCGGTTGAGGTCGCCCGGCGGTACGACGAGCAAGGTGCGGACGAACTCGTGTTCCTCGACATCTCGGCGAGCCATGAGGGGCGCGCGATCATGCTGGACATGGTGCGCCGGGTCGCGGAACAGATCTTCATGCCGTTCACCGTCGGCGGCGGCATTCGGACCATCGAGGACGCGACACAGCTCATCCAGGCGGGCGCGGAGAAAGTCAGCCTGAACTCTGCCGCGGTGAAGACCCCCGAACTCATCGCCGAGGTGAGCCGCAAGTTCGGCACCTGTGCGACCGTCGTGAACATCGACCCCAAGCGCCGACCGCGCCCCGACGGGTCCGGCGAAACGTTCTTCGAGGTTCACATCAACGGCGGGCGCGTGCCGACCGGCCTGGACGCGGTCGCGTGGGCGCAGCGGGTGGTCGAACTCGGTGCCGGTGAGATCGTGCTCACCTCGATGGACGCGGACGGCACGAAGAACGGCTACGATCTCCCGATGCTCGAAGCGGTGAGCCGGGCCGTCAACGTGCCGGTGGTGGCCAGTGGCGGGGCCGGGCACCCGGAGCACCTGCGGCTCGCGTTCGAGGCCGGGGCGGACGCGGCGCTCGCGGCCAGCATCTTCCACTACAACGAGCACTCGATTCCCGACACCAAGGCGTATCTCGCGGCGCGGGGCGTACCGGTGCGGATCGCCCGCGCCTGATCGCGCGAAATGCCCGGCGGCGAGCGCCGTCCAATTCATGCCTCTCGAATTTGCTGAATCAAGGAGTTTCTTTCGATGCCTCCTGCGACACCAGCTTCACCTCCGCCCCCTCCGGCGCCCTACGTTCCCATCCCGATCAACTCGCCGGAACCGGGTTTGAAGGTCGCGGCCACGATTGCCGGCGAGCCGCAAATCAACCAGTTGTTCCGCACGGTGATGTTGCACAAGGGGTCCGACCTGCACCTGAAGGCCGGGCTCCCGGGGATGATGCGGCTCCGCGGCGTGATTCAGAAGATGAACACGCCGGTGCTCACGCAGGAGACGCTCGAAAAGCTCATCTACCCGATCCTGCGGGACAAGGACAAAAAGGTTCTCGACGACACCGGCGGCGCGGACTTCGCGCACGTAATCGGCAACGACGAGGCGCGCTACCGCGTGAACCTGCTGAAGCAGCGGGGCAAGTTCGCGATGGTCGCGCGGCTCGTGAACCAGAGCATCCCGACGTTCGAGAAACTCGGGCTGCCGGCCACGATCGAAAAGTTGTGTCACTACGAACAGGGCATGGTGCTGCTCGCGGGCGTGACCGGGTCGGGCAAATCGACCACGATCGCGTCGATGCTCGACTACATGAACGGGACGGAAGCGCTCCACATCCTCACGATCGAAGACCCGATCGAGTTCGTGTTCACGGACAAGATGTCGATCGTGAACCAGCGCGAGGTGTTCCTGGACGTGTGCGACTGGCACACCGCACTGAAGCACGCGGTCCGCGAAGACCCGGACGTGATCCTCGTGGGTGAAATGCGCGACTCGGAGACGTTCGAGGCGGCGGTCCACGCGGCCGAAACCGGCCACGTCGTGTTCGGGACGATCCACGCCTCGAACGCCTATAGCACGGTGGACCGCATCCTGGGGCTGTTCCCGCCGAGTCAGCACGGGGCGGTGCGCCAGTCGCTGGTGTTCAACCTGCGGGCGGTGGTGGCGCAGAAGCTCGTGCCGTCGTGCATCCCGGGCGTGCAGCGAGTGCCGACGAACGAGATCATGATCGTGAACCCGAGCATCCGCGACATCATCCTGAAGGCGCAGGACGCGAAACTCCTGGACGCGATCCGCGCGTTTTACAACGAAGGCATGATGGACTTCAACAAGAACCTCGAAGACCTGTGTTTGGGCGGGCGCATCGACAAGGCGACCGCGCTCGAGTTCTCGCCCAACCCGGAGCAGCTCCGCATGGCCCTCAAGGGTATCAAGGTCGCGGCGAGCGGCCTGGTCTGACCGGTCTTAGTTGGAAAATGCGGTGCGGAGCCTCGGTGCCCACCGCATTCGTTTGGTGGCGTCTGCCCACTTACCAGCCGTGCTGGAATTGGTACTCATCGCACGGCGCGCAGATCACTTCTCCTGCTCGGGTTCGGAACCCGAGCAGATTTCGCTTCAGGTAGAGATCTGCGGGTAGCTTCTTCCGGTACTTCCGCCCAGGAAGATCTGGGTTGAAGAAACATGTTTCACCGCGGGTGGCGCACGCGGCAAGCTGCCCGCAAAATGGGGAATCGCGAGGCGCGCATAAACTGCAGCCGCTAAAAAGAACTGCACGCGAAAGACTTTGATTTACCCCGTTGAGAAGGTGGGCGCTAGATGCTCCGACCGATCCGCAATGGAATGACTCTTCGCACGTTCGGTATCGCTTCTCTACTCATCCTTGCTATCTCGCTAGTCGGCATCTGGGTATTCACCGGACTCGCGCCGACGGGTTCAAGTCCCACGTCGGATTCGGAAAGTCGGCCCGATCAGGGCGCGCTCGACAAAGCGCTCCTTGACGCCATCCGTGACGGCGACACCGCTCAGGTGCGGCACCTGCTCCAACAGGGCGCGAGCGCCAACGTGCGCGATGAAGCCGGCGATACCGCACTCATGCGCGCCGCTCTCTACGCGGACGCGGAGACGATGCACGCATTGATCGAAAACGGTGCAGACATCCGCGCGCGCGGCCAGGACGGTACGGCCCCGCTCCTGCGGACGACCCACGACCTCGACAAAATGCGGCTTCTTCTCGATCGAGGCGCCCCGGTCGACGATTTTGTCATGGTCGCCACCGCCAGTATCCCGGGGTCTCGTCGCGCTCTCGAACTGCTGCTCGCGCGTGGAGGCAGTGGTAGCGGGCGCGCGACCGGGCCGGCCTACACCGCGCTCATGGCCGCCGCGGGCACCGGAGATTTCGATGCGGTGAGTTGCTTGCTCGAGCACGGGGCCAACGTGAAAGCACAAACGCCGACCGGCTTTACGGCCCTGATCGGCGCGTCCTTGTCCGGTAACGCCAAGGTCGTCGCCCTGCTCCTGGAACGAGGTGCCAACCCCAGCGCCGTTTGCAAACTCGAACGGGGGATCCTGCAAACACCGGCTGGTGTTGCCGCCAGCATGGGCCACGCGGATTGCCTGCGGCTTCTGATAGTCGCCGGAGCCGACGTCAACGTTCAGGGTGGGCCATTTAATCACAATGCGTTGCTCGGCGCCGCCACGACCGCGAGCAAAGAGACTATGCAGTTCCTCCTCCCCAAAGCCACCGTCAACGTTACGGACTGGCGCGGTAGAACGGCGACGGATTGGGCCGCGTGCCGAGGGGAAACGGACATTGTTAAAATGCTTCGTGCGGCCGGCGCCGAACAGTCCAAGCAACCTCCGCCACCGGAAAAGGTGCTCACGCTACAACACCCACCGGGCGCCGATTCGGTGCGGCGCGCCGTGAGTACGGCGCTGCCCCTGTTGCAACAAAGCGAGCAGAAGATCACCGAGACCAGGGACTGCGTCACGTGTCACCAGCACTCGCTGGTGTCGATGACGGTGGGCCTGGCCCGCAAGCGCGGGTTCAAGGTGGATGAGACTATTGTCAGCGAGGAACGAACCCACGTCCTGAAGGACATGGGCGGCCGGGCTCGGCCGCTCCTGTTGGGGACGGGGATCGATCCGACGTTGTCGGTCCACGTGTTAGCGGGCTTCGCCGCCGAGGACGAACCCGCCAGCCGAATTACAGACGTTCTCGTTCACTACCTCGTACTTCGCCAGCGCAAAGACGGCCGCTGGCAACAGGAAAACTATCGCCCGCCGGACGAGGCCAGCGATTTTCAGTTCACCGCGCTTGCGGTCCGCGGGCTCCAGACTTATGCCCCGAAAGGGCGAAAACGGGAAATCGCTGCGCGAGTTGATTTGGCGAGACACTGGCTGCAAAGCACGGAGCCGGTGGACACGACGGACCGGGCGTTTCAACTGCTCGGCCTCGGTTGGGCACAAGCCGAGCCCGAATCAATCAAAAAAGTGGTCGAGAAGTTGGTGGCTGAACAGCGAGAAGATGGTGGTTGGGCACAGTTGCCGACGCTGACGAGCGACGCCTATGCCACGGGTCTGGCCTTGTGTGCTTTGCACGAGAGCGGAGGCATCGCAGCCGATCACCCGGTTTACCGGCGCGGGGTCGAGTTTCTGTTGCGAACTCAGTGGGCGGACGGTTCCTGGTTCGTGGCCACTCGCAGTTTCCCGATCGTCGAGTATTCCAATAGCGGCTTCCCGCACGGCCGGTCCCAGTTCATCTCCGCCGCCGCTACCTGTTGGGCGACAATGGCGTTAGCGCGGGCCGTACCATCGTCGCCCTAACAATCCGGAATCAGTCGCGGCTACCCGAGTGGCGCCAGCAAATAAAGGGGCCACTCAAGTTCTCAGTCGAGCTTGAGGTCGAATTGTCCACCGTCTTTCACTTCCACGGTCAACGGGGTTTTATCCAGGTTACCGTACACCTTGAGAATTGCCGCGAAATCGGGCGGCGGCTTGGTCGCCTTCTTATCCTTCTTCTGCTTCGCGAGTTCTTCCTTATCAGCGGGCTCGACGAACGGTTCTCGTGGAACGGAGAACCAGACTTTATGCTTGCCGGCGACCGCCCCTTTCCTGTTTGATTTCACCACCGTCAACTCATACTTGCCGTTCTCGTCCGTCGTACCGGTGCTCACACCGGCTTCTGTGGCGCCCTCTGGCACGAACGACACAACAATTCCGGAAACGGGCTGCCCCTTGTGCGTCACCGTGCCGGACACGGAAATAATTTTTTCTCCGCCGCCACAGCCCGAGCTGCTCAAGGCACACGCGGCGACGAGTACCGCAAAGAAAGAGGGGCGCGAAATTCTCAAGTGTATTCGCATGAGTGAACTCTTTTGAAGATGGCAGAATGAAAAAGCGAAGTCCGCCCTTCAGGTGGACTTCGCGCAGAGATTCAAAGCTCTGAACGATTTACCAGTCCGACCCGGGCACTTGGCCGGAATTGGGGACACACACGGCCATCCAGCTCGCTTTGCTGATGCCGTTGGTGACGCTCCTGACGCTCCCGTCCCCCAAACCGATCTGCATTGCAGTGTGCGGGGAGTTCAGAACGAAAAGGTTGCACCGATTCGTGTTAGCGCTGAGATCGAACAGATAGTTCGGATTGGCCGACGGGTTGGCGGGGGAGTAATTCGCGCTCCAGTCGTAGTAATCCGTTCTGAGGCAGGAGCCGGCCGGGGCGCCGGGCGCGGTACCCGAGTTAATGCTTTCCCAGCCGCTGGTCCACCAGCCGAAGGCGGCCCACTGAGCCCCGTCACCGTGGTCCGGGTAGATCCACCCATAAACCGGACCGATCGTCGACTGGCCGGTGCTGCTGTAACCGAGGCCAATCGCAACGTTGCAGTTCTGTATCCGTTCTCCAACCATGACGGTGTTGCTGGTCCCGTTCGGCATGGCCGTTAGGATGCTGCCCGGCCCTTTAGAATTAAAAACCATCACGTTGCCGCAATAGTTCGTCGATCCGTACCCCCCGGTTGCCGAGCCACCGTGAAGTTGCAGGCCGTTGGTCGTGGAACTGTCCCCGGGGCACAGGTAGAGCTTGACCGGCGTGCCGATCAAAGCGTCGTAGGCGACGTAGTACGTCGAGCTGGGATCGTTGGTGCTCAAATTACCCAGGGTGGAAAACTGGTTAGCGAGATTCGATTGCTCGACGAAGGGCAGCAGGTGTACCAGCCACGAGCCCGTGGCGCCATCGGCTGCGGTCAGGCTACCGCCGTTGCTCGCGGGCGGGTACCCGTTGTTCCGGAAGGTGGGACCCCACGAACCGATGGGCGGTACCTTGTCGTAAGCGCCTGCGAAATTGTGTACTGCCAGGCCGATCTGCTTGATGTTGTTGCTGCACGACATGCGCGCGGCCGCTTCGCGCACCTTCTGCACGGCGGGCAGGAGCAGCCCGATCAGGATCGCGATGATCGCGATCACCACCAGTAGCTCGATCAGGGTGAATGCAGAGTGCCTTGGTGCTCTCACGGGAACCTCCATCAGAGATCCGATACACAAAATAACGCCACGGAATGATTCTGAACAAAACGCAATTTGCCGGTGTCAGTGCAGCGCGACTGCTATCGTTCGGCTAGGGCCCTCGGTTCGGGGCACCAATCTCGCACGAAAGACGACAATGCGTCCGCTATTCAGTCATTCGAGTGACTAGGCTACTGCTGCAACGAGAACTCTGCAATCGTTCTGAGATGAAACTTTCAGGAAGAACAGGTGGAACGGAAGTGCAGATCACGTTCAAGTCGAATAGATAGTCACAATAGTTGACTGTTTCTACTCTGTGCTACTCAGTTTGGCCGGGGCCGGATGTCTTTGGGTGATTATGTATTTGCACGCAACTGGGAAAAGCAAAAAGCACTTTGTTGGTGGTTTTCCACGCAGTCCCGTGTTCTGATTAACCCTCGTTAGGAAGCGGCCGCGTCGAAATGCTTGTCAGTCAATTCTCGGCCATTTGAAGTTCACAACAAAGCTAGGTGTTCACTACATTCCTAGACCAGGTAAAACGCTGGTGCGGTAACTCAACGCGACTAAAGGCAGCGCTTGATCGAGTAACTGTGCTAGGTGTGCCGCGCGGTTACCCGATGGCTCCGCGCTCGTCAGCGGTACCCCATCTACCGACAGGGGCTGGAGCTACAAGCGACAGCGTTTGTAGTGGGAATTGGTTAAGGCGTTTACTGCCGGCCGGACAGCCAGGAACTCGTACCCGGCGGCTCAACGCACGTTCGTGGTGTGCCGCCGCGCCCTCGCTCGACTGGCGGCTGAAGGGGGCGGAAGAGCGAGCGGTGTTGCTGTTTGTTACTCGGGCCGGCGGAGAAGTAATCACGTTCGACTGAGCGCACGTCAACGAACCTGCTCGACCGGGAGCGCTTGTTCCGGTCGGGCGTGGTTGATTTGCGTTTACTTCTTCGCCTCGAACTCGCCTTCGAGGTGTGAGGCGAGCATTTCGACCTTCTCACCTTTCACTTCGGCGACGGTGGCCGTGCCGTTCTTGGCGGTCCATTTGAAGGTGAAGTCGGTGCCGACCGGTAGCTTCTCGGCGGCCGCTTTCTTGGCTTCGGCCGTGCCCTCGAACCCGGTGATCCTGGCTTTTACTAACCCATCTTTGACGGTGTACGCGCACAGGATCAGGATGAGATCGTCCTTGCCGTGCGGGGAAATCTTCAGTTCCGTTTTCTCGAACGTGATGCGCAGTTCACCGTCCTTCTTGACCCACGCGCCGGAGAGCGCCTGGGGCTTGTCGTCTTTCTTTTCTTCAGCGGAAACCGTGAAGAACTCGCCGTGAACGAGGCGCATGAAGAACTGGTGCAGTTCGCGATGGATGTCTGCGGGGGGCTTTGCCGGTGCGCTCCCGGTTTGCGTCTGTGATTGCGTACTCGCGACCGCCGCCTTCTTGGGTGCGTGTGCCGCGTGGAGGTGCTGGATCACCGGGGCCGTGAACAGTCCGCCGACGGCAACGAGGCCGCACGCGAGCAACGCGAACTTGAGTGACTTGTAAGCCATGACGGTCGAGACTCCTGTGGTGAGGGCCGCGACCGACGGGGTGACGGTCGCTGAGCGGGTCGCTGTGGTGACAGCGCGATCGAGCAACCGGACCGGAACCGAACCCGACGCATGTGGCATTAGTGCCACGGGAAGCGTGCCCGCGGTGAGCGCGACTCCGCGCCGCGTGAGCCTTCGAGCCAAGAGCAAACGTGCGCGACTCAACCGCGTGCCGAGTGTCTTTGGTGGGCACCCCACCTCGACCGCGGCTTGTTGGGTCGTCAGGCCCAGCAGGTCACAAAGCACGATCGGCGCGCGGTACTTGTCGGGCAGGGCGCCGAGTTCGCCGTCCAGAACGTCTTTCAGATCGTCCGCGATCACCGGGGGCGTATCGGGCCGTTGGTGCGTCGCGGCCGTTTGTTCCTTTTGGTGGCGTCGGACGCGCGCGGCTCGCGCTTTTCGGGCGACGTTGTGGGCGACGCCGTACAGCCAGTTCCCGACCGCACCGGTGCGATGGAGGCCGGCCGCGTCGCGTGCGAACACGAGGAACGTGGCCTGGAACGCATCCTCGGCGTCTTGCTCGTGTCGCAGAACGCGCCGGCACACACCGAGCACCATGAACCCGTACCGCCGCACGAGCGCGGCGAACGCGCACTCGTCCCGGCGCTCGACGAACCGCCCGACCAGCTCCGCGTCGGAGAGATCAGCGAGTTCGTCGGCGTGGAGGGCTCGATTGAGCTGCTGGAGCGAAGCGGACAGAGATCGCGTCGCGGTCATGTTGGTCCCCGGTTGCAACCCGCGAGATGTACTGCCCCGGCGCGCCGCGATTCCTTCAACGATTTGGTGAATCGGGTGTCAGTCTCGTTCCGATCCCGATCAACTGCGTGCCCGGTAAGGAGTTGCGCTGGAACCAGTACGGCTCCTTCGATTCACGACGTTTCTCAGCATGAAGACCGGGACGAGTGCGAGAAACGTTGCGGCCCCCGCGCATCCCATTACCTCATACCTGGCCGCTCCTCTCGCAGTGAGACCGAGAGTTGCGCCCGCTATACCGAGCAAGACCGTACCTGCTATTGTCGACCAAAACAGAATGGCCCCCGCGTGTTCGTCTGTGCGATCTTCGCGGGAATCGTTGAAGACCGATTGGCGCATCAAATACCACAGCGCGGCGGTGAAGAAGAACACGCCGCCCACGAGACCGCAAAATACCCCGCCCGCAATACGGTCGAGCGCGATGCCCGCGTCGCGCTCAGTGGCCCAACCGCCGAACGCGCCCCCGAGCCCCGCGGCAACGGCGACCAAAACTGCTACCCCGAGGGCCACCCAGAACGCGATCCACTTTTGTTTGCGGACCCGGACGTCGCGCTGCTTCCGGTCTTGGAACGTGTCGGACAAACCAGCAAAGGGATCACCGGACATGATTTCCCCGGGCGCGAGGCTTCTGCGACCGAACTGCTGAATCGCAAATTCGTACCGCGCGAGGCAACACGATTCGGGTGTTGAATTCGCGCGGTGATTGTCTCGCCTAGCTCTCGCATCGTCAAGAACATCCGTCACCGGGCAGGGCCGTTTAGTTCTCGCGTAAGTCGTTCTTCTTCAGCCAGGCAGTCCCGATATTCGGGCCTTCCGCATTGAATTTGCGTGAGAACTAAACGGCCCTGCGTCACCGGGCGGCTACTTCGCCAGGCGCACGCAGACGAGTTCCTTGTCGTTGCGCGCGAACACGCACTTGTTGGCGAACGCGGGGTGCATCCACACCACGAGGCGCCCGTTGCCGGCCATCGCGTTCGTCGGCTCGATGATGTGGGCGCGGTCGATCTCCTCATAGCCCTTTGGGGTCAGCTTCGCGATGATGAGGTCGCCCTGTTCGTTGAAGAGGAAGTAGCGGTCGCCCTGCGGGATCAGGAACGCGAGGCTCCAGCGCTCCTTGCCGTCCGGTTCGGTGTTCTCGGCGATCTTCTCGGGCGTGCGCTTTCCGCGGGTCGCGAGCATGGATTCCCACACGCGCTTGCCCGTGTTGGTTTCGATGCACCGCAACTGCCCGTAGCTGCACACACCGTAAACGTGATCGCCGACGATGACGGGCGTCGCCATGATCGAACTCAGGTCGGTGGTGAGGTCCGGTGTTTCGCCCTTCGCCTTGCTCTTCCACACGATGTCGGCCTTGTCTGCACCCACCTTCAGCAGCATCGAGCCGTTGTAGAACGAGGTGATGAACAGCTTGTCGTCACCGACCTTGCGCGGCGTCGGCGCGGTGAGCGCGTACCGCACGTCGAAGTCCACGCGCCAGAGGCGCTTGCCGGTTTCGAGGTCCAGCCCGAGGACGGCCCGCGTGTGCCAGACGATGAGCTGGCGCTTCCCGCCGAACTCGTAGATCATCGGCGGGCTGTAGCCGAAGTCGCCCTGGCAGCTCTGCGACGCCCACAGTTCCTTGCCGGTCTTCTTGTCGAACGCGATCACGAGCCGGTCGTCCGACCCGCCGGCCAGACAGATGAGCTTGTCGCCGTCAACGAGCGGATGTGACGAGAAGCCCCAGACGGGCAGCGATGCCTTGTAATCCTTGATGAAATTCTTCGCCCACACCACTTTGCCGTCCGCAGCGCTGAGCGCCTTCAGGTCGCCCATCGCGCCGAGCGTGTAAACCAGGTCGCCGTCCACGGTGGGCGTGCAGCGCGGGCCGGCGGCGTAGCTGATCGTGTACTCGGTGGGGTAGTCGGTCGCCCACACCTTCTTGCCGGTGGTCGCGTCGAGGCACAACACGCGCTCCTTACCGGACACCTTACCTTTGGCGAACCCACTCTCCGGCACTTTGGCGTCGGCGGCCGGTACGAGGTCGAGGAGGAACACTTTGCCGTTCGCGACCGCGGGGCCGGCGTATCCCAGGCCGATTTCGGTCTTCCAGACTTCTTTCGGCCCGCCCTTCGGGAACTTCTCGACCAAGCCGGTTTCGCGCCACACGCCGTCGCGCTTCGTGCCCAACCACTGCGGCCAGTCTTCCGCCCCGGCAGCGCCCGCGCTCGTAGCAATTACGACAAGGCTCCAGAACAATCGCATGACGCCTCCTGTGAATTCGTGCGGAACAAGAGCGCTTACGGATGAACGCTGGCAAAATACACAGGGCTTCCGCCCTGTGCTACGAACGCCGGCCGCTCCGCGGCGGAATGGCATTGAAGGCTCGGCTCTTCGCCCCGGAGGGGCCGGCTGACGTAGCACAGGGCGGAAGCCCTGTGTGTATTTTGCGTTTATTCCCGTTTATCTGCGGCGACTCTTGTGAACCATACCCGGCGAGAACCGCTCGGCTTTCGGTCCCGTTGAACCCGACTCGGCATTATCTTAAAGTAATCTGGCGGTTTCGCGTCGGCACGCTTCGTTTCCCGGTTCAGGCGGTAGCGCATGTTTGAAGGCATCACGAAGTCGCTCGGCGAGGCGCTCAAGAAGCTCAAGGGGCGCGGGCGCTTGACCGCCGAGAACGTCAAGGACGGGTTGCGCGAGGTGCGCCGGGCGTTCCTCGAAGCCGACGTCAACTTCAACGTGGCCAGCGACTTCATCGCGCGCGTCGAGGCCAAGTCGCTCGGCCAGGACGTGCTCGCGAAGGTGGACCCGTCCGAGCAGATCGTCAAGAACGTGTACGAAGAGCTGGTGGCCCTCATGGGGCCGGTGGATCACAAGATCCCCCTTCGGTCCGACCGGCCCGTCGTACTGATGCTCTGCGGGCTGCAGGGGTCGGGTAAGACGACCACCGCGGCGAAGCTCGCGCTGACGCTGAAGGGCCAGAACCGCAAGCCGATGCTCGCGGCGGCCGACTTGCAGCGCCCCGGTGCGGTCGAGCAATTGAAGACGCTCGGCGAGCAGATCGGCGTGCCGGTCTACAGCGAAGCCACGACCCCCGTGGACGTGTGCCGCAACGCGGTCGCGGAAGCGAAACGCACGCTCTGCGACATCGTGATTCTGGACACCGCCGGCCGGCTCCAGATTGATGCGGACCTGATGGCCGAGCTCCAGCGCATCGACAAACTGGTGAAGCCGGACGAGTGCTACCTCGTCGTGGACGCGATGATCGGCCAGGAGGCGGCGAACGTCGCGAAGGCATTCAACGACGCCCTCGAACTGAATGCGTGCATCCTCACCAAGCTCGACGGCGACGCACGCGGCGGGGCCGCGCTCTCGATCAAGGGCGTGACCGGCGTACCGATCAAGTTCGTCGGTATGGGCGAGAAGGTTGATAAGCTCGAAGACTTCGTCCCCGAACGCATGGCCGGGCGCATCCTCGGCCAGGGCGACATGATGGGGATCGTCGAGAAGATCGCGAGCATCCAGCAGGAGATGTCGCAGGAGGAGCTCCAGCGGCAACAGGAAGCGATTCAGAAGGGGAACTTCACCCTCGACGACTTCCGCAAGCAGTTCGAGCAGATCGCCAAGATGGGCATGAAGGACATGATCGGCCGCATGCCGGGCATGTCCGAGATGATCCCCGAGGGCGAAGACCCGGAAGTCGCGCTGAAGCGCGTTCAGGGCATGATCGACTCGATGACCAAGAAGGAGAAGGCCGACCCGGACATCATCGACACCCCGCGCCGGCGCCGCATCGCGAAGGGGGCCGGGGTCGAACCGCACGAGGTGAACCAGTTCCTCAAGCAGTTCGCGCAGGTTCGCGTTCTCATGAAGCAGATGGCGTCGATGTCGCTGTGGCAGCGGCTGAAGATGGTCACGGGCATGGGCAAAATGGGCGCGTTCATGCCCGGCGGAATGGACAGCATGAAGCTGAAGGGCGATACCGGGCACCGCAAAAGTGCCAAGGAACGCGCGGACGAGCGGAAGAAGAAAAAGAAGCGTAAATAAGTGTCGAAAGTCGTAAAGTCCAAAGTCGTAAAGTCAAAGGCCCAAGCCGTGAGGTCTTTGACTTTACGACTTTGGACTTTACGACTTTCGACTGTCCAATATCATTCCATTTCTCTCGCGAATTGGAGCATCGAAGGGGATTTGCAGTGGCTGTACGTATCCGAATGAAGCAGATGGGCCGGACCCACCGGCACTATTACCGCATCGTCGCCATCGACCACCGCCAACCGCGCGACGGCAAGGTGATCGAAGAACTGGGCACCTACGACCCGCACGTGAAGGAAAAGGGCGACCGCGTGACGCTCCTTCCCGAACGCATCAAATATTGGAAGAGCGTGGGCGCGAAGGCGTCCGAGCACTGCGAAGCGATCTTCAAGAACTTCATGAAGAAGTGGGAAGAGATCGAAGCGTCCAACGCCGCGAAAGCCGCCGAAGAAGCCGCGAAGAAGGCCGCTGAAGCCACCGCGCCCACCGGCTGAATTGCCCCATGAATCGGACGATTCGCTTCGACGTGCTGACGCTGTTCCCCGGCATTTTCGACGGGTACGTGCGCCAGAGCTTGCTCGAAGACGCGATCCAGACCGGGCTCGTTCAGGTTCACGCCTGGAACATGCGGGACTGGACCCAGGACAAGCACCAGCGGGTGGACGATCGGCCCTTCGGTGGTGGTCCCGGTATGGTGCTCATGGCCCAGCCGGTGATAGACTGCGTGAACGCGGTTCGGGCGAAAGCGGAACCACCCGGCCGGGTGGTGATGCTCACGCCCGCTGGCGAGCGGCTCACGCAGCGGACCGTCGAGAAACTCGCCTCGGAGCCGCGCCTGCTGCTCCTGTGCGGCCGGTACGAGGGGTTCGATGACCGTATCCGAAGTCTGCTGGACCCGTGGGAGATCTCCGTCGGGGATTTCGTGTGCAACGGCGGCGAAGTCCCGGCGATGGTGCTGATCGACACGGTGATTCGGCTGATCCCCGGGGTGCTCGGTCATGAGCAAAGTGCCGCGGACGAGTCGCACAGCGAGGACGGGCGGATCGAGTACCCGCAATACACGCGACCGCGCGTGTACAACGGGCTGGAAGTGCCGGAGATTCTCCTGAGCGGGAATCATCAAGCGGTTGCGAAGTGGCGGCGGGAGCAGAGTGAACTGCGGAGCCGCAAAGACAGTACCCCTCGTGACGCTGGCCCGCAAACCGGTGGAAACGAGAGCACTGGACGGGAAGCCGGTGCCGCACAAAATAAACCGAGTTGATTCAAACGCGCGCGACACGCGCCGCGGAAAGGTAAAGGTGGGCTATGCTCTCGCCCCTCATGCAGATAGTCGAAAGCGGTAACGTTAAGAGCGACGTTCCCGTGTTCCAGGTCGGCGACCGGATCGAAGTTCACCAGAAGATCCTGGACGGCGCCAAGGAGCGCGTTCAGGTGTTCGAGGGCGACGTGATCTCCCTGAACCACGGCGGCGCCCGCGAGACGATGACCGTGCGCCGGTTGGTGCAGGGCGAGGGCGTCGAGCGCATCTTCGCGATCCACTCGCCCCGCATCGCGAAGATCGTGGTGAAGAAGGCCGGCATGGTGCGCCGGGCGAAGTTGTACTACCTCCGCGACCGCGTGGGTAAGGCGACCAAGATCCGCGACGACGTGAAGCGCCAGGCGCAGATCGACATCTCCTTGAAGCAGGCCGCGGAAAGCGCGTCGAAGGCCGCTCAAGAGGCCGCAGCCGCAGCGACCGCCGCGGGCGGCGAGAGCAAGTCGGCCAAGAAGAAGCGCGAGCGCAAAGAAGCCGAGGCCGCCAAGAAGAAGTAAACCGTGGCCGGCACCGACCCCACACGCACGAACGAGGAACCGCCCCACGGCGGTTTCTCTCGTTGGCGGTGGTGGAAACGGTGGTTCGGCCGGCGCAGCGAGCGGGCCGCGGCACGCTACATTCGCGGGCTCGGGTACCGACTCCTCGCGGCAAACGTTTCCGACCGCGACGGCGAACTCGACCTGCTCGCAATTGACGGCGAAACGCTCGTGATCGTCGAAGTGCGCTCGACCTCCAGTGATCGGCCCCACGCGATCAACGAAACCGCCGCCTCGGTGGACCTCCGCAAACAGCGGAAGATCACCGAGGCGACGTCGCGCTTCCTGGCCCGTCGGCGGCTGCTAGGAAAGATCGCGGTGCGGTACGATGTGCTCGTGATCGCTTGGCCGGAACACGCCCGCGAACCCACCATCCAGCACATCCCTCATGCTTTCGAGTCCACCGGCCGCTTCCAGTTCTTCACATAAAGACGGTTTCACCGCAGAGGGCACAGAGGGCGCGGAGAAAGACATTCAGGGGCGGAATTTGGAATTTGATGTCTTTCTCCGTGCCCTCTGCGCCCTCTGCGGTGAATCCTCTTGTCGGAGTTTGCCATGTCCGCGTTCCCCCCGGTTGATGAGCAGCTCGCGGTCATTTTGCGCGGCGCTGCGCAAACCGAGACCGCGCCCGAACTCAAAAAGAAGCTCGAAAAGAGCCGCGAAACGGGGAAACCGCTCCGCATCAAGTACGGCATTGATCCGACCGGGTTCGATGTCCACCTGGGGCACACCGTTCCGCTGCGCAAGTTGCGCCAGTTTCAGGAACTCGGCCACACCGCGGTGCTCATCATCGGCACCGCGACGGCGGCCGTGGGCGACCCCAGCGGGCGCGACGCGAGCCGCCAGGGGCTCACGACGGAGCAGATCGACAAGAACGCCCAGACCTACCTCACGCAGATCGCGAAAGTGATCGACGTGACGAAGGCCGAGGTGCGGCCCAACGGCGAGTGGTTCACGAAATTCACCTTCGCCGACATGCTGAAGTTGCTCGGGCACACGACGATGCAGCGGATGATCGAGCGCGACGACTTCACGAACCGCATCAAGGCAGGAACCGCGATCTACCTGCACGAGTGCCTGTACCCGCTCATGCAGGGCTGGGACTCGGTGGAGATACGGGCCGACGTAGAACTCGGTGGCACGGAGCAACTCTACAACCTGATGGTCGGGCGAGACTTGCAGCGCGCGTCCGGTCAGGAACCGCAGATTTGCCTCACAATGCCGATTCTTCGCGGCACCGACGGCGAGAAGAAGATGGGCAAGAGTGTCGGTAACTACATTGGGCTAAACGAACCTGCGAAGGAGATGTTCGGCAAGACGATGCGGATTCCCGATGAGTTGCTCACCGAGTGGTACGCCCTGCTTACGGACCGGTCGCATGAGGATGTAACCCGACTCCTCGCGTCACCGCTGGAAGCTAAAAAAACGCTGGCGATGGACATCGTGCGATTCTACCACGGTGAAGAGGTTACGTCTGCGACTCGCATCGACTGGGATAACGCATCGAAGAACATCGATCCTGTTAACATCGACGAGGTGCGTGTTCCTGCCGACAAGATCAAGGACGGTGCGATGCTGGCCGTTGACCTGATCGCCGAAACAAAGCTTGCGGCGAGTAAAGGAGAAGCTCGCCGGAAGATTGACGAGGGCGCGTTCAACTACGGCCCCGACCGCACGAAACCGGCCGATGTGAAGGCGAGCGTGCCGGTCAGTGACGGGCTAGTTGTGCGATTGGGGCGAAAGATTCTTCGCGTGCGGTTGGGTTAGCTTTGGTGGAATGAGGGCCTCCAGGCGCCCTGTACGGACCTATCAAGCGCCGTGTGTTCCGGTGCTTCACCTGCACGGCCCCGTTCTCCGCGCGCCACACCTCTGTTCGAGGCCCGGTTGCCCGCCGACAAAGTGGTTTCGGTTCGGGCTCACGTGGCCGAAGGGGACGGAGCCCGCAAGACCGCACGGCTCGTCGGGGTGAACAAAGACCCCGGCACCCGGTATATACTGGGTTCGCCTCGCTCGAGTGACAGGCGCCATTTTCGCGAATCAGACCAGAACGTGTCGGCAGTCGATTCCCTGCTCGGCGAGGTGCTCCTTCACCGCGCCGAGCGTCGCCCCTGTGACCGATGAGGCGCCGCGGCGGAGGAACTCCAGGTTCCCCTCCGTGCCCTGTTCCTGGTGGGGGAGTTCCCGGACCGCGCGGTAGTGCAGCAGCGACGCGAGGCACACCGCGCTCGCCCCGGCCCCGTTGATGACGGCGCTCACGTGGGCCGGCGAACCCGCGCCGCCCGACGCGACCACCGGTACCGGGACCGCTTCCGCGATCCGGCGCGTCAGTTCCATGTCGAAGCCCTTCCCGGTCCCCTCACGATCCACCGACGTAACGAGTACCTCGCCCGCGCCCAGTTCGACGGCGCGGACCGCCCAGGCGACCGCGTCCAGGCCCGTTTCTTCGCGCCCGCAATCGGTGTAGGCGTGGTAACTCCCGTCCGGTTGGCGGATCGCTTCGACGGAAATCACAATGGTCGAAGAGCCGAAGGCGCGGGCGGCCTCGCGGACCAGTTCCGGCCGGCGCACGGCGGCGGTGTTGAGGGAAACCTTGTCCGCGCCGGCGCGGAGGACGGCGCGGATGTCGTCCAGGCTCCGTAGCCCGCCGCCGACGGTCAGCGGGATGAAGACCTCCCGTGCCGTCCGGGAGACGATGTCGAGCAGGCTGTTCCGCCCGTAGAGGCTCGCCACCGCGTCCATGTAAAGCAGCTCGTCGGCCCCGGCCTCGTAATAGTGCCGGGCGAACTGTTCCGGGCGCCCGAGGACGCGCAGCCCCTCGAGGCGAATCCCCTTCACGAGGTTCGGCCCCTTGATGTCCAGGCGGGGTATGATCCGAATCACGGGTTCTCCTCCGATGGTCCCGCCGCGCGCAGCACGCGGGCCGGAACGCCGACAACCACGTCCCCCGGTGCGACGTCACGAACGACGGTGGCGCCGGCACCGACAATCGCACCGGCCCCGATCACGCGCCCCTGCAGAACCGTCGCGCCCGCTCCGATGTGGGCCGCGTCCCCGACGCGCACCCCGCCGGCCAGCCGCGCCCCGGTGGCGACGTGGACGTGGCTGCCGACCGTGCAATCGTGTTCGACGACCGCCGCAGTGTTGACCAACACGTTCTCGCCGAGGCGGGCGCCCGCGTTCACCACTGCGGCGGGCAGTACCTGCGCCCCGCTCCCCAGGGTCGCACGGCTCGATCGGACCGCCGTCGGGTGAATCAGAGTCAGGGGCGCCAGTCCGCAGGCGGTGCCGATCTCGTACAGCCGTTTCCGCGCCGATCCGCGGCCGACGGACCCGACGCCGACGACGAAGTGGGAGACCCCGTCGGCCGCGAGGTGCGGCAAACACTCGTCGCCCCCGACGACGCGAACCCCGTACACCTCTTCGCCCCACCGCGCCCGGTCCGGGTCGAGAAGTGCCCACGGCTCGGCCGCGCCCGCTTCCAGGATCAGGTCCAGCAGGACACGGGCGTGGCCGCCCGCGCCGAAGATCACGCAGCGCGGTCGCACGGGCCGTCCTCCACCGGCGGGAGGTCGTAAAACCGCTTTTTCACGAGTTCGTCGCCCAGCGGGGCGCTCAGCAGGCGCTCCGCAATGATCTCGGCCGCTCCGCCGCGGTCGAACGGGTTGGTGAGTTGCCGGAGTTCGACCGTTCGGAAGTCGGGCCGCGTGGCGCGGCGAATCCCGTCGATCACCTCGGCACGCCCGTACCCGACGTCGATCACGTTCGCGGCGCGGTGCCGACCGCGCTGGCGCGTCCCGATGTTCACGACGGGTAACTTGAACGACGGCGCCTCGATCAGTCCGCTCGACGAGTTCCCCACCATCGCCGCGGCGCACTCCATTAGCCCGAAGTACGCCTCGGTGCCCAGGTCCCCGGCGAGTACGGCCCACGGGCGGGTGCGGGCGAACGCCTCGATGAGCCGGGCCACGGTCCGCCCCTGTGTGTCGGCGTTCGGGCGCGTGAATACGACGGGGAGCTCGGCGGCGTCCAGGGCGGCCAGCAGTTCGCCCACGTGCCACTCCGTGCGCTCGTACTCCAGGGTGACGGGGTGGAACGTGACCAGCAGCGGGGCCGGTTCAAGGGGCAGGCCGATGCGCGCTTCCAGTTGCGCGGGGGACGGGCGAGAGACGGCCGCGACGTCGTCCAGGGCCGGCGCGCCGCTCACGGTCACGCGCCACGGCTCCTCACCGAGCTGAACGACGCGGCGGGCGTAAACCTCGGCGGCCACGAAGTGCAGGTGCGCCAGCTTCGTCAGCGAGTGCCGCAGGGCGTCGTCAATGGCCCCTTCGGTCACCTCGCCGCCGTGGATGTGCGCGACCGGCAGTTTGAACGGGAGGGCCGCGAGAGCGGCGGCGTGCATCTCGAACCGGTCGCCGAGTACGACGAGGATGTCGGGTCGCCTCCGCGCGAACGCCTGTGCGAAACCGATCGTGCCCAGCCCCATTGATGCCGCGATCCCGCCCGGCGCGTCCGACGCGAGGAGCGCCTCGATCCGTTCCGCGATCGGGAACCCGTCCGCTTCGATCTGCCGTACCGTTTGTCCGTACTCGGGCGCGAGGTGCATTCCCGTCACGAACAGGCGCAGGTCCGCGTCGGGGCGGGCGCGCAGTTTGCGCAGGAGCGGTTTGTAGATTCCGTACTCGGAGCGCGCCGCGGTCACCACGCCGATCGCCCTCATGTCAGCATCTCCAGCCGCAGGAGAGTGCCGGCGGGAATGGCGGTCGTCGCCCTTCGGCCGAGCAGGAACGGGTGTAGAGCCGGCGGTAGCCCGGTGCCCGGTCGACGCAGCGCGATCAGGTCCGGGGTCAGGGGCGCTCCGGCCGGGATGTCCGCGGCCGCGACCAAACTCCGCCGCGCTACTGCGGCCGTGTCGATTTCCGCCGCGACCGCGCGTTTGCGCCCGTCGCCGAGCGCCGACTCGATGGTGCGGACGCCCTCGACGAGCGCGGTGAGTTCCGCGGGTTCGGCCGATGCCTGGTGGTCGGGGCCGGGAAGTGACCGGTCCAGTGTGAAGTGCTTCTCGATGACGCACGCCCCCAGCGCCGCGGCCGCCAGTGGGACCGCGATTCCGAGCGTGTGGTCCGAGTAGCCCGTGGGTGCGCCGAACGCGGCGGCGAGCGTCGCCATCACGCGCAGGTTCGAGTCCTCGGGCCGTGCCGGGTAGCTGCTGACGCAGTGTAACAAAACGAGGCCCGGGGCGCCGTTGGCTTCGATCTCCCGCACCGCGGCCTCGACTTCGCCGAGCCCGGCCATACCGGTGGAGACGATCAGCGGTTTACCCTTGCGGGCCAGGTGCGCGAGGAACGGCAGGTTGGTCAGTTCGCCCGAGGGCACCTTGAACGCCGGCACGTCGAGCGCTTCCAACAGGTCGGCACTCTCTTCGTCGAACGGAGTGGACAGGAACACAAGGCCGCGGTCGCGGGCGTGGGCTTGCAGTTCGGCGTGGGCTTCCGGCGCGAGTTCGAGCGCGCGGAGCATGTCGAGTTGCGACTGCGCGGCCCCGGTTCGGGCCGCCTGGTACGCGGCCTTTGGCGCCGCGGCGCTTGCGAGCCGGTCGGCGCGGAAGGTCTGGAACTTGACGGCGTCGGCCCCGGCACCGGCGGCGGCGTCCACGAGCCGGTGCGCGCGGTCGACGTCGCCGTTGTGGTTCACGCCGGCTTCCGCAATGACGAAGCAGGGGTGCCCAGAACCGACCGGGCGCCCGGCGAGCGTGAGAGTCGTGGGTGCCACGCGGGGTTCTCCATAACCAGGCGGACGAGGTGCAGGTCCCACGGTTCGTCCACGTCCAGCGACCGTTCCGGCGGCATGACGTAGGCGCGCGTGCGCGGCGGGAAGAATGTTCCGTGCTCGCGCAGCGCGGCGGGGCGGATCAGATAGATCGCGCCGTTGAGCGCGTACGCGGGGGGCAGATCCTGGCGCCGCGGATAGTCCGACCCGGCGGGGACGTAGCGCTCCAACCGGCCGTCGTTCGCGATCCGCTGCACGAGCAGCGGGTGGTGGTGCGTCGGGCACACCCCGACCACCGCGTCGTCGGTCGCCGATAACAGTCCAGCGGCGTCGTCGATGTCCCGGGCGTCGCGCAGCGGCGACGTCGGCTGGAGCAACAGAAGGGCGTCCGGTTCGTGCCCCCCGTCGCCCCGCAGCCAATCGAGGGCGTGGAGCACGACGGGCAGGAGGGACGAGTCGTCGCGGGCGAGCCCGGGGGGGCGCAGGAACGGCACCTCGGCCCCGGCCGCGCGGCCCGCGTCAGCGATCCGCGGATCATCAGTCGAAAGTAGAACGCGGGTCACCGCACTCGCGCCGAGCGCGGCCCCGACCGACCACGCGACGAGCGGTTTGCCAGCGATGACCGCCAAGTTCTTACCGGGGACGCCCTTGGACCCGCCCCGCGCAGTGACCAGCGCCACAATATTTGGCATCGCCATTCCCTGCGGGTGCTCCGAGTACAGTTAGCGCTTGGACGCCTATACCCCATTCCCAGCGACGGGTGCAAGGGCGGTCTGGGTCGGATGCGGTTGCTGCATTGACTCGGGCGCCCGGCCGCGATACCTACGCGACCACGGCACCGTAGCAGATTGAGGAGCGCGTGAATGATGACCGGCTTTATCCGCAGAGTGTTCACCGCTCTTACGGGTGTGCGGAGCGGCGACCGAACCGGGCGCCCTCGGCCCCCTACCGCGGACCCGTTTGTGATGCGGCTCCCGATCCCCTCTGCGAGTGTCCCACCGGTGCCGCCCGTACAGGTACCCGAACCGCCCGCGGACCCGTGGCGCGAGCGGTGGGCGCAACTCGAAACAATGCTCCGCGACCTCGATGCCGCGCTCGGCCCCAACCCGCCCGCTCCGACCCGGCGCGTGTTGTTCTTCAGCACGATGCCGGCGTGGACCGACCTGTCGCTCGTTACGGCCGTCGTACTCGCGGGGCGAGGGTGCCACGTCGATTTCGCGTGGACACCATACCCCGATATCGAGGACAAGCCCGTCTCCGCGGACGAGTGGGCACGGTTGACGGCCAGCGGCCCCGCCACGGCACACCCACGATTCCGCGTAATTAACTTGCTTCGGGTGCAACCAGCGGTCGCGACGCCCGAGATGCGGGCCGAGGCCGAGGCGTCCGCATACACCGATGCCCAGTACGTCACCCGGCGTGAGGAAATCGACCTCGCGCCGGGCACCCCCGCCCGGGCCGCTTTCGAGTTCCGACTCGCTCGGAACCTGGCCACGATGACGGCGCTCGCGGCGCTCGCGGCCGAGCACCGGTACGACGGGATGATTACCCCCAGCGGCTGGGTGCTGGAGTTCGGGGCCGCCTACCGGCTCGCCCGCCTCGTTGGGTTGCCGTGTGCCACCCTGGAGATCCACGACCGCCGCAACTTCATTCACGCGGGGCAGACGGTGCCCGTCCTGTGCCAAGACAACGCCGCCGCGTGGCGGGCCGACGAGCCGCACGAATATTCATCGAAACGAGACCTGCGCGTCCGGCACATTCTGTCCGGCCGGAAGAGCGGCGACTGGGCGGAGTACATCATCCGGTGCCAAACGACCCGGCCCGCCCCGGTTGAGGAACTGCTGCAGCAGTTCGGCCTCGACCCCGAAAAGCGGGTGGCCCTGTTGTGCGCGAACGTGGCACACGATAGCGTCGTGCTGGGCCGCAGTGACGTGTTCAAATCGCACTCAGACTGGATCCGTCGGACAATCGACTTGTTCGCCCGGCGCGCGGACTGGCAGCTCCTGATCCGCGCCCACCCCGCCGAGCGCCTCATGGAGCCGGACGAATCGGTCGAGAGCGCCGTGCGGGAGCACTGTGCGGGACCGCTCCCGCCGAACGTCCGGCTCATCCTTCCGGACAACCCGGTCAACACCTACGCGCTCATGAGCATGGCGCACGTTGGATTGGTCCACAGTTCGACGGCGGGCCTCGAGATGGCATCCTCGGGGCTGCCGGTTGTGGTTGCGGGCATGGCCCACTACGCCGGTAAGGGGTTCACTGGTGATCCCAGAACCCCGGACGAATACGCGACCATTGTGGAAGAATTCATGTCCGGGCCGGCGCGCACCGCCCCGCGAGTGATCGAGTTGGCGCGGTGCTATCTCGACCTGTACTTTAATGCCCTGCCGTTCCCGTTCCCCTGGGTCATTGGTCAGCCCGACGACCTTCTAACTTGGCCGGTGGGGCGCGTCCTGTCTCCTGAAGGTGAGGCGAGATTCGGGCGCACTTTTGATTTCTTGGCGGGCCTGCCGGTGCCGATTGATTCGCGCTTGCAGGCGATCGCGGAATAGCTCGACTGTAGGGAATTCGTCGGGTGGAAGGGGCGGCGCTGGCCCTCAATAGCCCGCTCCCGATGCTCCGGCGGGTCGTCGGAAGAGTGGTTCGGGCTTCGTCTTCCCGAGTTCGTCGGCAAAAATCCGTCGAGACGCAGACCGTTCTGTCGTGGGGCAGTTCGGTTTCGCGCCGCGATTCACTTTTGTTCGGCGCGAACCGCAGCGGGGCCGTTTTCACTTCTCGTCCGAATTCCGGTGCTAACTTTTTCGAGCGCCGGGCGATTTCGCGCACCTCTCCCGAACCCGCGAGCTAAGGTCTTCATTGGTTGCATTCCCGTAATAGGGTTCGCCCATGCCTCTTGTTTCCGCCCCCGACTGTGGTACGCACTCCGTGTATACCAAATCGGCCGGGTACTCCCCGCTTCCCGGATACGTCCTGCTCGAACCCTTGGGGCGCGGCGGGTTCGGGGAGGTATGGAAGTGCGAAGCACCCGGGGGGCTCCACAAAGCGATCAAGTTCGTTGCCGGTGATTCGGACGGGGCGCCCAACACCAGTACGCAACTCCGGCAGGAACTCGATGCGTTCCAGCAGGTTAAAGCGATCCGCCACCCGTTTCTGCTTTCCCTCGAGCGCGTCGAACTGGTCGGTGACGAGTTGGTGATGGTCATGGAGTTGGCCGACAAGCAACTCGGGGACCGGTACGACGAGTGCCGAACCGGGGGGCTCCCCGGCATCCCGCGCCCGGAACTCCTGGGGTACTTGCGCGAAGCGGCCGAAGCACTCGATGTGATCGGCGCGAAGTACGGGCTCCAGCACCTCGACGTGAAACCGGCCAACCTCTTTCTCACGGCCGGGCACGTGCAGGTCGGTGACTACGGCCTCGTGAGCAAGCTCGATACGGGGAAGAACCGCCAGGAAAACCGCGGACTCACGCCGCGCTATGCGGCCCCCGAAGTTCTCTGCGGGCAGGTTCATACCCGATCGGACCAATACAGTCTCGCGCTCGTGTACCACGAACTCCTCACGGGTACGTTCCCGTTTAACGGGCGCAGCGTGCAGCAAATGATGCTCCAGCACATGTCCGCGCCGCCGGACCTGAGCGGGCTCCCTCCGCCGGACCGTGCTGTGATCGGGACCGCGCTCGCGAAAAAGCCCGATGATCGGTTCGCGTCGTGTGCGGATTTCGTGAACGCGCTGAGCGGGGGCACGTCGCGCTCGGTTACGTCGCTCATGGCGAGTTTGCTCACACCATCGCCGCGCGGCTCGGGACCGATTGCGAACCCGGTTCCGGCGGCGCCCGCGCCCGCGCCTCCCGGCGCCTCCGGCGCGCCTACGCGCGGCACCGGTGACGCGAACCAAGCGACTCACCGCAGCACGCCGTCGTTCGTTACTCCCGCCCCGCAGCCGGTTCCCCCACAGCGCACGGTGCCTCCTCCGCCGGCCCCGGCCCGCGCGCCTGTCGTCGCCGAACGAGCGCCGAAACCGCAACCGGCCGGCGCGTGTCTCGAACAGATTCTTTCGGTTGTGCCGGTCGCCTGGTTACAAGGGAAGTTCGCCCAGGTGCCGGGTCGCCCGCCCGCGCATTTGGTCAACGCGGTGTTGCGCGCGGCGGAAGCCGAGGCGGGGATGGATTCCGCGATGGGAGCGGTGAGCCGCGAGAGCGACGGCACGTGGGGGTGCCGGTTCCTCACCACCATCGACCCGCGCGTGGCTCAAGTCAAACTCGACCTGCTCTGGGAGGAGGGCGGGGTCGAGATGGACTCGCGCACCGAGGGGCGTGTGGAGTTCCGCAAACTCGTGCCCGTGGCCGCACCGACGGGGTGGTTCGGCAGCGTGAGCAAGAAGCCCAAGCCGCCCGATTCGGGGTTACAGGTAGTCGTGGAACTACCGGACCCCGGGCGCGGTACCGGGGAAGTCGCGGTGACCGGAAAGTTCTTCGGGAACCCGCCCCCGGAGTTCGCGAAGTCGGGCGAAAAGACGATCGTGAAACTCATCGACGGCATCCGGCGCACGCTCAACGACGTCCAGGACCGGCGGAAACACCCGCGCGTTCCCGCGACGTTCCCCCTGACGCTCTACCCGCTCCAATCGGACGGTCGAGTGGAACCGCCGATGAAGGGCTTTTGTCGCGACGTGTCCGCGGGTGGAATGGCCCTGTTCTGTCCCGTGAAGCCGCCGACGAAATACGTGTACGTGGCGTTCGAGGACGTGGCGGGAACGGCCGGGCTCGCGGTGCTCCTCCAGGTTATTACCGCGGATTGGCAGCACGATGAGGTCGTGGTCACCGGCCGGTACCGGCTCGAGTTCGATTCGACTAACGGATAGCGGGGATGTGGAACCGCATCCTCGCACCTCTCTCGTCATTCGGATCGTTACAACCGCTCCATATTGCACTTCGGGTCCGGCCAAAATTTGTAGCAATCCTCTCCGTAACTGACACTGCAAATCTCCGCACGGTCCGGCACAATATCTCCCCTTTACTTCAGGGAGGACGAACCCGTGCCGCTTTTTGGCGCTCACCTTTCGATCAGCCGCGGATTGCACAACGCGATTTCGGCGGCGTCCGCGCTCGGGTGCGATACCGTCCAAATCTTCACCAAAAATGCCAGCCAGTGGACCGCGGCGCCGCTCACCCCGGAAGCCGTCACTCAATTCCGCCAGTCGGCCGGCGCGTCGCGCCTCAAGCACCTGACTGCCCACGATTCGTACCTCATTAACCTCGCGTCACCGGACGACGGAATTTACGCGAAGTCGGTCGAAGCGTTTGTGGACGAAATGGACCGCGCGGAGGCGCTCGGACTTGAGTACCTCGTCACGCACCCCGGCGCGCATACCGGTAGCGGCGAAGAAGCAGGCCTGGAGCGCGTGATTGCGGGCTACGAGGAGGTCCATGCTCGCTGTGCCGGTTTTAAGGTGCGCGTGCTGATCGAAACGACGGCGGGGCAGGGGACCGCACTCGGGCACCGGTTCGAGCACCTCGCCGCGATCCTCCAGCGCGCGACGTGTGCCGACCGCATGGGCGTGTGTTTCGACACCTGCCACGTGTTCGCCGCGGGCTACTCGCTCGTGTCGGCTTCAGACTATCAGGCCACGTTCCAACAATTCGACGAACTCGTCGGCCTCGGGCACCTGAAGCTGTTTCACGTCAACGACAGCGCGAAGGCGCTGGGTAGCCGCGTGGACCGGCACGCGGGCATCGGATCAGGTGAGATCGGGCCGGATGCGTTTCGCCGACTCGTTACCGATCCGCGGTTCCTGGACCGCCCCATGATTCTCGAAACACCGAAGAAAAACGAAGACGGCGCCGAGATGGACGCGGTGAATATCGGGCTGCTCCGGCGCTTCGCCACCGAAGGTGTCGCCCGCGCCGGGTGATTGCGGGGCGGATTCTCAAGAACCGTGTCAAGACCAGTTTCTCGCGGGCCGATGAATGGTGTGCAGAGGTCGTCGGCCCCACAACCTGGTGCAGACGACTGATGCGAGGGCTCACACGCCGCCCGGTCCCCAGCCCGGCGGTGTGCGATCCGGTTGGCGGGAATGGCTTCGGCGGGTTGCGATCCGGCAGCCCCCTGTTGTTGTGAATCCGCCCGCGGAAACCGTGTCCGGTGGATCGGGTGCTCGGCCCCCGACGACCTCGGTCCCGGACCTTCCCGCCACCGACCGGTCGGCTCCGGCGCACTGATTCTCACCAGGACGACCCCCCGTAGGCACGACGCCCGCGGTCCCAGTCGTCCGACGTACTTGCTCCCGCCGGGGCCGACCGACCGTCCTCCCCTCCGCACCTCACTTGACCAAAGCCCATCCCGTCGTATCCCATCTCCGCGACGCCGCGCTCTCGCTCGAACCGCGGCTCAACGGTGTCGGAACGAAATACCAAACACGAAACACGACTCCCCAATGAGCACCATTCGCGCTCTCAAGGCCCGCGAGATTCTGGACAGTCGCGGGAACCCGACCGTCGAGGTCGAAGTTCACCTCACGTGCGGCACGTTCGGGCGCGCGGCGGTCCCGAGCGGGGCCAGCACCGGCGCGCACGAAGCGGTCGAACTGCGCGACGGCGACAAGAAGCGCTACCTCGGCAAGGGCACGCTCTCCGCGGTGCGCAACGTGATCGACACCATCGCCCCGGCCGTCACCGGGATGAAGGTTTACGACCAGTCCGCGCTCGACCGCAAGATGCTCGAACTCGACGGCACCCCGAACAAGGCCAAGCTCGGCGCGAACGCCATTCTCGGCGTCTCGATGGCCGCCGCCCACGCCGCCGCGAACGCACTCGGCCAGCCACTGTACCGCTACGTCGGGGGAACGAGCGCGTGCGTGCTGCCCGTGCCGCTGATGAACATCCTCAACGGCGGCAAGCACGCCGACAGCACCGTGGACTTCCAGGAGTTCATGATCGTGCCCGTTGGCGCGAAGAGCTTCCGCGAGGGGCTCCGCATGGGCGCGGAGGTGTTCCACAGCCTGAAGAAAGTGCTCCACGACAAGGGGCTGAACACCGCGGTCGGCGACGAGGGCGGGTTCGCCCCGAACATCCCGTCCGCCGACGACGCGCTCGCGACCATCTCCACCGCGATCGAGAAGGCGGGCTACAAGGTCGGCGAGCAGATCGCGTTCGCGCTGGACGCGGCCTGCACGGAACTCTTCGAGGAAGCGAAGCACCAACACAAGAAGGAAGGGTACTGCTTCTTCAAGAGCGACCCGAAGAAGGTCATTTCGTCCGACGAGATGATCGATCTGTGGGCCGGGTTGTGCGCGAAGTACCCGATCATCTCGATCGAGGACGGCCTCTCGGAAGACGACTGGGCCGGCTGGAAGAAGCTGACCACGAAGCTCGGTGCGAAGGTGCAACTCGTCGGCGACGACCTGTTCGTCACGAACACCGAGCGGCTGAAGCGCGGGATCGCGGAGGGCTGCGGGAACAGCATTCTGGTGAAGGTCAACCAGATCGGCACGCTGACGGAAACGCTCGACGCGGTGGAAACGGCGAAGCGCAACAAGTTCACCGCGATCATGAGCCACCGCAGCGGCGAAACCGAGGACGTGACCATCGCGGACCTCGCGGTCGCGACGAACTGCGGGCAGATCAAGACCGGGTCGGCGAGCCGCACCGACCGCATCGCGAAATACAACCAACTCCTCCGCATCGAGGAACAGCTCGGCTCGGCCGCCGTCTATGGGTGGGAACTGCGCCGGTCGTAAGTCGCGGGGCGCGAGTCGTAAAGTCGCCCCGCGGCCCTCTCGGTCTCCGACTTTACGACTCGCGCCCTTATGACCTTTGTCGGTGAGATCATGCCCTCAATTCTCAGTGACCCCCCGCCCGTTCTGTACCTCATCCTCGCGGTCGTACTCGCTGTGACGGGCGCGATCGCGGCCAAGCGGCAGGACCGCAAATCCGCGATACCGTTTGGGATCGCGGTGCTTCTCCTGCTACTCGTGTTCCTGATTGACAGGCTGTACGACAGCCCGCGCGAAGAGGCGGTGCACCGGCTCACGGAAATGGGTGCGGCCGCGAACGCGAAGAACCCGGACGCATTCGTCAAGCAGGTCGCGGACAAAGTGAGTGTGCAGACGGATGCGAATCAGACGAAAGTCGCCACGCGGGACGAACTCAAGAAGTCCGGATTTTGGGAGCTGCTCCGGCAGTTCCGTGTAACGGTGTCCGTATCGGGCTTCTCCCGTGATGACGTGAAAGTGATAGACGATAATACGATCGAACTCGGGTTCATCGCCAAGGCCGAGGCCGATGGGAAAACGATTCCCGTTTACATGCGGGCGACGTTCGGTAAACAGCCCGATGGCTCGTTTAAGTTGACCGCACTCAAGGCGTTCGAGTTTATCGATCGCACCAAAGTGTTCTCGATCCCCAACTTCCCGTAACGGACCGCGAATCGGCCACGGATGAACACAGGGAACGCGGATTCATGCAAAGAGCAGAGAAGGTCCGATTCTGATCCGCGTATCTGCGTTCATCAGCGGCGAGGTTCGTCTGTCCCACCAAGTTGTGCGGAACTCTCCATGTTCAAACTCACCCTCCGCGCACCTTCGGCGATCCCGCTCGAACTCGAGGGCATCACCCCGGAACGGGTCGCAGGGCTTTCACCGCTCGATGTGGCAAATCTCCCGGTTCAGCACGGCAACCGTTCGGAACGACTCGGCGAGTTCTTCGAGGTCACCCCGGACCGGGACCGACTGGCGGATCTGCACTTCGCGGGCGATACGCGGAACGTGAAGCACATCGGCGCCGGTATGAAGAGCGGAAGCGTATTCGCAGAAGGCCCGGTCGGGCTGCACGCGGGCGCGCAAATGAGCGGGGGTTCGTTGGTTCTTGATGATGGGGCCGCTGACTGGCTCGGCGCGGAGATGCGAGGAGGCACAATCGAAGTCCGTGGCGCTGCGGGCGATCAAGTGGGGGCTGCGTACCGCGGTTCGCGCCGCGGAATGACTGGCGGAACCATCTTTGTTCGCGGTTCTGCCGGTGACGAACTCGGGTTACTCATGCGCCGCGGGATGATCGTCGTCGAGGGTACGTGCGGCGAGTTCGCGGGTGCATCGATGATTGCCGGTACCATCGTGCTACTCGGGGATGTTGGCGAGCGCTGCGGCGCCGGTATGAAACGCGGCACCATTCTCACCGCACGCCAACTGTTCTTGCCGCCGTCGTTCCGTTTCTCGTGCGATTACAAGCCGTCTTTCCTTCCGCTGTACCTCAACCACCTCCGAAGCATGGGAGCGAACTTCTCGCCCGTGTTCGGTGTCGAAACGGTGCGCTGCTTCCGGGGCGATCTCCTTGCTGGTGGAAACGGTGAGGTGCTTATCGGAGGGTAGCGAGGGTTCGGAGGGCGCACAATGACGGACGCGATTTCATCAGTACAGACGGGATACGATCGCTGGGCCGAGGTCTACGATCACGACGGCAACCCGTTGCAAGGTCTCGAAGCACCCGTGATGCACGCGGCAATGGGCGACGTGCGCGGGCTGCGGGCACTCGATCTCGGGTGCGGTACCGGGCGGCACTCGGTGTGGCTCGCGAACTGTGGCGCGAGCGTTACCGCGGTGGACTTCTCCGAAGGCATGTTGGCCGAAGCACGTCGAAAACCGGGCGCGGAGGCTGTTACCTTCATCGCGCACGATCTGCACACGCCGCTTCCATTTACAACCGAATTTGATCTCGTTGTCAGCGGGTTGGTTCTCGAGCACCTGCGAGACCTGGGCGCTTTCTTTGCCGAAGCGCGTCGCGTGCTAAAGCCGGGCGGTCGGGCTATCATCTCGGCGATGCACCCCGCGATGTTCCTTCGCGGCACTCAGGCACGGTTCACCGACCCGCACTCCGGGGAACTCGTGGTGCCCGGAAGCGTTCCGCACTCGGTGGCAGCGTTCGTGATGGCGGCAATTCGCGCCGGATTCACTCTCTCAAATGTGCAAGAGTTCGCCTCCGGCGCGGAGTTCGCGCGTCGCTATCCGCGTGCCGCGAAGTACGTCGATTGGCCGATACTGGTGGTACTTGTCTTGACTGTGTGAAAGGGCACGGTCGGCCGGTTCGCAGACCTGGCCGACCGCAGTAGGCATGAAGGTATTACTCGCGACGTCGAGCAATCGACGGCACAACCTTCAACCACTTCTCCGGGATCTCCAGCTTCTTCCCCGGCTCGAGACCCGTTGCGGCGATCACGTTCGGACCCGCAGTACGGGCCTGTACCAGAAGTGCCGCGGTACCACCAGCAAACGCAGTCGCGATGCCGGGGCCGCTCGCCGACTGCGCACCGAGGGTGAGCGAGTTCGGGCCGAGCACATCGGGCTTACCGCGTAGCGTGAGCCCCGTTCCGCCGCCAACGAGTGCGTCCGGCGCGTCCGAGCCGACGGTGATGGCGCCGAGCGCATCGCCCGGTGTGCCAACACCCGCCGTTGGCGCGGTGTACGAGCGGAACACCGCCTTCGGGTCGCTGGCTTTCGTGCCGAGCGTTTCAATTACGATGCGCGGGAACACCTCGACTTCGCGTCGCAGTGCCGGGAGGAGCGGTTCGGGAACCGCGGCGGACTCCAACGCGAGGGCGTAACGTCCGGCCGCCGGCACAGTGAATTCCAGCATTTGCTCGAACACCAGGAACGTCGGTGTGCGGTAGATGACGTTCGGCACGCTGACCGATCGCGCGTCTTCGGCCATTTCGTCGCTGGAGCGCTTTTCGCCGTTGGGGTCGATTTGTCGCAGCACACGAAGGGTGAGCGGGTGGACCGGGATGTCCGTTTCCGGGAAGCTCGGGTCGGCCGGTTCGCGCCATTGCACCACGAGCCGCAACTTGGTCCCGGCCGCGAGGTCGGGCGCCACCGCGCCGTCCGCGGCGCGCGTTCCCAGGAAGTTTAGAGAAGGAGACCAGTTGTCTGCGGGGAGCTTCGTCTTCGGCGGAACGAACTCCATCAGCCCGTCGCGGTTGGCGTCGAGGAACGGCCCGCCCCAAACGGACGCGCCCGCAGCGCTCGCCGCCTGCACCCAGACGAGTGGCGGCTTGTGCGGGGTGAGCGGCTTCACGATGCGGGGCGGCAGGTCGGTCGCGAGTCGGTCCACGATCCCCGCGAACTCGCTGATCGCGTCGAGCGGGTAGCCCGATTCCCACACGAGCGTGTTCACGATGACCTGCGCACCCGCGAGGCCCGTCGTGATGTCTTTCTGGTACGCATTGAACCGGTTCGTGAGCGCCAGCAGTTCCTTCTCTTTCGGAATGAACGCCTCCAGGTCCGCTTTGGCCTTCTTTCGGGCGGCCAAAGCCACCTCGTTGTCACTCAGGTCCGAGTACGCGGACTTGTACGTGGCGACCGCCTTCGCGCGGTCCGCGTCGAACATGTTCGTCCGGTTCGACAGTTCGCTCAGGCGCACGAGAAGTGCTTCGGTGTACTGGATGTCCCCACGAGACAAACGGATGACCGAGTTCAGGTGGAAGAAGCACCCGGGATCGATGCGGACGAGAACCAACTCAACGTCCAGCGCGACAGCAGCGAGGGCCTTCGCCGCGGCGAGCCCGGCTCCCTGGCGCAGCGGGTCCGCCTTGAACGGGAACAGGTCCGGCGACAGTTCGGTCGTGAGGTCAATGATCTTCGTTCGCTTCGGCAGTTCGGTACCGATCAGTTTGTCCGCCCCGGTGAAGTCGGAGCCGATCAGTACGATCTTCACGCCCGCACCGGTGTAGCCGAGTTTGTGCAACTCATCGATGCGCGCGGCCTTGATCGCTTCTGCGGCCGTTGTGCTCTTCCCGGTCCCGGTGTTCGCGATCGTCTCGGCGCCCTGGCGCGGCAAGCGCACCCCCAAGATCCCGGGTTCTTGGGACAGCGGTTCGATATAGGCCCCGCGGTGTAACCGAACGTGGACGATGTTGCCGATGATACCGTCGATCGAAGACCCCGAGTATCGCCCTTCAAACAGTGTCTTGAGGGCGTCGAAGTCGGTGACACGGTCCTGGAAGATCACCTCGACGCGGATCGGTGCGTCCTTCGTTGCGGGGTTGATAGCCAATGCGCGCAGGTCGGTTGAATACCTGAGTTGGGCCGGCACAACAGGGGTCGGTGCGAATGGCGCGGCGAATTCCGTGACCGGCAGCACTTCGGCCCACCGGACCGGGTTCCGGTCCCGGAGCGGGGAGGGCAGTTGCTCCGTGCGAACGAGTGGCACGAACCACCCGCTCGGTTCGTACCGGAGGTCACGCACCAGGAGCGGCACACTCTTGGCGGAAATCGCCCCGCGCACGAGCGTGTAGTCCCGCGTGTCGTAGCCGAGTGCTTCCACGAAGCCGAGGTTCGCGAGGTGCGCGACCGTTTGCCGGTGCAACTGCTCTTGGATCGAGTGGGTGTAGTCGCTGCGCAGCCCGAGCTTGATCGCGACCGGCTTGTCGCCCTCGGCCGGGAGCACGAACCCGTCCGGTGCGAAGAGAATGTTCTGGACGCGCGGGTTGTTCAGAACTTCCAGCACCTTCGCGCTGGGGATCGTACCGGTGAAGCGCTCCGCGCCGGGGTCGAGGATTTCGAGGTCGTAGTCGGGGTCGTTTTTGCGTGCGTCCTCGAACCCGAGTTTTGTGAGGAACTTTTGCAGGTCCAGGTACTGGCGCACGCGCTCGTCGCGGTCGGCACGAATGCGGTACCGCACTTCCAGCTTCACTTTCTCGGTTCGCGGCGGCTCCTTGATTTGCGCGGGTGCGAGCGCTGTCGCGCAAAGGAGTGCAACTGAGGCCAGACCGAAGCGAGAAAGTGCGTGTGTCATGGATGGCGTCCAATTCCGGGCGCGCGAGGCCTGTTCGTATTCATCGTGACCGGCAACCGCGGACTTGCCAAGCCTCTCGCGCGAACAAAAAGTGGTTAGACCGCCGCACGATGTGAACAATCGGAACCGCGAGCGAGGCGAGAAGTGGGGTCGTGCCGGAGGGGAAAGGCGGGAGAAGAATTCCGCCGCGGATGAACGCAGATAACGCGGATCGGGGCGAACCCCATCACCCGCGCGGGTAGGGCACCGTGAGTACGCGGTTGCCACCGGGATTGAGCACGACCACGCCGGCCCCGTCGGGCCAGGTCACGGTCACGCGATCGACCGCGCTCGCTTCGCCCAGACCGAAGTGCGCGACCGGTTCCATCTGGCACAAGTAGCCGCTCCCGCCACAAATTCCCTTTATCCGCACGCGCCCGCCGTACTCGGCGCGAACGACCGCCCCGCGGGCCGGGGCGCCGAACCGCGTGAGCGGGCGCACGCGCAACCAGTTCGGGTAGGCCGCACGTGCTTTGAATACGGCCAGTGGTTGCGCCGACTTCTCTCCGCGTGCGACCAATAGCTCTAACACGCCGTCGCCATCAATGTCGCAGATCGCGGCCCCGGTGCCGAACCCGTCGGCGTCCACGGCTGCACCCGCGTCGAGCATCGTCAGGCCGACTTTCGCTTCTTCGTCGCATCCGGGCTCGACGCGGAAGAGCCGGTTCGGTTCGCCCATGTGGTTGAGGAACAGTTCGTCGTTGCCGTCGTTATCGAAGTCCGCTGCGATCAGCGTGCGCACGCTGGAGGGGAACGCGAACCCCGGTGTTGCTTCGTCTTTCCAGGTGCCGTTCTTGCCGCGCGTCATTAGGCGGTGTGGGCCGTCCCAGTTGGCCCACGCCAGACCGAACTCGCCGCCCCGATCGAACGTGGTGACGCCGCGGGCGTGCTCTTCACAGTCCCGCAGGCGAAGTTGGGTCGCGATTTCCTCAAAGGTGCCGTCGCCCCGGTTGCGGTACGCGAAGTTCTGCCCCTGTTCGTTGGCGCAGAAGATGTCGGGGTGGGCGGAAAATACGGGGAGCGTGAGTACCCCGCGCCCGCCGCCCGTGCGCGCCAGTTCCAGAGGGGGGGCGAGGTCCGCGAGCGCGCCGCCCGGCGCGAGTTCGTACAGGCGCATGGGGCGCCCGTGGTTCGCCACGAAGAACCCGTACCGCCCCACCCCGCGCCGGTCGATCACTGCGACGCTGCGCCCGGCCGCCAGGTTCCGCACCCCCCGGTTCACGGGGCGCTCGAACAGGTCTTCCCATCCCCCATCGGGTCGGCGCCGGAAGAGCCGGTCCGCGAACTGCTTCGGCCCGCTAAACGTGTCCGCATTCAGGACGTAGAGTTCTTCTCGCCCGTCGCCATCGAGATCGCCCGCGGCCACCCCGACCGCCCGGCGCTCGGCGTCGGCCAGTTCGGGCGGGGCCGTGTCGTGCAGCGCGCCGCCCGACCAATTGAGCACACGGTTCGGACCACCGAACCCGGCCACCACGAACGAGTACCGCCCGCGGTCGAGGTCCGCTACAGCGACACCGTAGTGCGACCCCGGCGGGTTGTGTGCGATTAGCTCGGATACGTCCTCGAACATAAACGACCCGGCGGGACGGAGTGCGGGACGTTAGTTACCGTATCTCACGAACCGCAAAGCGCAAGGAGGAAATACCCTGCGCACCTTGAATAATCAGGAAATTCGGGCGCTGGACGCTCACCGCGTTACCGATCGCAGCGGCACGGGCTTGTGATGTGGTGCTTCTCACGATGCCCGCGACGAGATTTCTGCCTGTTCGCGAGTCGCATTCGTTCTTTTTGCTGGTCGTAATGTGACTCGGGTAAGGTCACATGTTGAGAGCCGATCTTGGCGGCGTTTCGGGGGCAATTTAGTACGGTGAGAGAATCTCCGATTCGGCTCCCGGTCGCTCCCGCTACACTCTTCTGCACCCGCGTTCCCGGAGATTCATCGTGCTTCGTACCGTCGCCGCGTTCGTATTGCTCGCGCTGCCGTCGCTCGCATCGGCTCAGTCGCTCCAAACCGTAGCAGAGAAGAGCGCTTACAAAGCCACGTCCACGGGCGCGGACGTGGTCCAGTTTTGCGAAGCCATCGCGAAACGCGGGCCGGTCGCGCGGCTCGACTCCTTCGGCACGTCGCACGAGGGGCGGAAGCTGCCCCTGTTGGTGGTTTCCGATCCGCCCGTCGCGACACCCGAGGACGCGAAGAAGAGCGGCAAACTCGTGGTGCTGGCCTTTGCCAACATCCACGCCGGCGAAGTGGACGGCAAAGAAGCGCTGCTCGCGCTCGCCCGCGACCTCACCGACAAGAAGGATCACCCGCTCCTCAAAGACCTCGTGATCCTACTCGCGCCCAACCTGAACACGGACGGGAACGAGAAGATCGACCCGAAGAACCGCCCCGGCGACAACGGCCCACTCGAGGGGGCGGGTACCCGCACTAACGCGCAGGGGCTTGACCTCAACCGGGACTTCGTGAAACTGGAATCGCCGGAAATTCGCGCGCTGGTGAAACTCATCAACACCTGGGAACCGGCGCTGGTGATCGACTGCCACACGACCAACGGCAGCAAGCACCGTCACACACTCACCTACGACGGGGCGCGGTACCCGGCAGCCGATACCGACATCGCCACCTGGACCCGCGCCACGCTGTTCCCCGCGGTGACCAAGCGCGTCAAGGACGCGACCGGGTTCGACCTCGCGCCCTACGGCAACTTCAACCGGGAGCGCACCAAGTGGGAGACGTACCCCGCGACCCCGCGCTACAGCATCCAATACTTCGCATTGTGCGGCCGCGTCGGGATCTTGAGCGAGTCGTACAGTTACGCCACGTTCAAGGACCGAATCGATAGCACGCGGGCGTTCGTGACCGCGTGCTTCACGGTCGCGGCCGAGAAGCGCACGGACGTGGCGAAGATCACGCAACCAGCGAAGAGCACGCGCGTCCCGCTGCGGACGAAAACGGAGGCGTTCCCGGGAAGCACGGACATTCTGGGGTTCGAGGAGATCGAGAAGGACGGCAAGCGCGTCACCACGGACAAACCGAAGACTTACGCGCTCGATTACATCGGGCGCGTCGTCCCGACGGAGTTCGCGGAACTGCCGTTCGCATACCTCGTCCCCGCGACCGAAACGGTCGCGATCGAGACGCTCCAGCGGCACGGCATCAAGGTCGAAGAGTTGCGCGAGGACATCGATCTCGATACCGAATCGCTGCTCATTACGCGCGTGGACGCGCAGGAGGTCGGGAGCCCGAAACGGCGCTTCGTGACCGATGTGGGCGGGGAGTGGAAAAAGAAGGTGCGCAGGGTGCCGGCCGGGACGGTCGTGGTAAAGACCGCGCAGCCGCTCGGCACGCTTGCGAGCTACCTGCTCGAACCGCGAAGTGAGGACGGGCTCACCACGTGGGGGTTCTTCGCGAACGGAGTAGCTCCCGGTGCGGACTTCGCCGTTCAGCGCCTCGTGAAGGCGTACCCGATGACGCTCGGTAGCGTACACACCCTTCCTGAATCGCGCCGCGCGAACCAGCCGATCACGGAAGCGCTGCTGATGGGGCGCGGCGGGGCGTTCACCTTCGGGTTCGCGGGCGCGCCACTCTCGACGGGCGCGTGGGTGGACGGTGAGCACTTCCTACAAGTCAAAGACGGGAAGCTTCTGAAGATCGAAGCACGAACCGGGAAGGGCGAGTCGTTTACCGACGCGGCGCTCATCAAGAAGTCGCTCGCGGCCATCAAAGATGTGAGCAACGAAACCGCCGAAAGTCTCTCGAAGGGCACCTCGTTCCGCACCAGTCCCGACCGAACCGCGTTCCTGTTCGACATCGGCCCGGACATCGGCATCGCGTACTTCGACGGGCGCCCGGGTTCGCGACTCACGAAAAGCGCCGGGCCAAAGGAGCACGTCAGCTTCGCACCGAACGGGAAGAGCGTCGCGTTCGTTCGCGGGAGCAACTTGTTCGCGGTGAGCGTGGAGAAGCCGGAGGAGAAGCAACTCACGACCGACGGCGGGGGCGACATCTTCAACGCGAAGGGCGACTGGGTGTACGAAGAGGAAATCTTCAACCGCGACGGGAAGGCGTACTGGTGGGCGCCGGACGGCACGCAGATCGCGTTCCTGCGGTTCGATGACGCTCCCGTGCGCAAGTTCAATCTCGTCGATCTTCAGCCGGTTCTCGGGCGCCTGGAGAGCTACGCTTACCCGAAACCGGGCGACCCGAACCCGCTCGTGAAGATCGGCATCGTGGGCGTTGACGGCGGCAAGCCGACCTTTGTGGACATGGGCGAATACAAACCCGACGGCACCGTGATCGCGCGCGTGGGGTGGGTCGCCGGTTCCAAGACGGTGTTCGCGTTCGTGCAGAACCGCACGCAGACGTGGCTCGACTTCGTGACGTGGACCGCGCCCGCTGCGAAGCCGAAAAAACTGTTCCGCGAGACGACGAAAGCGTGGGTGGAAGACCCCGGCGAGCCGCACTTCTTGCCGGACGGCACGTTCCTCTTCCCCAGCGAGCGCAGCGGGTGGAAGCACCTCTACCACTATTCCGCCGACGGCACGTTGCTCGCGCAGGTGACCAAAGGTGAGTGGGAAGTTCGGGAGGTGCTGCGCGTCGATGCGAAGGAAAAGACGGTGTACTTCACCGCGGGCCTCACCAGCCCGACCGGAACGGACTTCTGCCGCGTTCAGTTCGGTGGGGGCATCGAACTGCTCAGTGAGAAGGGCCGGACGCACCGCGTGTCGCTCGCGCTGAGCGGAGGGCTGTTCGTCGATCGGTTCAGCGACGTGATGACGCCGACGCGCGCGACCGTGTGCGAGGTGGGAAAGGGCGCCGTGCGCACGCTCGACACGAACCCGGTGCGCGAGCGCGACGAGTTCAAGTTCGGGAAGTACGAGCGCGTGAAGATCGAACTCAGGGACGGGTTCGTGCTCGAAGGCGCGATCACGTACCCGCCGAACTTTGATAAGGCCAAGAAGTACCCCGTCTGGTTGTTCACCTATGCCGGACCGCACAGCCCGACTCTGCGCGACGAGTGGGGCGGCGGGCGCGTCATGGAGCAATCGCTCGCGACGAGCGGCGTAATCTGCTTCCGGGTGGACCCGCGGAGCGCGAGCGGGAAGGGCGCGCAGTCCGCGTGGGCGTGCTACAAGCAACTCGGCGTCCAGGAACTCAAAGACCTCGAAGAAGCGGTCGCGTGGCTGGCGAAGAACCCGTACATCGATTCGACGCGCGTGGGGCTCAGCGGGCACAGTTACGGCGGGTTCATGGCCGCGTTCGCGCTCACGCACTCCAAGACCTTTAGCGCGGGCATCGCGTCTGGCCCCGTCACAGACTGGAAGCTCTACGACACGATCTACACCGAGCGCTACATGCTCACGCCGAAGGAGAACCCGGACGGGTACTCGAAGTCGAGCTGTGTGGCCGCCGCGAAGAATCTGAATGGCAAGTTGCTCATCGTTCACGGGATGATGGACGACAACGTCCACATGCAGAACAGCGTGCAACTCGCCGACGCGCTCCAGAAGGCCGGCAAGGATTTTGAAATGATGCTGTACCCGCAGGCCCGCCACGGCATTGGCGGCGGGCACTACCTGAAGCTCCAGCTCGAGTTCATTCGCCGCACGCTGGGCGTGAGCAAGTGATTCGCAGAAGAAAGCACAGGGTGTCGCAGATGCACAGGGCTTCCGCCCTGTGCTACGAAAGACGGCCCCTCCGGGGCGAAGGCAGCGACCTTCAATGCCTTTCCGCCGCGGAGCGGCCGGCGTTTGTAGCACAGGGCGGAAGCCCTGTGCTTTCTTCCTACCCCCGCGGGCCGGTTGGCGATAAACAGAACGTTTCGCTTCTGTTTTCGTCACCACCGCGGGAAGTACCAAGATGGGTTTCGAGTGCGGGATCGTCGGGCTGCCGAACGTCGGGAAGTCGACCCTTTTCAACGCGCTACTCTCGACCATGCAGGCCGAGGCCGCGAACTACCCGTTCTGCACCATCGAGCCGAACGTCGGCCGGGTCGCGGTGCCCGACGAGCGGCTCCCGCTGCTCGCGAAGATCGCGGGGTCGGCGAAGCAGATCCCCACACAGTTGGAGTTCGTGGACATCGCGGGGCTCGTCCGCGGCGCGAGCAAGGGCGAGGGGAAGGGCAACGAGTTCCTGTCGCACATCCGCACCGTGGACGCGATCCTCTACGTACTGCGGTGCTTCGAGGACACGGACATCGTTCACGTCGAAGGGTCCATTGACCCACTCCGCGACGCCGAGGTGATCGAAACCGAACTGATGCTCGCGGACCTCGACAGCTTGGAGAAGCGCCTCCCCACGGCACAGAAAAAGGCGAAGGGCGGCGACAAGAACGCGGCCGAGCAGATCGCGATGATGGAACGCGCCGTCAAGGTGCTGCAGGACGGCAAGCCCGCCACTGCGGTGAACCCGAAGGACCGCGCGGAACGCAAACAGCTTGAGGCGCTGCAACTACTCACCTCGAAGCCGGTCATGTTCGTGTGCAACGTCGAGGAGCAATTTGCCGCGACCGGGAACTCGCTCTCCGCGAAGGTCGAGGCGATGGCCGCGGCCCGTAACGCGCCCTGCGTCGTGGTGTCCGCGAAGATCGAGGCCGAAATTTCGATCCTGCCGAGCGAAGAAGAAAAGAAAGAGTTCCTGGGGTCGTTGGGGCTGGCCGAAACCGGCTTGGCGAAAGTGGTGAAGGCCGGGTACCGGTTACTCGACCTCATCACGTACTTTACAGTGGGGCCGAAGGAAGCCCGGGCGTGGACGATCTCGTCGGGAACGCTGGCGCCACAAGCCGCCGGGGTGATTCACACCGACTTCGAGGCGGGCTTCATCCGCGCCGAGACCGTGAGTTACGCGGACTACACGCAGTACGACGGCGAAGGGGGAGCGAAGAAGGCCGGGCGGTTCCGGCTCGAAGGCAAGGAGTACCCGGTGCAGGACGGCGACGTGCTGCACTTCCGCTTCGGCCCGTGACCCGGTGACCAGCCAGAGATTTGGGCGAACGGCCGGTGCCGGCCGACGAGTTGGTGCGCTTGGCGAACGGCGCGGCGTAAGCCCGCCGGTAGCTGCTAACTACCGGTGGGCCGTCACTCGTACCAAGAATTTCAGCAAGGCAAGGGATTTGACGGGATAAACAGGATTTGCAAACGGAAGTGCGCGGGCCGAACGTTCCGTGCCCCATCGTCACATTCTGAGCGACGGGGCGCCGGAAGGTCACGTCACCCGCGCGTTACCACAGGTTTGGTCGCGAGGCCGAGGAGCTTCTTCCACGCCTCCGCGGTCGGGGCCGCGTCCTTGCCGGTGAGATCGCGGAGCGCGGTCAGTGCGGCCTTGTGGTACGGTGACAGCACTCCCGCCTCCTTCGGCGCGAGTTGGGTGCGATAGGTTTCGGCTTCGTCCTCGGTCAGCTTGCGCTCGCGAACGAAGAAGTCGAACCGCTGCATCTCCGGCCACGGGTGCGCCTCCTTGACCGGCAGCAGCGCGGAGAAGTCCTGCCGCAAGTAAGTCACGTCCAGGCGGATCATCAGTTCCGGCGTGGACTGGCGGTACCCCTCGGCCGGGGCCGGGAGCGGTTGCCCCTGGATCGCGACCTCGGCCGAAATCGCGTTCGGGTTCGGGGTGCCGGAACCGGTCGGCGCGTGACACATGAGGCAGTTGCGGTGGTGGTTCACCTTCACCATTTCGAGCGCCACCGTGCTCTTCTTTCCGGCCACTTCTTTCGTCACGGGCATCCGCGGATCGGTCGCGTCGAGGACCGCGAGCAGTTCGGGAATGAGGTCCGTGCGCTCGAGCTTGGTGATCGCCTCCGTCGCGCGCTTGGCCACCGCGGGGAACGGGTAGCGCAGCCCCTTCACCAGCACGTCGGTGTAGTCCTTCTCGCGGCGTACCTTGAGGGCCGCGATTGCGGCCGCGCGCACGTCGTCTTCCGGGGAGAAGAGAACCAGGCGGGCCAGTGACTTGGACGACTCGATGTGTGATACGCCCGCGAGGTACTTCACCAGTCCCAGGCGAATCTCGGGCGCCTCGGGTGCGAGCATCTGCGCGAGGGCGGCCATACGCGCGAGCGTGACGTGTTCGGTCGCGTCCTTGTCGGCGCGCCCGCGGGCCGCGTCCTCTTGGTCGCAGAGCGTGGTGTACTGCTGCCAGAACGATTGCGGCGCGCTGACGGCCTGCAGAGGCGGGACGCTGGTTAGCACGTCCGGTGCCTGTGCGGGCTGGAAGTTCGTCACCACGAAGCCGGCGCCACCCGTTTGACCGAAACCCCGGACCGTCGTCGCCGCAACTTGGCCGGAACCGAGCGCCTGGCGCACGGTGCTCACCGCCTGCGCGAAGTATTTGGCGCGCTCGCCGTCGACGCGGCAATCATCGCCCATCGCGAACGGTAACCCGGCGAGGTCCGGCCGGCTCTCCAGGAACGCGGACATGAACGCATCGGTCTTCTTCGCGTTCATGTGGTTGATCTTCGCGATCTGGTGCGCGGTTCGCTCGGCGAGCTTCGCCTCCGGCGACACCTTTTCCGGCTTCGCCTGGAACTCGACTTCGACCACCTTCTTCAGATCGTCGGTGAGTGCCGGCCCGCTAACCGGTGCGACCTTCGGCGGAGCCGGGAGCAGATCCTTGACCGGCGTTTTCGGATCGATCTTGAACACAAACCGGTGAACAGGCGGAGCACCCGGCATACCGGGCGGAAGAGCCGGCGGCGGGTTCGGCGCGGGACCGGGGCCGGGTTGGAAAGCGGGTAATTGGTTCGCGGGTGCGGGGACCGTGGGCGCAGGCAGCGGTGTTCCCGGAACGGAACCGGGTGGTGCCGGCGGCGCGTCTGGCGGTTGAGCCGCGCTAAGGAACGCGACCGCGAAAACTCCGGCAACACACTGAATCGACTTCCGACAGCCGGTCATGACGTGCCCCTCCTGGAGTGGTGGATAGCCGGCCCCGCGCCTCAGCGGGAGCGAAGCAGAGAGATGCTACCCCAAATCGAAGCGCGTTCACAACGCCGTCCGGGAGATTCGAGCCAGGTGTTACAATCACGAAACTTTGCGCCACCCGCCTCACACCGGCGTGCTTACATCGTGCCCCTACCGGAGAAAAAGAGGTCACCTCGTGTTCAATCGCTGGACAAAGGCATTGGTCAGGTGCGCCCCCGCATGGCCCCGGCGCGTCCACCCCGGCTGCTATTCAACCAGTGGAGTTTGACTCTGCGCTGTTAGCACTCAGCGCGTATTTCGAGCACTCAGTTTTGTTGCTGGGATTATGGGAGTCACACTCGCCGATGATGTGCCTAAATTAAGCGCGGATCGCCCATTATCAGGCGATATTGCTGTAGAGCACTTGCATAGAACTGGTGAAGAGTAGATCTTGTGCGCTCGACACACGATTAACGAACGCAATTGGCGCATCCGAAGTGCCCAATTAGACGGCACTGTAAGGTTGGCACTTGAGTTGCAGCCTCTTCTCGGTCCTTACCTAAATACTACCGCGGCGAGCTATGGCTGCAAAGAATCCCGCGCATTCCGACCTCCCCTCCTCACACGGGCCGGGTTCCGACCCGCCCACAGACCGGCTCCGCCAAACAATCGATCACGCCGCGCACTTGCTCCCCGCTCAGGGGCCGATCTCGGTCTTCATTCACCACAACACGCTCCACGCCTTCGAGCACATGCCGTTCTTGGAAGCGGTCGAGCACGGGGCCAAGTTGTTCGGGTGTGAACCGTACATGACCGAGGATCGGTACCGCGACGCACTCGTGCGCGGGCGCATTCGGTTCGAGGACTTGCGCGCGGTGCTGGCGAGCGACCTCGGCACGCGGGCCGCGGAGCCGTTCCCGCCTTACGGAACGAAGCTGGACCTGCGCCTGGCGCTGCTCCAGTACCCGTTGCAGGACGTGCGGAACGAGGCCGAACTGCAGTGGTTCATTGAGGAGACCGATGCACTGCGCCGGGTGCGCCCGGAAGCGTCCGCGGCGGCCCGGTCCAAGCTGATCGGCGAGACCCGCCGGTGGGCGATGCGCGACCTCCGCGGGAACAACTCCGCCGAGCGCCCGGCGTGGTTGGTTCGTGTGCTGGAAGAGTTCGGGGGCGATGGCGTTGATATGCTGCCCGAGGAGGTCTGGGAGGCGTGTGCCCTCGAGTCGCTCTGGCACAGTTGTCTCGAAGGGGTGCGGGGCGTTCCGCAGACGGCGTCCGCGCCGCCGGTACCGGTCCGCCATCGTGACCTGCTCCTGGCGGTGGCCGGGGCCGATACCGACATCCCCGTGAACGAACTCCTGACCCGGTTCTGCGCCGCGTTCCTGGATCAAGGGGTCGCGCACTGGCCGCTCCCGAACCGCGAGGAGGGGTTCTTCCGCACGTTCGGCGCGCTGTACCGCGAGTCGTCCCGTGTGCCCAATCGGTGGCTCCGGGGGTTGGACACCGAACTGGCCCGGCTCCTTGATGGGAACGTTGCCCCGCTCGAATCGGCGTGCGCGTCGCTGACGGCGTTGGGCGTTCCCGAAACCGAATGGGACGCATACACCGCCGCGATGCTCCTCTCGCTCCGCGGCTGGGGCGGGATGATTCACCAGACCGAGGAGCGCCGCGACCGGCTCCCCACCCCGCCGAAAGCGGGGAGTCTGCACGAGTTCGTTGCGGTGCGCTTGCTCCTCGAGCGCCTCGCGGTCGAGAACGCGGCGCGCGAGGCGCTCGACTACACGGGGCCGCTCACGGAACTGCGGGCGCACCTGCGGGCGCGGCTCAAACCGTGGGTTCCGCCGACGCCGCAGATGCGCGCGTTCCCGATCTTCCAACTCGCCCAGGTGCTCGGCTGGTCGCCGGACGAACTGGCCGCGTGGCTGACCCCGGCCGCGTGGGACACGCTCGTGCGCGAAGTGGAAGGGTTCTCGGACGTCCCGCGGCGCCGGGTGTTTCACCTCGCATACGAGGCCCGGTTCCGGGCACAAGTGCTCGACGCCCTTGCTCTCCACGCGCCCAAGAAGCCGCACGCGGCGCGGTTCCAAATCGTGACGTGTCTCGACGAGCGCGAGGAATCGTTCCGCCGGCACCTGGAAGAAGTCGCCCCGGAGTGCGAGACGTTCGGCGCGGCCGGGTTCTTCGCGCTCCCGATGTACTACAAGGGGGCGAACGACGCCCACTTCATCCCGCTCTGCCCGATCGTGATGACGCCGAAACACTGGGTCGCGGAGCGCCCCGACGAGAGCCTGGAGCACGCGCACAATCGGGTGCGCAGAACCCACCGGGTTCTCGGCCGGGCCGCGCACCAGGCGCACATCGGGAGCCGCTCGCTGGCGCTCGGGACGGTGCTCGCCGGCGCCCTCGGGTTCCTCGCTTCGATTCCACTGGTGGCCCGAACGCTCTTTCCCCGGTTGACGGCCCGCGCGCGCAACCGGTTCGGGCGGATCGTTGCCCCCACGTCCCGGACCCGGCTCGTGCTCGAACGCGAGATGGGGTGTACGCCCGGCCCCACGAACGGGAGCCTCGGGTTCACGCTCGACGAACTGGTGGCGAGCGCCGAGCGCCTGCTCCGCGACCTGGGACTGACCGGGAACTTCGCCCGCCTCGTGTTCACGGTCGGGCACGGTTCGTCCAGCATGAACAACCCGCACCGGTCCGCCTACGACTGCGGGGCGTGCGGGGGCTCGCCGGGCGCGCCGAACGGCCGCGGGGCGGCCCAGGTGCTCAACGACCCGCGGGTGCGCCGGCGCCTCGAACAGAGCGGCATCGCCATCCCGGACTCGACGTGGTTCGTGGGCGGGTTCCACAACACGTGCAACGACTCGGTCACCCTGTTCGACCTCGACCGCGTGCCGGACACGCACCGGGCGGAGTTCAACCGGGCGTGCTCCGAGATCGAACAGGCGCTGGAACGAAACGCACACGAGCGCTGCCGGCGGTTCATGTCCGCGCCCCTCGATCTGACCCCCGCGGAAGCCCGGCGCCACGTCGAAGAGCGGAGCGAGGATCTGGCCCAAACGCGGCCGGAACTGGGGCACGCGACCAACGCCGTCACCCACGTCGGGCGCCGGGGCCGCACGCGCGGGCTGTTCCTCGACCGGCGCGCGTTCCTGACCGCATACGACCCGACCCAGGATGATGAAAACGGCACCATCCTGGCCCGCACAATGGCGGCGATCTTCCCGGTGTGCGGCGGGATCAACCTCGAATACTACTTCTCGCACACCGATTCGCCGGGGTACGGGTGCGGGACCAAGCTCCCGCACAACATCACGGCGCTGCTCGGCGTGATGGACGGCGCGGCGAGCGACCTGCGCACCGGGTTACCCTGGCAGATGGTCGAGATCCACGAACCGGTGCGCCTGCTCATCGTGTGCGAGACCACGCCCGAGATCATGCACAAGGTGCTCAACGGCAACCCGATGGGGAAGGCCATGACCCAGAACGGCTGGGTGCAACTGGCCGTCCAGTCCCCGAACTCGAACGACATCAGGCTGTACGAGAACGGCGACTTCCGCCCGTACCGCCCGCTCGAGTCTCGGCTCCCGACGGCTGCTTCGTCGGCCGACTGGTATCGGCACTGTCGGAACCACTTGGAGTTCGCGGAGATCAGTTCCGCGTGATCGGTCGTATAGGCGAACGGCCGGTGTGAGCCGGCCGGTGAAAGCTCCTCGCCGAATTGGTGTTCGCAGCCCTGATCGACTCCGGGCGTGTCAACGACGAGGTGAAGCCCCCTAATTGTGGGCGCTGTCTTCACCGGCCGGCTCACACCGGCCGTTCGCCCATACGCCTCGTGCATGTCCCAAGTTGCCGCTCTTCTCCGCGCCATTCGCACCACGCGCGGTTTACCCAACCGCCGGTTTTCTCAGCTAAAATCGCGATGAAAGTCGTATGGGTCGAGCGCAACGCGCCCGGATCGCACCGTTCTACTCGCAGAAGGGCCGGCATGACGCCGACCCCGAACGAGGATGAGCCATGATTCGCAAAATGATGTTGTCTGTTGTGGCTGCTACTGCAACCGTCGCTGGCGTGACCTCGATCCCAACTATTGCTGACGCCAGTCCGCCGGCACTGTTACCGCACCACCGGTTCGAGGTGCTGGCCTATCGCGGATCTGAGGGCTGGAAGAGTCACGGTGTGTACCGACTTCACGCTCCGGCCGAACTGGTTGCGATTCGCCTGCGTCACGCGGGGTATCGGGTTGAGATTCGGGAGTTTTAATCGAGAAGTGATGAAAGCAGTGTGCTCGGATGCGCGCAAAAAAAGGACCGGCCGCAAATCGTCGAGGCGTCGCCCATTCACCTCGTTGACCGCGGCCGGTCTACAGGAAATATACTCAGCAATCCCTGTGGTGCTAATAGTTAGCGGGCCAAAATTGTGTCAGGAAAAGCCCTGTCAGTCCGAGATTCGGACACAACGTGGCTGTGCTTGCGATTGAGTGGGGTGTGGTATTAGAGCCCACAACAATATTCGCGTCTTGTAACAATCAGGCAAAATCTTAACACACTTACGGAACATCTACTACGATTACTGCATCCCGCCCAAGCTGCCTCAGCTATCACTGACCCACCTCGCCGCGGTCAGTCTACGAAACATCCTTAAGCCAGTTCCGGTTCGCCTTCGGAACACCGCCCGGGTTGGGTGAGGCCGCCCCGTGCCCTCGCTTCCCCGACCCGGGCGGGTTTATTTCTCCCGCCTCCAAACGCACTCGTTGACCGACTTCACCTGAACGCAGTGCGTTTGCTCGCGCGCTCCCTCGCGGTATGATGCCACGGCCGCCCATCCCGGAGGTACCTTCATGCTGCTCGCAACGCTTACCGCAATTGCCCTCGTGGGCGCGCCGCCGCACGCGGACAAGGACCACGAGATCGTGACCCCCGACGACATTAAGTGGGTGGACGGCCCGCCGTCGCTGCCCAAAGGCGCGAAGATGATTCTGCTGGAGGGCGACCCGGCCAAAGACGGGCCGTTCGTGATGCGCGTGAAAATGCCCGATGGGTTCAAAATCATGCCGCACACGCACCCGAAGGACGAGCGCGTGACGGTCCTCGCGGGCACGCTCTATCTGGGTATGGGCGCGAAGTTCGACGAGAAGGCGGCGAAGCCCATGCCCGTTGGCTCCTACGGGCGCACGGGAGCGGGCATGAAGCACTTCGGGTATGTGAAGGGTGAAACGATCCTCCAGGTTCACGGGCAAGGGCCGTGGACGATCGAGTACCTCGACCCCGCGGACGATCCCCGGAAGAAGAAGTAGGTGCGTACCCCGAGGAGGCGCTCCGATGTCTGCCGACCGCGGTCACCGTTCATCAGTTGTTCGGGATCTGGCCGGTAATCTGCTGCACGACCAAATCGTGTGGCACGTGTACCGCATTGAGGGTGGGCTCGTTCAGAGCATGGGAATCCGCACGGAGCCGTGACACCCGGGCACCTGGTCCGCTCAAAACTTGCCCGCCTGGGCGGGGGGCTTCGACGGGCGCGTGGTGTCGCCGAGCACCCGTTCCAGGTCCGCGAGGAGCACCGGCTTGACGAGGTGGCCGTCGCAACCCGCCGCGGTGGTCCGTTCGCGGTCGGAGTCTTGCCCCCACCCGGTGAGTGCGACGATCGTGGTCGAAGAGGACCACGACTGTTCGCGAATTCGGGCGGTCGCGTCGAGCCCGTTCAGTCGGGGCATTCCCACGTCCATCAGGATCAGGTCGGGGCGCACGCGCTCGGCGGCTTCGACCGCTTCGACGCCGTCGTGCCCGATGTGAACTTCGTTGCCGAGGAGCTCGAGGAGCTGGGCGAGCGATTCGGCCGCGTCGTGGTTGTCGTCCACCACGAGCACCCGCCGTTTGGCCCCCCGAGCGATCACCGGGTCCGGCGCGGGCGCCTCGGGTTCAGTCTCAACGACCCGGGCCGGCACAGGTAATCGAACGGTGAAGGTGCTGCCGGTCCCGGGGCCGTCGCTCCGCGCTTCCACCGTGCCGCCGTGCATCTCGACCAACCCCTTCACGAGCGCGAGCCCGATGCCCAGCCCGCCCGAGACCCGCTCGACCACGCGATCGGCCTGCGAGAACATGTCGAAGATGCGCGGCAAGTAGTCGGCCGGGATGCCCAGCCCCGAGTCGCGGACGGTGACGACCAGCGAACCGGACCCGAGTTCCGCGTCGAGGGCGATGTGGCCGTTCTGGGGCGTGTACTTCGCGCTGTTGGTCAGCAGGTTCGAGAACACCTGCGCCAGCCGGGTCAGGTCGGCGTCGAGGACCACGGGCTCCGGGGGCAGGGTGACGGTGAGCTCGTGCCCGGCCGCGTCGACGAGCGGGCGCGCGGTTTCGACGGCGCTCTCCACGACCTCGGCCAGCGTGACCGGCGCGCGCTGCAGGTTGAGCTTGTTCTGGCTGATGCGCGAGATATCGAGCAGGTCGTCGATCAGCCGGACCGTGTGCGCCAGTTGCCGCTCCATCATCCCCCGCGCGCGGGTCGCGGACTCCCCCCGGCCCTCGGTGAGCTTGAGCACCTGGAGCCCGTTGCGGAGCGGCGCGAGGGGGTTGCGGAGCTCGTGCGCGAGCAGCGCCAGGAACTCGTCCTTCCGGCGATCTTGCTCCTTCAGCCGTTCGGCGCGGTCGCGGGCCTCGGCCGCGAGGCGCTGGTGGTCCTTGGCCATCGCGACGTAGTGACAGATGGTGCGGAGCACGTCCACGTCCGCGTCGCTGAACCGGTCGCGGGTGTTCGTCGCGAACGACAGTGTACCGAGGAACCGGTCGCCCGCCAGGAGCGGGTTGCACGCATACGCGCGCACCCCGAACCTGCGCACGATTTGCACCTTCGCGTCGGCCGACGTTTGCACCGCGTTGACGCTCAGCGGGCGCCGGGTCATCGCGACGGTGCCGCACACGGCTTGTCCGAAATCGAGGCGGCGGATCGCGTCGATTTCTTCCGCGGGCACCCCGGCGCACGCGACGAGTACGAGGGCCGATCCGTCCGCGCTCGGCGCGTAGTTGAAGTAGTGTGACAGCTCCAGTCCCTCGGACACGCGCGCGAACAGGTCGCGCATCATCTGCCCGGGATCGCCGTTGGCCGCGAGCAGTGCTTCGGCCGCGTCGCCCAGTACGTGGAGCCGCTCGTTCTGCCGGCGCAAGCGCTCTTCGCCGGCCCGCAGTCGCTCCTCGATTTCCTTGCGGTCGTGGATGTCGACGTTGATCCCGATCATGCGGATCGGGGTTCCGTGCGGGCCGTAGAAGAACTTCGCTTTGCCCGCTAGCCACCGGTGCCGGCCGCCCGGGAACGCGACCCGGAACTCGTACTCGACGTTCTCGGCGCGCGCGGCGAGGCACTGCTCGATGAGCGCGCCGACGCGCGCCGCGTCCTCCGGTACGACGCGCCGTTCCCACCCCGCGTAAGTGCCCTCGAACGACCCGCGCGGGATCTCGTACAGGTCTTCGAGTTCCGGCGACCAGACGACGCGCCCCTCGGGGACGAGCCAGTCGAACACGCCCGACCGTCCGGCGGTTTGGGCCAGTGCGAGGCGCTCGCTCGCTTCGCGCGCCGCGTGCTCGGCGCGGTGCCGGTCGGCGCGCTCGCGGGCTTCTTTCACGGCGCGCTCGAGCGCGGGGACCAGGCGCTCGAGCCGGTGCTTGAGTATGTAGTCGGTGGCGCCGAGTTTCAGGGTCTCTACTGCGCGCTCCTCGCCGAGCGCGCCGGAAACGAAGACGAACGGCACGTCCGGCCGGTACTCGCGCACAAGATCGAGGGCTTCCAGCCCGTCGATGTCCGGCAACTGGTAGTCGGAGAGCACGATGTCGAAGGGGCGCGCGGCGGTCACCCACGTCTGGAACTCGGCCCGGTCTCTCGCGCGCACCAAGTCGGCCACGACGCCGGCCCGCACCAATCGCTGGGCGATCAGTTCGGCGTCGAGGTCGCTGTCTTCCAGGTGCAGGATCGTGGCTGTCATAAACTCTCACAGCGTCCGTGCGCGACCGCGGTCGGGCGACTTCGGTGAACCAACTCACGCGGCGCGGTGCCGTCACTCGCTCGGCGCCGGCCGCCCGGACTTGAAGCTCCCGGGGGGCGGCTCGTTGACCACCGCCCAGAACACGCCGAGTTCCTGAATGGCGGTCATGAATTCTTTGAACGCGACCGGCTTGACCACGTAGGCGTTCACGCCGAGCTTGTAGCTCCGGAGCAGATCCTGCTCCTCGCGCGAGGTCGTCAGCATGACCACCGGTACGCCCTGGAGGGCCGGGTCTTTCTTCACTTCTTCGAGCACCTGGAGCCCGTCGATCTTCGGGAGCTTCAGGTCCAGCAGCACGACCGCGGGGTTCCCCTTCGAGCGGGTCGCGTAGGGGCCGCGCATGAGGAGGTAGTCGAGGCACTCCTCCCCGTCGCGCACCGTAATCACTTCGTTGGCCAGGTTGCTCCGCGCCAGTGCGAGGAGCGTCAGCTCGAGGTCTTTTGGATTGTCCTCGACGAGCAGGATGGGCTTGAGCACGGTCACTCCCTCTCGCGGTCGTTCGGGACCGGCAGCGTGAAGTAAAAAGTCGCCCCCCGGTTCACTTCGCCGTCGGCCCAGGTGCGTCCGCCGTGGCGCTCGATGATGCGCCGCACGTTCGCCAGTCCGATCCCGGTGCCCTCGAAGTCCTCCCAGCGGTGGAGCCGCTGGAACACCCCGAACAGTTTGTCGCGGTAGCGCATGTCGAACCCGACTCCGTTGTCGCGGACGTGGAACGTGTGCGCGTCCGCCCCGGTCGTGGCGCCGATCTCCACGACGGCTTCTTCGCGGGTCTTCGTGTATTTTACCGCGTTGGCGAGCAGGTTGCGCACCGCGAGGCGGAGCATGACCAAATCGCCCGCGACGGTCGGGAGCGGGCCGACCTCCCAGCGCACCCGGCGCCCGGGGAACTCGGACATCACGTCCGCTCGCACCTCGGTCACGAGCGCGCCCGTGTCGATGGTCGAGTGGTCCAGGGCGGCCCGGCCCATCCGCGAGTACGCCAGCAGGTTGTCCACCAGCTTCCCGGCGTAAATGCTGGACTCGATAATGGTGTCGGCGTGCTTCAACTCGCTCTTTGCGAGCTTGTCCTTCGCGACGTCTTTGAGCAGTTCCGCGTACCCCACGATGTGGCGCAGGGGCGCGCGGAGGTCGTGGCTGACGGAGTAGGAGAACGCCTCCAGTTCCCGGTTGCTACGCTGCAACTCGACGTTCAGTGCGGCCATCTCCTCGGCTTTGCGCAGCACGATCCCGACGACCGCGTTGCGCAACTCGGTGGCCCCGTCCACCTCGCTCCCCAGCCACGGCACGGCGCGGTCGCGCACGGTCTGGGACCACGTCTCGAACGACTTCCGCGGGTGGAGCCGGCCGGGGGCCGCGCCGGCCTCGACAGTTTTCCGCGGGTCGCCGCCCCAGCGGATCGTTTCGATCACTTCCGGGCGGAACCACAGGACCGCGGTGGGGTGCAGCTTGGAGACGGAAACGGCGAGCAGCCCGCTCGCCTCCGAGGTGTACGCGGCTGCGGCCGGGAATACGGTCGAGAGCGCGTCGGTGTGGAACACCTCTTTGCGCTGCTCGACGAACAGCCAGGTCGCGAGCCGGCGCACTTGGTTCTCGGTCGGCGTGCGCCCGATCAGGCCGCACCGGTCTTCGCTCACGACCGCGGCCCCGGCCGCGCGGACGAACGCGAGGACGTCGCCCGGGTGGTCGAGCAGCCCGGCCACGAAGTCGTCGGCCCGGGCCATGTGCGCGAGCAACCGGGTGAGTACCGACTGGATCTCGACGCGGCGCACGTAGTCCGCGGCGTGCTCGCGCGCGGCCACCTGAAGGGCGAACACCTGCGCGAGCAGGTCGCACGTGGTGCGCAACTCGAACGGCACGACCCGCGGGGTGCGGTGGTGGCACGAGATCAGCCCCCACAGTTCGCCGTCCTTTAGCACCGACACGGACATGGACGCGGCCGTCCCCATGTTCCGCATGTACTCGACGTGGACCGGCGACACGCTTCGCAGGGTGGAGTGCGATAAATCGAGCGGCGTCCCTGTGAGCGGGTTCCGCGCCGGCACGAGCGCGCACGGACGGTACCCGGCGTCCGGTATGAGCCGCAACCGATTCCGGCGGTACAGTTCGCGCGCCTGCTTCGGGATGTCGGACTCGGGGAACCGGTGGTCCTGGTACGACGGCAACCGCCCGGTCCCGTCCTCCGCGACGACCACGCCTGTGCCGTCCGGGTCGAACCGGTACACGAGCGCACGGTCGAACCCGGTCACCCGGCGCACTTCGCGGGCGGTGATCTGGGCCAGTTCGCTCACTGCAGAAGTGCCCTGAACCTTCGCGATGAACGAGGCCACGATCGGGTGCAGCCCGCTCGACGACGGGGACTCTTCAGAAGCCGGCTCGAATTCGAGAACGATGACCCCATCGCTCCGGTGCCCGACCGCGTTCAGAACTCGGTCCCCGGCGCGGAACGCGCGGAGCAGCAGCGGTTCGCCGGTCGGCGGCAGGCGCGAACCGAGGTCGCGCAGGAGCGGGGCGCATTCCGCGCCCAACAAATCGGCGGCACTCGAACCGAGAGCCGCTTCTATCGAGTTCGGGAAAAACTCCGCGACGTTGTCGCTCACCTGCAGAACGATGAGGTCCGGGTCCGAGAGGACCACGAGCGCGCCGTGCGGCTGGATGCTCCCCGGGACGTGGATCGGTTCGCGGTCGCACGTCTCGAGGTCCACAATTTCTGGAGTGCCCGCCGCGCTCATGGCCGCTCCCCGGCGGATGCCAGCCAGGAATTGAAGCGGTCGAAAGTGTCGACCGCGGCGACGATGATTTCGCGCTCGACTTCCGGGGTGGTAGCGAACCGCACGAGCGCGGACCGGAACGCGGTCCACATTGCCCCCACGCGGTCGCCGTAACTGGCGAAGAACGCGCACCCGCGTTCCGGGGTGAACCCCAGCCGCGCCTCCACCATCCGGCTAATCATTCGGCCCCCGAGGGTCGCGCCTTCGAGCACGTACATGCGCCCCAGAGCGTCCCCGAGGGACGGAACTTGAGGCGGGGGGCAGATGGGAAAGCGGTCGGGCGCGTGCCCGAGTTCGGCAAGATCGTTCACAAGGTGATGCGCCTTGCTGCGCTCGGAGAAACGCAGGTCCAGTTCTTCGTACCCGCGCACGCGGCCGAGTGCGGATTCGAGGGGCCGGTAGAACCCGCACAATCGGCCGATCAGGGCGGCGTATGCGGACGAATCGCGCAGGCGATTTTCCAGGTCGAGGCGCTGTTCTGCGGCCGCGTGGTGGGGGGCAGTACCTTCCTTGAGGCGCTCGAGTATCCGTCCGTGTGCGATCAACCGGTCGTCTCCTGAATACTCGGATCGGTGCAGCGACTGAGAACCGATCGCCCCGAATGAACCGATATTTCGCTGCTCGGCACAACGATTTAGTGTTTCGTTTTTACGGTCGTTGTCCAGTCGTAGGGGCATCGTTTCGGGCTTCATTTGGTGAAGGATATCGCGGCGCTGGAGCCCGATACCGGTTTCCAGAATCACCATTAGCACGTTGCGTGCCAAAAAAAGGAAGTGGGCCTGTGCCGCGCGCTACTCCTTGTCTAGCACGAGATCAACGACCCAGCTTCCACCAATCGCTCCACAACGTCATCCACGATCCAGGTATTGGAAGGGAACCATCTTTAAAGGACCGAACTCTTCAAGCGGGCGGGGTAACGTCGACGGGTGTGGTCCTCCTTCCTGAACCCATCGGATAAAGTTGTCGAATGGTACTCGGAGGTGAGGGGACAGCAGCGCACGCACGCGCCCGGACTCTGCGAACGTGGCCGCGAACATCGGGGATCGCCGGTTCGGGTGTCGGAACTCACAGGCGAGTGCGATGAGCATCCGTTCCGAGTCTTCGCACACCAGCCATTCCGCTTCGGTCATCGGTCGTCCCCCCGGAACTGCTTCCGCACCTCGGCTCGGGCTGATCGCTCCGGTCGGGCTAACAATTGCTAACGTTTTGTCCGTGGGTGGTCGTGTGCTGAGTGAAGAACGCACCGACGGCTGGTATTTCAAGGTGTTTGACGCAACGGCCCGCTTCACCGCCGCGCGCTGAAGGCTAACAAGCGATAACATTTCAAGGGTTCTGGGCTAACGTTTTGCTTCAAGTGTTAGCCTCCTCAACCCAGCGCATCTCGGGACTGTTTCACGCGCGCAACAGATCAGTCGACCCCGATAGATTTTAGTGTACAGAGTGTCAAGTGGCAAATGGCAGTGGCTGTGCGAACTGTGTAGAACGGTGCCAGCAATGCAGCAGGGCGGGGCGTCGAACAATTGGTGTTCGACGCCCCGCCCTGCGTGTTTTTCCACCTCGCACCGTACCCGAATCAACGCACCGGGCGCGGGTGCGGGGCGGGGGCGAGGGCGGGTAAGTGGACCAGCCCGTACCCGGTCTCGCAGTCGTGCCCGGTGGGGCCGAGGTCGCGTGCCCAGTCCGTCAGGTACCCGCGCACCTTCGCCGAGGTCCATTCCGGGTTACGCGAAATGCACAGCGCCGCGGACGCCGCCCCCTGCGGAGTGGCACACGAAGTTCCGCTGAACGGCTGCGATCGCGTGTAACTGCCGAACGGGATCGGGGCCACCACGTCCGGCTTCGGGCGCGGCGAATTCGGTCCGCACGCACTGAAGGACGCGCGCTTCAGATCGAGACTCACGGCCCCCACCGTGACCACTTCCGGCCCGTCGCCTGGGAACGGGATGCTCCCGGCGAGCCGCGTTTCGCCGAGGTACGAGGCGAGTGAGTTCAGGTGGAACTTGCCGGGCTTGCCCTTTTCCTGGTGAACGCGGACCGCGAACGATTTGTTGGATTGCGGGATGAACCGCGCCACCGACGCGGGCGGATCGGCCTGTTCGCGGTAGGTCACGCCCGCGGCCGGTTTGCCCGTTTCGGTGTCGATCACTTCCAACCGGTACCGGGCGCCCGGGTCCGACCAGCACAGGTCGAGCGCGACGCGGTCGTCGTACCACGGCGAGATCGCGTTGAGCGATACCCCCGCGGTCCACTCGTGGAACCCGTCCGCGTTCGGGGCGAACGTCCCGGACCAGTGCCGGCGGGCGGTGTTGCCCGCGCACGAGAAGAACAGCGGGTCGCCCGGCTTGGTGCCGTCCCCGAGTAGTTCGCTCAGGCGCTTGTGGATCGGGCCGTTCCCCTCGCCGTCGCTCCAACTCGGCATGACCACCGAACAGGTGATGATCCTCGCGCCCTGCTCGCGTGCCCACTTCACCGCGTCGAGGAACGTTTCCGGCTCCTCGGTGTTCCAGTTGGCCAACAGCAGTTCGGCGTCCGGGGCGATCGCGTGAACCACTTCCGCGACCAGAATCCCGTGCTGGCTGTCTTTGAATTCCAGGTTCCGGTCCTTGCGCCCGGAGTGGACCGTGACCTTCGCCGGGAGCGATTTACCGAGCTGGTCGCGGTACCCGCGGAACCCGGTATCCAGCACCAGAACCTTCACGTTCTGGCCGCGGAACCCGGCGTCGACCCAATCGGGGGAACCGAGGGTGGCGAGGTGCGCGGCGCGCGTGGCCGGCATCCGCTCATCGCGGTTCTTGGCCCAGTTCGGAATTGAAAGGTCGGCGGCCAGTGCGGGCGTGGGTGCAATCTGCAATACGAACGCGATTGCGAGCAGTGTGCTGCGCATGATTGAAGAAGTGGTGAGGTTTTTGGGTGGGGTGTTGGGGCGGGTTGTTAGATGGTATCATGGGAACGAAGGATTCAATAGGGGCGGCATTGAAATTGCCGCCACACTCGCTGCGGGTCGGGTGAATTACTCCCAGGACGGAGGATCGATGTTACGGACCCGACTTACCGCATTTGCAGCTCTTGCTCTCATTATCGCCTCGGCGACCGTTTTTTTTACGCGCCGCGCTACCGGCGGCGTGGACGCCGGACCGCCCGGGACGTCGGTTTGGGAAATCACCGTTACTGTTCGAGGTGAATTCCCGGCCAAGAAGAAGGACGCAAAAGGGGCGAAAGCGGAGCCGCGCCTCACGTTGTACTCCCCGCCCGACTTTCGTCGGCAACACGTTTCTGATGAGTCGTGGAGCAGTAAAGAGCTGACGCGCCCAGAGGGGCGCGCCGGGGCGAAGGGGCCGCGCGAAAAAGCCGTTTGGAAGACGAGCCCCGGCGCCACTACCGACAAGGGGTACCGGCTCGCGTACTCGTTTCACGCTCTTCTCGGCGCGCACAACCCGTCCCTCGCGATGGGCGGGCGCGCGAAACAACTCGATGCCGAGCCAAAAGCCCCGGACCGAACCCTCAAGAGCACGTCCCGCATTCAGAGCGACCGGCGCGAGGTGCGCGAACTGGCCGATGATCTGGGCGCGGGCGAACCGATCGAGCAGTTCCGTGCGTTTTTTGAGTACGTCAACGCACTCGCCTATCAGGACGGCGTCAAACAGACGGCTGCGGATTGTTTGGAAGATAAGGACGGTAAACCGAGGGGCGGCGACGACATCGGCAAGAGCCGACTGTTGGTCGCACTGTGTCGGGCGAAGGGTATTCACGCGCGCGTTGTTGGCGGGATGATACTGACCCCGAACGCCCCACCGAAGTTGCACCGGTGGGTGGAGGCGTGGGTGCGCGGGACCGAGCGCCCGGAGCCGCACTGGGTGCCGGCCGACCCGACCTTCAACCACTTCGGGAACCGCAGGTGGCCGGCCAATTACCTCGTGGTGCGGATCGGGGATGGGCCGATCGTGAGCGGCCCCGGTTCGCCGCGAGTGAGTCTGTTTGCACGCCCCCTCGCAGATCACCCGGCAGGCGAATCGCGGATGCAAACGTTCTGGCGAGCAGTGTCGCTTGCCGCGCTCCCGCCGGCGGAACAGCACCTCGCGCGGTTCATCGTTCTGCTCCCGGTTGCCACCGTGGTGGTGAGTTTCATCCGGGTCGTGATCGGGTACCACACGTTCGGCGTGTTTAGTCCCGCGCTGCTGGGGCTCATCTTCCGCGACTTGCGGAGCCTCGCATGGGGGCTGGGGATCTTCGCCGCCACCGTTCTCATTGGGTGGGTGTTCCGCAAGATCCTCGATCAGTTCCACTTACTGCTCATCCCGCGGGCCGCGGTACTGCTGACAATGATCGTCGCCTTCCTGCTCGTGGTGCTCGGGGTGAGCGCCCGGTACGGGGTGCAGGTGAGCGGGTACCTGTCGCTGTTCCCGCTCGTCATCCTGACGCACATGGTGGAACGGGTCTGGACGGTCGAAGCGGAAGACGGCTCGTGGTCGTCGTTCAAAACGCTCATCGGCACGCTCGGGGTGGCCGCAGTGGTCGCGGTGACGCTCAGCCCGGACGCGGTGGGCCGAACCGTGTTCCGCTTCCCGGAAATGCTCGGGCTCGTGGTCGCAGCACTGCTCCTGCTCGGGCGCTACACGGGTTATCGGCTGACCGAACTGTACCGGTTCCAGGACGTGATCGAACCGGCCAAGATCGATGAGGGCGCAGCGAAACAAGCGGAGAACGCCAAGCTGCAACCGGTTACGGACGAAAAGAAGTCGGACCCGAAAGTGGGCTGACATTCGTGGTACGGGGTGTGGGTGAGTTAAGTGAAGTGTGGTCTGCTCGCTCCGCGAGCGGGGCGGCTTCCCTGGTGGAGATAGTGCTCCGACTCGGGAGGCCAACCGCTCGCGGAGCGAGCGGACCACACTTAACACCACCCCTGCGAGAAACGTAGCGCTCTGGCCGGGGGAGCCAACCGCTCGCGGAGCGAGCGGACCACACTTAAGGCACCAGCTCCCTTGCGGTCGCAGTTCGTTTTGTTTGATGTGTGATCCGCATCCACCTAATCACGGGGGTTCTTCTCATGTCGTGGTGGTCGCGGTGGAAGGGGTTGCAGGCCGCCGGGGTGCTGGGCATGAACGCCCGCAATGCCGGCGTGATCCTCGACTACAACCCGCGGGCGCGGTTCCCGTATGTGGACAGCAAGCGGAAGATGGACGACCTCTGCCGCAAGATCGGGGTACCCACCCCCGACCTCTACGCGGTGCTCGTGAGCCACTCCGCGCTCCGCCACTTGCCCCGCATTCTGGACAAACACGCCGAATTCGTCGTGAAGCCGAACCGCGGGGCCGGCGGGCGCGGGGTGCTCGTGATTACCGGGCGCAAGGGACCGGATTACGTGCGTCACAACGGAACAGTGCTGCCCGCGGAGGATCTGCGCCAGCACTGTTCCGGCGTGGTGTCCGGGCTGTTCTCTTTGGGCGGAAACGAGGACGAGGCGCTGATTCAACAGCGCGTGGTTCCCGATCCGGTGCTGGAGAAAATCAGCTACCAGGGTACCGCCGACATCCGGGTGATCGTCTACCGCGGTGAACCGGTGATGGCGATGCTCCGGTTGCCAACAAAGGCGTCCGGCGGGCGCGCGAACTTGCACCAGGGTGCGATCGGCGCCGGTGTGGACATCACCACGGGGGTAACGCACCACGCGGTTCTCAAGGACCGGAAGGCCGACATTCACCCCGACACCAAAGAGAGCGTGATCGGGTTCCAGGTCCCTTACTGGTCCGAGATTCTGGAAATGTCGCGCCGTGTAAGCCGCGCGGTCGAGATGGGCTACATCGGAGTAGACATCGTGCTCGATCGCACCCGCGGCCCGCTGTTACTCGAAGCGAATGCTCGGCCGGGGCTGGCGATTCAAATTTCCAACGCGCGCGGACTCGCTCCCGAACTCGAGCGCGTGGACCGGCAATTCAGCAAGAAGTGACCCGCTGCGATCAACCGGAGGAGTTGTGATGCGCCGTCTTTCGACCCGCGCTTTGCTGATCGGGTTCGCGACCCTCGGTACGCTTTCGCACCCATTGACCGTTGCCCGCGCCGCAGCGCCCGAACCCGCGCGCGCCGGGGCCGTCGTTCTCGTGGGCACGGTGCCGGACCCGGATCTCGTTGCCCTCGGGGTGATGGTCGCCGCAGCGCAGCCCGACACCGACTTCCTCCTCGACTCCGGGCGCACGGAATCTATCGTCAAACCGTACTTCGACCGGCTCCGACCCGCTGCGGTGACGCCCGTCGGTACGTTCCCAGAGGGATTGGTTGCGGCCAAGCGATGGGGTGTGGCCGAGCCGGTCGTGCGGCCCACGGTCGCCGACCCGGTCGCGTTCGCATGGGCACTGTACCCGAAGGCCGAGCGCGCGGTGGTCGCCCCACGAACACCTGCTCCTGAATTGCTTCAGGCCGCGTGCCTTGCGGGGGCGCTTCGCGTTCCCCTGTTCGTGCTGCGCGAGGGCGACGACCCGATCAAGGGGCTCAAGGAACTCCTCGCGGCCCGCGGCACGAAGGAGATCACCGCGGTCGGTGCGGCGCGCGATGCGTGCAAGAAACTGGAGGGCGTGCGCGTCACCGAACTCGCGGACGCGGCGGCCACGGCCGCGGCTCACAGCAAGGAGTTGCTGCGTAAAGGGAAGATCGAGACGCTCGTGCTTGCGAACCCGGCGGATGCGAAGAAGCATGCCGCGCTTGCCCCGTGGGTGGCGGTGAAGCGGCGCGCGGCGCTGTTGCTGACCGGAACCGACGGCAAGGACGCGGGCACGGTTGTGAATGCGGCCCTCAAAGAGAAGGACACGGCCCGCGCGGACGTGCTTATCGTGGTCGCGGACACGAACGCGATCCCGCTCGTGAAGCGCGCGAACCCGGCGGCGGGCAAGGACGAGCAGATCGACGTGGAACCGTGGATTCCGGAGACGGACGACCTCATCACGCTCTCGGCCGGGCGGCTGTTCCACGCGGACCGGGCGGTTGTTCCGCTTCTGCTCGCGCGCCCGCGCTTGCTGGCCCGTGCGCCGGGGCCGCCGAAGATCCTCATCGCGAGCAACCCCGGCGACGGGCTGCCGCTCCTGGAAACGTTCTCGCGCAACACGGGGCGCGAACTGGAGAACGCGGGTTGGAAGGTTATCGGTCGCTACGGTAAGACCGAACTCACCGCGAAAGAGTTGCGCGAAACCCTCCCCGAACAGGATGCGTTTCTGTGGGAGGGGCACTACCGCACGCTGGTCGATCAGTTCGAGATGCCGAAGTGGACCGAGCCGCTCCGCCCGTCGCTCATCTTCCTCCAGAGCTGTTTGGCACTGAACCCGGACGAATCCGCGCTGCTGTTCGATCGCGGGGCCGCAGCCGTGGTCGGCACCCCGAACCGCACGTATTCCGGGTCCGGCGGGGCGCTCACGCTCGCGTTCTTCGATTCACTCGCCTATGACGGGCGCAACGCCGGCGCCTCCATGCGGCACGCGAAGAACTTCCTCTTGTGCTACATGGACCTCAAGGCGAAACGCCTCGGGGACGGCGCCAAGATGAGCGGCGCGAACAAGCGGGCCGCGTGGACGTTCACCATTTGGGGCGACCCGGAACTGAAGATGCCGAAGCCGGCACCGCCCAAAGACGCCCTGCCCGCGCTCGCGTGCGAGGTGGTGAAGGACCGGATCACGCTCTCACTGCCGGAAAAACGTTACCCGCCAACGGAAGTGGCGCCGTACAAGGCCGAGATGTGGCCGGGCGGGCGGCTCGCGGGACTATTCACGACGGATGAGGAAGCGCGGCTGCTCGCGCCGCTGGCGTTTGCCGAAGTTTCGCTGCCCAACGCGAAAGAGGGGTACACCCCACGGTTGAGTTCCAAGGTGCCAGGGCGGAACTGGGTGTTCCGGTGGGACGCGCGGCGGCGCGTGGGGTACATCCTGTCCGTTCCGCGCGAGAAGGACGAGGGCAAGATCGAGTTCCGCGTTCACTGGGACGCCGACCCGGTTCGGTGAGCCGTTTTGGATCGCGCCGGGACTGTTAGACGCGCCGGGGCCGAGCACTATTCTCAGAAGTTACCCGCGCCCGGAACCCCGGATCGTCGCGCGCTCCTCGTTTCAACGGAGGCGGAGTCCCTTGCCGACCCAGCGATCGCACCTGTTCATCATCTCACTACTCGGCGCCCTCAGTGTCATCAGCCCGTTCGCCATCGACATGTACCTGCCCGCGTTCGAGCAGATCGCCGCGGAACTCGCCGTGCCGCCCACGGTCATCGCGCTCACTCTGTCAAGTTACTTTATCGGACTCGCGCTGGGGCAGGTGTTTTACGGCCCGCTCCTCGACCGGTTCGGGCGCAAGCGGCCCCTATTGTTCGGGTTGAGTTTGTTCGTGCTCGCATCGATCGGGTGCGCGCTGGCGCCCGACGCGAACACGCTCATTGCGCTGCGGTTCGTTCAAGCGATCGGCGGGTGCGTCGCACAGGTCGCATCAATCGCGATGGTGCGCGACTTCTTCCCGGCGAAGGACAGCGCCAGGGTGCTGTCGCGGCTGTTCCTGTTCATCGCGGTCTCGCCGCTTTTGGCGCCGAGCATTGGCTGGGTGATGGTCGCAGCGGCGGGTTGGAAGTCCGTGTTTCTGGTGATGGCGTTCATTGTGGGCGTCGTACTGGCGCTGGTCCAATTCCTGTTGCCCGAGGGCCACAAGCCGGACACCAGTATCTCACTGAAGCCCGGCCCGATCCTGGCGGAGTACCTGGTCATTCTCCGGCACCCGCGGTTCGCGACGTATGCGTTCGCCGGGGCGCTGTCGTTCGCGGGGCTGTTCACCTACGTGGCCGGTTCGCCCATCATCTTCATCAGCGGGTTCCGACTCAGCGAAGGCACCTTCAGCATCATCTTCGCCGTCCTCGCGGTGGGATTTATCGGCGCGAGTCAGGTGAACGTGCTCCTGCTCCGCTGGGCCACGAGTGAGACGATCTTCCTTCGCGCGCTGCTCGGTCAGGTCGTGACGGCAATCGTCTTTGTGACGGGGGCGGGGGCCGGGTGGTGGGGGCTGAATGAGACACTGGCGCTCCTGTTCGTGTTCCTCGCGTGTATCGGGTTGACCAACCCGAACGCATCGGCTCTGGCACTGTCGCCGTTTACGAAGAACGCCGGGAGCGCGTCCGCGCTGCTCGGGTTCTTCCAACTCGGGTTCGGCGCGCTGATCTCGGTCGGCATCAGCGCCGCGACGCCCCACGACAGCTTCCCGATCATCGTCATCCTGGCGGTCACGGCAGTGTGCGGGTTGGTCGTCCTGCTCGTGGGGCGCCGGGCGGCAGCCGTGGTCGCGCCGGAAGAATCAGCAGCGCCTTCGGAACCGCACGACGAGGTCGAAGCGGAAACCTCTCCGAAGCGATCGGGCGAGGTACCCGTGGCTCCGTCGGGCGAAGCGGCGTAGTGATTCTCGGGCCGTCTACCACAACAAGGACGGCCCGTCACTCGCGCAAGTGCCGGTCGAGAAATGTTCCCACGCGCTCCAGCGTCCGGTCCAGGCGCTCCCCGCCCCACACGTGGACCACGCCTTCTTCCTCGACCAGTTCGACCGGTACTCCGGCTCCGCGCAACTTGTTGGCAAATGCCCGCGGTTGGGCGACCGGAATCAGCGCGTCGCCCGCGGAGTGGATGAGCAGAAACGGCGGGTCGTCCGGGGAGGCGTATGTCCCCGGCGACGCGCGGGTGTAACGCGCCGGGTCGTCGGCGAATCGCGCGCCCAGGAACGGGCGGAGGTACTGGTGCTCCACCACCGGCGAAACCGCGGTGGTGAGGTCGGCCGGGGCACCGAGCGCGACTACAGCCTGAACGCGAGCAGCGGTCGCGTCTTCTCCGGGCGGATCGAAACCGTCTCCCGGTCCGGTCGTTCCGAGCATACAGACCCCGTAGCCGCCGGCCGACACCCCGACCGCTCCGATTCGATCGGTCACCAACCCGAGTTGCGCGGCATTCGCCCGGAGCCACCGGACCGCGGACTTACCGTCTTCGATTTGGGCCGGGAATTGGTGCTCGCCCACGAGCCGGTAATGCACGGTGGCAACCGCGTACCCGCGGCGCGTGAGGGCCGTCACCATGCGGTGGCACCGGTCGTCGCGCTTAAACGACGGTCCCCAATCTCCGCGGTGCGGCGCGAACAAAACGACCGGGTGTGGTCCCGGGCCGGTGGGGTAGTCAATGTCGAGGTGGAGCGGTTTCCCGTTCGGACTCGCGTACACAAATCCGGCCCCGGCCGATGGAGCACAGAGCCACGCGGCCAGGGCCGCGCTCGCAGTCAGGACGACGATCACAGTCGTTCTGCGTCGGGGCATCGCACGCGCCCTGGTGTCGCGGAAATCGGGAATCACGGAACCTGGAAGTCGATCGTCTGCGCGCCCGCCCGGACCTCGGCTCGGAGCGGCGTTTCCGCGGGCCGCCCGTATGCCGGGGGGATCGGGGTTGATTTTCCCGCCGGTTTGACCGGCGCGGCTTTGTCGGGCGCGAGGCGCTTCGCGACCATCCCGAACCGCTCGGCCGTGACCGTCGTGTCGATCACGCAGACCCGGTGGCGCCCGACGGGGCACCCGTCCTTGCCGTCATCCGTCGCCAGCCGGAATCGCCCGGCCTCGTCCGTAACTCCCGTCGCGCGCGGTCCCCGGCCGTCGTCATCCACCATGAACGTGACCTGCGCGTGCGCCACCGGCCGGCCGTTGCGCGTGATCGTCCCCTCAACCGGCGCAAGAGGCGTGTCCGAACTGGAACACCCGCCGGCCAGAAGAACCAGGAGCGCGGCGAGCGGAGACACCCGGCGCACGGCCTGTGCGGACCGTGACCTCGACCCGCGCGGCGCCGGATTAGAAGTCGACATTGACGACCTCCCCGCGCGCCCGCGTGCCGAGTTTGGAAAGCAGCGCCGGGGTGCTGTTCACCGAGTTCGGGATGAACCGCACGGACCCGTCGGCCAGCACGAAGTTCGCCCCGCCGGTGTGCCGGCTCCCGTAGGACATGAGGCGCGCGACGAGTTGGTACTGGGCCGCGAACGGGTCGGCGGGGATCGCGGCCGGCAGGGACGGGTTGAGCGGATTGAAGGCCGACCCGAGCGGGTTGAAGTACGGGTACGCCCACCCCGACGTCATGACCGTCAGCGGCATTCCACCGCTCCCGATGACGTTGGACCAGGCGTCCCAGTTCGGGTCGAAGTTGGAGAACTCGCCGAGCATCAGCGTGTTCGAGGTGCCGTCCGTGATGTCGGTGATCCGCACCACCTTGTCGCAGATCACGCCGTCCGTTCCCCAGTCGGGGTCGCTCGAGTCCACGCCGGTGTACCCGAGGCGGTAACTCGTCAGGCCGATGTAGGTGTTGGTTCCCGGTACTTGTGCGACCGCCTGACTCGAGATCGCGTCCGCCGGGCAGACGTAGGACGCGAACACGGAGGCGTCCAACGAGTTCGCTCCTCCGTCCCCGACGCCCCCCATCATCGGCGAACCCTTCGCGACCGCCTTGTTGTAGAACTGCTGGTAAAGCGGCTGTTGCTCCATGTAGGGGAGCAGACCAATGAACGCGGTCAGGTAGCCCGGGGCCTTCGAGGTTCCGACCTTGGTGACTTGGGGGAACGCCTGTTCGGAGTCGTGGAGGTTGTGCGCCGCCAGTCCGATCTGTTTAAGGTTGTTCGAGCACTTGAGGCGCGCGGCCGCGGCGCGCACTTTTTGAACGGCCGGTAAAAGGAGCCCGATCAGAACGGCGATGATCGCGATCACCACCAGGAGCTCGATCAGTGTGAACCCCGTGCGCTTGGGCGCGAGCATGGAAGAAACCCTCCCGAATTGAATGAAACGCCCGCAGCGCCAATTGCGCCGGGGGCAGCGACCGGCCCGCGGAGAGAAGGGCCGGACAACGAGTACACGACGCTTCTGGGTCACCGGCCCGGTGGGGGCTCGGCGAGTCGGCGGCAAGCGGACCGGGCTTCGCGGCCGGCCACGCTGTCGGCGGGTAACTTCGCGAGTTCCTGGAGCAGTTGTTTGGCCGCCGGGCCGCGCGCCATTTGCTCCAAAGCTTCGATGCCCCGCACGGTCGCTCGGTTAGCCGGCGAACTCGGCCCGATACCGGCAACGAGGTTCTTCAACCGCGCGCGTGCCTCTGGGGACGTCGTGTCGGCCAGGGCGCTTCGCAATTCGCCTTCTAACTGCGATGCACGTTGAGCGAGTTCTTTGGTCGCGGCCTCACGCACCGCGAACTGATCGGACCCGAGATCGGCGACCCATTGTTGGAGCTGTTCGGCCGGCACCGGTGACGCGCTCAAACGCTCTTTCAAAAGCGGCACGGCCGTGTCCGGTGCCGCCGCCAGAGACGCGATCGCCCGGTGCGCTGCGGTCGCATCGGCCCCGGTGAGCGCGGCCCAGAGCTGGTCCGCTGTTGCTCGTGTCGCGGGGGCCGGGTGTTGCGGCGCGGACACGTCCCAGACCAGCACCGTGCTGTCCATGCTCGATGAGGCCAGGCGCCGACCATCGGAGCTGAACGCGACCCCTAGAACCGCGGCGCGGTGCCCGGTGAACCGGTAGCGCTCGCGGGCGCTCACAATTTCCCAAACTCTCACGACGCCGTCGGAACCGGCCGAGGCGAGCGTTCGGCCGTCCGGGGCGAACGCGAACTCCTGGAACGCCCACCCGAACGTGCGCCCGTCGAGCGGCAGAAGGTCCGTGCCGGTGGCCACATCGATCACCCGAATGGCGTCCTGTGGTTCGGACGCACCCACGGCGAGCAACCGCCCGTCGGCGGACAGCGCGACCGGGGAACGGAGCTGTGGGGGCTTCCCGTTCTTGGGCGTGGCGGGGGACCAGTGCCGTTCCCGGCCGTCCGGCAGCGACCAGATGGTGACCCGGCCCGCTTCTCGGTCGAGCGCGGCCAGTGATTTCCCGTCCGCCGAGAACGCCATGCTCTCCGCGTTACACCGGCCCGAAAGTTTCTTCACTTCGCGCCCGGTCGTGCGGTCGTACAGGGCGACGCCGGTCGGCCCGGCGACGGCCAGGAGCTTCCCTCCGGGCGCGAACGCGACGGATCGCGTGTCGGCGGGCAAGCTCAGGTCCGGGCGGCCCGCTCCCGTGCCCGCGTCCCAGCGGGCGATCCGTTCCGGCGGCTTCGGCGGGAGGTCGATCAGAGAGCCGAGCGAGGCGGACAACGTTCCGTCGCCGTTCAAATCGATTCCCCACACCATTTGGCGCGGAGCGACCGTGATCTGGCGCCGGAGCCGGCCGTCGGCCGCGTCCCATACGTGAATCGTGCCCCCCGCGGCCTCGCTGTAGGCCGCGGTCGCGAGCGCCGAGCCGTCGCGCGAAAACATGACGGGGTGCATGAACCCGTCGGGCATCCCCGCCACGGCACCCAGCTCCCGGCCGGTCTTGGTGTCCCAGAGCCCGACTCCGAAGGGCCAAGCCGCTGCTGCGCGGGTACCATCGGCCGACAAACGGTAGATCGTGGACCACGCACTTTCCGAGGTCTTCACCGATTGCTTGACCGAGCGCCCGGTTGCGGGGTTCCAGTAACGAATTCGGCCCCCTCCGATCTCGATCAGCGTTCGGCCGTCCGGCGCGAAACTGATGAATGCGTGCGGGGCGGCGTCGTCCGCGAGGCGGTGCTGCTCCGTGCCTTTTTCGGTATCCCACACGCGCAGGTGCCGATCCTGTCCGGCCGTAGCGAGCGCTTTTCCGTCCGGGGAGAAGGTGACGGAACTGACGATCTCTTTACCCTCACCGGCCGTCAGGGTGTGCCGCTTGGTGCTCGTCGTCAGATCCCACACGCTCACCTCGGCCGCGGGGGACCACGTCCACGACGCGAGGAGTTTGGAATCCGCGGAGAACGCGAACCGGCACCCGCGCCCGGACAGTGTGTGTGCGGTGGCCCCCGTCGTCGCATCGAGCAGACGGACCTCGCGCCCCGAATCGCCGCCGCAAGCGATCAGCTTGCCGTCGGGGGAAAACTCGACGGTGCTCGGACCGGGACTCTTTGATGCCGCCTTCCAGAGAACTTTCGGTGCGTCACCCGTCAGATCCCAGGCCCACACCTCTTTGATCCCCACCGCGACCAACCGCTTCCCGTCTTGCGTGGTGCTCACGCTCCAGCACGATGTGGGTGCATCGAGTTTGCGCACCTCGCGCCCGGTTTCCGGTTCCCAGAAGTGAACCGTGTCGTTCCCGTGAGCCGAGATCAGGAACTTGCTCGCGGGACCGAAGGCGACGCTCGATACGCCGCCGGGATTGCCGGTACGAAATCGGAGAGTTCCGAGCCGGCTGAGTGCCCCCGCGGGTAGCGGATCGCCGAACCGGTCGGTTCGCGTGCCTTCGGCAGAAGTGCCAACGGGCCGAGGGGCCGGTGCTTCTGGCCCGGCTGCCCGGGTGGGGTGTTGAGAGAGAAAAACGGCCCCGACGATCGTGCTCAGTGCCGGAATCAGCAGGAGCGAACACAACTTCAACCGCGTCCACGTCGTTGTTTGAGTTACGCCGAGAGCGAGTTGAGCCGCCGTCGTTTGTGCGGGCGCGCCCGCGGCAATCGCCAGGGCCATCTGGGTCGTGTGCGCGACCAAGCCGTTCGGGACCGCGGCCGCGATCGGGACGTTACCGAGAACGGCGGCCAGGGCACTGGCCGCGACCGCGACCCCGCGCCGGGCGAGGCGGTCCCGCAGGAGCTTCACGCCTTGCTTCAGGCGGTGGGCCGCAGCGCGATCGGTGACCCCGAGGATGCGGCCGACTTCGGCCTGCGTTTTCCCTTCGACGTAGTACAGCGTGAGCGGAACCCGGAGCCGCTCGGGTAAGCGCGAAACTTCCTCGGTGACGGCCGCACGCAGTTCTTCGTCCAGTGCGTCTTCGTTTTGCGGAACGGCACGTTCACACAGGCGCGATTGGGCCGCGTCGCGGCGCTGGGCGGCTTTGCGCGCGTTGAGAGCGACTTCGCGCGACACCTTTTGCAGCCACCCGGCGACCGATTCGGAACGGACCTGAGAGGCCTTTCGCGCGAGAGCAATAAACGTCGCCTGGAACGCATCTTCGGCGTCCGCCTCGTTGCCGAGAACGCGCTGGCACGTCGCCCATACGGGCTTGCCGTGACGGACCACCAGTACCGCGAACGCGCCCCCGTCACCGCCAACGAACGCGGAGAGCAGTTCGCCGTCGGCGCGCGGATCGGCCCGCCACAACCCGGTCAGGTCGCGGATGTGGTGAGCGAGCCCGCGGGGAACGTCCCGGCCCATGACCCCTCCGAATGTGTAGTTCTCTTCACTCTCCTTTAGTAGCCAACGGCGGCGCCGAAAACCGAAATGGGAAATCGAAAAAATGTCCGAACGAGTTCGGTTCTGGACGGTTGTTCATAATGACGCACGAATGGAGCCATCTGGCCGCGGTCGGTCCCGGGGGCTAAGCCGATGACGTCCCGTGTGCGGCTCCCGAGTTCGGCACGCGGGGCGCTCTTCCCACCCTCTTCCGAGGCCACGCTATGAGAACTCTCGCCGGCGTCGCTCTGTTCGCACTGACTGCGGTCCCCGCGGTCGGGGCGGACCTGCCGCGCAGCAGCCCCGAGGCCCAGGGCGTCTCGTCCCCGGCCGTCCGCGCGTTCATCGAAGCGGCCGACAAGGACATTGATGGGCTCCACAGCTTCATGCTCGTGCGCCGCGGTCACGTCGTCGCCGAGGGGTGGTGGGGGCCATACGCGGCTGAAACGCCGCACATGCTGTTCTCGCTGAGCAAGAGCTTCACCTCGACGGCGGTCGGGCTGGCCGCGGCCGAGGGGAAACTGAGCACGGACGACCCGGTGCTGAAGTTTTTCCCCGACGAAGCCCCGGCCGATCCCTCCACCAACCTTAAGAACATGCGCCTGAGCGACCTGCTCCGCATGTCCACCGGGCACCAGACCGAACCGCCGCGCAAGGCGGGCGAGTCGTGGGCCAAGACGTTCCTCGCCCAGACGGTCCCGTTCAAGCCGGGTACGCACTTCCTGTACAACACGTCGGCCACGTACATGCTTTCGGCCGCGGTTCAGCAGGCGACCGGCCAGACCGTGCTCGATTACCTGAAGCCGCGCCTCTTCGACCCCCTGGGCATCGCGAAGCCGACCTGGGAAACCAGCCCGCAGGGGATCTCGACCGGCGGGTACGGTCTGAGCGTGCGGACCGAGGACATCGCCAAGTTCGGCCAACTCTACCTGCAAAAGGGCAAGTGGAACGGCAAACAACTCGTGCCGGAAGCGTGGGTCGATGCAGCAACCGCCCGGCAAACGTCCAACGGGAGCAGCCCGAAGAGCGACTGGGACCAGGGGTACGGGTACCAGTTCTGGCGGTGCCGCAACGGGGCCTACCGCGGCGACGGTGCCTTCGGCCAGTATTGCATCGTGCTCCCCGAACAGGACGCGGTCATTGCCATCACCGCCGGCGTGAAGGACATGCAGGCCGTTCTGAACCTGGTCTGGGACAAACTCCTCCCGGCGATGAAGCCGGGCGCGCTGACGCCCGATGAGGAGGCCGCCAAGAAGCTGGCGAGCACTCTGAAGGGGCTGACCCTGCACGTACCAGAAGGGAAGGGGACCGCGCCCAAAGTCGCGGGCAAGAAGTTCGTGTTCCCGAGCAACGACGCGAAACTGGAGTCGGTAACGCTCGAAGGCGGAAAGGACGGCGCGGTTACGCTGGTGGCGCGCGTCGGGGGCGCGGACCGGCGCATCGAGTGCGGGGCCGGGGCGTGGGTGAAGGGCCGCACGGCGTGGGGGCGCATCGCCGAGCAGCCGTCCGCGGCGGCCTGCGCCTGGACCGCGGACGACACGCTGACGGCGAAAATCTGTTTCACGGAAACGCCGTTCGTCACTACCGTGCGCCTGAAGTTCAACGGGAACGAGGTGCGGTACGAGTCCGAGTCGAACGTGGGCTTCGGGCCGACGAAAGAAGCCGCACTCGCCGGGAAGGCGGAATAATCACCGATCGATTGAGATCCGACCGTATTGCCTTGCGGGTTCAGAGCCGAGGTTTCAGCGACCACATGTGGTCGCTGAACGTATTCCCGCGGGCCGCGCTCGACGTCCGCGCCCCCGCATCATCGCTCTGGTGCCCACAACCAAAGGGCACGCGGTCCGGGGCTTGGGTGAGAAAGCCGGAGCGAATCGGGCGACCGCTACTGATCTCCGATTATCCGAAAACGCATTGGCTCCAGAGGTTGTGTCCGGGGCAGGTTTTCTGCTGCGCGAACTGAGTTCCTTGCCGCGACTGATAACGAACGAGCGCCCGCCGAGGGCGCGGAACCGAGCCATGACCCTTCAGCGACTCTCCACGCGACTCCTGCTCCGGCCCGAAGACCTGCGCGCGTCGCGCGCCGACTTCGAGGTTGTCGGCGCCTTCAACCCGGGTGCGGTTCGCGCGGGTGACGAGGTCGTGCTCCTGGTGCGAGTGGCCGAGCGCCCGCGCGAGGTGCGCCCCGGCTTCACCGGTTTGCCCCGTTGGGACGCGGTCGAAGGGTTGATGGTCGATTGGGTGCCCGACGCGGAACTCGACATCGTCGACCCGCGCGTGGTCCGACGGAAGTCCGACGGATTGGTGCGGCTCACGTTCATTTCGCACCTCTGCGTCGTTCGCTGCGGGGACGGCCGATCGGTCCGCGAAGCCACGGGAGTTACGTTCGGCCCGCAGAGCGAACTCGAAGAGTTCGGGGTCGAAGACCCGCGCATCACGGCGGTGAACGACCGGTTCTACTTCACCTACGTCGCGGTGTCGCGCCACGGTCCGGCGACCGCACTCGCGAGCACCTCCGACTTCCGCACGTTCGAGCGCCACGGGGTGATTTTCTGCCCCGAGAACAAAGATGTTGTCCTGTTCCCGGAACCGGTCGGTGGGAACTTCACGGCTCTGCACCGCCCGGTCTGCGGTACGCCGTTCACCCGACCCGAGATGTGGGTGGCGCGGTCGCCCGACTTGATTCACTGGGGCGCGCACACTCCGCTGACACTATCGGGAGGGGAGTGGCAATCCGGGCGCGTGGGCGCGGGGCCACCTCCGGTTCGCGTCCCGGACGGGTGGCTCGCGATCTACCACGGGAACCAGCGCCCCACGCGCCCGGGCGAAGTCGGCACCTATTACGGCGGTGCGCTTTTGCTCGATGCGAACGATCCGACCCGCGTACTGAAGCGGACCGCGGAGCCGTTCATGCGCCCCGAGACCGATTTCGAGCGCACGGGCTTCGTGCCGAACGTGGTCTTCCCGACCGGTCTGGTACGGGACGGGGAATCGGTGCTCGTCTACTACGGTGCCGCCGATGCGGTCACCGCAATCGCGGAATTTTCTTTAGCGGACCTGCTCGCCGCGATGAGCACCGCGGACTAACGGTACCGTTTCACGCCCGTGTCATGGCGTTGAGCACGTCGTCGAGTGGAACGGTGGCGAACGTGCTCGCGTAGTCCGACATCGCGTAGGGAATGACCAGCTCGCGCCCGTGCAGGGCCGCACCGCAACTGTAGACGACGTTCGGCACGTAGCCCTCGCGCTCGTCCGCGTTGGGCTCGAGCAACGGCGCCTCCAGCCGACCGATCACCCGCGCCGGGTCGTTCAAGTCGAGCAGGAACGCCCCCATCGCGTACTTCCGCATCGGACCCACCCCGTGCGTCAGCACCAGCCACCCGGCTTCCGTCTCGATCGGTGACCCGCAGTTCCCCAACTGCACGAACTCCCACGGGTACGTCGGCTTCGCGAGCAACTCCTTCGTGTACCAGAAGTGCGGCATGTCCGAGTACATCAGGAAGATGTTCTCGTTGTCCTGGCGCGACAGCATCGCGTACTGCCCGTTGACCATGCGCGGGAACAGTGCGAACCCCTTGTTCTTCACCTCCGGCCCGTTCAGTGTGCTCACTTTGAAGTGCAGGAAGTCTTCGGTTTCGAGCATCTGCGGGAGCGTCACCCGGCCGTCGTAAGCGGTGTAGGTGGCGTAGTAACAGGCGCGCCCGTCGGGGTGCGTGAACCGCACGAACCGCGCGTCCTCGATGCCGTTGGTCTCGGTCGGCGACGACGGGAAGATGATCCGCTCCGACACGTTCAACCGCGCGTCGAAGCGGACCTCGTAGTTGGCCCGCGCCAGCACCACCATCGTCTGCGCGATCGGCTCGAACTCGTGCTGCCGCGCCCGGTTGTGGCGCAACACGTTCCGCACCGCGCGGCTCAGGTCGTCGAGCGGGAACGTCTCGCCCAGCGCGGCCATGACCAGATCGGTGAACGGCCCATCGATCCCCAGTTCGGTCAATTTGCGGTAGAATAGGGGTTTTTCGTAGAGGACGTTCGGGACCAGGTCCGGGGCCACCACGAACCGCGTCGGCTCGTCGATCTTGATCTGGTTCGCGGAGTCGATCACACCGGACCGAAACGTGATCGACGAGATGTGCCCCTCACCGGTCGCCCGCAGGCTGACAATGAACCGGCGGCTCCCCACGGGCAGGCCCGACTGATCGGGGTGCCACACCATCGACGGGTTGAACAGCGCCGCCGATTCCAGCGCGTACTCCAGTGTGAAGTACGAGCCGATGAGCAGGCGCCGGTTCTCGCTGAGCGGTTGGTCGGTCAGCAGGTGTTTGCGGACCTGCTCGAACCGGTGCAGGAAGAACTCGCGGGTGCGCTGGTGGCGCAGGCGGAAGTCCTGCATCACGCCCTCCAGCAGCCGCTCGACGTCCGCCTCGGCGAGCGCCGCGACGCGGGCGATGATCTTCTCGACGCGGTTGTCGTTCGGTACCTCGAACGGCCGGATCACGACGCGGGAATTGGTGGGCCGGAGGGTGACCCCGGTGCGCTTGACGTCCATATTTCTAAAGCTGAAAGACGGAGGATGAAGGATGAAATAGAGTGCCAGACAACCGGTCCGTGATCCGCGGACCGGTCCCGTGCCCACTCGACCAGGGGCCGAAGGGCGTTTCGTCCTTCATCCTTCCCGGTGTGGCACCCTACCGCGCCTGACGGAACGCCGCCAGTGAGCTTTCCAGCAGGTTCATCTCGGCGAGGGAGAGCAGGAACGCGAGCGTCGATTCGGCCCCCTGGTTCCGGTTGATCCGGTCCTCCTGGAGCCCGTCGCCGCACCCGCCGGTCCGCGGGTCGTACAGTTCTTGGCCCAGGTCGTTGCGCCCCAGGAACCACTCGAACGCGGAGCGGGCCTCGTTCAGCCAGTTCGCGTCCGCGGTAACGCGGTACGCCTCCAGGCACGCGGAGACCGTCGCACACGCCTCGACCGGCTGCTGGTCGAAGCGTGCGGGGGCGTGCCCCTTGCGGTAGAACCCGTTGGAGCCGATCGCCCGGAAGTGCTCCTGCGGAGCGGTCTGGACCTTGACCAGCCAGGTCAGGGCTTGCAGGCCCACCTCCACCGCGCGGGCGTTCCCGCTCTCGTGACCACTGGCGATCAATGCTTGAGGCAACCGGGCGACGTCGTAACTGAGGATCTCTTCAAACCACGGCCACTCGGGGGTGGTCGTCCGGTCGTAAATGTCGAGCAGCCGCGCGACGAGGGTGTCCCGGGCCTGCGCCGCGAGCCGGTCCCCACCGAGCCGGCGGAGGTACTCGCGGATACCGAGGAGGCTGAACGCCCAGGCCCGGGGCGAGGTCGTCTCCAGGATCGCCGGTAGCGCGCGCTCGAAGTGCCCGGCCGCCCACGCGGGCAGATCGGGGCGCCGCGACCGGCCCACGCAGGTGCCCAGCGCCCAGAGCGCGCGCCCGTGCGAGTCGTCCGACCCGACCTCTTCGAGCCAGCGCCGGTCGAACCCCAGGAAGTTGCGGAACCGTTTCGTCGCCGGGTTAAACGCCGCCTGGAGGAACGCGGCGTACCGCGTCGCCAGGCGCTCGATCTCCGGCCCGCCCTGCCCGAGTTCGTCCAGGAGCACCGTCAGCAACAGGGCGCGGGCGTTGTCGTCGGTGCAGTACCCCTCGTCGAAGTTGGGAATGGTGTGCGTCGCGTGCTGGAGCATCCCGGTGGCGTCGGACATCCGCACGAGGTGATCGAGCCGCCAGTCGGGTAAGTCGGCGTGCTGCTCGGCGAGCGTTCGCACGGCGAGCGGCTTACACGGCTGGTGCTGGCGCCCGAGGCGCGTCAACTGGAACGACTCCATGTAGTGGCGCGCCGACTGCTCCCAGATCATCTCCCGGCCCAAGCGGTACGCCCGTTCGCACATTGCCGTGCGGCGCGGTTCGTCACCGAGCAGTCCGCGGATCGCGCGCGCGAGCGCTCCCGGGTCGGCGAAGGGAACGATTTCGCCGCGCCCGTCGGCCAGCAGCTCTTCCGCGTGCCAGTAGGGGGTCGAGACGACCGCCTTGCCGCACCCGAATGCGTAGGCCAGTGTGCCCGAGGTGATCTGCGCCGCGTTCAGGTACGGGGTCACGTAAACGTCGGCGGTCCGGATGAACTCGGTCAGCTCCTGCAGTTCGACGAACCGGTTGTAGAAGATCACGTGCTTGCCGATTCCCAGGTTCCGCGCGAGCCGCTCCAAGCTCAGGCGGTACCGCTCGCCCTGCTCTCGAACCAGGGCCGGGTGTGTCGCGCCCAGCACGATGTAGACGAAGTTGGGGAACGATTTAACGATCTCCGGTATCGCCCGGAGCACGTGCTCGATGCCCTTGTTCGGCGAAAGCAGCCCGAACGTGAGCGCCACCAAGCGCCCCTCGACCCCGAACTGCTCTTTGAACGGGTTCGGATCGACGAACGGCGTGTCCGGGATGCCGTGTGCGATCAGGTCGATCTTCGCTTCGGGAACGTCGTAGATCTCGCGCAGAAATGACCGCGCGCGTTCGGTCATGACCACGACGCGCGCGGACAAGGTGGCGAGTTCCGTGAGCACGCGCTTTTGATCGTCGTTCGGTTCGCGCAGCACGGTGTGAAGGGTCGTGACGACCGGCATGCGGAGGTCGCGAACGAGACCGAGGACGTGACTGCCCGAGGTGCCGCCGTAGATCCCGTACTCGTGTTGGAGGCAGACGACGTCGGTGTTCGCGAAGTTCAGGAAGTCGGCCGTTCGGAGGTAACTGTCCAGATTCTGTTCTTCGATCTCGAACCGAACCTCCGGCGGGTAGTCGTACCCCTCGGGGCGGTCGTTGACCGGAACCACGAAGCACTCGGCATCGGGGTAGCGGGCGGCGACCGAGGCGTGCATGTCGTGCGTGAACGTGGCGATCCCACACTTCCGCGGCAGGTAGTCGCCGACGAAAGCGATCTTGCGAATCTCGGAACGGCGCGTCACCGGGAACTCCGTGCGAATCAAACCGGATCTCCGTAGGAACAGGGCGTGGGGAAAATCGTGCCAGCGGCGCCGGGGCACGCGGGCGGGACCGGAAGAGCCGCGCCCGGTTCTCGACCGCGGGAAAGTCGTCTGTCGGTGTCGCACGGTTGGCGCGGCGCGAGGGGTGCTTACCCGACCCAGCGAAGCCGACCGCAACCGAACGGCCGCGCGCTTCACACGATCCCGAAGTTAGCTGTCGAAGAACGCGCGGTCGTAGCTGATTGGGGCGCCCGGGACGTCCCGCCAGATGATCGCGATGCAGCGGTGCAGAATCTGGTTCGCGCCGCCCGCTCTCTTTTCACCGAGATCGTTTTCGCGGAGCATTTGGTAGATCGCCCGCAACTGTCCTTGATACGCGCCGGGCCACCGGGGGATGTGCTCCAGTTCTGTCGCCACCTGCTCGAGCGCGCCCACCTCTTTCGTGATCTGCTCGTGGGAGCGACCACTCGAGCGCTTCCGGGGAATCTCGTTAGTCATAACTTCGTGCTCCGATCATCCCGCACGGTCCGCCCGGCCGGGGATCGAGGCGGGTCGGTCCGAGCGGGATCGTGAGGCGATCAACCGTCCCGTTCCAGAACCAGACCTCACCGTCCATCGGCCGGGTCGCATCGGCCCGGTCCACGAACACCGCGGCCCGCACCGGTGTTGACTGCGTCGCGAACACGGGAGCGGAACACGCCGTTACCAACCCGCACGCCGTCAGACTTGCCACCAGCACGTTCCGTCGCATGAATGCGCTCCGCAATGGATTCCGTTCCCTGTGCCCCTCGGGAGATCCCGACATCCGGGCACTGACATGATATACATCGGCGGAAATTTAATATTATAATTGCAAAAATATCAATTCTTCCCGGTGTCAGCCGATTGAATTCGGCTCGCCTGCAGTGAGCGACTCGGTGGTGCACGGGGAACTCAGGGGCGCTCATTGGCGTTGGAACCCGTTTCAGGGTGCATTTCGTGCTCCACGCCGTCCGTGAGATCGTTAAAGGCGATCGGCGAACTACTGGACCCCAAGAATTCACGTGGAGCTTTCTCCGCACCTCCCGGCGGCACGTCGATTGCACTTTCACGAGTCCACTCGCGGGGCACTTACAGCCGCGAACTCGGCAGTCAATGCCGTTAACATTCATGAAGGAGAACCCGTCATGGCCAATAGCACCCAAGAGAAACTGCAAGAAGTCGGGAACCGGATCGCCGAGAACGTCGGCAACGCGGCCGACTGGGTGAAGGAGAAGACGGGCGTGGGTCCGGGCCGCGCCGAAGGGTCGGACGCCGGCATCGAGGGCATCCGCCAACACATGGACGTGATCGCGTCGTGTGGCAAGAAGGTCGGTGTCGTAGACAAGGTCGAGGGCGGCGCGATCAAGTTGACGAAGGACAGTTGTTCCGACGGTCAGCACCACTTTCTACCGACCTCAATGGTCGATCACGTGGACCGACACGTTCACCTCAACAAGAACTCAGAAGAGGCGATGAAGTGGGCCACCACGGATGCCTCGACCTGTGGGCTTTGTGGTTAATGTGCGAGCCAAGTTCAAACACCGGCGGCCCGGCGCGACACCAATCGCGCCGGGCCGTTCGCGTTGGGCACGTTCCTGCGCGATCGAGGAACGTGCGATCGTCATTATTGTTCCGCCGCTTCTGTTAAACTGGCTACACGGTTGGGGGGACGGCTATGCTCATCCGATTCGTCGCCTTCGTTGCTGCATGTATTGCAGTTCCGGGTTGCGCGGGTGCGAAGCCGGTCTATCCGGCGCGGGTCATCATCATCCGACACGCGGAGAAGCCGGACGACGAGAACGCGCGCGACCTGAGCGCGACGGGGAAGAGGCGCGCTGAGGCGCTCGCCGAACTGTTTCAGAAATCGGACACCCGTCCCGACCCGCTCCCGACGCCGGACTTCATCTTCGCGACGAAAGCGTCCAAGCGCAGTGACCGCCCGGTTGAAACGGTTGCGCCGCTCGCGAAGAAATTGAAACTCGACATCGATTCCCGGTATGCCAACGACGACTACGCCAAACTTGCCACGGAAATGCTGTCGAACCCGAAATACGAAGGCAAGACGGTGCTGATCTGCTGGCACCACGGAAATATCCCGGAACTGGCGGGGAGTCTCAAAGTAGGAGACGTTCCAGACAAGTGGAAGGATTCGGTGTTCGACCGCGCGTGGGTGGTGACCTACGAGGGAGGGAAGGGGAGGCTCACCAAGCGCCCCCAAACATTGTTACCGGGAGATGCGGAGAAGTAGCCCGCGCAGAGCCGTGCGGTTCACGCGCAATAAATCACTTGTTGCCTTGAAAGAGCTTTGACAGGTAAATGTGGTGCGGCCCGAGCTTCCCCCCGTAGTTGCCCGCGGTGATCTGTTTCACCCCGGGACACCGGGTGGCGGCCAGCATCCCTTCCCACGTCGCGCGCTCGACCGTAGCGAGATCCAAACCGTCGAAGACGAGTTCGTACACCGCGTTCACGCCCTCGGGCAGCGCGGACGCGACCGCCCCGCGGAGCGTGGGACAGTAGGCGTCGTTGGTGCTCGCTTTTAATCCCTTGTACTTGCTCCCGACCTTGCTCCCTGAGCGCACGATTCCACCTGGAAAGGGCAGAATCACACCGGGCAATTGGCGGATCGCAGTAACTGCAGCTTCCGCGGCCGCGAGTGTTTGTGCCTGTGTTTCACCGAGAATGAGGAAGTTCCCGCCGCCGACGCCCTTCACCGTGCCGAACACATCTTCGCACAGGAACTCGCCGTCCATTGTCGGCATGCGCCAGTAGCGTTTCCCGTCTAGCAGTTTGCTGATTTGCCGCCCGTCGCCGAAGTAGCGCAGCGTTCCGCCCACGCGGATCGTTTTGCCCGGGTCGCCCACCAGTCCGTTAAAGCACGCGGTCGTTGCGCACGTGAGTACGCACTGTGCGACGCGGTTCACCACGGCCTTCTGCAGAGCGTCGCGGCTGAAGCCGAAGAACAGCAGCGAAACGCCGGGCCGTCCGTCCGGCGTTTCGCTCGCGGACAGCTCGCGCTCGATCCCGGCTTCGGCGTCGCAGCCGATCACGCTCGCGGCGTACCCGGTCGCGGTCTGGCCGGCGACGCGCGCCCAACCGATCGTTTCCGCCGTGACCAGCACGCGGGTGGCCGTCATGGGGAACGCTTCGGCGAACGTGTCTTCGATGGCGACGGAGTTGAGCGTCAACAAGGTGCGGGGTCTCCGGCGTGGGAATAGTGAATCGTGTATTCGCTCGGGCCAGTCGGTGCAACCGGGAACGTGCGGGGCACTCGGGTATTTTGAGCAGTAACGTTTTCCGCTTCGGGAGTGAACTGAATTGCTCGTGCGCGTGCAGTGAACCGTTGCGGTAGAAGGGGTTCAAAACGTTTGTATTCTTGTGTTCACTGCGATATCATTCAACAGCAAGTGGACTGAAGTGCAGTTTGCATGCTGCCGCAGAACTTACCGTATTCGTTTCCTCGTGGTGGCGGCTCAATTGTTGTGGTCCGGGCGGCAGGATATTGGCAATTGTTAGCCGTTTCAGAGAGGCGTGTGGAGGAGCGTAATGCCCAAGTGATTACGATATCAGGAGTTGATGTGTTCTTGCTCGTCTTGGCCACTCCCACGGCCCCAAAATGTTAGCAATTGTTAGTCAGGCCCGAGTGAGGCACACGGATTGGAGCCACCTTGTTCCCTTGACTCAACTCCGAAAGGCTCTAACGTAATCGTAATAGATGAGATTCAATCTCAATCTGCTCCCGCCCCGCCGAGATTGTACCGCCACTGTTCGGGATGCGGCTCTGCTGCTCACCTCTCGCGCGTCAAGCTTTCGGCCGCCAATACCCGGAGACGTTCATGCGCCGCACGCGCCGACGCGGTTTTACGCTCATTGAGTTACTGGTGGTAATTGCGATCATCGCGATCCTCATCGGACTGCTGCTCCCCGCGGTGCAAAAGGTCCGCGAAGCCGCGGCCCGGATGAAGTGCCAAAACAACCTCAAACAACTTGGACTCGCGTTCCACAACTTCGAGTCCGCTCAGGGCGGCTTCCCGTGCGCCAAACAGAGCATTAACGGGGTTCTCAGTTACTGGGGCGTGCAACTTCTACCGTACATCGAGCAAGACAACGTCCGCAGCCTGTACCGGTTCGACCAGAAGTACAACCACTCGACGAACAAGGGCGTGTTGGCCACGCCGATCAAGATCATGGTGTGCCCGTCGGCCCCGGCGGACCGCACCGGGCAGACGAACTCGGCCGACGAGAGCGGGGTCAAGTACCCGACCGCGGCCTCCGATTACGGCGGTCACTACGGCCCGAGCAGTCTCTTCTACGTGACCCGAGCAAACGGGAGCGCGGGGAAGGGGTTCATCCCCGGAACCGCGCCGGCGAATACCGACGGGGTAATTGGGTCCGACACCAATCAGTACGTGAGGGTAACGGCCGTCCTCGACGGCACCTCGAACTCGATCGTGCTGGTCGAAGCGGCCGGGCGCCCGCAATTTTGGAAGGCCGGGAAACTCGACGCGGCAACGACCCCGACGGCCGCGAACTGTGGCTGGGCGGTGCCGAATATGTTTGTAATCAATGGGTTCGATGCGAGTGGGGTGGGGGACGGGAGTTGTTTCGTAAACTGCAATAACAATAACGGGATCTATGCTTTCCATCCCAGTGCGGCGAATGTGCTGTTCGCCGACGGGTCGGTTCGATCCATCAACCAATCGATCCGGCCCGAGGTGATCGCCGCACTCCTCACTCGCGAAGGCGGGGAAGTGGTTTCAGGGGACTATTGATGCGCGTCGGTGTGGTTCTTGTCCTTCTGTCAGCCGGGATCGCGCTTTGCCAAGACCCCGCTCCCGCAAGGCTCCCGCCCCGGCCGGAGCCGACCGCGGAGCAAGCGAAGGCACGCGCGACCGAACTCCGCGTCGCGTACACCAAGGCGCCCGCGGAGTGGCCGAAACCGACCCTCGACCCCGGCGCCGAACACCGGGAACTCGGACTGCTCTCAGCTCCGGTCCACCCGAAGGACAACCCGCACTCCAAGGACAAGGAAGAGCTCGGTCGGGCGCTGTTCTTCGACGGCCGGTTGTCGGGCACCCGTCAGGCGGCCTGTGCCAGTTGCCACGACCCGGACCTTGCGTGGGCGGACGGACGAACGACCTCGTTCGGTCACGACCGCAAACCGCTCAAGCGGAACGCCCCGGCCATTACCAATGCCGCGTTCGGAAAGGCGTACTTCTGGGACGGGCGGTCCGATTCCCTGGAATCTCAGGTGAAGGCGGTACTCGCCAACCCGGACGAGATGCGCGCGGATGAAAAGGCCCTTGTCGGGCGCCTGGAAAAAGTGGCCGGGTACCCGGTCCTGTTCGAGAAGGTGTTCGGAGAGAAGGCGATCACCCTGGATCGGGTGGCGCAGGCGGTCGCGTGCTTCGAGCGGACCGTGGTCGGCGGGCGCAGCCGGTTCGATGCCTTCCTTAAAGGGAAGAGCGAGGTGCTGTCCGATTCCGAAGTTCGGGGGCTGCACCTGTTTCGGACGGACGCCCGGTGCCTGCATTGCCACAATGGGCCGACCCTATCGGACGGGAAGTTCCACAACGTCGGACTGAGCTACTACGGCCGGGAGTTCGAGGATCTAGGGCGGTTCCGCGTTACGAAAGAGAAAGCGGACGTCGGGGCGTTCAAAACTCCGTCACTGCGCGACATCGGTCGAACGGCGCCGTACATGCACAACGGGCTCTTCGACCTGGACGGGGTGCTGCGGATGTACAACGCCGGGATGCCCACCCTGCGCCGCACCGAGAAACACAAGGACGATCCGAACTTCCCGACCAAATCGGCACTGCTGAAGCCCCTGGGGTTAAACAAGCAGGATTTGGCCGACCTGGAGGCGTTCTTGCGGTCGCTGGATGAACCGGCCCGCCGCGTGCGCCCGCCCGCGATCAGTCTGCCGGAAACCGAACCGAAGGGCTAACCTCTACGTGATCGGGTGACGGGGAAGGCTCCCGTTCGTCGCCTTCTCGCGAAATGGGAAGAGTGAGTTAAGGCTTTGCACCGGCTCGCCCTTCCCGCTTCGCACCGCGCGCCCTATCGTAATAAATCTTGAAATACCCGCGACCGATTGTGGAGTCGAAGCATGGCCGAACGTATGTCAACCCGCATCCGGTACGACCGGATTCGCGATAAGAGCGCGATTTCTCGTACCGTCAACGGGCACCTCAAGCGGAAGGAACGCGCCAACCGCGACGCCCGCATGAAGAAGCTCATTACGGGCGGTAAGTTCCCGTACACGCCGGCCATTCAGAGCTGGCTCAGCGAGCAGCTCAACGTCCGGTTCTCGGAAGTGACCGAGACCGCGGCTAAGGAAGTCGCTGCCAAGTAAAGTCATTCGCCGAGCCGCTCGGATGCGGCCCGCGCTTCGTCCTCGCTCGAACCAATCAGTGCATACAGATCCGCCGGCGTGAACCCCGGCGGAATCGGCTCGCCGCGGTGAAAGGCTTCCGCTTTCTCGTGGCACGGCGCGCACAAACTGATGCCATTTTCAGCGACATATCCCCCATTCGGCATCTCATTTCGGTCCGTGATGTGGTGCGCGTCGAGTTCATTCTCGGCGGATTCCGGCGCGGAAAAGAACCCGCACGTGCGGCAAGTAAAGTTGTCCCGGTGGAACACCGCGTCGCGAAACTTCTGCCGGATCTGCTTTTTCCGCTGCGACATCTGGAGCACCGGGAGTGAGAGGTGTTCTCTCAAGACTCAGTGCCCGGTTCGGGGTTCGCCTTTGATGCGGGTTGGTGGAACGAGCAAAAGTAAAACGTGCGGCGGAACACCGGGAGCCAGCCGTAAGTTCTGTGCCAGCCGCGACGCTGATAGACGGCGGGGCGGTCGCACCGCTCGCACCGCTGGGCGGTCCCGTCCGGGAGCATGATCGCGGTCGCTCGCTGTTTGGCGTCGTAGTCCGCGATTTGGGCGCGGGTGACGCGGCGCCGGTCCAGTTCGCCTTCCATCAGATCGAGCGCGGCCGGTTCCATCCCTTCGCGGTAAACCGTGACGCGGTCGAGCAATTCTTCCGTCGGCGCCGAGCGAATGTACTGGGCGATTTCTCTGAGCGGGAACCGCATTTCGTGACTCCAGACGGAACTCGGGGCGGTTTCGTGGGGTTCAAACGCACGCACAAGGGGAAGTTTGGGAACTCTGTGGGCGCCCCCCGCGTCCGAATATGGTGGGGCGATAAGCCCGGTTTAAAGTGAAAAACGTTAGACCGGCCCTGCGCCACTGGTCTACACTACCAAAACGCACACCAAACACAGTTTACCAGCCCCGGACCGCGCCGGAGGCGGCTTTCACGACAGGCGAACCCTCAAAGGGGAACTCGGATGATCCGCTCTCTGCTCCTTCTCGGCGCCCTGTGCGCTGCGGCTCAAACATCGGCCGCCGCCGACGACCCGAAGCCCACTCCTCCCCCCGTCCCCACGGTTCCCCCAACGGCCGGCATCTCGCCGCAGACGCAGAAAATCAACGAACTGATCGCCAAGAACTGGGAGGCCGCCGGCATCAAGAAGCCGGCCGAGCGGGCCACCGATAACGAGTACATGCGCCGGGTGTTCATCGATCTGGTCGGTCGCATCCCGACCGTCGAAGAGATCCTGGACTTCGAGCAGGACCGGGCCGCGAACAAGCGCGTGCGCCTCGTGCAGCGGTTGCTGAACGAGAGGAAGTTCACCCCGAAGGTGAACGGCAAGGCCGTGACCGCGGTCTCGGGGCTCGCGAAGGTTCCGATCGACTACTCGGCGGCCTACGCCCGCAACTTCGCGGAAATCTGGTCCGTGTGGCTGCTCACCCGCAGCGGGGTGGACGCGATCTACCGCGAACAGCTCATGATGTGGCTGGAGGACCAACTCGACAACAACGCCCCGTACCGCGAGTTCGTAACCGGCCTCGTCACCGCGACCGGCAAGAGCAACGAGAACGGCGCGGTCCACTTCGTGTTCCGGCACCTCGGCGACGCGATCCAGGCCGACGCGAAGGGCCAGCGCGTCGACCTCGAAGAGTTCGGCAAGTACGACAACGTACCGGTCACCTCGCGCGTCACCAAGCTGTTCCTCGGGATTCAGACGCAGTGTACCCAATGCCACGACCACCCGCAGGCGAAGGAGTGGTTGCAGGCCGACTTCTGGGGCGTGAACGCCTTCTTCCGCCAGACCGAAAAGGTCGGGCTCCAGAACAACATGCAAAAGAAGGCTATGCAGGCGCAGAACTTCGTCGAACTCCGCGAGATGCCGAACTGGAACAAGAAGGGCATGGTGCTGTACGAGCGCCGTGACGGTCAGCGCCGCGCCAGTTATCCGGTGATGCTCAAGGATCTCGTACAGGCTGAGAAGGAGGAAAAGTCCTCGAAGAACCTGGTCTCGACTCCGGTGGGTACCAAAACCCGGCGCCAGATCTTGGCCGAGTGGGTGACCCAGCACGACAACTTCGAGCGGGCCTACGTGAACCGGCTGTGGGGCCACCTGTTCGGGCGCGGGCTGCAGAAGGACGCGACCGTTGACGACTTCAAGAGCGACAACGAGGTGGTTCACCCGGAACTGCTCGCGTACCTCGGCGAACAGTTCAAACAGTACAACCACGACACGAAGAAGCTGCTCGAGTGGCTCTGCACCAGCGACGTGTACCAACTGAGCCACGTCACCGGGAAGGAGAAGGTCGGAGGAAAGTCGCTGACCCATTCCGACTTCGACCCGTACTTCGCCCGGATGCCGCTGAAGGCGATGTCGCCGGAAGTCCTGTTCGACTCGCTCTCGCTCGCCACGCGCGCCGAGGGGCGGCTCAAAGAGGCCGAGTACAAGGCCCTGAAGGCCAGTTGGACCGGGAAGCTGGTTCGCAACTTCGGTGACGACGAGGGCAACGAACTGAGCTTCAACGGGACCGTGGTTCAGGCGCTGCTGCTGATGAACGGCAAGGATCTGAACGATCAGGTCGGTACCGCGCGGGATAAGGGTGTGGTCGCTGACGTCGTGAAGAAGCACCGGGGCGCCCCGAGCGCCATCTACGGCGAACTGTTCCTGATGACCGTGAGCCGCCACCCGTCGCGCGAAGAGATCGCGAAGCTCGAACAGGTCCGCAACGGTCGGGCAACGATCAACCTCAGCGCCCCGGCACCGAAGGGCACGGGCACGACGCCGAAGCCGTCCACCAGCGGCATCACGGCCGTTCCGGGCGCGTTGCCGGACGACGTCACCTTCTACCAGGACGTGTTCTGGGCGCTGCTCAACACGAACGAGTTCATGCTGAACCACTGATCGGTCGCGATCTGACGTAACGCCAAACGCCCGCGGACTCGTGTCCGCGGGCGTTTGTGTTTGAATTCACTTCCCGTTGCTGGCACATCACGGCGCCAAGTCGATGCTCGTCGCGACGAGGCACGGCCGTTTGAGGCCGTAGGCCGTGGTTGTGGAACCAGTTACTTCAACACGTCGGCCGAGGTGTTGCGCCAAATTGACACCCGGAGCCGAGGTCACGTACATCTTCGGCTCACCCGAAGGCGATTCCAGGATGTACAGTTGGCGGTTCAGACCCGGGGGGGTGAGGTTGGAACGCGCTAGTGTTCCGCTCTGTGTTTCCACGCGCTCGTCTTTCGCGCCGTTAGTATTTGCCGCTGGGGGAAGTGGTTCCGGCGTGCCCGGCCGAACGGCGCGGTCTTCCTTCGTCGGTGGTTTGAGCAAGCTCGTTGGCATTGTGGGCGCGGTGGTGCTTCCGCGGGCCGAGTCCCGTTGCTTGCCGCGGATGTCGTGAACGCGGCTGAAGCACTGGTTCGCGATCTCGTGATCGCCGCCGGTCCGGTTGATCTCACCCGCGAGTTGGAAGTACAGGTCCACCGCGTCCTTGAGTCGGTTCTCGCGTTCGGCGGCTTCAGCCTTTTCCCACAGTGGGTGGTTCACCGCGGGCTTGCTCGCCGTTGTGCCGGCCGTGGGAGTAACGCCCGGACCCGGGATCGCCGCGAGCGGCCCGCCCGCGGGTGTTGCAGGAACCACAGACGGACTCCCGCTTCCGCCCGGCGGAATCGGCGTCACGTTCTCGTTTACCCGGACGGTGATTCCTGCATTCACGGCTTTCTCGAACTGCACGGCCGTCTTCGGTATGTAGCGTACATCCCCGTGAGGGGGAGTAATCGGGTACCAGCTCTTCCCGGCGAACGATGCTTTCTGCCCAATCACCACGAGTTCCGTTCCTGGAGGGAGCTTAACGCGGCGGATGTCGAACGGTTCATCCGAACCGACTTTACCCGTCGCAATGGTGATCTCGCCATCGGTTTCCACGAACACGTTTCGCGGCGTTTTGGGCGGTAATTTGAGTTGCTCGTCCGTGAGTTGCTCGCGGCTGTAGTCGTTGATGAACTGAGCCTGCACCCAACTGATCGACCCTTGCGGTGCGGTAACGGCGAGCCAGCCGTTTTCCGCTTCTCTTTCGACAATTACCGGGGTGCCCTGGCGTAGTGTGCCGGTGTCCGGGAACTGATCGCTTGCTCCGGCTCGCAGTTTCACCTCGGGGGCGACGACGGTGGCCTTGTATACGGCCGGTTGTGCGGTCGCGTGTGCTGCGAACAGGGCGACGGTCAGCCCGGCGAGCGCGGCACGAAGCATGGGGGAATCTCCGGGACCGTGGGGGATATTTGAGAGTTCCTCCACGCATACCATGCCCCCAAATGGGGTCAAGGTCGGTCACTACCGAACGCACGCGGGGCTGGTGAGCCAATCCGCGCCAGTCGGCTTGACCCGGAGCGCAGCGAGGAACCTCCGCAGTCTTCCGTACTCGCCCCGGTGGGGGCGTTTTCTCTCAACGGGGTGTCCGTTTCCGCCCGCACGATCGGCCCGGCTAACATTTGCTAACATTTTGGGCCGGCGCGGGTGTGGGCCGGGGTGCCACCGCACAGACCCACAGCATTTCAAGGCTTTTGGCCCCTTTGCCTTCCGTGGAGACCTGGATCGGAGACTAACATTCACTGATAAATCGCTCGTATCGTGCGGGTTTTGGGCACCATTCCCACCGAATGTTGGTCGCGCTTCGTGTGTCTCGAAGGAGCACACTCTCGACTCTTCGACCGGACGCCAAACCATGTGTATATTATAGTGTACGAAATTTCAAAAAGCAACGAGTAAAGACGTCCGGAGCGCATCTGGGTTCATGGCGAATCGCCGGTATCCTAACCCCAATCGCTCGTTTCTCTCTCACCGGTGCATCGTGACCAATCCGACAATTGCCGACCTCGCCCGGATGTTCGACCACTCGCTGCTCCAGCCCAACCTCACGGACGCGGACCTCGAGCGCGGGTGCCTCCTCGCGCGCGAACTCGGCGCCGCGTCGGTGTGCATCAAGCCCTACGCGGTGCGGCTCGCGGCGAAGCTCCTGGCGGGCAGCACGGTGCAGGCCAGCACGGTCATCGGCTTCCCACACGGCGGGCACCTCACGGCCGTGAAGGTTTTTGAGGCCGAACGCGCAATGGACGACGGCGCGACCGAACTCGACATGGTGGTCAACGTCGGCAAGGTGCTGAGCGGCGAATGGAACTTCGTGGCCGACGACATTGCGGCGGTGGTGCGGGCGGCTCACGCGCGCGTCGCGAAGGTGAAGGTGATTTTCGAGAACGCATATCTCAAAGACGAGCACAAACGGGAACTGTGCCGCATTTGCGGTGACGTGCGCGCGGACTGGGTGAAAACCAGCACCGGCTACGCGGAGACGGGGGCCACGATCGAGGACCTGAAACTGATGCGCGAGCACAGCCCGGCGTGGGTGCAGGTGAAGGCCGCGGGCGGCGTCCGCACGTTCGAGAAGTTGATGGAAGTGCGCGCGATCGGCGTGACCCGCGTGGGCGCCACCGCGACCAAGGCGATTCTCGACGACGCGAAGGCGAAGCTGGGCGCGTGATGGGTGATCTGCCGTCGGGCATTCGCGCTGCTGCTCCCGTGGAGCGCCGGATTAGGCGCGCTTGTCGGTCAATGGTTCCAACCGTTCGGCCAGTGCCGTAAGCGTGGCGGCGATGGCCCGCGCATCATCGGCCGTCAGCTCCACTGGGTCACCGAACCGGGTAGTGGCTTTGAGCATGATCGACGACTCTGCCTCCAACCAGCAATACACGTCTTCGGTTGGTCGAGCAACTTCTGGTTTGTCCGTGTCGGCCACCTCGTGTCCTCCTGTGCTCGAACTGACCCTCACCGAAACGGCGAGTGATCCAGCGATTTACTGAGAGCGACGGCTCTCTACATCGTTCGCTTACGTCCAGGGAAATTGCTGGTGAATATGATCGGACAATTTTTGGACTGCGGTGCCGCGGGAAATGATCTACCATCAGCGGGTAGAATCAGGGGCCGCAGATACGATTTGAGGCTCCTTGCGCTTCCAGTGCCTCGAATTCCTTCTCCATTTCGTCGTAGTAGTCGGACAATTGGACGTGTGCGTGGCGCCTGTGCCAATCATCGAACGAATCGAGTACGTAGAGCGCGTCGAGGAGCGTGTCACCAAGGCTAATCACAAGTCGATTGGGCCGGTGCCGCGTCGGATCGAGAAGTTTGAGGGCCTCTGTAACCCCGCGCTCGCGGCAGCAGATGAGGTAGGCCAGAGCGACACTGCGCCCGCGCCCGGCCCGACAACTCACGAGCAGTTTGTCTTTTCCTTGAGCGAATTCGATCGCCTGTGCGATTTGGGCTCTCGTAGGTGTTTGCTTGTCCGCTCGCGGTTCCTCAATGTCATCAAAGCGGAGATAGAGGTGTGACGGGGTGTGTTCTTGAACGAAGTTGGTAGCTTGCTTGTTGGAATCGAGCAGCACGAGTGCGTGCCACTGTTTCAGCTCGCGCTCGAGGAGCAGACTGGCCGCTGTGTAACCAGCGATCCGTATCTCGGTGTTTTTGGGCTCCATCCAGTTACCCCAAGTTTGGTTGGTGGCGGAACGCAGCACGCGCGTGCGGCCTCGAGGCGCGTCGGGACGCGCCCACGGCTTCAACCGCACTACCGTTTAACTTCGTCCGCGTAATTTACCACACTGCGGGATGAGTCACTCGCGTCGTTGCCAACTCACCCCACAACTATTCCCAGGCGATCCGCACCCTTCACCCCGCGCACGCAGAGTTCGTCACGCACCCTCCCCGATTCCCCTCCCGGGTGCTATCATTCCTGTATATCCCGGCTGCAGCCGGATTACGTACCAAACTCCCTTACTAAAGGGCCGGACATGGCGAAGTCGAAAGAAGCGCGCAGCACCATCAAGCTGAAGAGCGAGGCCAGCGACCACTGCTACTTCACGCAGAAGAACCGGAACAACACCAAGGAGCGCATCTCGCTCCGCAAGTTCGACCCGGTCGTCCGCCGGCACGTCATGTACAAGGAAGCCAGCAAGGTGTGACCCTGTCGGGGCCAGGGAAATCCACAAGAACGCGAAAACCCAGGCCCGGTGGCCTGGGTTTCACATTTTTGCGGCCGCTTCACACTCACCCCGCTCGCGGGTTGCGTGTATTTTGGTGATTGGGGCCGTTGAATTCCGAGTTTGCTCCGTTCGCATTTCCCCGTTGAGGGAGCGCTATGTCGTCGGACCGGGTGCTGGTGGTGATCGGCCGGACGCGCCACAAAATGGTGGTGGCCGAGCTACAAGAAGCGGTGAAGCGCGGGGCCAAGTTCATCGAACTGCGGCTCGACTTCCTCGCGAAAGCCGTGGACTTCAAGCGCCTCGCGCCGCTCAAGCAGTGCCCCTGGGTCGCCACGCTCCGCCGGCCCTCGGACGGCGGCCGGTTCCCGGGTAACGAGCAAGAGCGGATGATGATCCTGCGCCAGGCGATCGTCTCCGGCGCGTTCGAGTGGGTCGATCTGGAAACGGACATCGCCGGTACGGTCCCGCGGTTCGGCCCGGTGAAGCGGATCGTGAGTTACCACAACACCACCGAGACGCCCGCGAACCTGGACGAAATCTACGCGGAGATGCTGAAGCAGGACGCGGACGTGTACAAGCTCGCGGTCGCGGCACAATCGCCCGAAGATGTGGGCCGCGTGCTCCAGCTCCAGCGCACCGCGCCGAAGCCCACAGTCGCGTTCTGCATGGGCGACATCGGCCAGCCGACGCGGTTCCTCGCGCTCAAGTTCGGCGCGCCGTGGATCTACGCGGCGTTCAACAAGGAGCGCGGGATCGCGCCCGGGCTGCCGAGCTTCGACGAGTTCCGCACCACGTACCCGGTCCAGAACGTCAACGCGGACACGCAGGTGTTCGGCGTCCTCGGCGACCCGGTCGGGCACAGCCTCAGCCCGCTGCTCCACAACCACATGTACAAGAAACTCGGGGTGAACGCGCTGTACCTGCCGTTCCGCGTCCCCCGGGGGCAACTGCCGCTGGCCCTGGAGTCCTACGACCAGATCCCGGTGCGCGGGTACAGCGTGACCATTCCGCACAAGGAGGCTGCGGCGAGCCTCGCACGCGAGAGCGAACCGAACGTACAGGTGACCGCGTCGGCCAACACGCTCGTGCGGCGCGATGATGGGAAGTTCACCGCGGCCAACACCGACTTCGCGGCGGCCGCCGATTCGCTCAAGGGGTTCCTCGCGGAACGCGCGAAAGAGGGGCCGAACACGCAACTGAGCCAGCTCTCGATCCTGATCCTCGGCGCGGGCGGCGCGGCGCGGTCCATCGCCTACGCCTTCCACCGCGAGGGCGCGCAGATCACCATCGCGGCCCGCACCTACGAGCGCGCCCAGAAGCTCGCCGAGGACGTGAAGTGCAAGGCCGTGGACTGGCACGCGCGCCACAGCGTCTCGTTCGACGTGCTCATCAATTGCACGCCCGTCGGGATGCACCCGAACGTGGACGAGTCCCCGTGCCACTTCAGCGTCCTGAAGCCGGGCACGATCGTGTTCGACACGATCTACACACCGGAGACGACGCTCCTGATCCGCGAGGCCCGCGCGCGCGGGTGCGATACGATCACCGGTGTGGACATGTTCGTCCGGCAGGCCGCGCGACAAATCGAGCTCTTCACCGGCCTCGTGCCCGACACCGAAGTGATGCGGCTCATCATGCGCAAGGCGCTCTCCCCGCTCACGAAGGCGTTCGACGAGGAGACCGAACCGAAGGACCAGCCGACCGCACCCGAAAGTACCGAGGAGTGAGGCTCCCACCGAACCGATATGGCCCAGAACATCATCCTTGTTGGTTACCGCTGCACCGGGAAAACGACCGTCGGGAAACTCCTCGCGGAACGGCTCGCCCGGCCGTTCGCCGATGTGGACGATCTCGTGGAAGCACACGCGGCGAAGTCGATCAAAGACATCTTCGCGGCCGAAAGCGAAGCCGGGTTCCGCGACCGCGAGTCAGTTGCGCTCCAGGAACTGTGCGCGCGGTCCACGAGCGTCATCTCGACGGGGGGCGGAGCGGTCCTGCGTGAAGCGAACCGTGCGCTCCTGAAGGCGAACGGCTTCGTGGTGTGGCTGACCGCGACCCCCGAGACCGTGTGGGCGCGGCTCCAAACGGACCCAACAACCGCGGCGCGCAGACCGAACCTGACTTCGACCGGTGGCGAAGAAGAGGTACGCGCGCTGATCGCGGCGCGCGAGCAACTCTACCGCGAAGTCGCGGATTGCGCGGTCGCGTGTGACACTTTACCACCCGCGGGCGTCGCGGACGTCATTCTCACCGCATGGACAGCAGCACAAACCGAGCGCTCTGCTTTACGCGACCAGCAATGAGCACTGGGGAACGTCTGGGCATTTTCGGCGCGAAGTCTCCTCTCAAAATCGCACGTCTGTGAGCCAAAGGCCGCAAAGGGTTTCGGCGTCATGAATTGAGGAATTCGCAGAAATCCTGTTTCTGCCCGGGACGAAACAGCTTCGTCAGGACTTGGCACCGGCACCCCGATCGGTCATGCTGGGAGCGGTTCCAGGGGGTGACCGATGACCGAAAAGCAATGGCTGAAGTGTGCGGAACCGGAGTTGATGTCGGAGTTGCTCAAGACGCAATTGAGTGAGCGCAAGAGCCGGCTTTTGGCGTGTGCGATTTGCAGAGACATGGGGCGAGAGATCAAAGACCAGCGATTCTCGCGAATGATCGTTACTGGTGAACGCTGGGCCGACGAGGGTATTGAACCGCCTGAAGCCGACGAGGTTAGCAATGATGGCGACACCCTACACGACGAGGCTTGGGCGGCTGGTAATCTCGGCACCTCCATTGCAGCTCTCAGCACGCAGTTTTGCATAATGCCGGTCCCTTTACACTCATTTTTCCCGCCCCCGAAGCCCAAACTGCAAGGCTGGCGGCGAGTTCTAGAAATCAGTTCCAAAGTTCTGGATCGCGTGCTCGGCAATGAAAATGAGGCGCAAGCACATTTCCGAGAGGAGAGGCGAACTCGGTGTTACTACGCGCGTGAAGTTCTTGGCAATCCCTTTCGCCCCGTAACTTTCGCCCCCGACTGGCGCACCTCTACCGCTCTCGCACTCGCGGCGCAGATGTACAGGTCGCGGGACTTCAGCGCGATGCCCATTCTCGCCGATGCACTGCAAGACGCGGGCTGCGAGAATACCGACATCCTGAATCACTGCCGCGGCCCCGGACCGCACGTTCGCGGGTGCTGGGGCGTGGACTTGGTGCTTGAAAAGGAATAAACACCGCTGGCGCTCAGAGCGCGGGTACCTTCGCGTGGTACACCGTGCGGTGCGAAGAACGTTGGACATCGTTCCATGATCGGGACGACTGGGACATGACTATTCGAGCGGCGATTGTCACGTTACACCTCGAGCGGAGCCAGAAGACACGTGCCTTCATTAGCTGATCTGCGCAAAGAGTATTCCGCCGGTGGGTTGTCGGAGGCGGACGCGGGCACCGACCCGTTCGCGCTGTTCCACCACTGGTTCGCGCAAGCGGTCGGGACCGAGATGACCGACCCCAACGCGATGATTCTGGCCACCTGTGCCGCCGACGGCCAACCGTCCGCGCGCGCGGTGCTGCTGAAGGCGCTCGACGCCCGCGGGTTCACGTTCTTCACGAACTACGACAGTCGCAAGGGCAACGAGATGGCCGCGAACCCGCGCGTCGCGCTGGTGTTCCTGTGGCACCCGCTCGAACGGCAGGTCCGCGTGGAGGGCACGGTCGAGGTCGTGACCGCGGCGGAGTCCGACGAGTATTACGTCAAGCGCCCGCTCGGGAGCCGGCTCGGGGCGTGGGCGTCGCCGCAAAGTGCCGTGATCGTCGGGCGCGAGGTGTTGGAGCAGGCGCACGCCGAACTGATGGCGAAGTTCCCGGATGGGAACCCGCCGCGCCCGCCGAATTGGGGCGGGTACCGCGTGCTGCCCGCGGTGATCGAGTTCTGGCAGGGCCGGCCGAGCCGATTGCACGACCGGATTGTGTTCCGGCGCACCGCCACTGGGTGGGCGCGCGAGCGGCTGGCACCCTGAGTGCAATGCGAACTTGAGCGCTACCGCACGAGGTGGGAATTCGTTGTTTCGGTTCTGGGGTGCGTGGAGCCGAGACCAAGTTTCGGTCGCGGCTTCCGCGTGCATTGGTTCTGGATCGTGTTGATCTTGCTAATCCTGTCAAAACTCTTCGTTCGATTTCAGATCACACCGGCCGGCTGACACCGGCCGTTCGCCTGAAACACACCCCGAACTATTAGGCACTCGACCGAGCCCCGTGTCCGACTGTGTTTCAGCCGACGTCGCTTTGTGGGCGCTTCGGGGGCGGGGTGATGATCGTCGGCGTCGCGCTGGAGGACGCGGTATCGGGGTCGGGCGAGGTGCGCGTCGTGAGCCCTTCGAGCGCGAGCTTCCACTCGGCCGCGTCCGCCGGGCGCCGGGACGGGTTGTGCGCGACGCTGTGGACCAGGAGCGACACGAGGCTCCGCGGGAGCCCGAGCGTGCGCAGGTCGTCGGCCATGTCCGGGCCGGGCCAGAGCGTGAGGTCGCCGAGCAGCATCTGGAACGCCAGGACGCCGAGCGCGTACACGTCGTCGCGCGGGTCGGGCGATTCGCCGTTGCGCTGTTGCGGGCTGGCGTACCCGAAACTCCCGGCCGCGCGGAGCAGCGTGGGCACGCGGCCGCTGTTCGTGAGCAGGCCGTGGGTCTGCCCGTCCACCAGGTGCGCGACCGCGGCGCCGCCGATGCCGAAGTCCGTCACGCGCAGCGCGCCTGTTTCGTCGCGCAACACGTTGGCGGGCTTCAGGTCGCGGTGAACGATGGGCGTCGCGAGCCGGTGGCAGTGCGCGATCGCGGCGCCGATCGAGAGGAGCGCGCGGACCGCGCGCCGGATGCGCTTCGGCTGGGACCGGGTGTTCCACTCGCGCACCGCGTCGGCGAGCGTCCCGCCCGGGACGTACTCGTACATGAGCCACGGGATCTCGCCGTCGAGGTTGCACTCCACGAGCGGGACGATGTTCGGGTGGTCGCCCGCGTGCTTCATCACGCGCACGAGCACCTTTTTCTCGTGCGTGACGAGCCGGTGGCGCGCGTCCGGGTGGGTGAAGAACTTGACCGCGCGGCGCACGGCCTTCCACTCGTGGCGCACGAGCCACACTTCCCCGAACCCGCCGACCCCGATCTGGCGCTCGAGCACCCAGCTCGACAGCCCGGGGACCGGGTCGCCGTTCTCGAACACGAGGCGGATCGGTTCCACGACCTGGACTCCGGTCCCGAGGCGCGCGCGGTCCGCGCTGTCCTGAGCGCGCGTGTCCGGCGGCCCGTCGGGGTTACTGGTCGGCGCGGGGCGGAACGGGGTCGCACCGGGGTAGGGCGAACCGGCGACGAAACGGAACCCGCACTTCGGGCACGTCACGGCTTTACCGCTCGGTACCCGCAGGGGCGTCCGGAGGGACGCCCCGCAGTTCGGGCTCGGGCAGACATACGAAACGGGCATTCGGCACTCCCGCGTCACTGCGGTGCCTGGGCGCACTTGCGAAGTTGGACGACGTGATGGAAGTATGCTACCAGAGCGACCCGGAATTGGGAATCTGGATGTGTCCGGGGGGCGAATGGTACAGATTTGTTGTCGAGAAAGCCGTCACTTTGCGCCGGGCGAAAGGTCGGTTAGCGCCTGTAGCACCCGGAGCGTAGAGCGCGTTCGCGCGTGGGGGGAACCGGGTCCCCGCAACTTCTCCATTTTTCGCGGAATTCTTCCGGGCCGCTGTCGTCTCTGGCGGTGACGAACGCGGGTTCCAGCCGGGCGCGATTCCGCGCCGGCCGTTCGGCGGAGGTTCACTGTGACCGAAACGCTCGTCTCGTGTGCGGTGCTGATCGCGTCCGCGTTCGTTTCGCAGTCCCCCCGCGCGCAGCCCGAAACACTGATCCGGCTCACGGTCGATGCGACGCCCGCTCCGCGGCCGGCACTCAAGTACATGCTCCTGCCCGAAATCAAGGAGATGACGCAGGGCAACCCGATCCCGAACTACCTGAAGTGCATACTCGACGAAGAAGCGACGGGAACGAACGAGCCCCTCAATCGGCTCGGGCTCAAACAGGTGGACCGCGCCGCGCGGATGGACAAACCCGACTGGCAGATCTTACCCAAACTGAAAACCGACGGCGTCGGGCTGTTGCTCCCGGACCTCCAGAAGATGCGGCAACTGGCGAGCGAACTGAACGACCGGTTCCGCGGCGAGGTCGCGCTCCGCCGGTTCGACGACGCCAACGTGACGGCGAAGACGATGTTCGCCCTCGCGCGGCACATGGGCGAACACCCCACGCTCATCGGCGACTTGGTCGCGATCGCGATCGCCACGGTCGCGATCGGCCCCTTCGAGGAAATGCTGGGCCAGCCCGGGTGCCCGAACTACTACTGGGCGCTCACCGCCCTGCCGCACCCGTTCGTCACGCTGGATAGGGGACTGGAGGGCGAGCGGGTGTTCGTTAGTGCGGAACTGCGTGACCTGGACGACACGAACCCGATGACCTCGGCGCAGCTCCGGAAGCTCATCGCGCACCTCGATACCATCCGCGAAATTCAGAGGAACGAGAAGAAAACCGGTGAGTGGCTCGCGGACCGGGCGAAGGATGAAAAGAACCTCACCGCGGCCCGGGCGCGGCTCCGCGAACAGGGGCTCCGCGCGGACCGGCTCGCGCTCTTCTCGCCGTACCAGGTGCTGCTCCTGGAAGCGAAGATGGACTACGAGATCCAGCGCGACGAAGAGATGAAGTTGGTGTACCTGCCCACCTGGGAGGCGGTGGCGCGCCTCAAGGATTACCCGAGGCCGAAAGAACAACCGCTCTTCAACTCTTTCCTCTCCGCGCTTTACAAGGTGCGATTGGCGCAGGGCCGTCTGGAGCAGCGCATCGCGCTCCTGCGTCACGTCGAGGCCGTGCGCCTGCACGCCGCCACGCACGGAGGAAAGGCGCCCGCAAAGTTGTCCGACGTGACGGTCCCGCTCCCGGTCGATCCGTTCAGCGGGAAGGCGTTCCGCTACGAGGTGATTGACGGCGTGGCCCACATCCGCGGTACCCCGCCGGAGGGCCAGGAGAACGTCGCCGTTTACAACCTCCATTATGAAATCATCATCCGCAAGTAAGCTGGTACACAGGGCTTCCGCCCTGTGCTACGTCAGACGGCCCCTTGTATGTTTCGTAAACCGAAGAGTGGTGGGGTAGGCCGCACGCCCCTTGGGAGTGAAATCCCGTCCCGGAGCAAGGACCACCCCACGACTCTCGCACCCTCGCAGCCCGAACAGGCGCGTGGACCCCAACCGGATTCGCAAGGCCGGGCCGAACGGGTGCATCGGGGCACCACCATGACGACCGCATGTTTCGTGGGGATCGATGTCTCCAAGGATCATCTCGACCTCCACGCGCGGCCCGACGGATCGGCCGCGCGCTACACCAACGACCCGACCGGTATTGCGGCCCTACTCGCGCGCGTGGGCGAACGGGCGCCCGAGCGCATCGTCCTCGAAGCCACCGGGGGGTTCGAGGGCGCGGTGGCCGCGGCCCTCGCCGCGGCCGGGCACCCCGTGGCCGTCGTCAACCCGCGCCAGGTACGGGACTTCGCCCGGGCCACCGGCAAGTTCGCCAAGACCGACGCCATCGACGCCGCGGTACTGGCCCATTTCGCCGAGGCCATCCGACCCGAGGTCCGGGCGCTCCCCGGTGCCGAGGCCGTGGCCCTCGCGGGTCTCGTGGACCGGCGCCGCCAGCTGTTGGAGATGCGCACCGCGGAGGCCAACCGCCTGGCCCTGGCGACCGCGCGCGTGGCGACGAGCGTGCGGGCCCACATCGCGTGGCTCTCGAAGCAACTGGACCAGGTCGACAAGGAACTGGCCGAGCTCATTGAAGCGCGTCCGGTGTGGCGCGCCAAGGACGACCTGCTCCAAGGGGTTCCGGGCATCGGACCGGTCGTGAGCCGGGTGCTGGTGAGCGAGCTCCCGGAGCTGGGAACGCTCTCGAACAAGCGGATCGCGTCGCTCGTGGGCGTGGCCCCGATGAGCCGCGACAGTGGCCGGATGTCGGGCACCCGTTCGATCGCCGGCGGGCGCGCGGGCGTTCGGAGCGGCCTGTACATGGCGATCCTCTCGGCCGTGCGGTACAACGAGCCGATCCGCGCGTTCTATCAGAAGCGGCGAAAGGCGGGTAAAGCGATCAAGGTCGCGCAGGTGGCGGCGATGCGCAAGCTCCTCGTCATCCTTAATGCCATGATCCGCGACAACAAACCGTGGACCCCGAACGTCGCCACCGCCTAATCGCGTGTTTTTCCCTTGACCTTCAACACAGGCGCTCCGGGGCGAAGAGAAGCCCAATACCCGGAATGCGTTACCGCCGCAGAGGGGCCGCAGACACAGGCACACAGGGTGGCGGAAGCACATGAGCGCACAGGGCTCCCGCCCTGTGCTACGAACGCCGGCCCCTCCGGGGCGAAGAGAAGACCAATACCCGGAATGCGTTACCGCCGCAGAGGGGCCGCAGACACAGGCGCACAGGGTGGCGGAAGCACATAAGCGCACAGGGCTTCCGCCCTGTGCTACGAACGCCGGCCCCTCCGGGGCGAAGAGAAGACCAATACCCGGAATGCGTTACCGCCCTCCGGGGCGAAGACCCGTACCCCGAATGTCTTTCCGCCCCGGAGGGGCCGGCGTTCGTAGCACAGGGCGGGAGCCCTGTGATTTGTGTGTACTCCAACAGGAACCCGTTCGCGATGACTGCCATTATTCTGGCCGCCGCAGCGCTGGCCGCTCCCGTTGCGGCGCCGACCGTGCGCGTGACCGTCCACCCGGTGGCCGTGCCGAAGCTCGCGCTCAAGTACCAGCTCCTGCCCGAAATTCGGGAACTGAGGGCCGGGAACGCGGCGCAGTGGTACCTCCGGTGCTTCATGGAGCAGCGGAACTTCTTCTTTGGCAAAGATGGGGTCGCACAGCGCGTGCGGTACCAGTCGATGACGCTGAAGGAACTCGTGAAGGAGCCGCTCAGTAACTACGGTGGGTCCGCACTGTCGCAAGCGGATTGGGCAGCGCGGCTCGATACGGTCGATTGGCAGGTGCTCGATCGCGTGCAGACCGAAGGCCCGGACCTGCGGTTGCCCGAACTCGGCCCGCTCCAGTTGCTCGGGGCCTCGCTCCAGATCCGGTTCCGCGGGGAAGTCGCACGCGGGGACTTCGACGACGCGATCCGCACCGCGAAGACGATGTTCGCGCTCGCCCGGCACCTGAGCGACTACCCCACCTCCGCTGCGAACCGCACCGGGATCGCCATCGCGGACATGGCCCTCGACACGCTCTGGGAATTGATTCAACAACCGGGGTGCCCGAACTTATACTGGGCGCTGACCGATCTGCCGTGCCCGCTCGTGGAACTGCGGAAGGGCGTTCAGGGCGACCGCGCGCTGGCGGATAACGACCTGCGCGCGTTCCGCGACGATTCCGCGCTGAGTAGCACCGAAGTCGAAGACCTCGTGAGCCGGTTGTCCGGGCGCGCGGGTTACATTCGCGAGCAGGCGGGGCTCCCGCCGCGGAACTTGCGGGCGGTACTCGCGGCACGGGCCAAAGACGCGGCCGGTGTTCGCGCGGCCCGGGGCCGGCTCATCGAAACGGGTATGAGCAAGAACGCAGTTGAGGGGTTCGATCCGGTCCACATTGTGTTGTTGGACGATAAGCGCGATTACGAAGTTCGCCGCGACGAGGAGATTCGTCTACTCGGTGTGAAGGCGTGGGAGATGGACGCGCTCCCGGGCACGAAGAGGAGGGGGGCGGACGGGTTGTTCACGGACTTGGTGCCGCGCGTCGCTGACGTGCGCCGGACGCAAACTCGGTTCGAGCAACGGGTCGCGCTGTTACGGGTCGTGGAAGCGCTCCGCACGTTCGCCGCGGCCCACGACGGGAAACTCCCCAACAAACTCGACGACGTTGGCGTTCCACTCTCGGTGGACCCGTTTTCGGGCAAGCCCTTCGAGTACGCCCTCGAAGGCGGCGTTGCCAAGCTCCGCGGATCGGCGCCGAAGGGCGAGGAACGCACCCTCGGTTACGAAGTGGCCGTTCAGAAAAAGTAGCGCGGTATTGATGTGATTATTTTTCTGTAGCCGGCCTCTGTCAACAGATTGCAAACGTGGGTTGTAGATCGGCTTGGTGTTATGCCCTCTCCCCTTGCGGGAGAGGGTGGTGAGGCTTTGCGAACCGGGTGCGGGGTGGCCGCCACACCCACGAAGCAACCCCTCACCCCGCCGCGAAGCGCGACGACCCTCTCCCGCAAGGGGAGAGGGCACAACCAAAACACTGGTTCACGGCCCGGTGCTATTCGCGTTTGCAATCCGTTGTGTGAGGCTGGGGAGCCACAAGCGGTGGGCGTCCCAGTCTCACAGAGACCGGCTACAGAAGATGGCAATCAGTAGGGCGCCCATTTGTTTCCCAGGGTGCGCGTCCGCGCCGCGACCCTGGGCTGAGGAATCTAACCCCTTCGGGGTATAAACCGGACCCCGGGATGCACACGCACCCGGGTTACGAGCGCGGCCGGAACTCTGGAACTCTGGAACTCATGCAGGAGGTCGGTCGTGGCCGCTCCGCTCCCGTTGGACAAGCTCGATCCCGTTGAGGCGTGGAAGCCGTGGGCGCCCTCCGCGTCCGATCCGTGGGACCGCAAGTGGGCCGCGCACCTCTACCGCCGGGCCGCCTTCGGCGCGAGCGCGGTGGAACTCGAACGGGCCGTGAAGGACGGTCCGGCCAAGACGCTGGAACTGCTCCTCGGGGGGCAGCCCAACGCGGCGGAAATGGTACCCACGCTCACGGACGTGGGTCGGGTCGCGGCCACGCGCGACGCCGACGGCACGCAGCTCCGCGGGTGGTGGTTGTACTGCATGTTGCAGGGCGGTCACCCGCTGCGCGAGAAGCTGGCGCTGTTCTGGCACAACCACTTTGCGACCAGCATGGTGAAGGTGCGCGACCCGAACCTCATGTTCCAACAGAACGGCCTGTTCCGCACCCACGCGCTGGGGCAGTTCGGCCCGCTATTGCACGCGGTCACGCGCGACGGGGCCATGCTCGTGTGGCTCGACTCGAACAGCAACGTGAAGGGCAAGGCGAACGAGAACTACGCCCGCGAGTTGATGGAACTGTTCAGCCTCGGTGTGGGCAATTACACCGAAAAGGACGTGCGCGAAGCGGCCCGGGCCTTCACCGGCTGGCACACCGATGGCAAGGGGTTCCAGTTCAACGACGCCCAGCACGATATGGGCGACAAGACCGTTCTGGGCAAGACCGGCCCCTGGCGCGGCGACGATATCGTGAAGATCGTGCTAGAGCAATCGGCCGCGGCGCGGTTCCTGGTGCGCAAACTGTACACGTTCTTCGTCAGCGAGATCGCACCGCCGCAAAGTCTCCTGGAGCCGCTCTGCGAGGCGTTCCGCAAGAGCGAGTACGACACCGCGGCGCTCGTGAAGACGATGCTGGCGTCGCGCCACTTCTATTCGGATCACGCTTTCCGCAAGCGCATCAAAAGCCCCATCGAGTACGCGCTCGGCGCGGTGCTGGCGACCTATCAGCGCTTCGATGAGGGCGACCCGTACTACCGGCCGCTCGCGCACCAGTCACTCGTTAAGTGGCTGAACGGGATGGGGCAGGCGCTCTTTGCACCGCCGAACGTGAAGGGCTGGCCGGGCGGTCGGACGTGGTTGAACACCGCGACCGTACTCGAGCGGAACAACTTCGCCGCGGAACTCGCGTCGGGAACGGTGTGGGCACCGCCACCGGAAACCGCGCCGTTTGTCGTAGCCAGCGATCTGCCGCCGCCGAAGGCGCTCGACCCGGCGCGGGCGATCGAGGACGCGCACGCGACGAAGCCCGGGGACGTGGTTAATGCGCTCATCGAGATGTACGCGCCCGGTGGGGTGCGCGCGGAGGCGCGCGCGAAGCTCGTCGCGTTCGTCGCCGAGGACAACCCCACGGGCCTGATCCTCGCGCGCCGGGCGCGCGAAGCCGCACACGCGATTCTGACGATGCCGGAAACTCAGTTGGCGTAACGGGAATCGCGATGCCGTGGTGGGCGTTGTTGTTGCTCCTCTTCGTTGCTTGGTGCTTTGGATTGTTGGCTGGCGCGGCGCATCTGGCAGTTGAAGACGCTCGTGCGGGTGTCCCGGAGGGGCAACGGCGCGGGACGAGTTGTATGCCCGGCATTCCGCTGGGACCGCTTGTGATGTGGGGCGCGGCGGCACTGATCGACCTTATCGCCGAGTCTTGGGGTACTGTGATCGTCGGGTCGCTTCACGCCATTTGGTTGGTCGTTTCAGTCGGGTTGGTAGTGCGTGCCATTTGGCGCCTCCGAGCGCTGGAGCGGAACAAATAACCACGCCCGCAAATGCGTGGCGTTGAAACCGGGCCGGTTCCCAAACGGAGAAACCCATGTTCAACCGTCGGCAGTTTCTGACCAGCGCGTTGCGCGGGTCGTCGCTCGTGGCCCTCGGGTCCGTGGTGCCGCAATTCGTCGCGCAGACCGCGCGCGCGGCCGCGCCGGGTAAGGACACTATTCTCGTTGTTGTCGAACTGACCGGCGGAAACGACGGCATCAACACCGTCATCCCCTACGCCGACGACCTGTACCACAAGGCGCGCCCCACGCTGCGCCAGACGAAACAGCAGGTCGTCGTGTTAGACGACCACGTCGGGCTGCACTCGGGCATGCAGGGGTTGAAGCCCCTTTGGGACGCCGGGAACCTCGCGGTGGTGCAGGGCGTCGGGTACCCGAACCCGGACCGGTCGCACTTTGAAGCGATGGACATCTGGCACACCGCCGACCCGAAGCGCGCGGCCACGACCGGCTGGCTCGGGCGCGCGTCCGGCGAAATGGAGAACCGTTCCGGCGGCGTGCCCATCCTCCACGTCGGGACCGGTAAGGCGCCACTCGCGGCCACCGGCGCCCAGGGGCGCGGGGCGGTGAGCGTGGGCGATCAGAACTCGTTCCGGCTCGAACTCGGTGGCGGCGACCGGAAGGATTCGCGCCGGAAACTGCTCGAAGAGGTGTCCGCGCCCGCGTCGAGCACGGACGACGATGACCCGCTGTCGTTCGTCCAGCGGCGCCAAGTGCAGACGCTCACCGCGGTCGAGAATTTGCGCGAGCTGATCGAAGGCCCGCGGGCGATCCGCGGGTTCGGCGGCGGGCTCCAGCAGAAGTTCCAGCTCATCGCGGGGCTGATCGCGCGCGGGTTCGGGACGCGCATTTTCTACGTGAGCCTCGACGGGTTCGACACGCACGCCGACCAAGCGCCCGCGCACCAGCAACTCCTCACGCAACTCGCAACGGGCATCGGTGAGCTCTTCCGCGAACTGAAAGAGACCGGGCACGACACGCGCACGCGGGTGCTGACGTTCTCGGAGTTCGGGCGCCGGGTGACCGAGAACGGCAGTCGCGGGACCGACCACGGCGCGGCCGCGTGCGTGCTCCTGGCCGGCGGGGGCGTGAAGGGCGGGGTGGTGGGCAAGCACCCGAGCTTGTCGGACCTCGACGCGGACGATCTGAAGTACCACACCGACTTCCGCAGCCTGTACGCCACGCTGCTCGATAATTGGCTGAACTGCGACAGCAAGTCCGTCCTCGGCGCGAAGTGGGACCACGTCAAGGGGCTGCTGTCTTAGGCGGCGGGGTAAAGCAGAGTGTGGAAGGGAAAACGACGGGCCGAACCCAACGTTGGGTTCGGCCCGTCGTTTTCCGAATTTAGGCGTATGGATCGGGGCCGTTCCGGGATCATGTTAGGAGGAAGAGTGACGGTCCCGGGGATTTGACGTCTTATGTTGCGCCGATTCACTCGTTTGTTGGCCGCGACAGTTGAGGCCGGGGACACGGTCCCGGATGCCGAACTCCTGCGCCAGTTCGCGCAAGACCGAAACGCGGCCGCGTTCGAGCTGCTCGTTCGCCGACACGCCGACACCGTCTGGACACCGTGCCGGCGCATCGTCCGCTCGGACGTCGATGCCGAGGACGCTTTTCAGGCCACGTTCCTCATCTTCGCTCGTAAAGCCGCGGCCATTCGCGGGGCGTGTGTCGGCGGGTGGTTGCACCGGGTGGCCGTCCGCGTCGCACTGAAGTCGCGCGCGCGAGCCGCTCGAGATCCCGTCGCCACCTCGGACCACCTGAGCACCGTCCCGGCCCCGGAAGGCCCCGACCCGGAACTCGCCGGGATCGTTCAGGAGGAACTGGCGCGGCTCCCGGACCGGTACCGGCTGCCGGTCGTGTTGTGCGATCTGGAAGGGCGCACCCACGTCGAAGCCGCGGTCACACTGCGGTGCCCGGTCGGGACCGTGGCCGGGCGCCTCAGCCGTGCCCGAGCCCTGCTGCGCGATCGGCTCGCCCGGCGCGGCGTGGCCCCCGTTCTGATACTGTCCGCGTCGACCACGCCGGCCGGTGTGGTTCGCGCGGCGGCGGCCCTCGCGGGCGGTGGCTCGGCCGTTCGCCCCGTCGTGTCATCCCTTACCGAAGGAGTTCTCCACGCCATGAGTACCGCCAAATGGAAGATGGTCGCGGGCGCGACCGCGGGTCTGCTCGGACTGGCCGGGGCCGCGATTACCGCGTATGGCTCGCTGCAACCGGCCCCGGCACCGCCGATGCCCGCACCCGCGGCCCCGCCCCAAAAAGTCGAGCCCGCTCCGAAGGCCAAAACGAACGCGGAGTTACTCCAGGAGGCGAAGGACCGCTTCGCCGAATTCGAGCAGCTCTGGTCGGTAATCTCCGAGGCCGAACTGCTCAAACACCGTAGGGACATCAACGCCGCCGGGCAACCGGGCAAGGAAGACGCGGTCGCGCTGACCAAGAAAGTGGCCGAACTGGAGCGGCAAATCGAAAACCTGAAGCCCCGGCTGAAATACTACTCCGACGGATTCGGGCTCTCGTCTCCCTCAAAGCTTCCGCAGGTAATCAAGCTCCTCAAGGACGTGTTGGATAGGCAGGATAAATTGGATAGTTTTGAGAGGCGGGATGGGGTGGGAGGCTCGAAGTCGCCCGACCTCAAACCCGTAGCGGCCGATGACCTTAAACGGCTCACCGGGGACTGGAAGGTTGTGTCCCTGGAAGCCAACGGGAAGAAGGCCCCGGCTGCGGAACTCGAGGGGATGCGCTGGTCGTTCTCGGGCACGGAGGTCCGGTTCACGGACCCCGGCGAGGAACCGGGCGGGAAGACGTCTGTAAAACTGGACCCGACCCAATCCCCGAAGCACATTGATCTGGTCACCCTGGAAGGGAAGAGCAAGGGCACGACGAGCCAGGGCATCTACAAGCTGGAAAAGGACCGACTCGTCATTTGCCTGCGCGACCCGAGTAGCGCCGAGAAGGGGCGCCCCACAACCTTCGTGCCCGGGGCGCTGAGCGAGTTGGGTTTAATAACCCTGGAGCGAGTCCAGGACAAGAAGTAGACTCGTACCCGCCGCGACGGTTTCCGCTACGATTCAAAGTCGCTCGGGCGGGTTGGTCCGCTGAGCTTGAGCGTTCTGCGAACGGAGGGCACGCGGGTGGAGTTCACGCCGGCCACACAAGACGACCTGGCCGGGGTAGATCAGGCGGCCGCCGAGTTCTGCGCCCTCTGGGAGTCTCTGCGGTCGATGCCGTGGCTCGGCGAGCCGTTCGGCGGCGGCCTCGGAGACATTCGTGCGCTGGACTACTTGGACTACGAAGGGATCGGCTACCCGCCCGGCGGGGTGGCTGCGGCAGCACTGGTGTGGGGTCGGGTGCTGGCCCGACAGACCGGCCTGGAATGGGCGCGTTGCAGCCTCGGCGGCCTGTGGCTGTGGTCGGACACGTCGAACGGGGGGGCTGGCCGTCTGGCCGCTGGCCCGCGTGGGAGAAGCCAAGGCCCGGTTCTTTCCGCAGTTCGGCAAGTATGCGGCACTCACCGGGCGGGTGCTGACCGAGTGCCTGGAAGTATATTCCGGCTCCGGCGAGATCGAAGGACGACTGGAGCGGCTGCGGGCGGAGCTGGTCGGCGAGTAAAGGCACGCCCATCCGACCCGTGCGGTCATGCGGGCGAGTCGCCCGCGCTCCGCAGAGCGCATCCATCACGATTCCGTCTGTACCCCGAAGGGGTTAGGTTCCTCAGCCCAGGGTCGCGGCGCAGACGCGCACCCTGGGAAGCTGTTACAGATTCGCGTCCGGCTCGCACATTCCATCTCGTCCCGCGCGATTTCATCATTTTAACAACGGCGCGGTTTGTTAATGACGCTCCTTTCAGTTGTGATCTATTGTCGCAGCAGAACCCCGGTATTCTGCAAAATCCATTTGTGTGCCTGCAACCGCGTCCTACGGTTCAACCGCGGAATAGGCGAACGGAACGCGCCATTCCGTGGTCACACTTGAAGAAGCGCGAGACAGGAGATCGCCCATGCCCGGGTTGCCCGACGGCCCGCCCGTGGCCGCAGCCGGCACCGACGCCGCACTGCTACTACGGTACCAGGGCGGCGACGACGCCGCGGCCACCGACATCTACTCGCGCTACGCCAATCGCCTCCGCGCACTCGCGCGCCAGTACTGCACCCCCAATTATGCCGGCCGGTTCGACGCGGACGACGTGCTCCAGTCCGTGTTCCGCGCGTTCTTCCACGGCGCGCGGCACCGCGCCTACGAGGTGCCCCCCGAGGGCGAACTGTGGGGGCTGCTCATGGTGCTGGCGGTGAACAAGGTTCGCGCGCTGGTCGGGCACCACGAGGCCAACAAGCGCGCGGTGCGCCAGACCGCGTCCGTGCCGGACCTCGACTCCCACCCCGCGCTGGCCGCCGACGATTCCGCCGCCGCGTTCCTGCGGATGGTGATGGACGAGCAACTGGCCGCACTTCCCGAATCGAACCGCGCCATCATACGCTTGCGCACCGAGGGCTACGAGGTCGGGGAGATCGCCCGCGAAACCGGGCGCTCGCGCCGCACCGTCGAGCGCGTCCTGCAAGACTTCCGCGCGCGCCTGTCGCGCGCCTGAGAGTGAACCCGCCCACCGCTCCGGAGTTGTTGTGAACGCGCCCACCGCCGTTGTCGCACCGTCAATGTCCGCCGAACTCGCGCACCGCGTCGAGGCGTTCGAGGCGGCCCTGGAAGTCGATCCGGGCGCGGACTTCGCGCGCCACCTCCCGGCCCCCGGGCACCCGCTCTACCCGGCCGTACTGGGCGAACTGGTTCGCATCGACCTGGAGCACGCCTGGACCCGGGGCCGGCGCAAGCGCGTGGCCGATTACACCGCGCGCTTCCCCGTCGTGCTCACGAACTCGGTCCTGCTCGCCGCGGTCGCGTTCGAGGAGTACCGCCAGCGGATCCGGGCCGGCGATTCGGTTCACCCGGACGAGTACCGGAACAAGTACGGCGTGAACACGTCCGATTGGGGCTCCTTCGGACCGGGGTCGTCTCTCGCACCCGGACCGGACGAGGACATCGCGCGCACGAACGCGCTCCCCGAGTTCACGCCCCCGCCCCCCGACGACGCTCGCACCGCGGCCATTCCGGACGCGCGACACACCCAGCACCGCAACAACTGGCAACCCCCGCGTCAGACGGCCCGGGCGCGCGTGCTGTCCGCGGCGGATGAACTTTCGGACTGGCAAGACGTCGCCGCATCACTCCCGGACGCGGGCACGGAGTTCGTCGGGTTCCACCTGACCAAAGAACTCGGGCGCGGTGCGTTCGGGCGCGTGTACCTCGCGCGCCAGGGCGATCTCGCGGGCCGGTTCGTGGCGCTCAAAGTCGCGAGCGGCTTGGCGGGCGAATCGAACACGCTCGCGCAGCTCCAGCACCCGAACATCGTACCCATTTACTCGTACCACAAGGCCGGGCCGTTCCAGGCCGTGTGCATGCCGTTCCTGGGCGGTACCACGCTCGCACAAGTGGTGCAGCACCTGAGTTCGCGCCCGAACGTTCCCACTTCCGGGCGCGAACTTCGGAGCACGCTGACCCGCGGGAACCTCGAGACCTCCGTTAAAACGAACTCGGGTCAGGCTCCGGGAGCCGGTTCCGAGGTGGCACTCGCGCCATCCGATGTCGCGTCCGCGGTGGCCCCGGGCGCGGAACCGCCGCTCCCGGCCGAGGCCCCGGAGGGCTGGGCGCGCCTGGACGGGCTGCCGTATGTCGATGCCGTACTCGCGCTCGGCGGGCAACTCGCGGACGGGCTGGCACACGCCCACAGCCGCGGGATTCTGCACCGCGACCTGAAGCCCGCGAACGTGCTGCTCACGGACGAGGGGCGCCCGATGCTCCTCGACTTCAACCTCGCCGAAGACATGAAGCTCCGCGGGTCGGCGGAGCGGGCGATGATCGGCGGCACGCTGCCGTACATGGCCCCGGAACACATGCAGGCGTTCCGCTCCGCGTCGGGCGTGCTCGACGGCCGGTGCGACCTGTACGGGCTCGGCGTCATCCTGTTCGAGTTGCTCACCGGGAAGCACCCGTTCCCGGTCCGGCGCGGATCGCCGCGCGTCACCGTTCCGCACATGGTCGAGGACCGGGCGGCCCCGCCGTCCCCGCGGGCGCTGAACCCGGCCGTCTCGCCGGGCGCGGACGCGATTATCCGCAAGTGCCTCGCGCCCGAACCTGGGGACCGGTACCAGCGCGCCGAGGACCTGCGCGAAGACATCGACCGGCACCTCGCCAACAGGCGTTTGAAATTCGCCCCGGACCGGTCCGCGCGCGAGCGCGCTCGTAAGTGGGCGCGGCGGCACCCGCGGCTCGCGTCGTCCGGTGCGGTCGCCGCGCTCGCGGTGGTGCTCCTGACCGGCACGGTCGGCGCGGCGGCGTACACCCGCGAGCGCACCCGCGACCTCGAAGCGCGCGGCCGGTTCGCCGACCACCAGACCGCGTTCCGGGACGCCCAGACGTTCCTCGACGACCGCACGCGGTCCCGTTCGCGGCTCGATGAGGGGCTGGAGAAGCTGCGCGCCGTGCTCACCGGGTACGGCATCCCCGAAGACACCAGCGGGGATTCGTGGCAGTCCGAACCGGTCCTGCAGTACCTCCCCGCGGCCGACCGGGAGCGGGTGCGCGGGGACGTTGGTGAAACGTTCTTCCTCATGGCCCAGGTCGCACTGCTCAAGGCATCGGGGGCCACGGACGAACAGGAACGCGGGGAACAGATCGGGCGCGCGACCAAGTGGAACGAACTCGCGGAGCGCTACGGGAACGATCGGTTGCCCCGCGCGGTGCGCGAGCAGCGGGCGCGCGTGGCGGACCTCAGTGGGAGCCGCGCCGAGGCCGAACGGCTCCGCGCCGAATCGGAACTCGCGCCGCTCGAATTGCCGCGCGACCTGTACCTCGCGGGGAGCCAGCAGACGCGCGACGGCCGGCACCGCGACGCGCTCCGGCACCTCCAGCGCGCGACGCTGCTCGACCCGGAGAACTTTTCCGCGTGGTTCCTCCGCGGTACCGCACACCTCGCACTCGAGCAGAACGAACTCGCCGCGATGTGCTTCAGCGCGTGCGTTTCGCTCCGCCCGGACTTCGCCCCGGCGTGGATGAACCGCGGGTTCGCGTTCTTCCGCACGCGGCTCTACTCCGACGCGCGCGACGACTACGACCGGGCGCTGAAGCTCGATGCGAAGTTGGCCGAAGCCTACGTCCAGCGCGGCCAGTTGCGCGAAGCAACGGATGATACCCCCGGCGCGATTGAGGACTACACCCGCGCCCTCGCGACCGGTATCGCGCCGGCCCGGGCGTACTTCAAGCGGGCCACTGCGAAGTTCCTCAAGAACGACCTCGAGGGCGCGAAAGCGGACCGCGAGGCGGGGTTCAAGATCACCCCGACGGACGAACTGAGTTGGGTCGCGCGGGCCGAGAACCAGATCCGGTTCGCCAACGACCCGAGGGCCGCGCTCGCGGACGCGGACGAGGCTCTCAAGATCAATCCGTGGTCGGTGTTCGCCCTGGAGCTGAAGGCGTACCTCCTGTCCGAGCACCTGAACCGCGCCGCCGACGCGATCGCGGTCCTGGACCGCGCGGTCCAGTTGCACCCGGACTACGTCGCCGCCCGCGCCGGGCGCGGGGTGCTGCTCGCCCGCGCCGGGAAGCGCGCGGAGGCCCTGAGCGACGCCCAGGACGCGGTCCGGCGCGACACCCGCGCCCCGAACTTGTACCAGGTCGGGTGCATTTACGCTCTGACCGCCAAGACCCACCCCGAGGACAAGCGCGCCGCACTGAACTTGATCTGGGACGGCCTCAAGACCGGATTCGCACTCGACATCGTGGACACCGATGCGGACCTCGACGCGCTCCGGAACGACCCGGATTTCAAGAACGCGGTGCGGGACGCAAAGGCTCTCAACGCGCCCCGGTCCGAGAAAAAGTAGCCCGGCCAGTGAACCCCGCCCGCAAGGGCGGTGGGTGTCACACAAAAGGCGCCCGTCGGGGTGCTTCGTGAAAAAAACGACAAAGCGTGGCGGGTCGGACCCGCCTATCAACTTTCTCCGAGTACGCCGAGTTCGTCCTGCCACAAGATCGCCCATTAAACTGTTCGCCCGCTGAACCGCCCATAGTGAGATCCCGATGAAGTTCGCCCGCCTCGGTTCCGCTTTTGAAGCTCTCGAAGATCGCAGCCTGCCGACCACGTTCGGTGTGCCGTGGGCCGACCCGGAACACCTGACTTTTAGCTTCGTTGCCGACGGCACGCAAACGCCGCTCGGGACCAGTAGCCTCAGCCAAGTTCTCAACTCCGCCGGCACGAGCGCGCAGTGGAAGCTCGAGATCCTCCGCGCGTTCCAGACGTGGGCGGTGAACGCGAACATCAACATCGGCCTCGTGACCGACGGCGGGCAGGTGCTCGGCGCGGTCGGCGCGGTGCAGGGCGACGCGCGCTTCGGCGACATCCGGGTCGCCGCGGTCGGGCTCTCGCCGGACGTGCTGGCGAGCACGTCCCCGTTCAGTTGGACCGGCACCACCCTGAGCGGGGACATGGTGCTGAACGCCAGCGCCCCGTTCGGGATCGGCTCCGCCTACGACCTGTACTCGGTCGCGCTCCACGAGGCCGGGCACGCATTCGGCCTGGACCACGATCACGATCACGACGAGGCTTCGGCGATCCACTCGGGGTACGAGTACCAGACGGGCCTGAGCGCGAGCGACATCGCGCACCTGCAGGCGCTCTACGGCGCGCGGCGCGCGGACGCCTACGACCTGGCCGGCGGGAATGACACCGTCGCGCGGGCCAGTGCGATGCCGCGCAACTCGGTCACGCAGCTCCTCGTGAGCGGCGACCTCACGACGATGTCCGACGTCGATTACTACAAATTCACCGCGCCCGCGATCACGGCGATGCTCAGCAACGTGACCGTGCGGCTGAAGACCGAGGGCCTGAGCCTCCTCACCGCGCGCGTGACCGTGTACGACTCCGCCGGGCGCGTGGTCGCGAGCGGCGCGAGCGCCGACCCGCTGAACAACGACCTCGTGCTCACCTTCAAGCCGGGTCTGTTCGGCGGGAACTACACGATCAAGGTCGAGGGGGCGCGCAACGACGTGTTCGACATCGGCGGGTACAAACTCGCGGTGGATTTCCTCTCGGTCACCGGGCTGCTCAGCCCGATCACGACGACGCTGACCGGCGTTCTCGACGGCCACACGGACGATATCCTCGCGACCGCGCTCGGCGTTCAGACGAACACGGGCACCGACGCCCGGTTCGACGCCGTTTACCGCGGGGTACTCGAAGACTCCTACGACGTGGACAGCTACCGCGTGCGGACGGACCGGTACGCTCCCGGCACGTCGGTCACCCTGAACGTGATGGTGTGGGGGCTGGACGCGAACCCGGTGGACGCCCGCGTGCGGGTGTTCGACGCGAATGGCACCGCGGTCGCGTTCCAGGTGCTCTCGAACGACCGCGGGCTGTTCAGCGTGCAGGTGCTGAACGCGGTTTCGGGTAAGGACTACTACGTGCAGGTTTCCGCCCGCGAGGGCGCGACGAAGGCGACCGGCGGCTACTTCTTCGCGGCCGACTTCAACCAGATCGCGCCGCTCGTGTTCGACAACGTCGCGAACGGAACCGTGGCCGCGGGTAAGACCACGACGGCCGATACGGTCTCACTCAGCGAAGCCGGCGTGTACCAGTTCGCGCTCGGCGCACAGGGGCAGAAAGCGGGCGATTCGGTCACGATGACGGTTTACGACGGGGACGGCAACGTCGTGTTCACGCTGACCTCGGTCGCGGGTCGCCCGCCGGTTACGTCTAGCCAGTATCTGAAGGCCGGTACTTACACTGTGAAGTACGCGGGTGCGAAGACGAATTCCTCCGCGACCGGGTACGGGCTGTTCATGACCCAGTTGAGCGAGGGCGTCGGGCCGTATGCGACGAGCACGGCCACCCCGCCGACGAGCGCTGCGCCGCCGGCGTCGCCCCCCCCGCCGTCGCAATCACCGCCCGCATCACCCCCGCCATCGCAATCGCCGCCGACTTCGCCTCCCGCATCGCCCCCGCCGTCGTACTCCTATAATGGCTCAACGGGCTCAAATTCGTCCGGGTATTACTACTCTTACTGAGCCGAAACGGATTTTAGACCTCTCGCCGCGCGTAACTCGCGCGGCTGAGCGGTCTTGCACTTCCTATTTCCCTTTGCGCAATGGTCTCGGGCGCTTGAGGAGCCGTTCCCGTCGCGGTGAACGCGACGGTCCGTGGCGCGCCCTCTGTCGCCGCCCGCGGAGGGGCGCGCGTTAGTGCCCGCGGCGGATGTCCGACGGCGGGTACCGGATCTCGATCCGGAACACCTTCTTCGTCCGGCACGTGATCTCCCACGTCTGCGGGTCGACGCGCGCGGGGATCTCCACCCGGTGGAGGTCCACGGTCACGTGGAACCCGCGCTCCGAGAACACGTCGATCATCATCCGCAGCGCCACCGGATCGTCGAGCAGCGCCTCTTCGCTGTTGATTTGTGTGTGCCCGGACATGGCGTGCGCCTGGACGATCGGGAGCAGCTTCGACTCGATCAGCGCCACCACGCCCCGGAACACGTCCGGGGCGTCCCGCTCGTACTGCTCCAACCGGCGCACCAGTTCCTGCCGCGCGTGCCGGGAGAGCTCGGTGGCGATCGGGATGTTCTGGATCAGCGCGAACACCTCGGGACTCAGCTCCAGCGAGCTCTGGTACGCGAACTCCCGAACGATGTTGCGCTGCACCTCGGGCAGGTCGCCCTCCGCGTCGATGAAGTGGAAGTGGAAGATCTGGCGCAGCGACTGGAGCGCGTCGAAGGTGGTGTCCTTGAACCCCTTGTACCGCTTCCGGCACAGGCCCGGGTCCAGGTCGGTGACGCGCTCCTCGAGGAGCTCCCCGATCCCGGACTCGCGCACCTGGGCGTTGTGCTCCCGGATCACCCGGCCGCGCTTCAACTGGCGCGCGACGCTCACCTCCTCGGTGACGAACAGCAGGGCGATGCGGAACATGGGCTTGTGCGCGCCCCGGGCCCCGGCGCCGAGCATCGCGTGGTAGAAGAGCTTCAGGAACTCGACCTGGACCTTGGTGCGCGGGAACCCGTCGATGACGACCCCGTCCCGGTACCGTGGGTCGAGCAGCTCCTCGAGCAGCAGGCCGATGACCTCCCGGTCCCCGACCATCTGGCCCGCGTTCTTGAGCGCGACCGCTTGCGGGGCGGTGAGCAGGTCGCTGATAACGATGGGCGGGGCGGTGATGTCGCGCGCCCGGGCGATGAACGGGGTGTTGGTGCCCTTGCCGGCCCCGGGGGCGCCGCCGAGCCAGATGAACTCGTTCGGGAACCGCACGTCCCCCGGGTGGCGCTCCAGGAGGTCGGCCCAGACCGCCGAGAAGATGAGGTGCGCGTCCTTGATTTCCAGGTCGGCGCTCGGCGCGGCCGCGCGCGGCGCGGGGGGCGGGACGGGGTCGCTCACGGGAACTCCGGGGCGGGCGGGCGGGCTCTGATACGCAACGGACATCCGGCCGTGGTCAGCGCGGCGGCACCGGGTTCAGTGTAGTGCCGCGGGGCCGCGGGAGCCAACGACGAGAGCCCCACGGGCGACTCATTTCGATAGTTCGCCCCTGCGCGGTCGCGCCCGCGGTTCGCGCGTGATCCTGCCCCTGGAGTGAGAGCGCCCGAGAGTTGAGGAAGTGGTGCCCGGGTTACGCGGTGAGTGCCGGGGTTCCGGTGTTGCCAACGAGCCGGTCCACGTTGAGGAGGGACACGAGGCGCTCGCCGGTGCGCGCGATGCCGTTGAGGAACGAGGTGTCCACGCCCGCGCCCAGGTCCGGGGTCGGGACCATTTCTTTGGCCTCGACGTTGAGCACGTCGGACACCGCGTCCACGACGAGCCCGACGATCTTGGCGCCCACGGTGACCACGATGATGACGGTGAACCGGGTGTACTCGGCCTCGCGCAACCCCAATCGGACGCGCAGGTCGATGATCGGGACCACGGTCCCGCGCAGGTTCATCACGCCCTTCACTTCCCGGGGCGAATTGGGCAGCGGGGTGATCTTCGAGTACCCCCTGATTTCCTGCACGCGCAGGATCTCCAGCCCGTACTCTTCGTCCTGTAGCAGGAACGTCAGGAACTGGTTCTCGTGGGCCGCGAGGTCGGCCGGGGGGTGCTTATCGGATGCACTCACAAACGCGCTCCAATGGTACCGACGGGGCCGAGGAGACGGGTTCCCGCGTCGGCGCTCGGTCCGACCCGGGCGCACGACTGGTAGATTCGTGGGGCCGGGTCCGAACGTGCTACGCGCGGGCGCCCGCCGACCGCCCGCGCGTGCCGCGCACGCCGGAGTCGCTCGGTCGAGGGTGCAATACCGATATTATTATCGAGCCTAATGGAAATAATTTTCGTCTAAAAATTGAATATTATATCGTTGCGCGCATGAGGGCGCCGGAACCGGGGGCAGGCGGAAGTGCAATTCCCTGGGTGCGGGCCGCCCCGCGGTCCCGCGCTACTCCTTGCCCAACATCAGGCCCACGACCCCGCACCCGCGAACGTGCGGACCCGGACCGAGCGCTTCGGGCTTCACGCTGAGACCGCGATGCGCGCTTCGTCTGTGAGACCCGGACGTTCTCCACGTGCCCCAGGAATCACCTCGGGGCCTTGTGGTACTTCATCCGACTGTACAACCACTCCCGACCGTAGGGCCACTACCCGTTTATCCGCGTGATCCGTGGCCCTTGCCCCCGGCACGGCTCCTACGCCATTCCCTCGGCGGTCAGCGCCTCCAGGCTCGCCTCGAACGCGGTCAGGGTGTGGTCGACGACCGCGTCGGTGTGGTCGCAGCACGTCATGCCCGCGAAGCCCCACCAGTCCACGCCGTTGAGCAACATGGCCTGGCGCATCGCGTGGTACAGCTTCATGTTCTTCGGGCCGTCGAGCGCGTTCACGTCACCACCGAACGGCACGAACCCGTCGTTGACACCGGCCGCCGTGCTCGGGCGCGGGCCGGTGTACCCCGGCACCACGCGGACCATGCTGAAGTCCCCATACGCGACCCACGGCCACTCGCGGGCCGCGAACAGTTCGTTGAGCTTGTTGCGGAGCCGGGTCGCGGCGCGGTTGGCCCGTTCGGTCGGCTCACCCGTCGCGACGCGCTTCAGCGCGGCAATTCCCGCGGCCGCCGAGAGCGGGTTCGCGTTGTAGGTGCCGGGGTGCTTCATCTTGGGTTTGCCCGCGCGCGGCTCGATGTACGCCAGCACGTCCGCGCGCCCGCCCACGCACCCGCCCGGCAACCCGCCCGCGAGGATCTTCGCCAGCGCCGTGAGATCGGGCGTGACGCCGTAGAACGCTTGCGCCCCGCCCGGGGATACGCGGAAGCCGGTAATCACTTCGTCGAAGATCAGGAGCCGATTGTGTCGCGTGCAGACCTCGCGCAGCCCCTTCAGGAACTCCCCGCGAATCGGCACCGCGCCCCAGTGCCCGCCGGTCGGTTCCAAAATCACCGCGCCGATTTGCGGATCGGCCTTGAGCGCGTCTTCCACCCGATTGAGATCGTTCGGCGGTACCGCGACGCAGTGCGCCGCGACGTCGTCCGGCACCCCCGGCACGCCGGGCGCGTCGTAGGGGAAATCGGCCGAAACGGTGACGTAATCGTGCCACCCGTGGAAGTGCCCGTGGAACTTGAGGAACTTACCTTTTCCCGTGTAGAGGCGCGACAGCCGCAGCGCCATCAGGGTCGCTTCGGTTCCACTTCCGGTGAACCGCACGCGCTCCGCGCTGGGGACCAACTTGCGGACGAGCTGCCCCCACTCGATTTCCGCATCGTGGCAGGCGCCGTGGTGCGTACCGAGTGCCATCTGGTCCTGCACCGCCTTCACCACATCGGCCGGGCCGTGGCCGAGCAGGTGCGAGCCGTGCCCGACGAAGTAATCGGTGAGCTGGTGGCCGTCCACGTCCCACTTGTGGGCGCCCTTCGCGTGCGTGATGTAGACCGGGAACGGGTCCATCATGCGGGCGTCGTGCGTCACGCCGGTGGGGAAAACGCCTTTCGCGGTCTCGAACCGCTGTTTCGATCCGGCGAACGCCGCGGTGTACCGGTCGGCGAGAGTTCGTGTCGCGGTCGCGGGCATGAAATGGTCCCTCAAATTCGTAAGGCCGATCAGGGCGCTGGTAAGAACGCGGCGGCCCACGCATCATCATCGGGCGCCGGGCGCGGTTCCGGCGGTCCCGAGTAAATGTAGTTACCGTACCGGCCGCCGTCGTAATACACCCGATCGATTACGGTTTTCAGGTTCAAGATCGCCTCTGATGCCGAATCCGATTGATCCGTAACCCGCTCCAATGTGGTGAGGGTTTGCCGTGACGCGACCGGCTGTTGTTCCCCTCTCAACACACGCGGAGATCGGCCGGCGCTACCGGAGTGGCTCGGGCACGGCCGAGAAGACCCTGTGCCACGTCCCGCGGCTGGTCACGCGCCCGGACCGGCCGGTCTCGGCTACGATGAGGGCACTGTTGGTCGGGTTCAACCCGCCTGGGGCCGCGCGATCCTCAAACGATTACTGCCGCGTCGTTGTCGCGCCCGCGCCCGCCGAGCGGAACGGATTTCTCGTCGGCGGGCGCGTACCATGAACCGGTGCCCGCACGGAACCACGGGCCGCTACTGCGTCTTGCCATTGCCGGATACTCCGGCGACGCTATTCACTGCACCCGGGCGTCCGGCACCGGATTCGCGGCCCGTCACTGGGTAGGAACCGCGCTCGAAAAGCCCCTTAATTCGCAGATGCCCTCACATGCCAGCCGAGAAAGCGCTCGCGATCGTGGTCCGCGGTACCGACTGGAGCGAGACCAGTCGCATCGCCACGCTGTTCACGCGCGAGTTCGGCAAGGTGCGCGCTCTGGCGAAGGGCGGGCGCCGGCTCAAGTCGAACTTCGACGTCGCGTTCGACCTGCTCACCGTGTGCGAGATCGTGTTCATTCGCAAAGCGAGCGGACTGGACCTCCTCACCGAAGCGCGGATGAACGAGCAGTTCCCGGCGCTGCGGCAAAACCTCCCGGCACTGTACGCGGGGTACTACATCGCCGAGCTCCTCGCCGACGGCACCCAGGACTACGACCCGCACGCCCCGCTCTTCGACGCCGCGATCCAAACGCTGCGCTCGTTGGGGAAAGAAAAGCAACCGCCCCCTCTGTCCCCGCTCCCTGAAGGGAAGGGGGAGCAGACTGGCGGTGGGCTCGAACACAATACGCGCGCCGACGAGTTTCTGGGTTCCCCCCCATTCCTCTCAGGGAGCGGGGGCGGTCTCCCCGCGACCGCCGATCGCTCTTCCTTGTTAGAGAAAGGCGCTGGGGGGATGGGCTCGTCCCGGGTCGGGGGCGCGGGCTCCGCGGCGCTCGCGGCGAGCGTGTCCGCGTTTGAGCTTGTTTGGCTCCACGAGCTGGGATATAGCCCGCGACTCGAAGCGTGTGCCACTTGTGGACGAGAGCGGCTGAACCCAACGGCGCGGGCGTTCTTTAGCCCCACCGCCGGAGGGGTCCTGTGCCCGGAGTGCGGGCCGCAGGTCGCGGACCGGCGCATGGTTTCGGGGGAATCGCTCGAAGCCCTTCGCGCCCTGAGCGTCACGAGTGCCGGGGGCGCGGCGCCGGAACTTCCGCCGGGGGCGCGGGCCGAAGTGAGACACGTTCTGGGGTACGCGGTGAGCTGCGTACTGGGCCGGCGCCCGCGCCTGCTCAGTTTCGTGGACGGGCGCTGACGAACGGTTGACGGTTGGTGGTAGGTGTAGGGGTTCGGGAGTGGGGACGAAGGGGAACGTTAGGATGCCGAAGCCAGCCGACAGGGGGTTCCGACCGGGTCGCACCGGTGCGCTGGTCGCGGCAGCCGTGTTGCTGTGCGCCCCGGGGTGCCACACCGCGCGCAACTTCAAGGAGCGCGTCGTCAGCGCGACCGGGCCGCTCTTCAATTCGCACTACGACGACCCGCGGGCCCAAGAGAAACTGGACGCGGCCGAACAGCTCTACCAGGCCAAAGATTACGAGAAGGCCCGCGGCGAGTTCCGCACGCTCGCGGACAACCAGAGCAACCCCGCGGTCCTCGCGGAGCGCGCCCGGTTCATGCAGGCCGAGTGCCGGTACATGCTCGGCCAGTACCCGGAGGCCGCCGACACCTACCACAAGGTGCTCCTCGACTTCCCGACGGGCACCTACCGGCGCGACTGCTGCGCCCGGATCTTCGCGATCTGCGACTACTGGCTCGACGACTTCCGCGCGGAGAAGGACCGGCGCGTCGCCGCGGGCGAAAAGGGCGTGCTCCGCTGGCACCCGAGTTGGTCCAAGCCGCTGGACCGCAGCCGCCCCGCGATCGACCAGGAGGGGCGCACGCTGGAGGCGCTCGAGCGCGTCCACACGCACGACATCACCGGCCCGACCGCGGACAAGGCGATCTTCTGGTGCGGGTACGTGAACTTCATTCGCGGGAACTTCAGCGAGGCCGACCAGTTCTTCAGCCAACTGGTCGAACTGCACTCCGACAGCCCGCTCCGCCCGCAGGCCCTCGCGTTCGCGATCCAGGCGAAGAACAACGCGACCGGCGGCGCGAGCTACGACGGCCGCAAGTGCGCCGAAGCGCTGCACCTGGTCCAGGTCGCCGAGGCCACGGTGCCGGAACTGGTGAACGACCCGGCGATGGCCGAGAAGCTGACGCGGGCCAAGTTCGCCATCCGCTCGCAGCAGGCCGAGAAGGACTTCTTGACGGCCGAATACTACGAGCGCACCGGGCACCCGGGCTCCGCGGTCTTCTACTACGAACTCGTCCGCCGGAGGTACGCGGGCACGCGGTACTCCGACCTCGCCACCGAGAAGAAAGAGCGCCTGGTCCGGCTCATGCAGGACGGGCGCCCGGAACCGGGTAACGACCCGTTCGCGATCGCCAAGGCGAAGTGGAACGAGGTGTTCGGCAAGCCCCAGTCCGTGACCGATGAAAAGGACCGCGCGCGCGTCGACCCCGGCCTGGTGCCCGCGGGCGGAACGCCCCCGACGGACGGCACGGGTAACACGCGGCCCTAGTCTCGTTTCGGGCTCGTCACAGCGGGTCGGACGAGCCGCGACCGCAAGGGAGCGGGAGCGCCTCCGCTCCCTTGCGGTCGCGGCTCGCTACAGGGAGCCTGAAACCGGCCTAGCGTCGAGCGCGGCGCGGTCCCGGACCGCTAACTCCGAACACCAAACTCAACCCCCCGGACACGAATGGCCCGTACCAGTCGCCGCCAGTTCCTCGCGTTCGGTGCAGCCGCGCTCGCCGCGCTCGCGACCGGGTGCCAGAACGGGTTCAAGATCTTCGGCTACCGCGCCGGCGCGGACGCGCTCTACGACCCGAACATCAAAACTGTGTACGTCCCGACGTTTAACAACCGGGCGTTCCAAACGACCCCGTACCGCGGGTTCGAGGTCGATGTGACGCAAGCGGTGATCCGCGAGATCGGCAAGACGACGCCGTTCCGCGTCACGTCCGACGTGAACAAGGCCGATACCGAACTGCTCGGCAACATCGTCTCGATCTCGAAAACGCTGCTCAACCGGAACCAGCAGAACCAGATCCGCGAGGGCGAGATCGCGGTGAGCGTGGACGTGGTGTGGCGCGACCTGCGCGACGGCACCATTCTCTCGAACCCGCGCCGCACCCCGCGCGCCGGCGAGCTCAACCCGCAACTCGACGGGCCGCCGATCCCGTTCGACCCGAACGTTCCGGTGCCCCCCCAAGTGAAGGAGCGCGAAGACCTGCGGCCCGCCCCCATCCTCGCGACCGGGCGCCTGCTCCCGGAACTGGGCGAAACCAACGCCTCGGCCACGAAGCGCATCCAGGAACAGATCGCGGTACAAATCGTATCTATGATGGAACGGAAGTGGGAGCGCACGGAAAACGCGGACAAGAAGTGACCCGCCGACCGCACGACGACCCACATCATTCGAGTCGGCTCGAATGGCACTGCGAATGCGTGAGCGTTTTCCGCGCCGTTAGGTTTCAAGCAGCGAGTAAGGTCCGGTCGTCATCCCACTGTGCCTTCTCGCTTCGGAACAAGGCGCAGAGCTGGCACACGGCACACGGTACCCGCGCCGGCTTCGCCCCAACACATCCCCTGCAACTGCGCGCGCACCACATCGCTGCCGTCGTGTTTCAAACGGTGGCACCACGCCTTCGCAACGTCCTGTTCCGGAGTGGTCAGAGCAGAAGGGACCGTGTCTCTGGCGTTACGACGTAATCGATGAGGTTTGGGCGCCGTTCGGGATGTTCGTTCATCGCGTTCTCGTTAGTAGCGGAGAAGTTTGGGAGATACCACTCGACGACGTGTTCGTAGCGAGGTGGCGGCACCCGAAACCATGTCCTCATCGCCAATCGGTTTCTGAGGCGCGCGAGGTGAATTGCCTAAACGCGACCGTAAAAGACCGGTCACAACACGTTCTAAAAGTGAATTGATGCGGGACCGAGAGCGCGCTCTCGGTCCCGCGAAGTGTTACTCCAGAACCTCACTCACGACCCCCGAGCCGACGGTCTTCCCGCCCTCGCGGATCGCGAACCGGCTCCCCGCCTCCAGCACGATCGGCCGGTCGAGGTTCACTTCGATGCGGGCGTTGTCGCCCGGCATCACCATTTCGACGTCCTCCGGCACAGTCACCACCCCGGTTACGTCCGTGGTGCGGACGTAGAACTGAGGTTTGTACCCGTTGAAGAACGGCGTGTGGCGCCCGCCCTCGTCCTTGCGCAGCGCGTACACCTCGGCCCGGAACCGCGCACGCGGGCGGATCGACTTCGGCGCGACGAGCACTTGCCCGCGCTGCACCTGATCGGCCTTCACGCCGCGCAGCCGCACGCCGACGTTCTGCCCCGCGACGCCCACCGCGAGCGGCTCGTGGAACGCCTCGACCCCGGTGACAACCGACTCGATGGCCTCGCCGTAGCCGAGCACTTCCACCTTATCGCCCGTGGCGACCCGACCCTGCTCGATCAGGCCCGTGACGACCGTGCCCAAACCCTCGATCGAGTACACGCCTTCGACCGCGAGGAGGAAGGGCTTGTCCACCTTCCGCACTGGGGCCGGGACGTGCGCGTCGAGCGCCGCGAGCAGGTTGTCGATGCACCCGGCGAACTCCGGGTCGCCGGGGTGATCGAGCGCGCCCTTCGCGTTGCCGCGAACGAACGGCACCGTGTCCCCGTCGAACCCGTAGCGCGTGAGCAGGTCGCGCGTTTCGAGTTCGATGAGGTCGAGCAGTTCCGGATCGGACACGAGGTCCACCTTGTTGATGAACACCACCAGGTGCGGCACGCCCACTTGCCGTGCGAGCAGCACGTGCTCGCGCGTCTGTGGCATGGGGCCGTCCACGGCGGAGATCAGCAGCACCGCGCCGTCCATCTGCGCCGCCCCCGTAATCATGTTCTTCACATAATCCGCGTGGCCGGGACAGTCGGTGTGGGCGTAGTGCCGCGCGGCCGTCTCGTAATGGACGTGCGCCGAATTAATGGTGACCGTCTTGGTCTCGTCGCGCTTGGTGCCGCCCTTGGCGATGGCGTCGTAGCGCTTCGCCTCGGCCAGACCCTTTTGGGCCTGGACCGCGAGGATGGCGGCCGTCAGGGTTGTCTTGCCGTGGTCGATGTGGCCGATGGTGCCGACGTTGACGTGAACCTTGTGCATGGGGATCGAGTCTCCCAGATCGCGCCGAGCGATCGCGGGTTTGGCCGGTCTTCCGCGCCCGACCGTGGATACGGTCTTTTTTTCGCGACGAGCGAATCCAGGGCAGGTCGGTCCGGCAAAGTGCCACTTGGCGACAGTTAGACACAGAAGATGGGTGAAGGGTTCAGGGCGCGGGACGTGAGGGCCGTTGCTGTGTGCGAAGGAAAGGGGTAGCATCGAATTCTGAAGCGGTGGTGCGGAGGAGGCTACTCGATGTGGCGGTTATTTTGCTTCGTCGGGCCGCTATTCCTCTATGGGTGCCAACCCGCCCCGCGGCTCGATCCAAGTAAACCGTGGCAGATCGAATTCGGTCGAGGAAGTGGTTTGGAAGGGTTGGATACCATCAAACTCAATCAGAATGGTAAGGCGATCCTACACCGTAGGAAATCTGAGTTGCGGGGAGATGTAACCGTTGATTCTTGGGAAACAACCACCGTCGTTCTTTCGCCGGAAAAGGTCGCCAAGATACTCGACGCGGTCGCCGAGAATCGCCTGCTGGAACTGAGCAAGGCTTACCACTCCCGCATGCACGACGGCACCCAGTGGGTGCTCTGGGTTCGTCAGGGTGAGTGGGAGAAAGCCGTGTACTTCAACAATCGTTTTCCAGACTCGATCGTTCAGTTCGCCAAGAAGTTGGACGGAGTTCTGACCGGCGAGGATTCTCAATGGCACGCTGTGCCGGACAAGGGGGCTCGTGATCACGAGCGAGACTTGTGGGATAGTATCAAGAGGTAGACAAAGCCCTGTGCGGCGCTCGTGGTCTCGACGTGAGAGGTTGTTTGCGACAGTATGTCGCGTGACGTAGCACTCGCTGACCGTTCGATATCAGACGGGTAGGCTTCGGGTATGGATTACACGCACCTCATCACGATCAAGCCGGACAAGCGGAGCGGGCAGCCGTGCATTCGCGGACTGCGGATCACCGTTCGTGACGTCCTCGGGTACCTCGCGGGGGGTATGGCAGTCGAAGAGATTCTGACTGACTTCCCGGATCTGACCGAAGAGGATATTCGGGCGTGTCTGGCGTTCGCGGCCGACTGCGGGCACCGAACCGAGGAGGGCCGCGGCATGCGTGGGCTGGCGTACCGGCGGCACCAATTGCAGCGGGCGAAGGGGCGGGCGTTCCGCTACCTTCGTTGGCTATTCGGCCCGCAGGACATCACCGACAAACAGATCGCACGGTACACCGCGGACCGCACGCCGTGCTCATGCTCGCTGTGCGGCAACCCACGGCGCTTCACCGGCGCGGTCACGGTACAAGAGATGCGGTCAGGCGGATCGCGCTGACCTCAGAACATATCACACCCATTTCATCAGGACGCCGAGGTAGTTGTCCTTGTCCTTCAACAGCCCCTCGTAGGCGTCGCCGAGTTGCTCCGGGGTGATGGTGTGCGTCACCAGCCCCGCGAGGCTCAGGCGTCCGGCGGCGAGCTGGCGAATGAGCCACTTCTGCGCCTTGTCGATGTCCCAGGCGCCCGCGAGCCGCGTGTGCGCCGGCTCGAACAGCATGTTCCCGTGCGCGCCGGTCACCTCGATGTAACGGCGGTGCAGGTCGTCGTAGAAGTTCACTTCCTTCGCTTTCCCGCGCGGGCTACCGACCACGACTACCTGGCCCGCGTCGCACGCGAGGCTCATCGCGGTCGGGATCGCATCGGGCACGCCGGTCGCGTCGCCGACGATCTCCGCGCCCTTCGTCCCCAGGAAGGCGTTCAGTTGCTGCTTGATGTCGCCCGCGGTGGGATCGATGACGTGGTCGGCGCCGGCTGCGAGTGCCGCGTCGCGCCGCATCTTCACCGCGTCGATACCGACGACCGGTCCCGCGCCCGCGGCGAGCAAGCACCGCAGCGAAAACTGCCCGATGATTCCCAGCCCCAGCACCGCGGCGCTGCGGCCCACCGTTAGCCCTGCGCGCACGGAAACGCCCATCCCGTAGCGCGAGATGCACGCGATAGAGGCCTTGTCGAACCCGAGATTATCGGGGATCTTCCACACGCGGCAGCGCTCGTGGCCCACCGTGAGGAGTTCCGCCGAAGCGTGGTTACCGGGGAAGCTCACGCGGTCGCCTTCCGCGAAGCCGCCTGGGAAGTCCTTGCCGACCTTCAGCACGCGGCCTGCGGCGGAGTAACCCGAGCGGAACGGGAACTTCCAGTCCGGCATCGCGGGGTCTTTGAGCCACTGGTGCGTGCCCGTGTACACGGCCAGTTCGGTGCCGGCGCTGATCGCCGAGTATTCGGCCCCGATGAGGATCTGGTTCGGGGCGGGATCGGGGATTTCGACCTCGCGCACGGTCGTTTTGAACGGCTCGGTAATGACGGCTTGCCTGGCACGAACCATTTGGAACCTCGGAAGTTGGTGATGTGACGAATTGTAGATGGGAGCGAGGGGATCGGTTAGCGGGCGAGGCATCGAGATTCACCCGCCCGTTGGCACGCGCGGTTCGCCTTGGCCCCTTGACGAACCGCGCGTGCCAACGAGCGGGTGAGCATTCCCGGCCCTTTTCGCGCAAGCGAGTTCCGCGGAGTAGTTCTGGTAGCGATACAATCGTCTCGGTGGGCGCGGATTGCGCCAGGGACTCGCGACACAGGTTGAAGGTGCATCATGACGCATCCTCGGTTCGGGGTGGGGCTCGGGCTCGCTCTCCTCTTCGGCACGGTCTCGACCGCATCGGCCCAACCCGGCAAGGCGCCACCGGCCGCGGTCCCGTTCAAACAGTTCGGGTCCACGCCCGAGCAGTTCTGGCAGTCGTCCGTGCTCCGGTGGACCGGGCAACTGTCGCTCGACCTGGAAACGATCAAGGGCGAAATCGCGAACGCGAAGCTCGCACCGGTCGTGCGCGCCGGGATTAACACCCAGATCGAAAACGCGATCCTGCAGACCCTCGAACTCGATCAACTCGTGCGCAAGGGCGTACCGCGTGACAAGGTGTTCGCGGCGTTCGCGGACGTGGAGAAGTCGTTGAACGCGCTGGCGGCGGCCACCAACCAGAACCCGATCGCGAAGCAAGCGACCGCGGCGTCACTCGCCCGCGCGGACAGCGCGTACCACCAGCTCGCGGCAGCGATCGGCGCCGGTGACAACAGCCCGGACCGCACCAAGCGCCGGTTGCTCCGGCTCGCGGACTCGATCGATGACAACACCGAAGAACTGCGAACCATCAGCGCGGAAGCGCTGCCGAACGAGCGGCAACTCGATCGTGCCCTCGGTCAGTACGCGCGGGACGTGCGCGTGTTGGCGCGCCGAGTGCGCGACGACGCCGACGCGAACCAGGTCAAACAAGCGTACCTCGCGATGGGCGAGCATTGGGGCGAGGTGCTCGGGTTGCTTGGTCGCGTGCGCGGATTGCCGGCTGCGGTCCAGGCGCAGTCCGGGCGCGTGGACAACCTGCACCGGCGCCTCGGCGGTGTGCTGAACCTGCCGCCCGGCCCCGGGGCACCGCTCCCGCCGCCGGGCGCGCCGGACGTCAAACGGTTCTCGTTCGCGGTGGGGGCAGATACGGGCGGGCAACCGCGCGTCACCGTGTTCGCGGATGAAAGGGGCACGGTCGCGTACAACTTCTTCGCTTACGACAAGTCTTTCGACGGCGGCGTCCGCGTGGACATGTCGGACCTCAACGGCGACCGCGTGCCGGATTTGGTTGTGGCCCCCGGCCCGGTTCGGGGACCGGGCGCGCCGTTACCCGTGCGCGTGTACGACGGGCGCGACCTGAACCTGCTCGTCGAGTTCGTACCGTTCCCCAACTGGAGGGGCGGGGTTCAGGTTTCTGGCACCGATCTAACGAAAGACGGCCGCGCGCTCATCGCCGTGACCGCCGAGGGCACGCAGCACATCAAGATCTTCGATCTCGCGCAGGGGAAGGAAATCGATAGCTTCTTCGCCCACGACCAGAAGGTGACCGGTGGCGTGCGGATCGGGTGGGGGGACGCGAACGGCGACGGAATCCCGGACCTGTTCACCGTGAACGGCCCCGGCAACGCGGTCACCACAGTGAAGGTGTTCAACGGGAAGAACCGCGACGTGCTCGGCGAGTTCCCGGTGTTGGACAACAAGTATCGCGGGGGCGCGTACATCGTCGCGGGCGACGTAACCGGTGACAACATCGCGAACGCGATCATCGGTCTCGATGCGGGCGCGGTTCCGCTGGTGCGCGTGTTCGATCTGAAGGGCAAGATGCTGGTCGAATGGCTGGCCTACGACGAGCGATTCCGCGGGGGCGTTCGGGTCGCGATGACCGCCCGCAACCGCGTGGTAACCGGCCCCGGCGCCGGACTGAAGAACAGCCCGTTGCGCATCTTCGACACCGGTCGCGTGAAGGCGCCGCTCGCCGAGATCGTGCCGTTCGTTGGCTTCGATGGCCCGCTGAGCGTGGGCGGGCGCTAATCGCGGAGACCTACCCCCCCGTCCCCCCTCCCTGAAGGGAAGGGGGAGCTGACACACGACATCGCTGAGATTAGTGCTAAGTCGACCGACCGTGAAGTGTCTGCCTTCCCTTCAGGGAGGGGGCGGTCTGCGCACGGGGTGTTGCTGTTTTGTGCGCGCCGGTGTACGCTCAAATCCTTCCCACCGGAGCCGATCCCATGTCGCGATTTCTCGCGGTCGTTGCCCTCGTTCTCAGCGTCGCGCTCCCACTGCACGCGGCCGACTGGCCCACGTTTCTCGGCCCGACGCGCGACGGCGTTTCCACAGAGAAGGGCATCATCACCCCGTGGCCCGCGAAGGGGCTGAAGAAGGTCTGGGAGTGCGAACTCGGTATCGGCTTCGCGCCGCCGGTCACCGCCGACGGGCGACTGTTCCACGCGGACCGTTTCGGCGATAACGTTCGCCTCACCGCGCGCGAAGCCGCGACGGGCAAACCTCTCTGGAAGTACGAATACCCCACCGAATACAAGGACATTTACGGCTATGACCCGGGTCCGCGCGCGTGCCCGGTGGTCGATGGGGATCGCGTGTACCTGTACGGTCCCGATGGCGTGCTCTGCTGCCTCAACGTTGCCACCGGGAAAGAGGTGTGGAAGGTCGAGACGAGGGCGAAATACTTCTTCCACCAGAACTTCTTCGGCGCCGGCAGCGTGCCCGTGATCGACGGCGATCTGCTCATTCTGCCCGTCGGCGGGAGCGTGAAAGGCCCGCGCCCGGTGGACTTCCGCATGGTGAAGCCGAACGGCACGGGGTTAGTCGCCTTCGACAAGAAGACCGGTGCCGAGAAGTACGCGACGGGCGACGAACTCGCCAGTTATTCCAGCCCGGTCATCACCACGCTCAACGGCAAGAAAACGGGGCTGTACTTCGGGCGCGGTGGGTTAATGGGCTTCGACCCGCAAACGGGCAAGAGCGAGTTCTACTACCCGTGGCGCGCGCGGCTCGAGGAGAGCGTGAACGCGAGCAACCCCGTCGTGGTCGGTGACAAGGTACTGCTCACCGAGTGCTACGGCGTGGGCAGCGCGCTCATCGACCTGAAGGGCGGCAAACCGAAAGAAGTCTGGACCGATAAGGAGAAGGACGCGGGCGATCAGTCGCTGATGTGCCACTGGAACACGCCGATTCACGTGAACGGCTTCGTATACGGCAGCAGCGGGCGCCACACGGAAGACTCCGACATCCGGTGCGTCGAACTCGCGACCGGCGACGTGAAGTGGCGGCAGCGGCGCACGAAGCGGTGCAGTCTGACGCTCGTGGACGGGCACTTGATCAGCCTGTCGGAGTACGGTGACCTCGCGCTTATCAAAGTCAACGCGACCAAGTACGAAGAAGTGTCGAAATACGAGGTGCCGGGGCTGGAGTACCCGTGTTGGGCCGCGCCCGTTGTGAGCAACGGCTTGCTGTATGTGCGCGGGAAGGAAAAGCTGATCGCGCTCGAACTGATACCGGCGAAGTGATTGAAGAGAAGGTGCGGTCGCGGTTTGTTCCCAGGGTGCGCGTCTGCGCCGCGACCCTGGGCTGAGGAATCTAACCCCTTCGGGGTACAGACCACACACGTGGAACGCGCTGGGGTGAGGGCTGCCACCAGCGCGGGTGAACCCCGCCCGCAAGGGCGGTGGGTAATGTCCAAATCACCCCTTCACCCGCTCCTACTTACACCCCTTCTCTGCTACCGCCGCGCGCGTTCGGCGAGCGCGGTCCGCACCGGTTCCGGGAGGAACTTCGACAGGTTGCCATCAAGGGCCGCGATTTGCCGCAAGAGCGACGAACTGACGTGCGAAAACTCTTCCTTCGCCATCAGGAACAGCGTTTCGATTTGCGGGTCCTGGGCGAGGTTCATGAGCGACATGGTGAACTCGTACTCCATGTCGGAGAGCGTGCGCAGACCGCGGAGCATGATGCGGGCGCCGCAATCGCGGACGAACCGCACCGCGAGGCCCTCGAACGACAGCACCTCGACGTTCGACAGCGGCTCCGCTTTGTCGCCCTTTCCGCTGGTCACGTCGCGAATGAGTTGTACCCGCTCCTCGATGTTGAACAGCGTTTTCTTGTCGGGATTGATGCCCACGCCGACGATGAGTTTGTCGAACAGCCGACTGCCGCGCCGGATGATGTCCAGGTGCCCGTAGTGGACCGGGTCGAACGTGCCGGTGTAGACCGCCACGCGCGGGCTGAGGGTACTGTCGGGCATGTTTCCTCCATTTCAGGCCACGGCCAGGAACCGGTCGATCTCGTCTTCGGTGTTGTAAGCGTGGGGGCTGACGCGGACGCGCCCGGCGCGGCTGTTTACCACAATTCCGGCGGCGCGGCACCGGTTCAACACGTCGTCCGACGGAAGCGTCGGGTGCGTAAGTGACACGATGCCGGATTTCTCGTTATCTTCGCGCGAACTGAACACGGTCCAGCCGAGGGCCGCGGCCCGCTCGCACAGGTAATCTGTTAGTTCGATCACGCGGCGCCGGACGTTCTCGGTGCCCGCGTTCAGGAGCAGTTCCAGACTCGCGCCGAACGCGGTGATCCCGGGCATGTTGTACGCGCCGCCCTCCCAGCGCCCGGCGTGCGGCTTCAGCCGGAAGTCGATCGTGGTGAACGCCCACGGGTTCACCACGCTGTTCGCACCCACACTGATAGGGTGTAGGCGCTCGACCCACTCGCGGCGCACGAACCCGATGCCCGCCCCTTCGGGGCCGAGTAGCCACTTGTGACCGTCCGCTGCGAGTGCATCAATGGGCGTGCGCTGCACATCGATCGGGAAGACGCCGAGCGCCTGGATCGCATCCACGAAGAAGAACACGTCCCGTTCGCGGCAGAGTGTGCCGAGCGCGTCGAGATCGTGCCGGAACCCGCTGGCGAACTCGACCGCGGACACCGTGAGCACCCGGGTGCGGTCGGTCATCGCGGCCCGAACGTCGTCGATTGCGATGCGGTTCCCGCGACTCGGGACCACACGCACTTCGACCCCGCGGTGCGCGAGGTTCATCCACGGGTACTGGTTCGACGGGTACTCTTCGGCCGCGAGCACCACGTTATCACCGGGCTTCCACGGGAACCCTTCGGCAACGACACCGATCCCGTGCGTCGTGTTCGGCACAAAATACACGTCGTCCGCGTGCGGCGCGTTGATGAGCTTCGCGGCGAGCGCGCGAACGTGCGTGAGCCGGTGGAACCACTCGCGGTACGCGGTGATGCCGTTGGTCGCGAGGCTCCGGGCGTAGTCGTGCAGGGCCGCGACCGCCGGCGCGGGCAGCGGCGCGACCGCGGCGTGATCGAGGAACGCCCACGTGGAAGTAACGGGGAACTGTGAGCGGAACGCGGACCAATCCATATTGAGTACCTCACACTCGCGCGGCGATTGTGGCTCACGCGCGCCGCGCATACAATCCAAAACTGTTACGTTTACGTGCCGATTTCTTTGCGGGGGACGCACCGTGCTGGTGGAACCGGAACGAACAGCATACGACCTCCGGTTCCGCGTGCTGCGGTTCCCGGTGCGTGTCCACCCGTGGTTCTGGATCGGCACCGCGCTCATGGGATCGCGGGTGCTCGACGCCGGACCCGAATTCTTCCTCGCGTGGATCGCGGTTGTGTTTGTGGCACTGTTGGTCCACGAACTTGGCCACGCGCTCGCGTTCCGGTGGTACGGCTCGGGCGCACATATTGTCCTGTTCGCCTTTTATGGATTGGCAATACCGACGCACGAAGTGTTCGGCCGCGGGCGGCGCATCACCATCTCCCTTGCAGGACCGTTCGCGGGTTTCTTGCTGTGTGGGCTCGTGTACGGCTCGAACGCGATACTGGGCTGGGCCGGTGATGACGCGCCGCCCTTAGTTTGGTACCTCTATCGCGCACTGTTCTTGGTCAACCTGCTTTGGGGCCTTATGAACCTCTTACCAGTATTCCCGCTCGACGGTGGGCACGTGAGCCGTGAGGTGTGTGGGTGGTTCTGGGGCACCCGAGGTAAGCGGGTATCGCTAAGACTATCGTTCGGCTGCGCGCTGCTGATGGTCGCGTACTCGCTGTTCTGCGCGATGGACGCGCGTGGCGCGGGGGCCGGTTTCACAACCCAGTTACCGTGGTGGTTTCCACCAGGTACTGTGTTTACCGCGATTCTGTTCGGCTACTTCGCGTATCAGAACTACCAGGAACTCGGCCGCATCACTTGGGGAGATACCCATTGGGACGATCGACTCCCGTGGGAGCGCTAGAAGGTTGAGGACACCGTGAGTGAGGTTTTGCACCTGTCCCGCTCTTCACCCCGAAAGGCGCTTCAGTCGGTCGGCGAGTTCGTGGTCCGCAGCTGCGGACCACGCGAATTCCGGCGGCGGGGCGAAACCGCCCTCGCCCGTGAGTCGCGCGGCGGGTACCGGGCGCAGCGACGCCGACCCGAGCAGTCGGCCGTTCAGGTGCAACTCGAAGCCGCTCACGCCCGTTAACTCGCCCACGTCGAACAGCGCGGGAACGAACACCGTCGGGCCGTCGGTCACAATCGCGTCCGCCTCGCGCCGGGTCGCGGGGTCGGGGAGCCCGTTCACCATTCCCGTGATCTCGAACCGGCACAGCGCGGCCGCGCCCGGCTCGCTCCCGCACAGCACGAAGCACGGCCCCACGCGCTCCGCGCCGCCCAGAACCGGCACCTTCGTTGTGCGCACCGCGCCGGTCGCGTCCAGAAGCGCGAACCGCGTTTCGAGCACCCGAACGCCCGCGTCGAACCGGCTCGCCGCGATCGCGTGGATGCGCTGCGACGTGAGCGTGCGCTCCCCCGCCACCCACGTCACCCACCACGCGCTGGCGTGGCGCGGCGCACCGGGGCACACGGCCGCGACCACCGCTTCCGTTCGCGCGAGCTGGGCCGCGCCCAGTGACACGGGTGCGACGAAATCGTGTCCGCTGAGTGCGTCATGGAACACGACGCGCAGCCCGAGTTCCGCGAGCGGCGCGAGCGCCGTGGGGCACCGTAGAACGGCCGTCGCCAGTAACCCGTCGCAGCGGTCGGGAACGAGTGCGGTCGCGGCGACCGTTCCGGCCCCGAACCGTGCGGTAACGGTCGCGCTCGTGAGGCTCAGGCTCGTGAGGAAGCGGTCCGGTGTGAGGACGTGAACGGGGACCGTCGCGAGGACGCGGCCGTTCCACAACACATCCCCGTGAACCGTGTCGGCCGGAACCGGGAACCGGAACGACACCCGGAACCGGTCGTCGGAATCGGGCTTGAGGGCGTCGGCCGAGAACGTGGCATTGGGAAGCCGGAGCGCGAAGTCCGTTTTGCGCCGGGCCGAGAGCGGGAGCCTGAGCAGGACGTCGAGCACGGCCGCGTCCGCGGTCCACGGCACGGGGGATTCCCAGCGCGTGACCCCCGCGCGCTCGAAGCCCACGGACGCGGCTACCGCCCGAGGGCGGGCGCGCCGGAACAAGTTATCGCGCGCCCAGGCGAGCCAGGGCGTCGTCCACTGCGGCATCGAGTTGGTCTCCGGTCGGTACGGGGGCGGTCGTGCCACAGACTAAACAGGTAGGGGAGCGCGGGATACGCAACCGGTGCGTGCGGAACGCGGTGTCGAACACCCCCGGCACCACTTGGAGTGAGAAAAGGAGGCTGAGGGCGGGCTCTGTCTGAAACCCCTCCCCAACCCCTCCCCCAAGGGGAGAGGGGCTTAAAACCATCTCGGGCAGTGTGATGTCGGTTGTTTTGGGTTCTGTTCCCCCTTCCTTTTTAGGGAAGGGGGTTAGGGGGTTAGGTTGCCTTTGCATCTCCAGCGTCACCAGTGCGTGCATTCCGGCGATCACCGCGATGCTCGCTTTGCTCGCGGGGACGGTCGTTTCGGGCTGCGCGGCGGTCGGGTTGCTGTAGTCCGGCGGGGGGCCGTTCGGCTGTTCGATCACTTCGCGCTTCAGGTAGCTCGCGACGCAACCGTAGCACGCAGCGCCCGGCGCGAAGCGATGCACCCACCCGCCGATGCCCCCGCTCAGCACCTCGCCGAGCGTCCACGGCTTCCCCGCGCCACGCATGAGTGCGTCGAACGCGAACTTCGCAGCTTCGTTGTCCGCGGCGCACACGCCCAGATCACACTCCGCCGCGATTCGCGCGAACTCGGCTTGGCGCGCGGGATCGGTGATGTCTTCGATGCGCGCCTCGAACGCGATGTCGGGGCGGATCGCGCACACCCACTCGCGCGCGAGTTCGGCCTTAAGGCGCCCAACGGAGGAGGGCGGGAACAGGTGCCGGTAGACGTTGTGTGGGGCGTAGATGTCGGGTTCGACGAGCGTGACGCGGCTGACTCCCGGGTCGCGGGCGAGGAGATCGAGTACGGCCATTCCGCCGCTGCCCGCGCCGATTTGGAACAGGTGCATGGGCTCACGCCGGGAACCGAGAGTTGTGGCGAAACCTTCGACGCGGAGCTACTTGGCTTCGGGCAACGGCCACTCGCCGGTTTCGTGCCAGAGCTCGTAGCACAGTAGCCAGCGCCACGCCGCGACGACGGCGAACACACAGGTGAACTGGCCCGCGTCCCAGCGGCTCGACGCGCGCGTGGACCCCTGGCGCCACAAGCAGATCGTCTGCCCTTCGAGCAGGTGCGGGCAGTGCTTCAGAGGGGTCAGCACCCGCGTTTCGGGCGCCATGATCGGGTAACTGGAGAGCAGCCGCGTTTCGAGCCGGTACACGTTGTGGCACGGCTTCAGGCAATACGAGAGCGTCAACCCCCCGCCGGCCCGCGATACCGTAATGCGGTAGTCCGGGTCGCGATCGGCGTTGTAGCGCTCAACGGCCGGCACCTCGACGGACAAGAGCCGTCGTTTGCCGGGTTCGGTGTCGAGAAGGCCCATTGCTGAGGGTGAGGCGCGCAGGGTCACAGGCGCGAGAAACAGTCGTGAGGGGCCAGCGGTTCGCTCGGCGGACCCGACCCCCCGCGCACCGCACTCAGACCCCTGCACTCAATAGTGGACCGGGACCGATTTCACAGCGGCGATCACCTGCTCGTCGGGCACTTCTTCGGCGGTACCGGCGAAGCCGGTGTCTTTGGGGTCGATGAGCAGCGCGAGGCCACGATCCGCGTGGCCGCGTAGGGCCGTGAGGAGCTGGCGGCGCTCGGTTTCGGCGAGGGGTCGAAAGTCCATAGCTCGATCCTCAAAACGGACAGAAAAAAGGGCGACGGGTTCTGGGCCGTCGGTCGGGCCGGGCGCGTGAGCGCGCCCGAAAGTGCGTCTTAGTGAAGGTGCCCCGCGGCGGTCGAGTGGTGCCGCGCAGCGCGGTTGTCAAAGCGGCCGTCGTCGGAAAGGCGGCGGTCGGATGCCGGGTGCGGCTCGGAGCCGAGCACGGCGATATTGAAGAGGCCGGTCCTGGCGTCGGGATCGGTCGTCGGTTACACCAACATCACCATAATACCCGCGCCCGCGGGCCGCACAAGAGAACTGTAAAATCACCGGCCGGAAAACCCATGCTCACTGACCCCGTGACCGTCCCTCTATCCGATAGCGGTCACCTCACCGGCACCTATCACGCCGCCACCGACCGGCCGGATTTTGCGGTGCTGTGGGTCCACGGGTTCGGGAGCCACCGGGGCGGCGAGAAGGCGGAAACCGTGCGCGCCGAGTGTACCCGGCGCGGGTGGGCGTTCGCCGCGTTCGACTTCCGCGGGCACGGCACTTCGAGCGGAACCATGCACGACTTGCGCGCGAGTCGGCTGCTCGAAGACCTCACGGCGGCGAGCGCCTGGCTGCGAGCGCGCGGGCACACGCGCCTGGGCTTGGTCGGCTCCAGTATGGGCGGGTTCGCGTCCGCGTGGTTCGCGAAACGTAACCCGGAGTGTGTTGTTGGCTCCGTGTTCCTCGCGCCCGCGTTCGGGTTCCTGGAGCGCCGGTGGAACACCCTCACTCCCGAAGAGCAGATCGCCTGGGTACGAACAGGTCGGCGCCTCGTCAAAAACGAGTGGGTGAGCGTCGAAATCGGTATCGGGCTGATCGAAGAGCGCGACCGGTTCCGGCCGGAAGACCTGGTACGCGGGTGGCGCACGCCTTCACTGCTCTTTCACGGCCTCGCCGATGACGTCGTTCCCGACAGTGATAGTCTGTTCTTCGCGCGCCGCGTCGAGTACCCTCATGTAGAACTGCGTCTATTGAAAGACGGTGACCACCGGCTGACCGCGTATAAAGGCGCGATCGCGGGTGCCACCGGTGCGTTCTTCGCGAATCTCGTTGGGACCTGATTCCCCTCCCCGGAGACCTTGTCTTGCGCTTCTTCACCCTCGCCCTCGCCGCGCTCGTGGCGCTGCCGGCCCTGGCCCGTTCCGCCCCAGAAGCTCCCCCCGCTCTACCGACCGACCTGGTGGACTACGTCACCAAGAAGGACGATTCCTTCTCGTGGAAGCTCGCGGGCAAACAGGAGACGGACAAGGGAACGATCTACGACATCGATCTCGTCTCGCAGACGTGGCACGAGATCGTGTGGGACCACAAGCTCCAGGTGATCGTGCCGAAGGGCGCGAAGCCGCGGGCGACGATGGTGCTGTGGAACCAGGGGGGCACGCCCAACCCCACGTCCGGGCTCCTGGGGCTGGCGCTCGCGGAGCGGATCAAGGCGCCGATCGCGTTCCTGTACGGGGTGCCGAAACAGCCGCTGTTCGGCGGCAAGAAGGAAGACACGCTCATCGCCGAGACGTTCGTCCGGTACCTCGAAACGAAGGACGGTTCGTGGCCGCTCCTGTTCCCGATGGTCAAGAGCGTGGTGAAGGCGATGGACGCGCTCCAGGCGTTCGCGAAAGAGGAATGGAAGTTCGAGGTGAAGTCGTTCGTGATCACCGGCGCCTCGAAGCGCGGGTGGACCTCGTGGTTGACCGCCGCGACCGGTGACAAGCGCGTGAAGGCCATCGCGCCGCTCGTGATCGACACGCTCAACATGCCGGTTCAAATGAAGAACCAGGTGGCCGCGTTCGGGAAGCCGAGCGAAATGATCCACGACTACACCGAGCGCAAACTGGTGCCGATCCCGGACACGGCCGACGGGAAGAAACTGTGGCAGATGGTCGACCCGTGGGTGTACCGCGACAAGATCACGGTACCCAAGATGATTCTCAACGGGGCGAACGACCCGTACTGGCCGCTCGACGCGCTCAACACGTACTGGGACGACCTGAAGGGCGAGAAGTGGGTGCTGTACGTGCCCAACGCCGGGCACGACCTCCGCGAGATGGACAAGGAGGGGAAGAAGGAACTGCTCCCGGCCCGCGCGGTGAACACGCTCGCGGCGTTCTGCTACTGCCAGATCTTCGATAAGCCGATGCCCGGGATGTCGTGGGCGTGCGACGAGAAGGCGGGCGTGTGCCGCCTGGAAGTCACGTCCGCGGCCAAGACGACCGGGACGCACGTGTGGACGGCGGAATCCGACACGCGCGACTTCCGCAAGGTGCGGTGGGTCGAGGACAACAGCGCGAAATTCCCCGTTACGGTCCGCGCCCCGGAGAAGGGGTTCCGGGCGTTCTACGCCGAAATCGAGTACGAACTCGACGGGCTGAAGTTCAACCTCTGCACGCAGCTCCGCATTTTGGAAGCAAAGAAGTAATGGGTTGGGACTTCGCGCGCGAGTTGGAGACATGGGGACCGTCTCGGACGAGCGGGGGGCACGAGCCCCCCGTTTCGTTGAGCGACGCACGCGCGTACTGCGCGCGCGTCGCGAAGTCGCACTACGAGAACTTCACGGTCGTCTCGCTGCTCCTCCCGCGCCGGCTGATTCGGCACTTCCACGCGGTCTACGCTTACTGCCGCTGGTCGGATGACCTCGCGGACGAAACCGGCGGCGGGCAGCGCGCGCTCGACCTCATCGGGTGGTGGCGCGAGCAACTCCGTGAGTGCTACTCATCGGTGAGCAGGGCGGGTGCGTTCGTCCCACGTCACCCGGTCATGGTCGCCCTTCGCGAAACGATTCGACGCTTCAACATTCCGCCGGAACCGTTCCTCGACCTGCTCGTCGCGTTCGAGCAGGACCAGCGGGTGAAGCGGTACGACACCTTCGACCAACTTCTCGGATACTGCCGCAACTCCGCCAACCCGGTCGGGCGGTTGGTGCTGTACCTGTTCGAGTGCTTCGACGAGGAACGCGCAGGGCTATCGGACGAGGTTTGTATCGGGCTGCAGATCGCGAACTTCTGGCAGGACGTGTCGCGCGATCTCGATATCGGTCGCGTTTACCTCCCTGCTGAAGACCGCCAGAAGTACGGCTGCACCGATGACGACTTGGACGCGCGCCGGTGTACGCCCGCGTTCCGTTCGCTCATGCGTTTTGAAGTTCAACGCGCTCGTGAATACTTCGCTCGCGGTGCGGCGCTACTCCCACTTTTGCCACGCGAGGCGCGCGTGGATGTGGAACTGTTCATCCGCGGCGGTGAAGCGATTCTCAGCGCCATCGAGCGCCGGGATTACGACGTGTGGACACAGCGCCCCGAAGTGACCAAACTGGCGAAGGTGAAACTGCTGCTCGGCGCGGTGGCCAAGAAATTTCTGTAGAGCATGTGCGGTGTTGAACGCGGCACTTCTTGGATAATTTGTCCCGATTCTTCGCACTGCTCGGTGTGGTATTGTGTATACTATGCAGATGGTGCCGCCATCTGGGGTGGTGCGCTCCAACGTTGGGTATCGACGAGTAGCGCCGCGCTGGTCCAGAAAGCGAGAAGTCCTGCCCCAATTTGCCGATCGCAACAACTGGCCGAGTAGGTGATTGTGGCAATTGGCTAACAATCGGCGGGGCCGAAAATGTTAGCCAATGTTAGCCTCGAAACGAGAGGACGAGCCGCGACCGCAAGGGGGCGGGACACGGCCCTGAACCACGCGAAAATCGCAGAAACAGGCAGTGTTCCTCGTTCGGTACTTGTTTAGCGCGCCGAACTCAGTCGCGTGTCGATTACCGGACTATTAATCTGATAACCTCCTAACTCTGACCTGTTTCCCCAAAGAGTTCTTCGGGGCTGATGACAGTGATACCGTCTGGCCCGTGGAGAAGTGCTCCTCGTTCCACCTCAGCCTCAAGCATCGCTCGGAGAAAACGTAAACTAAGCAGCAGGGCTTGCCAGGAGTCAATACCGACGATGGTGCTTGTGCCCGTCCACAGGCGCATTCCTTCGCCGGACACTTCACAGCACCAATCGCCTTTTGGATGAGGACGTGGCTGCCCGATGAGAAGTTGGACAGGTACGCTTGCCCCATCTGGATAGAGGCACACCAGCGTCCTTTCAGCAATTGGGTCCAACTCTCCCCCTTTTCGTTTACCTCATTCGTCACCGATTGTTTGCCGACTGGCGTTACTCCGGGACGGCCAGAACCTTGATCTTCGGGTCGCCCTCACACATCGGAACCACGGTCCCGAGCAGCGTCCCGGTGTGTTTTTCCTTCATGTGAGCTTCGAGCGCGGCGATGCCCTTGAAGTGCTCGTACATCACGTAAGTGGTGGGTTCGTCCGGGTCGCGGTTGAGGAAGTACGCGACGCACCCCGGTTCCTTCCGCGTGGCGACTAGCGCCGGTGCGAACGCTTCCTCGAATTTCTTCTCGTTACCCGCTTTCACCTTGAACGTGACCAGGAGCGCGAACGGCTTCTTCTCGTCCTTGACCTTCGACTTAATGAGCGCGACGACCGGGTTCTCATCGGCCGCAGGGGTTGGGGTAGCAACAACAAGCAGCGCAAGAGGAGCGGTGATTAGCAACGCACGAAACATGGGTCAGTCTCCTTGAGAATTTGGGCGGAGTTATCGAACCACACCGCGTGGCGAATTGCACGCGGAAAACTGCGGTTGCTCCCATCCAAAACTTTAGAGAGAATCCCCCGCCCTAAATGCCGGGAGGGGAATTCCCATGCGCGTACTCAACATTGCGGTTCTGGACGAAGAGTTGCCGTTTCCGCTGACGTCTGGAAAGCGAATCCGCACCTTCAATTTGCTCCGGCGCCTCGCGACGCGGCACAAAGTGACGGTGCTCTGCCACCGGAACCCGGACCGCACCGAAGCCCTGGACGCCGAGGACGCATTTCGTGTGGCCGGCATCGACACGATCGTCGTGGATCGCGCGGTGCCATCGAAATCCGGTGCCGGCTTTTACGCGCGCCTAGCGGGGAACCTGCTTTCCCCTCTGCCGTACTCGGTCAGCACGCACGCCAGCCCCGAACTCTCCGAGGCGGTCCGCACGTTCGCGAACGAGAACGCGGTCGACGTGTGGCACTGTGAGTGGACCCCCTATGCCCAGGTGCTCCTGGACGCACTGGGGGAGCAAATCCACTCCACCGCGTGGAGCGTGATGGCGCACAATGTTGAATCGCTCATCTGGCGGCGCTACGTCGAGACGGCCGACAACTCGATGAAGCGGTGGTACATCCGCAAACAGTTGCAGAAATTTGAGCGATTCGAGCGCTGGGCCTATTCCTCCGCGACCGCGTCCATCGCAGTGAGTCGCGAGGACGCCGCGCTCATGCGCACGGAATTCGGCGCGACCCGCGTCAAAGTCGTTGATAACGGGGTGGACGTCGATTACTTCCGCCCGCAACGCGACGTCGAACGCGACCCGGCCCAAATGCTCTTCATGGGCAGCCTCGACTGGCGCCCGAACCAGGACGCCGCGGAGCAACTCCTCAACGAAGTTCTGCCCCGCGTGCGTGCCCAGGTTCCGCACGCGACGGCCGTTCTGGTGGGGCGCCGACCGCCCGAGTGGTTGCGCTCACTCGCCGCGGCAACGCCCGGCGCGGAACTTCACGCCGATGTGCCAGACGTGCGGCCCTTCCTCGCGCGCTGCGGGTTCCTCACGGTACCGCTCCGCATCGGCGGCGGTTCCCGGCTGAAGATCCTCGAAGCACTCGCGGCCGAAACGCCGGTCGTCAGCACGCGGGTTGGGGCCGAGGGGTTGGAGCTGACCCCGGATCGCGATTTGCTCGTTGCGAACACGCTCGACGAAATGGTGAAACTCACGCTCGACGCGATCCGGCGCCCGGAAGAACTGCAAGACACCGCCGAACGCGGCCGGCGCCAGGTTCTGGCTCGCTATTCCTGGGAACTGCTCGCCGAACGGCTCGATAGCGTGTGGACCGCGGTCGCACGCAAACCGGCTCTGGTCGAGGCCTAACCAGTTGCACGTTTTCGCTTCAATCGCGTTCCAGAACGTCACGCGACTGTAACTTTCGCCTTTCGTCCAAGCGATCGCGCCGCGTCGCTCGTCAAGTAGGGTGACTCTCCCCGTCGCCTCGCTCCGAGGGACGGCTCGTTTCCTCAAATCGAGGTTCCTCGCCATGTTTCGCGCGAAGTGGCTGCTGTGGGGCGTTCCGGTCGCGGGCGCGGTCGGGTTGGGTGTGGGCGTCGATCAATGGCTCAGCGCGGCGGGCGAAGCGAAACAAGACCTGAAACCCGCGACCACGCTCCCGATCACCCGCGTGGTGCTGTTCAACAGTGGCGTCGGGTACTTCTCGCGCTCGGGCGAAGTCGAGGGCGAAGCGCGGGTGGACCTCACGTTCCCAGAATCGGACGTGAACGACCTGCTCAAGAGCATGGTCCTCGAGGATTTCGGAAACGGTCGCATCAGCGCCGTCTCCTACGACTCCCGCGAGCCCATCGCACGCACGCTCAGCTCGTTCGCGATCAACTTAAACAACAACCCGACGTTCGCGGGAATCATCGGCCAGTTGCGCGGCGAGCGCATCGAGGTTGCGGTCAGCGCGACCGCAGCGAACCAACCCGGTAAGCTCAACGGCACCATCGTCGGTGTCGAGAAGCAGAAAGTCCCGGCCGGGGCGCAGACCATCGACGCCGAAGTGCTCAATATGTGGTGCGCGGAGGGGATGCGCGCCATCAAGATGGCCGACATCCAGTCACTGCGGTTCTCGAACCCGGTGATCGAGAGCGAGTTCCGTCGCGCCCTAGAAGTGCTGGCGCTGAGCCACGATTCTCAGAAGAAGGCGGTACAGTTGCACTTCGCGGGTGAGGGCAAGCGCAAGGTCCAGGTCGGCTACGTGATCGATGCCCCGATCTGGAAGACCTCGTACCGCCTACTGATGAATGAGAAGGAGAAGCCGTACCTGCAGGGCTGGGCGATGGTCGAGAACCCGACCGACGAGGACTGGTCCACGGTCAAAATGGCGCTCGTGTCCGGGCGCCCGATCAGCTTCAAGATGGACCTGTACAACCCGCTCTACATCAACCGACCCACCGTCGAACCCGAACTCTTCGCCTCGCTCCGACCTGTCACCTACTCGGGCGGGTTCAAGAGTAATCACAACGGGCCAGTCGATGGGCCACCGGGAGAAAGCGCGAAGTTCGACGAAGCCAAACCCGGAGGTATGGGGGGCAAAGGCTTCGGAGCGCGCTGGGGCGCGATGCCAAAGGGCGCCGCAGCGCCCGTGCCCTTAAGCCTTGCTGAAGCGGATCATAAAAACGACGGCAGGTATGCGAAAGACACAGCCGCGGATTTGGCCCGGCGCCTGAACACCGGCACGGTCGGCAACGCGGCGACGGCTGGGGCGCTGGGGGACTTCTTCCAGTACACGATCGACCACCCGGTCACGCTGGTCCGGCAGAAGAGCGCGCTGCTTCCCATCGTCGGGAAGGAAATCGAAGGCACGCGGGTGAGTATCTACAACGCGGGCGTGCAAGCCAAGCACCCGTTGCTCGGGCTGCGTCTCAAGAACACGAGCGGCGCGCACTTGAACCAGGGACCGATCACGGTGTTCGAGGGGAGCACTTACGCCGGGGACACCCGCGTACTCGATGTTCAACCCAACGAAGAACGCTTACTCTCCTACGCGATCGACCTGGGCACCGAGGTCGATCCCAAGGCGGGCGCGGGGAAGCAGAAGATCACCAGCGTCAAGGCCGTGAAAGGCATCGTGACGACCACCACGAAGGTCACAGAAGAGACGACGTACAAGGCGATCAACCGCTCACAGACGGACCGCGCGCTGTTGATCGAGCACCCGAACCGGACGAGTCAGCAGTTCAAGTTGGTGGACACCGACAAGCCGGCCGAGGACACGCCCGAGGTGCTCCGGTTCCAGATCCAGGTCAAGGCCGGTGAAACCAAGTCGCACACAATCAAAGAAGAACGCGACGACGTGAGCACGATCGCGCTGACCAACGGCGCGGAAGACCAGATCCGGTACTTCGTGGCCCTGAACGAAATCAGTGCGAGTCTCAAACAGAAGCTCAACGAGGCGCTCAAGATCAAGGGCACCTGGGACCACACCGCGCGCGAACTGAATCAGGTGAACGCGGACCTCCAGCGGTTCACGACGGACCAGGACCGGATTCGGAAGAACCTGCGCGAGACCCCGAAGGAATCCGAGGTGTACGCGACGTACCTGAAGAAGCTCTCGGACCAAGAGAAGGAGATCGACGCGCTCACGGCCAAGCAGAAGGGGCTCGTGGCCGACGAGTTCCAGGCGCGCAAGAAGTACGAAGACTACCTCGCCAACATCTCTGACTGAGATGAAGAACCGACGAACGGCCCGCGAGCTTTCGCTTGCGGGCCGTTCGTTGCGCAATCACGGTGACCTACGCAACCCCGTTCACACGTTCGCCACCGACGAACACCTGTTGCACGTGCAGTGTGCGATCGAGCACGACCAAATCCGCGCTCTTCCCGACTTCCAGGCTGCCCACGTCTTTTTCCACGCCGAGGATGCGAGCGGGCGTGAGTGATGCCATCCGCACCGCTTCGGGCAGCGGCACACCGGCCGAGAAGTGCATCGTCCGCAAGCAGTGGTCCATTCCCATTACGCACGATGCGAGTGCGGTCCCATCGAGCGTGACGCCCACGCCGTCCTTCTTCAGCACGCGCTCCCCGCTGCCGCTCGCGCCGAACCAGTATTCGCCGTCGGGCTGGTCTACCGCGCGCATCGAATCGGTCACCAGCGCGAGCCGGTCCGGTCCCTTTACCTTGTACGCGAGCCGCAACAAGTCCGGCGACAGGTGCTTACCATCCGCAATGACTTCCGTCGTGAGTTCGTCAAAATACAGCGTCGCTTCGAGCATCCCGCCGCGCATCGGGAACGCCTGCGAGACCCGCAACCGGGCGCGGTCGGACATCGCACAGAACAGATGGTCGATGTGCCGCACGCCCCACGACACCGCGGCTTCTACCTGCGAAAACGTACCGTGGCTGTGCCCCGCGTTGAACCGTACCCCGCGCGGGGCGTAGGTGCGTACCAGCCACTCCGCGTTCTCGATTTCGGGCGCGACCGTCACCACGAGGGGCATCCGTTCGGCGAGCTTCGTGAAGCGGTCCGCGTTCTCGGGTTTGGGAACCAGGAACTCCTGGTCCGGGTGGCACCCGCGGGCCGGGCGCGCGAAGTACGGGCCGTAAAAGTGGCTCCCGATGATCCGCGCACCACCGGGGACGTCGCCGTACAGTTCCCCGCACAGTGCGAGAAACTGGTCGTACTGCGGACCGGTCGCGACGGTGCTCGTGGGCGTGAGACTCGTGGTCCCGTGACGCGCGTGACACCGGCAAACAGCGCGAAACGCCTCCGCGGTGCCGTCCATGAAGTCGGCCCCGTCGCCGCCGTGAACGTGCAGGTCCACGAACCCCGGAGTGAGGTACATCCCGCCGAGATCGATCGTGCCTTTGGTCGCGGTCCCGACTTCCAAAATGCGCCCGCGCTCGATCGCTAAACTCGCGTTCGGCACGAGCTTGTCCGGGAGCACGAGTGTCGCGTTCGTGAAAACCGTTACAGCCATTTCATTCCCTCAAATTTACCCAGCTCATGTTAGCCCGCGGGCCAACACGCGACCGGCGTGTTGTTGTAGAACAACGGTACCGATCACCGGAGGCGAGTCATGGCGCGGCGAAATCTGAGTGGGTTGCGGGTGCTGGTTACGGGTGCGTCGCAGGGCATCGGCCGGGCGCTCGTACTGGAAGCCGCGAAGCGCGGGTGTAAGGTGCTGGCCGCAGCGCGCTCGCAACCCCTGTTGGACGAACTCGCGGCCGAAGTGCGCAAGACCAACGGTGTCGTTCAGACGGTGGTCGCGGACGTGACGAAGCCCGAGGACCGGGTCGCGATGGTGGCCGCCGCGACGCAGCACTTCGGCGGCATGGACGTGCTCGTCAACAACGCCGGTATCGGTGCCACCGGGCACTTCATGGACTCTGAACCGGAAGTGCTACGTCAAATCTTCGAGACGAACTTCTTCGGACTAACAGAAACCACGCGCGCGTTCCTTCCGCTGCTGAAGCAAGGTGCGACGCCCGCGATCGTGAACATCTCGTCGGTCGTGGGCAAGCGGGCGCTGCCAGCGCGGTCGCTGTACTCGGCGAGCAAGTTCGCGGTGATGGGTTTCAGCGAGGCCATCCGCGCCGAACTCGCGAAAGACGGTATCGATGTGCTGGTCGTCTCGCCCGGCCTCACGCAGACGAACTTCTCGAAGAACATGCTGGAACAAAAAGCGAAGATGCAGCTCGACCACCTGCGCGGCATGACGAGCGAAGAGGTCGCGGGCGCAACGCTGAAGGCCATCGAGCGTGGGAGCCTGGACGTAACGCTCACTCTCAAGGGGAAAATGCTGGTTATGGTGAACCGGTTTGCGCCGTGGATCGTGGACTTCTTCTCGAAGAAGAAGGTGCGCGAACTGTTCGCCGACGAGATCGCCGAGCGCAAGAAGAAGCAGACCGAGGCGGCAGTCGCCAAATAACGGCCTTGATTGTGGGCGAACGGCCGGTGAGGACTTCTCGTGCCCACGGACTCCATGCCACTCTTACCAGCCGGCTCACACCGGCTGTTCGCCACCCAGTCGCTCAATACCGCAGGATGAAGTCCAGCGTGAAGCGGTAGCGGAAGATGTCCTTCGGCCCCGCGAGCGGCACTTCAAAACCCGCACCGAACTGCGCGCTTTCGGTGATCTTCACGCGCCCGCCGAGCGTCCCCGTGAGCAGCCCGTTCTTGGCCTGCCCGCCGAAGTTAATCAGGTCGCGCCCCTCGCTCCCGATCGGCATGGCCTTGCCGCTCGACGTGTACAGGAACCAGTTCAGTTCCGCGAGCGGGTAGAACCGGTGTAGGTTGCCCGCGTCGAAGTCTAGGTGGGCCGACAGCCAGTAGTAATCGCTCCGCTGGTTGTCCGTGCTGAACGAGTACCCCGACGCGATGATGCTGTTGAAGCTCCCGAGCCGGAAGTCGCGGAGGAAGTTCTGGCCGTAGGTCACATACGGTACGAGCGAGAGCGTTCCCGTGTCCTGGAACGTCGCCTTCGACCCGACCGGAAGTTGGAACTGCAACCCGGCCGCGACGATCGCGCCGTTATCCTCGCCGCGGTAGAACGTGTACTTCGGCCCGAGCCACAGTTCCGCGAACCCGGTGTCGTCGGCGAACGGCGACCCGCTCCCCGTGTTCACCGAAATGCCGCCGATTTTGTTGAACACCACCGACCAGCGGTCGGTAATCGCCACGCGCGCCTGTGCCCCGAAGAACGAAACGTTTCCGCCGCGGAAATCGCGCTGGTCGTTCGGCACCTTCTGGTAAATGAAGATCGGGCGCACTTCGGTGAGCGACCGGGGGTCTTCCGCGAGGAAGGGGTTGCTCACGGGAGAAATGAACCCATCAAACATGTGGTCGCTGCGGAACCACCCGCCGTTGTGGTCGCCGAAAATCTTCTCGAACGAGTCGCCGAACTTGCGGGACGCGAATTCGGGCTTCGGTTTTTTGGGCTCGCTCGGCGCCTTATCGTCCTTGAGTTCCGACCGCTTGGTGAGGAACTCGTTGACCGGGTCCACTGCGGGCGGGGTGTACGCGGTGCGCGCGAGGGCCGAATCCACGACCGCAGTGGGCACCGGCGTTGCGGGCTCGTTCGGCGCGGGTGTGCCGAACGATGCGGCCGCACTGGGCGCCCCGAACGCGGCGCCGCGCTGGGGTTTGCGCTCAGCGGGTGCGTCCACGAATCCGGCGGGTGCAACGTTCGGTTGTGAGGGGCGGTCCACAATCGCGACCGGTGCGCCGAGAATCGGCGGCGGGCGCGACGGATCTCTGGTGGACTGAACCGGGGTCGAGTCCAACGAAACGGGCGGGCCGCCCGTCGGTTCGAGCGGGCCGAGCTGTTGCGCGACGGCCGGGCTCGCGATCCCGGTCGCCAACAACGCCAGCGCTACCCACACCCCACGAGGCATGTCCGGCCTCCCTGCCAGGCAATGCAAAACGAAAAATCCTACACGCGGGCGCACATCGGTCTTCAAATCTTCACTTTGCACTGCCTTCGTTTCACCCGACATCCTGCCGGGTATCCTTTACAATCGGCTGGTACACGTAGCCCGGTTGAGCACTTCGTCGAGAAATCGCGTTTGACCGGGTAAACCCGGGGCTGTAACCGGGTTGGGGAACCTCCTTTGGTGAGCGGGGCACGCACTATGAATCGGCGCACGGTCGTTCTGTTGTCCGCGGTGGTCGTTGTGGCGGGGGTGCTGGGCAGCTTTGCCCGGGCTTGGTGGTCCGGCGGACACGAGACGGTCGCGGAAGCGGCCGCGGCGCGTTTGCCGGACGACGTGCCCGCGTTCTACCGCAACGGCGGCAAGCACCTCGCGCACTTCGCCTCGGACCCGGACCGCTGGAAGAACCGCGAGATGAGCTTCCTCCGGCGCGAAGAAGAGGGTAACCACTTCCTCGACTTGGAAGATCTCGACAACAAAAAGCTCCCCGCCACGCACCGCTACGACGCGCTGAAAATGATCTACACGGAGCTGAAAAAGGAACCCAACAAGGTCGGGATGCTGCCCTACGCGATCGTGGAGTATTACGAGAAACTGGTAGTCGGGTTTTACGACTACCGCAAGGCCCCGACGAACACCTCGATCCCGATGAAGTGTTTGGTCCACGGCGGCACACTCGCGCACTACACGGGCGACGCCGCGATGCCGTTGCACACCACCCGCGACTACGACGGCCTGAACCAGCCCGATGGCACTGTGAAACAAAAGGGCATTCACGCGAAGATCGACGGGTTCCCCGAGAAGAACAAGATCACGCCGGAAGAGGTGTGCCGCGGACTGGAGGCGAAGAAGATCGACGACGTGTGGGTACACGTCAACAAGTTCATTGAGGAATCGCACACCCACATCCCGAAGTGCTACGCCTTCGACGCCGCCGGCGAATTCGACAAGCCGACCGCTGAGAGCCGCGCGTTCATCCTGGCCCGGGTCCGGGCCGGGGCGCAACTCACGCTGGACCTGTGGTACACCGCGTGGCTGCGGAGCGAGAAGTTGCCGAACCACTGGTGAGTAAGGAGTTCCAGATTACTTGGGAAGTTCCAGTCCCTTCGGCTCGACCGCGATGCGGGCGACGAAATAGGGGCGCCACCGCCACACGGCTTGACTCAGGAGCACGTCCGTTCGCCCTTGCTCCTTCGCGGCGTCCAGGAGCCCGGACGGGGTTCCGATCATCTCCCCGGACTCGTACCCCTTCAGAACGTACCGCTGCTTGGCCGGAAGGTTGATCGATCGTGTCGTCATGGCCGGGTAGTCGAGGCCGCGAACCAAGACCGTGACCGGCTTGTCTAGTTTCTTGCCGTTCACCGTGTCCACCACCAGTGATCCGGTCTCGACTTTCCCGCCCTCTACACCAGCCCCCTCAATGGTCAGATATTCTCCCAGCCGGTCCCCGAGGACGCCACCGGGCTGACGCGGCCGGGCCGCCACCGGCGCGCCGCCCGGGACGGCGGGCACGACAGGGGGCCGAGCGGCCGGAACGCTCGGCGGTTCCGCTTTTGGCGCGGGAGTTGGGACGTCCCCAAAACCGCCGAACGCCCAGACCGCGCTGGTGAACACGCCGACCAGCGTTGCTGCTATCACTCTTTTCATGGTTCTCACTCCACTCGTCATAATTCGGCTCACGTGATTCGCCAACGCATCCACTGTGGGGCGGGGTGGGGCACCGGTTCCGGTACCGATGGCGGTTGCCACACTGGTCGCCGGAGGAGCGGCAACCAGTACAAGTCCGGCCATTGCCCCGGGGCCGAAGCCGCGGCGGGTCAGTCGGTCTCGGAGCCGGGCGCGAGCCGCGTGTAGGCGCGAATCGACCGTCCCGACCGGGCACCCGAGTTCGCGGGCCGCCTCCGCGCTGGTCATGCCCTCCAGACAGCACAAGACGAATGCCGCTCTCATCCGCTCCGGGAGTCGACCCAGCTCCTCGTCCACGATCCCGGCCAGGTTCCCGGAATCGGATTCGAGTCGCGCGGGAACGTCGGCTGTCAACTCGGCCGCCCTTCGACCCGCTTTCAGCTTCAGAGCGGCATTCGTCGCGACCCGGTGCAGCCACCCACCAACGACCGGCCGGGTGCCGATCGACTTTGCGGCCCGAGCGAGGGCGAGAAAGGTAGCCTGGAAAGCGTCCTCGACGTCGTGCTGGTGCCGGAGGACGCGGCGGCACGTGGCCCAAACCATCGGCCCGTGGCGCCACACCAGCGCCTCGAACGCGGTCGCGTTCCGGTGCTCGGCGAACCGCCCGATGAGTTCCGCATCCGTTAGTACCTCGATCTCGGGCGCGAACACCCTGCGGATGTGGGCAGCCAGAAGCGTCGGTTCCTCTCTCGGCATGATTCCGTCCCTGACCCAGTGTCCTCGCTCGTAAAGATCCGCGTTCCGGCGATTCCTTCATTCCATTTTTCTGAATTCTCGACAACCCGGGTTCGCGGGTCGGAGCGGGAAAAGCGCGCTGGAGTTATGGAACATCGGAACGCCGAGCCGTTTGGCGTTCCGAGTCACGCGATCGGAATCGAGTCTGCTGCGATGTGTTTTGGTCCGCGGCGAAAATCGGTCGGTGTCTGATCCGCCGTCAGGGGCGCCGGAATACTGAAGGGTGAGCCTTGCTGTCGCCGAGATTCACGGCCCCTCACTGTTCACTTCCGGTAACGGCTCCGCACCCGGCGGGGGCGTACCGTTGCCGGCCTTCACGTATTCCGCACGGAGCGCTGCGTACTCCTCCGGCGTGAGCGCATCGATCGCGTCATCCGGGGTCGCGACACACGATGCACAGCCGGCGCCCGGTCCGGTTCCCTGCTTGAAAATCTGCTTCAAGAACGGGATGCACCACCCGCAGCCGGTGCCCGCCCCGCCGCACATCGAGAGCTGGCTCGGTACCTTCGGCGCGTTGTGCCGCACCCAGTTCACCAGCTTCCGGCGCGACACGTGAAAGCAGTAACAAACTTTATCGTCCAGATTCATTCGCGCCGTCCGAATAGCTGGGTGTCGGGGTGCTGCGTCTGCTCTATTATCCGCTGTGTGAAGCCCGAACTGCAACGGAAAGCGTGATCTCATGGAACGGCCGGTGCTGCTGTGCGGGCTGGGGCGCGTCGGCTGGCGCGTGCTCGATTCGCTCCGGGCCGCCGGGCTGCCGGTCGTTGTGATCGACATCAAGGTCGATCCCGGTGACCCGCGCCTGGCCGGGGTCACCGCGTTCAAAGGCGACTGCCGGCGGCACGAACTGCTCGAACAGGCCGGCATCAAAGACGCGCGCGGGGTCGTGATCGTCACGTCCGATGATCTGGTCAACATCTCCACCGCTCTGCTCGCGCGCAAACTGAACCCGACCGCCCGCGTGGTGGTCCGCATGTTCAACCAGAACCTGATCGCGCGGTTCGGCGGCGCGGTGAAGAACACGGTTGCGCTCAGCGTGTCCGCACTCATCGCGCCGGTCATGGCGCTCACCGCGGTGACCGGCGATACCCTCGGGGCGTTCAAACTCGATGACGGCCCGCGGCAAATTTCCGAACTCGTCGCGGCCGCGGACTCGGAGCTGATCGGGAAGCGCGTCGCGGACCTCGCGGCCGAACACAACTTCGTTCCGCTCGCGTTCGTACCGGCTCACGGCGCCCCGCAATTTCTTCTAGCGGTCAATAGCGACGCCACCTTGTCGCCCGGCGACCGACTCATTGTCTGCGGGCCGCCGCTCGCGCTCCAAAAACTGCTGGAGCGGCTCCGCGGCGACCTGCTCGCCGGGGTACAGTGGGCGAGCGCGCTCCGCCGGTGGGTCCGTACCGCCCGGCGCACGCTCCTCGAAGTCGATCTCTCGGTGAAGATCATCACGCCGGTGCTGTTTACCACACTGTTCATGAGTACACTGATCTTCCGTTACGGCGTCGGCACCGCGTGGGGCGACGGGTTGTACCAGACGGTCAGCATCATCGCGACCGGCGGCGAACTGCACGGCGAGAACAAGCCGGAATGGGTGAAGGTGTTCATTAGCATCTTGAAACTGGCCGGCGCCGCACTCATCGCGGGGTTCACCGCCATTCTCACGAACTACCTCATTCGCGCGCGCCTGGGCGGTGCGCTCGAAGTGCGCCGGGTGCCGGACGGGGGGCACGTCGTTGTGTGCGGTCTGGGGAACGTCGGTTACCGGCTGGTACAGGAACTCACCACGATGGGCGAGCGCATCGTGGCCATCGACAAGGAGAACGATGGGCCGTTCTTCGAGACCGTTCGGCGCATGGGTGTTCCCGTGTTCGTCGGCGACGCGACCGTGCCGGAGGTGCTGCGCCAGGTCCGGGCGGACTCCGCGAAAGCCGTGATCGCGGCCACGTCGAGCGAACTCGGCAACATTGAAATCGCGCTCCTGGTGCGCGAGATGAATCCGAAGCAGCGGGTCGTGGTGCGCCTCAGCGAGCCGGAGTTCGCGGAGGCCGTGCGCGAGGCGGCCGAGATCCGAAACGCGATGTCGGTCCCCGCGCTCGCGGCCCCGGCGTTCGCGTCCGCACTCTACGGCGACAGCGTGCAAACACTCGTGTCCGCCGTCGGGCACACACTGGTCGTCATCGACCTGCTCGTGAACGACGCCGATGACCCCCTGAACGGCAAATCGCTGCGAGCGATCGTGCTCGATTACGCGCTGCTGCCCGTTGCCCTTTCGGGCCGCGACCTGAGCGACACGCGCGGCTATCGGCTGAAGGTGGGCGACAAACTCACCGTTGTGGCCGAGTTGCCCGACTACGAGCGCCTCCTGCGGCTCCAACAGCCCGTCACCGCGAGTCGCGTTGTGGTCGATGCGTTCCCCCCGACGGCCACGGGGGTGCTGGCCACGCACGTCCGGCTCCAGCGCGGCTGCACGGTCGAAGAAGCCAGCGCGACGATGGCGGCGGTGCCGTTCGTACTCCGCGACGGCTTAACGCGAGGGGAGGCACAAGAATTAACCGAACAACTGGAGCGCGAAAAAGTGGTCACGCGGATTGAGTAAAATGACCTGCCGTGCTACGCGATGTTGAACGGTACGTTTGGCCTTTGTGTTTCGCGGTACGGACCAGAGAACTGTTCGGTCCGCTTGGCCTGATCCGTGTTATCTGCGTTTATCCGCGGCGAATTTGCATTCTGGCCTCACCCCGCGCGTTGCAGTTCGGCCGCGCGCAGCATTTCGGCGGCTTCCTTGCGGGTCGTCTCGGAACGCGACTCGCCCCGCAGCATCATCGCGAGTTCCTCGACGCGGGCCTCTTCCGTCAACAGTTGGGTGATGGTCGTTGCGGTGCGTTTCGTCGTCGATTCCTTGCGGATCGTCCACTGGTACGTCGCGTAGCTCGCGACCTGCGGTAAGTGTGTGACGCACAGCACCTGGTGCGATTGGCCGAGGGTCGAGAGCTTCTGGCCGAGCACGTCGCCGAGGCGCCCGCCCACGTTCGCATCGATTTCATCGAACACAACGAGTGTGCGAACCGGGTCGTGGGCCGCGAGAACGGTCTTCAGCGCGAGCATGGTGCGCGACAATTCCCCGCCGCTCGCGACCTTGCGCAGCGGGCGGGCCGGTTCGCCGGGGTTGGCGGTGAGGATCAGTTCGAGTTGGTCGATGCCGGTCGCGGGCACGTCTTCGGCCATCGGATCTTCGGGGAGCGTAATCAGTTCGATGGCCGCATCGAGCTTTGCCTTCGGCATCCCCAGGTCGGCGAGGTGTTTTTGCGCGTCGGCGGCGAGCCTTTTCGCCACTTTCGCGCGCCCCTTGCTCAACGTGACGGCCGCGTCCTTCATTTCCGCGTAGGCGCTGCGCAACCGGGTGTCGATACCGCTGAGGTCGTCTTCCTGCTTCTGAAGTTCGGTTTCCTTCGCGTCGAGCGTGTCGCGGTAGGCGAGCAGTTCGTCCGGCGTTTTGCCGTAACGAGCTTGGAGCTTCTTCAAGAGCGCGATGCGCTTTTCGACTTCCTCGAGCCGGTCCGGGTCGGCCTCGAAGCGCTCCGCGAGGTCGCGGCACGTGTCCGCCAGGTCTTCGATTTCTGGGCGCAGCGCGTCAAGGCGCTGACTCACTTCGGCGAGCTTCGGGTCGAACGACGACCACTTGAGGGACTCCTTGAGGAGCCGGCCGAGCACTTCGGCCACCGCGCCGTCGTCGTCGGAGAGGCGCGCGGCGACGCCGCTGGTGAACTTCGCGAGGCTCTGGGCGTGAATGAGCCGCTCGCGCTCTTTGACGAGGGACGGCAGCTCGTTCGGGGTGAGTTTCGCGTTGTCCAGGTCTTCGCGTTCAAAACGGACGAGGGCGAGTTCCCGCTGGCGCGCCTGTTTCACCTCGGAAAGCCCCTTAAATTGCGCGCGCAGCTCGCGCACCCGGTCGGCCTTCTCGGTGTATTTCTTGCGGAGGTCGGTGAGCTTGCCGAAAGCGTCGAGCAGTTCGAGCTGGTACGCGGGCTGGAGGAGCGAGTAGCTTTCTCGCTGACCGTGAACGTCCACGAGCATTTCGCCAATGCGCCGGAGCGTGGACACCGCAACGGGTACGTCGTTTACGAGGGCGGAACTGCGCCCGGACCGGGACAGCCGGCGCGTCAGAATCAGGTCGTCTTCCTCGAACTCGGTTTGCAGAAGTTCGGCGGCCGCCGCGCGCTGTTCGGGGCGGGACAGCTCGAACCGGCCCGTGACCCGAAGTTCGTCCGCGCCGGCGCGGATCAGTTCGGCGCTGCCGCGCTCGCCGAGCAGCAGACCGAGGGCGCCGAGGAGCAGAGACTTCCCGGCCCCGGTTTCCCCGGTCCAGGCGCAGAACCCCGAGTGCAATTCGACTCGCACGTCTTCGATCAGCGCGAGATTTTGTACGGACAATTCGCGGAGCATACCGCAATAGTACGCCCGCCCCGCGGCCGGGTGAAGGTGAGTCACACAAGTACAGTTTTCTGCGGGAACCGCGCCCGCAGTTGGTGCCCCCGCGGATGCCTAAAGTCCGCAAATTCGGTAATTTCGGTGCGGACCGCAGGTTCGTGGCCCCGTTTTCCGTGAGATGGTTCTCGCACGCGACCCGCACCCGGAGTTTGGAGAGAACGAGTGGCTGCGCTAATGCGGTTGCGCCGATGTGATTCCTCGGGCACTTCGAGAACCGTCGGGGTTACGAACGAATCGGGCGCATTGCGGCTTCGGTGTGAGTCCGCGGCGCTTGATGTGCGCGGTCCCAGTTCCGGCCCGGATGGTGGCCGGTCGGGGCTCGAAAGGTGGTACGGTCCTGATCTCGCGGAACGAGCGCACCACCTCGGCCCCGCCCCTCGATACCACCGTAAGGGCAAACGCGAGGAACTACGGAGTAGGGGCTTTTGAACGGGCGCGCCCGCGGGTAGACTGATTCCACTGCTCGCTCGCCCACCCGCCACCCCCACCTGCTCGGAGACGGCCCTTGTCCACGCTTCGCTTTGCGTTCGTGGCTTTCGTCCTGGCCGGCTCTGGCACGACCGGGCTCGCCGCGCCGCCGGACGCGCACTTCGAGAAGAAAGTGCGGCCGGTACTGATCGAGAAGTGTGTTTCGTGCCACGGCCCGGAGAAGCAAAAGGGCGGGCTGCGGGTCGATTCGCGCGCGGCGCTCCTCGCCGGCGGCGAGCGCGGCGCGGCCCTCGTGCCCGGGAAACCCGACGAGGGGTTGCTCCTCCGCACGCTCGCGCACGACGGCGAACTGAAGATGCCGCCGAAGACGAAGCTTCCCGCGGCCGAAATCGCCGCGATCAAGGAGTGGGTCCAGGCGGGGGCGCCGTGGCCCGATTCCGGGGCTCTCACCGTGGCCCCCAAAGCTACGGAGCGGATCTTCACACCGGAGGAGAAGGCGTTCTGGGCGTTCCAGCCCGTGCGCCGGCCCGCCGCGCCGGAAATCCGAGATCCGAAATCCGAGGTCCGAAACGATATCGACCGATTCTTGCTCGCGAAGTTGAGCGGCACCGGGCTGTCGTTCGCGCCGCCCGTCGACAGGCGCGTCCTGCTCCGGCGCGTCACGTTCGACCTGACCGGGCTACCGCCGACCCCGGAAGAAGTGGACACGTTCCTGAAGGATGCCGCGCCCGATGCTTACGAGAAGGTGGTCACGCGCCTGCTCGCGTCGCCGGCTTACGGCGAGAAGTGGGGGCGCCGGTGGCTCGACGTGGCCCGGTACGCGGACAGCAACGGGATGGACGAGAACCTCGCGTATGTGAACGCCTGGCGGTACCGCGACTGGGTCATCAAGAGCTTCAACACTGACAAACCGTATGACCAGTTCGTCCGCGATCAGATTGCCGGCGACCTGATCCCCGGCGGGACCGACGCCGACCGTGCCGACCGGCTCACCGCCACCGGGTTCCTCGTCATCGGGCCGAAGATGCTCGCCGAGGACGACCCGGCCAAGATGCGGATGGACATCATCGACGAGCAACTCGACACGCTCGGCCAGGCGTTCATGGGCCTCACGCTCGGCTGTGCCCGGTGCCACGACCACAAGTTCGACCCGGTCACCGCGAGCGACTACTACGGTCTGGCGGGGTTCTTCTACTCGACGAAGACGATGCGGAACCACACGGTGGTGGCCGCGTGGAACGAGCGCCCGATCGGCACCGCCAGTTCCATTGCGGCACTGGCCGCCCACGAGAAGGCGGTGACAGAGGCCCGCGCCAAAGTGAGCGCGGCAGAGGCCCGCGCCCGGGCCACAACCGCCGCGCGACTGGCGGAGGAGAAAAAGCGCGCGGCCGAGTACGCGGCCGCAGCAGTCGAGGTCTACCGCCGGCGCGGGGCGCTGAAGCTCGTCGCGCCCGACCCCAGCAAGAACCCGCCCGCGGGCGCCCTGCTGGTCGAGTCGGAAGCGTTCACGCGCGGGAACGTCCTCAAGCTGACGGACGGGTACGGCGCGGGCATCGGCGTCATCATCAACGCCGGACCGCTCCCGAACTACGCGGAGTACGATCTCGACGTTCCGAAGGAAGGGACGTATCAGTTCGCGGTTCGCTACGCCGCCGCGGACCGCCGACCGGTGCGAATTTTAGTCAACGGCCGGCTCGCCGCGGGCGAGGCGTGTGGGGCGAAGACCGGCTCGTGGAACCCCGACGCGCAGACGTGGGCGGCCGAAGCGGTCGTCGCGCTCCCCGCCGGCAAAGCGGTCGTCCGGTTCGAGCGGAACGGCCCGGTTCCGCACCTGGACAAGTTCGCCCTGCTCCCCATGACGGCCGAACAGGTGGCGGTCGCCCCGCTGCCTGTGGAGCGCGCTGCTGCGGACCGGAAACTGTTAACGTCGCTCCTGCGCGAGTGGGTGGACGTGATCGCGAAACGCGAGGGCAAGCCGCCGACCGGGGCGGACCTCGACGCGCTCGTCACGTCTGCCGACGGACCGTTCCGGGACTCGCCCGAACTGGACGCGGACACCCAAGGCGCGCACGCGGACGAACTCAAGCGCCTCCGGGAGAAGCTCACCGCCACCGAAAAGGCGAAGCCGCCGGTGGACGAGGTCATGGCCGTCGAGGACGCGAAGGGCGAGAACCTGCGGGTCCACCTTCGAGGGAACCACACCACACTCGGTGCGGACGCCCCGCGTCGGTTCCCCCAAATCATGGCCGGGAGCGCTCCGTTGCCACTCGGGGCCGACCGGAGCGGGCGCCGGGAGTTCGCGGAGTGGCTCACGAGGCCCGACCACCCGCTCACCGCGCGGGTCATGGTGAATCGCATTTGGGCCGGGCACTTCGGGGCCGGGCTGGTGCGCTCGACGGACAACTTCGGTCGGCTCGGCGACCGCCCCACGCACCCCGAACTGCTCGACTGGCTCGCGGCGGAATTCGTCGGGGCGAAGTGGTCCGTCAAGCACATGCACCGGCTCATCGTCACCTCGGCCGCGTACCGAATGAGTTCCCAAGCGGAACCCGCAGCACTCCAGAAAGACCCCGACAACAAGTTGCTCTCGCACTTCACCCGCCGCCGGCTGGACGCGGAAGAAGTGCGCGACGGGATGCTCGCCGTCTCCGGGTTGCTCGACCGGACGGTGGGCGGTACGCTCCTGAAGGCGACCCCGCGGCAATACATCACCGGCACCGGGAACCGCAACTACGAGGGTTACGCGCACACTCGGCGCTCCGTGTACCTGCCGGTCGTCCGCAGCGCTGTCTACGATGTGTTCCAGACGCTGGACTTCCCCGATCCGTCGGTGCCTAACGGCCAGCGGACCGCGACCACGATCCCGACACAATCGCTGTTCATGCTCAACAGCGCGCTGGCGGACCAGGCCGCCGAAGCGTTCGCGAAAGCAGTTCTGGCGGTTCGGGGCACCGACGCGGACCGCGTTCACGAGGCTTACCGCCGGGTATACGGTCGCCCCCCGACCACTCGAGAAGAGGCGCGGGTGGTCGCGTACCTCCAAAAATCGGAAGAAACAGCCGGCCCAGCCACTGAAGGGAGCCAGCTCCGGGTGTGGCGCGGGCTGTGCCGCGTCCTACTGGCGTCCAACGAGTTCGTGTTCGTGGAGTGACCGTGATGTTCCGACAGAACCGCCGCGAGTTTCTGCGGACCAGCGCGCTCGGGTTCGGGTGGCTCGCGCTGACCGACCTGCTCGCGGCTTCCGAACTGGCGCCCCCGCCGCGCGCGGTGGGGCCGCGCGATCCGCTCGCGCCCCGCGCTCCGCACTTCGCGGCCCGGGCGAAGCGCGTGATCTTCCTGTTCATGCACGGCGGCCCGTCGCAGATCGACACCTTCGACTACAAACCGAAGCTGGCGGCCGACGACGGCAAGCCGCTCCCGTTCGCCAAACCGCGGGTCGTGTCGAGTGCGACCGGGAACCTGCTGAAATCGCCGTTCGCGTTCAAGCAGTACGGGCAGAGCGGGGCGTGGGCGTCGGAACTGTTCCCGCACGTCGCCGGGCGCGCGGACGACCTGTGCTTCATCAAATCGATGCACGGGTCGAACTCGCGGCACGGCGGGGCGCTGCTCGAACTGCACACCGGCTCGGACACCTTCGTGCGGCCGAGCATGGGTTCCTGGGTCACCTACGGTCTCGGCACCGAGAACCGCGACCTGCCCGGCTACGTCACGATTTGTCCCACCCTCACGCATGGCGGGGTGAACAACTACTCGTCCGCGTTCCTACCGGCCGCGTACCAGGCCACCCCGCTCGGGAACGCCAGCACCGCGGCGAGCCAGGTGACGGTGCCGTTCGTGAGGGGCACCACGGCGCCCGCGCAACAGCGGTTGGAACTCGATCTGCTCGCGGACCTCGACCGCGAGCGCGCGACCGGGGCGGACGCGGCCACGGAGGGGCGCATTCAGTCGTTCGAGATGGCGTTCCGAATGCAGAACACGGTTCCCGCGGTGCAGGATCTGTCAAAAGAGTCCGCGGAAACGCACAAACTGTACGGCATCGACGATAAGGTGACGGAGAACTTCGGCCGGCAGTGTTTGATGGCCCGCCGGTTCGCGGAGGCCGGGGTGCGGTTCGTGCAGTGTACCCACAGCTACAAGTGGGACCAGCACGAGAACCTCAAGAAGGACCACACGACCAACGCCCGCGAGGTGGACAAGCCGATCGCGGGGCTGCTCACCGACCTCAAGCGCCGCGGGCTTCTGAAGGACACGCTGGTGGTGTGGGGCGGCGAGTTCGGGCGTACCCCGGTCGCGCAAGGAAAAGACGGGCGCGACCACAACCCGCACGGGTTCACGATGTTCCTCGCGGGCGGCGGCGTGAAGGCCGGGTTCTCGCACGGCGCGACCGACGACTACGGCTACTTCGCCGCAGAGGACAAGGTCCACGTCCACGACCTGCACGCCACCATCCTTCACTTGCTGGGTCTGGACCACACGCGCCTCACCTACCGCCACGCGGGGCGCGACTTCCGCCTGACGGACGTTCACGGCGAAGTCGTCAGCCAGATCCTCGCCTGACCGGGCGCGGACCGGCTCCACCCGGCCCGCGTCCCACGCCCACATTCTAATGTCGCTCCCTCATACTGCGCCGTCGAGATGCCCCATGCTCCGAATCGCGTGTCTCGTGCTGGTGCTCGCACTCGCTCCTGGTGCCCGGGCGGCCGAGCCGACACCGGTCGATTTCAGCCGCGACGTGCTCCCGGTGCTCTCGGACTACTGCTTCCAGTGCCACGGCCCGGACGCGAACTCGCGCAAGGCGAAGCTCCGCCTCGACGACAAAACTGCGCTCGAGGGGCGCGGGGTCGTCGTTCCCGGCAAGCCGAAGGAGAGTGCTCTCGTCGAGCGCATCACGAGCACCGACCCCGACTCGGTGATGCCGCCCCCGAGCCTGAAGCGCAAGCTCTCGGCCCAGCAGATCGACGCGCTCACGCGCTGGGTGGAACAGGGCGCGAAGTGGTCCACGCACTGGGCCTTCGACCCGGTGACGAAGCCGGAAGTCCCGACGGAGCTGAAGAACCAGCAGCGGGTCGCGAATCCGATCGACGCCTTCGTGCAGTCCCGGCTCACGCGCGAGGGCCTGAGCCCCGCGCCCCCGGCGGACAGAGAGCGGTTACTGCGCCGTGTCACCTTCGATCTCACCGGATTACCCCCGACCATCGCGGAGATCGACGCCTTTCTGAAGGACGACGCGCCGAACGCTTACGAGAAGGTCGTGGACCGACTCCTGGCCTCCCCTCGGTACGGCGAGCGGATGGCCGGCGAGTGGCTCGATATCGCTCGCTTCGCCGACACGCACGGCTACCAGATGGATCGCGCGCGCCCCGTGTGGCCGTACCGTGACTGGGTCATCTCCGCGTACAACCGCAACCTGCCGTTCAACGACTTCGCCACCTGGCAACTCGCCGGCGACCTGCTCCCCCGCGCCACCAAGGACCAGCGCCTGGCGACCGCGTTCAACCGGTTGCACATGCAGAACGAGGAGGGCGGGATCGTCGAAGAAGAGTTCCGCGTGGCCTACGTGAACGACCGCACGACCACGTTCGGAACCGCGTTCCTCGGACTGACGCTCGAGTGCAGCCGGTGCCACGATCACAAGTTTGATCCCGTTTCGCAAAAGGACTATTACTCGCTGTTCGCGTTCTTCCAGAACATTGACGAGAGCGGCCAGACGAGCTACTTCACCGCGGCCACGCCGGTGCCGGCCCTCCTGCTCTCCACCGATGCCCAGGACGCGAAACTGGCCGAATTGCGTGCCGCAGTCGGGACGAAACGGGACGCGCTGGCGAAGGCCCGCGGGACCGCACGGGCCGAGTTCGCGAAGTGGAAACGTCCCACTAAGCTCGATGTGTCAGGATTGGTCGGGTCGTACTCGTTCGACGACATCAAGGCTGGTAAGGTCGCGAACGGTGCCGACGAGAAGACACCGGGCAGCGCCGTCGAAGGCCCGAAACTGGTGCCCGGAAAGCTCGGCCGGGCGGTCGAACTCACCGGCGAAAATGGGTTCACGTTTCCCGGCGTTGGTCACTTCACCCGCGACGACCCGTTCACCTTGAGCCTCTGGGTGAAGTCTCCGGCCCCGGTCCCGCGCGCGGTGCTGGTTCACCACAGTCAGGCGCCGATCGACGCCGGTAGCCGCGGGTACGAACTCTTGTTGGAAGACGGGAAGGTCGCGTTCGGGCTGCACCACATGTGGCCCGGTAACTCGCTGAAAGTACGGAGCAAGACCGCCGTCCCCGCGAGCGCGTGGGTACACCTCACCGCGACCTACGACGGGTCCAGTACCGCGGCTGGTGTGAAGCTGTACCTCGACGGCAAACCGCTCGAAGTGGACGTAATCCGCGACAAACTGACCAAGGACATCACCTACGGCGGCGAACCGAACCTCGCGGTCGGCTACCGCTTCCGCGACAACGGCTTCAAGGGCGGTCTGGTCGACGAGTTCCGCGTTTACAACCGTGCTCTGACGGTCGCCGAGATCGTCAGCGAACCGGGTGACGAGGCCCTCTTCGAGTATTTCGCTTCCGCGATTCACGAGCCGTCGAAGAAGGCCGCGGAAGACCTTCGCGCGGCGCGGAAAGCGTACACCGGGCTCGTCAACCCGATCGCCGAAATCATGGTGATGGACGAGATGCCGGTGCCGAAGCCCGCACACGTCCTCAAGCGTGGGGTTTACGACTCCCTCGGCGAAAAGGTGGCCGCGGGCACACCGAAGGCGCTACCGCCGTTTCCCAAAGGTGCGCCGCGGAACCGCCTCGGCCTCGCGCAGTGGCTCACGGACCCCGAAAACCCGCTCATGGCCCGCGTCACGGTGAACCGCGCGTGGCAACAGATGTTCGGGCGCGGGCTGGTCGAAACCGCGGACAACTTCGGCACCCAGGGTGCCCGCCCCACGCACCCCGAACTGCTCGACTGGCTGGCCCGCGAGTTCGTCCGCACCGGTTGGGACCAGAAGCGGCTCCTCAAAACGATTGCGCTGTCGGCCACGTACTGCCAGTCGTCAAAAGCCGCGCCCGACGTTCTGGCACGCGACCCGCACAACGAGTTGCTCGCCCGCGGACCGGTGAAGCGGCTCACGGCCGAAATGCTCCGCGATCAGGCGCTCGCGTCGAGCGGGCTGCTCGTGGAGAAGCTCGGCGGTCCGAGCGTGCGACCGTACCAACCCGCGGGGTTGTGGGAAGAAATTGCCATGGGTCGGCCGCGGTACGAGCAGAGTAGGGGGGACGACCTGTACCGCCGCAGCCTGTACACGTTCTGGAAGCGCACCGTTCCCCCTCCGTCCATGACGACGTTCGACGCCGCGGACCGGAGCGTCTGTTCCGTGAAGCGGCAGAGTACGAGTACGCCGCTCCAGGCGCTCGTGCTGCTCAACGACGTCCAGTTCGTGGAAGCCGCGCGGTTCGTCGGTCAGCGGGCACTGAAGGAGGGCGGGGCGGCCGCCGAGGGGCGCGCGGCGTGGACGTTCCGCCTCGTGACGGGCCGCACGCCGAGCGACAAGGAGCGCGCGGTTCTGGCGAAACTGTTCGCGGAGCAGAAGGCGCTCTTCGAGAAAGACCCGGCCGCAGCGAAGAAGCTACTCGGCGTCGGGGAAAAGCCCGTTGACATGATGCTACCCGTTGCGGACCTCGCAGCCGCCACGGTACTGGCGAACGTGCTGTTCAACCACGACGAAGCCGTGATGCGGCGGTAACAAGACACAAGCGGTACCGGGAGCCGATCATGTTTTCTCTTTCCGACCGTCGGTCCTTCCTCACGCGGTCCGCACTGGGCTTGGGCGGCGTCGCGCTCGCCGAGTTGCTCCGCGCCGCGGACGCGCAGAAGCCCGACCCCTTCGCGGGCGTCCTCGATAAGCCGCACCACGCGCCGAAGGCCAAGCGCATCATCTACCTGTTCATGAGCGGCGGGCCGAGCCAGCTCGATCTGTTTGACCACAAACCGAAACTCAACGAGCTTAACGGTCAGGACTTGCCCGATTCGGTTCGCGGCGGCCAGCGCGTTACCGGGATGACCGCGCACCAGGCCACGTTGCCGATGGCCGGCTCGGTCTTCAAGTTCGCGAAGCACGGCCAGAGCGGAGCGCCCGTGAGCGAATTGCTGCCGTGGACCGCGAAGGTCGCCGACGAGTTGTGCTTCATCAAGTCGGTTCACACGGAGCACATCAACCACGACCCCGCGATCACGTTCTTCCAGACGGGGCACCAGCTCGCGGGCCGGCCGAGCATGGGTTCGTGGCTCAGTTACGGCCTGGGCAGCGCGAACGCGAACCTGCCCGCGTTCGTGGTGCTCATCTCGAAGGACCGCATCGACCAGCCCCTGTACTCGCGCTTGTGGGGCAACGGGTTCTTGCCGAGTGCCCACGCGGGTGTGCAGTTCCGCAGCGGCGGCGCGCCGGTGCTGTACCTCGACAACCCGCCGGGCGTCACAGAGGGAGGGCGAAAGCTCGCCCTCGACCGCTTGGCCGAACTCCAGCAACTTCAAGCCGACGATCTCGGCGATCCGGAAGTATCCGGGCGCATCGCGCAGTACGAAATGGCGTTCCGGATGCAGACGAGCGTGCCCGACGTGATCGACACGCGCAAAGAACCGAAGGAGACGTTCGAGCTGTACGGCGAGGACGCGAAGACGCCCGGCACGTTCGCGGCGAACTGCCTACTGGCCCGCCGGCTCGCGGAGCGGAACGTGCGGTTCATCCAGCTCTATCACCCCGGCTGGGACCAGCACGGTAACCTGCCCGGGGCGATCCGCCGACAGTGCAAGGACGTGGATCAGGCGTGCTACGGGTTGCTCACGGACCTCAAACGCAAGGGGATGCTCGACGACACGCTGGTGGTGTGGGGCGGCGAGTTCGGGCGCACCAACTATTCGCAGGGCAAGCTGACGGCCACGGACTACGGGCGCGATCACCATCCGCGGTGTTTTACGGTCTGGATGGCCGGCGGTGGGGTGAAGCGCGGGACGACTTTCGGGGCCACCGACGAACTCGGCTACAACGTGGCGAACGACGCGGTCAGTGTCCACGACCTTCAGGCGACGCTCCTGCACCAACTCGGTATCGACCACGAGAAATTGACCTACAAACACCAGGGCCGGCACTACCGGCTCACCGACGTACACGGCACCGTGGTGAAGAGCGTGTTGGCCTGATCGCTTAATCGGGGGCGGGGCGGCCCCGCTCCTGTATCCTGCAATTGCTCAACGCGAGCGCTAATGCAATCGGTGCGCTCGGTGCCGCCTGGGTGATTTGTCGCCGAAGCTCGGCGGGTGGGTCTGCGCCGAGCCCGGACCCACCCTACAAAAAACACAGCGCCGCGGTCCTCAATACGTCGCGCGGCCGCCACTGATGTCGAAGCAGAACCCGGTGGTGAAGCTGCAATCGGAGCTGCTCAGGAAGTGGACCAGCGCCGCGACCTCGTCCGGCTTCCCGGTGCGGCCCAGCGGGATCTTGCTCAACATCATGTTGATTTGCGACTGGTCGAGTTGGTCCAGGATCGGCGTCTGGATCACGGCCGGGGCCACGCTGTTCACGCAGATGTCGCCCTTGCCGACGAGCTCCTTCGACAGCGACTTCGTGAGCGCGATGACGGCCGCCTTGCTCGCGGAGTAGGGGGCCATCTTCGGGTTGCCCTCTTTCCCCGCGATGCTCGCGATGTTCACGATGCGCCCGTACTTGCGCTCGATCATCGAGGGCAGCACGGCCTTGCAGCACAGCACGAGCCCGGTCACGTTGATCCCGAGCACGAACTCCCAGTCCTCGCGCACGCTCTCCCAGATGGGCACGTCGCGCCCCTTGCGGCTCGCGACCCCGGCGTTGTTCACGAGCACGTCGACCGGGCCGGCCTGCGCCGCGATCTCGCCGAACACGCGGTCCAGGTCCGCTTCTTTCGTCAGGTCGCCCACGAGCGGGACTCCGCCGATTTCGCGCGCGACGCGGTTCGCGCTGTCCGCGTTCATGTCGAAGACGCCGACTTTGGCGCCGGCGCCGGCGAGGCGCCGGCAGATCGCTTCGCCGATGCCCTGACCGCCGCCGGTCACCACCGCGACCTTGCCATCCATTCGGAAAAAGTTCGTGGACACGTCGCACCTTTAGGGAGAATCATTTACGGATGGGTACGTTGTAGACGCGCGACCGCGGAGGAGAACCCCCTTCCGCGCCCTCCTTCAAAAAGCAGGGGGCGCACGGGGCCGGGTTTTCTCCTTTCTCCGTTTGGGGTTGGGTTGGAGCGGGGGCCGGGGCGGGGTCTTTTCATCTCATCTCGGTCTGGCCTTCCCCCGCCCGCACAGGTTTCGCACAATAGCGGCGTCCGAAAGAAGGGGCGCACTCGCAACCGGAACGGCAGGAACGGGATGAAAGCACACCGCGCGGGCGACGGCGAACGGTCGCTGGCCGTGTTCATCGACTTCGAGAACATGGGCCTGGGCTTCAACAACCGCCGCGACCGGTTCGAGATCACCAAGGTACTCGAGCGCCTGGTCGAGAAGGGCAAGATCGTTTGTAAGAAGGCGTATGCCGACTGGAGCCGGTTCGGGATGTACACCGGCGGGCTGCACGAGGCCGCCATCGAGCTCATCGAGATCCCGCGCCGCGGGATGAGCGGCAAGAACTCCGCCGACATCCGGCTCGTCGTGGACGCGATCGACCTCGCGTACTCCAAGGACCACATCGACACGTTCGTGATCGTCTCCGGCGACAGCGACTTTTCGCCGCTCGTGTCCAAACTGAAGGAACTCGGCAAGCACGTCATCGGGCTGGGGCTCTCGGACGCGACGTCCGACCTCCTCCGGGACAACTGCGACGAGTTCATCTACTACGAGGACCTGGACCGCGCGCCGATCATCCCGATCGCGGTGAACGAGCAGATCCCGGAGAAGAAACGGAAGGTGTTCGCGATTCTCCTCGATTCGCTCCTCGCGCTGCGGCGCGAGAACAAAGAAGTCATTTATTCGTCGATGCTGAAGGACACGATCAAGCGGAAGAAGCCGTCGTTCAACGAAGATTATTACGGCTACCGCACGTTCAGCGAGCTGCTCGAAGACGCCCAGCGCGAGGGGCTGCTCGAACTGGACAAGCACCGGACCAGCGGGATGTACGTCATCACGCGGTTCGGGCTGGAACTGAAGTCCGGCGCGCTCCCGCCGCCGGTCGCGCGCGCGATTCCGCTCCCGCCCAAGAACGGCGGCGAGCCACGCAAGGTGCTCGAACTCCCCCCGCGCAACGGGAACGAACCGAAGCGCGTGGTCGACCCGCCCCCCGCGCGGGCCGGCGAGGGGCGCCGGGTCGTGGAGCCGCCGAAGCCGGTTCCGCTCGCCGAGAAGCGGGTGGTCGCGCTCCCCGTTGCCCCCCTTGTGGAAAAGCGCATCGTGACGCTCCCGGTCGCACCGGCAAAGCCGGCCGCCCCGCCGCTGAAGCCCGTCGCACCCGCGCGGCCGGCCGCCCCGCCGAAGCCCGTGGACCGGCGCGAGGAGCGGGACGACGACCGGCCGCTCGGGCGCGAACTCGTGGACGATTTCGATGCGCTCGATGACGAGCCGTTCGACGAGATCCCGAGCTACGGGCCGAAAAAAGTGGAAGCGAAACCGGCCGCACCGTTGAAGCCCGCAGTTCCCGCGAAGCCGGCCCCGGCGAAGCCCGCGGCCCGTTCCGCGGCCAAGCCCGCTGCAGCCAAGGAACCCGCGAAGCCCGCGGCAAAAGCCAAAGAACCGGCAGTGAAATCGGCGCCAAAAGAACCCGCACGGCCCGCGGCCAAGCCGCCCGTGAAGGAACCCGTTGTCGCGAAAGAACCCCCGGCTGCGAAAGAACCACCGCCCGCGAAGGCCCCGCGCCGGGCGGAGCCGAAGCCCGCTCCGAAACCGCTCCCGCCGGTCAGTGACGACGACGAGTTCGGCGCCGGGCTGTGACCACTTGATCGTGTGTTTGGTGCTCGCTTTTTGGGCGCGGGTTCACGGACCCGCGCCCAAGAAACCGAAAGAAACCGCTTAATACCATTTCCGCCTCGGTCGGGTATACTCTCCTCGAACTTTCCCGCCGGAGAACTCCTCTCATGCCTCGTTTCCGCCACTGCGCGACCGGGTTCGCGCTGTCCGCCGTACTATTCGCACTCGGTCCCGTGGGTACGGGCGCTCAGCCGGCCAAGAAACTCGTCGACCCGCCCGCGACCGACCCGGCAACCATGAAGGTCGCCAAGGGGTTCAAGGTCGAACTGATTTTCTCCGTTCCCAAATCTTCAGATCCCGAAAAATCGATGGGCTCGTGGGTGAGCATGTGCGTCGACCCGAAGGGGCGGCTCATCGTCTCGGACCAGTACGGCGCGCTGTACCGCGTCACGGTCGCCCCGCCCGGCGCGCCGGGCGCACCGGCGATCGAGAAGATCCCCGCGGCGATCGGCTCGGCGCAGGGGCTGCTGTGGGCGTTCGACGCGCTTTACGTCGTGGTGAACGCATCCAACAAGAGCGGCCTGTACCGGGTCACGTCGTCCAAGAAGGACGACACGCTCGACACGGTGGAACTGCTCCGCGCCCTTGAGGGTGGTGGAGCCGAGCACGGTCCGCACGCGGTGCTGATGAACCCGGACGGCAAGCGCCTCACGGTCGTTTGTGGGAACCAAACCAAGATCACGAAATTCAACACCACGAAGGTCGCACCGGTGTGGGGCGAGGACCACTTGCTCCCGCGCGTCCCGGACGGCAACGGCTTTATGAAGGGCGTGATGGGGCCGGGCGGCGCGATCTACAACGTGTCGCCGGACGGCAAGAACTGGGAACTGTTCAGCGTCGGGTTCCGCAACCAGTACGACGCCGCTTACAATAAGGCGGGCGACCTGTTCACCTACGACGCCGACATGGAGTGGGACTTCAACACGCCGTGGTACCGGCCCACCCGCGTGTGTTTCGTGCCCCCCGGTAGCGAGTTCGGTTGGCGCAACGGTGCGGGCAAGTACCCCGTCCACTACCCAGACACGCTCCCGCCCGTGGTGAACGTCGGCCCCGGGTCACCGACCGGCGTGTGCTTCGGGTACGGTGCGAAGTTCCCCGCCAAGTACCAGGACGCATTCTTCATCTGCGACTGGAGCTACGGGAAGCTCTACGCCACCCACCTCGTTCCGAACGGTAGCACCTACAAAGCCGAACTGGAAGAGTTCGTGACCGGCACGCCCCTCCCGCTCACGGACCTTGTCATCAATCCGGTCGACGGCGCGATGTACTTCGCCATCGGAGGTCGGAAGACCAAGAGTGGTCTCTACCGCGTGACGTATGTGGGCACCGAATCGACAGAGCCGAGCAAGGCGCAACCGCTCGGCGCCCAGGAGAGCAAGCTTCAACAACTGCGCAAGGATCTGGCCGAAGCTGGTGAGGTGAAGGCGCCGTCGTTCAAGAAGATCTTTGAAACGATGGAAGGGGCCGACCGGTTCGGTCGCATGCAGGGGCGCGCGGCGCTCGAACTGCACCCGAAGGGCGACTGGCGCGACCTCGCGCTCGGTGCGCAGAATCCCGACGTCGCGACGCAGGCACTGCTGGCACTGGTGCGCGTGTCGGCCCCGTGCCCGTTGCACGCGAAGCCGGGCGATCCGAAACCCGATCCCGCTCTGCGGGCGAAGGTTCTTGAGGCACTCGCGCGCTTCGATTTCGCGAAACTCACCGACGAACAAAAGCTCGATGTTGTTCGCGTGTACCACGTCCTCTTCAACCGCTTCGGCCCGCCGACCGCGGACGAGCGGAAGGCGTGGCTGGCGAAGTTCACCCCCGCGTTCCCGGACAAGAACCGGTTCGTGAACGGCGAACTGCTGCCGGTCTTCGTGTACCTCCAAGACGAGAGGGCCGCGCCGATCGGGGTGAAGTTACTGAAGGACGCCCCCACGCAGGAAGAACAGATCGAGTACGCGCGCGCGCTGCGGATGCTCAAGACCGGTTGGACCCCGGAACTGCGGACGGGGTACTTCGAGTGGTTCGTGAAGGCGGCCGCGTACAAGGGCGGGAGCAGCTTCGGTAAGTTCCTGAAGCTCATCCGCGACGACGCGATTGTCACGCTCGCGCCGGCGGAGAAGGTGGCGCTCAAGGATCTCATCAACGCGGACCCCGCGACAGTGAAACTGCCGCCCGAACCGGCCCGGCCGTTCGTGAAGGCGTACAAGATCGCGGACCTGACCGACGCACTCGATAAGGGCATGAAGTCGGGCCGCGACTACGACCGCGGGCGCAAGCTGTTCGCGGCCGGGAAGTGCTTCGCGTGCCACCGGTTCGACAACGAGGGCGGGAGCAACGCCCCGGACCTGACCGGCGTCGCCGGCCGGTTCAGCCCGCGCGACTTGTTGGAATCCATCCTCGATCCGAGCAAGGAAGTCAGCGACCAGTACGCCGCGGTCGAGATCCGCACTACCGACGAGCGCGTCATCTCCGGGCGCATCGTGAATCTGAACGCCGACACCGTGATGGTGAACACCAACATGCTCGATCCCGGGTCGGCGGTGAATGTGGACCGCAAGTTGATCGAGAGCATGCGCCCGTCGAAGATTTCGATGATGCCGACCGGTTTGCTGGACACGTTTAAGGAAGACGAAGTATTGGACCTGATGGCGTATGTGCTGTCGCGCGGTGATCGCAACAGCGCGATGTTCAAGAAGTGATGTGATTTGGTTCGGTTAAACGGGTCGGTCCCACGTCTCTTGTGGCGTGGAGCCGACCCGTTTCATTGATGACGTTGGTTCAGGCTCACCTTCGGCAGCGTTCCGTTGATCGCTGTGAAACTGTTAGTTGGCTCGGTGAGTCGGCCTGGACGATTCGCTCGATTTCTTCGGCCGAAAACCCCGCGCCAACCAGATCCCGCTTCAACTGGCTGAGAGCTTCGACCCGCCGGGCTGCCGTGAAGAAGGGGACGACGATTCCGGTTACGGCAATCACCGTCGCACAGACGATCCCACCGAACACGGCCACGAGTCCGATCAACTGTGGTCCGGTCATGCCGGAAATCACATCGCTCATACCGCACCCCGTTGTGTTGGTTCTTCTTCCGAGCCGCGTTGCCCCATCTCTGCAATTCGTCCGGCAACGTTCAGTATTTGGTCGAAAATTTTAAGCGGCAAGTCGATTTCGCGAAGTAGGAGAGGGTCGCTGCGGAACCGGAGCAGGTGTTGCGGGGCAGCGGGTCGTCGTTTTGCAGCGGAATGCGAGGCACAGATGGGTACCGTGTGTGCAACGCGGTGGATCGGCTGGCGGCACCTGGTGTGGGTGGGCGTCGGGCTGTTCTGGTACTTCACGACTCGTGATTTTCACCCGACGGCGGGACTGGCGACCATTGTTACCGCCTCGTTGGTCGCGGCCTTTGCAGTAGCCGTTGATGTCAATCACTTCGTCCTGATTCCCCGGTACTGGCGGACCCGTCGGTACGGCGCTTACGGCGCGACTCTGCTCGGAACAATGGCCGCGCTCACGGCTCTCGCGTTAACTGTGATTCGCCGCTCTTATTTCGAGTTGCACGGTCCGGATGCCGACCCCAACGGGGCGTACAAACACTTCGCAATTGATCTATTCGGGATGGCCGTTCACGTTGCTGGGGCAGCGGGAATTGTGTGGCTGTGGCGCCGAACTCGGCCGGACCGGCGCGGTCTCAATTGATGCGAATGATGGGAAAGTGAATGTTGGTATTGGGCGTTTATTGATATCGAATGAGTTTGAATTGTGGAGCGTAATGAGACAACGTACTCTCAAAACAAACGGCGGGACGCGCCCGCCGTGTACTGTAGCCGTGTACTTCAGTGGGTGAGGCGGGACTCGAACCCGCATGCTCCTCACGGAACGGGGGATTTTCGTACCACTTCGGCTTTCGCCGCCCCGTTCGTATTCGGGTTCGTGGTCTGGACTATACCTTGACCGTGGGCGCCCGCCGTAGGTCGCTGCCGTCTAGTCTCTACACTTTCTTGTTCTTCGCGTACCAACGGGGCGCGACACGTGTGAAGAACAAACTTAGCTCGGTGTTACCTCGCCGGAGCAGGGGCTCCACCGAATTTGACAGCATCCCACGGGCGGTTTCCCCTCCCGTGGCTCAATTTCTTTTTAAGTCCCCTGTGTCTGCCATTCCACCACTCACCCGGAACGGCCCAATCATTGCAGACGGCCGCGCCGCTGACAAGGCGAGTGTCACGCGAACATTTCGGCGACGTCCACGAGCTTCTTGACCTGGTCGGCGCCGAGGCGGTTCACGAGGCTCTGAACGGCCTGGAGGTCCGAGAACTGTGCCCCGCCGCTCTTACGGGCGCCGGTTTTGGCCCCGCCCTTGCCGGTCTCGCGCTTGATTACCGACTTGTAGTTCGAGATGATGTTGGTCGCGAGTTCGGTGTCGTACTGTTCCTTGATGAACGCCTGCAACTCTTGCGGACCGACCTTCCAGCCCTTGTCGTCGAGCGCGGCCTGGACCATCGCCTTCTGGGTGGTCTTCCCCTCTTGTTTGGCCTTCGCCACGGTGGTGCTCCGGTGAAAATGTGTGGTGGTGTTCGAGATGATTACATCTCAACGAACTTGATGTAGTATTTAGTATGCGCGATGTGAAGACGGATGTGTAGTTTTTTCACGAATCGTGATGCGGGCACACATCACGAACGGCCGTTAACGACCGGACTGATAGATTTGATCGAAGATCCCGCCCTCGGAGAAGAAGTCGGTTTGGATCTTGGTCCAGTCGCCCAGTTCCATTAACGGGTCGGTCGCGCGGAACAGCTTGATCGGCGGGAACCGGCTCTCGTTCTTCTTCGCGACTTCCGGGTGCCCGGGGCGGAAGAAGGTTTCGGCGATCAGCTCCTGCGCAGCAGGCGTGTAGAGGAACTTGAGGTACTCTTCGGCTGCGGCCCGGGTGCCCTTGCGGTCGGCGTTCGCGTCCACCAGCGCGACGTGCGGTTCGGCTCGAACGCTCACCTTCGGGTACACGATCTCCACCGCGTCCTTGAGCTCGCGCTTCTCCAACCACGCTTCGTTTTCCCAGGTCAGGTGAACGTCGCCGATGTTCTTGCGCGCGAACGTGACCGTGGCCCCGCGTGCGCCCGTATCGAGTACCGGGACGCGCCGGTACATCTCGGTGATGAAGTCCCGCGCGTCCTTCGCCGATCTCTTTGCGGCGCGCATTGCGATCCACGCGCCGAGCAGGTTCAGCTTCGCGCCGCCCCCGGTTTTCGGGTTCGCGGTGATGACCTTCAGGTTCGGTTGGAGCAGATCCTCCCAGTCCTTGATTCCGAACGGGTTCCCCTTCCGCACCACGAACACGATGGTCGAGTGGTACGGCAGTGAGCGGTCCGGCAAGCGCTCCTCCCAGCCGTTCGCGATCAGTTTCTTGGACCGGATGTTATCGATATCGGCCCACATCGCGAGCGTGACCACATCGGCCGGGATGCCGTCGATCACGGACCGCGCCTGGCTCCCGGACCCGCCGTGCGATTGCCGCACGCGGACGCGCGCGCCGGTGAGTGCGAGGTAGTGGTCCGCGAACAGGCGGTTCATCTTGCGGTACAGTTCGCGCGTCGGGTCGTAGGAGACGTTGAGGAGTTCGACGTCGTAATCCGGCCCCGAGCATCCACTGAGCGTGGATAACCCGGCGAATGACGACGCGGCGATGAATTGGCGGCGGTTCATGCCGTTAGTATATAGCCGAACGGCTGGCCGGCGCCTCGTTTGTTCACAATGGTGATTGGCGTATTGACTGATAGCTCACGTCGGTTGACCGCTGAGACGGAGCGATTCTACTTCGGGCAGGTCTTTGAGCGTGTTGAGACCGAACGCCTGGAGGAATTTTTTGGTCGTGCCGTATACCTGTGGGCGCCCCAGCGAATCGTGCCGCCCGGCGACGCGCACCAATCCTTTTTCCATCAATTGACGCACCACTTCGCCGCACGCGACGCCGCGCACCTTCTCCACTTCCGCGCGCATGATAGGCTGCCTGTAAGCGATTACGGCCAGTGTTTCGATCGTAGCGGGCGTGAGTCGTAATTCGTGCCCGGTGCGTTTTAATCGCGCCAACCACGTGTGATACTGCGTTCGCGTGAGTAGTTGATAACCGCCCGCGATCTCTTCGACCTGGAACGCGGACCCATCACTGTCGTAAAGGGCCTGTAAGCGCGCGATGAGTGTGCGGGCTTCGGCGGTGTCCGCGAGTCCGGCCACGTCCGCGAGTTTGCGCGCGGGCAGCGGTTCATCGGCGATCATGAGTACCGCTTCGAGTCGGGCGAGCTTCCCGTCGCGTGCGTGCGGATCATGCGCGGCTTGTTCCACCGGTTCCGCGCGTGAGTGCAACGCGAGCGGGAGCGCTGCGTTGCCGGGGCGCTGGGTGAACGGGCGCACGTGAGCGGTGCCGAATTTCTGGCGCAAGTGGTTCAAGTTGGTGCCCCTCGCTACGGTTCGCGCTGTGAAATTCGCCGCGAGAACCAACGTACCACTGCGCGCGGGGGCATGAAAGAGCGGTTGTGTCGCGGTCAGGGCGCGCGGCGCTTGTAGAAGGTAGCGGTTGGGGTGACTTTCACGACCTCCCACGCCGGTGATTTGGCGAACCACTCGTCGAACGGAGTGTCGGTCCGCGTGAGGGCGAAGTCGAAGCGCCCGTACTCTTCCTGCCAATCATCGATCGCGGTGCCCGGGGTTCTTGATTTCTCATCAAACTTCACGAGCCACGGGCCACCCATCAATTCACAGCGGTCGTCAACGAACACTTTGTAACCCGGCGCGTGATAAATTACGAAGCCGCCATCAATGTACCCGCCGTTGAATAAGTGGTTCGGTTCACCCGGCTTCGGCTCGTGTTCCTTGAGCACATCTAACACGTCCACCGGCCAAGCGGCCGGGTCGTGTGTGGCCCACCCGGAACCGATGAGCGGCAGTGGTGTGTGTGTGACTTGTAGGGCGAGGGCCGTGCCCACCACCGCTGCCGGTAGCCACATATGTGCCCACCACGGGCGCGATTCTGCGCTGCCGGGCTGGTACAGATCCGGGCGGTACGCCGCGAGCCACAGCGCCCAGCGCGTGTGCTTCCACATCGCAGTGATGGCGACGATCGTAACGACCGCAAAGAGCGATACGTGTCGGCACCGACTGAACGCGAGTGCCAGCCACACGAGCGGGAGCAACCACGTCACTCGAATCGCGATGCGCTTCACGCCGTACAGTACGAGCAGATACACCGCAGCGAGCGCGAGCACGGGCCACGCATAAGGGGCCTTCACATCGAGCGGCCGGTGCTCGGAGATGATGTCACGCAGTTCGGGCGCGTCCATGATGACGTGCCACGTCCTCACCATGTCCACCCCGTAAGGACTCGCGAGCACGCTGAGCCCGCACCCGCACGCGACGAGAGCGAGCAACCCGACGTCGCGCCAGGATCGTATCGGCGACGGGCGCTTCAGCTTCCAGAAGACCAACCAGCCCGCGAACGCGATGCAGAGTGTGCCGATGCCGCCTAGCACGCCGCCGTGGACGTTCGTCCAAACGACGCACACGGGAATGAGCCAGAAGAGGCGCTTGAGCCGCGGACGGGCGACGTCGGCGTCCGCGAGCGCGAGCGCGACCACCGTCATACACGCGAGCGTGAACAGGTGCGGGCGGACGTGGAAGTGCGAGCCGGCCGCGGCCAGAGCCAGTGCAATGGTGACGTACACGACGATCGGGTGTAACCCGGTGCGCAGCAGCCTTACGGTGAGCCACGCGAACACCGCGGCGATCAGCGTGACCGCGGCGAGTAACTGCGTATCGAAACCGCCCGCCCGGTGCGCCAGCGCCATGCCGACTTCGCCGAGCCACTGGTACGGCACCCACCACTGACCGCCGAACGTGAACGTGTACGGGTCCGCGCGAATGAAGCCCTCTTTGAGGACGAGTTCTCCGGTTGTGGTGTGCCAGAACGTGCCGGGGTCTCGGAAGAACGCCGAGCGCCCGGCCCCGAGCAGAATCAACCAGATGAGAAGGAACGCGACCGCACCCGGTCCGAGCCAGCGCGGGAACTTCATGCCGTCACCGCGGCGGTTCGGGGTGCGAGATTGGCTCGCGCTTCGTGGGGGCGCTGCGTGTGAACCACATACAGGAGAAGCACGGCGGGCGACACCCACAGGAACCAGAACGAGCCGAGTTGGAGCAGGTTTATCACGAGGCAACCCAAATTCACGGCGAGAAGACCAGCAAGGATTGGGGGAGAACCTACCCCCCCAGCCCCCCTCCCTGAAGTGAAGGGGGAGCCGGCGCGTGCACCTCTGTGGTTGGGGAGGTAACACTTGAGCGCGGAAGTTCGGTCCCCCTTCCCTTCAGGGAGGGGGGCTGGGGGTAGGTTCTCCCCAATCACCATCGCGAATACTGCCGGGAGCAACAATACCATGTCGAACGGCCACGCGCCATACGGCGCGGTGACGAACGACACGAGCAGCAGCAGCGGGAGCTGCTCCGTCCAGTCCCATGTGTTCCGTTTTGCCCACCGGTACCATACGAACCAAATCACTCCGATTCCGACGGAAACGAACTGAAGTCGGAAAAGCTGTTCTCCGAACGCCATTCGCAGCACCGAACCGAGCGTGGGCGAGATCCACTGAGCCGGCGGGCGGTTCCCCATCGCGTCCGCGTACTGGTGCCACACCTGCGGGTTAAATGCCAGCGGGAGCAGGGCACATGCCAGCCCCATCACCGCGCCGCCCGCGAGCACGCGCCACCGGCCGCGAACGACTGCGTCCACCACGATACCGGCCCACAACAGGTACGCGAGATGCGGTTTTATCGCCACGAGTACGGTCGCCGCGCCCGCGCAGTATTCCCACGAGCGGTTTTTGACGGCCCGGCGCTCGCATTCGAGGAACAGCACCGCACCGAGCACGAGGAACATGCTGATTTGCCCGATAGAAAGGGCGAACACGGTCGGCATGAACGTGAACGCGACCGCCCAGCCGATCCACCGCCGCTCGCGCGCCCCACCGAGCAGGAGCCACGCCCGGTCCGCACAGAAGCCGGTGACGATGAGGTGAACGAGGAGCCACAGCAGTTGAGCTTCGCGCGCGGGCAACAGACCGAGCGGCAGCACCGCGGGGAGCGACCACGGCGGGTTCCACATCATGATCGCTTCGGGCGTGTCGCGCCCGGCGGACTGTTGGAGCGGCAGCAACAGCGACTCATCGAACGGGTTCTGCCCGTTCAACGTCAGTTTCGCCGCGGCCCAGTATTCGACGAAATCGTCCGGGGGCCACACGGTCGGGTCGGCGAGTAATTGCCGTACCTGGCCGGCGAGCAAAACCCCAACGAGGGCCAGAACTGCGAGTGAGAAAACATTACGAGAAGTCATGCCACAGCTTAGAACGCATTTCGACAATCGGGTGTGCGCCCGGTACCGCACACGGCGCAGATTCACGACTGCAATCTGACTCATGTGTGAGCTGTGGAGTATGTTTTTAGTCCGTGCCCGAGCGCGATGTTAGAACGCACCCGGTCTCTCGTCTTCTCGGTACGACGATAAGGAAGTCGTCGCACGGCTCGTCACACCACAACCGCAAACACCCACGTAAGGTACGGGGCTTGCGGTACTACCCCGATCGAACCAACGACCAGGACCGAGCGCAGCGCGTTTCGGGTCATTTAAACTCGATTCGTCGCGCAAGACGGAGACGTGTCAATGTTCACTGCAAAACTCTCCCACGTTCATCCGGTTGTGCTGCTCGGTGCGGTCGTGCTCGCGTTCGTGGGGTGGGTCGCGCACGAAGCGATCAGTGGTCAGGGAGCAACGTCAGTGGCGGGATCGGAGCAGTCGGAACCGGCGGACGTGGCGCGCGCGCCTCACAACTTGCCCGTCGAAGTCGTGATTGGTGGCCTTCACGTCGGGCAGCCGCGCCTCTTCGTCGAACACCAACTCATGGCGATGTCGGTCGGCGACATCGAGCCGATCGATCTCTCGGCCGGGATGCCGGTGCTGCGCACGCGGTACCGCGTGTATATCAGCCGGCCGCTCCCGCACCTGAACCCGTCGATTCCGCCGCACATGTTTCGCCCCGGTTCTTACATGCTCACACTGCAATTCGACGGCCGGCACCCGGGCCACCCGTTGTTCCGCATTGATCTCACGCCCGACAGCCCGGGTTAAGCGAAGCGGCCGAGTTGTGTCGGAAATCGGTATCCGTCAATTGCGGCCTCCATTCATTTCGATGACTGGAGGCTTTTGTGTTTGTTGAGACAAGAGCGCACAGGGCTTCCGCCCTGTGCTACAAACGCCGGCCGCTCCGCAGCGGAAGAGGGGTTTGGTTTTCGCCCCGGAGGGGCCGTCTTTCGTAGCACAGGGCGGAAGCCCTGTGTGTTCTTTGGCTCGCTCAATACAGCACGGACGCCTGGATGAACAGCCCTTCGAGGGACAGGTTCGAGGGGCGGGTGATGACCTTGCCCTGCGACACGTCGTCCACGAACCGCGGGCGCTCGAAAATGCCCTGCCAGTGCGTCACTTCGTAACCGGCGCGGAGCGAGATGGTGCGGAACTGCCAGCCGGCACCGACCGCCAGGCTCCCGAACGGCACTTCCTTCCGCACGTCGTAGCGGCTGTTCACGTAGGTGGACGCGCCGCTGTCGTTGGTTTCAACCACCACGTTTGTGCTGCGCCCGCTCAGAAAGCCCCCGGTGGCGCGGGTGTAGAGATGGAACCCCATCGGCCCGGCCAGAGTCGCTTCCGCACCGATGAGCGGACCGAAGCCCTGGAACCGCGACCGCGTTCGCACCGCGGCCTGGTTCGCGTCGGCGCCGTCGTAGAACGCATTGAGTGTTTGCCGGATGTCAGCGAACCGGAACCCGGCGATCGCCCGCACCGCGAAGTTGTCTTGGATCACGAAGCGCCGGCCCGCGAGCAGGTCGAACAGTTGGTAGTCCAGGTCCGCGGTGCCCGACGCGGTGAGCGCGCGGTCGGTCAGACCGGGGCGCGTGAGGGTCGGGAGCAGCGACACGTTCGGCGTCGAGAAGATGGTGCTGTCGGCCCCGGCGGTGAGGTACGTGTACGCGAACGCCGTCTCCCACTTCCCGCCGTCGTACAGGTAGCCGACCTCGGCCCGCAACCCGGTGCCGAGTTGGTAGTTGAGCGAATCGATCGGGCCGACGGTGCCCAGCCCGCCGCTGCTGTTGCGGATCACGAAGTCCATGTCCGTGTTCCGCGGGCGCATCAGCAGGAACTCGGCCGACGTGTAGAACCCGCCGTGTTCCGGCACCATCGGCGTGAGGTGGCCCGGGATCTCGCCGTGCCCGCCGTGCTTGTCGGGCGGCGGAACGATGTCCCCGAAGCCGGCCGGGGTGAGGTCTTTCGGCGGGAGAATGTCGTCCGACAGTGCGGAGAGCGAGCGAACGGGTTGCCCGGTTGGTGGGGCCGTCTGAAGAGCGGGCGCCAGAGGCGCCCCTCCGCTCGGAACAATCGGCCCGGCCCCGGGAAACGCGGCCGGCTGAGCGGCGGCGCTACCGGCGAACACTAACAACGCGCCGATCCCCGCCCACGAACGAACGTATCGCATGGCCGAACTCCCCCCAGAAAACAGCCGCGCTGAACAATTTGCGCGGCCCATACCGGGGAGTCGGATCGGAATCAATAGGAAATCTTCGCAGGCCGGGCCGGGCCCCAGGGCCATTGAAAGTTTCACAGTGGTGAAGTGAGGAGGTTGATCGCTTCGTGGAATCGAGCGGCCAACCTCCGTATAGCGCGCGCATGGTTGTCGGCTTCGACGTGTGCGAGGAGATGAACGCTCACGTTGCGTAACGCGGCGAGCACCTGCGGCGCGGAACCGCGCGCACCGGGCACGCATCCTCGCCCAGCGTCACGTCCCGGACGTAGTGCAGACTGTTCTCGATCCGCCCGTGCTCGCGCACCAACTCCAGCAGCCGTTTCGCGTCGGCCTTCTCCGGGGCCGGCTGGTGATCCCGTGGACCACCTCCTCATACGCCTTGCCCTTGCGAATCCCCCAGCGGCGCACGCGGAACCCCTGCTTCAGCCCGGGCCACTTCGGATGCACCGTTAGGATCACCGTGCTCTCCAAACTCCGGTGCTCAACGCGCCCGTGCCCTTCTCGGTCGTTCGCGCGAACCGTGGACCGGGCGCCGGTTCCTTCGGCGGCACCCGCCCGTCGGGGAAAATGTCGCCGCTTGAGCGGCGAATGCGAGTCCCGCGTCGATATCCACGGCCAGGGCATGCTGGTTGTCCTGACCACCAGCACATAGTCATCGCCCCGATCGCGAACCGCTTGGCACACATCGGCTTGTGTGAACATCGCGTCGCCGGTGATGATGTACCCGCCCGGGCGGGGGGGCAGGATGTTGAGCAACTCCAGCGCGGCCTTGGGTGTCCCTGTAGATTTTGGCAACGCTCAAGCGGCGGTCCAGAAGTCGTGCCAGTCTGGGGTCTCGATGACGGCCGCCAGTTCCACCAGCGGCCCGACGTGTTCCACGCGCCACCGCGCGCCGGTTAGTTTCATCCGGCGATTCACCAACTGCTTCACCGAACCCTCGATTAACCCGCTGCCGATACTCCGACCATTTGCCAGCCGTTGCGCGTAGCCCAACCGCGTCGGGTGCGAGCCGAGGTAACGCGCCAACGCCCGCAACACGTCTCCGTTGGATTCCGACGGCAACGCGCCGAACGTATCGGCGATCCACCGCTCGATCCCGGCTTTCCCATCCGTCACCACGGCCAACAAGGCGCGCTCTGCCGACGAGCGGTCGCCTCCGCCGTCTCACCCCAGATCGCCTTCACCGCAGTCCCGATGTGCTCGATCGCGTGATACACGTCAATACACCGGCGGCCTGGGGCAACACATCGGCCGCCAGATTCCAGATCCACTCCGCGCCGTCACCCAATACCGTCACGTCGCTGGCGGTGGTCACCTTCAGGCGATCCGCCTCCGCTCGCACGCGCTCCGCGAAAATGCTCGCGCCCTCGACGTTGGCCACCACGGTCCGAATCGTTGGGGCGGCAACACGCGGTCGCTCCACTTTTCGGGCGTCGCGGACTTCCCCGCTCTCGCTTGCAAACCACGCCCAACTTGATGTCCCGCCATCCGGTCGTGGTGTTCACCTTCCGGCGTCGATTTGCACCTCGACGACTCCCCGGCCGTTGCGAATCGTTCGGCGTCGGCGCGATGCTCGCGGGGCCCCTCAGACTCTTCGCGGCGGCGTGTGTGAGTTGGCGAATCACCTCGTCGTCTAACTCCCAACCGGCCAACTCACGCAGCGTTACTTCCGCACGCGCAAAGGAATCCCTCGCACCGGCCAGAACCGCCATCCGCTGTGCGGCGGTCGTTACATACCCTCGGCTCCCAGAACGGCATCGGCCGGGAACGCTCCGCCATCGGCGCGGATGGCGTACTGACGGCGGAGGCGGATGCGCCCGAGTGCCGTCAAGAGCCAGCGGGGCGTCGTCCTTTGAGCCTGCTGCCCGACTTTTTGGAAGCATCGGTGGTGTCGGCGCGACTCTGGACGGCGGAAGCCAACGTGTCGCGGACGAGTTCGCGTCCGGAGTCGAGGGCGACTCGTTCACAAGCGGCCAGTACCGTACCATCGGGGCGGTGGCACCGACGTGTCGCATCTGAGCGAAAACGCCAGCGCCTGCTCCAAAATCAGTCGTTCCGCGTCGGTCTGGTACTCGATGGTTAGCGTCGGCATCCGTGCCTCCCAGAGTCAAAAAGTGCAAGGACCAACAGCCTAACCACTACCGCCTGCCAAAATCTACAGGGACACCCGCGGCCTTGTGCTCGTTGGTCTTGGTATCGACACGCAGTTGAGCCAGAACGGCTTGGAAGCGTGGCGCGAATGCCGCCAGGAGGTGAACGCCGGGTAGTTGCGCGGCTCGGTCGGCGCTGCCGCGAGCGAACTTGCCGTCCATGTTGACGACGAGCACGTCGTCGGGCGGCAGACGGGCCGCGATCCACTTACGCAGAACCGCCTCCAGCGCCCCCGAACGTCGACCCGCGGGAGCAGTTTGGAGAGCGTGGAAGCGGTGGGCAATCGTCGTCGTGGGAACCCTAGGAAGGGCGAAGTCGCCACCATAATCGTCGGCGAGTTGGATGATCGCACCGGGCGAACGTCGGCCCAAGAGGATGCCGACGACCAGCAGAGCGAGGATGGGAGCGAAAGGAAGGACCGTCCTTGTCATCTCGTGGATCGGGAACGGCGGCCAACGCATCCAACAGGCAAGTGGGAGGCATCGAAGCAACTCCAAGTGCCCGCCGCTCCAATTGCGACGGCGGGGCACCGGAATAGCACATCCCCATTTCACCAAGATGAAACTTTCAATAGCCCTGCAGGCGAGGGCGTGAAGGGCGGCTCCGCCATTCGTATCTTGAATGACCGTCAGCCGATTACGAAATGGAAGCGCGCAAATGCAGCTGTACTGGAAGACCGCCGCGTCGGTCTCGCGCCGAACCCGAGGATTACGTGCGCTCGCTCCGCGTGGACGTGCGGTGCTTCGACGAGAGCATCGAGCGCGAGTACCTGGTGGCCCGGGTCGCGGTGGACCACATCCTCTGGGGCGACGCCATCGCGGACGGGGAGTCACTGTTCCGCATCTGCGACAACGACTCGCAGGGGCTCCACGAGTTGCACGTCATTCTCACCGACGGCACGAACAACATCCGCGACGACTTTGGAGGTCCCGGCCCCGATTTCGTCCTTCATCTTCGTTCACAACGCGGTGTTTCACCCGGACGTTCAACGGTATCGCATCCCGGTACTCGACGCGGTCTTCAACTTGTTGGGCGAGTCCAGTTTGGCGGTGATGTGGCGTGAGGTCGGCGACCTGGCCGAGCATGAGCAGGTCGAGTTGGGATTGGCCCGGGTCGCGGGCACCAATCTCGTGTTCCGGCACAACGCCCTCACGACCCCGTACCTGGAACAACACCCGCGGGGCATGGACATCGACTTCTATGGCACGAGAGAGACCCACCAGTGGGTCGTTCGGGAGTGGAAGGAGCTGATGGGCATCGAACCCGATGACACGGTGTGAAGCGGGTCCGAGAGCCACTCCGTCGAACCGACTCATACCGTGGTGCCACGTACTTGAGCGATGAGGTTGAGGTGCAACAGGAACGCCTCAACACTTCCGCACGCCCGAACCGCTTCGGCCACTCGTCGGGCCGGTTCGGCTCCCCGCATTCCCCAACGACCGTGTTCACCAGTGCGATGTTCGCCAGCACCGAGGCCAAATCGGGGCTCGCTGACGACGAGATTGGGGCCAGAACAGGAGTGACCACCTCGGAACAACCACAGCGACCGCGGCCGGCACGGGGCTCGGTCCGGGGTCTTGGTCGTGCGGGCCGCAGCCGGGATCGGCTTGGGCGCGGAAGCCTTCGCGGCCCGCCTCTTGAGCTCGCTCTTGATGTTGTGGGCCGTGGTCCGGATGACCCGTTCTGGGGACGTGACCCCGCGCACCTTGGCCTTGCGAATCACATCGTCGGCCGACAGGTCGAGGTTCTCCGACAGAATCGCGCGAACGACGGAACTCATGACCGGTACTGGCATCGGAACGCCCTCGAACGAACAGTTGGGGGTAAATCTGCCGTCCGTAGCAACTGGGCGGTCCTAGTTGATATTCAAGGTTGGGCAACCGCTGGAAGCAAACCCAATCCGAAACAGCAGTTAGGATTAGTGTCGCGGTTGCTCAGGTTGTGCGGGCCAGGCAAGCTAAGAGGACTGAACCGTTTCGTCCTCCACGTCCTCTAACTCGCATACGGTCGTCCAGCGTTGCTCGTAAGGAGCCCCGGAACATGGAGAACCCGCTCAGTGTGCTCGTCGCCGACGACACCCCGGGTGCGGCCGATGAGATTGTGGAGCTACTCGAATCAGCTGGCTTTGCGGCTCGCGCCGTGGGTTCCTCGGGAGCGGCCCTAGACGCGGCCCACGCTCTCGAACCCGATGTGGTGGTACTCGAGCCGCTCATGGAGGGCGGGTGGGAGGTTGCCGCTTGGCTGCGGCGGCGGAACGGGCGCGGTCCTGCCTTGGTGGCACTGACGCGCGGGCCGTGGTCCGTGGCCGAGAGCCGGGCCACGGGGTTCGACTACCTCGTGATGAAGGCGGACGAGCCATACACACTGCTCGTTGCCGTTATGCTTTACGCATTCAGGAGTGACACATTGCCCCAGGTCTGGAAGTTGTGCGTCAACAGAGTGGCCAGCTTCTGGCGGTGTTTGGTCGTCAGATCAGCCAGGCACCCGTCGATGGCGTCCTGAAACTTTTGAAATCCTGATGGTGGCGGCTGTTCAGAACTTCCATCTTGACGAACTTCCACAGTCGCTCGATCAGGTTCAGGTTGGGCGAGTAACTCGGCAGGAACAGCAACTCGATACCCAACTCCTTGGCCGCGCCCTGCACCAACGCGCACCGCTGGTACCGGGCGTTGTCCATCACCAACGTGACCGGTATCGGCATCCCTCGGTTCGCGATCGTGCGGAGCAACGCACACACCGAGGTCGCCGTGATGTAGGTCGTGTTGATCTCCGTCACCAGTTCGTGCGTGACCGCGTTGAGCGCCCCAGCACGTTGTACCGCTGCCGGCCACTCGCCGCCCGCACATACAGCCGCACGAAGCACCACACCCACCCCAGGAACGACGCCAACACGAAGTGCGACGCGTCTACGAAATACACGGTCCGGTTACCGCCCCGAGCCTGCGCCAGCTTCGGTTCCAGTTCCGCCTTTTAAAAAGTCCGCCTGCGTTCGGGCGTGTTCCACGACGGTCTTCTTCGGTGGGACCGGGATTGGGGCCACCTTCAGGCACTTCATCCCCAGGTCGTCCTTCAGGAACTTACGGACCCGTGATGGCTTCCGTCGGACGCCGGTCCGCTCCTCGATCCGCCGCGCGCGCGTCGTGAGCCGTGTGCGGCGGACGCGCGCGGAACTCCTCTTCGATCGTGGCCCGGTGCGGCGTCAGGGCGCTGGGCTGGCCTTTCCAACCGAACGACCGGACGCCGTCCAGACCTTTGACCGCGAAGATCCGCAGCACCCGCTGGACCGTGGACCGCGACACATTGGCCAGCTCGGCGATGCACCCGTGGGTCTGGTTCTTGCTCTTGAGCCAAAGGATCTCCATGCGCCCTGAACGCGCGGGTCCGGGTGCCCATACCGATCACGCGCGATCGCTTCGACCACGGCCTCGGGAAACGAATATGTGGGGCGCATCATCGGCCTCCCGAATACGGATTACGGCGACAGGCCTATCCTCTGCTGACGAGCGCTGACCCGCAAGGACGACTTGTGTCACTTCAGGGGACGCCGAGAATAACCTGTGTTCGCGCCCTTTCGATTCCGGGAGTGGGGGCATCATCCCCTGTTGAAGACGGTCACGTGAGGCCACGAAAACGATGAGCAGGAAAGGCCTGATTCTCCTGCTCAAACGATTGTCTTGCCGCTGCTTCCTTTCGGCACTTCCCGCCCGCAAACTGCGAAACTCTGGTGGCGCTTCTCACCCGTCGGTCTCGGTGCCACTTGGCCGGATTGCAGGGCGCCACGGTCACGTTCCGCCATCGGCAGTTGGGGCATTCGGCCGCTTCGACTTACAAGGCGGCGAGTCCGTGTTTGTACCGAGGGGGCCATGAACAGCTGCGGTTCAGGCTCATAAAACACTCAGGCCGAGCCCCATTTTAAGGGTGGGTCGCTGGTGCAGTATAACCCAAGCAGGCAGTCCCGCCTTCCTGCTCATGGGGCGACCCAGGCAAACCTCTCCGGTTAGACACAAATGAATGAGCTACCCCGCGCCCCGCTGTCCGTTTTGGTCGTCGAGGATTTGCAGGACGTGGCCGAATCCGTTGCTGATTTACTGACCATGAGTGGGCACACGGTTCGAGTCGCATCTTGCGGTGCCGATGCGCTCCACGTGGCTCTGGCGGAACCGCCGGACGTGGTGCTGCTCGACATCGGTCTGCCGGGAATGAGCGGCTGGGAGGTGGCCCGCCGACTACGCACGCAATCAAACGGTAAGCAGCCGGTGGTCGTTGCGGTCACCGGGCACGGGACCGATGACGACCGGCTGCGCTCGGCTGATGCAGGCATCGACCTGCACTTAGTCAAGCCCGCGGACCCGGCGACCCTGACCGCGCTTTTGTCGCGAGTTCATCGCCTTATGGCTTCGAGAGACGAGACCGGCCCATCTGAGGCCGCTTGACCGCCGACCAACCGACGGGACTGAAATGCTCATCCAACCGGTAGTTGGCGAGTTTCGTGCATTAAACTATAAGCTGAAGAACGGTCGAGTAAGCAAGAGAAATCGCAACAGGGCCATTGCGGCCCTGTACGGTCCTTGTCTCATGGCACGCCCCGGTCGGCCCCTTGGGCTCGACTCGTTCACCGACAGGACAGTTCGTGGATTCGGCGCGTTTAGGGACGCCTCTCCGGGCCGGACATGTCGAGCGCCATTGAACGATAAATGCGTGGTCGGAGATAGCCAATCGCTGGTCCTTCACCCCGCCCCGCTCTAGTTCGTCAAGCAACCCCTCGGCCGCGCTCAAGTCTGTGAGGGTTACTTGTTTCCAAACCGTTTTTCGGCGCGGTGACTGGCTAACGGGCCGCAGGTACGCGTTGAGGAAAGAGCGCATCGTGTTGTAAGACATGGTCCTCTCCGTGGGCGAGGTGAGACCCCTCACTGCAAACCTCGGGCCGCGCACGCCAGCGGTTCTCCCGGTCCGGATATGGTGGGCCGCTGTGTCGACCGGGCTTAAGCTCGTGCCGCGGCGACCACTGCCTTAACGTCGTCCGGGTTCGTCACCGCCCCCTTCGCCTTAAGCACCTTCATGGCTACCCCCATTGCCTGACCATCATTTTTGGCGGCTCGGAGTTCGTCCCGGTGCGGGCAAGCGCCGCGGCAACGGCCTCCTGGTCCCACGCCTTGGGTAAGAGTGATTCCAACAGGGCCAATTCCGCTTCCTGCGGAGTCGTGTCCCGACCCGCCTGCTTGGCCAGCGGAATCGTCTCCTTCAACCCGGCGACCGTCTTCTTCACGACGGCCAGAACCACCTCGTCGGTGGCCTCGCTCTTGCGCCGAACGGCTTCGGCCTGCGCCTCCCCGAGCACGGTCCTGAGCGCGTCACGGGTTAACGTGTCCCCGCCCCGAACCGCGGCGGTCACGCGGGCTTTGAGGTCGTCGTGCAGGCTCATGACTTCTTCCGTTCGTAAGATTAAAACGCCGACTAGCGGTATGAAGCGTCCGCGGTTAGAGAGACCAAACCAACGATTTCGGTTCGGGCCTCGTTCGGGGGCTTAACGGAACTCCTGCGCGCATCTGTGACGGTAGAACTAACGTAGCGCGACCGGCAGTGTCTCGTCAATCTTCCTGAAGACCTCGTTCGTCTGCGTACTTGCCTTGGCCGCGGGTTCCGCGCGCATGTTCGGCTCGTGCGGCGCGACGCGAGTCGCTCGGGTACGTGGGCGCGGCTCCGGCTGGGACCGTCCCTTGGGCACCGGCGAGGCGGGTCACAGGCGTGGTCTCTTCGCCCGTAACAAAAACGGCTTCGACGGCAGCTGGTGACAGAATCATGTAGACACTCGACGGAATGCAGAGTAGGTGCAACGTGGGGCGGCGTTGCAGGAGTATGGGCGGCAAAGTTGCAAGTCTTGGACCGCATACAGGGCGTCACCAGAAAGCCGGTCGCCTTGGCGCCGGTTATCGAGTGATTCGCACCTGACACGGAGTTATTCGTCGCCGTCTTCCGGGTCGTCGAACACATCGTCGGGTTCAAGGTCCTCGAACGTCATGCTCGGCCTCTGGCTCTCGTATTGGCGCGGGTCCTCAAGAATCTCGCGGGCCGCTTGCAGTACCCTCTCCCGACGCACCTTCGGCACCTTCTCCCCGCCGCGCATACGCAGGAATTCGGCCCGAAGGTCCAACGGGATGACCGGTCGAACAAATCTACCAACTGAACAATCGCGTACCGGGAGGGCAATCGACCACATCTCCTGGCTCAGTTAAGATTGGGGACGTTCCAATCTTGTTGGAGTCCCCCGATGACTCGCCTGTTCATCACGCTCTTCGTGTTCGTAACGCTCGTCGCCTTGGCCCCGGCGGCTCCTGTTCCACCGGCCCAAAAGCCAGCGCTCTACTACCCCACGAGCGTCGGCGCGAAGTGGGTTTATGAGTGGGGAGGGAGCGACCGAACTGAACAGGTTACCGCCGTCGATGAAAAAGACGGAAAGACCGTCGTCACCATCGGCGTACTGGTCGGTGAGAAGACGAGGCCGTACCGCAAGATTCTTGTGTCCGAAAAGGGTGTGTTCTTTGGGACCATCGGGTTGGAAGAGACCAAGTTCCCGTACCCGATGCTGAAGCTCCCGGCCAAAGCCGGCGACCGATGGGATTGGGAAGTAACCGAGGGCGGACGGAAAGTGGTTTGTATCGTTGGGGCTGTCGAGGAGGTCGAGGTTCCGACCGGGAAGTTTCACACCGTCCGCTTCGAGTCCGAGACTCCCGTGGGGGGGCCGGGACCCAGAAAACGACACGGTGGTTCGCCCCCAACGTGGGCTGGGTGAAGATGGTCACGCGGATTGGGAATGCCGAGGAAACCAAGGTGCTCAAGTCGTTCACGCCGGGCAAGTGAGCTCCGGTGGCGCCGCGAAGTGAGCAGGAAGAGTTGGGTGCGCCCACCGTCATCTTGTTCGCTTAGGCGCGGCTACTCCGTGAACGCTTACTTCTCCGATACCGCCAAGCGGGATCACATCACCTCGACCTCGACCGTGAAGGCAAAGTTGATCATGTAGGTCCGCCGGTCCGAATCGTGTTTCTCTGGCTGCGTGTGACCTTTCGTGTCGGTCGCCCGTGCCATCACTTTGTACCGCCCGGTGGTTTTGGGCACGTCCCACGGGAACTCCCACAGCCGCCACGCAAACGGCACCGAGTCACCCAAAAGCGGGGCCTCCGACCACGTCTTCCCAGCGTCGGTGCTGACCTCCACCCCGGCCACGTCCGACTCACCGCTCCACGCTGCTCCGAACACCCGGTACGACTTTCCGGCTTGCACAGCTTCGGCCAGAGCCGGGCGGGCGATCTGAGCTTTGACCTGCACCTCGGTGACGGCGGTCAGCGTGGGCCGTTCCCGGTCCCGCTTCCAGTAGGCGTACTCCAGCGACTGCCAGAACCCCTCGAACGGTGTCGCTGTTACAGTTACGTGCGTCAGCCACTTCACCGAGGCCATCCCGTACCACCCGCCGACGATGGCCCGCACCGGGAACCCGTGGTCCGGCGTGAGGTCTTTGCCGTTCATCCTGTACGCCAGGAGCACCTCGGGCCGCATCGCCTTGGCCAGCGGCAGGCTCCGCTCGAAGTGAACCACTCCGGGAGACTTCGGGTCGTCCACCTCACCTTTGTCCGCGCCCTGGAAGATGACATCCACGGCGCCCTTCTTCACACCGGCCTTTTCCAGCACGACGGAGAGGGGCACTCCGGTCCATTCAGCGGTACCGACGGCCCCGGTGTCCCACAGCAGCCCTTTGGCCTTCGGGACGAGCTGCGCGCGACCGTTACCCGCACACTCCAGCAGAACGGGAGCCGTCGTCGCGGGCATCCGGAGCAGGTCGTCATACGTCAGGACCAACCCCCGCTCGACCTCCCCATCGACGGTGAGCGTCCAGTCCCTCGCGCGGATCGCCGGGACGGGGAAATGGGTACGGACGAAGAACTCGTTGGTCGGGGTGACCGGGCCGAGGGACGCGAACGGGAACTCCAGATTGGCCGGCTGCTTTTCGCGGATGATCAGCCCGGCCCGCGAGGCATTGAACATTGAGGCAGCTTCGCTCATGATGGGCACGCCGTTGAAACAATGAGGTTTTGCATCCCGCGTTTACAACGACAATGTACTTCCTGCCTGCCGACGGGAACAAATTGCACCCCGCCCAACCTCACGGAACGCCCCGGCCTGCCGCCGGGGTGTCCGCATTTAGGAGTAACGCGAAATAAACCGCCGATTGCGCGCCGAAACGGCCTCAAGAAATGTCGCCAAAGATCCGCACGCCCCGGTGGCACACCCGCTGCTTAGACACTCCCATCGCCTCCCCGCCAACGCCAAGAGGGCCGAAGCATGCAAGCCATCATCGCATTGGACCGCGACGAGTTAATCCGCCTGGCCGATGACGGCTGCCCTCATGGGGACGCCTGGCTCGACGAGAGCGATTCCGACTGAAAGCCTCCTGCTGCCTCCCCCAAGCCCTGCGTGATGCGGGGCTTTTTTCGTTTATGGTTTCGAGTCCGCCCCCTCCCGAAAGGCACAGGAGAGCGTAGACATTGCGCCGCTGGATACGATCACTTGACGGGCGGTGACCTGGTGAAGAATTCAACCAAGCGGTGCGGCGCGCCCTGGCCGAAGAGATCCTCGAGCCCACCTGCCGCAGCTACGGCCGTGCTTCTGGGGAAGAGTTCCTGTTCATACCCGACGAGCGCGGCATTGATGTCACCGGGGTTAGCAGCAATCACCTTCCCGAGTTCGGCCCCGTCGAACATCGCGAGGTTGGCCCCTTCGCCGTTCGGGGGCATCAGGTGCGCCGCGTCGCCGACCAGCGTCACCCCGGGTACACGATCCCACCTGTGATCGTCCGGCAGTGCATAAATGGCGCGAGGCACGGGGTGGGTATCGCTCCCGGTGATGAGCGCCATCAGTTCGGGACCCCACCCTTCGAATTCTCTGGCGACGCAGGCCAAGGCCGACGCCCTGTCTGAAAAGTCGATGCCGTCGACCCACTCCCTCGGCTTGCACAAGATCACATACGCGTGCAGCACGCCATTGGGCTCGCGGTGCGCGAAGATGCCTTTACCCTCCACCGGTGCCATCATCGAGCCACCGCCGACCGCTACCGCGCTCGCTCTGTGTCGGGCGTCGCTGTCGAGCAGGTACGTCTCGACGAACGTGGTGCCGGTGTAGGTCGGCTTCGCCTCGGAGAGGAGCGGGCGGACCTTCGACCACGCGCCGTCGGCCCCCACGAGGAGATCGGTCGTCGTCGCTGAGCCGTCAGTAAAGGTCACCGTGTGCCGCCCGGCGCCAAGTGGGGACACCGACGCGACCTTGTGCCCCCAGCGAACTGTGCCGGGAGGAAGGGATTCGAGCAGGATCCGGCGCAGCTCTCCTCGGGGAACCTCGGGCCGACCGCCGGTGCCGTCATCGGGCTGATCGAACAGGACTGTGCCGTCCTTGTCGAGAACCCGTGTCGCCTGCCCGCCGGGGTGGATGATCGCAAGGAACTCTTCAAACAGCCCTGCCGCCTTGAGCGCCTCCTGCCCATCGTTTTCGTGGATGTCGAGCATACCACCTTGCGACCTGGCGTTTGCTGTTGGCTCCGCTTCGTAGACCGTCGCGGGGATGCCGTGAACATGCAGCACGCGCGCAAGTACCAGGCCACCGAGGCCCCCGCCAATGATCGTGACGTTCATCCTGATTCCTTTCCGGTTGGCAGGTTGCAGGATACGATGTCCCCCCTGTGGCCACATCGGGACAGTCTGCCAAATTGTGTCGAAAATCGGACATCCAGTGGTGACGTCGACGATGAAGATGATGCATAAGGCCGACGAGGGCCTGATCGAGCCCGACCTGGTGCCTCGTCCGGCAATGGCGTTCGGGGTGACGACCGGCTCTCTCGGTATGGAGGTGGAGGTTCACCAGCACAAGAAGGGGCAACTGATCTACATGATGCGGGGCGTGGTGACGTGCGAGGTGGCCCGGGGCTTGTGGATCGTGCCGCCGCAATGCGCCGTCTGGGTGCCCGGGGGCACGCCGCACAGTGCCAAAAGCGCCGGCGAGGTCGAGTGCTACAGCCTGTTCGTGGACGCGCCATCCGCCCGGATGATGCCCAAAACGTGCTGCACAGTTTCCGTTTCTCCTCTTCTCCGCGAACTCCTGCTTCGTTGCGCCCGGTTCCCCACCCTGTACCCGATCAAGGGGCCGGAATCGCGTCTGGTGGCGGTGCTCCTTGAGGAACTCGCGGCCGCGCCCGTGGAGAAGCTGCACCTGCCGATGCCTTCGGACGGCGAGTTGCGGAAGATCGCCGACGGGTTAACGGCCAACCCGTCCGACCGGGCAACGGTGCAGGAGTGGGCGGATCGCATCGGGGTCAGCGAGCGGACCCTGCGCCGCCAAGTGCTTCAGGAGACGGGCGTGAGCTTCGGCCGGTGGCGGCACCAGTTCCACATCACCCTGGCGCTGCAGTGGCTGTCGCAGGGGGCGACCGTTCAGTCGGTGGCCACTGATCTGGGTTACGAGAGCGCGAGCGGCTTCGTCTTCATGTTCCGCAAGGCCCTCGGCGCATCTCCCGCCCGGTACATGGCACAGAGACTCGCGGGCCTAAAATGACAACCGGAGGGCACCCGATGACCGAAGCGGAATGGCTGGCGTGTGAAGAACTTGGACGGTTTGCTTTTAGTGGCATCAAGGCTAGCGATCGGAAATGGCGGCTGGTCGTATGTGCCTGTAGCCGCCGGATCTGGAAATGGATGGTCGACGACCGCAGCCGTCGCGCGATTGACTTGTCGGAACGCTTCGCCGACGGGCTGATTTCCGAAGTGCCCCTAGCCGAGGCGCAAACCGGCGCGCAGGCGGCGTGGACAGCGGTCAGCAACAAATACGGAGAGAGTCCCCAGCGTGCCGCCGCCGCCACATCGGCTTATTCATCACAACGACATCTTAATGACAACGATCGAAGTAATGCGATGGGTTCGGTCATTGAAGCGTTTTCGGGGACTGCGAGGCGCATTGCCGAGCGAGATGCCCTTGTTCAGATCATCCGTGACGTCTTTGGAAATCCCTTCCGGCCCATCACCTTCCTCCCCGAGTGGCGCACATCCACTCTTCTCGCCCTGGCTCAGCAAATGTACGACTCCCGCGACTTCTCCACGATGCCGATCCTGGCGGATGCCCTCGGTGACACCGGGTGTGAAGACGAAGAGATTCTGGCTCATTGCCGGGGGCCGGGGCCGCACGTGAGAGGGTGTTGGGTGGTGGACGCGATTTCTGGGAAGGCGTAAGCCTCTCCTGGCCCCTCGTGTTTTCGTCGCCGCACCATCATGATGCAATACCTGCGAACTCAGGAGGTTGCCGTGTCGAATGACCTCGCGTTCTGGCGGCCGGAGGGGCCAATCACCGGTCGCCCCGTCGACACGTACCGCCGCCTCGCGCAGATGGAACCCGTGGATGGCGTTGCCGAGCTATCCGCGGAAGCGGTTAAGGCCGCGTTCCTGGCCGAGTTCTCGGATCTGAAAGAGGAAGGTCCAGCGTTACTCGGCCCCGGCTTTTCGGTGATCATGGAGCCGCCGCTGCGCGCCGTCATCGTGACCTGCTCGTGGAAGCTCGCGGCGCGGCCGGACGTGCTCGGGAAGATCCTCCGTGCGGGTCGCGAGGGGCTCGGGTGCTGCTCGTTCGACCCACAGTCGGGGGCGTACCGAGATCCCGTCACGAGCGGGTGATCGGGTTCCCGGAGCCGAGCGCACGGACGGCAACACCCACCAAGGTGGCGGGTCCGATCTCGGCGCTGTGCCACTCGGTAACCCACTCACTCAGTCGTGTTTAGCAGTGCGACGCGCCGGCCTCTCGAAGTCGTGAAGCACGTTGGCGCGGTGCGTTTCCGCGGGTAGGTTTGGTGTGAAGGGCTGTAGACAAAACACTAGTTCGGCCACAAAGAGTGTGCCAAATGGGTATCGTCGGGGTGCTACCAGATGTGGAAGACTGGCTTGACACGGAAGCGAATTCTTGGTCGCCGATCTCTGACCGAGAATACATTGCACTGGTTCGGCGTTGGCGCACCAGTTTCTTGCCTCTCATCGCAGCAGGCGCTCCTTCGTTTCAGGGCAACCGGGCGATACAGGCCCTCGCCGAGAAGCTGCCTGTGGATGCTTGGCTGTTCAGTGGTGTGGAGATCCCGGAGCAGGCGAACACCGGCGGTCAGGGGGCCGCAGGGTATCGAGCGAACGGACTGCGGAGTCTGCGGCGCGAGTCGGCAAACCAGCTCGAGTTAGTTGTCGCGGCATGCGACTTATCGTGGTCCTGCGTCTTCTCACATGAGGCGGGCGCATTCGTTTGGGAGTGCTTCTATAAACAGTCGGAAGACGAACCGGGCACTCTGCCGACCCCCACATAACGCCACACCCTGTAACTGCTCTCGAGATTCTCGGGGAGCAACCGTGGATGTGCCCGATGCTCACCCGCAAACGTCTCCGGAATTGGCTGTCCGTGCTCAGCTTCATCGCCTTTTTCCTCGCCGTTCAGCCGTTCGCCCGCGCCTTCGCGGGCATCACCCCGACTCCCGCCCAGGCGGCTCATCTGAAGGAGCACCCGGAGGATCTGCCGCGGACCGGGGACTACGTTTTCGGCTGGTCGCACTCGCCGCTCGTGAGTTACCACGACGAGTACACCCTGAGGGATGAGGGCGGTCGCATCACGGCGGGCCACGTGACCCGCATGCACATCGGGTGGCTATCGTGGTCATCCCTGACGCTGGCGGTCGCGATCGTGTTGTTCGGTATCGCGACCTGGCTCGACAAACGGTTGCTTCCAGTACCCGAGGTCACGACGTCGTCAGCGCGAGCCGGCACAGGTCCTCGAACTCTGGGGTCAACACCGTGACTTCGTTTCGCAACTCGACCAGGAACCGTCGCTCCGTGTCATCGACTCCGCCACCACCGTAGAGCATCCGCAGCAATAAGAACTGCTCGTGGTGCGAAATCGTCCCGTCAGCGAGCAAGTACGCTTTGAACGCGGGGAAGAACAGCTCGTCGAACGCGGCGCACGAGGAGTAGGCCTCGCTTCGGATCTCGGTGAGAACCATCAGATCGTCCTGATCGATGGTACCGTTGGCGGGCAGGTGCTCGCGGATCAGGGCCACGTCGGCATCGCAAATGTGCAGGTCGTGACCTTCGGACAGGATCTGGGGTTTCAGCTCTCGCAGCGCACTCACGGTGGACTCCAAAGGGTGAACCTCGGGCAACAAAATCATATCGCGTGCGCGTGACACGTTTGTTTCTTCCAAAGAAAATGTGCTGCCGGGCGCTCCTAGTGGAGAGTCATTCGGTTTGTTGTGAGGGGTCAGTTGGTTGCGAATAATGGTTCATGAAAGCACTGTTTCTTCGTGAGTTGACGGAATCCGAGCGCGGGGCGCTCCGACAGGGCCTCCGCAGCCGGGAAGTTCTTACCCTCCGGCGCGCCCAGATCCTGCTGGCCAGCGCCGACCAACAAACCCCGTCCCAGATCTCGCGCCGGGTCGGCTGCGCCTCGCAAACCGTTCGCAACACGATCCATGCCTTCGAGAAGGAGGGGGCCGGCTGCTTGGCCGAGAAGAAGCGCGGACCCAAGGATGCCCAGCCGATCCTCGACGAGGCGAAGGCCGATCCGCTCAAGGGCATCCTCCACCAGTCCCCGCGCCGCTTCGGCAAGGCCCGGAGCACCTGGACCCTGGATCTGTTGGCCGAAGTCGCCTTCGAGCAGGAGTTGCCCCCGCGCCGGCTCTCCCACGAGGCCGTCCGGCAGGCGGTCAAGCGCCTGGGGCACGGGTGGAAGCGGGCCAAGCAGTGGATCACAAGTCCCGACCCCGCCTACGCGCGAAAAAAAAAAGCGCGCGACCGGCTGATCCGATTGGCGGCGTCGCACCCGGAGTGGGTGCTGGGGTACCAAGACGAGTGCTGGTGGAGCCGGTTGGCCCTCCCCGCGATGCACGCCTGGTCCGACGACCCGTTGCGGCTGGTCGAGCGCGAGGTGCCGAAGGGCGATACCGACCCGAAGGCGCTGTCGTGCTACGGGCTGTTGCGCGGGGACACGGGCCGGATGATGTTGCGGTTCGTGTCGGGCCGCCCGGTCTCGCAAGTGACGGAGGACTACTTGGGTTGGGTGTGCGAGCGGCTGAAGGCGGAGGGGAAGAAGGCGCTACTGTTGGTGTGGGACAACGCGGCGTGGCACGTCAGTAAGCGCGTGCGGGTGTGGATCAAGGGCCACAACCGGAAGGCTCGTGCGGAGGGCGGGGTTCGGATCGTGGCGTGCTTCCTGCCGGTGAAGAGCCCGTGGCTCAACCCCATCGAGCCCAAGTGGGCGCACGGCAAGAGGGCCATCGTCGAACCCGACCGCCTGCTGGCAGCAGTCGAGGTCCGAACCCGCGTGTGCGACTACTACGGATGCGAGCACCTGGAGCCGCTCGCACAACTATCCGCCTGAAGCTGCACTAGTTTCGTTTCCCGTGGTCAGAGGGGCTGCGCTTGCACCAGCGCGGCGTGACGGTGAACAGCTGAATCGTCATGCGTAGCTCTCCTCGCCGGTTGCACCGGACTTGGCGGTCAGGTAGAGTGCGCACGTCTCCAGCAGGGTCTTCGGTAGCGGCTCGTTCTGAGTACGATAGGATGCCCAACCACCAGAGGGCGCCATGATGAATCGCCCGCGGACCGCCGCATTCTTCGCACCGCTGATTCAGCGCCCGGCACACCTGCTCCGCCGTTACCGCCGGGTTCCACCCCCCCCCCGGAGCCGCCCCGCGTGGGTGGTAACGAACCCCGCACCAGCAGCGCTAGGATCAGGTGCCGGATCAGCCCGACGTACTGCCGCCCCTCGTAATGCACCAACCCGGCTTCCGACTTGGCCCCAGAAACTGTGCTCGATCGTCGCCCGGCGGAACGCGCCCGCGAGTATCCGCGGGCGGGGGCTTTTCTGGCGAGATACCCCCTAGCGATCGTCGCCCGGCGGAACGCGCCCGCGAGTATCCGGGTCAGCGGCGTGCCGCCTTTCTCCGCTCACTTCACGGGCCGCGATCCCGCGATCAGGATGTCCACGAGTCGCTTCGCGCTCGCCTGCCAGTCCGGAATGGCCGGCACGTGGGCCACGCCCACGATCGCACCCAGCAGGTCGATCGGGTCCAGGTCCGTTCGGACGTCCCCGCTCTCCACCGCACGCTGCACCAAGAACCGCATCGCGTCGTGAATTCGGGTGCGGGACGCCTCGACCACCCTGGGGTGGCACTGGACCAGGGTCGAGAGGGCCGGGGCGATGATCTTCTTGGCCGCGATGTAATCCACGAACAGGAGGAGCCAGGCCCGCAACGCCTCGGGCGGCGAGAGCTTAAGGGCCAGTTCCCGCCCGGCCAGGGCGAGCTTCTCCACTTCTGTCCGGTACACGGCCTCGAGGAGCGCCTCCCGCGTCGGGAAGTGGCGGTAGAGCGTTCCAGGCCCGACCCCCGCCTCCCGCGCGATCTCATCCAGACTCGCCTCGGCCCCCGATTTGGTGAAAGCTCCCTTTGCCACCTCGAGGATGCGCGCCCGGTTCCGCTCGGCGTCGGCCCGCGGTTTTCGCCCGGATGGTTTGGGCGGTCTCTCGGCCATCGAATGACCCCTTGAAAACGGAGGATCCCTCCGGTAATGTTGCAATACGGAGCCTGCCTCCGTTTTAGCAGGTGGTAGGTGTCGCTGCAACCTCGGGCACGGGAACTCGGCCCGGTCCTGGCGGAAGAAGATCGCTGAAGGCCCAATGTGCCGGTCGCATCGTTCATTCCCGGGGCCGCCGGCGATCATTTCGGATCGCCCGTTGTGTTCGCGGGCCGTGACCTTGTCGCGTCGAGCTGACGCGGAAACGGCTCGGGTGGCACCTGACCGGGCCGAGTTTTAGAGCGGATCTGGGAGCGATGCGATTCGGCCTCTGAACCTGGTCCACGGAGAAAGGTTACATGATGAACACCTTTGGACCTCGCGAAACGCTCCGGCCTCCCGCCCGAAACGAGACGGCTCGGGGCACGGGGCGGGAATTCGTGCGGCTCTTCGGCCCCGTCGTCTACGCGCTCGCCCGGAAGCGGGGGTTCGGGGACGCGGCCGCGGCCGACCTCATGCACGAGGTTCTGACGCGCGCCGCCCGGGGCGAAGGGCCGGGGGCCGGCGCCTCGGGCCGCGACGCGATCCACGCCCGGCTCGTCACCGCCACCCAGAGCGCGATGGCGGCCGTTCGCTCGGCCAACGAGGACCGGCCGCGCCGGACCGACGCCACCGGATCGATTGCCACTTTTGAACTCGGGCGCACGCCGGACCTCGATACGGACTGGGAAAGTGAGCTCCAGCGCCAGCTCGCGAGGACCGCAATGGGCCGTGTGAAGCGCGAATTCTCACCGCTCGACTGGCAGGCGTTTTGGGGGACCGCGGTGGAAGGGCGGACCGGCGCGGCGGTCGGGCCGGAGCTCGGGATGACAGCCGGAACGGTCCACGTCGTGAAGTGCCAAGTACTGGCGCGTCTTCGCGAGGAGGTGGACCGCCTCCAGCTCGATGCCGAGTCGTGGGGCACCCCGGCGCGGCGCGCGGATCGACCGGAGGGCGCTGTTGTGCAGGATCTCGGCCCCGAGGACATCGAGCGCACCTCGTTACACGTTCCATACTTCTGGAGGCAGGGATGAAGACGTTCCGAAGTTGAGCGGTCGGGTTCCCGTCCACCCCGGCGTGTGGTTCTGTCGGGGTGCGGACGTGAAATGAACCCCGGAGCCGGTCGTTCGCGACGGAACGCCGCAATAACGATGTCCACGAACCGGTGCTCGCGGTTCCGCTGGTCCCGCGGGTCGGTCAGTGACTCGGAGTATGAACCGATCGATTCCACCGCGACCCGCTTCGCGGCCATGTGTCACCGCGCATGGGGCGGTCGGCGCCGCCCGAGTTGTGCTTCGGGAGCACGGCCAGAACCGCGGCCCAAGATGTAGCACCGCGACTGGCGGTGCGCAAGTCCACGCAACTTCCCAGGTATGCGCGTTGCCCGTGGCCGGCGCGCTGCTCGTCCTGGCCGCGTTCGACGAGCAACTCCAGCGGTTCCGGCACATCGAGGAACTCGCCGCCGTGTTCGCCGCGATCGAGGCGGCGCGGGCGAAGGTGCTTACGAATTGATCGCCAGCTCCTCACTTCACCCGTGTTGCGATCGGTTTCTGCGAGTGTCGGCGTTCTGGACGGAGAATCCCGACACGGTCGAACAAATCCGCAAAACCGTTCCGCACACCAACGGCGCGCTGCTACGTCTGTGTGTCGATCGCGAGTCGTGACCTCTCCCCGCCCATCCGGGCGCGCGAGCACCGCTCTTCATCCGTCACGGGCGCCGCGAGCGCCGACCCTTTTTCGGAGCACGAGTATGCGCAACTTGACCAAGAGCGTGGTGTCGTTCCTGAAGGCCGAAGACGGCCCGACGGCCGTCGAGTACGCCGTGATGTTGGCCCTCATCGTCGTGGTGTGCATCGCCGCCATCACCACCCTCGGCTCCAACGCCAACAGCACCTTCTCATTCGTCGGTTCTTCGGTCAAGCCGCCCGCCGGGAGCTGAGTGAACTTCGCGCATTGAACACGAGCCTTACACCCTCCCACTGGGGGCAACGTTGCCCCACTGGGAGGGTGTAAGGCTCGTGGTGAGTTCGATTGCCGCGGGCCACCGCTATGCGATTCATCCTGTTCTCGTCGCTGTTCGCGCACCTCAACGGGCGCGCGTGACGCCGCGGCGGCCGTCCGATTCCCGTAAGAGATTCGCGCGCGTGTTAGGAAGCGATAAGGCGAGCGTCCTCCTGTGGATGTCATGGCATCGGGGAGGTGGGGATGCTTCGCCGTTCGTTGGTTACGCTGATCGCTTGCACGACTTCGCTCGTAGTTGCGGCGCCGGTTCCGCCCGAGGACAACGGAACCCGGTTGGCCCGTGCATATGGGGCGTGGGTTTCGCCCCAACGCGACTGCGAATTCACACTGAAAAACAGCGAATTGCGGATTCGGCTCCCCGCAGTGGATCGGGTGCTCGGCTCGGGCCGTGAGGGCGTGTCGGACGAGGCGCCGCGTGTCCTGCGCGAGGTCGAGGGCAATTTCGTGGCGGTCGTTCGCGTCTCCGTGCCCGCACCGGAACGCGAGCCGGAGGGGAGCGGTCCGTATCGGTCGGGTGGGCTGATGGCGGTGGGCACGGAAGGGCCGTTCGTGGTGGTGCGCCGGTGCGTCGGGAGCGTAAACGGGAACCGGAACGCAGTTTGGTCCCGGGTCAGTGGGTCCGAGAGCGTGGACCGCATTCAGCGCCTCCGAATGCCCGATGACGCGGGGTTCTTGCGCCTCTCTCGCGCGGGCCAGAACGTGGTGGCAGGTTGGAGCCGTGACGGCAAGGCGTGGAAGGACTTCGGCCCGGCCGAAGTGCCGTGGGGTACGAAAGTAAGAATCGGTGTGGTGGCTGAGAATTGCTTGGGAACGGCGTCCGAAATCACGTTCAGCGAGTACAGGGTGTCACTGTTGGGTAAATGAGGCCCGCCTTCCCGCCTGGCCACTTCACCGAATCCCCGAAACCTTGTCAGCATTCGTCCGCGCGAAGCAATTTCACTTTCGTTGTTTCCGGATCGGAGCGTCCAGATCCGACCAGCGCTGTGCAACCGCAACTCGGTAGTCGGACGCGATGGCCGCGGGGTAAACCAACAGGTCCGATCGCCCGGCCGCCAACCGCTCGTCGCCCTCGACGGTGAGCCGGTCGTATTCTGCGAGGCGGTGCTCCCGAAGGTGTCGGATCTCCTCGCGGGTCTTCTCGATCAGGGCCGCTCGTTGGTTCAGCAACTCTTCCACTTGTTTGCGCCGCCCCTCCGCACCGTTCCGGTCCCCGCCGTTGTCGTAGGTGGCAAGCTCGTGCGCCCGAACCGCGAGGCGGTGGCGATCCGCGGCCCGGGCCGCATCGCGCTCGAGCTCGCCCACTCGCTGGGCCAGCGCGGCACGGGCGCTCTTGAGCCAGGCGAGTTGATCCTGGAGCGCCAGGGCGGGCTCTTCGGGCTCCTGAGTTGAAGTGGGTCGGGATTCTTCCGGCGCGGGCGAGCCGCAACCCGCCCCGAGCGCGAGAAGGACCGGTACGAGCGCTGTTCGCATGTGATGGTACCGCGGTTATCGGATCGGGCCCAAGGATACCGTGCCCGGCAGTATGCCGTCTCCAGATTCCTGCGTGCCGATCGACGCGAGCCACATCGGGAGCGTGTCGGGGTCGATCATCGACATGGTGTACTGCTTGTCGTCGGGACCAGTTGCGCTCATCTCGGCGGTATCTGCCCAGTCCTTACCTGCGAGTTCGTGTCGTTACGTTTCCAGGCTTAATCCGAGGTTCTCGCAGCACAGCTCGATCGACGCCCACACATTCCCGTCACGGTACTGGATAGCGTCGAGCGTGACGGTCGAACGGACCGTTCGCGTGGGCCAGTTCGCCTGCGAACGTTGCGGTACATGTTTTACCCCGCCGATCGACTTTTTGGCGGATGGTGCCCATGCCACCGAGCGCTTACTCCGTCGCGCCACCGAATTGCCCCGGAACTCCGATGTGGCCAACGCGGCTCGGTTCTCCGCGATCCCCGAGAAGAACTTGGAGCGCAGGCGGCGACGGTTCCACAGGGCCCGATCCGCCGGATCGGGATCGACAAGTTGTCATTAAGAAGCGGCACCGACGGTTCGTCGCTGTGATCATCGATCACGAGGTGATCATCAACCTGATCGCGAATACCACGACAGAACAGGGCCTGCGAATCGAAGCCGAACTCGACACGGCAAGCTACCCGCTCGGAACGAAGCTCACGGACGAGGAACTGGACATGGTGAAGATCAAACGCCACAAGTTCCACGGCGATTGGAATTCCGCCATCCGGCCCGAGACTGGGAAAAGTTCGTCAACGTATTGTGACGAGCCTCCTTAGTCAGCCGCTCGTGCTCGCCCCGTCATCGGTACCGACTGGTGGTTCCGCTCCCGGGATCAGCCCCCGGAGGTCCTCGACCAGTCGAATCAGGCTCGGGAACGGTTTCGCGATCACCCGTAACGCGCCGCGGGCGAGCAGCTCCTCGTGCGTGTACGCGCCCGTGCTCCCGGACACGAACACGGCCCGCACGTCCGGGTCCACGGCCCGAAGCGCGGCCAGGGTCCGGGGGCCGTCCCACGGTCGGGGCATCTGGACGTCGAGTACCACCAGGTCGATCCCACCGGCCCGGTACGCGTCGAGCGCGTCCGCCCCGTTGCCGGCCGTGCGGACCACGAATCCGGCCCGACCCAGGGTCAGCGCCAACAGGTGTGTGATGAGGGGTTCGTCGTCCACGACGAGGACCGTCGGGGGACTCGGATCAGGCGAACTCATTCCCGCTCCGTCGGGAGAGGAGGAGAGCAATGCGGCGCGCGGGGCGAACCCGCCCGAATTACTCTATTACTCACCCCCAAATCGGCTCGTACCTACTCGTCCCTTAAATGCGCGGTTCGGCACGTCAGGTGAGGTCCGATGCGCTCTCGGTCTTGCGTGGCAGGTACACCTCGAACCGGGTGCCGCGCCCCGGCTGACTGGATACGTTGACCCGCCCACCGGCCCGCTGCACCACCCCGAACACCGTGGCCAACCCGAGCCCGGATCCGCGTGCCGGGGGCTTGGTCGTGTAAAACGGCTCGAACAATCGGGCCCGCACCTCGGTCGCCATCCCCTCACCGGTGTCCGTGACCGCCAGTAGCACGTACCCGATCCCGCCCGGGTCCTCGGGGGCGACGTTGGCCGTTTCGATGCACAACTGCCCGCCACCGGGCATCGCGTCCCGGGCGTTGGCGCACAGGTTCAGAATGACCTGCTCCACGCTCCCGGCGTCGGCCCCGGTCACCCACAGCTCGGGTCCCGGAGCGACCGCCAAGACGACACCGGGTCCGACGAGCCGGTCCATGATCGGGGCGAGTTCGTGGAGCACATCGTTCAGATCGACCGGCGGCTTGTTCCCGTTCGGGCGCCCGAACGTCACGAGTTGCTGGGTGAGGGCAACGGCCTTCTGGCCCGCGAGCCGGATCTGTCGGGCCGGTTCCCGGGCGGGGCTGTCCTCCGGCAGGAGGTCGGCGACCAGTTCGGCGAACCCGTTAATGGCGGTGAGCAGGTTGTTGAAGTCGTGGGCCACTTCGACCGCGACCCGGCCCAGGGCTTCCATCTTTTGGGCCTGTCGCGCGTACTCCTCGGCGCGCGCGTCGAGCGGGTCGGGGTCCGGGGCAGCGGCCTTCAGCGCGGCCGGGCTGAGGGGCGGAAGCATGGGATTCTTCGGGGGATAGATAAACTGAGCGATCTGGCAAAAATAGCATAAGCACCGAGCGGGGCGTTTGAATGTGAAAAATCGAACGATTTGTGCAGGCCTTCTTCTCGTCTGGAGGGCGGGCCGTCTGGGAGACCTCGGGCACGGTCCGGTACCGCTCGAGCAGAGGTCCGCGGACGTGCCGCGCGAGTACTACGGATCCGCATCCGTGAGGTAGTCGTAAAAGTGTTGCTCTCGGCCCGTGCCCCATTGTGCCCAATACCGCCAACGGCTCCGGAGTTACTGCGTTCAGTTCTGAAGGCACGCTCTCGTAACACAACGGTCGCCGTTTTTCTGCGTAGCGAAAGGGTTCAAGCTCCAGGTGTGCATCGGCGTTACCCGCGTCGGATAGAACTCCGATACGCGCCGCAATCGGAGAACCCACGCACCAACTGTGGAAACGCACCCGACTCGACTGGCCTAAACCGCTGCCGAGTATGGATCTGGGCACGGCCGGAACCGCCCTTTACGGCACAGATTTTTTCACGGATCATCTTCAGTTACGTTCGTCCGCGCGATCTCATGCGGAGCTCGGGTACCATCATCAACCCCACGGACGGGTTCCCGCTTGTTTGAGCACAAGGACCTCTCGTTTCGGACGGCTCACCACCCTTCGGAGGGCGACCCATGCCCACGGTTCGCAAGGTTCTCTGGATCGTTCCCGTCGCGCTGTCGTTCGGGCTCTCCGCGGCGCCCACCGTGGGCGGACCGCAACCGGCGCCAACGTCCGAGGCGAGCAAGCCGCGCACGGGTACCGACGTCGAAGTCAAGTACATCGACGACAGCGTCATGAAGCTGAAGCTCCTCGACGAGAAGCTCGAACTCGTCACCAAGCACGGCACCCTGCGGATCGCGGTGTCCGAGATCCGGCGCATCGAGTTCGCGATCCGGCTCCCGGCGGCCACCACGGATAAGGCCGCGGCCGCGATCGCCAAGCTGAACCACTCGGACTTCAAGGTGCGCGAGTCCGCCACCGAGGAACTCAAGGAGCTCCGCGACCGGGCGTACCCGTCCCTCGTGAAGGCCCTCAAGCACGAAGACCCGGAGGTCTCGCGCCGGGCCGAGGAGGTCGTGACGTTCGTCCGCAACAAGGTGCCGGCCGCGCACCTGGAGCCGCGCGAGTTTGACGTGATTCACACGGACGATTCCAAGATCGCGGGGAAACTGACGACCGAGTCGCTCCGCGTGGGCACGTTCCAGTTCGGCGAGCAGCACCTCAAGTTGACCGACGTGCGACTGGTCCGCACCGGGCCGGACCCGGTCGAGCCGGCCATGAACGCGCAACCGGCTCCGCTCACCCTTCTGAACTATGCGAACCAGTTCGGGAAAGAGTTCGTGTTCCGGGTGACCGGAGTTCAGGGGCCGGGACAGGGGAACATCTGGGGCAGCGACGTGTACACGCTCGACTCGGGCTTGGCGACGGCGGTGGTCCACGCGGGCTTCGCGCAACCGGGCGAAACCGTCGTCGTGAAGGTGCGCATCATCGTCCCGCCCCAACAATTTGTTGGCGCGGCCCGGAACGGGATCACCTCGGCCCCCTACGGTCCCTTCCCGGCCGGTGCGTTCGAGTTCATTCGGAAGTGATGCGAAACGAAGCGAGCGGATGAGTCGTGATCCCCCGCTGCCTTAGTACAGCTCCCCGTAAGTAGGGGAACAATCTTATGCGGCAATCGCCACTGGGTTTTCGCCTTTGGCGAGTTCGCACTTGGCCATGATTTTCGTCACGGACTTTCGGGTCCAGTTGAACGGATGGGCCTGCTCGTTCCACTCCGCCGCAAATGCGTGGAGGCGTTCGGCCAAGTGAGCCTTGTCCGCGAAGTCGGCGATGGCCAACCGCTTGCGTTGCAAGATGCTGAACCACTGCTCCACTTGATTCATCCACGAACAATGCACCGGCGGATGGTGGAACTTGAAGCGCGGATGCCTCTCCAACCAGGCTCGCACTTGCTTGCCCGTGTGCATCCGCAAGTTGTCCATCACCAGGTGAACCTTCGTGATCGATGCCGGGATCTCACGGTCCCGTTGGTCCAAGAATTCGATGAACTCCTTCTGGCGTTTGCGTTCCGCTGTGTGCGCGTAGACCTTGCCCGTCCGCGTGTCGAAGGCGGCGAACAGATTCAAGGCTCCTTTGCGTTGGTACTCATGTTCCACGCGAACCGGCAGTTCAGGTTGGGCCGCCAATGTCGGCGACAAGCGCGTCCGGGGCTGCAAACTCGTTTTCTCATCCACGCACAACACCGCTTCATGCGGTGCCAGTTTTCGTGTGTAGAGCGTGCAAATGTTCTTCACCCGCTTGCGAAACGCGGCGTCACGCGGCGCCTTGGGCGAGAGCCACAGGTGCTTCCGCCACGGCTTGAGTTTGTGGTTGGCTAAAATACGTTGCACGGTCTGCGGCGAAACCGAACCCACCACCTCGTCGGTGATCAGTTGCCGGGCCCGCTCCGCACAATCCCAGTGGGACAACGACCGACCCACCTCGTCAGGCCGTTCGCAGGCGATCTTGACCAAGTGGATCGCAACTTCGGGGGGAAAAGACCGGCGGTCGGCCCGTGCGCTTGCCATCGGCGAGTCCGGCCACCCCGTGTTGGCGAAAGCGTTCGATCCACTTGTACAAATGCCGGCGTTGCATCGCGACCAACCGGCCCGTCGCAGAAACCGAAACGCCACCGGCCAGAAGCAGGATGGCGCGTGCGCGTTTGGCGAGTCCCGCTGCAACGCTGGGGCGTCGCAACAAGCGGTCGAGTTCGTCCCGCTGCTTCGCGGTAACGGAAACGATTCGTTGACGCTTTGCCATTGGAGCAACCTTGCTCAAGAAGTCCTGGGCTTCGCCATCCTGCGTTGCGAATCTTAAACTGTTCCTCTACTTACGGGGAGCTGTACTTAGTATCTGGCCCTTCACTTCCTGATTGCAACGAAGGTGGGGCGACATCCTCGGGCTCAGAGCCTCGAGCCGAATCGTAGGAGCTGAACCGAATGAGCGGTTCCACGATCTACTCGACATGCAGGCGGCCCGGCGCCTATCATGTATACATAGGGTCCGTCAGTAAAGAGCCAGAAAACGTCGTCATTGTCGTCATCGTTGTCACGCGAGCGAATCGCCCGGAAATTACCGCCGGGTCGGTGACGACAGTGACAACGCGCCCCATCCCACGGCGCGTGCGTCGTCATCCTCTATCGCAATAAATCCTCGGAAACTCGTGCCGTGTGACGACGATGACGACGTTTCTGCGGACGGAACAACCATTGTGACGCTTGAGTTTGAGGAAGGGTCGATGGCATCGGATCCGTCCGATCCGTGGTCAAGGGTCGAATCGAGTTGCTTCACCCGTCTGGGGTGAAATTGGCTCTGCCCTTGGAGTGGGCCGGCGTGGCACGGAATGGTTGATGGATCGCGCTGAACGCGCACCACCTCTGTAGCTCTCCGCGTCTTCCTGTTGGTGTGCAGCCAGCGTCTTGCCGACGAGCGGCGCCAGCACCGCACCGATCGCGAGCCACGCGAGCAGGGCGCAGCCAACGGTTTCAAGCGAGATCCGCGAACCTCGAGCCCGAGACGTGAGCGAAAAAGATCGGCTGGGCGCGTGGCCCTTGTACCCGTCCGTCTGGCCGAGGTTGAGGCCGTCCGAACCAGGGCGCCCCGACTAGGGCGGTCATAGCGGAATCGCAGGGGCCGCAGGGTACTCGCGCCTTACCCCATGACAGTGGCCGGCCATGAACGGTTGAGCCCCTCACCCCCTGTCGCCGGGCGGCCTTTATGGGCAATGAATAGTAGGCGGCGTGAGTCGCGAAGCTGGAACTACTGGGCGGCAATCGAGAACGTGTCCTACCGCTATTGTGCGCCGGGGTGGTGTTGTTACTTTTAACTCTCGCCCGTGAAGGGGACGTGCGATGCAGCGCCGGTGCGTGGACCCCGCCGGCGCTGTTTTTGATTCGTCTGCGTAGAAGGCAAGATGGCCCGACAGCGTGCCAAGCGAAAGGCACAGGATTCTTCGGCGCCCGAGCATCACTTGTGGTGCCCCCGCTGCGGGCACCAGACACGGATCACGGACCAAGAGCGTAAGACTTACACGCGGTCCACGTGGCCGCAATGCTGTGGGCGGAGAAAGTGCTGCCTACCCGTTCAGGAGCCGGGGGTAAAGCCGACCGGACCCACAACCGCTTAAAATCCTAAGCGAGCCCGCTAACTCTCGCTCGACTGTAGCACCTTCCCCAACACGAGATCAATAACCCAGCACCCGCGCGTGCGGCCCCGGACCGCGGGAGTGGTCGAGCACCTCGGCGGCTGATGACGGACAAACGGATGTTCAGGGCTTCAGCTCTCCGCGGACTTCAGCGATCCTTTTGACGATATTTTCATGCAACCTAAGTGTGACGCCTAACTGCTGCTGATAGCGTGCCTGATCCAATCGGAGCTTGAGGTTCTCTTGCTGTTGCTCTTGAGTTGGCATCGCGGGTAGGGGTAGTATGGGAATCATTGAGAGGGCTCTGAACCGTTCAATTTCCTTCTCGTACTTAGCGGCTGCTTTCTCCAGTGAGTGTAGGTATTTGGTTCTCTGAATACGGTTCGGGCTGAGGAGCTTGATGGTCGGGAGTGATACCTGTGAAGTGTCCCCCGTGACGCTCATTAGAACAACGAGTGCTGCACTGAGCATGTGAGTGCTCACCTAACGTGGTGTATGAAATTCGTTTACCGCCCCCAGCATGACCGATCCGGCACCTGGTGCAAGCGCCGATGAGTCTCCAGGTGGAGCGACGCCGGTGCCGGAGTGGTAACCGCTGTTTAGAACCGGGGGATCAGCCGCGAGCGGGACTGGGTCACGAACTCGATCCAGTTGAAGATGCGCACCACCCGGTTCTCGAGTTCGTCATCGGTCAGGAACCCGGCCAGCCAATCCGTCCAAACGTCGCCGAGCATCCTCTCGATGACATAAGGGGCGAAAACGTGCTCGCGCTCCATCAAGTTAAGCAGGGGCACCCGGTGCGGCGGGTACCGCTCTTCGGCCCACCTCGGGGCCAGCGGGTCAACGCACGTTACCGAGGAGTCGCCCCGGGCGACTGAAAGCTGGCTGGTGGTGAAAACGAGTCGGTACTTCAGTTGGTGCTGAGAATTCGATCCGCCCGGATGATTCGGGTTCACCGTGACGGCGAAGGCGAGGTAACGCGCCGCGGGATCGGAACTCATGGGAGAGGCCTCCTGATTCAACCGACATCATCCTAAACGCGATCGACGACCGCGCCGATCGCGAAACTCGAATGCTTTTCGATCCGCTATGAGAGGCTACAAAAGCAAGAGCGAGCGAATGTCGTAACGGGCACTTGGAATCGCGTCCGGTGCACGCGCGCGGTTGGTCCGAATCACGGGCCGGGGTCCGGGTCGAGGATCAGATCGCTCTCGTGCTCGATCTTCAGTTCCGTCACCTCCCAGTACACCCACCAATGGTTCACGAGTCCGGTCGAGATGGGAATCGCGTCGCGCACGATTCCCCGCTCGATGATCGCCGGGCGCCCGGCCCGAATAACGTAATCGCCCGTCCGGAACTTCGGCACTTCGGCACCACTCATGTTCTTTCCGCTCACCCACCTACAGGCACAAACGGCACGCTTCAGTGCCCAGTCGTGCAAGCGAAATGCCAAATAACCTCTTCCCGGAAGATCCTGGGCAGGTCCCACTTCTCGACACCCGCTCGAGGGCGGGTGTCGAGAAGTGGGACTAACCCTGACATCCGCACCCCTTCAGGCGGCACGATCCTGAGCTAGGGTTGGTTGCCGTTTGGGAGGCGCGGCTATGGCGCCGGAGTTGGGCCCTCCGCCGCCGGTGTTTTTCTCGCGGTCCCTGGTCACTTGGGCGAACCGTCCGGGCTTACTGACCGGCTCGGGCCGGGATCTATTCCGAACACCTTTGGAGCGACGATGGACGAAATCGACGACTCGGACTGGGGACCGGGAGCGTACTCGGCCACCCTACTGATCGCACTCGTTTCCGTAGTAGTCGCGCTTTTGGCGGCCTAATTACAGAGACCCGCGCCTCACCCCCACATCGGGTCACAAAGAAGAACACCCGCCAATTGGCGGGTGTTCTTGCTTCTGAAATCAACGACGCCGGCGGGCAGGTCGCGGCGTCACAGTGGCTCTCAACTCAAAAGAAGTAGCTCCCCAAGCAATTCACGGAAGGCCACCATGTGATCATGGGTTCACAGCTTTAGGAAGCCTACTTCCTCGCTGCCCGGTCGCCCGGTTTGGTTGCGGGCTTGGCTCACCCGCGGTCTGTTGCCTGCCAGTTTTAGAACGGTTAACACGAAGCTGGTCCTCGAGAGCTACTTTTCCTGGAATCGGACGAGCTCGTTCTTTTTCCCGCCAGGCAACTGAAGTGCGAGCTCCGTACCTGTGAGCTTCAGGACCTTCACTGCCATCTCTTCGGTCGTGTCATTTACCGTCACTTTGATGATTCACTTGTTGCCGTCGGTGCTGTAGATAGCCTTGCCGAGGTCCCCGACGAGGCTCATGAATACTCGCGCGTCTTTCGTGAACTCGAAAATAAAGAAATCTGTAACTCCCACCAGTTTCGTGGCGTCGATCTTCTCGTCCGTTTTGTCGTCCGCCACAGTCGTTCCGCAGAAGGCCGCTAGCAGCATGCAATAGAGTAACGTGCGCATCGTATTCTCTCTCGTAATAGCTACTTCTTGCCGGGGGTGAAGGACTTGAGCACCCGCTCACCGCCGTTCCACTCCCGTCGGAGGAGCCCCCCCCCTTGGCGTACCAGTCGATGTGAGTGGTCGGTTTCGCGAGTGGCTGCCCGTCCACTTCTGTGACCAGAATCGCCACGCTCGTCGCTCGGAACGTCCCGGCCGGCACTTTGACATCCTCACTGTCGCCGACGGTAACCGTACCACCGTCGCACACGAGCCCCTTCTGGATCGGGATGACGAGCGGCCACACGTCTCCGGGCTTGATCGGGAACCGGAGTACCCTCGTGTCCACCGTTCAACTATCGCACGTGCGCTGGGTCGCCCCGGCCGTCCCCACGTCGTAGGTGTCATCCCACTCGCCTTTCATGCGCACCCGAACTGTAACCCGGACCCCGTCCTTGATCGGCTCGGCCCTGGTGATCTGCTCGGTGAACGTGAACTCCTTATGATCGTATCCCCACTTCGTGCCAACGGTGGTGGGCCAGTACGGCTCGTCCTTCGGCATCAGGTGCTTCGGCACCGGGGCAGCTACGGCCGTCGGGAGGGCGAATACGATCAGCGTCAGTCATCGCATGAGCGTCTCTGTGAGGGGCGGAAGCAGTTTACCCGAGGGGCACCGGCGGCGCCACCGGAAGTGAACGAAGCGAGAACGCCGGTAACCGCGAACGGGCAAGGTTTGGTCCCAGCAATTATCACTTTTCGGATGTCGCGAGCGCGTTCGACGGCAAATCGTTTACACTGACCTTCGCCGGGACAAAGAACTATCAGGTAACGGTGAAAGGGTACGGACCGAAGTTCTGGGCGATTTACGATTACTGTACGACGAACTGATGGTCGTGCTCACGTGAGTCTGCGAGAAGCATGCCGGGCATGGGTGGCAGCGATGAGACGGTGCCGACGGAGATCAAGATCGCCGACGTCACCCCACGTAAACGGGTAGTGGCCCTAATGTCGGGATTCGTTGTACAGGCGTATGAAATACCACAAGGCGCCGAGGTGGTTCCTGGGGCACTTGGAGAACGTGAGAGTCTTGCGCACGAGTCGGGCGCATCGTTGTCTCAGGGTAAGCCAGAACCGTTCGATGTGGGCGGTGAGGCCCGTGTCCTTGCCCACGGGTCGATGCCGGGCGCGTGGGATCACGCCACGGTACGAGGCGAGGAAGTCGGTGTACACGGTGACCCCGGTCCGGTACCCGCGCGGGAGCGCGTCCCAGAGCCGTTGGGCCGTGGCTGCGGACCGGTCCCCGAGAACCATTGCGAGCACCCGCCGGGTGCCCAAGTCCAGGGCTACCCAGACCCAATGGACATCACCCTTGGAACCCACGAAGCTCCACAATTCGTCGGCCTCGATCACGACCGGGCCGCACTTTTTGGGGGCGGTCCCGGCTCGTGTGGGGTCTCCTGTCGATACAGCTCGTTGACGAACCCTTGGAGCCACGACCGGGACACCCCGACGGCCCGCGCGATGGCCCGGATTCCCATGCGCTCGGCCAACAGGCGCCGCACCAGATCCTTCGTGGCCTCCGGGACCGGTCCGGTCTTCGGGTCCGCAACGAACCGCCGGTCGCACCCCCGGCACCGGAACCCCGGAGTGCCCGAGTGGGTGAGACCGTTGCGCACCACATGGGTCGCACCGCACCGGGGGCACGGCGGAATCGGGGGACGAGGGGGTGTTGCGTCCAGCATCCCAACACTTTAGAGCAATCCCAACCGGTGGGCCACTACCCGTAAACGGGGATTAGCCGGATGACTACTGGCCACTCGGTGCGAACGGGCGTGCCCCGGTTCTCTTTAGGCGAGTAAGCCGCCCGAGAACGTGGCCGCTCGAATCCTTCCGAATTCTTGACATGATTGAGTTTACGCGCGCGGATATGCCGCCCGCGCCGGGACCGGAGCCGCACGATGAAGTTCCGCAATCTGCTGGTGACCCTCGGGCTGGCGGTCGCCAACCTGGGCGCGAAGTACGATCCCTCCGGCGTCGCCCAGAAGCTCCTCGACGCCTACGCCAAACGCCGCGAGCAGGCGAAGTTGAGGGAAGAGCTCGACGCCCTGATCGCCGCCCGGTTCGAGAACTTTCGGGAACAACTCGCCGAGGCGATGGGCGACGACCGGCTGCAACTGACCGAGGCGGTCCGGGCGCAGGTCGAGGCGTACCTCTCACAGTTCCAAGCGTCCGCCAAGCAAGCGGCCCGTATCCTCGGCGACCCGTCCGCGACGACCGTGCCCGCCACCGTGAACATCAATTCCGCAGCCGAACTGGCCGCGTTCCTGCCCCAACGGCCGCCGCGTTTCACGGTCGGCGATTCGGTCCCGGGGCTGCCCTCTTGGAAGCTCACCGAACCCTTGGGCGGGGGCGGGTTCGGCGAGGTGTGGAAGGCCGAGAACCCCGATGACGAAGTTCCCGTTGCGGCGTTCAAGTTCTTTCTCGATTCGGACGCCCGCACTCGATTCACGCGGGCCGAAGCGGCCGCGTTGCGCGAGATCCACCGCCAGGCGCCACACGACGGGGTGGTGAAACTGCGCCAGGCCGAACCGCTCGCGGACCCGCCGTGGTTGCAGTTCGAGTACATCGGCGGGGGTGATTTGTCCCGCCTGCCCGGAGAGTGGAACGGGCTGCCGGGCGCGAAGCGGATCCAGCGAATTCAGGGAGCCATTCGCGCGCTGGCCGCGACCGCGGGACAGTTCCATAAATTGGGCGTCGTCCATCGTGACCTGAAGCCCTCGAACGTGCTGATACGGAACACAGGCGAGGGGCCGAAGCTGGTGATCGCTGATTTCGGTATCAGCAAGATCGTCCAACCCGTGGGGCACGTCCGAACCCCGTCGGGCTCCGCGCTCGTCACGATCCGCGCGTACACGCCGGTGTACGCCTCGCCCCAGCAGAAGCGGGGGCTCCCCGCCGATGTGCGGGATGACGTCTATTCGTTGGGGGTTCTGTGGTACCAGTTGCTCCGCGGCGACTTAACGCTCGAGCGCCCGGGCGGTGACGGATGGAAAGAAGAACTCCTTGACCTCGGCGTGTCGAGAACCGACGTCGAGCTCCTGAACCGGTGCTGGGACGACAGTGCCGAGCGCCGCCCAGCCGACGGGGCCGAACTGGCCCAACGACTGGGCGGGGCACTTCCTCGGGCCGAACCGAAGTCACGACCGGCTCCTCCGCGTGTGAAGAAAACCGGTATCGAGAGCGCGCCTGACCGTTCGCAGACGGCGCCCGTGTGGTGGATCTTAGTGGCGGTTGCAATCGCTCTGGGTGGTTCCATCCTGTTGCTCGGGGCGTTGTTCATGACATCGCTGAAGCCGACCAACGTCGAGGCGCCGCAAAAAGGTCCGACCGAACGTGCCGAACCGCAACAGAAAGGTGCGCTTCGGATGGAGCGACCGTCGTGGGCGCTCGAAAACGGAACTCTTGACCCGGTGTTTCTGGTCAACAGTCGCTGGGTAGCAGATGCGGACAAAAAGGTAGACGATATCGACTTCAAATACTTCCCGCGTGCGCTGGACTTCTTGCCGGATGAGGGCCTCCGCTGCGAGAGAATTCAGGAGCGGACGACTATCGTGCAAGAAATGAAAGACGGCAAACTGGCGAATGTTAAAAAGACAGAATATGTACCCCATGTAACCGAGGGCACGTATTCCGTTTCTTCACTCAACATCGTTATCGCGAGCAACGTGCGTGACGGCCCCCTGATTTGAATGAAAATTGTCGATCAGAATACCTTAAATGCAGCAATCAGCCTCAGCCCGAATGACGTATTGATGATGAAATACGCTCGCGAAAGGAAATAGCATTTTGAGTGCCTTGCGCCAGTGGGCAGACCAGTCCTTTGAAGGTTCTCTCGGCGAAAATCTCGGGGCGGTCGATCCCGCCGTAAGAGCGCCGGAGCGGTGATTTTCGCTCGTGGGCCGGTGAGTCTGTTGCAGCGGGGGTGTCGGGCCGGAGTGCGCGTCATAGGGCTGCGGTGCGGCGGGTGGACGGGCCTCAAGGCGGACGCGGTTTTCGACGACCCGGCCGATCTCGCAGCTCACCTCGATCAATCCCCTCTAGCGATGACGCCGGCTCAGCAGTGAAACCGGTGCGATCGGCAGCGGCACCGGCTTTGCAACCCGACGCACACGTCACCCAAACAAGGGATCCACCCACGCAGCGGCGCGAGTTCATCGGAACGATCACGGCGGCCGTGGCGGCAGGCGCCGTCACCGCGGACGAGCCCAAGATTGCCGCTCCGGCGCGGCCCAAGGAGACGCGCAAGGGCGACATGCTGTACCGGCAGCTCGGCAGCACCAAGGAGGAGGTCTCGGCCATCGGCCTGGGCGGGCACCACATCGGCCGCCAGAAGGGCGAGAAGGACAGCATCGCCATCATCCGCTCGGCGATCGACGCCGGCATCACGTTCATGGACAACTGCTGGGACTACCACGACGGCGGGTCCGAGATCCGGATGGGCAAGGCCCTGAAGGACGGGTACCGCAAGAAGGTGTTCCTGATGACCAAGATCGACGGCCGCACGAAGAAGGCCGCCGCCGAACAGATCGACGAGTGCCTGAAGCGGCTCCAGGCGGACGTGATCGACCTGGTACAGCACCACGAGATCATCCGCATGGAGGACCCCGACCGCATCTTCGTCGCGGGCGGGGCGCAGGAGGCGGTGGACGCGGCGAAGAGGGCCGGGAAGATCCGCTACGTCGGGTTCACCGGGCACAAGGACCCGGCGGTCCACCTGCGGATGCTAGAGGTGGCGAAGGAGCACGGGGTCAAGTTCGACACCGCCCAGATGCCGCTCAACGTCCTCGACGCGCACTTCCGCAGCTTCGAGAAGCAGGTCGTGCCGGTGCTTGTGAAGGAGGGCGTCGGGGTGCTCGGCATGAAGGCGCTGGGCGACGGGCTGGTGCTGAAGAGTAAGACCGCGACCCCGGTCGAGTGCCTCCAATACGCACTGAGCCTGCCGACCTCGGTCGTCATCACCGGGATCGACAGCATGGCGATCCTCAAGCAGGCCCTGGACCTGGCGAGGACGTTCAAGCCGCTGACGGAGAAGGAAACGGCGGACCTGCTCGCGAAGACGAAGAGTGCTGCGATGAAGGGCGAGTTCGAGCGGTTCAAGACGACCAACGCGTTCGACGGTACGGCGAAGAACCCGAGCTGGCTGGGCGAGCACGACAAGGGGCCGGGATAACGTATGGACGCTGAAGTCGAATCCTTCATCCGAGATCGGGTGCCGGGATTGGCGGACAAGGTTCTCGACCAAGTGCGGCCCTGCATCAACGCCGAGTCCAGCAACGTCGCCGACGCGGACATTCCCGCCGGTCATTCCAAGCTCGGCGGCCGACCGGACGTTCCGAGTGACTTCGAGTGGCCCGCCTGCCCCGCGCCGGGCTGCTGTCGTTCTTTTACCACGACGACCGCGGCCCGCTGGGCAAGGGATCGCGCGTGTTCTTCTTTCCACCCAAGCGCCTGCACCGGGCCCATGTGGTCGTCGACCCGCGGTACGGTGTGGACTTCCACGACCGACACCTGTACCCGCGGCTCCTGACGCTCTCCCAAGGGTACCGCGTGCCGGACCGCATCCAGCGGTACGGGCTGACGCGCCGGGAACGCGATGTGTGGAAAGACCGCAAGGACGCCCGCGGCGCCACGGTGATCGGTGGAGAGCGGGACGAGTTCGGTTACTTCCACGAGATGTTCCACAACCGCTTCTCCCCGGCTACTCACCGCCTGTTCGGCTTGCCGTCCTACGAGGCCAAGTATCCCGTCCCGAGGGGACACCTGTTGCTCGCCAGCTTCGGATCGATGGCGGACCGGATCAACTTCTACGTGCCGAAGAGTAGCGTCGAAGAACTGGAATTCGGGAAGGTCAAGGTGGCTTACGAATGCACCTGAATCGGCGCGTGACAAGTGCCGCAATTCCACCGGACGCGGGATCGGCTTCACGGAACTTGCACGCGAAGAAGCGTGCCGAGCGGCTCGTGAATTGCTGAACAGTTCCTGCCGATTGTTTCCGTCCCCGCACTAATTCGCTCCCGGAGCACGATATGTCCCTGGATTCCCTGCACGATTTGTACGTGGACGAGTTGAAGGACCTGTACAACGCGGAAAATCAGCTCCTCAAGGCGCTGCCGAAGATGGCCAAGAAGGCGACCGCTCCGGAACTGAAGGCCGCGTTCACCGAGCACCTGGAGGTCACCCGCACCCAGATCGGGCGCTTGGAGCAGATCTTCACCGCCCTCGAAGTGAGCCCGAAGGGAAAGAAGTGCAAAGCCATGGAGGGGCTGATCGAAGAAGGCAAAGAGGTGCTCGAAGAAGACGGCAACCCGTCCGTGATCGACGCCGCACTGATCGCGTGCGCCCAGCGGGTCGAGCACTACGAGATGGCCGGGTACGGGTGCGTGCGGACCTTCGCGGGCCTACTCGGGTACTCCGAGGCCGAGGTGCTGCTCCAGGAGACGCTGGACGAGGAAAAGGAGGCCGACGAAAAGCTGAACGAGTTGGCCGAGACCGTCATCAACGTCGAGGCCCAAGGGGCTGAAGACGACGAAGAGGGTGAGGACGACACAGAAGAGGGCGAAGAGGAGCCCGAAGACCCCAAGCCCGCCCCGAAGGGCGGGAAGTCCGCGCCCAAAGCGGGTAGCAAGAAGTAGCCGCGGAAACGGAACGAGCCCCCGGTTTAAGGGGCTTTTTTCGTTTTGACACCCGGCGGATTTCACATTCCCCCGCCTTGTGGCTTGAAGATGTGGATGAGAACGGCAAAGACGATCCAGACGGAAATGAGCAGCCACGGCATCAGGGTCGTGAACAGCAGGCTCTTGCGGTGCTTCTCTTCGGGGTACAGCACGATCAACGGGTGCTTGCCCTCGAACAGCTTCTCCTTCGCCCGCCACTGGTCCATGCGCCCGTAGGCCGCGTGGATCGAGAACAGCAAGACGGCCGAGGCGGCGATCCCGACGATCGGAACCATGACACCCGAGAACCAGTAGACCCCGTGCCACTGCACCGCCCGAGCGATGGCCGCGGTCGTGAACAGGAACGACTGGCTGGTCATGTAATACGTCATCCGCGATCCGAGCAGCGTGTGCTCGAACCGCAACTCCTGCCGCAGGTATGTGTACCCCTCCGGCAGGGCCTTTGCGTTCTCGTCATCGGTCGCCATATGATCGCCTTTCAGCTCGCCCGCGTCTCGCCGCCGAGCAGGGTCAGGATCTCGCCGTTGATGTAACTCGAATCCGCCTCCGACGCGAAGAACACGAACGCCGGGGCCACCTCCTCGGGCTGGCCGGGGCGCTTCAGCGGAGTGCCGGCGCCGTGTTCGGCCACTTTGTCCGGCGGCTTCGACACCGGTTGCAGGGGCGTCCAGATCGGCCCCGGCGACACGCAGTTCACCCGAATGCCCCGGTCGATCAGGTTCTGCGCCAGACTCTTGGTGAAGGCGTGGATCGCGCCCTTGGTGCTGGCGTAGTCGATCAGCGTCTTGTTCCCTTCGAGCCCGGTGATCGACCCGCAGTTCACGATCGCCCCGCCCTTCGGCAGGTACGCGACCGCCGCCTTGGCCATGTAGAAGTACCCGTAGATGTTCGTCCGGAACGTCGTGTCGAACTGCTCGTCGCTGATGTCCTCGAGCTTCTGCTGCGTCTCCTGGTACGCCGCATTGTTCACCAGCACGTCGAGCCGCCCGTACTCGGCAACGGTCTCCTCGACCGCGTCCCGGCAGAACTTCGGGTCCTTCACGTCACCGGGGAGGAGCAGGCACTTGCGCCCTTCTTCCTGCACCGCTTTCTTGGTTTCCTCGGCATCGGACTGCTCAGCAGCCAGATACACGATCGCCACGTCCGCCCCCTCGCGCGCGTACAGGACCGCGACCGATCGCCCGATCCCGGAGTCGCCCCCGGTGATGAGCGCGGCCTTACCCTTGAGCTTGTCGGCGCCCTTATAGAGCGGGGCTTTGTACTTCGGCGGCGGGTCCATTGCCGAGTCCAGGCCGGGCTTCGGCTGGGACTGCGGCTTCATCGGGCCTTTCGGTTCCTTCTGCTGGCTCATTGGCAACTCCAGGTGTGGTGCAGACGCCATCACGACTGCACAAGGCATACCGGCGCGTGGTTTGCGGAGGAACGCCCGGCAAAGCCTTTCCACAACGGAGCTTCACAATGAATTCGATCAACGAGAACCAGCCGGAACAGAACAAAGACGACCTGCAGGGCAAGGCCGCGGTCGCGAAGATCCGGGAGCTCGTCGGGTACGCGAAGAACTGCTTCTTCTGCACCACGGTTCCCAACGGCGAGACCGGCGGCACCCGCCCGATGAACGTCCGCAAGGTGGACGACGACGGGAACCTGTGGTTCCTGAGCGCGAGCGACAGTCACCAGAACCAGGAGCTGGCGCACGACCCGTCTGTAAAGCTCTTGTTCCAGGGGGCGCCGAACTCCGACTTCCTGAGCCTGACCGGGCGGGCCACTGTCACCACCGACCGGGCGAAGATCGAGGAATTGTGGGAGCCGATCCTCAAGACCTGGTTCACCGGCGGGAAGGACGATCCGCGAATCACCGTCATCAGGGTCACGCCGACCGACGGGTACTACTGGGACACGAAGCACGGGAGCGCGGTGGCTTACGTGAAGATGCTCATCGGGGCCGCCGTCGGGAAGACGCTGGACGATTCGATCGAGGGCAAGCTGAGGGTGTGAAACCGATGGCGGAGAAAAGACGCCCCGGCTCCCTCTCGGGAACTGGGGCGTAAGGTTTTACAGCGGACGCCAACAGAGAGTGCAGTTCACACAGTTAATGCCCTTGGCCTTCCCTTCAGCGGTTTCCTGTTCACACACCGAGACCGCCAGCGGCAGTTCCAGTTTGCGCAGTCCACGAATCTGAAACACCAGCTCACCCGACACATCCTCCGCTGCCGAAGTTTGCATGTGGGCGATGCTGACGCGGTCAACCTCGCCGTTATCAGCGCCGTAGAAGTCGCTTCCGAACCGGGAATGAACAAGGGCTTCGAGTACCACGTCAGCATCAGCAAGCAGTTCCCTGCTGGATTGTCTGGACGGTGCGATTCCAACGAAGCAAAGTGGGTTCTGGATCAGTTTGGTCTCGACGGTGCCGAGGAAGACAACCACGTTCCGCACGGCATCGTCCGCAACTTCTGGCGGCCTGTGGCAGACGGGCTTGGCCGAGATGGGTTTGGAACCCGTTCCGCAGCTCGGAACGCTCATACTGAACCATACTGTAGACGAGCTGGTCACGTTTTCGGAGGGGACGAGTGTGCTCAACCCGCAGGTCCAGCGCGAGGGGGTCGTCTTGCGCCCGCTGGTCGAGGAATACGACGAGGACATCGGGGGCCGCCCGAGCTTCAAGGCGATCAACCCGAAGTTCCTTCTGAAATACGACGAGTAAGCGCGTCGTCGTGACCCGCACGTTCCGCGTCTCTCTTGGCAATTCCTCGCTCACGGGCAAGCAAGCGGTCGATCTCGTTCGACAGTTCCGCCACCAACTCTGCTCGCTCCACAAGAAGCCCGACCTCGTGTCGCTCGTGACCGTCGAGGATGTCGAGGCGCGGTGTCGTGGCGTGGTGGCGTTCTACGACGCCGACAATCCGTGTTCAGCGGAGTGGGTGAAGCAGGCCGAGGCGCTCCGCGCGGAGTTGTGGCAGATGCTGGCCGCGCGGAGGAAGTGTGCGGTGCGGGAATGAGGAGCCCTCGTCGTCCCCTCTTCCTGTCTGCTCTGTATGCTTTCTTGGCTCCCTATTTCGCCCCGACCGGAACGGGCTTTTTCGGCGCATTCGGCTCCGGCTTACGGACCTCGGGTTTTGCCGGTAACAGCGCGCTGAGCGTCTCCGCCAACGTCCACGTGATCTGTGTCGCGCCGGCCGACTTCAGGAGTTTCTCGGCCGATACTGTGTCCGCTTCTTTCCCCCATCGGCCGACCACGATTGTCGCCTTCGCCGACCGAACTTGTTCGCTCAGCCGTGCCGCCCGGCTCAATCCGCCCGGTGCGAGTGCCACCAGGCACACCGTTATGTTCCCCTTCTTCCCGGTCCGCACTCGGACTTCTTCCACCAATTTCGCGGCCGGCACCACAACCAACTCCCCGCCCGCCTCGGCCACCAGGTCCCCGAGCATCCCAAGTGCGATCCGGTCCCCGATCCCTTGCGCCGCGCACCCGATCACAATCGGCCCGTTCCCAGCGGACACGGCCGGTCGGCGCGAGGCCAGAGCTCCCTTGAGCACCGCACGCACACCCCGGTACACGCGCCCCTCTTCTTCCCGCTCCAGGTCCCCGCGCTCGCGCTCGGCCTTCGCCTGGGCGAGCGCCGGCATCAGCACCTTGCCGTACACGTCGGCGAGCGGCGCGTCGGCGAGTTCCCCGATGAGCACCTCCGCGCCGTCGTAATCCCCGACCAGCGCCCGGTGGAAGAACAGCGCCCCCGAGTCCACATCCGGGGCGTCGCCGAGGAGCGTGCGCAGGAACCCGAGCGACGGGATGTGCTCGCCCAGCACGACCAGACACACGGTCAGCGGGACCGCCAGCAGTAGTCCGACCGGCCCCCACAGGAACGCCCAGAACACCGTTGCCATGAGCAGCGCCAGCGACGACACCCCGGTCCCGTGTCCGAACAGCAGCGGCTCTACCACGTTGCTCATCACTAGATCGAACCCGCCGTACAGTGCACGACGAGGAGCGCCGGTCCCCACCCCGGGAACACGGCCAGCGCCAGTACGAATGGGAACAGTGCCGACAGCCAGATGCCCACATACGGCAAGAACCGGAGCCCGGCCGTGAGCATCCCCCACAGCGGCGCGTAAGGAACCCCGATCAGCGCCAACCCGACCCCCATGATGAGGCCCATTGTGGCGTTCGTGGCGGCCTGCAACAGCAGGAACCGGCCGACCCGCTCCGCCGCGTCGTCCAGCGCCCGCGTGGTGGTGGTCAACTGGCGCCGGCGGGCCAGACCGAGCAGCCGGTCGCGGGTCCCCGCCCGCTGCACCAGCATGAACGTGGTGAGCACGGCGACGAGCAGGAGCGTGGCCGCCACCTCGGCCGCGGGGCGGGCGAGCGACGGGAGCCACGCGAGCACCCCGTTGCCCGACTGCTTGACGAGCACCGGGGTCGGCGGGTCGGTCGGCTTCGGCCCTTCGTCCGGCGGCTTCGGGGGTGACTCGGGGGTGACCGCGTCCTCCAGCCGGTCGAGCCGGTGGACCAGGTCGAGGAGCGGGTCGAGCTTATGGGCGATGTTCTTCTGGTACGCGTCCCCCCGCAGGTCGGTGATCAGGCGCTCGGTCTGCCGCTCGGCAACCGTAAGCACTCCGGCGAGCAAAGCGATCGCCCCACCGGTCGAGAGCAGCGCCGCCGGAACCCGGCCGAGGCGGCGGCGCTCCAACCACCCCGCAACCGGGGTGAGGGCGAACGCGAACAGGATCGCCAGTGCCAGTGGGAGCAGGACCGTCTGCGCCCAGTACAGAATCCCGACGGTCATCAGGATGACACCGAGACGGTAGAAGGCCTTCTCCCCCGCAACGGGTAAGGGGCGGACGGAGACGGGTTTGGGGCGGCTCATATGTAGTTCTCCGAGGAGGTCGCACCGGGTGCGCGGAGCAAGGGCCGTGCCGCTGTCGAACGGCGGTCCCGGTACGGCGCGCGAACCGTCGTGTCGGGGAGCCTAAGATGCATGACCGGCAAACCCCGCGTGTGAACGGCCCGCGCTCCCGAAGTGAGGAACTCGAATGTCCGAACATCTGCTCTCCGGCGCTGTGAGCCGCAACATCGCCGCCGTCCGCGACCTCGCGGCCCAGGTGCGCAGTGGGCGCAGCCGCATCGATCGGATCACCGACGCGATCAGCGGGTTCGTCGGGAGCCACCGCTTCCTGGTGGCGCAAGTCGTGGTTGTTGGTGTGTGGGTGGGCATCAACGCGGTGCCCGGGATCGGCCACATCGACCCGTTCCCGTTCGAGTTCCTGAACTTCGTCCTCGCGGTCGAGGCCATCGTCCTGTCCACCGTGGTGCTCATGGCCCAGAACCGGCAGGGGCGGGAGTCGGCCGAGCAGGCGGAGCTGCACCTGCAGATCGGGCTCCTCGCCGAGCAGGAGACGACCAAGATGCTGGAGATGCTCCGGGAGATTCACACGAAGCTCGGTCTCGGCGCGGCGGCCAAGGACCCGGAACTTCGAGAAATGATCCAAACTACTCAGGTCGAGTTGATCGCCGACGAATTGAAGCGGTCCCGGACGGAAGAAGAACCGTCGAGCGAACCCGGCCCGGCCTGACCGTACCAACGAAAACGAGCCGGGAGATCCCGGCTCGCCGTTCGTCGACCCGCAAGCGGGTTACATGGTCGGAGCGGTCGCCCGGTCGTACCCGCCGTGCTTGGTGAACACCCCACGGGTGTCGTCGGCCCGGTCACCCCGGTCCACCGTCACCAGGAACCGCCCGGCGTTGACCTCGCCCTCGTAATACTTGGCGTCCGCTTCCGGGATGCCCCAGCCGATGAGTGCCCCGGCGAGGCCCGCCACGGCCGCCCCGCCCGCCGCGCTCACGAGGGCCGCCGCAAGCGGCCCCATCGCGAGGATCGGGCCGATCACCGGGATCACCCCGAACGACACGCCCAGCGATACAAGGCCCGCGACACCCGCACCTGCCGCGACACCGATCGCCGCGCCTTCACCGGCGTTCGTTTCGCCCGCCCCGTCCGTCTTCACCGTCTTCCCGTCCGCGTTCTTACCGACCAAACCGATCTGATCGTCCCGGTAACCGGCCTTCTTCAGATCGGCGACCGCGCGGTCCGCGGCCTCACGGGTTGCGAACACGCCGACCGTCGTTGCACGCACTGTTGCCGTTGCCATTGTTGCGATCTCGTTGTGGAGAGTGATCCGCGTGGCGAATGAGCCGGGCGGAGGCACGCGGACAGTTGCATCGATCGTGCCAGGATTCAAGTCCCGCGCCGATTGACACCTCACCTCCAGGCGGAGCACTGGCACGCCGTCTGCTTTACTCTCCATCGTCGAACAGCAAATCGGGCCAGGTCCCCCGGCCCGTTTCACATGCCTCACCACCCGTCCCCCAACCTATCAACGAAAGCCGGTGCCTTCGGGTACCGGCTTCCTCTTTCCCTCGCAGCCTTTTCCACCCCGAAAGGTCTCTATCTTCGGGCGCGCCCGGCTCACGGAGCGGTAAGTGCTCACTCTTGTCGACGACGAGGCGGCTGCCGGCATGGAAGTGTCGGCGGCTGCTCCTGTTTGAATCCGTTCCGTCCATGTTGAAGGAGTCTGAGATGATGACGAGCACCCTCCTGCGCACCGGCGCGTTGACCGCCCTCCTGTTCGGTGCGTCCGTGGCGTCCGCGCAGCCGCCCGCACCGCCGGCGGCCCACAACCACAACCATTACCGGGCCAAGCAGGTGTTGGGCACCAAGATCTTGATCGCGGGCGATACCGCTGTCGGCACCGTCGATGACCTCGTGTTCGACGACGCCGGGAACCTGGAGTACCTGATCGTCGAGAACGGCGGCAAGCTGTTCACCGTGCCGTTCGAGGCCGCCAAGTTCAACGTCGAGAAGCGCATGGCCGTGCTGGCACTGACCGCCGACCAGTACAAGGTGATCCCGACCTACACGGCCACCACGTACCCGAGCTTCTACACCCCGACGTACCGCACCGAGGTGTACAAGTATTACGGCGTGACCCCGCGCGAGCTGCGGCGCCTCGGGCCGCCGGTCATCGTCCGCCCGTAACCGAACGGCTCGCCAGAGAGGAAGCGGTGGCCCGCGCCGCCGGTTCCTTCGTTTCGTCTCCGCTTGCGCGAGCGCCCCGCCTATGACACTCTCGCCGCATGCCCGGGCGCACGGAAATACACACCGATGGAACCTTCAATGATCAGACCCGGGTCGGCGGCCGGGCGGCCGTGACCACGCGCGCCGCGTCGGGTCGGCAGGACGGCACGTCGAGCTACGAGATGGAACTCCGCGCACTCGTCGAAGCCGTGAAGATAGCCGACGGTCCCTGCACGGTCGTCTCCGACTATGACGGTTTGATTCGTACCGCTCAGTAGGGGAAGACGCCGGAGACGTGCAAAGCGGTGTGGGAAGAGTTGTACGCTGCGGCCGCGGGCAAGGACGTGCAGTTTATGTGGCGGAAGAGGGACCAGTCCCTCGACTCGCGCACCAACTCGCACGGGACACAGCGAAGGGACGCGGGTAACGAGGTGAGCCCGCCGCCCTTTGGAGCGCGATTTGCAAGCGCTTCTCACCTGATCCGCAACTCGCACCAATCCTTCGAGCAGGACGACTCCTATGGCCCAGCCCAAAGACGATGCGAAGAAGAACGCGCACGGTGAGAGCAAGGGCGGTGAAACGCACCAGACGGCACAGGGCAATGTCCCGGTACTGACCACCCAACAGGGCGTCCCGGTCGCCGAGGATCAGAACTCCCTCAAGGCCGGCCCGCGCGGCCCGACGCTGCTTGAAGACTTCCAACTCCGCGAGAAGATCTTCCACTTCGATCACGAACGCATTCCCGAGCGCGTGGTCCACGCCCGCGGGTACGGGGCGCACGGGTTCTTCGAGAGCTACGGCAACGTCGCCGACGTGACCCGCGCCGACGTGCTCCAGCGCAAGGGCGAGAAGACGCCCGTGTTCGTCCGGTTCTCCACCGTCGCCGGGAACAAGGGCTCGGCCGATCTCGCGCGCGACGTCCGCGGGTTCGCGGTCAAGTTCTACACCAGGGAGGGCAACTGGGACCTGGTGGGCAACAACATCCCGGTGTTCTTCATCCAGGACGCCATGAAGTTCCCCGACATGGTCCACGCGTTCAAGGACGAACCGGACAGCGGGTTCCCGCAGGCCGCGACCGCACACGATAACGCCTGGGACTTCATCTCGCTCACCCCCGAGGCCATGCACATGGTGATGTGGGTCATGTCGAACCGGGCGATCCCGCGGTCGTTCCGGTTCATGGAGGGGTTCGGGGTCCACACGTTCCGGTTCGTCAACGCGCAAGGCAAATCCACGTTCGTGAAGTTCCACTGGAAGCCCAAACAGGGCCTGCAGTCGGTAGTGTGGAACGAGGCGGTGAAGATCAACGGGGCCGACCCCGACTTCCACCGGCGCGACCTGTGGAACGCGATCGAGGCGGGCGACCTCCCCGAATGGGAACTGGGCGTGCAGCTCTTCGACGAGGAGTTCGCCAAGAAATTCGAGTTCGACGTCCTCGATGCGACCAAGCTGATCCCCGAGGAGCAGGTGCCGGTCAAGTTGATCGGCCGCATGGTGCTCGACCGCCGGGTGGACAACTTCTTCGCCGAGACCGAGCAGGTCGCGTTCTGCACCCAGAACGTGGTGCCCGGGATCGGCTTCAGCAACGACCCGCTGCTCCAGGGCCGCAACTTCTCGTACCTCGACACCCAGTTGAAGCGCCTCGGGGGTCCGAACTTCACGCACATTCCGATCAACGCCCCGAAGTGCCCGGTGATGAACTTCCAGCAGGACGGGCACATGGCCATGCGCAACCCCAAGGGCCGCGCGAACTACGAGCCCAACTCGTGGGGCGCGGAGGGCGGCCCGCGCGAGTCGCCGGAGAAGGGGTTCAAGAGCGTTTCCGAACCGGTCGAGGGCGCCAAGGTGCGGGTGCGGTCGGAAACTTTCTCGGACCACTATAGCCAGGCCCGGCAGTTTTACATCAGTCAGACCCCGATCGAGCAGACCCACATCGCCAACGCGCTGGTGTTCGAGTTGAGCAAGGTGCAGACCGTGGCGATCCGGGCGCGGATCGTGTCCCACCTGCTCAACATCGACGCCGCCCTCGCCGATGCCGTGGCCGAGGGGCTGCGGCTCAAGGAGATGCCCAAACCGGCACCGGCGGCGAAGCCGACCCGACGGGACCTGAAGCCGTCGGACAAATTGAGCATCATCAAGAACGGCCCCAAGAGCTTCGCCGGGCGGAAGGTCGGGGCGCTCGTCACCGATGGCGTCGATGCGGACGTGCTCGCGGCCCTCAAGAAGGCCCTCAAAGCCGAAGGCGCGATGCTGGCACTGATCGCGCCGGAGGTCGGGGGCGTGAAGGACTCGGCGGGCGCGTGGCACGACGCCCACGAGAAGCTGGAGGGCGGGCCGTCGGTCGTGTTCGACGCCGTTGTGGTTCTGCCCTCCAAAGAAGGGGCGGCGGTGCTGACCAAGCTCCCGGCCGCGCGCGATTTCGTTGCCGATGCGACCGCCCACCGGAAGTTCATCGGCTACTCCGCGGCGGCCGCGGCCCTGTTCGAGAAGACGGGCGTTGCGCTCGACGAGGGGTTCGTGCCTCTGAACAAGGCGGGCGACTGCGGCACCTTCGTCGCGGCGTGCCGCAAGCTCCGGTTCTGGGACCGGGCCGGTGCCGAGCGCTAGGCGGATCGTTACGGAGCGGGTTCGGCGCGCCGATCCCGCTCTCATTCTCCACCCCAAATCACTCACAAGAGCAACGACGATGTCCCACGACCGGCGATCCGTCCTCACGGCCATCGGACTGGCGCTCCCGTTCGGCATCGACACGCGGTTAAGCGCGGCGGCCCCGGTCGGTCCCGCCCCGGTGCTGCGGCTGCGTTCCTTTGAAGAAGCGGTGCGCGCGGCTTTTGGAGCCCTCGTTCTCCCGGCCGGTACCGTGAGGTTTGCGGACGAGCCGTACCACCGCATTGAGATCGGCCACTCCGAGGAGGTGCTCGCGGGTCTTCAGGGGTGCCACAACGACCGCCCGTTCGCGGGCTACCCCGCCGGCCACCTGCGGATCGTCCGGAGCGGATCGGGACCGGGTCCGATCGTCGGCGGCGTTCGTCTGTACGTGGCCACGGTCGACGTTGCCCTGACCGGCGGCCGAACGGACTGGTTACAGGACCGCCCGCTCGACTTCGCGACGCTCCCTCCCGCGCCCGTGCTTGTCGGGGTTACGACGGACGAGCGTCCAACGGCCCGCAAGCGGTCCACGGGCAAAGGACCCCTCGGTTGATACCCATTCGCTCAGTCTCCCAACCACGAAAGCTCATTATGAAGGCCCTCTGCTGGCACGGTAGCGGTGACGTCCGCGTCGATTCCGTTCCCGACGCCAAGATCGAGCAACCGAGCGACGCCCTCATCAAGATCACCTCGACCGCCATCTGCGGGTCCGACCTACACCTCCTGGACGGCTACCAGCCGGGGATGGAGAAGGGCGACATCCTCGGGCACGAGCCGATGGGCGTCGTCATCGAGGTGGGCAGCAAGGTTACCAAACTCAAGAAGGGCGACCGCGTGGTGGTGCCGTTCACCATTTCCTGCGGGTCGTGCTTCTTTTGCCAGAAGACCCTGTTCTCGTGCTGTGACACCACGAACCCGAACGCCAAGGTCGCCGAAAAGGCGATGGGCCACTCCCCGGCCGGGCTGTTCGGGTTTTCGCACCTCGTGGGCGGGTACGCGGGCGGACAGGCCGAGTTCCTTCGAGTGCCGCACGCCGACGTCGGGCCGATTAAGATCGAGTCCGACCTGCCCGACGAGAAGGTGCTGTTCCTCTCGGACATCTTCCCTACCGGGTACATGGCCGCCGAGAACGCGTGCATCGAGAAGGGCGACACGGTCGCGGTGTGGGGGTGCGGCCCGGTCGCCCAGTTCGCGATCAAGAGCGCGTGGATGCTCGGGGCCGGGCGGGTGATCGCCATCGACCGGGTGCCCGAGCGGCTCAAGATGGCCGAGGAACACGGGAAGGCCGAAACCATCAACTTCGACAAGGTGAGCGTCTACGACCAGCTTCAGGAGATGACGAAAGGGCGCGGCCCGGACCGGTGCATCGACGCGGTCGGGTGCGAGGCCCACGCAGCCGGCACCATCGACTCGGTCCTCGACAAGGCGAAGGCCACGGTCGGGCTGACCACGGACCGCGCGCACGTCCTGCGCGAGGCGATCATGTGCTGCCGCAAGGCGGGAACCATCTCGGTGCCGGGCGTGTATGTCGGGTTCCCGGACAAAATCCCGTTCGGCGCGTTCATGAACAAGGGACTGACTATGAAGTCGGGTCAGACCCACGTCCAGCGGTACCTGCGGCCGCTACTCGACAAGATCGAGAAGGGCGAAATCGACCCGTCTTTCGTCATCACACACAAGTTGCCGCTGGCCGACGCGCCGGCCGCGTACAAGACGTTCCGGGACAAGAAGGACGGGTGCATCAAGGTCGTTCTCAAGCCGTAATCGCGGACAGGCGGCACAAGCACCGGTTCAAAGCCGGTGTATTGTTCGCGCTGGGCGGGTACGGTGGCGTACAATAGCCTCACGTTACCCGCCTCAGATGCCTCGGGCACCTCGCGCCTAACGTCCGCTCCGCCGGACCAATGACGCGAGGGGCCAATGCCACCCACCACGGGTTCTTGCCCTTTTGGCGAGTCGCCCTCTATTTCAGTCCTCATTGTCGATGACTTCCGTGACAGCGCCGACAGCCTCGCCGACCTCCTGCGCATCTGCGGGCACGGCGTACAAACGGCGTATGACGGGGGAACGGCACTAGCGGCCGAGCGCCCCGACGTCGTGATCCTGGAACTCCGGCTGCCCGGTATGGACGGATGGGAACTGGTCCGGCAGTTGCGCGACCGCTTCGCGGACCACCAACCGGTTTACGTTGCGGTCACCACCTGTGGGCTGGTCCAAGAGCGCCGACAATCGGAGGAGACGGGAATCGACTTCCACCTGCTGAAGCCGGTCGAGCCCGGCGTACTGATGGATCTGCTGAAGCGGTTAGCCGAAGCGTCCGCCGAAGTGGGTTAATACGTGCTCCGGTTCGCCACGCTGTAACGACCCGAGAGCCGGGGCCTTTGGTTGACTGCGCCTCTGACGCTCCGGTCGAGCGAATAATTAACTTTTAGTTCTGCATATCCTTCATCTCCCCTCTCCAGATGGGAAACCATCTCGAATCACGGCACACGACTTGCGATCTCTTGGATCGTCCGCGGTTCCGCGGCCCGCGTCCGGTGACCAACAATACGTGCTGCTGGAAGTGATTGACGTGTTCCGCCACAACACCCATCCGGAGGAGAACCCGCCCCTGCGGGTGCTCTATGTCGATGACAACCGGGACGTGCCCGACTCGTCAGTAGACCTGCTCCGCCTGTTCGGGTTCGAGCCACGTGCCTGCTACGACGGGCCGAGCGCCCTTGCCGAGGCCGTGACTTTCCGGCCGAGTGTGTGCCTCATCGACCTGAACATGCCGAACATGGACGGGGACGAACTCGCGATCCGGCTCCGGGAACAGACACACGATCACCCCCTCATCTTGGTGGCAGTTACCGCAATGAGCGGGGACCGGGAAGCCGAGCGGATCAGGGCCGCGGGTTTCGACATGCACTTCATCAAGCTGGTGGACCCGCAGCAACTGCTGATGCTCGTCGATACGCTGTGGCGCGCGTGGCTCCGGTGGGTCCACCGCGACGATAAGAAACGGCCTTCGGAAGAGGACCGTTCGGGCCGTTAGCGGCCCCGTTCCTGGTAGGTGAGTCGAGAAGCCGGGGACGCCGTTCGGCCTTCAACGATTCCGCAAGCACATGAACAGAGCTTTCGACCCGGACCGTCAGCAGCGGCACCTCGATTGCATTGAGGCACACGCGATCTGATCCCCATCAATTGCGAGACAGCCATGAGCAAAGAACCCGCCGAGCGCACCGACCTGTACCGCCTGGCCGATGACGGCTGTCCGAACACGACGGGAGAAACCAAACTCCACGACCTTTCGGAACTCCGAACCGCACCGGAGCCGACCGAACCCAAGCAAACCGTTCACACGCGCCCGCGCGCCCCGCAGGTCAAGTAAATCCCACTCTGATTGAGGCCGGCGGACTACACGGGCTTGTCTCTCGGGCCGCGTGCTCCTCAACAAATCAATCATCATCCCCAGATCGCGAGCAGGAACTGAGATGGAGTTACGCGACCCGGTCAGTTCCGCCTCACATTTGTTCGCCGCCGCCTGGGCCGCCTACGCCACGCTGATCATGCTCCGGTTGACCCCGGTGCGGTCGGGGCGCCGCCCCGCCGTGGCCGTGTTCGGCGCGTCGATGGTGTTCCTCTATCTGGCCAGCGGCGTGTTCCACGGGGTGCCGTACACCCGGTACGAGAACCCCGAGGCGTTCCGGTTCTTCCAGCGCGTGGACCAGTCGGCCATCTTCATTCTGATCGCCGGGACCAACACCCCGATGATCGTCGTCCTACTCCGGGGACGGTGGCGGAGGTGCTGCTTGTTGGGCATGTGGGTGCCCACGGCGGTCGGGGTGGCGGGACTGTGGCTGTTGCCAAAAGCGCCCCACGAGGCGATCGTCGTCCTCGGGCTGGCGATGGGCTGGGTCGGGCTGCTCCCGCTCGTCCACTACTACCGGGCGGTCGGGCGCGGCGCGATGAACTGGGTGTGGACCGGGGGCGTGCTGTATTCCGCCGGCGCGGTGTGCGAACTGATCGAATGGCCGATGGTGTGGGAGTGGCCGCTGCGGTTCGGCTTCCACGAGGTGTTCCACCTGTTCAGCGTTGCCGCCAACGTAACATTCTTCCTGTTCGTCGTGCGGTACGTGATCCCGTTTGATGCAACGGGGCGGGAAGAAATCACGCCGGATTCGACGCGCGAACGGGACGAATCTTTCCGGTCACTCGTTCACTCGAATGCAGCGAGCGGCTTGCCCGAACCAACACACCCCGAGAAATACTGATGCACGCAAATATCCTGCAAGCGGTTAAGACGTTCGCCCCGGCCCTCGACGGGCACCCCGTCAACGTGTGGGACGCCGCAAAGGAGGGCGCGCAGAAAGCCGGCGACGTCCTGCCCGAGAGCCTCGACCAGGTAAGGTGCTCGTCCACACCAAATTGAGAAAAGCAGCCCCTGCCAGTTATCGATCCCTCACCGCGTGCGGTCACATCAAATAGCCCACCCCGCACCTCCCGTGCGTTGACCACCACTCCAAGAGGATCATCATGGCGACCGTAACACAGCCCGGGCTGCGCCCGAGTGAGAATACCACCGAAGCCGAAAAGCACTCCGAGGGTCCGGTGGCCCGCAAGATCGAGCAGTACACCGCGCAAGTTCCCTCCGACGTGTTCCTGTGGGCCGCCGGCGGGTCCATCGTCGCCTCCCTCGCGCTCCGGGTGCTGGGGCGTAAAGAAGACGCGCAGTTCGTGGGCCAGTGGGTGGCCCCGTTCATGCTCCTGGGCGTGTACAACAAGATCGTGAAGGTGGCCGGGTCCGACCGCGTCCACGCCTCGTAACCACCAACGGCCCGGTCTCTCTCCGCCGGGCTGTCGGTCACAATCCCGCAAACCATATGGCGAAAACAGCTCCCGATTACGACGCCTATCAAACGTCCTTTCACGACGCCTTCCGGGACGAGCTCTACGGAATCATCGACGCCCTCCCCGCAGCCGGTGACGCGCTCGACGTGCCGTGCGGCAACGGGTTTTATTCGCGCCGACTGGCCGAGCGCACGAGCGGGCGGCTGACCGCCGTCGATTCCAACGACGAGTACCTCCGTAGCGCCCGCGCGGCCGTGACCGGGCGCGCCGTTCGGAAAGCCGATGCTTACCAACTACCTTTCGCGGACGCCACATTCGACCTGGTGTGGTGCGCCCAGAGCCTGATCAGCCTGGACCCGGACCGCGCCGTTCGGGAGATGTTCCGCGTCGTGAAGCCCGACGGGGTCGTGGCGGTTCTGGAAGTGGACGAGTTCCACCGGGTGCTGTTGCCGTGGCCGCCCGAATTGGAAGCGGCCATTCCCCGGGCCGTCTACAAAGCGAGCGTGCTGAAATACGGTGACGCAATCAAACTGGCCCCGTCCCGTAAGCTCCGTGCCGTCCTCAACCGGGCCGGGTTCGGGTCCGTTCGCCGCACCACGCACCCGTTCGACCGGGCCGCGCCGTTCGACCTGCCTACGGTCACGTTCGTCGAGCGGCACGTCGAGTACCTGCGTTCGCTCGTGTACGCCCGCCTGCCGGCCCCGATGCGTAAGGCGTTCGATCGCGTGACCGATGCGGGCGCGGCAGGTTCGCTGTATCGCCTGCCGGGCGCCGAGCTGATCTGTATCAACGCGGTGTACCTGGCCTCGCCCTGGGCGAAATGAAAGAAGCCGGGGCTCGGCGGAAACGTCCGGGTCCGGCTGCCCCTTTGTCGGTCCGTGCCGATCGACCGTCCGGATCGCCTCCCCCTTCGATCCAGAGGGCACCACGCGGCGCCGACAAGAATAAGGGATGCGGCGAATTTACCGTCCAACTCGATCAACGCGTAATGGAATGACAAAGTGTGCGGCCCGCGGTTTGCTTTGCATGTAAGCGATCGGCAGTAACGGAGGTCGCCCACGATCGAAGCGATTGCGAGCGGAGCGGCCGGGGCGGTGGCACTCGACTTGGCTCACGAAGTGATACGGCACACGGTGGCCGTCGCACCCCGAATGGACGTACTGGGCAAAAGGGCGCTCGCGGCCGGGTTCCATGCGGCCGGCGCTACTGTGCCGGACGAGCCGGCCCTACGAGGCGCTGCGCTTGGCGGCGATCTGGTGACGGATAGCGAGTAATACGCGCTGGTCGCTATGAGAGTGACGGACGGGGCTATTGCACGCGGGACGCTGCTGGATCTGGCGGCCGGCCTGGGTGCGGTGTTCCGGCCCGCTCTGTCTCGGCATCGCTCCGAGTCGCCGTACACCCTGAATTTATCTGGATGCAATTTGATTATTCTCTCTGGGCGGTTTGGTGGCAGGCTGTTTTCGGCGCACTGGCCGGGCGCCGCACTAACGGTTAACCCGCACTCGGTATTTTGAATAACAACTGTCGCCGTGCAAAGGATATGAACCGGTGTCTGTGGACCTGATCACGCTCAGCGAAGACGGTCTGTACTGCCCCGCAGGCGGGTTCCACATCGACCCGTGGAACGCGGTGCCCCGTGCGGTCCTCACCCACGCGCACAGCGACCACGCCCGCTGGGGCTGCGGCAAGTACCTCGTCGCGGCACCGGGGCGGCACCTGTTCCGCACGCGGCTCGGAACGGACGCCGACATCACCGCCGTACCGCACGGCGAGCCGGTCGATCACAACGGCGTGCGCGTCTCGTTTCACCCGGCCGGGCACGTCCTCGGTTCGGCACAAATACGCCTCGAACACCGCGGCGAGGTGTGGGTCGTTACCGGCGACTACAAGCTCGATCCGGACCCCACCTGCCTGCCGTTCGAGCACGTCCGCTGCCACACGTTCATCACCGAGTCGACGTTCGCGCTGCCCGTTTACCGCTGGGAGCGGGCGGACGTGCTGTTCGGCGGGGTGAACGCGTGGTGGCGCGCGAACAAGGCCGCGGGCGCGTGCAGCATCGTGTACGCCTACGCGCTCGGCAAGGCGCAGCGCGTCATGGCGGGCGTGGACGCGGGCATCGGCCCGATCTACACGCACGGCGCGGTCGAGAAGGTGACCCGCGCATACCGCGACAGCGGCGTCGCGCTCCCGCCGACGAGGTCCGTTAGCGAGGTCGTGACGGAGGAGGGTTCGAAGGGGAAAGGAAAATCGAAGGCGAAGCCGTGGGCCGGGGCGCTGGTGATCGCGCCGCCGTCGGCCGACGGGTCGCCGTGGGCGAAGAAATTCGGGCCGAAGTCGGAGGCTTTCGCGAGCGGGTGGATGTGCGTCCGCGGGGCGCGCCGGCGCCGGGCCGTGGACCGCGGGTTCGTGCTGTCCGACCACGCCGACTGGCCCGGGCTCCTGACCGCGGTGAGGGAGAGCGGCGCGGGCCGCGTGCTGGCGACGCACGGGTTCGCGTCGGTACTCGCGCGGCACTTGCGCGAGCGGGGGTTGGGCGCGGACGTGATCGCCACCCGCTACGGCGACGACGCCGCCGACGCGGGCGGGGAGGGCGAAGCATGAAAGCGTTCGCGGACCTGTACGCCGCGCTCGACGCGACCACCAGGACGACCGGCAAGGTCGAGGCGCTGGCCCGCTACTTCGCGGGCGCCGCGCCCGACGACGCCGCGTGGGCGGTGTACTTCCTGAGCGGGCGCAAGCCGCGGCAGGCGGTGCCGTCGAAGCGGCTGCGGCTGTGGGCGCGCGAACTGGCCGGCGTCCCGGAGTGGCTGTTCGACGAGGCTTACCACCACGTCGGCGACGTGGCCGAAACCGTCGCGCTCCTGCTGCCACTGGCCGACCGTGCGTCCGATGTCGCGCTCTCGGAGTGGGTCACGAAACGGCTGCTCCCGCTCCGAGACCTCGAAGAAGAGGTGCAAAAGGCGGCGGTGCTGGCGGCGTGGGCGGAACTCGACGCCGGGCAGCGGTTCGTGTGGAACAAGCTCATCACCGGCGAGTTCCGGGTCGGCGTGTCGCAGCTCCTCGTGGTGCGCGCCCTGGCGCAGGTGTCGAAGCTTCCGGCCGACGTGATCTCGCACCGGCTGATGGGGACGTGGGAGCCGACGGCCATGTTCTACACCGGCCTCGTCGCGGCCGACTCGGGCGACACGGAGCTAAGTCGCCCGTACCCGTTCTTCCTCGCGCACCCGTTGGAAGGCGACCCGGCTTCGCTCGGCCCGGTGGCCGAGTGGCAGGCCGAGTGGAAGTGGGACGGCATCCGCGCGCAGGTGGTCCGGCGCGGTGGGCAGACGTTCGTCTGGTCGCGCGGCGAGGAACTCGTCACCGACCGCTACCCGGAACTGAAGGCGATGGCCGCGGCCCTGCCCGACGGCACGGTGATCGATGGCGAGTTGCTCCCCTGGAGACAGGGACAGGTGCAACCGTTCGCCGACCTCCAAAAGCGCATCGGCCGCAAGACCGTGAGCAAGAAGCTGCTGGACGAGATCCCCGTCGTGCTCGTCGCCTACGACCTGATCGAGGCGGACGGGGCCGACCTCCGCGAGCGCCCGCTGGGCGAGCGCCGCGACCAGCTCGAAGCGATTGTCGCGGCGGCGAATCATCCCGCGCTAATCCTCTCGCCGCGGCTCGCCCTCAACTCGTGGGACGCGCTCGCCCGGGAGCGCGGGGCCAGCCGCGCGCGCGGCGTCGAGGGGATGATGTTGAAGCGGCGCGGGTCGCCGTACCGGGTCGGCCGGGTGCGGGGCGACTGGTGGAAGTGGAAGGTCGAACCGTTCACCGTGGACGCGGTGCTCATCAACGCCCAGGGCGGGCACGGCAAGCGCTCGGGGCTGTTCACCGACTACACCTTCGCTGTGTGGGACGCCGACAAGCTCGTGCCGATCGCGAAGGCGTACAGCGGGCTGACCGACGCGGAAATCAAGCAGGTGGACGCGTTCGTGCGCGCGAACACCGTGGAGAAGTTCGGCCCGGTCCGCGCGGTCAAGCCGGAACTGGTGTTCGAGCTGGGGTTCGAGGGCATCCAGCTCTCGACGCGGCACAAGAGCGGGATCGCGGTGCGGTTCCCGCGGATGCTCCGCTGGCGCACCGACAAGAAGCCGGAGGAGGCCGACACGCTGGAGCGCGTCAAGGCGCTGCTGAACGTCCCGGCGGAGGGAGGGGCGTGAGGGGCATTCCGAGACCACCGCGGCCCAAGCCGCCGAAGCGTTTACCCATTGACCCGGCGGAGGTGGTATCGCCGGCCGAATGGTTCGCGCGCCGCGGGTGGGCGCCGTTCGATTTTCAACGGGAAGCGTGGGCGGCCTATCGTGAAGGCCGGAGTGGGCTGGTTCACGCGTCCACCGGAACCGGGAAGACCTACGCCGCGTTCTTCGGTCCACTGCTCGAAGCGGTGGAAGAGTCGTTGACTCCAACTCCACCACCGATCCGCGTGCTGTGGGTGACGCCCCTCCGCGCGCTGTCGGCCGACACCGCGCTGGCGCTGGAGGCCCCGCTCCGCCCGGTGGGGCTGAACTGGGACGTCGGCACGCGCACCGCCGACACGCCGGCCGCGGCCCGCACGCGGCAGCAGACGCGCCTGCCGACGGCACTCGTCACCACGCCCGAGAGCCTGTCGCTCCTGCTCACCTACCCGGACGCGCGCGACAAATTCGCGGACCTGCGGTGCGTCGTGTGCGACGAGTGGCACGAGCTGCTCGGCTCGAAGCGCGGGGTACTGACCGAACTCGCGCTCGCACGGCTCCGCGCCTTCAACCCGCGGCTCCGCACGTGGGGGCTGTCGGCCACGCTCGGTGACCTGGACGCCGCGCTCGCGGCGCTGGTGGGCGTCGGCAACGCCGGGCGGGTGATCCGCGGGCACGTGTCGAAATCGGTCGCCATCGACGCGGTACTGCCGCCGCGCGTGGAGCGGTTCCCGTGGGCCGGGCACCTCGGCCTGTCGCTCCTGCCGCAGGTGGTCGCGGCGATCGAAGAGGGCAGGTCGGCGCTGCTGTTTACCAACACCCGCGGGCAGTGCGAGCTGTGGTACCAGGCGCTGCTCGACGCCCGCCCGGAGTGGGCCGGGCAGGTCGCGCTGCACCACGGCTCGCTCGACCGGAAGGCGCGCGACTGGGTCGAGGACGGCCTCCGCGCCGGTACGCTGCGGTGCGTCGTCTGCACCAGCACGCTCGACCTCGGGGTGGACTTCTCGCCGGTCGATCGGGTGCTTCAAGTGGGTAGCCCGAAGGGCGTCGCGCGGCTGCTGCAGCGGGCCGGGCGCAGCGGGCACCGGCCGGGCGAGACCAGCCGCGTCACCTGCGTACCGACGCACGCCTTCGAGTTGATCGAGGTGTCCGCGGCGCGAGCTGCCGCGGCCGAAGGGCGGATCGAGGGGCGGTTCCCGCTCGACAAGCCGCTCGACGTGCTGGCGCAGCACTGCGTCGGCTCGGCGCTGGCCGGCGGGTTCCGTGCCGACGAACTGTTCGCGGAGGTGCGGACGGCGCACGCGTACCGCGACCTGTCGCGAGACGAATGGGCGTGGGTGCTCGACTTCGTCACCCGCGGCGGCGAGGCGCTGAAGGCGTACCCGGACTATCGCCGCGTCGAGGTGCGCGACGGCCTGTACTGCGTGCCGGACGCGCGGATCGCCCGCCGGCACCGGCAGTCGGTCGGCGTCATCACCTCCGAAGCGGCGGTGCTGGTCCAGTTCCTTCGCGGGTCGAAGCTCGGAACGGTGGACGAGTCGTTCGCCGCCCGGCTCAAGCCCGGCGACCGGTTCACTTTCGCCGGGCGCACGCTCGAGTTCGTCAAACTGTACGAGATGACGGCGTGGGTGCGGCTGTCCAAGAAGCAAACGGACACGAAGCTGCGCTGGTCCGGCTCGCGTCTGCCGCTGTCCGGCGAACTGTCGGCGGCGGTGCGGGCCAAGCTGGGTGAGGCCGCCCGCGGGCAGTTCGCAGACGAGGAGATGAGAGCGATTCGACCGGTGTTGGATGTTCAGGCACGGTGGTCGCGGGTGCCGGCCGCCGACGAGGTTCTCGCCGAGCGCCTCCGGACCCGCGACGGGTACCACCTGTTCCTCTACCCGTTCGAGGGGCGGCTCGTTCACGAGGGCGTGGCGGCACTGCTGGCGTACCGGCTGTCGCTCCGGCGCCCGCAGACGTTCGCCCTGGCGTGCAACGACTACGGCTTCGAACTGGTGTCGCCCGACCCGCTCGACCTCGATGCGGGCGCCCTGAAGGCGCTGCTCGCGCCCGCCGGGCTCGCGGACGACGTGCTCGCGTCGCTGAACGCGGCCGAACTCGCGAAGCGGCAGTTCCGCGAAGTCGCTCGTGTCGCCGGGCTGGTGAACCCCGGGCTCCCGCACGCGGGTCGCACAACCAAGCAGCTCCAGGCGTCCAGCGGGCTGTTCTACGACGCGTTCCGCGAACACGACCCGTCGAACTTGCTGTTGTGGCAGGCCCGGCGCGAGGTGCTGGACCGCCAGTTCGAGGTGGTGCGGCTGCGCGCGGCGCTGGAACGCATCGCGGCGAGCCGGGTCGTCATCACCGCCCCGCCCAAGCCGACCCCGTTCGCGTTCCCGCTCCTGGTCGAGCGGATGCGCGAGGCGGTGTCGTCGGAAACGCTCGCCGACCGCGTGCGCAAAATGGTCGCGGCGCTGGAGCGGAAGGCGGGACCGGAATGACCGCCGAGGTCGGAATCGTTGGCGAGCGGTTGATCCCGCGCCCGGACCGGGCGCTGTTCTGGCCGCGGGGCAAGGCGCTGGTGATCGCCGACCCGCACTTCGGTAAGGCGGAGGCGTTCCGTGCCGCCGGCGTGCCGGTGCCGGGCGACCCGGCGGAACCGCTCGGGCGCCTGGGCGCGGCGCTCGACGCCACTGCGGCCGAGCACTTACTCGTCCTGGGCGATTTCTGGCACGCGCACGAGGGCCGAACGCCAGGCGTGGTGGCCGAACTGACCGCGTGGCGCGCCGCCCGGCCGGACCTCTCTATCCGACTGGTGCGCGGCAACCACGACCGCGCCGGCCCGCCGCCGGACGGGTGGGGCGACTGGGCGACCGAGTCGCGCGTCGGGCCGTTCGTGCTCGCTCACGTTCCGGAAGAGGCCGACGACGGGTACGTACTGGCCGGGCACCTGCACCCCGGCGTCGTGTTGGGGCGCGAGCGGTTGCGACTGCCGTGCTTCTGGTTCGGGCCGCGGGTCGGGGTGCTGCCGGCGTTCGGCCCGTTCACCGGGGCCGCGACCGTGCCGATCCGGCGCGGCGACCGGGTGTTCGCCGTCGCCGGCGACGCGGTGGTGGACGTGTCGCGGCTGTGACGGCAGTCGCGACACGTCCACCCGCGTCGCCCTCGTCAGTTTCATCTCCGGCACGGGCGGCCGGGACCCGCTCGAACCGCGGGGCGCCTGCGGCTCGACTGGTGCGAGCGCTTGTGCATTGCGCTGGCCCTAATGTTGCACCGCCATCGCCCCGCGACGAACGAGAATTGTGATACGGGAGACGAGATGGGAGCGGCAGAGATCCGAAGGTGTGGTACGACAATTCAACCCGATGGTGCCGTGACGTGGCGGGTGTGGGCCCCAAAGGTGAAGCGCGTCGAACTGGTTCTGATCGACGGCGACCGCCGGCGGAACGTGCCAATGCGATCCGAGGGCGACGGCTACTTCGCGCACTCCGAAGGAGGCGTGCCCGAGGGGCAGCGGTACGCGTACCGTCTCGGCGGCGGGGCGGAACGCCCGGACCCGTGCTCGCGGTGGCAACCGGACGGCGTCCACCGGCCCTCGGCGGTGGTGTTCCCGGGTAAATTCGTATGGACCGACCAGGGGTGGCGCGGGGTCCCGCGCGAGGACCTCGTCTTCTACGAACTGCACGTCGGGACGTTCACCGCCGAAGGCACCTTCGACGCGATCATACCGCGCTTGCCGGAGTTACTCGATCTCGGCGTCACCGCGATCGAGATCATGCCGGTGGCGCAGTTCCCCGGCGCGCGGAACTGGGGCTATGACGGGGTTCACCTGTTCGCCCCGCAGGACACTTATGGCGGCCCCGAAGGCTTGCGGCGGTTGGTGAATGCGTGCCACGCTTGCGGCCTCGCGGCGGTCCTCGATGTCGTGTACAACCACCTCGGGCCGGAGGGCAACTACGCCGGCGAGTTCGGCCCGTACTACTCGGACCGGTACCGCACCGCGTGGGGCGCGGCCCTCAACTACGACGGGCCGGGGTCCGACGGCGTCCGCGATTTCGTCCTCGACAACGTTCGCCACTGGGTCGAGGAATACCACCTCGACGGGCTGCGACTCGACGCCACGCAGAGCATCTTCGACGTCAGCCCCGCCCACATCACGAGAGAGATCAAAGAGGAAGCGGACCGCGCCGCGGGTCCGTTCGGCCGGCCGCTCCACGTCATCGCGGAAAGCCTGCTGAACGACGTCCGCATCGTGCTGCCGCCACAACAGGGCGGTTACGGGCTGGACGCCGAATGGAACGAGGACTTCCACCACGCGCTGATCGCGTTCCTCACCGGCGAGCGGCACGGCAAGTACGTCGACTACGGCCCGGCCGCCGACCTCCCGCGGGTACTGGAGAAGACGTTCGTTCTGGACGGGCGGTACAGCCGGCACCGCGGGCGGCGGTGGGGCGCGCCGGCCCGCGACGTGCCCGGCGACCGGTTCGTGGTCGGCGTCCAGAACCACGACCACGTCGGCAACCGGGCGCGCGGCGAGCGGTTGGCGGCGCTGGTCGGGCCGCCGGTGCAGCGCCTGGCCGCGAGCCTGATGCTGTTGTCGCCGCACCTGCCGTTCCTGTTCATGGGCGAGGAGTACGGCGAGACGAACCCGTTCTTGTTCTTCTGCTCGTTCGGGGACCGCGGGCTGGTCGAAGCGGTGCGGCGCGGCCGAAAAAACGACTACGCCCTCCAAGGCGAGGTGCCCGACCCGCAGGCGACGCTGTCGTTCACCGCGTCGCGCCTCAGTTGGACGTGGTCGGACCAGTTGCCGCGGGCCGGGCTGCGCCACCTGTACCGCGACCTGCTCGCCGCCCGCCGCCGGTGGCCGGCGCTCAAGGACTTCGTAACCCGCCGCGCGGCTCCTTCCCGATTCAGCGAACGGCCCGGTGTTGGAGTTCGTTCGCGGCACCGAACCGAGCTCCCTGTACGCGTACCTGAACTTGTCCGCGGACCCGCACCCGCTGCCGACGGATGTGCCACCGGGGGCGCGCATGCTCTTCAGTTCGGAGCAGCCCGCCTACAGCGGCGCGCGGCCGGAGGGCGACGAGTGCCGGGAGTTGTGCCCGTTCGAGTGCCTTGTGTTCGGCCGCGAACCGGCGTGATCCTACGACCCGTCACGACCCGATCGCGCGACCCGGCGTGACGGTGCGGTTCGCTTTGACACCGCGCCGGGTGTCTGGTATAGTGTTCACATCTGTACGCCCGTAATAAAAGCAGGCGCGCCGTGGACACCCGCCGCAAACTCGAAGTGCTGGCCGACGCCGCCAAGTACGACGCCTCCTGCGCCAGCAGCGGGAGCAAGAGCACCCGCCGCGGCAGCCGGCTCGGTTCGACCGAAGGGATGGGCATTTGCCACAGCTACACGCCCGACGGCCGGTGCGTATCGCTGCTCAAATTGCTACTCACCAACTACTGCGTTTACGACTGCAAGTTCTGCGTCAACCGCGTGTCGAGCGACACCCCACGAGCGCGGTTCACCGTTGCGGAAGTCATCGACCTGACGGTCGAGTTCTACCGCCGCAACTACATCGAGGGGCTGTTCCTCAGTTCCGGCATCGTCGGCAGCATCGACGGCACGATGGAGCAACTCGTCGCGGTGGCCCGTGGGCTGCGCGAAGGTCACGGGTTCGGCGGCTACATTCACCTGAAACTGATCCCCGGCGCGTCGGCCGAACTGGTCGCGGAGGCCGGGCGCTGGGCCGACCGGCTCAGCGCGAACATCGAACTGCCCACCGCACAAGACCTGCACCAGCTCGCGCCCGAGAAGACCCGCGCGGACATCACCGGCACGATGACCACCGTGGCCGACGGCATCGCCGAGCGCGCGGCCGACAGGAAGGCCGGGCTGAAGGCGCCGGTGTTCGCCCCGGCCGGGCAGAGCACGCAGATGGTGGTGGGCGCGACGCCGACCACCGACGGCGTCATTCTCGGCACGGCCGACGAACTGTACCGCACGCAGAAGTTGCGGCGCGTGTACTACTCGGCGTACAGCCCGACCCCGCACGCCGACGCCCGGCTGCCCGCTTTGCGCCCGCCGCTCTTGCGCGAGCACCGCCTGTACCAAGCCGACTGGCTGCTCCGCTTCTACGGCTTTGAAGTAAGTGAAGTGGTCGCACCCGGCGCGAACCTCGCGCTCGACGTGGACCCGAAACTGGCGTGGGCGCTGGCGAACCGTGACCGGTTCCCGGTAGACGTGAACGCCGCGCCGCGCGAGTTACTCCTGCGGATCCCCGGCGTCGGGGTGCGCAACGTCGAGCGCATCCTGGCGGTCCGCCGGCACCACGCCCTGACCGTCGCCGACCTGCGCGCGTTGCGCGTGAACTGGAAAAGCGCCGCTCCGTTCGTGCTCACCGGCGACCACAATCCGGCTCTGCGGAAACTCGACACCGTGGGGTTGAAGAAGTCGGTCCAGCCGACGCTGTTCGACGATCTGGATGGGTACGCATGATCGTTACCGCCCCCGACTTCGCCGCGTGGCGCGGTGCCGCTCGCGCACTGCTCGCGGCCGAGGTTTCGCCGGCCGACGTCCTCTTCGACGACGGCACCGCGCCGGGCCTGTTCGCCGCGGCCGAGCTACCGCCCGTGCCCGCCGGTCCGGCGCTCGAGGTGCCGCGGGCGTTCGTCGCGCTCGCGGAATCGGTCTCCTGCCACCGCGATCCGCAGCGCTGGGGCCGGCTCTACCGCGCGCTGTGGCGGCTGACCCGCGGCGAACCGCACCTGCTCGACCTCGCGACCGATGACGACGTCGCGTGGCTGTTCCGCGCCGAGAAATCGGTCCGCCGCGACGCGCACAAGATGAAAGCCTTCGTCCGCTTCCGCAAGGTGGGCGAGCACTTCGTCGCGTGGCACCGGCCGGACCACCGCATCGTGCGGCGGGTCGCGCCGTTCTTCCGCCGCCGCTTCCCCGAAATGCACTGGTCGGTCCTGACCCCAGACGACTCGGTGACGTGGGATCGCGAGGGGTTGCACTTCGGCCCCGGTGTGTCGGCGAGGGACGCGCCCCCGCCGGACGTCCTCGAAGACATGTGGAAGACCTACTACCGGGCGACGTTCAATCCGGCGCGGATCAAGTTGAAGGCGATGAAGAAGGAGTTGCCGGTGCGGCACTGGGCGACGCTGCCGGAGGCCGCGCTCATCCCCGACCTGCTGGCGGAAGCGGCCGATCGCGTGGCCGCGATGGTGCAACACAGCGAAGGAACGCCGTCGGCCGCCGACTTCTTGCCCGCGACGCGCGACCTCGACGGCCTCCGCGCGGCGGCGCGCGATTGCACCGCGTGCGGGCTGTGCGGACCGATCGTGCCGCCCGTGTTCGGTACCGGCCCGGCCGATGCGCGGATCGCTTTGGTCGGCGATCAACCCGACACGAGTGGCGCCGCGGACGAACTGCTCGATACTGCACTGGAGGAAGCGGGTATCGACCGGGCCGCCGTGTACCGGACGACGGCCGTAAAGCAGACCGCGTTCGCCGAGCGGGACGGTGCCCGCGAACCGCGCCGGGCCAACGCCCGCGAGGTCGGTGCGTGCCGGCCGTGGCTGCTCGCGGAGCTGGCCGCACTTCGGCCGGCGGTAATTGTGTGCCTCGGTCCGCTGGCCGCGAAGGCGGTACTCGGCCCGCTCTTTCGCTTCACCGAGCGCCGCGGTGAAGTGCTCCCGGCCGGCGGCACGATCGCGATTGCAACTCACTTCCCTGCGACGATCCTACGCGCCCCGGAGGAGGCGCGGGCGGAGATTTGGGCGGAACTGGTCACCCATCTCGCGCGGGCTTTAGAACTCGCCGGGGCCGGCTACCATCCGCCGTCCCACTACTCATCGCGCGTCCCGTATTGAGTCGGCCTCCCCTCGGGCGACAGCAAGGCTCCGAGTATTTCTGGCGGAGGTGGGACCACTTGGGGCGATGAATCTGCAACCTGGGGCATTTGAAGGGGGCAGGGCACGAGCGAGTGCGTGGCGATCGGACCCCGGGGAAGACACGGCGTGATCACCGGGATTTGAATAGCCGGGCGTAAGGTTCTCGCCGCTGGGAGCATGGCCGTTTCAAACGCGTGCGCGGACGGTAGATCAACTCGGCACGTCGCTATCCCGTAACGTCTTATATGTACCGTAAAATACCGAGGAGCGCAAGAGACCATACGGAACTTCCGAAAACAGCATCGGGAAGACCCAACCTGCGGCGCCGTCGTCCGGGTTGCGGCGGTTCGGATAGTTCGCGCATTTTTTGCCGCCGGCATCGGCTCTAGTAGGGTGATGATGATCTACCCCCCCGCTCCCCCGCGAGCCGCGCCCGACGCCGAACTCGTCCGCCGGTTCATCGCCGGCAACGAGGCAGCGTTTGAACTGCTGGTCTGGCGGTATCGCGGACTGGTGTTCGACGTGTGCCGCCGCACCCTCGGCCACTCTCACGACGCCGAAGACGCCGCTCAGGCCGCGTTCCTGGTGTTCGCCAAGAAGGCGGAATCGGTGCGGGCGGATCACCTCGCCGGATGGCTGGCGCGGGTGGCCCATCGGTGTGCCCTGCGGGTTCGCGGTCGCCGTCCGGCGTTCACCGAACTGCCGGACGTGCCCGCCCCACCTCGGCCCGCGGTCCCGCTCGACGGCGTCCTCGACGCCGAACTCGACCGCCTGCCGGAGAAGTACCGCACGCCCATCGTGCTGTGCTACCTGCACGGGCTGAGTTACGCCGAGGCGAGCGAACAACTGAACTGCCCGACCGGGACGCTGTGCGGCTGGCTCACCCGCGGGAAGGAGCTCCTCCGGAAGCGACTGGCCCAGCGGGGGATCGCGGTGCCGGTCGGTGTCCTTGCCGTTTACCTCAGCGAATTGGGACGCACGGCGTCCGCGTCTCATCGACTGGTCCGAACCATCACCACGGCGGCGCTGAGCTTCGTCGCCGGAGAAGCCCGGCCCGACCCGGCCGCCGCCATCGCTCACGGAGTGCTTCAGATGATGACGCTGAAACGAACGGCTGCCTCGGGACTGCTCGGGTTCCTCACGATGGTCGTGGCGCTCGCCGCGCTGTCGGCGGGCGACCCGAGGAAAGCCGACGAATCGAAGGTGTTGGCGGCCGAACCGGAGAAGCCGGTCACGATCGAACGCACCATCGGTCAGGAGCCGAAGTACCAAGGTAAGCCGACGTACTGCCTACTGGTGTTCGACGCGGGGGCCAAACACCGCGCGTGGCTCGTTCACGACGGCGACACCTTGTACGTGGACAAGAACGGCAACGGCGACCTGACCGACGGCGGGGAGAAGGTGGCCGCCAAGAAACAGAAAGGGGACGAAGAGGGGGACCAAGAGTTCGAGGTGGGCGACGTGACCGTCGGCGGGACGACGCACAAGGGGTTGACCGTCTCCACCGGACGGCTCGACCGCCTGGTGGCCAACAACTTCCTCGCCACCATCGCCCCGATCGAGCCGACGCTGAAAACGGATAAGACGGCCGTGGTGTACGCCCTCCAAGTGGAGAGCGAGCGGCCGGGGGTGAAGGGGGCCGGGGCCGGCGGGCGGGTGCAGTACCGCGTCGGCCCGTTCGACGCCAACGGGGTGCTCCGGTTCGCCCCCACCACCGCCGACGCCCCGGTCATCCACCTCGGCGGGCGGTTCGAGTTGTGGAGCCAGTTCGGCGAGCAAATCCTACGCACCGGGCAGGACTCGTGCCTCCGCATGGTCGTTGGCGCGCCCGGCTTCGGTCCCGGCACCCTCGCCTCCATCCCGTACGACAACACCATCCCGGACGACGCCCATCCGGTAGCGGAGATCACCTTCCCGGCCAGGCCGGGGGAGAAGCCCCGCACGCAGGCGGTGCCGATGAACTTCCGGACGTGCGGGTACAGCATCGACGCCCGGTTCAAGTGTGGCGAGGAGACCGGCTCGGCCACGGTGAAGTTCCACTTCGGCGCCTGGAAGGAGGGGAACGTCGCCCCCACCACCCACAGCATGGCCATCCAACCGCCGCCCAAGCTCACCGGCCCGAAAGCCGAGCCGGTGTCCGAACGGCTCGTCGCCACCCTGCCCCACCCCGTAAAGGAGGCGATCCCCCTCGTCCATTACTCGCCCGACGGCAAACGGTTGCTGGTCGCGGGTGACATGTCCTCCGGCGTGGTGCAACTTTGGGACGTGGACGGGCGGAAGGAACTGCTCCAGATCGCCGGGCCGAAGCGCGTCCGCGGCAGCAAGGATCCGTCCTTCCTCGCCGAAGAGTACGCCCTGCTCAGCCCGGACGGGAAGACGCTGTACGTTCCCACCCGCGGGGAGAACGTCGCTCGGGTGGAGCGGGGCGGCAAGAAAGCCGACCTGATCGAGAACCTCGGCCGCGTCCGCCGGTGGGATCTGACCACCAAGAAGGAACTCGATCCGTACTCGCCGCCGACCGGGTGGGGCAACCTGATGGCCGACCTGTCGCCGGGCGGCCGGTTCCTCTACTCGATCGAACACAAGGACCACTTGCGGGACGGTGAACGGGAGGCCCGGCTGGTGATCTGGGACACGACCACCGGCGAGCGCGTGGCGCTCTTGAAGGGGAACTACGGCAACTTGCCGGTGTTCCTGCCCGGTGACCGCGGCATCGCCACCACACAACTCGACAAGGAGGGCGAAGTGACCGTTCGCGTTCACTCCCTGCCAGACGGCAAAGAGGTGGTGTCGAAGACACACCCCTGCCCGGCGGGGAGGGCCGCCCGCTTTGTGGGCGCGTCATCGGACGGCAAACTGCTGGCGGTGAACCTGGGCGGGAAGAAGGGAGAGAACACAACCACCCTGTTCCTCGATACCGAATCGTTGGAGGAAACCGCCCGCTGGACCGCCCCGGCCAACCCGACCGGGTTCGGCTACACTCCCGGACGATTCACCCCGAACGGCCAGCGGTTCCTGACGATCGATGGCGAAAACACCTTACACATTTGGGACGTGGCCGCGAAGAAGGTCGCACGGACGGTGAAACTGGATCAGAGCGGGTGGCGATCGGTGGTGAGCGGGGACGGCCGCTGGTTCGCCACGACGTGGACGCCGCCCGACCCGAACAAGTTCGCCAACGAAGCCAAACTCGACCCCGAGAGCCTGCCGCAACCGCGGGGGGTGCTGGTGGACCTGAACGACCCCAACTCGAAGCCGGTCACGCTCGTCGCTCCGCGGGGGATCGCCTGGGGAATGGCGCTCCGGCCGGACGGCAAGCAGTTGGCCCTCGGCGGGTCCGGCGGGGTCCACCTGTTCGACTTGACGACGCTCGGCGGGAAGTAAAAAACCAAGCCCGCAAATAAGACGGACGAACCCCGGCTGAATGCCGAGGTTCCGTTATTTACCCGACCGCTTCGCTGGCAACACGGTGCGACGGCCGAAACGTGGCCCGACGATCTGTTGAACACATAGTTATGGCCGCCCTTTTGATGCCCGAATCCCCGAGAAACCTGGTGGCGCCCTTGTAGGCCGTGCACCGGCCCGGTTCAGGCGCCACCTCCACCGCCGTTGCCTTCGCCTCCTTGCCGTCCAACTTCTCAACGATGCCCCGCGACGCCAGCGGCTCCACCGATCCGTGAGCCGTCTCATCGTGCCGGGTCGCGGTCACTCCCACGCGCCGGTCCGATTCCGGCCACCGGCATCAGCACCCCTGCAAATCGTGTCAATCCCTCTGTATTCATGTGGCCCCGTAGTTCGGCATCAAGGACTGGTGATTAGCACTGAGAAGGGAAGCGCGATTAGCGTCGAAAAGGGAAACACCGTAGCACAGCCCCCGCGAGCGACCCGTTGGTCGGCGCGGGGGTGGAGGATGCTCACGGTGGACGACTACGCACAAATCCGAGAAGCCCGGCGCGACGGACTCACCATCCGCGAACTCGCCGTGCGGTTCGGCCGCTCGCCCAAGACCGTCCTCAAGGCGCTGGCCGACCCTCAACCCCGACCGTACACCCGGACCGCGGTGCGGTCCGCGCCGGTGTTCGACCCGTTCCGCGCGATCGTCGATGACATCCTCGTAGCCGACCGGACCGCGCCGCCCAAGCAGCGCCACACGGCCACCCAGATCTTCCGGCGCCTCGTCGCCGAGCACGGGTACACGGGCAGCTACCACCCGATCCAGCGCCACCTGAAGCAGCACCGCCTCGACCGCCGGGAGACGTTCATCCCGCTCGCGCACCCGCCGGGCCGTCGCGCCGAGGCCGACTTCGGGCACATCCACGCGGACTTCCCCGACGGGCGCCGGCTGGTACCCGTGCTGGTGGTCACCTGGAGCTACTCGAACTGCCCGTTCGCGCTGGCGCTGCCGACCGAGCGCACCGAGGCCGTACTTCAGGGGCTGGTCGAGGCATTCGCGTTCTTCGGGTGCGTGCCCCGCGAGCTGTGGTGGGACAACCCCAGAACGGTCGCGCTCCGCATCCACAAGGGCCGGGAGCGCACCCCGCACCCGCAGTACGCGGCGCTCGCGAGCCACTACACGTTCGCGCCCCGGTTCTGCATGCCCGCGACCCCGACCGAGAAGCCGCGCGTCGAGAAGCGGGTGCAAGACCTCGAGCGCCAGTGGGCCACACCGGTGCCGCGCGTCGGTGCCCTCGGTGAGCTGAACGCGCACCTGCTGCGGCAATGCCTCGCGGCGCGGGAGCGCACGTGCGGTGACAACACGTCGTCCGTGGCCACACGGTTCGAGCACGATCGCGCGGCCGCGCTCGCGGCTCCGGCCCGGGCGTTCGATCCGTGCGTGATCCAGCCCGGTCAGGCGGACAAGTACCAGACGGTGCCGTTCGACCGCAACCGCTACAGCGTGCCGCGCCGGTGGGCGTTCCGCACGGTGAGCGTGAAGGGGTACGTGGACCGCGTCGAGGTCGTCGGTGACGGCGCCACGGTCGCCGCGCACGCGCGCTGTTACCGGACCGGGCAGAAGGTCCTCGACCCGCTTCACTTCCTCGGAACCCTGGAGAAGAAGCCGGCCGCGTTGGACCACGCGCCGGTGTACCGCGACTGGCAACTGCCCGCCGCGTTCGCCGCGTTGCGCGCGGCGCTGGTCGCTCGGTTGGGGTCGTGCATCGGTAACCGGCACTACATCCGCGTGCTCCAACTGCTCGCCAACCACACGGTCGATCACATGGAGGGCGTCCTCGCCGGGTGCCTGTCGCGCGGCGAGCTCGACGCCGCAACCATCACGGGCGCGGCGCGCCGGGGGACGCTCGACGCGCCGTCCATCAGTGACCGCGCGTCGTCACTGGCTCTCGCCACTGTGACCGTGCGCCCCACCGACCTCGCCCAGTTTGATCGCCTGTTGTCCCGTTCCTCGTGTGAAGGAGATGCCGATGTCCGTCGAGACGACCCCGCTGTTGCTCAAGGCCAACTTGAGGCAACTGAAGCTGCCGACGATGCTCGGCGAGTGGGAGAAGCTGGCCCGTGAGGCCGCCACCCAGAACGAATCCTACGAGGGCTACCTGTTGCGCCTGACCGAGGCCGAGGTGACCACGCGATCCGCGAACGCGCTTGCGTCGCGGATCCGCGCGGCCGGGTTCCCGGTGGTCAAGGACCTGGACACGTTCGACTTCACCGCGGTCCCGTCGCTGTCCAAGCACAAGGTGCTGGAACTGGCGCGCGGGGCGTGGGTCGAGGAGCACGCCAACTGTTGCCTGATCGGGAACGCGGGCACGGGGAAAACGCACCTGGCGACCGCGCTGGGGCTGGCGATGTGTCGGCTCGGCCGGCGCGTGAAGTTCGTAACGGCTGCGGGCCTGGTGACCCAGTTGGAGGCGGCCCAACAGCAGCACCGGCTGGACCGGGTGCTGGGCCACCTGGACCGCGTGGACCTGCTCATCATCGACGAGTTGGGGTACCTGTCGTTCAGTCGGGGTGGTGCCGAGCTCCTGTTCCAGGTATTCGCGGACCGGTACGAGCGGCGCAGCGTGCTGGTGACGAGCAACTTGGCGTTCAGCGAGTGGGGCACCGTGTTCCAGGGCGATCGGATGACGGCGGCTCTGCTGGACCGGCTCACCCATCGGTGCGACATCTTCGAGATGAACGGCGAGAGCTACCGGTTCCGCGAGTCCATGACCGCCAAAAAGCCGAACGACCCCAAGAAGGGTAAGTGACCCGCTCGAACACGGACTTGGTGTTTCCCTTTTCAAAGCTCAACACGTTTCCCCTTTCAAAGCTAATCACCAGACGCCCCGGCGGTCCTGCTGCTGCACGGCTTCCCGACCAGTTCGCAGATGTTCCGCAACTTGATTCCCGCACTCGGCGACAAGTACCGCGTCGTCGCGCCCGACTACCCCGGCTACGGGCACAGTTCGGTGCCGCCGCGCGACAAGTTCGCGTACACGTTCGACAACCTGGCCCAGGTGATCGACGCGTTCACCGAGAAGGTGGAACTCAAGAAGTACGCCCTCTACGTGCAGGACTACGGCGCCCCGGTCGGGTACCGGTTGGCGAGCGCGCACCCGGACCGCATCACGGCGATTGTCGTGCAGAACGGCAACGCCTACGACGAGGGGCTCGACAACAACTTCTGGAAGCCGGTCAAGGCCTACTGGAAGGAACCGATCCGCAAGGAGAAGCGCGACGCGCTCCGCGGCCTGCTCACCTACGACGCGACGAAGTGGCAGTACACGCACGGGGTCAAGAACCCCGAACTCGTTAGTCCCGACGGGGCCGCCCACGACCAGTTCCTGCTCGACCGCAAGGGCAACGACGAGATCCAACTCGACCTGCTCCTGAGCTACGGGTCGAACCCGCCGCTGTACCCGAAGTGGCAAGAGTACTTCCGCACGCACCAGCCGCCGGTGCTGATCGCGTGGGGCAAGAACGACAAGATCTTCCCGGCGGAGGGCGCCGAGCCTTACAAGCGCGACCTGAAGACGCTCGAGTTCCACCTCCTCGACGCCGGCCACTTCGCCCTCGAATCGAACGGCGACGAGATCGCCTCGCTGGTGCGGGACTTCCTCGGCAAACACGCCGCGAAAAAGTAACGGCCGGTGCCCTCCGGAACCCCTTGCACCAGGAGTCAGACGTGGCCGACCTGCTCAGCCCGCTCACGATTCGCGGCGTGACACTCCGCAACCGGATCGTCATGGCCCCCATGTGCCAGTACGTCGCCGAGAGGGGGGTCGCGGGCGACTGGCATTTGGTTCACATCGGCAGCCGGGCGGCCGGGGGCGCGGCGCTGGTCGTCGTCGAGGCCACGGCCGTCACCCGGCACGGGCGGATCACCGGTGGGGATCTGGGCATCTGGAGCGACGAGCACATCGGGCCCCTGGCCCGGATCGCCCGGTTCGTCCACTCGCAGGGCGCGGTGCCCGGCATCCAGTTGGCCCACGCCGGGCGGAAGGCGAGTTGTGCCGTGCCGTGGAAGGGCGGCGCCGGGCTGATGACCCCGGAGGCGGGCGGGTGGCCGGTGGGCGGCCCGAGCGCGCTCGCTTTTGACGAGGGCAGCCCGGTTCCGACGGCGCTGGACGAGCACGGGATCGACGGGATCGTCGGCGCGTTCGAGGCGGCCACGCACCGGGCGCTGGCGGCCGGGTTCCGGGTCATTGAGGTTCACGCGGCCCACGGGTACCTGCTCCACCAGTTCCTGTCCCCGCTGAGCAACCGGCGGACCGACAGTTACGGCGGGAACCTCGAGAACCGGATGCGGCTGCCTCTGCGCGTCGCCGGCGCGGTACGAAAGCTCGTCCCGGATCAACTGCCGGTGTTCGTCCGCGTCTCGGCGACCGACTGGGTCGAGGGCGGGTGGGACATCGAGCAATCGGTGGTGCTCGCGGACCGGCTGAAGGAACTGGGCGTCGACCTGATCGACGTTTCCTCCGGCGGCCTCGTTCCGCGGGCACGTATTCCGGTCGGCACGGGGTACCAGGTGCCGCTCGCGCGTCGGATCCGCCACGGGGCGGGCGTGCCGACCGGGGCGGTCGGGTTGATCACCGAGGCGAGCCACGCGAACGAGATCGTGACCGCGGGTGACGCCGATCTGGTGCTCCTGGCGCGGGAGCTCCTCCGGGAGCCGTACTGGGCGCTCAAGGCCGAGCAAGAGCTCGGCGCGGAGCCGTCGTGGCCGATCTCGTATGGCTACGCGGTCAAGCGAAGGGCGCAATAGCAACTCGGGACCGAGCCAATCTCTTCGGTCGGTGTCAGGGCGCGCCGCTTTATCTAGATGAGTCGCATTTTTACCGTCCGCACGGGAGACGCACGTGAGCGATCATCAGGACACCGAGAAAACGGATCTGGAGCGCCGCGCGGTCCTCAAGACCGTGGGGGCTGCGGTGGTGGCCGGGTGGTCCGGTCTCGCGGCGCCGTCGGCGGTAGCGCAGGAGAAGACCCCGATCAACGCGGCAAGGAACCGTGGGCCGCTCGGGGCGCGGTTGCAGGGGGTGCAACACTTCGGGCTGACCGTCCAAAACATGGACCGCGCCTTCGCGTTCTACACGGACGTGCTCGGTGGCACCGAGATCATGCGCGACGGCGACTTCCACGGCGAACGCATCCACAACACCCTGCTCACCGATCAGGACATCGAAGCGCGGGCGCGCCGGGTCAACCCGCGGACCATCGGCGTCCCGGATCTGAAAGACGGGGCGCAGCGATTGGACGTGCGGTTCGTCCAGTTCGATAACGTGGTGATCGAGTTGCTCCAGTACCGCGACGCCGAGCAACCCGCCGGCACGGGCGCAAGTTTCGCCGAGCCGCTCCGCCACATGAGCCCGGCGTTCCCGCGGATGATGCACATCTGCTTCCACGTCCGCGATGACGTCGATTTCAACACGTTCATTGCCGACCTGGAAGCGGAATCGGCGAAACGCGGGATGACGCAGGTGAGGGCCAACCGCGTTGTCACGGTGAAGACCGAACAGGAGCGGCAGAAGGCGCCGATCGAGGCCAACAGCAACGGCATCACGGAGGGCAAATCCAACGGCTGGCGGCTCATTTACTGCAAGGGGCCGGAAGGCGAGCAGCTCGAGTTCGTCCAGGCGCTGGGGCCGGTAAAGCGGGTCTTCGACACAGCACTCGAGGCCCGCCGGAAAGCCGCGGGCCGATGATACGTAATGCCAGCGTCGAGGGTAAGTGCCCGGAACCATCTTGGAGAACGTGTCATGAGCACGACGAACGCGGAGAGCGACGCCGGCACGGCCGGTTCGCCGGCCACACGCTCAGCGAACGAGCGAACCGCCGGCAACAACGGGGTAAACGGTCTGAAGGTCTCAACGTACATCAACGCCCATAAGATTCTGGTTTTCCCCGTCGTACTGGGGCTGATGTGGTACTACGACAACGGGTCGACCGATGCCTACATCTATCTGGCCATGCACGGCACGTACTCGATCCTGTGGCTCCTGAAGCACGCGATGTACGCCGATCGGCGGTTCGAGCAGAAGCTGCCCGTGTGGGTCGGGGGGCCGTTCCTCTTCGTGCCTCTCGCCGGCTATTACGTCGCCCCGTACCTGCTCATCAGCCGTCACGTCACCGTTCCGCCCCCGGTGGTCGCGCTCGCGCTGTTCGTTTACATCCTGGGGATCTTCTACCATTACGTCAGCGACGCTCAGAAGTACTACACCTTGCAGATCCGCAAGGGTCTGATCAGGGACGGCCTGTTCGGGCGCACGCGGAACCCGAACTACCTCGGGGAGATCCTGATCTACTCCGGCTACGCCATCATGTCACTCCACTGGGTGCCGTTCCTCATCCTCGCCGGTTGGGTCTTCGGTTTCTTCGTGAGAAACATGCTGGCCAAAGACCGGTCGATGTCCCGATACCCGGACTTCGCCGAGTACAAGCGGCGTACCGGCCTGCTGTTCCCCAAACTGTGGTGAATCGCTTTGTCGACCGCACTCATGCGATCTCTCCTCGCTTCCGGCGCGAATCGGCGTGGAGGGGGGCACCCGCCGCGATAAACTGAGATCCGTCGCCTGTCGGCTTCAAGGGGGAGTGCCTTGGTCGAGGCCAACACCACGGCCGCGGTCCAGTACTATCTGGACGAGTTGGCCCACGACGTGCCGGCCGAACCGGTCGTCCGGGCGTTGCTCGGCCGGGCGGTCCGGCGGCTCCAGCAGTTGTGCGCCACGCTCCTGCACCGCAACTACCCGCGCCTGACCCGACCGCCCCTCAACTTACAGTCCAACGAACTCCTCGGTGCCGTCGTGGAGCGCCTCCTCAAGGCCCTCCGGGAAGCGCGACCGGCGACGGTACGGGAATTCTTCGCTCTCGCCGCCCAGCACATGCGGTGGGAACTCAACGACCTGGCCCGCGACCTCGACGAGCAGCCCCCCGTGGGCGCGATCGACGGGCTCCTGCCCGCGCCACCGGGCAGCGACTCCGGCCTGAGTTCGGAGTGCCGACGAATCATCGCGGCGATCGACACCCTGCCCGCGGACGAGCGCGAGGTGTTCGACCTGGTGCGGCTGCAGGGGATGACGCAGGTCGAGGCCGCGGCCGTGCTCGGCGTCGCGACCCGGACGATCAAGCGGCGGCTCGATCGCGGCTTGTTGCTGCTGACGGAGCGTCTGAATGATCTGCGCCCGGGTGCATCTTGAGGCCCTGACCCGACCGCACGCACCCGACGGGCCGGGGGCTCCGACGGAGGGAGAGACCGTGCCCGACGATCCGCGCGTTCAACAGTTGCTCCAGGAGCTGCTCGCGTCGGACTCGACGCCCGAGGCGGTCTGTCGCTCGTGCGTCGAGTTGCTGCCCGTCGTTCGCGAGCGGTGGCACCAGGTGGTCCGCACGCGGGCCGAACTCGACGCCATGTTCCCGCCCGAAACCGACTCCGCCCCGGAACCCCTCACGCCCCACGCGGGTGACGTTACGTTCCCCGATGTGCCGGGCTACGAGATCGAGGCCGTCCTCGGCGCGGGCGGCATGGGCGTCGTGTTCCGGGCCCGGCACCTCCGCCTCAACCGCGTCGTGGCTTTGAAGATGGCACTGGCCGGGGCGTATGCCGGGGCGAGCGAGCGGGAGCGGTTCCGGCGCGAGGCGGAGTCGATCGCCGCGCTCCGGCACCCGAACGTCGTTCAGATCCACGACGTCGGCGACACTTGCGGCAAGCCGTACTTCACGATGGAACACGTCGAGGGCGGCACCCTCGCGGAGAAACTGGCCGGCACCCCGCTACCGGTTCGCGAGGCGGCCGCACTGCTGGCGCACCTGGCGTCAGCGGTGCACGCGGCCCACACCGCCGGTATCGTTCACCGCGACCTGAAGCCGGGAAACGTCCTGCTGACCGCCGACGGCACCCCCAAGATCAGCGACTTCGGCCTGGCCCGGCGGCTCGGCGGTGAAGCGGGGCTCACCCGCACCGGCACGGCCCTCGGCACGGCGAGCTACATGGCGCCCGAGCAGGTCCGGGGCGCGGCCGGCCCGCCGGCGGACGTCTACGCGCTGGGGGCGATCCTGTACGAGGCGCTGACGGGCCGCCCGCCGTTTCGTGCCGAGAGCGCGGCGGAAACCGTCCACCAGCTCCTCACTCAGGAGCCGGTGCCCCCGGCGCGGCTCAACGGCAAGGTGCCGCGCGATCTGGAAACCATCTGCCTGAAGTGCCTGAGCAAGGAGCCGAAGCGGCGCTACTCCACCGCGGACGCCCTCAGCGACGACCTCAACCGCTTCCTCCGCGGGGACACGATCCTGGCACGACCGGAGGGCCGGGCCCGCCGCGCGATGCGCGCCGTCCGCCGGCGCCCCACGCTCACCGTTGGTGTAGCTGCGGGCGCGTTGTTCGGGGCGCTCGTCCTAGCCGGCGGGCTGTGGCTGCTCTTCGACCGGGCGGCCACCGACCGGGCGGTGGCGAGTGACCTGACCGAGATCGATCGCCACCTGCGAAACGCGTCGTTCGCGGACGCGAGAGCCGCGATCGAGCGGGCACAAGCCCGCCTCGGGCGCCGCGAGGCGCCGGCACTCCGCCGGCAACTGCACCTGCGGTTGCGCGATTGCGAACTGGCGGACCGGCTCGAGCGGATCAATCTCGCCGCCAGTGTCACTCTCGACGGCATGGGCACTTTTGAACAAGCCGACACGGATTACGACGAGGCACTTCGCGAGTTCGGGATCGGGCGGTACGGCGACGACCCGGAGACCGTAGCGGCCCGGGTCCGCGAATCGAAGGTCCACCTGACCGTGCTGGCCGCGCTCGACCGTTGGTCGATCGTTGTCAGGACGAAGAGGCGCTTGGATTGGGTCGTGAGGGTGGCGGACCGGTCGGAGCCGGACCCCACGCCCTGGCGCAAGGAGGCCCGCAACCCGGACCTCCGCCGGGACCGCAAGGCCCTCCTCGGTCTGCTCGACCGTGCGAACGTCGGCACGGAATCTGTGGCCCTGCTCCTGGCGATCAATTCGGGCCTCGGGCTTCAAGACCGCGAGCGCCAGATCCCGTTCCTCGTGAAAGTCCAGCGGGAGCACCCCGACGACCTGTGGGCCAACATCTATGCGGGCTACGCGCTCCTGATGGCGCAAAAGCCCGAGGAGGCGGTCCGGTACTTTCAGGCCGTCGTCTCCCTGCGCCCGCGCTTGTCGATCGGTCACTACTCCCTCGGTACGGCCCTGTACACGATGGGGGCTCACGCCCCTGCGTATTTGGACGAGGCCGTCGTGCGATTACGGACGGCCCTGGAGATCGACCCGAATTCGGGGCTGGCTAACTTCACCCTCCTCGACGCGCTCGTGGCGGCCAAAAGGCACGACGAAGTCATCTCCCAGGCCCGAATCGCCCTGCGGCACGACCACCAGGTCGCCAAGGTCCGCTCCGCGCTGGGGACCAGCCTGAAGGCCACCGGGCGGGTTGAAGAGGGCTTCGAGCAGCTCCGCCTCGCGTTCTCCCTCGAACCGGGTAACCAGTACGTGCAGAACGAATACCGCGCGGCGTTGTCGCAGGAGCGCCGGTGGGCCGAGTTGCAGCCCGTCTGGGGCAAAACGTTGGAAGGCGATCGGCCGCGCCACAACGACTGGTACGGGTACGCGGAGATGTGCCTGTACATCGGCCGGGAGGACGAGTACCGCCGCGCCCGGAAGGCGCTACTCGCGCGGTTCGGAACGAGCGACTCGCCGCAAGTCGCGGAGCGCACGGCTCGCGCGTGTTTGCTCCTCCCCTCGTCCGGTGACGAACTGAGCGAGGCCGTGGCGCTCGGCGATCTGGCCGCGCGGACCGACCGGAAAGCCGGGGTGCTGTACCCGTACTACCAGTTCGTCAAGGGGTTCGCGGAGTATCGTCAGGGGCACTTCGACCGGGCGGTCGCGATCACGCGCGGCGACGCCTCGGGCATGTCCGGCCCGTTGCCGCAACTCGTGCTCAGCATGGCGCTGCACCGGACCGGGAAGGAAGCCGAGGCTCGAAAGACGTTCGCCGCGGCGGTGCTGCATCACGAGTGGCGCGAGAATCAGGCCAACAGCCCGGACGGTTGGATCCGGCACGTGCTCCGGCGCGAAGCGGAGAAAATGATCCTCCCGAACCTGACGGCGCTGCTCGACGGCACGCAACAACCGCGGGACAACGACGAGCGCCTGGCCCTGATCGGAGTTTGCCGGTTCCAGAATCGGTTCGCCGCCCTGGCGCGCATTTATGCCGAGGCGTTCGCGGTCGATCCGAAACTGGCGGAGGTTCACCGTTTCGTGGCGGCCCGGGTCGCCGTCCAGGCCGGTTGCGGTCGCGGAGTCGGGGCCGGCGGCCTGGGCGAGGTCGAGCGGAGTAACTGGCGGGCACAGGCGAGAACGTGGTTGCGCGAAGACCTGTCGGCGCGGGCCGAGGCACGGGGCCACGATTTCAACAAAGTCCGCGACGGCGTTCGCCAAACACTCGTGATGTGGTGGAACGAACCCGAACTGGCCGGCATTCGCGATCCGGTCGAGGTCGAGAAGTGGCTTCCCGGCGAACGGGCAGATTGCCAAAACTTCTGGGCCGAGGTGAATGCGGTACTCGATTCGGCTTCCAAGCCCAAGTAACGCGACACCAACCAGATCGGGACACACCCGTTCCACCAGCAGGTCGAGACGCAGAAGTTCCTCGCGGAGAACAAGGTCCAGATCGAGTCGTGGGGTCGTTCGCGGAGGGCCGGAACGACATCTTCCACAACGAAGTGTTGCGGTCGCTCGCTGAGAAGCATGGGAAAAGCGCGGCTCAAGTGATCCTGCGCAGGCTCACGCAGCGTGTATCGATGCGATCCCCAAGTCGGTGCGCAAGGAGCAGATGGTCGAGAACTTTAACGTCTTCGACTTCGAACTCGGTGCCGAAGACATGGCGGCGATCGCCGCGCTAGACACCTTCGTCACGTCGTTTGTAGCGTGCCTTCGGTGGCCTGTCCGCACCTGTGTGGCGCGATAATTGCTATCAAATTTCCCCTCTGATGGACTCGGTTCATCACCGGATCATCGCCACCGTGAGGTCTCACCGTGACCCACCCTGTCCCTGCGGACGACCCTTCGCGTCGTCAATTCTTACAAACCGTGGCGACAGGCACCGCCCTGGCCACGGTTCCTGATTCTCATGTCGGTGGGCAACCGCCCGCCGGCCCACCGGTACGAGCCGCCGACGGGGTGACGGTGGCGCTCTCCGTCAACGGCAAACCGCAAGCTCTCTCGGTGGACCCGCGCACGACACTGCTCGATCTGCTCCGCGAGCACCTGCACTTGACCGGCACCAAGAAGGGGTGCGACCACGGCCAGTGCGGGGCGTGTACGGTACTGGTGAACGGCCGGCGGGCGAACTCGTGCCTGACGCTGGCGGTGCTGCACCCGAAGGCGGACGTCACCACTGTGGAAGGGCTGGCAAAGGGGGACGAGCTGCACCCGCTGCAGGCGGCGTTCGTCAAGAACGACGCCTTCCAGTGCGGCTACTGTACGCCGGGGCAATTGTGCTCGGCGACGGCACTGCTCTCCGAAGTGAAAGCGGGGTGCGTCAGCCACGCCACCGCCGACGTGAGCAAACCGTTCGCAATGGCCGACCTGTCCGACGACGAGATCCGCGAGCGGATGAGCGGAAACTTGTGCCGGTGCGGGGCGTACCCGAACATCGTCGCGGCGATCCGCGAAGTCGCCGGGGGGGCCAAATAATGCACCCGTTCACCTTCGCGCGTGCCGAGAAGCCGGCCGACGCTGTAGCCGCACTGGTCGCCGACCCGAGGGCCAAGTTCATCGCCGGCGGCACCAACCTGCTCGACTTGATGAAGGAAGGTGTCGAACGACCGGGCAATCTGATCGACGTGAACCCGCTACCGCTCGCCGAGATCGCCGAACTGCCCGAGGAGGCCGGGGTGCGGCTCGGGGCGATGGCCCGCAACTCGGACGTGGCCGACAGCAAGTTGATCCGCGAACGCTTCCCGTTGTTGAGCGAGGCGTTGCTCGCCGGGGCCACCCAGCAACTGCGGAACATGGCCACCGTCGGTGGCAACCTGATGCAGCGCACCCGCAGGGCTCCGCACGGATTGGCCTTGGGTAAGGTGTAGCGTTTGGGTATGCGTGCAGCTCCAAGCGAGGAACTGTATATGTCCCGTTCACTGGTCGAGCGGTTGGCCGAGTTGCCGGATCCGCGGAGCCGTCACGGGCGCCAGTACCCGCTGGTGGGGCTGTTGACCCTGTGCCTCGTGGCGGTGATGGCCGGGCATACCACGCCCGAGGCGATTGCGCAGTTCGGTCGGCTGCGGCAGAAGCGACTGGGGCACGCGCTGGGGTTCAGGAACGGGAACATGCCGTGCCCCAACACCATCGCCGGGTTGCTGCGGAACCTGGACCCGGACCACCTGGACCGGATCATCGGCGCGTGGCTGGGGGAGCGGCATCCCGAGGGGTGGGAACACATCGCGTTGGACGGCAAGCGGTTGCGGGGCTCCCGGGACGGCGAGGTACCGGGCGCGCACCTGCTGGCCGCGTATGCCCCGGGCGCCGCGGCCGTGGTCGCCCAGATGACGGTCGAGGCCACCACCAACGAGCACAAGGCGGCGCTGCGGTTGTTGGGCGTGTTGCCCCCGCTGGGCGGAGCCGTGGTCACCGGGGGCGCCATCTTTACCCAGCCGGACGTGTGCACCGCAGTCCAAGACCGGGGCGGGGACTACATCCTGTACGCCAAGAGCAACCAAGGTACGCTGCACGCGGACCTGGAAGCCACGTTCGCCACCGGCGCCGGGGGCGACTTTTCCCCCCGGGTTACAGCGCCTGTGGGACCGGGATGCCGGTACCGCGTGTGAGTTGAGCAAGGGGCACGGGCGGATCGAGCGGCGGACCATTACCACCACCACGTGGCTCAACGAGTACCTGACCCGGTGGCCCGGGGTGCAACAGGTATTCCGGCTCGAGCGCACCCGCCGGGTCGGTGGGAAAGCAACCGTGGAGATGGTGTATGGGATCTCCAGCCTGAGCCCGGTGGCTGCGCCACCGGATGCGTTGCTCGGGTACACCCGCACCCACTGGGGGATCGAGAGCTTGCACCACATCCGCGACGTGACCCTGGGCGAGGACCGGTGCCGGGTCCGCCGGGGCGCGGCACCGCGGGTACTGGCGTCACTGCGGAACGTCGCCGTGTACCTGCTACGGCGCCTCGGTGCCGGCACCATTGCAGCGGCCGTTCGGACCATCGTTGCCACACCCGAACGGGCACTGGCGGCGCTTAATCAGCCAGTTTCAATCTCTGAGTAGCCCTGGGACACCACCGGGTTTTGTGTCGCTGTGGTTTGTACGTCCACGCTTCGGAGGTGCGCTCAATTTGGTTCAGCGTCATCTTGCAGACTTCGGACGGCCGCATGCCGGTGCAGCGCATTAACTCGATAATCACTTGAACGTGATGGGGCAGAAACGGAATCGTGGCATCGACCGTAGCGTCGTCGATGGGTTCGACAGGGTCTGCTTCGCGGGCCGCGGTGCGCCCGCGCTCCAGCCCGGCCACGGTTCGCAGTCCATCAAAAATGCTCGCGGGGATGAGTTCCTCGCTGGCAGCCCATTTGAATAGCCGCTTGATCACGGAGACGCGGCGGTTGATTAAAGCCCTCGACAGTTTTGTATCGATCATGCGTTGGCGCACCGCTTTCAGCTTCAGTGGCCCGAACTCGGTCGCGGGAGAGGTGCCGTACAGTTCGCGCAGCGGACGCAGGGCGTACCGGATAACGAGCAGTTCTTTGGTCGGTTGCCCCTCGGGATCGAGGTAATGGTGGACGGCGAAGTTGTGGAAGGCCAGAATCACTTCAGCGATGGTGATGCGATCCGGAGCGGCGGGGGCGCCGGTTGGTGAAGTGGCCAACTCCAGTTCGAGACTCGCTTTTGCTGCGAGTGATTCGGGCGAGCCGAACGGACCGGGGAGCAACTTCTCGTACCGGACGCCGACAGCATCCGTCCAGATGAGGCGACCCTTACCGCTTTTGGAGTGTTTCAGATAGCGGGGAGCGAGCTTACGGGGACGTGCCATTGGCGCGGCTTCCGAACGACGGGTTTTGTGGACCAGTCCACGAAACCCGTCGTTCGGAAGCCGCGCCCAGCACTTGCTGAGGTAAGCAGAAACTGCTTCGGCGAAAGGATTTAAGTCAAGTACACCCAAGAGGAGTCGAACCTCTAACCTTCGGTTCCGTAGACCGATGCTCTATCCAGTTGAGCTATGGGTGCAAACGTTTGTAGAATTAGGGCTTAAGTATCACTTCCGACCTCGGATTCCCCGAGTTTGACACCAGATCAGACACCCATTGTCGTCGGACGGCCGAAGTCACAACGACCGTCCCGAGCAACGAGAGCCGTGTCTACAAACGATTCTACAGCGCCCACTCTTGGTGGCAAGCCGAACAAACCCTATCCCGATTTCCCACTATTTCCGCAAGGCGGTGATTCTTCTGGGCGTGGACTATGGCTTCGGAAATGCCGACTGCGGTATCCTGCCCCGTTCCGGTCTCGATCTCGAAGGCGGTTGGGTGAACTGCCATCGGCCCGAGACCGGGATCACGCGCCGGTGCCCGCCCTGGCTCGAGACCGTCGACGCGCGCCGGGCCATTCTCGCCGATCGGCGAGAACCGTAAAGATGGAGTTCCCCACGAAAAGTGGACAGCGTTTAGAGCCTATCCCAAAACCCCGGCGCCCTGGTGGGTGATCCCGGCGCAGGCGAAGTGGAGGAAGGCCTTGTAGTTCGGAACCTTCTTCTCCCAGCGGATCAACAACCGCCGGAACCGATTCATCCAGCTATGCGTCCGCTCGACCACCCACCGCCGCGCCCGGTATCCGGGAACCTTCGCCCGCACGACGGGTTCGGCTCCCTTGGCCTTCTTGACCGGGATGTGGGCCGTGTACCCCCACGCGGCGACCAACGCCCGGACCGACGGGTAGTCGTATCCCTTGTCCGCGCACAGGTGCTGCGGCTTCTTCTTCGTCGGCTCGGGGCGCTCGGCGGCGATACCCTCCAGGGTCGCCCCGACCAGTCTCATGTCGGGCCGGTTGGCCCCGGCCACCTCCAGACCCACCGGAACCCCACGGCCGTCGGTCAGGACCGACCGCTTGGTGCCGATCTTGGCCCGATCCGTGGGGTTCTTGCCCGTCTTTTTTCCCCCCGAGGGGAGCCTTCGTCATGCTCCCGTCGAGGCTCTGCCACTCCCAGTCGATGCCCATCTCATCGTCGTACTCGCGCAGGGCGTCCTGCCACAGTTTGCGGAACACGCCCCGCTTCTGCCAACGCCGGAAGTACCGGTGCAGGCTGCTCCCGGAGCCGAACTCGGGCGGGGCCGCCTTCCACTGGCACCCGGTCCGCAGGACGTAGAAAATGCCGTCGAGAACCTGTCGTTGGGGTAACGGCGGGCGCCCGCCCTTGCGAGATCGCCGGACCTTGGGAAGCAACGGCTCGACCCGCTCCCACAGGGCGTCCGGAATGCGAAACGCTTCAACGACCGTGTGCCGTGTGGCGGCCATGTCGATCCTCCCCAACGGGCGAATCGGTGGGCACTTACATTCTATCCCGCGAGGTTCTGGGATAGGCTCTTAGCGATGGGTTAGGTTACGTGTTCGCTCGTACTCCTCTGAGGCAACGTACCTCCGCGGCGCGTGTCGGCGGACCCGGTTGTAGAACGCCTCGGTGTACCCGAAGACGCTCGCCTGCGCCTCGTCGCGGGTGGCGTAGCCCTCGCCGTCCTCCGACCGTTCCGCGGGATGCAAGCGCGACCTCCATCCGCACGTCGCCGTCTTCTCGTGGGCGCACAATAAGGTCGGCCTTGCCAGTGTGGTCCGGGCTCGACTTGGGCTGCCCCGATTCACACCGACGGCCTCATGAGCCAACAGTTTTGGGAGCACCACGAACAAGAGCGCACCGGGCTTCTGCCCGGCGTCACAAACGCCGACCGCTCTGCGGCGGAATGCATTGGTTTTCACCCCAGAGAGGCCGTCTTCCATAGCACCGGGCGGAAGCCTTAAGAGTCTTTTTCTGCTCGATACTACGAAAGGCCGCGGCCCACGGGCCGCGAGTCATCAATTATTCTGGCCCGACCGCGCACGCGAGCAGAAAACTCGGAACACCCGTCTCTCACCCAACGGCTCCGTCAAGTACGATAAAGGATACGACTGGTACACGCGCGCCCCACCGGTGCGCGCGGAGGAGTTCGCAGACGATGGCAGAGCTCGAAGCGATCACCGACATTCAGGCCGATCCGAAGAAATCGGCGGTCATGGCCCGGCAGTACGGGCGCCGGTTCCCGCTCACCCCGAACAAAGCGATGAACCTCGGGCGGGACGAGGGGAAGATGGACATCGCGGTCCCCGAAGACGACCAGATCTCGCGGTTCCAGGCGATCGTCACCTGGGAGCCGGCAAAGGAGAAGGCGACCGTCCAAACTCGGCCCACCAGCCCCGGGTACCCGAACCCGCCCGCGAACCAGACGCTGGTCTTCGACGAGCGCGCGAAGAAGTTGGTGGAGGCGCCCCAGGGCAAGTGCCTCGTCGGGCGCGGCGAATCGTTCTGGATCGGGCAGACCCGGTTCACCCTCCACAACGACGAAGAGTCCCAGCACGACAGCCCCGTGGACGCGACCATCGCGCCGCGCCAGGAAGAAAAGACCCGCGCGCAGCTCGAAGAGATCCCGTTCGCGAACCCGGCCGCGGCGCTCCGCGCGATGGAGAACCTGCCCAACACCATCCGCGCGATCACCACCGAACAGGCCCTGTTCCGCCAGATGCTCCGCGTGGTCATGGACGCGATGCCCCGGTCCGACGCGGCCGGCATCGTCCGCATCCCGCCCGACTGCCCGCCCAACGAGAAGCGCCTCAACCTGTTGGAGTACAACGTCCGGCCCAACACGCCGCACGCGCAGGGCGGGTTCGCGCCCTCGAAGCGGCTCGCGCACCGCGCGATCGCCGAGCGCCGGCGCAGCTGCTTGCACTGCTGGTCGCCCGATACGGGCGCCGGCGGGGGCGCGGCCGAGCTGACGATGGCCGACACGCACGTCCACGGCGTGACCCCGTGGGCCGTGTGTACCCCGTTCCAGGACGGCTCGCGGTACGCGCTCTACGTCGCCGGGCAGACGAGCGGACAATGGGACCTGCTCGACAAGGCCGCCCAGGACAAGATCGTCAGCGACCTCACCCAGTACCAGAAGATCGCCGAGCTCCTGGTCGGCATGATCGAGACCACGCTCCGCGTGAGCCGCCTTACCGAACAAAACAAGGTGATCCGCCGGGCGTGGCCGCAGAGCCTCTGGAAGTACCTCGACGACCCGGCCGAACTGGAGCGCATGCTGGTTCCCGAAGAAAAGGAAATCACCACGCTGTTCTGCGACCTGCGCAACTACTCGCTGTTCGCCTCGCAGCACGCCAGCGAGTTGCTCGCGTCGCAGCGGGAGATCGGCAACGCGCTGAACACGATGGCCTCGACCATCACCGACCGCGACGGCGTGGTGGGCGGGTTCCGCGGCGACGCGGTGCTCGGGTTCTGGGGCTGGCCCAAGCCCCAAGCCCGGCAGGTCGAACTGGCCGCGCGCGCGGCCATTTCCATCGCCGGGCGCCTCGGCGACTGGACGCGGTCCGGGCGCTGTGGCGTGGGGATCACGCACGGGACCGCGGTGGCCGGGCGCCTCGGCGCGCACGACCTCGCTGTCGTGGACCTGTACGGGCCGGTGGTGAATCTGACGTTCCGTTTGGAAGCGATGACCAAGGCGTTCGGCGTGCCCATCATCGTCTCCGCGGAGGTCGCCAAACAGATCGCGGAAGCCGACCCGGTGGGGCGCGAAATGCGCACGCGGACGCTGGGCAAGGTGCGCGCGAAGGGGTTCCCCGAGCCTGTGTGGGCCTACGAACTCTATTCCGCCCAAACGCCCAGCGTCCCGGACTGGCTCCGGGACGAGTGGACCGCGACGGTCGATCTGTTCACCGAGGGCAAGTGGACCGAGTGTTACGAAGAGCTCACCAACCGGTTCACCGACGACACGGTGGGCAAGTGCCTGATCCGCGTCATGGACGCGACCAAGCGCAGGCCCCCGGCCAACTGGGACGGCTCCTTCGCCCCGCCCGCGCCATCGGGCTCCGAGTGACCGATCCCCGGTATTGTGCGCCGGTTCTAATGCCCAACTCGAAGAACCTGGGCGATGGCCGGTGGCGTCTCCAACGCGACCCGGCCCCCGCGCACGTCGCCCGTGGACCCAGCGAGGTTCCACATTTCGTCGGCTTCTATCACGACCGGGCTTCGAAGCGGCGACGAAGCGCCGGTCGCACCCCGGCACCGGAAGGCGGGCGCACCCGAGTGGGGACGCAACGGGCTCACCCACTCGGGTACGCCCGCATCGGGGCACGGCGGAATCGGCGCCCGAGGGGGGGGCGTTGCGTCCGGCATCCCAACACCTTATGGCGATCCGGACTCGTGGGTCATGACCCAGTTAGGCAACCGCCGACACAGCACGCATGCTGATGTGGTTGTACCAATCCGTTGCCATTGGCCCGTTTCGCGAGTGCGAACGAGGTCAATTCAGTGGGTATTTAAAAGTCGTAGTGCCGTCAGGCGGCGAACGTGCTGGAAGGTTTGGTGCCGTCGAACCGGTGGGCGAGGCGCTTGCTGTTGACGTCAAGGGCTTCGAGGATTTCGCTGACGGGGCCGGTCGGGATGTTGTTGGCGATGGCCCAATGGAGCACATCAAGATTTTCGGCGCCGGACTTGAGTTGATTCAGGATGACGTCGAGCAGTTCGGTTTGAGTTTGAAACTCGCGGAGGAGGAGGCCAAAGTCGCGGCCGGCGAGTTCGATCCAAAAACACTTGCCCTGAAGGTGCTCGACCCACCGTGCCCGCAGGTAACCCATCCAGTGATCTTTGACCCAGCGTTTAACGCACCCCTCGCCGAGGTCGTACCCGGCCTTCTCGCTCTCCAGCCAGCGGTACTTGTTCTCTTCTTCGATGCAGTCGTGGTGTACGCTTTTCATCACCATCGTAGCACTCGGGAGAGAGGGGCACGCGTTCATGGGCTGTACCTTCGGCGATTAACGGCCGGGGGTGAGGACCAGCACGAATCGCGTCACGTTCTCAAATGAAATAGTAGCTCGCGGTCGAGACAGAATCAAGTTTCTGTCTCAATGTTCTTCAACGGGCCAAATAACCGCCGTCCACGAAGAGTGTCTGGCCGGTGACGTAGCTACCGGCATCGCTGCACAGCATCAGCACCGGTCCCACGAGTTCGCTGGGTTGTGCCCAGCGACCCAGGGCCGTGCGGTCCGCAAAGGCTTGTTTCTCGGGGTCGGACAGCACCGACATCGGCATATCGGTCATAAACGGCCCCGGCGCGATGCAGTTGACCGTGATTCCGTGCGGCCCCAAATCGAGCGCGCTCGCGCGGGCCATTCCGATGAGTGCGGCTTTCGTCGCGGAGTAGACGTTCCGCTTCTCTTTGGACACTTGGCCCATGATCGACGAAATATGCACCACCCGACCCCAGCGCCGCTGTTTCATCTGCGGCACGAGGTCGCGCGTGAGTGCCATCACCGAACTCAAATTGACCTCGAGCACGCGGTCCCACGTGTCGTCGGTGATGGCGTCGATCGCTTGAGGGGCGTTCATCCCCGCGTTGTTCACGAGGACGTCGACGCGCCCCATCTTCTCTATCGCAAATGTGGCGAGTTTTTTGACCTCGTCCCTCACGGAGACGTCGGTCACGCAGTACGCCCCTCGGCGCCCGGTACCGGCCAGAATCTCATCGAGCGCGGCCTTGAGTTCGTCTTCGTTTCGGCTGGCAATAACGACATCGGCCCCGGCTTCGGCGAGGCCGCGTGCCATCGCTTTACCGAGCCCCTTGTTCCCGCCGGTCACGAGTGCGACGCGACCCGTGAGATCGAAGAGATTGGCGGGCACAACGGCTCCCGTGTGTGTAGATTGCGTGCAGTTAATTTAGCAGAGTGCCCGGATTCACTGCAAGTGAAAAGTGTCACAAACTTCACTGCCGCTTTGAGGCGGTCGAAAGTCGTAAGGTCGCAAGTCATAAAGTCGAAGACCAGTACGGCTGGCATCTTCGACTTTATGACTTGCGACCTTACAACTTTCGACCGTCCGTTAGGGCACCGTGATTTGGATCTGCCCCTGCTTGCGGAGTTTGGCAATGAGTTCGGCGCGGAAGTCGTCGCTGTACGTATCGAGCACGTCGGTCGCGGACTTTTCATAGGTGCTGGGTGTGCCCGGCTTTCGGTCCGTCACCTGGAGAATGTGCAGGCCGAAGTCCGTTTCAATCACCCCGCTGAGTTCGCCCGTCTTCATCGCGAACGCGGCCCTGCAGATCGCTTCGTCCACGAGTCCGCCCTTGCGGGCGATGTAGCCGATGTCGCCGCCGGTCGGCCCGCTGGGGCAGTGCGAATGTTTCTTTGCGGCACTCGCGAAGTCGAGTTTCCCGGCCGCGAGTTCGGCGCGGATCGCTTCGAGCTTCTCTTTGGCCGCAGCGCGCTCGACCGCAGTCGCGTTCTTGCCCACGCGCAGAACGATGTGCTGCACTTTCACTTCCACGCGGTCGAAGTGGTCCTTGTTCGCGCTGAAGTACGCTTTGAGTTGCTCCTCGGTCGTGTTGCTCTTCACGTAGCCGGTGAGCTGCATCGCGGTCGTCCACGATTCCCGCACCTGGGCTTCGGTCTGGCCCGTTTCCTTGTAGAAGTCCGCGAGTGATTTGCCGTCCTTCTTGAGCTTGTCGCCGAACGCTTTCAGTTGCGAATCGATCTCGGCCGGATCGACCTTCGGCCCGTTCTTGCGGAGGAATTGCCGCAAGAGCAGGTCGTCGATCATGTCGGAGAGCACCTCGACTCGCATCTGGCGCCTCTGTGCGGCAGTGAGAGGCGTGAGCGGGAGCGTATTCTTCAACAGGGCATCGACTTCCGTGAGCGGGATCGAATCGCCGTTCACGCTGGCGGCGACCTGATTGTCGCGCGCGGGAGAAGTTCCCGTTCCTGCGGGGGTCGCGGGCGGTGGGGTCGGCGGTTGTGCGAGCGCGAGCGGCGCGAGCGCGAGCCCGGCGAGAGAGAGCACGAATGAGCGGCGCATTCTTGCGGCTCCTTATCTTGAGCGGGAGGCACTGGCCGGCGAAACACGGGCTATAGCTCTCCCTCTCGCGGGTCGCAAGCAATTTCTCGGCGGCTAGCGTTCGCACGCCTCTACTCGGCAGATGACAATGCCTAAATCTTTGAGATGTGAGCTTTTACGCAACGAGAGCCCGAAGTCCTACTCACGAAGTTCCTCAAGGACGACGTGTCACTCCAGAGGACGCCGAGAATAGCAAAATGTTAGCCGAGGTGCTCGAAGGCGACGGAATCGAATACTGAGCAGGCTCCTTCTGACGAGCGTGTTGTGCGGGAATGTGCTCGGAACGACTCTCCCGCACAACACGCTTACGATGCCACAACTACCGCGACCCACCGGGTGTTGAAGGCGACTCACTGGATCGGCGCTCGTTCAGCCGCTTCTGGTACTTGTCGAACAGGCGCGTCTGTTTGCTGGTCGGCTCGTAGGGCCGCCCCTCGATGAACACCGACAGCACTTGCGTGGACGCCTGCAACACGTCCCCGTTGGCGATGACCAGATTGGCCCGCTTCCCGGACTCGACCGTCCCGAACCGGTCCGCGACACCCAGGATCTCGGCCGCAGAAAGGGTGACGGCCTTCAGTCCTTCTTCCGGCGGTAAGCCGTAAGCGACCGCCATCGCCGCCTCGTAAGGCAGGTTCCGCGTGTTGTTCGACCCGGCCGAGCGGATACAGAACTTCACCCCGGCTTCGTGTAACTTCGAGGCCGCGACGAACGGCGCGTCGTACTTGTCCCCGATCTCGCGCGGCAGGCTCATCACCGGCCCGAGGATCACGGGCACGTCGCGCTTCTTGAGTTCGGCCGCGACCTTCCACGCCTCGGTGCCGCCGCTGATGATCGGCTTCACCTTCAGTTCGTCGGCCAGCTTGAGGGCACCGAGAATGTCGGCCTTGCGGTCCGCGGTGAACACCACCGGTTTCTCGCCGCGTGTGTACGGCAGGAGCGATTCCAGGCGCGGGTTCGTCGGCGCGGACAAGCCGGCTTTCTGGGCCGCATCGTAGCGCCGGGCGGTCTCGAAGAGTTCCTTCAGTTTGTCCAGCTTTTCCGTGCGACGGAACCGTGCGGCCGAGTTGTCCCCGCTATCGAACGCCACGCTCGGCCCGAACCCGCGGGGCGCCGGTTCACTGGGGTACTCGATGTGCAGCGCGAGCCGGTCCACGACGACCATTTCGGCCGGCACCCAGCCCGCCAGGTTAATGAGCGCCCCCTGTCCCGAGAGGAGCGAGCCGGTCGGCCGCGTCACGACCGTGGTCACCCCGTTCGCGCGGGTCACCGGGATCAGTTCCGAGTCCGGGTTGATCCCGGCGCTCGCTCGGAGGTCCGGCTGGAAATCTCCCCCGTCGCGGGAATCGTTCGTCTCGCGCGCGGAATCGATCTCGACCAGCCCGAGAACCGTGCCCGCGTCGATCATCCCCGGGTACAGGTGCAACCCGGTGCAATCGACTACACGGGCCTCCGCGGGCGCATCGGGTTTCTCGCCGGCGCGGACCACTTGTGTGATCTTCCCGGTCGCGGCGTCCACCACCACGGTACCGGCGAACGCCGGCTTCCCGGGCGAGTGGACCGTTCCACCGCGCAGCACGTAAACACCCTTCGGCAATTCGGGGATCGCCGGGAACTTCGCAACAGGTTTCGCGGGCTCCGCCTTCGCCGCGGTGGACGGTCCGAACTTGTCCGATCGCTGGAAGAAGACCTCGCCCTCGACCAGCGTCATTTCGCACCGGGCATACGAGTTGAGCGGGTGGCCCGTGAAGATCGCGAGGTCCGCGTCCTTACCGACTTCGATGGTGCCGAGACGGGCATCGAGTCCGAGCTGCTTCGCCGGGTTCAGGGTGATCGTGTGGAGCGCTTCTTCGGGGGTGAACCCGCAGTATTTCACCAGCTTCGCGGCCTCCTGGTTCAAGTGCCGCATCAGTTCGTTGTCGTCGGACTTCAGGCACACGTTCACCCCGGCATCTTGGAGCAATTTGGCCCCATACGGGATCGCGTCGAACGCCTCGATCTTGTACGCCCACCAGTCGCTGAACAAGCTCACGCTCGCACCGTGTGCGGCGATCTCGGGAGCGACTTTGTACCCTTCGAGGACGTGCTGGAGCGACCGCACCTTCACGCCGAAGCGCTCCGCGACGCGGAGCAGCATCAGGATTTCGTCGGAGCGGTAACAGTGCGAATGGACGCGGAGATCCCCCGCGAGCACGTCCGCGAGCGCTTCGAGCCGCAGGTCGCGCCGCGGTTCCGGGAGCGGCTCGCTGCTTCCCTTACTCGCGTCATAATCGGCCCACTTCTTGCGGTAAGTCTGAGCTTCCGTGAACGCCCGGACGAGCACCGCTTCCACGCCGAGCCGACTGTTCGGGAACCGCCCGTCGGTCCGCTTGACGTTCTCGCCGAGGGCGAACTTCACGCCGCGCGGCGCATCGGCGACGAGCATCTCGCGGGCGGGCCGACCGTACTTCATCTTGATGACCGCGTCCTGCCCGCCGATCACGTTGGCGCTCCCGTGGAGCAGTCGCGCCATTGTCACGCCGCCCCCCAGTGCGCGGTAAATCTGCACGTCTTCGGAATCGATCACGTCGCGCACACGGACCTCGGGCACGACCGAGAGCGACCCCTCGTTCACCCCGCCGCTGACGGCGAAGTGCGAGTGCGTGTCGATGATCCCGGCCATCACGAACGTGCCCTCGGCGTCGAGAACCGTGACACCCTTCTCGGCGGGCAAATCGGCTCCCACCGCGCGAATCTTCCCGCCGCGAACGAGGATATCGGCACGCGGGAGCGTCTTTCCCGCGCCGGTGATGACCGTTGCCCCGCGAATGAGCACGTCGCCGTTCGTCTTGAATGTGGGTTTGCGATCGGCTTCGATTTCGGTGGTCGCACGTTCGGAACCGAGCGCCAGAACGATTGCGCGGAGCGCATCGCTGACGAACGAAGGCGAATTCCGGTCCGCGACCGACCCGACGCCTCCGGTGGGGCCTTTCGGCGTGGGAGAAGGAGCGGGAGTGGGGGTCTTGGGCGCCGGCGTGGTATCGGGGTCCGTGGTCGGGCGCGGGCGCCCACCTTTCTTCGGAACGACCGGCTCAGCGCCTCCACCCCCTCCGGCCGGAGGCGCTGCGGCCTCCAGATCAAAGCGCACGCCATCGGAGAACGCGAACTTGTACTTCGTCGCTGCCGCGTCGAAATCGCCCTCGCACACGACGAGGTGCGCGGCCCGACCCTTGGTGACGCGCCCCACTTGCGGCGCAACACCGAGAATATCCGCTGCACCGCTGGTCAGTGCGGCCAGCGCCACATCCGCCGGCACCCCGGCCGCGATCACCTTCCGCACGTTCTCCCGGAACCGGTTGACGGCCAGTCCCTGCGTGGTGAACGCGAACGGGACGCCGGCCTTGTGCAGCACGGAGGCACAAGCGACTTCCTCCTTGCGCACGCGCTCGCGATCTTCTCGCACGCGAACGGGAAGATCGTTTTCGCGCTCGGGCGCCGGAGCGAAATCGAGCCGGAGGATCACCGACACCTTGTCCTTGGCGAGACGATCCGCCACCTTCCAGGCGCTGCGCCCGCCGACGATCATCGGCTTCAGTTTGAATTCCGCCGCGAAATCGAGGGCACGGTGAATCTCGTCGGCCGTGTCCGCTTCAAACGCCACCGGGAGCTTGCCGTCGAGGGCCGGCCAGAGGGCCTCGAGGCACGGATCGGCGGCCGGGCGCTTCCCCGTCTTCCCGCGCGCCTCATACGCGGCCCATTGCCGCTTCAGCCAGCCGGCGTCGAGCATCGTTTGCCGCCCGTGCGCAATAACGCCCATGAGCGCGACCGGGTAATCCTGTCCCACAACGCGCCCGAAACGGGCGTGAAGCGCGACCGGCGCACGGAGGATGGCGTCGCGGGGCACGGACCCGCTGAGGCTCACGAGGGCACTCGTTCCCGAGAAGTACCCGCCCTCGGGAGTGACCAGGTGGGCCGTGAAACCGACCCGCCGCCACGCCGCGACCGTTTCGTCATCGAGCTTGAGGGCCGTCTGAATCGCGAACTCGGGGGTCACTCCCTTGCGGTTGTCCGGCTTCGTGGCGACGAGCGGATCGGCGGCGGTGTCCTCGGCCGCGGGCGGCCCGCCCAGGGACCGGCGCAACGCGGCGTCGTACCCGCGGGTGCTGCCCGCGTCGATGAACCCGGGATAAACGGTCAGCCCCTTGCCCTCGGTGACGAGCGCGTCCGGCGGAACCGCGACGTCCGGCCCAACGGCGGCGATGAGCCCGTCGCGAATAACGACCGTGGCCTTTGGCAGCACCGTCCCGGCTTCGGTCACGACCCGGGTGTCGCGAATTGCGTAAGCCGTCGGTTGCAGGTCGGCCGATTTCTGGGCAATAACGGGAACGAAAAGGGCGACGAGGAGCGCGCCAAGCGGCGCGCTGAGGAGCGCGAAACGGAGGCGTCTGGTGTTCATGGTTGCGCCGAGTCCGGGTGTCGAAAGTGAGAGGTGAGCGTAGTTGTACCACGGTCCCGTCCCGCACGCCGCACGAAAATCGCGCGCGTTCCGCTCCGGGATTCTGGCGCCCGAGTGGCGCGGCCGAAGTTCTAACTCGTACCTTCCGTTCCTCCAGATGGGGGCGGGTCCGAGTTGATGGGTAAGGTGAAACTGGATTCCGCCCCGCGCGGGCGCGCGGGGGCGATCGTGAGCAGGCCGCCGTGCGATTCGATGATGCTCCGACTGATCGTGAGCCCGAGCCCCATGCCTTCCTTCTTGGTGGTGTAGAACGGCTCGAACACCCGGCGGAGCCCGTCGGCGTCGAACCCGATTCCCGAGTCGATGACCCGGACACAAACACCGGCGACGGTCGCGGCCGTTTCGATGACGATCCGGCGCTCGATCACGGGCCGGGTCGTGAGGGCCTCGGCGGAGTTCCGAATCAGGTTCAACAGCACCTGTTCGATCTGGATGCGGTCCACTTGGATTGGGGGAACCTCGGGGGCCAGGCGCGGCACCACTCGGATCTCGTGGTGCCGGAGCTCCGGTCCGACCAGCGCCAGCGCCTCGTGAACGACGTCGTTAATTTGAGCCGCGGAGCGGTGCGGCTCCCGCTTGCGCATGAACTCGCGCATCCGGTGGATGATGCCCGCGGCCCGCTCCGCCTGCCCGACCGCCAGATCCAGGGCCTCGACGACACCCGCGGTGTCCCCACCGTCGCGGAGCCGGAGCACGGACCCGCGGCAATAATTGATGACGGCCGTAAGGGGCTGGTTCAGTTCGTGCGCGAGTACCGCGGCCATTTCTCCCACGATACTGCACCGGGTCACGTGCGCGAGTTCGGCCTTGTGCTGGCGCAGTTGCTCCTCCGCGTGCCACCGGGCCGTAATATCGGTAAACGAGACGACGACCGGGCGGGCACCGCCCGGGGCCGCGGGGAGCGCGTGGGCGCTAATCATGAGCCGCACGAACGGGCCGCGCGCGGGGGCCGCCAGGAGGGTCGCACCGGCGCTCAGCGCATGGGCCGTGCGCGCGACCTCCCACGGGAACAGCTCCGGCGATAGTGGGCGCCCGTCTTCTCGTAGCACGAGCCCGATGCGATCCGTAAGGGACGCCCCCATTAACCCGCCGAGGCGCTCCCCGAACAGCCGCACCGCGCTCTCGTTGCACGTCAAAACGCGCCCGTCCGGGTCCAGGGAAACGACCCCTTCGCGCAGCGCGGAGAGCACGAGGCGGTGCCGCTCCTCGCTCTCGCGCAACGCGCGCTCCTGCTGCTTGCGCTCGGTGACGATCTGGAGCGAGGACATGACCAGGTCCGGCGGAACGAACGAGTACGTCATGAGAACGTCCACGCCCGTTACGCACGGGCCGGTCCAGGTCACTCCGGGCCAGTGGAACTCGGCCTCGAACGAAACCCGGTCCCGGTAGCACCGGGCAACATTCGCGCAGTGGTCCGGACGATTCTTGTGTACCTCCGACAGCCTCCGGCCGAGCGCGGCGGTGATCTCGCCGCCCGTGAGCCGCTTGGCGGCCTCGTTGCAGTCGGCCAGAACGAAGTCGCTACCGTCCACGCGCCAGCACGCGGTCGCGAGCGGCGCGTTATGAAACAGATCCCGGAACCGCTCCTCGCTCTGCCGGAGTTGCTCCTCGGAGCGCTTGCGGTCGGTCACGTCGCGCCCGACCGACTGGAACTCGATCAGCCGGCCCCCGGTGTCGAACAGCCCGCGGTTGGTCCACTGTTGCCACCGCACCTCCCCGTTCGACGCCAGAACCCGGTGCTCGATGGTCGCTACGGGGTGGTCGGGCGCGATGGTCGCGAGGTGGCTCCGGACCGATTCCTGGTCCGTCTCAGGGACGAGGCCCCAAAACGGGCGCCCGATCAACTCGTCCGCGCTCCGGCCGAAGTACCGGCAGTACGCGCCGTTGACGAAGGTGAGAGTTCCGTCCGGTTGGACGCGGCAAACTTGCTCCGTCTGAGCTTCCACCACGGCGCGGAACCGCTGCTCGCTCTCGCGCAGGGCGCGCTCCGCGCGCCACTGGTCGGTCACGTCCCAGTGCGCGACGCTCGCCCCGAGGTCACGGTCGGCTAAGGGCGCGCCCCGGAGTTGGTACCACCGGACCTCGGCGCCGACCCGGAACGGGCACACCGCGGCGAACCGCTCCGACGTCCCGTTCAAGACGGCACAAATGCCGCGCTCGATGACAGCCGATTCTTCCGAAGAGGGGCCGGTTACTGCGTAACAGGCCTCCAGATAGTTACTCCCCACACCAGGTGCGCCGGGATCGAGCGACCGGAGCGTGTGCTCCCAGGCGCGGTTGGTAGCGGCAATAATCCCGTTTCGGTCGAGTAGAACGATCGGCACGTCTAACGCATCAATGCCGCCGTGCTCCGGTACCGCCCCAGAAGCCACAATCGGCCCGTGCGTTAAATTCGCATCGCGGACAGAGGCTAGAACGGTACCATCGGCCAGAGGAGCGAGTACAACCGTCACCGGGAACTCGACCCCATCTTTCCGCCGCCCTTTAATGTCGGCACACGGGCACATGGGGCGAATGCGGGGGCGCGCGGCATATTCCGCCCGTTGTTCGTCGTGCCGATTCCGGGCGCTTTCCGGCACCAGCGCGTCAACGTGAACCCCTACAAGTTCCCCGGGAGCGTACCCGAACATCTCCTCGGCGCGGCGGTTGGCGAAGCGGACGCGCTCTCCCGGCCCGACGGTGAGAATCCCGTCACTCAGGGCGTCAAGAACGACCTCCGCGGTCGATCGAAGCCCCGGGGGGCCTGCAGAAGCGCGTGTGTGTGGCATGGAACTCGTCAGCGGGTGCTGGCCGGGCCGCCTTTGGTGGGGTTTGGTTGTTCAGAGGGAAATAAGAGAAACGCGACCGGAATCGTGGCGCGTCGAGTGATAAAGGGTCAGTTCACGATCCTCCGGCGGTATGAAACCACGTAGGCGCTCAGTGATTCGCTCGCCATTCGGTAAACGGCGGCGAGAGGAAACGGTGACATTTCGCGGAGATCGAGCCGATTCAATAATAGTGTCAGCGATAATGTTATTGCAGCGTTTGGAGAAGACGACATTTGGTCGAGCGAATGCGGCCGGCCTCGTAATCGCAACAGATGTTAGAGGTTCTCGATCTGGCCCGTATTGCCTGTCACTAACAATTGCTAACCGTTTACCCGGAACGGCAGACGCACTGAACGGCAACGGCCTCAACTGCCGATATTTTAAGCCGCCAGAACTGTCAACCGCTCCCTCGCCGGGCGCCGATTGCTAACATCGACTAACATTTCTCCTGCCTGTGCAGCATTTCGGGCGATCGGTCATAGGGGTGCCTTTCCGCGTTCGCGACCCGCCAATTGTACCAGACAAATTATACCGTGTTCACAATGTGAACTCAATTGCATATGAAGAGCTCCATTGACGCCGCGAAGAGCTACAAATGGCCCCCATTTCGTCAAAACAAGTCAAGCACGTAAGGTGAAAAAAAGAGCCGGCGCCGGTACGAGCCGCGACCCGCGCCCGCGAGGAGATGTCCCGGTGCCGTGGGCGCCGGCCGGTTCAGTGGCTATACCGAACGGGGAGCACCGAAACAATCACGCCCAACCGCAGATACGAGCGCGGCCGAGGCGCTCGGTCCGAAGTGCGCCGCCCCACTCGTTTACCAGCCCTTTTACGAGCAACGCGAACACCTCACGGTCGCGTTCGATCCGGTCAGCGGGCCGCACGATCCGAGGAGAGCACCCGGCTTCAAACGGATTCTCCCAAGAATTGAACGCCAGCCCTCGTGGTCCGAACCACCGACGATCCAAAAAAAATGAAGTTCCCGGCACTCCCGTGTATTGACTTGCTCCAAGTAACCCGGCCCGCTCGGATCGGGCGCGCCAGCCATTACGCACTCGCGTGCCCCTGTGACGCGAGTAGACACGTACTCGGCACGGACCGAATGGTTCGACACAGGGGCACGGACCGGAACAGCAATCCGATGGAGTCACGCACGACCGAATCGTCGTCGATAATAAGCACCGTGGCCGGGGGGACCGGCATCAGGCGCGTCGGAGCAAGGATCTCCGCGCCGGCGCCTCGACGCACTCCCAGCAAGACTAAACAACGAGCTCGCGGAATGAGCCGCCCGCACTCAACGCCCCATTTTTCAACGTAAGACGTTTAGCAAGCCGCACGCCCCAAGAGCCAGGCCGCTCGCCCGAGTGAGGTCCGCGATATGAGCCCGTCCACGGTTTTTGTTGTTGACGACGACCCGAATGTCCGAAAATCGTTGTCCTGGCTGCTCGGGTCCGTGAACCTGCCCGTGCAGACGTTTGAAAGCGGCGAACAGTTTTTACGCGAAGTAGGAACGGACCGCCCGGGGTGCGCCATCCTCGATCTGCGGATGCCCGGGCTCAGCGGTCTGGCGGTACTGGAGCGGTTGGGCGCCCGCGAGCTGAGCCCGCCCGCAATTCTCGTTACGGCTTACGGCAACGTGCCCACCGCGGCCCGTGCCATGCGTGCGGGTGCCGTTCACTTCTTGGAGAAGCCCTACAACGACCAGGAATTGCTGGACACGGTCCAGGAGGCCTTGACGCGCGACGCGGACCACCGGGCCGAGTGCGCCCAACGAACCGCCGCGCGCGCGCGGTTGGCCGTCCTCACCCCGCGCGAGCGCGAGGTCCTCGATTTGGTAGCGACCGGCAAAGCCAACAAGGTCATCGCCCGCGAGCTCCAAGTGAGCGAAAAGAACATCGAGTTCCACCGGGCCAACGTGATGCGCAAGCTCCAGGCGACCAGCCTGGCCGAGCTGATCCGGCTCGTCTTAATGTTGGAAGATTCTTCGCAACAATAAGCCCCGCTCGTGCTCCCGCGAACGCACCGGTCGCGTTCGCGGGGCGGGCATTCGGTTCAAGAGACCACTTCCATCAATCAAGCTCAGACAATAATTTCTCCTCTTTTCGCGCCGCACTTTCAATCTTGTCCCGCGGGCACTGCGATCTCCCCTGACCCCGCCCCACTTTTCTGAGCGGAACCACAATGCCACTGAGGGAATCACCCAGGGCATAATTTTCAATGTCATTCGATCTTGGGGACATCCACTGACGGTGGGGCCTCGCAGCCCACCAATCGAACCGAGCGGTTCGTTCCTCCCGTTCCCAATTTGAGGACAGACCTTGCGCACCGCACACGGGCCGAAGCCCGCGAGCGCCGAGTACGCGCTCGCGGGCTTCGTGACCCTCTCAAAGTGGTCCCTCGTCGCGCCCGCTATCGAGCACCAGCTCCGGGAACATCCCGGAGAGAGCGTGGCCCTCGAGTGCGGGCGGGTCACCGGGTTCGCACCGGGGGCGTACTTCGCGCTCGCGCGCCTCCTCGAGTCGGCCCCCGGCCGGGTTCGCTTGCTGAACTGGCCGGCGCCCGTTTCACGGGCCGTAGTTCCGCTGGTCCTCGTCACCCAGGTGCTCGATGGCCTCGTCGCGGACCTGACCGAAACATCGCGCCTCGTGAGTCGATCGACCCGCGCCGAACTCGACGAATCGGTGACCCACCTCGCGGCGCGGGTCGCGGAACTGAAACAGAACTGGTTGGGCGCGAGTGCGCAGTTGGATCTCCGGGCCCCGCGCCCGCTCGGAGCACCGGGTCCGCTGTAGGACCGCGATGCTCACTCGTGCCCACCGCGCGAAAATTGAGCGCCTCCCCCGCGCCCATGAACAACGTGGGCCAACTGACCATACGGACTTATTCACCCCGCCCCGCCCCGGGGCACTCGTGAGGACGTGTTTTCCATGTTGAAGCAGATCGCAACGAATTTCGGCGACCTCGGGATCGGCACCCGGCTCATCGGGGGGTTCCTGCTACTGGCCGCGGCCAGTGTCGGCGTCGGCTACTACGGGCTCAGGTCCATGAGCGAGATGAACACGGCACTCGAGAACACGAACGCGAACCTGATTCCGTCGATCATCGCGCTGACCGATTTGCGCGGGAAGGGGATCAACACGATCCAGCGGAACGAGAGGACCATGATCCTGTCGACCCGGAACAAGAACGGGGACACGTACCGGGCCGCGACGACCGGTCTGGACGGGGCCTGGGCTCACATTCGAGAGGGGGGCACGCGGTACGAATCGTACCCCATGAGTGAGAAAGAGAAGCCGCTCTGGACCGAGTTCCGAGCGCGCCTGGAGGAGTTCCGCCGCGACCACGACGCGACGATGGCGGCGCTCAAAGCCGGTGACCTCGAAAAGGCCGAAAAGCAGTGCCTCGTGTCCGTGCCGAACGCGACCAAGATGGGCGACACGTTGAACGCCCTCATCGACCTCCAAAAAGAAACCGCAAAGCAAGACGCGGCCCAGACTCAAAGCCACTACGCCGCCGCCCGGACGACCATGTTCGTCGTGGTCGGGTGCGCGGTTCTCGCGGCCCTCGGGCTCGGGGTCTTCTTCCGGGGCCTGATCGTTCATCCCTTGGACGCCGCCGTCAAGGTGCTCCGAGCCGTCTCCGTTGGCGACCTGACTCACAAGGCCGTAGTGACCTCGGCCGACGAGTTCGGTCAAATGGGGACGGCCCTGAACACTACTGTTACAGGCCTTCACGCGGCGCTCCAACAAGACAAGGTCGACTGGGCGATGGTCGGCAAGCAGCGCGAGCAGAACGCGGACTTCGCGGGCCAGATCGCGGCCGTCAGTAAGGCCCAGGCGGTGATCGAGTTCAAGCTCGACGGGACCATCGTGAGTGCCAACGAGAACTTCCTGCGCACCCTCGGCTACAGTCTGTCGGAGATCCAGGGGCGGCACCACAGCATGTTCGCCGAACCCGCGTTCGCGGCCAGTTCGGAGTACCGCGAGTTCTGGGCCCGGCTCAACCGCGGCGAGTACGTCGCGGATGAGTTCAAGCGGATCGGCAAGGGCGGCAAGGAGGTGTGGATTCAGGCCTCGTACAACCCGATCTTCGACCTCAACGGCAAGCCCTATAAGGTGGTCAAGTACGCCACCGACATCACGGCCAACAAGAACATGGCACAGAAGGTGAAAGAGGACGCGGCCGAGCTCGAACAGAAGGTCGGCACGATCATGGTTTCGGTGGGCGCGATGGCCGCCGGGGACTTCACTCAACAGGTACCGGATCTGGGCACCGACGTGGTGGGCCAGATGGCGACCGAACTGAACAAGGCGATCCTGTCGGTGCGGACCGCGCTCGAGGGCGTGCGCGAGGTGTCCGAGCAGTTGGCCGATGCGTCGGGGCAGTTGTCGGCGGCGAGCGACGAGATCTCCACGGGCGCCCAGGAGCAGGCCTCGAGCCTCGAAGAAACCGCGAGCACCCTGGAAGAGATCACGGCGACGGTGAAGCAGAACTCGGACAGTGCGCAGCAGGCCCGGCAGCTCGCCAGCAGTTCCAAGGACGTGGCCGAGAAGGGCGGGCAAGTGGTCGGCAACGCGGTCGAGGCCATGAGCGAGATCAACCACTCGTCCAAGCGCATCGCGGACATCATCACGACGATCGACGAGATCGCGTTCCAGACGAACCTGCTGGCCCTGAACGCGGCGGTGGAAGCGGCCCGTGCCGGGGAACAGGGGCGCGGGTTCGCGGTCGTGGCTTCCGAGGTCCGCAACCTGGCCCAGCGCAGTGCGACCGCGGCGAAGGAGATCAAGTCGCTGATCGAGGACTCGGTCAAGAAGGTCGATGCGGGCACCGAACTCGTGAACCGGTCGGGCTCGACGCTCGAGGAGATCGTGACCTCGGTCAAGCGGGTAACGGACCTGATCACGGAGATCGCGGCCGCGGGCAAGGAGCAGTCGGTGGGCATCGAGCAGGTCAACAAGGCCGTGTCCCAGATGGACACCGTGACCCAGCGCAACGCCTCCCAGACCGAGGAAATGTCGGCGACGGCCCAGACCCTCACGGACCAGGCCGGGCAACTCCGCGACCTCGTCGCACGGTTCAAACTCAGTGACGACGGGCACGGGGCGCGCCGCGCCGCACCAAAAGTGTCCCGGAGCAAGGCCCCGGCTACGAAGCCCCGGCCCGCGGTGGCCCGCGCGATGAGCAACGGGCACTCCAACGGCCGCACCCACGAACTCGATCGGCTCGGCGGCGACGGCGGGTTCACCGAGTTCTAAAGTGACCGCGCCCCCGTTCTCGCCGCGCTGATAGGTATTGGTTCGTGCGTCGCGCACTCCACATCGGGGTAGTGCGCGACGCACGAACCAATACGTCGTTTGGGCCAACTGCGCATCAATCTCATTCGCCGTGGGGTACTGGAGCGGCGAGCAGCGGGGGTGCGACAACGCCAAGAACGTCGACGGGCGGAAGCGCCGCATCGTCGTGGATTCCTTGGGGGCGCTGCGGGCCGTGCGGGTGATCGGGCACTTTCCCCCGCGCGGATTTCTGGCATAATGTCGCGGACGCGCTCCCGCCTTTCACCCCCCGAGGAACCCGATGCGCCTTGCCCTCTCCTTCACACTCACGCTCGCCCTCGCCGTTCCGTCCCTCGCCGCGCCCCTGTCCGCGGGCGCGGCGGCGGTCGATATCACCCCGGCCAACGGGTGCCCGCTGGCCGGGTACTACTCGCCCCGCGGGGCCGAGGGCACCCACGACCCGCTGCTCGCCAAGGCGCTCGTCCTCGAGCAGGGCGACACCGTCGTCGCACTGGTGTCCCTCGACCTCCTCCTGACCACGCGCGACATGGTCGAGGACGCCCGCAAACTCGTCGAGAAGCGGACCGGCATCCCGGGGAAGAACGTGATGATCTCCGCGACGCACTCGCACACGGGGCCGGTGCTGTGGGACGAGGTCCCGCGCCCCGACGCGCCCCGGGACGGCAAGAAGATCGTGAAAGCGTACCTCGCCGAGTTGCCCGGCAAGATCGCGGGCGCGGTGCAGAAGGCGCACGCCGCGCGCGTGCCCGTGAAGGTGTCGTTCGGGTGCGGCACGGAGAACGGGCTGGCGTTCAACCGCCGGTTCCACATGGCCGACGGCTCCGTCGGCTGGAACCCGGGCAAGATGAACCCCAAGATCGTGCGCGCCGCCGGGCCGACCGACCCGTCCGTGCCCGTGGTACTGATCGAGACCGATACGAAGCCCCCGAAGCCGGTCGCGGTGTACGTCAACTTCGCGATGCACCTCGATACCGTCGGGGGCACGCACTACTCCGCCGACTACCCGCACGCGCTGGCGCGGGCGCTCGCCGCGGTCGCCGGCGACGACGTGGTGACGGTGTTCACGACCGGCACCTGCGGGGACGTGAACCACATCAACGTGGGCACCGACAAGGCCCAGAAGGGGCACGGCGAGGCGGCCCGTATCGGGACCCGGCTCGCGGCCGAGGTGCTGCGCACGTTCGACGCCCTGAAACCGGCCGCCGGGCCGCTGCGCGCGTCCCGTGCCACGGTCGAGCTCGAACTGCCGCCGGTGACAGCGGCGGAGGCGCTGGCCGCGAAGGGCGTCCTTGCGAACCTCGAGAAGGGGACCAAGCCGGTCCCGGGGTTTCTCGATCAGGTGCAGGCGTTCAAGGCGGTCGAGGTGTCCGCGCGGCTCGGCAAGCCGTACCCGGTGGAAGTACAGGTGATCTCGCTCGGGGACGACCTCGCGTGGGTCAGCCTGCCGGGGGAAATCTTCGTGGAGTTGGGGTTGCAGATCAAGCGCGGCTCGCCGTTCCGCCAGACGATGATCGCGGAACTGGCCAACGGGAGCGTCGGGTACGTGCCGAACCGGGCCGCGTACCCGCAGGGCGCCTACGAGGTGGTCAGCGCCCGGGTCGCCGAGGGCGGCGGCGAGAAACTTGTCGGTGCCGCGCTCGAACAACTGCGTGCGCAGTTCAAGGAGGGGAAGAAGTAGTCCGCGGTGCCGCACCCGACCGGTCGGTGCGAAGGAGCACATTTCCGTGCGGGCCAACCGCCCGCACACGTTCGAGACCGGATCAATCGATCGATTCGGGGCAATGGGTGAGCGTCTTTTGAGTCGGCAGACAGTTGTGTGTGGGCGTTCAGGAGGCGTTGGCCCAGTAGACCTCCCACCACCATTTTTTCTCTGCGGAACAAGGCGCGGATGTGGCAAATGCAATCGGCTAACCGAGGCGGGTTGGGAAGAATCACCTGCCCGCGCGACTTGATCTCACTCTGCGAGGATCTTCGCTCCACCGCGAATCGTGCCCTTCTCAACGGCAATCGGCGGGTCGCTGTCCGCGGCTTTTTTGTAGGTCACGGTCGCGCCTTCGTCGGCCGCTGTGACCTTCAGCAAACCGCCCGCGGTGAGCGTCGCAAACACTTTGGCACTACCGAGCATCTTCCCGCCAATTTCCAAACGCTTCGCGGTCACGACGGTGGTGGCACTTCCGGTCAAGCGCCCGGACGATTCCAGAACTATCACTGCGCCGCCCGGCGCGATGACCGTGAGCTTCGAGGCGCCGCTGACGTAACCGCCGATCGTCACCTTCCCGTTCGGCGCGTTGAGCCGCACGATCGCTTCGCCGTTCAGGTCGCCCGTAATCACGATCTCTTCGGCCACCAAGCCCGACGCATCGATTGTGCCTTTGCCGTTCACCGAACCGATCTTGAGCGCGCGCAACTTACCGGTGAGGACAACCCGGTCGCCGCTGTTCAGGTCGGGAAGGGCGGCCGCGTCGTCGGGGTTGTCGAAGTCGCGCTTCGGCGCGATTTGGGGGTCGACCTTCATCACGACGCCGATCGGCCGCGGACCGTCTTTCTTCGGCCCCACGACTCGAACGGGCTCTTGCGGCGGATCTTTGTCGCCGGTCGCGCCGGAAGGGTCGCCGGGCTTCGGTGTGTTCTGCCCCCCGCTCGGGGTGTCGCGCGGTCGTTGTGGTTCCGGCGAGAAGGGGAGGAGGTGCTTCGCCACCGCGCTCTTGGGCTCCGGCGGAGCGTGTGTCACGTCCGGCTCGCGGGTCCGAGGAGGAACGACGGGCTGTTTGAAGAAGGCGTAAGCCCCGATCGCAATCACTCCCCCAACGATCAAAAGCAGGAGCACGGGGAGTTCACGTCTCCCCTCGCTATTGAAGTCATTGAGAACGACCGGCCCCTCGAGCGGGAAGCCGCACGCGGGGCACTGCCCGGCGTCGAGTGCGGCCTCGGGCGCACCCTGTCGGCACTTCGGGCAGGTGAGAGTGGTCATGGCTGCTGCTCGTTCCGCGGAGTCTGGGCTGCTCCGATCATACCCGGAGGAACCCGATCGGCGAGCGCGGATCGCGTTCTTGTTACTTCTTCTTCAGGCGCGCGAGGGCCGCTTTTGCTTCGGCGCCCGGGCGCCCGCCGGTCGTCGCGATCTCGTCGAGAACGGATTGCGCGGGCGCGGTACCGATCTCTTCGAGGGCCTGGGCCGCGCGGAAGAGGCGCAGCGAATCGCCGACCAATCCGTGCGCGGGTGTGCTCAAGCCCTTCGCCTCCATTTTTCGCAAGAGGTCCAGCGCGCGGTCGCGCACTGTGGCGTTCTCGGATTGTGACGCGGCCGCGACCGTGGGCATCGCGCGAGTGCCGCGTTCGAGAAGTTCCTTCGCCGCGACCTCGCGGACGGCGAGCGTCTCGGAACCGAGTTCTTCGACCCAGTTCTTGATCTTCTGCTGCGTGGCGAGTGCCTCTTTCGCGCCCCGGGCGATGGCCGTTGTACCGGAGTCGCCCGCGCTCCCGAGGAGCTTCGTCGCCGGGTACCCCACGGCGGCGTCGGACGATTCCAGGTCGTTCCACGCGGTACGCAATTGGTCCGCTGTGGGGGCGGGTTTGGCGCTGCGAAACGTCAGATCCCAGACGGTGACGGCTTCCTCCGCGCCCGCGGACGCGGCGCGCTTGCCGTCCGGGAACACGACGAGTCGGGAGATCCCGCCGTACCCGGTGGTGAAGCTCCGCACCAGTCCGCGCGTCGCGAGTTCCCACACCTCCACGCGCCCGGCCGGCCCGCTGGAGCCGAACATCAGTAACTTGCTGTCGGGACTGAAGACCGCGTGGTGCGCGTACCCGTCTTCGCTGTAGCGGTCCGCTTTGAAGACTTCGGAGCCGTCTGCGGTGTTGAACACCGGCACCTGGGCCTGCGACGCGGCGGCGATCAGTTTCCCGTCGGGACTGAACGCGATCGCGGCGCGCTGCCCGCGCCCGATCCGAACCATCCACAGTTCTTTGGGCTTCTTGTCGCTTTCGGTCAGGCTCCAGAGCCGAACGAACCCGTCGCGCCCGATCTGTGCGAGCTTCTCGCCGGACGGATCGAACGCCAGCGCCATAACCGATGCCGTGGTTGGTGGGAGTTCCGTGCGCGCGTGTTTGCCGGTCGGGTCCGCGATCACCACTTTACCGCCGTCAACGGTCCACGCGACGCGGGTACCGTCCGGCGCCACGGCCACGATCTTCGCCCCCGCGCTCCCCTCAAATACGGTAGTCGGCTTCGCGGGCAGTGGGTTGAGTGGGTCGAAACCGGTGAAGGCGAGGACCGCGTCCGGTGTGGCGATGGCGAGCGTACCGCCGTTCGCGGCTGCCGAAACCGTGCGACCGGGTAGCGTGCCGACCGCTTTTGCGGTGTTCGCACCGACGGGCCACAGATACGCGGTGTCCGTGGTGAGCAGGAACAGTGACTTCCCGTCGCCCGACCCGAGCATCAGCGCCGGGTCCGGGAAGCTGTCATCTTCTGCGTGCATCTGTTTGCCCGTGGGTAAGTCCCACAAGCGCACGCGCAACCCGCCGTTCCCGGTCGCGACGAGCTTCGTGCCGTCCGGGGACACCGCGAACTCGCCGAACGCGCCGCTGATGCGTCCGGCCCATGCTTTCTTCTGGAAGTCGTACACGCCCGCGTCGCTGCCGTTGCCGACCGCGAGCGTGTCGCCGGTGAGCCAGGCGCGCGGGACGTTCACGCCGGGAATCTCGGCGACCGGCGTTCCGTTTTTCTCCGCGTAGATGCGCACGACGTCCGTGCCCTCGGGACTCCGCGTGCCGACCGCGAGGCGCTTCCCGTCCGGGCTGTACGCGAGGCCGGTAACGGACCCGAGGCCCTTCAGCGCGAACACCGGTTTACCACCAGTGACGAGATAAACCGTCACGGTCCCCTTCGCGCTCCCCACCGCGACCGCTTTGCCGTCCGGCCGGAAATCGAACTGGTCCACCAACGGTAGTTCCAATTTGGGGAGATTGCCCTCGACCTCCGAGACGACCGCGTTACTGGCGGTGTCCAACGTGATGACCATTGTGCCGTCGGTGCTGAACCCGAACCGGTGCGGGTTGGGGAAGGGCACGGTGTCGATTTCGCGGAGCGTTTTCGGGTCGAGGAGCCGGACAACGGTTTCCGTCCCGTGATGTACCGCGAGCCTGGTTCCGCCGTGGGTGTACCGCAACACGGACACGCTCATCGCTGGCCGTTGAGTCACGCCAATCTGATCGCCGGTCGCGACCGACCACGCCCGGACGGTGCCGTCCTCCCCGCCGGTCACGAACGTCTTTCCGTCCGGGGCGAACGCGACGCAGGTGGGGCGCTCGGCGTGCCGGAGGCGCGTTTTGCCGAGGCGCGCGACCACGCCATCGGCCAGCCCGTTCGGGTGAACCGTGACCGGACCCTTCGCGGGCTGTTTGGGTGCCGCGCCCGGTGGTTGCGCGGGAACGGGGGGCTCCTTCTGCGCGAGCGCGAGACCGGCCGGCCCGCACGACAACACCCCCGCTAAGATCCACGACCCGGGACGGGCAGCCATTGACGGAACCTCGGTGAAGGAGCCGGTACGGGGTCACTCACATTAGAAAGTAGACGCCGGACGCACTCAACCCTCACCAGAAAATCTCGGTCCCAAAATGGCCTTCTATTCACTTCTCTGAACCGCGTGAGGCCCGTGGAGCCTGATGACTCCACGGGCCTCGCGTGACGGGCGGTGTCGTCGGGTGTGACGGTACCGCTCCGGGTGCGGAACTTACCACCGGTCGCGCTTCACTTCGATCCGGGCGTCGCGCCCCTGCCGTTCCAGCAACCGCTCGACGCGCTGGGCGTCGTCGCGATCACGGTAGGTGCCGTAGGTCTCCCAGTGGCCGCGGTGCCGGACCAGCACCTCGAACCGCACCCCGCGGTGGTCGTGATCGCGGTCGAAGGTGGCCGGCGCTGCGGCTTCCGCGCTCGAGGGGCCGGCGGTCAGGCCGGCCAGTGTTCCGGTGGCGATCACAGCGGACAGGATGAGCTTGCGGATCATGGTCGTTCTCCTTTGTGGCGGGCCGGGTTCTGTTCGGCCCTCGTGTGAGTAGAACGGTTGTGTTCGGCGGCGTTGCGCGGTCCGCACGCGGCTCTCATATGGGGCTCACCCGCGGGCGCGATTCGGCACGCGCATCGAACCTCCTGTGCGGGGCGCGTGTCCGTGGACTCTCTTGAAAGGCAGGGGCTATTGTGTGGTAGTCCTTGCACTGTAACGGACCCGGAAGTCGCCGATTGGGGAGTGAAATGGGATCGGAACCGCCGTCTCGCATCAAGTTGTTTTTCGCCTTCGCCGCGATCTACATCCTGTGGGGCTCGACCTACCTCGCGATTCGGCTCGCGATCCATACGATCCCTCCTTTCTTGATGGCCGGTTCCCGACTCTTCACCGCGGGCGCGATTCTCTACGCACTTGGAGTGCGGGCGGGGCATCCGCGACCGACTCGTTTACACTGGCGCAACGCGGCGCTCGCCGCGATCCCGCTATTCGTGTTCGGGAACGGCGGGGTGACGTGGGCCGAGCAGAAGGTGTCGTCTGGGGCCGCTTCACTCGTGATCGCGACTCTCCCGGCGTGGCTCTTGCTCCTCGACTGGGGTTACGGGGGGCGTTCCCGTCCGCGCGTGTTGGAACTGCTCGGTCTCGGGATCGGACTCAGTGGGGTCGCGGTCTTGTCCGCGCCGGGGGGTATCAAGCTCGACGGTGTGGGCGTCCTACTCTTCGCGGCCATTGCCTGGGCGGTGGGATCGTTGCTCAATCGCTACTCCGAACTACCCTCATCACCTGTTCGCGTTGCAGGGATGCAGATGCTCATCGGCGGGGCGGTCATGATGGCACTCGGACTGGGGCTCGGTGAGACGACACGATTCGATTTCGCCGCGGTATCGGTTCGGTCGGGGGCGGCGTGGGTGTATCTCGCGATCGCGGCGCTGGTCGCCATTCCCGCGTACACGTGGCTCCTGACCGTCACGTCGCCCGCGCTGGTCGGAACCTATGCGTTTGTGAACCCGGTGGTGGCGGTGCTTCTCGGATGGGGCGCAGCGCTCCTCGGTTGGGTAGATGCCGATGAAGTGCTGAGCGCGCGAACCGGCGTTGCGGCCTGGCTGGTCGTGCTCGGGGTGATGCTGCTCGTCTGGCCGCGGAAGAAACCCGAACCGCCCAGCCAGGAAAGCTCGACCGAATCGACCGAGGTCGCGGCCGTTGGTGCCGGGGAGTAGCTGTGAAAGTGTGGTCCGCTCGCTCCGCGAGCGGTTCACGATGCTAGCGTCGCGCATCAACCAGTTCGGAGTTTATTGCACCGCTCGCGGAGCGAGCGGACTACACTGAAGACCTGCCTGCACGAACACGTCTTACAGAACACGCTCACGTTCAGACCGGTCCAATCCGTCACCACCCACACACGTTTTTTGAAACTCGACCTACGGTGATTGACCGGTTCCCGCGCGCTGGTTATATTTCCATTCGGCTATACAACTCGGAGGTTATGCAACAATGGCGACCGCCCGGCTCGACGCCACGTTCGCGGCGCTGGCGGACCCGACCCGGCGCGCGATCCTGGCGCGCCTTGCGAAGGGAGAGGCCACGGTCACGGAACTGGTCGCGCCCTTCAAATTGAGCCAGCCCGCGATCTCCAAGCACCTCAAGGTGCTGGAGAAAGCGGGGCTGATCTCGCGGGGGCGCGACGCCCAGAAGCGCCCGTGCCGGATCGCGGCCGAACCGCTGGCCGAGGCCAACGAGTGGCTGGAGAACTACCGCGCGCTGTGGGAGGCCAATTTCGAGCGCCTCGACGATTTGTTGGAAGAGTTGAAGTCCGCAAAGAAACCCAAGAAAGGCTGATGGAGTGACCATGACGAGCAAGTTGAACGTCTCCACGTCCGGCGAGCGCGAGATCGTGATTACCCGCGCGTTCAACGCGCCGCGCGAGCTGGTGTGGGAAACCATGTCGAAGCCCGAACTGCTCAAGCGCTGGCTGTTCGGGCCGCCCGGCTGGGAGATGACGGTGTGCGAAGAGGACCAGCGCGTCGGTGGGACGTTCCGCTGGGCGTGGAGCGGGCCGGACGGGGCCGGGATGTCGATGACCGGCGTGTACCGCGAGATCGTTCCGCCCGAGAGGTGTGTGCGCACCGAGTCGTTCGAGACCGGGTGCGTTCCCCAAATGGGCGAGCAGTTATCGACGCTCGTGCTCGCGGATAAAGGGGAGCAAACGCTTCTGACGATCACCGTGCAGTACCCGTCTAAGGAGGCCCGTGACGGCGCACTCGCGTCCGGCATGGAGCACGGAATGGCCGCGGGTTACGACCGACTGGACGAGTACCTCACGGGCGTCGCGGTCTAGGGACTTTGTCAGGCGAGTTGAGCCCGTGGTTACGCCGGGCGCTTCGTGGCGGAGATGGTTCCCGGTTTTCGTCCCGGAGGGGCCGGCGTTCGTAGCACAGGGCGGGAGCCCTGTGCGCTCTAAGCCGCCCGGCGCAGTTTCACGTCTTCTTGCTGAATCCCCAGCACATTGCAGTACACGCCGTGCGTGATTCGGGCACACGCTTCCCACGTGAAGGTGGCCGCGTGCGCGGCCCCGCGCCGGCGGTAGTACGCCAGGAACTCGCGGTCCCCCGCGATGCGGGCCAGCGCGTCGCGCCAGCCGTCGAGGTTGTTCGGGTCGATGGTGAGGGCGTTCGTGCCGACCACTTCGCGCACCGCGTCGGCAGTGGACGTCACGGCCGCGGTGCCGCACGCCATCGCTTCGACCGGCGGCATCCCGAAGCCCTCGTAGAAGCTCGGGTAGAGCAGGGCTTCCGCACCCGCGTAGAGCGCGGGCAGGTCTTCATCGGGAACGTAGCCCAGGTGGATCGCGCCGAGCGATTTGGCCTCGGAATCGAACAGGGCGCGCTCTGTTTCCGTCTTCCACCCCCATCCGCCGGCCAGCACGAGCGGGCACGCTTCGCGCGCCTTCGCCGGCAGCGCACAGAACGCGCGGAGGAGCGTCCCGATGTTCTTGCGCGGTTCGATCGTACCAACGTAAAGCGTGTACCGCGCCGGGAGGCCGTGTTTCGCGCGGAGCGCGGCAACGACGTTCGGCGCTTGCGGGCAGAATTGCGGCCCCACGCCACAAAGCATCGCGGTCACGCGGTCCGGCGCCAGCCCGAGGTGCTGTTGCGCTTCCGCGCGAACGGCTTCGGTGCCGACGATGACGTGGTCCGCGAGTTCGATTCCCCGCGCAAATGAACTTTCGTGTGCCCTCACGCGCTCGGGCGGGTGCCACTGCGGGTACAGCAGCACCGAGAGATCGAACACCGTGACGACGAGCGGCAAACCGGTGCGGAACGGGACGAAATTGGGTTCGTGGTACAGGTCGAACTTCCCCGCACGCGCGGCCGCCTGGAAGTGGGCCGCGAAGCCGAGCTTCGCCACCGCACCGACGGCCCTCTTCGCCAGATTTTTGAGCGGGTTCGGGGATTTGCTCGAGGGGCCGCCGGCCTTGTTGCTCGGCGCGAAGAACCGGCGCGCGACGTTCGCCGCCCGCGCGCCGGGGTACATCCAGAACGTGTCGCGTGGGAACGTGGAGGCCAGTGCCGCGTGCAGGTTCGCCGCGGCGTGCGCGATGCCGGTTTTCGGTTTAAGGGTCGTTACCCCGTTGAACAGCACGCGCAAAACGAACTCCTCCGCAGACGCGCTGGTTTCTGCTCTCGTGGGACCAATGGGGCGGGACGAATCGGGACGCGCTACGCGGCCTGCAATTCGGGTACCGGCACCGGCGCGGGGGTGCCGGCCTGACCCGACGTGCAGGACGCGATGTACCGGTCCACGATCTCTCGGGGATCACCTTGTGCCACGATCCGGCCGTGCTGCATCCAGACCACGCTGGTACACATGTCGGTGATGGCGTTGAGGTCGTGCGCGACCATGACCATCAGCCGCGACGTCTTCATCAGCTCCCGCATCCGGGCCTGGGCCTTGTTCAGGAACGCGAGGTCGCCGACCGCGAGCACCTCGTCGATCAGCAGCACCTCGGGGTTGATCGCGGTGGCGATCGAGAACGCGAGCCGCATCTGCATGCCGGCCGAGTAGTTCCGCACCGCGATGTTCAGGAAGTCGCCCAGTTCCGAGAACTCCGCGATCGCGTCCAATTTCCCGCGGATGCTGCTCGGGGTCTCGCCCTGCAGGTACGCGCGGTACATGATGTTGTCCCAGCCCGTCGCCTCGAACTCGAACCCGAGCGTGATATCGAACAGCGAGCAGATTTTGCCCTCGACCTCGCGCGTGCCGGTCGTCGGGGGATAAATGCCCGCGAGGGTCTTCAGGAGCGTGCTCTTGCCGGCCCCGTTGTGGCCGATCACGCCGATCCGGTCCCCGTCGCGCGCGGACAGGTTGATCCCCTGGAGCGCGTGGACCCGGAGCGTCGGGTTCAGGGAACTCCAGAACAGCCCGCTCACGAGGTACTCTTTGAAGCTGACGCGCTTCTGCTGGTGCGCGTTGAACGTGACCGACACGTCCTGAAGTTCGATCTTCGCCATGAACGCGAGTCTCGGGAAGTTGGGAATATCGGCCGGCGCGTGCCCCGCTCCCGCGGGCGCGCCGGGCGGCGCGGGGACCACGACTTACAGGTGGAAGATCACCTTCTTTTGCAGCCAGCTCACGACCCCGATCGCGAGCGCGACGGCCACCGCCGTGAGCGCGCCCGCCGAGAGGTACAGGTGGCCGCACTGCGCCACCACCGCGACCGGGTCGGGCGCGAGCAGCGGGCCGCGGATCAGCGACAGGTACAGGTTCACCGGGTTGATGTCCGCGAGCCAGCCCATGCCGCGGTCGTCCAGGATCTTCCGGTCGTACATGATCGGCGTCAGGAAGAACCCGATCTGGGCGCCCACTTCGAGCAGGTGCGCGGTGTCGTGGAAGAACGCGGTGAGGAACGCCCCGATCGTGGCCACGGCCCACGCCGCGACGAGCGCGAGCAGGAGCCCGGGCACCGCGAGCGCCAGCCCCACGAACGCGCTGGCGTTGCCGCGCCAGATCACGACGAGCGCGACCACCACGGCCAGCGCCATGCACGAGTGGATCGCCTGCCCCAGGACCGTGCGGAGCGTGTAGATCGTGTACGGCATCGGGCTCTGCCGGATGTACGACTCGTTCGTCAACAGGGCCTTGCTGCCCATCGTGGCCGCGTCGCGCAGGAAGCTCCACACGGCCAGCCCCGCGAGCGCGAACGCCGCGTACTCGACCGGGTTCCCGCTCCCGAACAGTTGGCTGAAGACCACCGTGAACACGATGGTCATGGCGATCGGGTTCAGGAGCGACCAGCCCACCCCCAGGACCGAGCGCCGGTAGCGCAGGCGCAGGTCCAGTTTGACCAGCGCGAGCAGGAAGTGGCGGGCGGTCCAGAGTGCGGACAGGTGGCGGAACATCCGTGATCCCACAAGCGAACGAAACGATCCCGGGCGCTGACGTCCGGCGGCGTGCGCCCGCAAGAGGTCCGCCGGCCGGCCCGACACGAGGGTGGAGAGCGTAGCGTTCCCGCCCCGGTCCCGCTAGCCCAACTTTCCCGCACACCTCGCGCGACCGCTACAGACTAACGCCCCTCGGCGCTTTTTCTGGCGTTGCGGTTCCGGCCGCGCTGCGCGATTGTACTGCGCGTCCTAGCTTTACCGGTAAGCTAAGGTTACGCGGTTGTACCCGGTAAAGGTGCGGCGATGCGGAAGAACGACGTCATCGAAGGCGATTGCATTCAAGTCCTGGGCGGCTTGCCGGAGGGGTGCGCGGACCTCGTGTTCGCCGACCCGCCGTTCAACATCGGGTACCAGTACGACGTGTACGACGACCGCCGCGCGAAGGCGGACTACCTCGCGTGGACCGAGAAGTGGCTCGCCGCGGCCGCCCGCGCGCTCGCGCCGCACGGCTCGCTGTTCCTCGCGATCGGCGACGAGTTCGTGGCGGAGCACAAGGTCCGGCTCGACGCACTCGGGCTCACGATGCGCAACTGGATCGTGTGGCACTACACGTTCGGCGTGAACTGCAGCAAGAAGTTCAACCGGAGCCACGCGCACATCCTGTACTACGTGCGCGACCCGAAGAACTACAAGTTCTTCCCGGACGCGGTCCGCGTGCCCAGCGCCCGCATGACGACCTACGCGGACCGGCGCGCCAACCCGGTCGGCAAGCTGCCCGATGACACGTGGGTGCTGCGCCCGCAGGAGAGCGACGTTCACTTCCAGTCGGGGGCCGATACCTGGCACGTCCCGCGCGTGTGCGGCACCTTCACCGAGCGCACCGGGCACCCGTGCCAGATGCCGGAAGCGGTGCTCGAGCGCATCGTCCGCGTCGCGTCGGAGCCGGGGGATCTGGTGCTCGACCCGTTCGCGGGCAGCGGGACCACGCTCGCGGTCGCGAAGAAGCTGGGCCGCGACTACCTCGGCGTCGAGTTGTCCGAGCAGTACGCCGACGGCGTGCGGAAGCGGTTGCAGATGATCGAGTTCGCCGAGGGCGCGACCGCGGCCCCGCCGGTGAAGCCCACCAAGCGCGTGGCCGCGAAGCGGTGAGTGGGTGAAGTGCCGTGAAACGTGTCGCGCCCCGGGGAATCGCATTTCGATTCCCCGGGGCGCGACACGTTTGGGTGCGCCGAGTGCGCAACTGGCGGAGCAGTCACTCTTTGGGCGCGGCTTTGGTCGTGCCCGGTTCGGTGATCCCGCCGGCCGGCTTGATTTCGCCCGCCTTCGAGGGCGCGGTCACGTCGATGGACGGCTTCGGCCTGCTCGGGTCGATCGGGCGCGAGAACGGGATCGGCACCTCGGGCGACGGCTTCGGTTGTGCCCCCTCCAGGCGCGCCAGTTTCTCGCGGCAGTCTTGCAGACCCTTCTGAAGTTCCTTCAGTGCGTCGTCCACCTGCTTGTGCTGCGAATCGCGGAGGCTCTTCCGCTCCAGGTCCGACGTCTTGTTGCGGTCCACTTCAGTGGCGATCTTCTGCAACTCGTCGCGCATCACCTTCAGGTCCGCTGCGGCGCCTGCAAATTTCTCTTTGAGCGTGTCCAGGCCGGCGATGTCCTTCTTCACGGTTTCCAGAAGTACGACCCGTTCCTTGAGAACCTCGAGCGCCGCGGCGTCCTTCTTCATGGCGTCGGCGGATGCGCTGGTGTCCTTCTTCACGGCCTCGATCGCGGCGCCGGTGTCGCGCTTGACGCCGTCCACCGCGGCCGTGTTCGTGTTGACCTTTTCCTTCATCCCCTCGAGTTCCACTTTCACCGTGTCGATGGCCCGCATGCGCTCGTACTGGGCGGTCACGCGGGTGTTGAACTCGTCCTTCTTCACGAGGTCGGCTCGGGCCTCGCGCTCGTGGCTCAGCGCCGCGCGGAGCTCGCTGATGCTCGACGACATGTTGTTGAAGAGCGTGATCGAGACCAGCGCGACGATGCTCAAAATGGTACCGCCGAACACGCGCCAGAAGATCGAGATCTGTTCTTCCTCTTTTTTGGGTTCGGCGCACTTCTCCCCGTCCGAATCGTTCGCGGACCGGGTGGACTCGTAGGCCATCAGTTCGGTTGTACGGCTCAGGTCGTCCGAATCCGAATCGTTGCGCCTCTGTAACACGGCTCCGTCCCCCCTCGTAAACGGCGCCTTCCAAGTTGGCGCCGGGTGATGTGGTAACCTGGGTCGGCCGGTATAACGGAGTTCCCCGTCTCTCGCAACCCGACCTGACACGGTTCGGACAGTTCCGCGGGCGGTTCCTTGCGCGCGAATTCGGGCCGGGAAACGGCGCCGCCCGGCGCGGGTGCGCCGGGCGTGCCGGTTGTACCGTGGGAGCGGGATTATTTCAGGATCACACCGGCTCTCAGGACCGGGATCGCTTGCGGGAGTTGAGGGTTCGCGGCCGGGGCCTTTTCCGCGATCGGCAGAATGTTGCGCTTCACGAAGCCCGGCTCGCTCACCTTCTTCTTGGTCTGATCGATTGGCGCGATCGGGATCACGAGTTCGGACCCGATCAGCACGAGCACGTCCTCGCGGAAGCCCTTCAGGTAGGTGTCGTCTGGCATGCGCCCGTCGCCGGCCACGACCACCATCCCGCCGGCCGCGAGCCGCTTGAACACTTCGCTCTTCGGGACCAGCTTGCCGGTGAGGTCGAAGGCGTCGAACTTGACCTCGGTGAGCGGCTTGGGAGCCACTTTGACCTCGGTCGGCTGTCCGCCCCCGTAGTAGCCGCCGTTGAACCGCCCGCCGCGGAGCCGAACCATCCGCCCGCCCCCGTTCCACATCACCTCGTCGTTGTACCCGTCGTTGTTGGTAGCGGCCGGGTTGGTGGTCGGGGCGAGCACCGTTCCTTTATCGTTGGCCGTGAGCAGCGTGAGCTGCGGGGCCGGGGTAGAGGGGTACGGGTCGCCGCCCCACTGAACGTTCGCGTGCGAGAGCCCCTCGGCGACCATTACTACCGTGTCCGCCCCCACGGACCGGAGCCACGCCTTGCTGATCGGCTTGCCGTCGGCAGAGGCCAGCACGGTCGCGCCGTTTTTCACGCGCGCGGTGGCCTCGTCGCAGGTCAGCGGGCTCCCGTCGGCCGTTGCGAACTTGCCGTTGAATTCGGCCAGTGTTTTGTGGAAATACTGCGTCGTGACGACGTCCTGTTCGATCTGCTTCTGGACTTGGTTGTTGCCTTCCATCTCGAAGTAGACGCTCGTGACGGTCTGCTTGATCGGGACCGTGTACATGACGCGGACCGTGCCGCTCTCGTCGGCCTTCAGAGCGAGGACGCGCGGCGCCGGGCCGGTCGCGTTCGGTGCGGTGTCGCGCGGGACCGGCGCGGCCGGAGCGAGCAGGGCCGTCGAGAGCACCAGCGAGGAATACATGTGGTGTAACTCCGTCGGTGAGTTAGCGGAACGGCAATCGAAATCAGGATACCCGGGCGAACGGGCCGGGTAAAGACTCTGGTTGGCTGTTACAAACGCGAAACAGTGCCACGGACCCGCGCGGGCAAAAAGCGAACGGCAGGAGGTGTTCCTCCTGCCGTTCGCTTTTTGCCCGCGTGACTTTAAATGCGCGGGTCACTTTCCCGGGGCCGGTACCGGCGCGGGGGCGGCCGGTAGTGCGGCCGGCAGCGCGGGCGCGACCTGGATCTGGATCACGCCGGGTTGGATCTGGATTCCCGGGGCGATCGGTTGGATCTGGATCGGCGGGCGCACCCCACCGGGGAGCGGCTTGCCGGGCAGTGCCGCGCCCATCAGCTCGGGCGAAGCGAGCACGAGCACGTCGTCCTTGAACATCTTCAGGAAGGTCGGGCTGACCGGTTTGCCGTCGGCGGAGACGACCACGGTTCCACCGGGGGCGAGCTTCTTGATCGCGTCGGCGGTTTCGAGCTTCTTCCCGTCAGCGGTGGTGACGACGAGGTCTTTCACGTCGCCGAGCTCGACCTGCTTCGCGCGGGCAACGACGGGCGCAGCGACGGCCGCACCGTTCGGGTTGATCGCGCCGCCCTGGATCTGAATCTTCTCCGTCCGGGTCACGACGACCATGATCTTGCCGTCGGCGCCGGCCTTCAGTTCCAGAATGCGGGGCGCGGGGCCGGCGGGTATCGGCGGGGCCGGAGCGGGCACCGGGGCCGCGAGGGTCATCGAGAGAACGAGTGAGGTCATCATCGGCAGCACTCCGGGAAGGGGCGTTGGGGTGAACCCGCGCGTCGCGGGGATTCATTTACGACGAGATACCCGGGCCTTGAGATTGTCGGAATCCCGAATTGTTTCGGTGGCAGATCGACGATTGTTGAAGTCGTGGATTGCGCGGGGGGCATTTTCGTGGCCCACGCAATCAGAGATCGCCGCGCCCGCCGGTTTCGGTGCCGGGCCGGAACCGCTGACCGTCGCCGCTGTCGCCGCCCTGCCACGGGTCGCCGCGCATGTGATACCCGCCGTTCTCCCAACTCTCCCAGTAGCCGGGGCGGTCTTCTTCCAGGAATTCGATCCCGCGCACCCATTTCGCGCTCTTCCACGCATACAGCCGCGGCACGACCAGCCGGAGCGGGTAGCCGTGCTCCGGCGTGAGCGGTTGGCCGTTGTGGTGCGTCGCGAGGAGGCAGTCTTCGGCGAAGAAGTCCTCGATCGGCAGGTTCGTGGTGAACCCGTACTCGCAGTGGACCATCACGAACTTCGCCCGCGGGGACACCGTGATGTGGTTCCGTAACTCGCGCGTGGCGACGCCCTCCCACAAATTGTCCAGCTTGCTCCAGCGCGTGACGCAGTGAATGTCCGCGAACACGTGGCAACGGAGAAGGGTACCGAACTGCGCCCAGGTGAACTGCTTGACCGCGCCGGTGAGCGGGGCCGGGAACAGGGTGAGCGTCCACTTCGCCGGATCGAACGGCGGGACGCTCCCGGCGTGCAGCACCGGCCACTTCTGCGTGAGAGCTTGTCGCGGGGGCAGGCGGTTCTCGCGCCGGGTATCGGAACTGATGATCGGTTCGTCGGCCATGAGAAGCCCCAAACATATCTCACGACAAAGGCACTTTGGGGCACGAGCCTCAAGTCTGCAAATCTCGAACCGTTGTGTCGCCTGCGACGCGCGGACTTCGTGACCTGCGACCTCCGAAGTAACTTTGATGCGAATTGTTCTCGTCGCGTTAGTATTTCAGCCCGTTTTTGCGCACGTGAACGGTGGGCTTACCGTCGTGGAGCACGGCCCCCGCGGTGACGCGGCCGACGACGAGCGTGTGGTCGCCCGCCGCGATCCGCCCCGCGACCCGGCACACGAGGTAGGCGTGGGCCGCGAGAAGCACGGGCGGGACTCCGTGCTCGCGCGCCACCTGCAACCCGTCGAAGGCCGGTTCGCCCGGTGAGAAGCCCTTCCCGAAGTGCGCGACGAGTGCCTTTCCGCCCTCCGGGATGACGTTCACAACGAACGTGGCGTCGTCCCGGAGCCAGTCGAGCACGTAGCGCTGGTTGTTCACCGCGACCGACACTTGGGGCGGGTCGAAGGAGCACTGCTGCACCCAGGACGCGAGCATTCCGGTTTCGTCGGCGCCGTTGTGGGCGGTGAGGACGTACAGTCCGCTCGGTACGCGCCCGAGCGCGGCGGCGAGTGACTCGGACGGATCGGTGGTCGCGTTTGTCATGCGATTCATGCTACCGTTTGAGGGCGGCAGCGTCACGCGGTTGGTGGCCCGCGCGAACGGATTGCCGCCCCAAATGGTGCTATTTGCGACTGGTGCGCGTGTTCTGCGCGAATGAGAGCCGGGAAGGGTACCCGTCACTTTTTGTACGACACGACGGCCTGTTGCATGGTCGGCGGGAGCGCGTGGAACTCGTTGCGCCCGAACCCCGCCTGCGCGAAGATCCGCTCGTACTCCGCGAACGTGTAAGCGTCGCCGCGGGCCGTGGTCGCGAGCATCGTCAGCGCGAACGTGGCCGTTCCGGGCGGGTTGATGCGATCGGCATCGGGGATGAACTCCAGCGTGATCGCGCGACCACCCGGCACGAGTGCCGCGTGCGCTTTCGCTGCCAGCTTCACGCACGTGTCGGCGTCGAAGTGGTGGAAGAAATTCGTCAGCAGCACGACGTCGTAAGGGCCGCCCCAATCGGTATCGAACGCGCTCCCCGGGAGCAGATCGTAACGATCGGCCGCGCCCGCCCGTTTCGCGTTCTCGTTCGCCACCGCGAGCACGTTCGGCCAGTCCAGTGCCGTAATTCGAGCGCGCGGGTAGCGCTCCGCGACCGCCAGCCCGAACAGCCCGTGCCCCGCGGCCACATCGAGGACGCGCAACGGTTGCTGGTGGTCCCCGCCAACGAGCCCGGCGAGCAGTTGAGCCGGGAGCTGCATGATCGGTCCCATCGCGCGGGCGAACGCGACCCAGATCGGGTTGTCGTGCGAAACCGTTCCTTCGGCCGAAACCGCTGTTCCGCCGCGCTTCACGGCCGCGGTCAAGTTTTGGAAGCACTCCTGCAGTTGCGGCGTGAGTAGGAACTCGGCCGCGCCCCCGAGATAGGCCGGCGACTTGCGATTGAGGAACGTGTTCGTGTCGGGCGTGAGTTCGTATCGGTCGTCGTGCTTGCGCAAGAACCCGAGGATGGTGAGGTAGTCGGCCAGAATGCGCACGCCCCGCGGGGCCGCTTGGCAGGCTTCCGCGAGTTGCGCCGCCGTGATCTGTCCGGCGGCGATGTGGGTAAACAGGTCGAGCTCGAGTGTGGCCCGGAGCGCTTCGGTCCGCTGGAAGGCGCTGATCGTATCGAAGAACAGTGCGGGGGACGGGCCTTGCGAGCTCATCGCGGTTCCTGTCGAGAGGGGCGGACGGAGCGAAACGGACTCACGGCGAGTCGTCATTGTAGTCCGTTCGCTCACCGCCCCGTTCGTCTCGGTCCCGGTTCCGGCTTCTTTGGCCCTCGAACTACGCGCCGTACCCGCCGTCCACATCAAGGACGGTGCCGGTGATGTAGGACGCCTCCGGGCTGGCGAGGAACGCGACGGCCGCCGCGAGTTCTTCCGGGCGCCCGTACCGGCCCAGCGCGGTACTCGCTTTCTGGGTCTCCGCAAAATCTCCGCTGTCCGGGTTCATATCGGTGTTGATCGGCCCGGGCTGAATCACGTTCACGGTAATTCCCTTCGCTCCCAGATCCCGTGCCCAGCCCTTCGTATAACCCACCACAGCGGCCTTCGCCGCTGCGTAACCCGCGAGCCCGGGGAACGCGACCCGGCTGGCGATCACCGAGCCGATGGTGATGATGCGCCCGCCGGTCGGGAGGTGCTTCGCGGCCGCGCGCACCGCGGTCACCACGCCGCCCACGTTGATCGCCTGTTCGCGGTCCAGCGCGGCGATGTCCGCGTTCGGGTCGCCGAGGGCGCCTTGCACGAACACGCCAGCATTGTTCACAAGTACATCGAGTCGGCCGAACTTCTTCACCACGGACTCGACCAGCGCTTCGACCGCTTTCGGGTCGGCTTGGTCGGCCGCGAACGCCGCCGCTTTCACGCCCAGAGCTTCGAGTTTTTTGACCACTGCGGCCGCTTTGTCCGGCGATGCGCTGTAGCTGATCGCGACCGTTGCGCCGTCGCGGGCCAGGGCTTCAGCGGTCGCCGCACCGATGCCGCGCGACCCGCCCGTGACCAGCGCGACTTTGCCTTCGAGTTTCTTCGACATGACGAACTCCGTTTGGTGTCGTGGGCCGGTCCCACATTCGGTTGCGATTTGCAACTTGCCTGGGGATACTCGGTGCATTGGAGCACCTTGCAACTGAATCTCAAGTTTTTGGGTTGCTCGGTGCGTTGTACGGTCGCAGTGCGTGGTGTCTGGCAATGGGAAGGATGTTCGTGCCGAATGCGACGTGTGGGTGCGTTGATTTTTGTATTTGTGTACACTATGATGTGTTTGCGGTCCGCGTTTACTGGTGCGAGCCGATTTTGGGACGTGTCGGCACGGCTAACATTCAGGTGAGGTGCTTGCCCGAAAGCACCTCTAGTAGTGACAGAAACGCTAACACTGTTAGCCGCGGGCGCGAGGTCGGCGGGGCGCAAGAACGTCCGAGAGGCTCAAATGTCAGGGATTCGTGGGAAGTGAGTTCTGGGGAACCCCAACCCGGCCAAAAATGTTAGCGAATGTTAGTCGCGCTTCGGATCGGTTCCCTGGAGCAAGGACCGCGGCGGGCAAATATGGGAGAGGATGAGGACGGGTGCCGTTCGTTTGAAGTCGGATGAGTGAATCGAGGTGAGTACGGATTCGGGAGAGGGTGGTCGCTTCGGAGCCTCCCGCCGCGAGCGTCGGCGGGACTTGACTCTATCTTTTCAATTCGAGAGGGAAGAAGTTACTCGGTCTCGTAGTCATCCTTACCGAGTACGGCCCAGAGCTCCGAGAGATCGTGGGACCGGGTGTCCCCGGTCGCGTGCGGGCACCCGTCGTCCGCGAGGCGGCACAGATCAGAGCGGTCGGTGAGGTCGTTCTGCATGACTCGGTCCTCGTTGAGGTTCCCGGGCAGCGTGTCCCTGCGTCCCCGGCACCTGATGTTCTGCAATCACCGTGCCGAAATGTCGGTTGCTCACGAACACGAAGAATTTACTCCGAGGTGCGACCTCCCAGACACGAACGCCGACGCAGTCCCTGTTACTTCTCGGACCGCGCCGCTTTCCACACCTCGCCCAGTTCGACGAGATAGGTGGTGTTGGTTCGGAGCGCGGGAGTTTGTCGCTTTGGGGAAGTGCCGAAATGAGTGAGGGCCGGCTGCTGCTCACGGTTTTCAGAACGTGCCGGCCCACACGGGCTCAAGTGACTTCGGTCGCGGGGAACGAACCGCACTACCGCGGTTTCGTGCCGGTCGCGTCGTCCTTGGGCGGTACCACCAGACCCTTTGACATCAGTTTGGCGGTCGCCTTGCTGCTCCGCGGCGGCAGCGCCGGACCCGTCGGTTGGGGGCGCTTCTCTTGCTTCTCGCGCACGAAGCGCTTCCGCGGCTGCTTCTTGACCGCTTTGACAACGGGCTGAACGACGACTTCTTTCACGACCTCGGCCACTTTCTCAGCAGCCTTCGCGACCGTGCCCTTGGCCTTCGCCATTGCGTTTTTCAGTACTTCTGCTTTCGAGATGTCTTTCTTCGGTGGCTCGGATTTCGGCGGTTCCTTCTTCAGCGCTTCCGGTTTCGGAGCTTCTTTCTTCGGTTCCTCGGGCTTTACGGCTTCCTTCTTGGCTTTCTTACCCATTGATCGCCTCCAGAGAGTGAGAGTAGATGAATCATGTGTTGTAGCGGATCGCGGTTCGAGGGACGATGCCTTTTACCACGGCGAATCCGAAACGCAACAGAGCACGGGGTGGTCGCATGAGGCGCGAAGGGGCGCAGAAAAAAGAAGAAGCCGGCGACCTCGGTCGCCGGCTTTCGTGGATAGGTTGGGGGAAGTGCGGTCAGGTGTGTGGGGCGGGCCGGGGGGAATTCGGCCCGATTCGTGTTCGACGCGACAGGTAAAGCAGTCGACGTGCCAAACCGAAGACGCGCGCGGCGAACAACCACAAAAACCCGGGATTTCAGGCCGTCCGCGCGTTTCAGTCGGCGGTCCGATTGGCCCGTGGTTGTAAGCCTTACCCACCGGAACACACAGTTGGGTACTTTCTTGCCGGGCGGTGGGTCGTTGCGTTCCGACCACGGGGCGACGATAATCTGGCCGTTGCTGTACCTTGCTCAGGAGCGTTCCATGATCCGTGCTCTGCTCGTTTCGATGCTCGTGCTGGTCCCCACAACGGTCCGGGCCGACGAGCCCAAACCGAAGGGGCCGCCCGCGACTGACGTTCTGGCCGAAGCAATGACCGCGGCGAAGAAGGACGGGAAGGCGGTGTTCCTGGCGTTCGGCTCCCCGACGTGCGGGTGGTGCAAGTACCTGGACAAGTTCACCGCCCGCCCCGCGGTGGCGAAGACCCTCACCCCGCACGTGGTGTTCGTGAAGGTGGACGTGGTCGACAACCCGGGCGGGGAGAAGTTGTACGAGAAGTACGCGCCCGAACCGGGCGGGGTGCCGGTGTGGGTCTTCCTGTCGGCCGAGGGTAAGGTGCTGGCCGACTCGTTCGCAGAAGAGAAGGGCAAGAAGCAGAACGTCGGGTTCCCCTACGAGCCGACCGAACTGGCTCACTACGAGAAGGCCCTGCGGACCGCGTTGCCGAAGTTGACCGACGCCGAAGTCACGGACGTGATGAAGGAGTTGAAGGACGCCGGGCCGAAGAGGGAGAAGAAGGACGACAAAAAGTAAGCGAATCGCCGTTCGCGCTGTGTGCCATGCGAATCGCGTGCGCTCTCACATCAGTGCGAACGCGATTCGCGGCCCCCGAATTCCTGTAAGAGTCGGGAACCGCGCGAGGTAACTGTAACTGAGGATGGCACAGTCAACGACGTGCCGGGTGTCATGACAAAAAGTAGCCGATTCGTGATCGCGACTCACGTACTCGCTTTGCTCGCGCACGGCGACGGTGAGCCGATCACGTCGGACTGGATCGCGGGGAGCGTGAACACGAACCCCGTTGTGATTCGCCGAATTCTGGCAATGCTCGCGAAAGCGGGTCTGGTAGCGACCCAAGAAGGTGCGCGGGGCGGAACGCGACTGGCCCGACCCGCGGCGGAGATCGATCTCTTGGCCGTGTACCGGGCGGTGGAGACGGGCGATCTGTTCGCATCACACCCACAGCCACCGAACCCGGATTGTCCGGTCGGGTGCAATATCCAGGGCGTGCTGGCTCCGACTCTCGATGCGGCCGAGGACGCGATGACGCGGAGCCTCGCGAAGACGAGCGTGGCGGATGTTGTTCGGCAAGTAAAAGCAGCGAAGTAGGTGTTTTTTTACCCGTTACTGTAACTGATTCGATTACAGAAGGAGAAGGTCGTGAAGGTTCTACTCATCGGTGCGAGCGGAACGATCGGTCAGCGTATTCTGGCCGAAGCACTCGGCCGCGGGCACACGGTCACCGCAGTGACGCGCGACCCCTCGAAGGTTCCCGCCCGGGCCGGGGTAACGGCCGTTAAGGGCGATGTCCTTGATGCCGGGAGTCTCGCGAGTGCGGCGCGCGGGCACGATGTGGTTATCAGCGCGTTCGGACCGAGCGGTGGTCAGGATGCGTCGAAAGTGGTGGACGCGGCTCGCGCTCAAATCGCCGGACTGAAGACTGCAGGGGTGAAGCGGCTCGTCGTGGTCGGCGGTGCGGGCAGCCTCGAAGTTGCTCCCGGTGTGCAGGTGGTGGATGCGCCCGAGTTCCCGGCCGCGTGGAAGGGGATCGCACTCGCTCACCGCGACGCACTGGGGGTGTACCGGAAGGAAGCCGGCGACCTGGAATGGACTTACATCAGCCCGCCGGCGCTGATCGAACCGGGCGAGCGAACGGGCACGTTCCGCGTGGGTGGCGACCAACTCCTCGTTGACGCGAACGGACAGAGCCGGATCTCTGCCGAAGACTACGCGATCGCGCTGGTCGACGAAGTCGAAACTCCGAAACATGCTCGCAAGCGGTTCACGGTGGCTTACTAACGGAAGCCGGGAGTCCGAGAACGCGGTGCCGCACTGAAGGCCCTTTTGTGCCCTCCGCGTCTTTGCGCAAGGTTCTTCAATTGGTTCTGTCCCTTCGTGCCGACGTGGTTACAATCTACCCGAACCCGCCTCAACCCTCCGCGCCGGAACTCTCTCCTATGGCACGACTCCTCGCTCCGCTCGCGCTCGTTCTTTTCGTCGCAGCGCCAGCACTGGCACAGAAAGACCCGCCGGTTCCCGACACGGTCGTGTTCGAGAAGAACATCGAGTACACGAACCCGGACAACCAGCACCTTCAGTTGAACATCGCGAAGCCGAAGGGCAACGGGCCGTTCCCCGCGGTCCTGCTCATTCACGGCGGCGGGTTCCGCGCGGGGACTCGCGAGGGGTACAACACGCAGATCATTCGACTCGCGGAACACGGGTACGTCGCGGCGACCGTGAGCTACCGTTTGGCGCCGAAGTACCAATTCCCGGCCGCGATTCACGACACGAAGGCCGCTGTGCGCTGGCTCCGCGCGAACGCCAAGACGCACCACATCGACCCGGACCGGATCGGCGTGACGGGCGGGTCCGCGGGCGGGCACCTCGCGCAGTTTCTGGCCGTGACCGCTGGTGTGAAAGAATTCGAGGGGGACGGTGGGAACCCGGACCAATCGAGTGCGGTAAAGTGCGTCGTGAACGTGTACGGACCGAGCGACTTCACCAAGTCCTATGGCAAGAGTGTGGACGCGGCCGACGTGCTCCCGTTGTTCCTGGGCGGGAACCTGGAGAAGGCCAAGCCCGCTCACATCCGCGCCAGCCCGCTGTATTGGGTGACCCCGAACGCGGCCCCGACGCTGTGCATTCACGGGACCGAAGACAAGTACGTCGCGTGCGAGCAGGCCGAGTGGATCGTGGACAAGTTGAAGGCCGCGAGCGTGGAAGCGGAGTTGCTGAAACTCGAAGGTGCCGGCCACGGGTTCAAGGGCAAGGACGCAGAGACCGCGGAGAAGGCGATGATCGCGTTCTTCGACAAACACCTGAAGAAGAAGTAAGGGAACGAAATGGCGGATACGGGAAAGGTCGCGCTCGTAACCGGTGCCGGGTCCGGCATCGGTCGGGCGGTTTCGCTCGCTCTCTTGCGCGAAGGCTATCGCGTCGTGCTCACGGGTCGGCGCCCGGACGCGCTGGCCGCGACCCTCGCACTGGCCCCGGCCGGTGCGAGCGCGCTCACGGTGACCGCGGACGTGACCGATCCGGCGTCCGTTCGCGCGCTCTTTGAGCAAACGAAGAGTAAATTCGGGCGACTCGACGTGCTGTTCAACAACGCGGGGCAGGGGGCGCCCGCAATTCCCCTGGAAGACCTCACATTCGAGCAGTGGAAGAAGGTCGTCGATGTGAACCTGACCGGCGCGTTCCTCTGCACGCAGGAAGCGTTCAAGCTGATGAAAGCGCAATCCCCGCGTGGGGGGCGAATCATCAACAACGGGTCCATCTCCGCGACCGCCCCGCGCCCGAACTCCGCGCCCTACACGGCGACCAAACACGCCATTACGGGGCTTACGAAGTCCACCTCCCTCGACGGCCGCAAGTACGACATCGCGTGCGGTCAGATCGACATCGGCAATGCCGCGACAGAGATGACCGCGAGGATGAAGGACGGCGTGCCGCAACCGAACGGCACGGTCGCGGTGGAGCCGACGATGGAGGTGGAGAGCGTGGCGCGAGCGGTCGTGTACATGGCGAGCCTGTCGCTCGATGCGAACGTGCTGTTCATGACCGTGATGGCTACACAGATGCCGCTCGTGGGGCGCGGGTGATTCGGGTCGCGTTCGATTACGAGAGAACCTGTCGTGAAGATCACCGGTCTCGAAACGATTTATCTGCCCGAGTACCCGTCCATTCTCTTCGTCGCGGTTCACACGGACGCGGGTTTAACGGGCGTAGCAGATACTTGCTACATGCCGGATTCGATCGCGGGGTACATCCACCAGTTCGCGGCGCCGATGTTGATCGGGCACGACCCGCTCGCGATCGAACTCCACTGGCGGCGCCTGTACGAGGTCGTCGCGCACACGGTCGGGAAGGGGGCCGAGCTGCGAGGGCTTTCGGCCATTGACGTGTGCTTGTGGGACATTTTGGGGCAGGCCGCGGGGATGCCCGTGTGGCAGGTGTTGGGCGGGGCCACGCGCGACCGCATCCGCACGTACAACACCTGCGGCGGGCCGAGTTACGGGCGGGCGGCACGCGGGAGCGTCGGCTACGGCACCGATGGCCCGCAGGGGAAGTACGAAGACCTCACGGCGTTCATGGAACGCGCGGACGAGTTGGCCCTGGCCCTGCTGTCCGAGGGGCTCACCGGGATGAAGTTGTGGCCGTTCGACTTCGTCGCGCACTACCCCGGTGGGGGGAATAACTGGCGCTCGTTTCGCGGCATGTTCGACCCCACGATTCGCTCACTTGGTGGGCACGATATTTCTGCGGCCGATCTCAATTGGGCGCTGGAGCCGTTCCGCAAGATCCGCAGTGCTGTCGGCGACAAGATGGAAATCATGGTGGAGGGGCACGGCCTCTGGTCGCTCCCCGCGGCACTCAAGATCGCCCGTGCGCTCGAGGAGTTCCGCCCCGCGTGGCTCGAAGACCTAATGCGTGCGGACGATATCGACGCGATTGCCGAACTGCGACGCGGAACAACGTGCCCGATCCTGGCCAGTGAGTACCTCGCCACGCGCTACGAGTACCGGCCGCTACTGGAGAAACAGGCCGCGGACATCGTGATGATCGACCCGACGTGGGCCGGCGGGATCACCGAGTGCAAGAAGGTGTGTGCGATGGCGGAGGCGTACAAGCGCCCGGTCGCGATGCACGACTGCACCGGCCCACTCACGCTGTTCGCGGGCATTCACCTCGCGCTGAACGCGCCGAACGCGGTCTACCAGGAATCCGTTCGAGCGTACTTGCGCGTGAACTACCCGGATCTTGTGACGGATATGCCGGTGATCGAGCGCGGTCACTTCCTCGCCCCTACGAAGCCGGGGCTGGGAACGGCGCTGGCGCCCGACATTCGCACGCGCGAAGGGGCCGTGGTGCGGGTATCTCGTTAGCCGACGACCGTGAGTGCTGTCTTCAATTCTTTCAGCAACCTCTCGACATCTTCAGCGGTGTTGTAACCGTGGATCGCAACACGGAGGCGCCCGGCTGGGTTCATCACGTGGATATTGGCCGCGTGGAGCCGCGCTTGAAGCGCCGCCGCGTTCGGGTGCTTGAACGCGAGGATTCCGGCGACAGACTCCGGTTCGTTCGGGGTGAGCAGTTCCACGGGAAGTTTCTTCAGTTCTGCAAGGCAGTGCTCGATGAGCGGCCGGGCGTGTGCATCGATCTGCGCAACGCCGACCCCGCGAATGTACTCCAGCGCGGCTCGAATCGCGTACAGGGCCGGGTAGTTCGGCATCCCGACCATGAAGCTCGCCGCGCCGGGCTTGCTCTTAACCGTCTCGAAACTCCCAGGGCCGAACGCATCTTCCAGATTGAACCAGCCGCCCGCGGGGGCGGTCCACTCCGCGGCCCGCTCTTTCGGCACGCCGACCAACCCGCCGCCGTGTGAGGCGAGTATCCACTTGTGCGTGCTACTGACGATCAGGTCCGCGCCCGCAAGTTCGAGTGGCACGCGCCCGAGCGCTTGGGTCACGTCCACCGCGAGCAGGGCCGGTGAGTGCTTGCGTACCGCTTCCACGATCGGCGGGAGTGCGACCTGGAAGCCGCTGTAAAAACTCACGAGCGAGACGGTGACCAACCGCGTTTTCGTGTTGAGTAGCGGAACGAGGTCTTCGATACGAAGGGCACCATTTCGGTGACGCCACACGCGGGTGGTCGCCGGACACGACGGCTGGAGCCACGGTGTCGAACTGGCGGGGAAGTCGAGGTCGGTCACAACCACTTCGTCGCCCGGCTTCAACTGAAGAGCAAGTGCGGCGAGGTTGTACGCTTCCGACGAACACGAGCAGATCCCGATTTCCGCAGGGCTGAGCCCGAAAAACTTCGCTGTGAGCGCTTTCGCCGCTTCCCACTGTGCTGCGTGTGGGATTCGGCCGTCCATGCCGAGTTGCTTGTCGCGGAAATACTGTTGAAGGGCCTCTCCCACCGCGAGCGGCGGAATTCCCTCCGCGGCTGTATTCAGGTACGTCTTGCCTTCGAGCGTGGGGAAATCGCGTCGGCGTGATTCCGCGGTGAGCATGGCCGTGGGCTCCAGAGAGTTCGATTCGTCTGTTGTAGTGGGTCGCGAAACTCGTTGACGCCCCGCGCGATTCGAGTGACACTGGCTGTGTTCATATTTCATTCGGAGGTCATTTCATGCGTTCCGTGTACGTGTTGTTTGCACTCGCGCTTGGTGCCGCGCCGGTTACCGCTGACGATTGGGGGCAGTGGCTCGGCCCGAAGCGCGACGCCGTGTGGAACGAGAAGGGGCTCGTCACCAAGTTCCCGAAGGACGGCCCGACCGTCGTGTGGCGGAAGCCGATCGCGGCCGGGTACGCGGGGCCGGCAGTTGTTGGCGACAAGCTCTACATCATGGACCGTGAGAAGGCGGAAGCCGATCCGAAGAAGCCGCTGCCCAAGGGCACGCTGCCGGGCAACGAGCGCGTGCTGTGCATGAACGTGGCCGACGGTAAGACCATCTGGACGCACACTTACGACTGCCCCTACACGAACGTGTCGTACCCCAGTGGTCCGCGCACGACGCCCGTTGTGGACGGCGACCGGCTGTACACGCTCGGCACAATGGGCGACCTCCTCTGCCTGAACGCGGCGGACGGGAAGCCGATCTGGTCGAAGAATTTCGCGAAGGATTACAAGGCGCCCGTGCCCGCGTGGGGCTGGTCCGCGCACCTGTTGCTCGACGGCGACACGCTCGTCGCGCTCGTCGGCGGTGACGGGCAGGCGGTGGTCGCGTTTGACAAGAAGACTGGTAAGGAGAAGTGGAAGGCACTTTCCACGAAGGAGATTTGCTATTCACCGCCGATCGTGACAGAAGCCGGCGGGAAGCGCCAGCTCATCGTGTGGCTGTCCGAAGCACTGTACTCCCTGGACCTGACTACAGGCGCGGAATACTGGAAGCACAAGCACCCGGACGCGGGCGAGGTAGCGCGCCCGGCCGTGTCGATCATCACCCCGAAGCGGGCGGGGGACAAGCTGCTCGTCTCGTCGTTCTACCACGGCACGCTCTGCCTCACGCTCGACAAGGACAAGCCGGCGGCAACGGTCGCGTGGCGCTCGAAGTCCTCGTACCCCAAGCCGATTGACGGGCTCAACGCGGTGATGACGAGCCTGCTCGTGAAGGACGGGCACGTGTACGGCGTAGCGGGGATGGGCGAACTCATTTGCCAGAAGCTAGACACCGGCGCGGTGGTGCGCACGGGCGATGAAATTTTCGGCGACAAGGCCGCGTTCTGCGGGTCGGTGTTCTGGGTGGACGCGGGCGGAGTCGTCTACGGGCTGACCGATCAGGGCGATTTGGTCATTCTGAAACTGTCCCCCGAAAAATGTGACGTACTCGCTTCGGCGCACGTCCTCGAACCGACGCACGCCGCGAAGGGCCGCAAAGCAGTTTGGGCACACCCCGCGTTCGCGGACCGGCGCGTGTACTTCAAGAACGATAAGGAAATCGTCTGTGTTTCGCTCGCGGTGGGGTGAGTGCGTCGTTCGGCGCTGGCGGATCAACTCGTGGTGAACCGCCAGCGCCCGAACGGGTTGAAGAAGAAATCGTCCTCGTCATACCCGGTATACAGCCGCGCCACGGCGTCAGGTGGTGTGGCGCGACGAAGCCGATATCGAGATACCTTTCCGTTACTTCAGAATGTCCTTCACCACGTTGCCGTGGACGTCGGTGAGGCGGAAGTCGCGGCCCGCGTGCCGGTACGTCAACTTCTCGTGGTCGAGCCCGAGCAGGTGCAGCAGGGTGGCGTGGAAGTCGTGGACGTGGACCTTCTTCTCGGCCACGGCCGCGGCGATATCGTCGGTGGCGCCGTAAGCGATGCCGGGCTTGATCCCGCCTCCCGCGATCCACGACGAGAAGCACGCCGGGTGATGCCCGCGGCCCTTCGTTCCGTCCTGGCCGGGCGTGCGCCCGAACTCCGTCGTCCACACCACGAGCGTGTCATCGAGCATCCCGAGGCGCTTGAGGTCGGCGAGCAAGCCGGCGATAGGTTTGTCGATCTTCTTGGCGAGTGGCTCGTGTTCGCCCATGTCGCTGTGCGAGTCCCAGTTCTTCGCCGAGCTTCCGTCGATGAGTTCGATGAAGCGCACCCCGCGCTCCGCGAGCCGGCGGGCGATGAGGCACTGCCAGCCGAAGCTCTCGGTGTCGGCGCGTTTCACCCCGTACAGGTCGAGTGTGGCGTCCGTTTCTTTTGACAGATCGAACGCTTCGGGCGCCTCGAACTGCATCTTGAACGCGGTCTCGAACGATCGGATGCGCGCGGCCATGTCGCCGTCGTGCCCGTGGGTCTTCAGGTGGGTTTTGTTGAGCTCGTCCGCGAACCCGAGTTCGAGTTCCTGAAGGGCATCGGTACCGGGTTGCCGCTTCACGTTCGGTACCGGCTCCTTCCCGGGTAGCACGCGCGTGCCCTGGTGGTAGGCCGGGAGGAAGTCGTTCGCGAACACCTGCGTGCCGGCGTAGGGCAGTTGCGGCGCGATGACGACGAACGACGGGAGGTTCTGGTTCACGGTACCCAGACCGTAGCTGACCCAACTCCCGATGCTCGGCCGCGCCGCGAAGAACGACCCGGTGTGGATCGCGAGCGTGGCCTGGAAGTGCTCGTTGTTGTCGGTGCTCATCGAGCGGATGAGGCAAACGTCGTCCATGCGCTCGCGGATGTGGGGGAACAGGTCGCTCACCTGTGTGCCGCACGTGCCGCCCGGCTTGAACGCCCACCGGGGCTTGAGGAGCGGGCGCTTTTCGAGCGACAGCCCGCCGCCCACGCCGAGCGTCTTGCCGTCGGCCGCGAACAGCTTGGGCTTGGGGTCGAACGTGTCCATTTGCGACACGCCGCCGGTGGAGAACAGGAAGATGACGCGCTTGGCCTTCGGCGCGAAGTGCGGCCTCTTTGGCGCGAGCGGGTCGGCGTCCGGCGCGCGGCGCTCTTCGGCCGCGAGCAGTTGCGACACGATCCCGGGGAACAGCAACGACCCACCGACCATCGACCGGATCGCGGCGCGCCGGGTGGGGTGAGATGTGGTGAGGTCCATCAAGTGCTCCAAATCGCAAGCGCCGATTGTGGGAGAAGGGCCAAGATCAGAAGGGTTTTTGACAGGATTAACAGGATAAAGCAAAAGCCACGTCTTCAATCCTGTTTATCCTGTCAAAAACCCTTCTTAACTCAATCCAGGTACACGAACTCGTTGCTCAGGAACAGTGCGCGGGCGAGGCTCTCCCACGCCTTGGCCGGGAGTTGCTCCATCGGCGTGCCGCCCGCTCTGAGCTTGTCGCTCACCTTCGCAAGGTAGTCCGTTGCGGTAGTAACTTCGTCGGCTGTGGGGGTGCGGCCGAACAGCAGCACGTAGGCGCGATTGATGCGCGCCGCGTCGTCTTTGCCTTCGCCGCACACGCGCTCGGCGAACTTCTTGGCCTGGGCGTGAACGAACGGGTCGTTCATCAGGTAGAGCGCTTGTAGCGGGGTGGTGCTCGTGAGCCGGCGATCGGTGCTCGCGTTGGTGTCCGCGCCGTCGAACAGCGCGAAGAACGGGTGCCGCTGGAACCGCTGCGCCATCACGTACACGCTCCGCTTGTTCGTCTCGTATACCGCCTTGAACGGGTGGTGCTGTGTGAAGTTCCAGGTGCTCATCGCGGGGAACGGGTGCGCGCCGCCCGGGGACCGGTCGAGGTTCCCTGCTGCTGCGAGCAGTGAGTCACGGATGGATTCCGCATCGAGTCGGTGCTTGTCGAACCGCCACAGGTACTCGTTCGCGACATCGATTTTGGTACCCGCTTCGTCGTCGCGACTCGACTGCTGGTAAGTGCGCGAGAGCATAATGAGCCGGTGCATCGACTTCATCGACCACTTGTCTTCGACGAAACGCGCTGCGAGGTAGTCGAGCAATTCCGGGTGCGTGGGCGGTTGACCCAGAATGCCGAAGTTGCTCGCGGTGCGAACGATCCCCTTTCCGAAGTGGTACTGCCAGACGCGATTCACCATCACACGGGCCGTGAGCGGGTTCTTCGCGTCCACGATCCAGTTCGCGAGTTCGAGCCGACCACTGCCCATTGTCGCGGCAGGAAGTGTTTGTCCGCCGAGGATTGAGGGGAAGCGCCGCGGGACTTCTGGCCCGAGCCGTTCTGGGTCGCCCTTGATCTGCACGCAAGCGTTGCCGACCTTCTTCTTGCCCTCGGTTTTGCCTTCGGCGACGGCGTAAGCGGTCTCGAAGGGGAGCGGCTGCTTGGCGAATTCATCGCGCTCTTTTTTCACGACCTTGAGCTTCGCGACGGCCTGTTCAAGTTCTTTGGTGGCCTCCGCGATCATCTCCTTTTCGCCAAGACGTTTCGCCGTTTCGAGTTGCTTTTCGGCTATCGATTTCAGACGCTCTTGGATCTCGACGTCCTTCTGGAGTCTCGTGGTGTTGGCCTGACGTGTCAGTTCAATGATTTCGACATCTTCCGGCTCCACAAGCGGAACAAAGTCACGTTGGACCTTGTCGAGTTCGATCCCGGGACGCGGGTAGCGCGTGCTGGAGAAGAACCCGTAGAGCGCGTAGTAGTCGTGCTGGCTGATCGGGTCGAACTTGTGGTCGTGGCACCGCGCACAGTTGATCGTGAGCCCGAGGAACGTGCGCCCCAAGTTGTCGATCTGGTCCTCGTAGGTGAGGTACCACGGGTAGCGCTCGTCCTCGTAGGAACCGAACCGCTTGGTGTTCGCGAGGTAGCCCGTTGCGATCAACTTCGCCTGGCGGTCGGCTTCGTTTTGGGAGGGGAGCAGGTCGCCCGCGAGTTGCTGGCGCACGAACTCGTCGTAGGGCAGGTCGCGGTTGAACGCCTCGATCACCCAGTTCCGGTAGCGGAAGATTTGCGGGATGGGGTAGTCGGAGTTATCGCCCGCGGTGTCCGCGTAGCGCACGAGGTCGAGCCAGTGGCGCCCCCAGCGCTCGCCGTAAGCCGGTGATGCAAGTAGCCGGTCTACCACCTTCGCGAACGCTTCGGGTGAGTTGTCCTTCAGGAACGCTTCGATCTCTTCTGGCGTTGGAGGAAGGCCCGTCAGGTCGAACGTCGCCCGGCGAATGAGTGCGCGTTTGTCCGCGGGCGGGGCGGGTTTCAGTCCCTTCGCATCCAGTTTCGCCCGGATGAAGTTATCGATGGGGTTGGCGGCACCAGCCTTTAGTACTTCGGGCCGTGCAACCGGGCGGAACGACCAGAACTCTTTCGCCTTCGCGAAGTCGATCTTTTTCGCCCCGCTCGCGCCGTCGCGCGGGTCCGGGGCACCCATTTTTACCCAGGCTTCGAGGTCCGCGATCTCCTCTGATTTCAGCTTCACATCCGGCGGCATTTTCAGAGACGGGTCCGCGTGCCGCACGGCCTGGATTAGCAAGCTTTTTGCGGGATCGCCGGGGACGAGCAATGGCCCCGACGAACCGCCCTTCAGCACCGCCTCGCGCGTGTCGAGGCGCAGTTCGCCCTTAACTTTTTTCGCTTCCGCGCTGTGGCACGAGTAACAGTGCTTGACCAGTACCGGGCGGATCTTCTTCTCGAAGAACTCGACGTGTTCGGGCGACGGTTTCGCCGGTGGCGGCTTGTCTTCTCCCTGTATGGGAGAAGCGAACGCCAGAAATGAAAACGCGAACCAGTGAAATTGGGTGCGCATAGAGGCGGGAGAGTAGTGGACCGAGCGCGTGGCGACGCTCAATACTATCGTACCCGTCGCGGGATCAGCAAGCACCGAACGCGAATCCTGGTCCTTGACCGGTACCTCTCGGTCGGTTCTGATGTGGATCGGAGGTTCGACATGAAGTGCGTGCTGTGCGTGGTGTTGGGGCTGTTCGCCGTTACGAGCGGGTTCGCGGAGGAACCGAAATCGGTTCGCGTGCTGATTCAGACCGATAAGGGCGATATCGAGGTCGAACTGGATGCTGCGAAAGCCCCCAACACGGTCGCGAACTTCCTGAAGTACGTGGACGGCAAGTTCTACGACGGCGGGCGGTTCCACCGGACCGTGACGCCGGACAACCAGCCCGACAACAAGGTGAAGATCGAAGTGGTGCAGGCCGGGATCAACCCGGAGAAGACGAAGGACGAGTTCAAGCCGATCAAACTGGAGCGCACGAAGGACACGAAACTCGCGCACAAGGACGGAACGATCTCGATGGCGCGCGACGGTCCCGACACCGCGACTTCCGATTTCTTCATCTGCATTGGCGACCAACCGGAACTCGACCACGGGGGCAAGCGCAACCCCGACGGCGAGGGGTTCGCGGCGTTCGGCCGCGTGACGAAGGGCATGGATGTCGTAAAGAAGATTCAGTCCGCGCCCGCCAAAGTTCAGGCACTCGAACCTCCGATTACGATCAAGAAGATCACCCGCCTGCCTTGATTGCTCCCGCCGAAGTTGCTGTTCTGTCCGGTACGAAGAACACTCCCGCCTCAACTGCCGCTCTCAGGGCATTCGCAATGATTCGTGCTGCGCTTCTATCATTGGTCGCGATGTGTTGGTGCGCGGGCGCGCGCGCTGCGGACCCGGCGGCACCGCTGGAGTTTTTCGAGAAACAAGTGCGGCCGGTGCTGGTCGAGAAGTGCCTGTCGTGTCACGGCGCGGAGAAGCCGAAGGGCGGGCTCCGGCTCGATTCGCGCGAGGGCTTCATTAAGGGTGGGCACAGCGGCGCGGCCATCGTTCCCGGCAAACCCAAAGACGGGCTGTTTCTCACCGCGATCCTGCACACCGACAACGACCTGAAGATGCCGCCCGGAGGAAAGCTCCCAGCGAACGAGATCGCGGCGCTCACGAAGTGGGTGGAACTCGGCGCCCCGTGGCCGGAGAAGGTCACGCTGGCCGCCCCGGATGCGATCGCAAAGGCTGCGGCGAAGCACTGGGCCTTTCGACCCGTTCAGCGGCCCACAGTGCCGGAGATCCGCAACCCCAAAGCCGAGATCCGCAACGAGATCGACAAGTTCGTGCTCGCGAAACTCGCTGAGAAGGGGCTGGCACTCTCCCCGCGCGCCGACAAGCGCACGCTGATCCGGCGCGCGACGTTTGATCTTCACGGGCTTCCGCCTTCGCCGGAAGAGGTCGAAGCCTTCCTGAAGGACGATTCACCGAACGCCTACGAAAAGCTGATCGATCGATTGTTGGCCAGTCCGCGGTACGGTGAGCGCTGGGGGCGGCACTGGCTCGACGTGGCCCGGTACGCGGACAACAAGGGCTACGTCTTCTTCGAGGGGAAGGAGTACCCGTGGGCGTGGACGTACCGCGATTACGTCATCCGCGCTTTGAACGAGGACAAGCCGTTCGACCAGTTCGTGACGGAACAGCTCGCGGCCGATCTCCTCGTGCCGCAAGACGCCTCTGCCCAGGCCGCACTCGGGTTCCTGACGGTCGGCGGGCACTTCATGAACAACACGCACGACATCATTGATGACCGCATGGACGTCATCACGCGCGGGTTGATGGCAATCACCGTGACGTGTGCGCGGTGCCACGACCATAAGTTCGATCCCGTCCCCGCGGCTGATTATTACTCACTTTACGGCGTGTTGCGAAGTTCCATCGAACCCACCGTTCCGCCGCTCGTGGGACCGGCGCCGAAGGAGCCGGATAAGGCGTACAACACCGAACTTGCCGCACGCGAGAAACGCCTCGTCGATTTCGTGACAGCGAAGCACGCCACGCTCGTTTCAGGTGCCCGAAGTCGCGCGGGCGAATACCTCTTGGCGGCACACGAAGCCCGGAATCAGCCACCGGCCGATGATTTCATGCTGATCGCCGATCCCGGCGACCTGAACCCCAGCATGATTACGCGCTGGAAACAGTTCCTCACGGACACCAAGAAGCGCAAACACCCCGCGTTCCTGCACTGGCACGCGGTCAGTGAGTTGCAGGACGCCGAGTTCGCGGAGAAAGCCCCGGGCTTGCTCAAGGCCGTTTCAGGGGGCAATAAACTCGTGGCCGCGGTGTTTAGCGAGCCGCCGAAATCGATGAAGGACGTGGCCACGCGGTACGGCAAACTGTTGACGGATGTGGACAAGCAGTGGAAGGACACGGCGAAGGGCACGATCCGGTTCGATGACCCCGACCGAGAGGAACTGCGTCGCGTGTTGTACGGCGCGGATTCACCAGCAGACGCACCGCTCGCGCTCGATTGGGGGTTCCTCTCGCTGTTCCCCGATCGCGCGACGCAGGGCGAATATCAGAAGCACCTCAACGCGCTCGAAGAGTGGCTCGGGAAGGGGCCGCCGCGTGCGATGGTGCTGAACGATACCCCGCGCCCCTACGACCCGCGAATCTTCGAGCGCGGCAATCCCGGGCGCCCGAGTGACCCGGTTCCCAGGCAGTTCATTAGGGTCGCGAACCCGGCGCGCAAACCGTTCGCTTCGGCCGGGAGCGGGCGGCTCGATTTGGCGCGCGAGATCGTGTCGAAGGACAACCCGCTGACGGCGCGCGTGTTTGTGAACCGCGTGTGGATGCAGCATTTCGGGAAGGCGATCGTTGGCACGCCGGGCGACTTCGGACTCCGTGGCGACGCCCCCACGCACCCGGAACTCCTCGACTGGCTCGCGAGCGAGTGGGTGAACCCTTCCGCAAATTCTTCAGAGGCTCGCGCAGAGCAGAACGCCCCTCGTACCTCCTGGAGCATCAAGCGCCTCCACAAACTCATCATGACATCCGCGACCTACACGCAGGACAGCCTCGACCGCGCGGACGCGGTTACCGCTGATCCCGACAACCGGCTGATGTGGAAGCAGAACCGGCGCCGATTGGAGTTCGAGCCGCTACACGATGCGGTCCTGGCCGCGTCCGGGCAACTCGACCTGAAATTGGGTGGCCCGAGCGCGCGGCTCTTTGGCGGTAACAAACGGCGCGCGGTGTACGGCTACATCGATCGGCTGGAGTTCCCTTCGCTGCTCACCACGTTCGATGTACCGAACCCGGCGGGCTTCGCTCCCGAGCGCACGAACACGACCGTATCTCCGCAGGCACTCTTCCTGATGAATGGCCCGTTCGCACGCGACGCGGCGAAGAAACTCGTAGCCCTTCCCGCGTTCCAGAAACTTGCGGATTCGGGCGAACGACTCGATTGGATCTACCTGACGCTCTATGATCGCCGACCGGACGCAGACGAGCGCAAACTGGCCCTCGCGTTCGTCGCAAAGGGCGCGGACCGCTGGATCGATCTCGCCCACGGGCTGCTGATGACCAACGAGTTCGCGTTCGTGGATTAAAGGAGGTTGCGTCGTGACTGAGGATCTATGGCGCGCCTGTTTCGTCCCGGAACAGATGCTCGATTATCTTGACTCAATCGACGCGCTCACGGATCGGAAACAGCGCCTGCTCGATTGTGCATGTGTCCGGCGTCTCTGGCACCTCCTTACCGACGAAGATGGTCGTAGGGCGATAGAGACCGCAGAAGACTATGCTGACGACTTGGCCGATATAGTGGAGTTGCGCGAGATCCAGGGAATTGTGCTGGCGGCAGCGGACGTACAGGTGAGCCACTACGTTCTGGCTCTCAATATGGGTGATCCACGGCCATTTCCTCCGGGTACGCCAAATTCCGCTTGTGTGTTGCGCGCGGCGGCTGGGGCGGCGTGGGAGTATCGCAGTGGCGCGAACCCTTTGAGAGATGCGGCCACGGCACTCTCTGCAGAGGGAGTGACAGAAGACGGGCCGACCGGGCGCGAACGCATGAAAGCGCGGTTGGTTGAGGAGCAAAAACATCAAGCGATGCTTGTTCGTGAGGTCTTTGGTAACCCGCTTCACTCAGTTGTATTTTCACCGGATTTATGCACGAACACCGTGTTGACACTCGCGCAGCAGATGTACGAGGGCCGCGAGTTCAGCGCGATGCCGATTCTGGCCGATGCGCTTCAAGATGCCGGATGTGACGACACGGACGTCCTCGATCACTGCCGCGGTTCGGGACCGCACGTGCGCGGGTGTTGGGTCGTGGATCTGATTCTGGGGAAGGAATGACCATGCTTCCGCTTTCCCGCCGTGAGATGCTCGCCCGGTGTGGCACCGGTATCGGCACCATTGCCCTCGCTGGTGTCCTTCGGGACGCACAGGCGGCCGATGCCCCGCGCGCAACCGATCCGCTCGCGCCGAAGGCTCCGCACTTCGCGGCGAAGGCCAAACACGTCGTTCACCTGTTCATGAACGGGGGAGCGTCGCAGGTCGACACGTTCGACCCCAAACCGGCGCTCGACAAGTACCACGGCAAACCCATCCCGACGGGCAACCTCCGCACCGAGCGCAAGACCGGCGCCGCGATGAAGTCGCCGTACAGCTTCAAGAAGTACGGTCAGTCCGGGATCGAGGTGAGTGAACTGTTCGCCAAGACCGCAGCGCACATTGATGACATGTGCGTGATCCGCTCGATGTACGCGGACGTGCCGAACCACGAGCCGTCGCTCTTGCTCATGAATTGTGGCGACGGTCGGCAACCGCGCCCGAGCCTCGGGAGCTGGGTGACGTATGGCCTCGGCAGCGAGAACCGTAACCTGCCCGGGTTCGTGGTCATGTGCCCCGGCGGGTACCCGATTGTCACCACGCAGAACTGGCGCTCCGCGTTCCTGCCGGGTGTGTACCAGGGCACGTACATCGACAGCCAGCACACACAGGTCGATAAACTCATTGCCCACATCCGCAACACGGAACTTCCACTCGATAAGCAGCGCGAGCAACTCGACCTCGTCGCCGCGCTGAACGCCAAGCACCTCGCCGACCGCGCGAACGATGCGCAGCTCGAAACCCGCATCCGCACGTTCGAGCTGGCCTTCCGGATGCAGTCCGAGGCGGCCGACGTGTTCGACCTGAGTCGAGAAACGAAGAAGATCCGCGACCTTTACGGCGACACGACCATCGGCCGGCAGTTGCTCCTCACGCGCCGGCTGATCGAGCGCGGGGTGCGGGTCGTGCAGCTCTGGAGCGGCGCCGGCCAGCCGTGGGACAATCACGACAACCTCGCCACCACACACAAGGCCCTCGCGGGCCAGTGGGACCAGCCCATCGCCGCGTTCCTCAGCGACCTGAAGCAGCGCGGGCTGTTCGATAGCACGCTGGTGCAGTGGGGCGGCGAATTCGGTCGCACCCCGGTCGCAGAACTGCCTGCTCTCAACGGCCGCGACCACAACCATTACGGCTTCACGAGCTGGCTCGCGGGCGGTGGCGTGAAAGGCGGACAGGTCATCGGGGCGACGGACGATTTCGGCTTCGCGGCGATCGAAAACAAGGTGCACGTCCACGATCTTCATGCCACAATGCTGCACTTGCTCGGCTTCGATCACGAGAAACTGACCTACCGCTACGCCGGGCGCGACTTCCGCCTCACAGACGTTCACGGCACCGTGGTCAAAGAAGTGATTCGTTGAAAATCAGCCACGGATAAACACGGATCAAGACACGATTAAGAATCGCATTGAATCGGCTTCTGTTCTGATCCGTGTTATCTGTGTTCATCCGTGGCGCTTTTTGCTTCTCCTCAAGGAGTTCGCGTGTCCGTTTCTCCCATTCGCTCCACGGTCGATTTCGACAAGCCGGGCAAGCAGTACGGTCACTTGTACGTGCCGTACTCGTACAACCTGGGCGGATGGGCGAACCTGATGCTTCCCGTGACGGTCATCGGCCGCGGGACCGGACCGACCGCACTCGTGCTCGCGGGGAACCACGGCGACGAGTACCCGGGGCAGATCGCGGTCATGCGGCTGCTGCGCGAACTTTCGCCGGAACACGTTACTGGCCGGTTGATCCTGGTTCCCACGCTCACCATGCCCGGCGCTAAGGCCGCGACCCGGCTCTCCCCGCTCGACGGCAAGAACTTCAACCGCTGTTTCCCCGGGAACCCGACCGGCACCCCGAGCGAAGTTGTTGCGCACTACCTCACTACGGAATTGTTCCCGCGTGCGGACATCGTGATCGACATCCACACCGGCGGCCGGAGCCTGGATTTCGAGCCGTGTGCCCACATGCACCTTGTGCCCAAAGGCCCGCAGCGCGACCAGATGCTCGCCGCGACCGAGGCGTGGAACACGGACTTCTGCTTCCTGTACGCGGACGTGGCGGGTACCGGGTTGCTCCCGGTGGAAGCGGAGAACCAGGGGAAGGTCGTCGTCACCACCGAAATGGGCGGCAGCGAGAACGTCACGGCCCTTGTTCACGCAGAAACGCAGATGGGGTTGCGGAACGTGCTCATGCACTTCGGCCTGCTGCCGGGGAAGGCCGTCACGCGCGAGTCGCTTGGCCTCGCCCCCACGCGCTGGGTGCAGGCGCTGAACTGGGACGATTACCGCTTCGCGCCGGAGTCGGGTGTGTACGAGAACCTCGTTCCGTTGGGCGAGGACGTGAGCGCGGGGCAGCCGGTCGGCGCGATCCACTTCCTCGAACGCCCCGACCGCGACCCGGTCTACGTGCTCGCGAATACCGACGGCGTGCTACTCGCCACGCGCGCCCCGTCGATCGTCGCTCAGGGCGACTGCGTCGCGTGCATCGCTCACGACGTGGACCCGCGCAAGCTATAGGCGAACGGCCGGTGTCAGCCGGCCGGTGAGATTTCGTACCACACGCGAGCTCGTTCTTACCGGCCGGCTGACACCGGCCGTTCGCCAAGAGAATGTCATGAAGATCACGCAAGTTGTTTGTCAGATCCTCCGCATCCCGAACATCACCGCGAAGACCGCGAGCAGCCAGGACTCGGTGCTGGTGCGCGTGCGCACCGACGACGGACTGGAAGGCGTCGGCGAAGCGGACTCGTCGCCGGAAGTGGTGAAGGCGATCATTGATGCGCCGTTCAGTCACAACGTCGCGTGCGGGTTGCGGAAGATCCTGGTCGGAGAGAACCCGCTCGATCACGAGCGCTTGTGGCAGAAGATGTACCGCAAAACGATGTACTTCGGGCGCACCGCGGTCGGCATCACCGCGATGGCCGCGGTCGATATGGCGCTGTGGGATTTGAAGGGGAAGGCGTTCGGCCAACCGATTCACCGGTTGCTCGGCGGCAAGCAGCACGACAAGGTTCGCGGGTACGCTTCCATCCTGTTCGGGCGCGACGGAAAGGAAACCGCCGACATCGCCCGGAGGTGGGTCGAAGCGGGGTATTCTGCGGTGAAGTTCGGCTGGGAACCGATGGGCACTTCCGAAGCGGTGGACATCGACCTCGTCCGAGGGGCGCGGGAGGGGCTGGGAAAGGCCACGCTGCTGATCGATGCGGGGTGCGTGTACGACGCGCGGACCGCGCTGCGCCGGGCGCACGCCTTCGCCGAATACAGCCCCGAGTGGTTCGAGGAACCGCTGCGCGAGGACGATGTCGAGGGGTACGTCTGGCTCCGCGACCGGTCGCCGATCCCGATCGCCGCGGGGGAGGGGGAGTGCGGGCGCGAGTCGTTCCGGCAACTCATCGACCGCCGCGCGCTCGACGTGTACCAGGTGGACATCTCCCGCTGCGGGTTCACGGACGCCGCGTACATTCGGGCGCGCGTCGAAGAGATCGGCGCTCGCCTCTGTAATCACTGTTACACCAGCCCGCTCACCGTGGCCGCGAGCATTCACTGGCTCTCGACGTGTCGCGATGCGTTCGTGTTTGAGGACTGCGTCGAGGACTCACCGCTGCGCCACGAGCTGACGCACGAGAAGGTCCAGTCTGTGAACGGGTGGATGGAAGTGCCCGATCGCCCCGGCCTCGGTGTGACGCTTGACGAGAAGTTTGTGCAGAAATACCTGGTTGCTGAGTCGAGCTGAAAGTGCGGAGAATAAAGAACCGCAGATAACGCAGATGAAAACAGGATTAAGACGGAATTGAAATGAAATCGTGTCTTGATCTGCGCTTATCCGCGTTATCTGCGGCGCGTTCTGTTTTTATTCTGGAGCCCACAATGAGTCGCGCGCAGACAGAATACCGCTACGAGAAACTCACGTGGCCCGAGATCAACGACGCGGTTGATTTGGGCAAGGTGTGTATTGTGCCGTGCGGAGCGGTGGAGCAGCACGGCCCGCACTTGCCACTCGATGTGGACCTTGTGTGCCCGTGCGGGATCGCGAGCGGGACCGGACGCGAGATCCCGGACAAGTTGCTCGTGCTGCCGGTCGTGGCCTACGGCTACACCGGGCACGTGATGGACTTCCCCGGCACGATCAACACGGACTTCGAGCACTTCGTGCACCAGGTGCTCGATATCACCAAATCGCTCGCGTACCACGGGTTCAAGAAGATCATCCTCTTGAATGGTCACGGCTCGAACATGCCGAACCTCGACCTCGTCGCGCGCCGCACCAACGTGGAGACGGATGCGGAGTGCTGCGTGGTCGCGTGGTGGAACCTGCTCACTGTGGACAAGACGTTTCTCCCGAACTGGCGTGAGAGCAAATTCCCGGGTGGGTGCTCACACGCCTGCGAACTCGAAACGAGCCTGTACCTCTACCTCGACGGCGACAACGTCCGCAAAGACCTCATCAAGAGCGGCACGATCAGCTTCAACAACGACGACAGCCCGTTCAACTGGGTCGATCTGTTCGGCGCGGGTCCGGCGACAACTGTTTCGTGGACGAGCAGTTATTCGGACACCGGCGTTCTGGGCGACGCGGAACTGGCGACCCCGGAGAAGGGCCGACAGGCCTACGAAGAGGCCGTGAAGCAACTCGGCCGGTACGTAACGTGGTGGAAGGACCGGCCGAAGGACGTCCGCAAGGACCGCCACCGCAAGCCGCCGACCATGCCGATTCCGTGGGGCCAGCGCCCGTTGGAGTGACAGAAGAGTATTCACCGCAGAGGGCGCGAGAGGGCGCAGAGAAGAGTAAAGCAATATTCACCGCAGAGGGCACGAGAGGGCGCAGAGAAGAACGAAGAATGAGGTCACTCGATTCTCTGTTCTTCTCTGTTCTTCTCTGTTCTTCTCTGTTCTTCTCTGCGCCCTCTCGTGCCCTCTGCGGTGAATACTCTTCTGTTTTTTTGCCGTTTCTGACGCTTGGAGCATTTTGAGATGAAGATCGCGGACGTTCGGCTCACCGGTCTCACCGGCGGCACGGTCGAAGGCGGGTGGGCCGAGGAACTCGCGCCCGAAGACAACGTTCACACCATCGTGGAGGTTCTGACGGACGAGGGGCTGGTCGGCGTCGGGAGCACGTTCACGAGTAGTCACCTCGTAAGCGCCGCGGTGAAGTTGCTCCGTCCGTTCCTCATCGGCGAACGGGCCGATGAGCCGGCGCGCGTGAGCGAGAAGCTGCGCCAGAACACGTTCTGGCAGGGGCGCGGCGGGAGCGTCGAACACGCGATCAGCGGCATCGATATCGCACTGTGGGATCTCTTCGGCAAGATCACGAAGCAACCCGTCTCGCGGTTGCTCGGCGGCAACTACCGCAACAAGATTAAGCCGTATGGGTCACTGCTGTTCGCCGAAGTGGAGCCACTGCGTGAGAAGCTCAAGGCCGCCGTCGCGCGTGGGTTCAAGGCGATCAAACTCGGCTGGAAACCGTTCGGTCGGCGCGACGCGAAGACGGACGAACTACTCGTTCGCACCGCGCGGGAAACAGTCGGACCGGGTGTGGAACTGATGGTCGACGCGGGCGGAAGCGATGCGTTCTGGCCGCACGGTTACAAGTGGGCACTGCGCACGGCACAAATGCTCGCGAACTACGACATCGTGTGGTTTGAAGAAGCGCTTCCGCCGGACGACGTCGCGGGCTTCGCCGAATTACGGCGCCACTCGCCGGTACCCATCGCAACGGGCGAAGTGTTCACGCGCCGGCAGAGTTTTCGCCCGCTGTTCGAGCAACAGGGCGCGGACATCGTCCAGCCGGACTGCACCAAGTGCGGCGGACTCACCGAGGCGTGGCGCATCGCGTGGGCGGCCTACGAGCACAACGTGCAGTGGGTGCCGCACGGGTGGAACACCGCGATCGGTCTCGCGGCCGATTTGCAACTCTCCGCGGCGATGCCGGTCGCGAAGTACGTCGAGTTCCTGTCGCCGTCGCCGTACATGGACGAGTTGATTACCGTGCCGTTCAAACCCGATGTGGACGGACTGCTGACGATACCGGATGCTCCGGGGTTGGGTATCGAACTGAACCGGGATGCGTTGAAGCGATATGGGGTGGAGTCATGAACGACGAAACACTGAAACGGCTTGCTGAATTAATCTACAGTGCCGCTCAATCTCGCTTGACGGGTTCGGAGTGGCACGAGGTCATTTTCGAGGTGAGGTATAATAAACAAGGAGAATCGTGGATCACCAAGCTCAGGGTAAATCTGTCGAGCGGCGAAATCACATCGCTCAACACGCCCAGCGAGATTACCTTGTTGTTGATTGACATCAATGAGTCACGAACCGTACTGGGGCATCAGTGGTATGGGGCTGCCGTCAAGGTTGGGGCAGCGGGGCAGTGCGAAATCCAGTTGAACTACGATCCAGATTGTGCAGAAGACGCATCGTTTTTTCGGGACTGATCTCGGAATGGTCGTTCACCCACGCTGCACCAAGTGCGGCGGACTCACCGAGGCGCGTCGCGTTGATAACCTACGAAATTTCCTCAAATGACATCAAAATGAGACTTCGCAGCGCCGCACTGATGAACGCCTAAGAAGGAAATGGACTGAGCCGTTTGTGGAGGAGTTCCCATGTCGGACGCCATTGCTGAGAAGCTGCACCAGTGGCTCGAATGGACCGTGCAGGCGGGCGCCTCCGACTTACACGTGGTCGCCGGGCACGCACCCGTCATGCGGTTACACGGCGATCTTACCGAACTGCCGGAAGCGCCGATTGCTTCGGACGAGATCGAAACACTTCTGCTTTCGGCGTGCCCGGAAGACGCTCTCAAGCGATTGCAGGTGAACAAGAACGCGGACTTCTCCTTCGAGTGCCCGGTCGCGGGGCAGATGACGCGGTTTCGTGCGACACTCTTTCTTGCAGGGGGCGACACGTGCGGGTGCTTTCGGGTCATTCCCGACACGATTCCTGATCTCGCGTGGGCGGGGTTCCCTTCCGATCTCGCGGCCAAACTCGTTGCTCTTCGCGACGGGCTGGTGATCGTCACCGGGGCGACCGGCTCCGGCAAATCGACCACGCTCGCGATGGTCGTGAACCGGCTGAACAAAACCGGCGGGTACCGCATCATCACGGTGGAAGAACCGGTCGAGTACCAGTTCCCGCGCGAACCGAACTCGGTGGTCACGCAGCGCGAAGTGGGGGCCGACGTGCTCTCGTTCGCGGACGGGCTGAAGTACGGTCTTCGACAAGACCCGGACGTGATTCTGGTCGGCGAGATCCGCGACCGCGAAACCGCGCAAATGGCCCTGAGCGCTGCTGAGACGGGGCACCTCGTGTTCAGCACGCTCCACACGCGCGACGCGAAGGGCGCGATCACGCGGTTCCCGGACCTGTTCCCGTCGGACGCACAGCCGGCGGTGCGGTCGCAGCTCGCGATGAGTCTGCGCGCGATCGTGAGTCAGCGGTTGCTTCCGAGCATCAACAAGACGGAGAAGCGGCACCTGGCGCTCGAAGTGATGTGGAACACGCACCCGATTGCGAGCGCGATCCGCACGGGCAAGATCGAGAGCATCGACAACTACATCCTCACCGGGCGCGAGGAGGGGATGTACACGTGCGACGAGTCGGTGCGGTTGCTGTTGCGTGCCGGGAAGATCACGCGGACCGTCGCGGAGCAGAACGTCCGCGACGTGAAGTTCTTGAATCATTAGGCGAACCCCGCTGTTGCGGGGCTTCAAATCGTTCCTTTGTCTGATCCGCGTAATCTACGTGATCCGCGGCTCTTCCTTGTCTCACCGGGCAGTCTCCGACCCCGCTCCCTCGCGGTCGCGGCTCGTCAGCCCGTGGCGGTGGGCGGGATTTGCTTAATCCACTACGCTTTCAACCGTTCGCACGCTTCCTTGTGTGCGGGGGCTGCGTAGCCGTAGGCGCTGGCGGTCACGCGGGCCAGTGCGATCAGTTGGCGCCACTTGAACGCGGCCCTGGCCCGCGCGAACTCGTCGCTCGCGGTCGCGTAGTATTTTTCCGCGTGCAGCGCGCCGTCCTCGCTGATCGCGTAGGTGCGGAACAGGTTGAACACGTCCTTTGCGCTGTTGGACGTCTCGCTGAGACGCGCGGTGAGGGCCGCGGCGCGGGCCTGATCCTTGTCGCGGATCGCGCCGTCGAGTTCCTTCAGGAGCGAGTCCGCCGGCAATCCCTTAACCTTGTCGGAGTGTTCCGTCCGTGGGTACGCATCCCACTTCAGGAACTCGGCCCGGTTCGCGCGGTCGCGACCGATCTGGTACCCGGCGAGAATCAGGCTCGTGACCTGCGTGCGGCGGTCGCCGATGCTCGCCAGGTTCCGCCAGGCGTGAATCGTGTCGCAGGCGTGGACGCCGATCGAGTCGCCGTGGATGCTCCCCTCCGGCTTGCCCGGGGACACCCACGCCTTCGGGCGCCCCTCGTCGCGGAGCACGAGCTGGTTCGCAGCCAGGGAGAGCGCTTCACCGATCGCGTCCGCACTGAAGCCTTCGGACAGAGCGGATGCGACCGCGTCGGCGGCCTGGGCCGCGTCGGACTTAAAGACCGTGTCCGCGAACTGAACCACCCAGGCGTCGTCGGCCGCCTTCGTGCCCGGCTTCGATCCGACGAGTTTGTACTGGTCCAGGAGCTTCGGGAGCTGCTCGCGGATCGGGCCGTTGTACTTGATCTGGCTCGCGTTTTTTTCAATGTTCACGCAGTAGTGAACCGATTGCCGGAGCATCGTGCTCGCGCGCTCGGTGCCGACGAACCGCGTCAAGTCCCACGCCCGCGACACCAGCACCACGCGGTGAACTTCGGTCGCGTCGTCCACTTCGACCATAAGTTCGTTGAGCGCGTCTTCCGGCTTCCCATTCGCGCAGATGGCTGCAAAGGTAGCCTCGGCTGCGGCCAAGTCGCCCTTGCGGGTCACCTCGCGGAGCTGCTCACCGCCGCGGGTCGTTGCCAGTTTCCCGGGTGCTACGGTCTTCAGCGTTTCCTTCGTCGGGCCGAAATCCTTCAGGCGCGAGGCGTTTCGGTGCAACACCTTCAGTACCGCGAGCGGCTTGAGTTCGGCCTTCGTCTCTTCCTGCGACATTTGGAACGCCGGGGCGAGGGCCATCAGCGTGTGGAACCCGATGTAGTCCTCGCCGCCGAACGCGCGGGCGTTCGTGAGGGCCGCTGCCGCGACGAGTTGCTTGAGTTCGGTGCCGCCTTTCAGCTTGGTGATGACGGCCGACACGAGCTTGTCGGGCGGCGTTTCCTGGAGGAAGTTCACGAGCGGGTCGAGGTCACCGAACGTGAGGCGGGCGGGTTGTTCGTCGGCGGCGAAGGCGGTAGCGAATCCCAGATCGTGGGCGAACGCGGTGCCGACACTGGCGGCGATCATGCCCCGACCGATGTCCGCGAACAGTTCGCGGCGCGTGCGATTCAGCATGTGAGGCTCCCGGGGAGGGTGGGCGCGGCTGCGAGGGCCGCGTCCGGGAGAACAAAGAATGGGAACAGTGTTTGAGGATACCGCGCGGGTGCGCGTGCTGAAAGGAGAAAACTACCTTAACGCGGACCCGGGCGCGGCTCGGGGGTGGGCGGTTCCGAACCCGTAATCTTCTGTTGATCCTGGAGCACTTCGTTGCGCGTGGAGGGTACGAGGCACCCCTGGAACCACAGGATCGTGGCCCAACCGATCAGCCAGATGGCAATGAGCCGGAGCGCGACCGATTGCCAGAATTGAGTCGCGGACCGGTCCTCCCGCATCGGTTCACTTCCCCGTTCGACCCTTGCCGCTGATGGTGCGCGATTCGGTCAGCACCTGGTCCATGAAGACGTCGTGCGCGGCGACCGGGATCTCCTCAAAGATCTGGCAGTCGAAACTGAGCGCGACGAGCGGCGCGTCCGGCCGGGCGTGCGACAGCAGACGGTCGTAGTACCCCTTGCCCTGGCCCATGCGCCCGCCGCGCAAGTCAAATGCGGTGCCCGGCACCATCACGAGGTCGAGTTCTTCGGGTTGAACTTTCTTCGCGGGGAGGTCGCGCAGTTCCGCCTTCGGCTCCAGGATCTTGTACGCGCCCTCGACCAGCTCGCTCATGTCTTCGAGCCAGAACAGTTCGAGCTCGTTCGTCTCGACGATGCACCACGGGACGATGACGCGCTTGCCGTGGGTGAGCGCCTCCGGGAGTGTGTGCCGCGTGCGCACCTCGCTGCCGGCGTCGACGTACCACATCACCGTTTTCGCGGCGGCGTAGGCCGGCAGCGCCGTGAACTTGTGGCAAATCTCCAGGCTGATCGCGTCCTTGTTCTTCTGGGCCACGCGGTTCTTGCGCGCCAGTTCGCGGATGAACGATTTCATCGTCTGCGCGTCGGTCGGTTGGGTGTCGTCGATCATGCACGGCGCTCCGTTCGGGGTACTTGCAATCTACCACCGTACCGGGCTACCGACATCGGGAGTGGACACCCGTGCGGGTATAATTCAACACACCCAACACACCACCGAATGAGGTGAACTGTGGTCAAAGAAAATAAACCGCGCGGGTCGTTCGCCATCGTTACCGTCGTGCTGCCCGGCCCCGATAAGAAGCGCACGCCCGCCCCGTACATGTTCCGCGTGACGTACCGCAACCCGGACCCGCACGAGGCCGGGTGCGTGATGACCTGGAACGTGACCGGCGGGCGCGAAGAGTACCAAATTGCCGCCGAGCGCGCGGGCGACGGTCATCTAAACTGGCACTGCACCTGCCCGGACGCGGTTTACAACGGCGAGAACCGCCGCGCGTACTGCTGCAAGCACATTCACGGCTTGCAAGCGCTGATGGAAACGATCGGGAGCCCGGTGCGGCGCGAGCGGGCCGCTGCGTAACGCGGCCCGCTCGCGCTGAGGGTCACTTCTTCGGGAACCGGTCCTGGAGTGCCGTAACGGTCAGTCGTTGTTGCTTGAGCGCCCGGCACGCTTCGACGGCGGCTTGTGCGGCGGAAATTGTGGTGATCGCGGTCACGCGACTGGCCACCGCTTCGGCCCGGATCTTCGACTCGTCGGTGGAACTGCCCCGCCCGGTCGGTGTGTTGATGACCAACTGCACCTTCCCGTTCTTCATGTGGTCGAGCAGGTTCGGCCGGCCCTCCGCGATCTTCGGAACGTCCTCCACCGGAACGCCGCGTTCGCGCAAGAACTGCGCTGTCCCGCGCGTCGCGATCACCTTGAAGCCCATCTCGGCGAACCCGCGTGCGATCGGGAGTACCGCGTCCTTGTCGCGGTTCGCGACGGAGATGAACACCGTTCCGCCTTCGGGCAACCGCGAACTGGCCGCGAGCTGCGCCTTCGCGAACGCCATCGGCATCGAGTCATCGATCCCCATGACTTCGCCGGTGGACTTCATCTCCGGCCCGAGGATGATGTCCACGCCCGGGAACTTGTTGAACGGGAACACGCTCTCCTTGATCGAGTAGTGCGTCGGGATGACCTCGTCCTTCACGCCCAGTTCGTCGAGCGTCTTGCCCACCATTACAAGGGCCGCGAGTCGAGCGAGCGGCACCCCGGTCGCCTTCGACACAAAGGGAATGGTGCGGCTGGCGCGGGGGTTCGCTTCGAGAATATAAACCTTAGGCGTGTCCGTGACCGTGCCGCCCGCGCGAATCCCGGCGACCGCGAACTGGATGTTCATCAGCCCCTTCACGTTGAGCGCTGCGGCCAGCTTCCGCGATTGGACCTTGATCTCCGTGATGACGTCCGCGGGCAAACTGTACGGCGGGATCACGCACGCGGAGTCGCCGGAGTGGATGCCGGCCTCCTCGATGTGCTGCATCACGCCGCCGATCACCGTGCGGGTGCCGTCGCTCAGACAGTCCACATCGACTTCGGTCGCGTTCTCCAGGAACTGGTCGATCAGCACTGGGCGGTCGCGCGACAAATCGGGCTCGACGCGGCGAATGTACGCGGTGAGTTCGTCCTCGTTGTACACGATCTTCATGTCGCGCCCGCCGAGCACGAAGCTCGGGCGCACGAGAATCGGGAACCCGATCCGGCGCGCGACGCGGAGGGCCTGGGATTCGTCCACCGCGGTGCCGTTCGCGGGCTGGAGCAGCCCGATTTCGGTGACGAGCTTGGCGAACCGCTCGCGGTTCTCGGCCACATCAATGCTGTCCACGCTCGTGCCGATGATGGGCACGCCCGCGTCTTGAAGGGACGTGGCGAGGTTCAGCGGCGTTTGCCCGCCGAACTGCACGATCACGCCCTCGGGCTTCATCTTGTCGTTGATGTTGAGCACGTCCTCGGGCGTGAGCGGCTCGAAGAACAGGTGGTCGGACGTGTCGTAGTCGGTGCTCACGGTCTCGGGGTTCGAGTTCACCATGATGACTTCGTAGCCGTTGTCGCGCAGCGCGAACGCGGCCTGCACGCAGCAGTAGTCGAACTCGATGCCCTGGCCGATGCGGTTCGGCCCGCCGCCGAGGATCATGATCCGCGACTTCCCGCTGGACGGGCGGACCTCGTCTTCGCCGGGGGAAAAGTACACGGGCTGGCCCGGCCGCTGGACCCGCGCACCAGGCTCGTAGGTCGAGTAGTAGTACGGCGTGTACGCCTCGAACTCGGCGGCGCAGGTGTCCACGCTCTTGAACACCGCTTCAATTCCGAAGCTCTTGCGGAGCTTCCGAACTTCGGCTTCCGCGACGTTCCAGACGTGCGCCAGTTGCCGGTCGATGAACCCGCTCTGCTTGGCCTTCAGCATCAGCTCGGGCGTCACGTTATCAAGAGACCCGGCCGCGCGCAACTCGTTCTCGATGGCGACCAGTTCTTCGACCCCGCGCAGGAACCACGGGTCGATCTTCGTCCGCTGGTGGATCTCGTCGAGCGACATCCCGGCGAGGAAGGCGTACCGCAGGTACCAGATCCGGTCCGCGTTCGGGCTGGAGAGCTTGAAGGTGATCTCCTCGCGCGCGGGCGGGTTCGCGGTGCCCCAACGGTCGCGCTTGTCGCACCCGATGCCGAACCGGTTCACTTCCAGCCCGCGGAGCGCCTTTTGGAGCGACTCCTTGAACGTGCGCCCGATTGCCATCGTCTCGCCGACGCTCTTCATCTGCGTGGTGAGCGTGGGGTTCGCTTCCGGGAACTTCTCGAACGCGAACCGGGGAACCTTCGTTACCACGTAGTCGATGGTCGGCTCGAAGCAGGCCGGCGTTTCGCGCGTGATGTCGTTGCGGAGCTCGTCGAGCGTGTACCCGACCGCGAGTTTGGCCGCGATCTTCGCGATCGGGAACCCGGTGGCTTTGGACGCGAGGGCGCTGCTGCGGGACACGCGCGGGTTCATTTCGATCGCGATCATGCGCCCGTCGGCCGGGTTGATCGCGAACTGGATGTTGCTCCCGCCGGTCTCGACGCCGATCTCGCGGATGATGTCCTTCGCCTTGTCGCGCATCCGCTGGTACTCCTTGTCGGAGAGCGTTTGCGAGGGCGCGACCGTGATGCTGTCGCCGGTATGGACCCCCATCGGGTCCAAATTCTCGATCGAGCAGATGATGACGACGTTGTCGGCCCGGTCGCGCATCACCTCCAGCTCGTACTCTTTCCAGCCGATCACGGACTCTTCAACGAGAACTTCCGTGGTGGGCGACAGTTGCAGCCCGTGGGTGATGAGGTCGCGGTACTCGTCGCGGTTGTACGCGATCCCGCCGCCGCTCCCGCCCATCGTGAAGCTCGGGCGCAGGACGCACGGCAGCCCCACTTCCTCAACCGCGCGCATCGCCTCTTCGAGCGAGTGAACGACGACCGATTTCGGCACCGCGACGCCGATCTTCAGCATCGCGTCCTTGAACCGCTGCCGGTCCTCGGCCTTGTCGATCACGTCCGCGTTCGCGCCGATCATCTCGACGCCGTACTTCTCCAGCACGCCCTTCTTGAACAGGTCCATCGCGGTGTTGAGCGCGGTCTGCCCGCCGAGCGTGGGGAGGAGCGCGTCGGGGCGCTCCGCGGCGATAATCTTCTCAACAACTTCCCAGGTGATCGGCTCGATGTACGTGCGGTCGGCCGTCTCCGGGTCGGTCATGATGGTCGCCGGGTTGGAATTCACCAGGACGACCGAATAGCCCTCTTCGCGAAGTGCTTTGCAGGCCTGCGTTCCCGAGTAATCGAACTCGCACGCCTGGCCAATGATGATGGGGCCGGAGCCGATGAGCAGGATCTTCTTGATGTCGGTACGTTTCGGCATGGTTCTCGATCAACAGGTGAGCCCGCGGCATGGAGCGGATGCAGGGTGCAAGGGATTCTTCGGCGCAAACTCCGCTTAGCTTATGGAGATGAGTCCCGCGGCCAAGAGCACAACGCGCGTCGCGAATGCTTCCGCCCGGGGGCGGGTGATTCAATCGCGCCATCCGGCCCCAAACTGTTTGTATTCGCGTGTCCACTAATGTATAATATGGGGAAGTGTCCGTTTAGGAGTCCCGGCATCGCCTGGTCGTGGCGAGTTCGCCTTGCGGCGCGGGTGTTTCCGGGTGATTGGACGGATGACGATGCTCGACGCGGTTCAGCCGTTTAAATTGTTAGCCAACTCGAACCGTTTTTTAGTCGTGAGGTTAGTCGCAAATTGTCCGGGGCTTTGCAATTTGCAGTGATTGTTAGCCGATGTTAGCCTTCGCAACGGGCTGCTTCAGCAGCGAAATAATCGGAACATATTGAAAGTGCAGTAGTTGTGGCGATCGTGGAGCACTCCAAAAACAACCCGGGGCCAAAAGGTTAGCAATTGTTAGCCCGGGCGGGGCATGAGACCAGGGGCAGGGCCGTTGAGTGTGCGGAAGTGGACGGGGGTGGGAACACCACCCGCTCGTTGACACTCGCGGTTCGCCTGAGTCTCTTGGCGAACCGCGAGTGTCAACGAGCGGGTGGAGTTGCACAACCACGAGAACTCAACGGCCCTGGCACCACCGTCCCACTCATGTGCTCCCCGACGACATCGAGGTGACTTCTTGTTCCGCGAAAGTGGCTCAGAAAGACCGCGGATTCGCGCCCGGGGTTACCTTCGTGCGCGAGACAACATGTTGCGAGGGCGAGTGTTCGAGCGTCACCCGTGGGCTACACGAAACCTTCACGAATCGCGGGCTGTCCGCGGGTGCCGACAGCGATAAGTTGTGCGCACTCGTTGGCCCGATCCGTCCCCACGGAGACTACCTGATGCCCCGGTTCCTTGCCTTCGCCGCGTTGGTGTTCGCACTGCCTTTTTTCGCCGGGTGCGGGGGGTGCGGTGGTGGTCGGTCGGCGCAGCGGATCAGTGGCGGCGGCGCGACGTTCGTTAACCCGCTCATGCAGAAGTGGTCGGGCGAGTACAAAACGGCCAAGAACGTCGAGATCGACTACGTCTCGAAGGGGTCCGGCTACGGCGTCGAGCAGATGACCGCGAAGACCAAGGACTTCGGGTGCTCGGACGCGCCGATGACGAAAGAGCAACTCGCCGCCGCAAAGGAGAAGGGCGGCGACGTGGTCCACATCCCGCTGACGATGGGCGCGGTCGCGGTGGTCTACAACGTGCCGGAAATCAGCGGTAAGGAACTGAAACTGACCGGCGACGTGTTGGCCGACATTTACCTCCGCGACCCGAGCGTGCGGAAGTGGAACGCCAAGCGGATCGCCGACCTGAACCCCGGCGTGGCGCTCCCGGACAAGGACATCGTGGTGGTCGCTCGTGCTGAAAAGAGCGGTACCTCGAACATCTTCTCCGAGTACCTGTCGAAGGTGAGCGGCGGCAAACTGAAGGCGAGCACCAAACCGGACTGGGTTCAGGGCGTCGTGGGTCAAGAGGGCAACGACGGTGTGGCCGGGTTCGTGAAGGGTAACGCGGGCACCATCGGGTACGTCGAGTTGCTGTTCGCCCGCAAGAACGAACTGGCGGCCGCGAAGCTGAAAAACAAGGCGGGCGAGTGGGTTTCCGCGGACGCCGACGGGGTGACCGCGGCCGCGGCGGAGGCGATCAAGGCGAAACCGGAGAAGGAGCCGTACTCGCTGCACGACCTCACGTATTCGTTGACCGACGCAGCGGGCGCGAAGTCCTACCCGATCTCGGGGATCAGCTACGCGATCCTGTTCGCCAAACTGCCAAAGGAAACCGGCCCGACGATCGTCGAGTTCCTGAAGTGGGCGACGACGGACGGGCAGAAGTTCTCGAAGGAAATGGATTACGCCCCGCTCCCCGAAGAGTTGGGCAAGAAGATCCAGGAGAAGCTCGGGCAAGTGACGTTCGAGTGACGGAATAGCCCCGTAGGGGCGTCAGAGTGTAGCCAGGGGTTGCGCTGCGCTACACTCTGACGCCCCTACGGGGCTAACCAAAACATGCCGGTTCCGCACGCCAGGGGTTGCGCTGCGCTTCACCCCTGGCTACCATCGGACGCCCCTTACGGGGCTACAACAATACACACATGACCGCACACCAATCGCACCCACCGTCCCGCGGCGACTTCGTGTTCCGCTGGTTGTGCCAGTCGGCCGGCATGTTCGTGCTCTCGATTGCTGCGGCGCTGATCGCCGTGCTTGTGTATAAGGCGTGGCCGGTGCTGTCCGAGCCGGGCAAGTACCGGTTGCTCACGAGTACCAAGTGGTTCCCCGACGGCAACGAGTACGGCGCGCTGGTGTTCGTGTACGGCACCGTCGCCACGTCGCTGATTGCGATGCTGATCGCGGTGCCGCTCGGGGTCGGCGCTGCGGCTTACTTGTCGGAACTCGCCCCGCCGCGATTACGGAAGGTGTGCGCGTTCCTGCTCGAACTCCTCGCGGCAATTCCGAGCGTCGTGTATGGCTTCTGGGGGCGCGAGTTCTTGGCGAAGCAGGGCCTCGCGCCGTTCTTTGATACGCTAGGATTGCCGAATATCGCGTCCGGCCAGGGCATTCTCGCAGCGGGGCTGGTGCTGTCGGTGATGATCCTGCCGTACATCACGGCCGTCAGTTTCGACGTGATGCAGGCGGTCCCGCGGTCGCAGCGCGAAGGCGCTCTCGCCCTGGGGTCCACCCGCTGGCAGACGATCTGGCGCGTCGTGCTCCCCTACTCCCGTCCCGGAGTCATCGCCGCGTGCTTCCTCGCGCTCGGGCGCGCGATCGGCGAAACGATGGCCGTCACGATGGTGATCGCCAACTCGCACTACCTCGATTTCCGGCTGAACGGCACCGGCGACACCATTCCCAGCGTGATCGCCAAAGAGCTGTTCGAGGCGCCGCCCGGGGTGAAGCAGGGGGCGCTCGTCGCGCTCGGGCTGCTCCTACTCGGCATCACGCTGGTGATGAATTTCACGGCCCGAATCGTGGTGCGGTGGATGTCGAAGCCCGCCGCGCGCCGCGCCCGGCCGATCGAACTGGCCGAGGGTCAAACCGGACAACCGGCGCGGACCGCGGAGGAGATCACGGCCAGTCGATCGAAGGCCCAGCGCTCGGACCGCGTGATGTGCTGGGCGCTGGCGCTGTGTCAGTTCCTCACCGTGGTGCCGCTGTTCCTCATCCTCGGGTACATCACCGTTCGCGGGGCCGGTGGGGTGAATTTGGACTTCTTCACCAAGCTTCCCAACGACAGTGGCGGGCGCGGGCTCGCACACGCGCTGTACGGGAGCTGCATTCTGGTGGGGCTGGCGACCGCGTTCGCGGTACCGGTCGGTGTGTTGACCGCGGTGTTTCTCGCCGAGTACCGGAACAATCGGATGGTCGCGCCGCTCCGGTTCGTGGCGGAGACGCTCGGCGCGGTGCCGTCGATCGTCATCGGAATTTTCGGGTACGCGCTGCTCGTGTACCCGGTGTGGATGACCACGTCACGCGGGCAGTTCTCCGGTTGGGCCGGTGCGTTCGCGCTGGGGGTGATGATGCTCCCGGTCGTGATCCGAGCCACAGAAGAATCGCTGCGACTGGTGCCGAACAGTTTGCGCGAAGCGAGCTACGCGCTCGGGGCGAGCCGGTGGCAGACGGTGGTGAAGGTACTCCTGCCCGCAGCGCTTCCGGCGATTATTACGGGGGTGTTTCTGGCGGTCGGGCGGATCGCGGGTGAGACGGCACCGCTCATTTTGACGGCCGGTGGATCACAGTACATGCCCCGAACCCCGTCGGACGAGACGCCGTTCCTTCCGTTCTACATCTACGATTTCGCGAAGTACGCGCCGGGGTCACCGGAGATCCAACTCGCGTGGACCGCGGCGTTCGTGCTGGTGACGGTAGTGATGTTCCTCAACGTGGGCGTTCGGCTCCTCTCGGGCAAGCGGGTCGTTGCCGCGGCCCGCGCCGATTGAGTCACTTGCCGACGGGATAAAAGGCGAGGCGGGCGGAGTTCGCCAGAACCGCGAGCGCCCCGAAACTCATCGCCGCGGTGCCCCAAACGGAATTGATGAGCCCCCCGCCGAACGGTACCAGCGCGCCGGCAGCGATCGGAATCGCAACGACGTTGAAGGCGAACGCGAGGATCAGGTTCCGGCGAATCGTCCGCACGGTCGCCCGGCTCAGTTCCCGCGCGACCCCGAGCGCCTGAAGGTCCGAGTGAACCAGGGTGATCCCCGCGGTACTGATCGCGGTCCGGGTTCCGCTCGCGAGCGCGACTCCCACGTCGGCCGCGACGAGGGCCGGTGCGTCGTTAATGCCATCACCACACATGGCGACGATGCGCCCCTCGCCCTTGAGCTTCTGCACGATGGCGAACTTTTCGACCGGGAGGGCGTCCGCGACCACGTCGGTGATGCCGACGGCCTGGGCGACCCCGTGTGCGGTCTCAGCGTGATCCCCGGTGGCCAGGAGCAGTTTCAGCCCCGCGGCCCGGAGGCCCTCGACCGCGCCCCGCGCGCCGAGGCGCAGCGGGTCGTTGAACACGATCAACCCCGTGCAGCGCGGACCCGCGCCCACGAACACAACGACGTGCCCGCGCTGCCGGTGTGCCCGGGCCTCGCTCGGCATGAGTTCGCTGTGCGCGCCGGACTCCTGAATGAACCCGAGGCGCCCGACCGACACCCGGTTGCCATCAACGAGCCCGCGCACCCCTTTACCGAGTACGCCTTCCACGCTTTCGGCCGGGGTGATCTCGAGCTTCCGGTTGACGGCCTCCCACACGATCGCGAGACCCAGCGGGTGCTCGGTCCCGCGCTCGACGGCCGCGGCCAGGGCGAGGACGTGATTCCCGGACGTCCCGATGTTCGGGATGATTTCGATCAGGCGCGGGCGCCCCTCGGTGAGCGTGCCCGTCTTGTCAAACACGACGGTATCGACGGCCGCGAGGCGCTCAAGGGCCGCGGCGTCCCGGAACAAGATCCCGGCCCCGGCCGCGCGGCGCATCCCGAGCACCACCGCAACGGACCCGGCGAGGCCCGCCGCACAGGGGCACGCCACCACGAGAACGCCGACCGCGCAGACGACCGCGTAGGTCAGGGCCGAGCCCGCGGGACCGAACGCGGCCCAACCGACGAACGCGGCGAGTGCGGCCACCAGTACCGCGGGAACGTACCACGCCACGAGGCGGTCCGTGGTTCGCTGGAACTCGGCGCGCCGCTGCTGTGCTTGGCTGACCAGCCCCACAACTTGGTCGAGGATCGTATCGGACCCGGTGCGCGTGGCTTCGACCGTAATCGCGCGCAGCCCGTTCTCGCTTCCCGCGAGGACGGAGCCGCCCGGCCCCCGCTCCGCGCGCGTCGATTCGCCCGTGAGCATTGATTCGTCGATCGTGGTGGTGCCCTCGCGGATGATACCGTCTACGGGAACGCGCTCGCACGGGCGCACCCGGACGAGTTCGCCGGGGCGCACGAGTTGGACGTCGCGGTCTTCTTCGGTTCCGTCGACGAGCAGGACGCGGGCCGTTCTCGGGGCGAGTGGAGCGAGTTGTTGGAGCGCGGTCGCGGCGCGGTCGCGCGCTCGCAGTTCAATCGCGCGGGCGGCGAGAGCGAGGAGCACGATCATCCCCGTGCTCTCGAAGAAGGGGTCGATCGTGCCGCGCTGAGTGGGGGCGACCGCCCGGACCCCGCCCTCCAGTTCGGGACGGAGCTCCGTGGCAGGTGCCCGGGGCTGGAGTGGTTGCGCCCCGGACCATGCGTACACAACGGCCACCGAACTGTAGACGAACGCGGCGCCGATACTCAGACCGAGGAGCGTATCGAGGGTGAACCGGCGGGTGCGGATCGAGCGCCAGGCGCGCCGGAAGATCGGGCCGGCGCAGACGAGCACGAGCGGGGTACAGAGCCCCGCCTGGACGAGCAAAAAGACTTTTTCTCCGAGCGCTTCGGTCACCGGCCTACTGGGACTGATCGCGTCGAAAACCCCGAGCCCGATAAGGGGGATTCCGAGCGCGAACCCCAACCACAGCAGGCGCGTGACGGTTCGCCGTTCCGGGGTGGAGAAGGTTGTGTCGGCGGACAGGGCACCGCGCTCGAGCGCGGCGCCGCAACTCGGGCAGTTCCCCGGTTGCTCGCCCGTAACGTTGTGGCACGAGCGGCAGACCCAGGGCGCTGGGGTGTGAACCCCGGTGGGCGGTGCTTCATTGTTCATCGGCGATCACGCGGGCGTCGGGAGGTGCGAGCGGCCGACGAGCCCCGGCAGTGTGGGGCGACCGCTCATGTCCCGATCGTACCCGGGCGAACGAGTTGTAAACAAGAAATCACAGCGAAAAAGATGCCCGGTCGTTCGACGGAAGGCCTACGATCGGATCACCGGCCCGAGCGGTTACTTCAGATCAATGTCCGCGTCGTTCTTCCCGGCACTGGGGATATCGAGCGTCATATCGGAAGATTGGGCGGACTTGTACTTGGCTGGGACGGACGAAGAACCGGTGACCGAGATCTTATATTTCCCGGGAAAAACGGAAGTCGTGTACTCCCCAGAGGGTTGAATTTGCCCGGTCTGCTCGTCGGCTTTGTTCCCCTCTGCCGGGGTGTAAACCACCGTGCCCCGTGTGACAGGCTGGCCAGAGACCATCACCTTCCCTTTGACAATCGCGCGCTCACCGAGCGGGCTTTTCACCTCTCCACCACACCCGGTGGAAAGGAACGCGACCGCCACGGCAAGAACGAGATAGCGCATTGTTGGAACTCCACGTGGGTCGGGAAAAACAGTCGGCCACCGACCGAGGGCCGGTGGCCGGGGTGCAAACGCTCGATACTGCTTAGTCCAGGTTAACTTGGTCGCCGAAGTCGGCCGTCATAACGGCCCGCAGGGTCTGGGCCGAGATCGAGTCGCGGAGGAACTGGACGTGCCCGTCGCCGAACACGGCCTGGACGCCGCCACTGTGGAAGCTGAACGGTTCGTCGTTCGGGCCGCAGTTGTTCACCGACCACGGGCACGAGGTCGGGCCACCCTTCGGGGTCGCGTTGTTGTTCAGTCGAGCCACTTTGTTCGTGCCGTCGTTGTGCGGGCCGGAGACGCCGTTCGCGCTGTCCGGTTCGCCCCACCGGTAGTTGTTCCGCAGGTTTGTGGGGGACTTGTTCACGCAGTCCGAGCAGTTGTCCGCGTAGTTGGCCTTCATGAACGGCGAGAGCGACTCGTGGTTTTTGCCAACGTCTTCGATGATCGCGACCGTGTTGCTCGTCCCGTCCGTCACCGCCGTGATCCGGCGCGGGCTCATCTTCGTGTACGACGAGATGTGGTTCCCCGCGGTTGGAGCGCTCGCGGGATCGGCCCCGTAATGGAGCGTCAACAGCCCGGGACTGCGGTACGTTCCGCAGGAACTGTTGAGGGTGCAACGGGTGCCGGTGGTCGGGTCGATGTCGACGTAAGCGACGGGCATGTAGTCCGTTTGCCCATAACCATCAGGGTCATCCTGTGAAGCGCCGTTCGACGGGCACAGGAACGTCTTGATTTTGACCTTGAATGCGGCGTTGTGCCCGCTCCAGTTGTACCGATTGTTCAGGTTGATTGCTTTGTAAACGTTGTCCTGCTCGATGTACGGGAGCACCTGCGTGAGCGTCGAATGGACGTCCATCCAGGTTCCGGGCGGACTGGCCGTGCTGTTCCCCTCACCGCTGGTCGGGAAGTACCCGTTGGCCGATTCGTAGGTGTGCAGCCCGAGGCCGATTTGCTTCAGGTTGTTGCTGCACGACATGCGTGCGGCGGCCTCGCGCACCTTCTGCACGGCGGGCAGGAGCAAGCCAATGAGGATGGCGATGATGGCGATCACAACCAGCAGTTCAATCAGCGTAAATGCCGACCGGCGACTCGCGGGGGGAGTCATGTACGGACCTCTGTGTTCGGTAGTGGGACACGGGCCACAAGCGACCCGGAGCAGCTCAAATAGTTCGTTGTGCAGCCCAGTTTAGCCTAATAGTGGGGACGAGAAAGTGTATGTCTGAATGTGTGAAGTTACGGCGTAGATCGGGTGTCTTGAATGTGTATAATCGGAGTAGAGTTTGTCTATGTGGCGCAGCGTTCGGCACGCGCAACGACAAAAGTCGACCGCGGCGAAGATGTTTTTTCAGCCCTGGTTCACCTGAGCACCGCTGTGAAGGGAGGACTGGATCGCCGCGAACATTGTTTGGAGCGAGCGGATCTCGACCGGCTTCACGAAGTGGTACGAGCACCCGGCTTCCCGGGACAACGCGCGGTCCTCGTCCCGACCGTACCCGCTAATGGTAATCAGTGTGGCGCGGGCGCGCGGGTCGCGGCGGAGCCGACGGGCCACCTCGAACCCGTCCATTCCCGGGAGCCCGATGTCGAGCAGGACGACGTCCGGCTCGAAGGCGCGGACCGCGTCGATTCCCGTGGGGCCGTCGTGCGCGGTTCGGGCCTGGTGCCCGAGCAAACCGATCAGGTCGGCCAGGCTCTCCGCCCCGTCGATGTTGTCATCGATGATAACGACCCGGAGGGGCGCGGGTTCGCTCTGCGGTTCGGTCGACCGAGTGGGCGCGGCCGGTGCCGGCGCGAGTTGGACTTCCGCGACCGGGAGGACGACGGCGAATTCGCTCCCGTGGCCGACGCCCGCGCTGTGCGCTTCGACGAACCCGCCGTGCATCTCGACCAGCCTGCGGACGAGGGTCAACCCGATACCCAGTCCGCCCTGCGACCGGTCGAGGGAGCGGCTCGCCTGGGTGAACAAGTCGAACACGGTCGGAAGGAGTTCGGGGGCGATCCCGACCCCCGTGTCCCGAACGCGGACCTCCACGAGGGCGGGGGCGTGTGCGCCGGTGCCGTCTCCCGACGGGGCCGCTTTGACCGCGGCGGTGAGGCCGATTCGCCCGCCCGGCTCGGTGTATTTGGCGGCGTTGTTCAACAGGTTGGCGAACACCTGGATCAACCGCGTCGGGTCGCCCTGGACGTGAACCGGGTGGGCGGGTAACGCGACCTCGAGCCGGTGGCCGAACTTGTCGATCAGCGGCCCGACGGCTTCGACGGCCTGCGTGATCGCACTCTCCAAATCGACCAGATCGACCGCGAGCCGGATCTTCCCCAGCGTGATCCGGGACACGTCGAGCAGGTCGTCCACGAGTCGAACGAGGTGGGTCAACTGGCGGTCGATCACCCCGTGCGCCCACCGGACGCGGTCCGCGCTGATGCCGTCGTGGTTGAGCACTTCGGCTGCGTTCCGAATCGGCGCGAGCGGGTTACGCAGCTCGTGGGCCAGCATCGAGAGGAACTCGTTCTTCTGGCGGTCGGCCTGTTGCAGCTCGTGGTAGAGCCGGGCGTTTTCGAGCGCCATCGCGACCCGGGACGCGAGCGTTTCGGCAACGGCGACGTCGGCCGCGGGGAACGCGCGCCCCGTTTGTTGGCGCGAGAGCCCCAGAACGGCGGTGACCTGTCCGCGGGCGCGGAGCGGTACCGCGAGGACGTTGTCGGAGAGGGGGACGGTCGCGTTCTCTGCGGCGGCTCGATCGACCGCACGAGCAAGGTCGCGCTCCAGTGCGTCGTGGCCCAGGTCCGCTTCCAACGCGGACCCGGCCGGTCCCCCGCGCCCCCGGAGGACGCGGACCTCACGCCCGTCGCTCGGGAGGGTAACGAGAACGGCGGTGTCGGCCAGGTACGAGAGGGCGAGGCGGATCGCGTCCTGGGCGATCACGGTTTGGTCGAGGGAACCTGCTAGAACTGCGCCCGCGTGGGTGAGGAACGCCAGGCGCTGGTTCGCTTCTTCGGCGGCCGCGCGCCTCGTGCGCTCTTCGGCCAGTGCGATCCGCTCCTCGGCCTGTCGGCGCACCTGCTGCGCCATCCGGTACAGGTCGGCGAACACCCGCACCTTCGCGCGCAGGATCGCCGGCACCACCGGCGTGCTGATGTAATCCACCGCTCCTTGTGCGTACCCCTCGGTGGCCCGCACCTCGTCGGAGAACGCCGTCAGAAAGATGATCGGGGTGTGGGCCGAGCGCTTCCGCCGGCGGATCAGCGCCGCGGTTTCCAGCCCGCTCATGCCGGGCATCTGGACGTCGAGCAGGATCACCGCGAAGTCGTGGGCGAGCACCGCGCGCAGGGCCTCCTCGCCGGACGCGGCGGTAATCAGGTTCTGGTTCAGTTCGCCCAGAATGGTCCGGTAAACCAGAATCTTTTCCGGCAAATCGTCGACAACCAGGATGTTCGTCGGCTCGCCGGGCACGGTCATTGGTCGCGGGTCCATAGTCATCGGTCCAGAGTGAGTCGTCACCGGTTTTGGGTCCATCGGTGTTCGGGATCCGCGCCCGACAAGGGCTCCGAGCCGAACGCACGTGACCCGGGACGGGTGACCCGACTCAGCGGTGCAACCACGCCCTCAACACGGCGAGCAACTGTTCCGGGTCCACGGGCTTGGAGAGGTAATCCCACGCCCCGGCCTCGATGCACTTCTCCCGGTCGCCCTTCATCGCCTTGGCCGTAACCGCCACGATCGGCAGGTTCTTCAGGTGCGGGATCTTGCGGACCTCGCGCATTGTCTCCATTCCGTCCATTTCGGGCATCATGATGTCCATGAGCACGATTTCTACGCCGGGGTCAGTTTGAAGCATCCGGATCGCGTCGCGCCCGTTGTCGGCAGACACGATCACCATGTCGTGCTCTTCGAGGATGGTCGAGAGCGCGAAGATGTTCCGCATGTCGTCGTCCACGATCAGCACTTTTCGGCCCGCGAGGATCTTGTCCGTCTGGTCCAGTTCGCTGAGCTGCTGGCGCTGGACCTCCGGCAACTTCGCGAGCGGCCGGTGGAGGAAGAACGTGGCGAGATCGAGCAGGACGGCCGACGAGTGGGCCTTGCGGACGGTGCAGACCTCGGCCGCGCGCCGGAGGATGGCGTCGGACGGCCCCCCGTCGGCGCCGTCCCCGTAGACGATGACCGGCATCCGCGAAGAAACGCGGTCGGTGCGGGCGAACGGTCCGCGTGCGCTGAGGAGCTCTTCCGTCGCGTCCCCGGTGCCGGGTCCGAGGACCACGCAATCGGTCGGTCGGTCGTCCAGGGCGCGCAGCGCCGCGCCGGTGTCGGGGGTCGCGGTGATGAGCACCTCGGGATCGGCGAGCCGCGCCTGGATCTGGTCCCGGCGCGCCGGGTCCGGCTCCACGACGAGCAGGTGCCGGACCGGGCGCCCGGTGTACTCGGTCACGTGGTCGAGGAGCTCGTCGAGAACCTCGCGGCTCTGGATCGGCTTGTCCAGGAACGCCAGGCACCCGGCGGCGAGCGCGCGGTCGCGGGAGTCGTCGGTACTGATAACGCACACGGGGACGTGGCGCGTGGCCGGGTCCTTTTTCAGCCGCTCGAGCACGCGCCACCCGTCAATGTCCGGGAGGTGAATGTCGAGCGAGATCGCGTCCGGGTCGTACTCGCGCGTGAGGGCCAGGGCCGACGCGCCGAGGGACGTCACCAGACCCTTGAACCCCTTCTCGCGGGCCGTGTCGAGCAGGAACCGGGCGAACCCGGTGTCGTTTTCGACGATCAACAGTACGCGGTCCCCGGCGCGAATGTCGTCCCGGTCGTCCCCGTACTCGTTCACGAGTTGTTCCGGGGTTTCCGGTTCCGGTTCTACCGGGCCGAACGCCAGTGCGGAGCGCGAAGCGTGCCCGTTCGATCCCACCAGCGTTCCTTCGGCCCGGAGCTGCGGGCTCGTGGATGTGGCTCCCGATTCGCTCACCGCCGTGCCCTTGCGCGTGGGGCGCGACGGACTGTAAGTGACCGGCAGGTAGAAGTGGAACGTGCTCCCGCGCCCCGGGATCGACGACAGTCGAATTTCGCCGCCCAGTAGCCGCGACAGTTCGCGACTGATGGCCAACCCCAGGCCCGTTCCGCCGTACTTGCGGCTGGTGCTGCCGTCCGCCTGTTGAAACGCCTCGAAGATGATGAGCTGCTTGTCGGACGGGATGCCGATCCCGGTGTCTTCTACCGCGAAGCAGAGCACCCCCGTGGCGCGGTTCAGGTCCTCGTTCTCGCGGTTCCACCCGCCCTCGGCCGGCGCGACCGTGAGTACCACCTCGCCGTGGTGCGTGAACTTGAACGCGTTCGAGAGCAGGTTCTTGATGATCTGCTGGAGCCGCTTGGCGTCCGTGTAAACGCTGCGCGGGAGCCGCGGGTCGAAGTGCGTCCGGAACTCCAGGTTCTTGTTCTCCGCGACGTGCCGGAACGTGCGATCGACGTACCCCTGGAGGTCGTCCAGGCGCAGGTCGCTGGCGTCCACCACCACGGTACCGGACTCGATCTTGGACAGGTCCAGAATGTCGTTGATGAGCATGAGCAGGTCGTTACCGGACGAGTGGATCGTCTTGGCGAACTCCTGCTGTTTGCCGGTCAGGTTCCCGTCGGGGTTCTTGGACAACTGGTCGGAGAGGATGAGCAGGCTGTTGAGCGGGGTCCGCAGTTCGTGCGACATGTTCGCGAGGAACTCGCTCTTGTACTTCGACGTCAGCGCGAGCTGCTTGGCCTTGTCCTCGAGCGCTTGCCGGGCCTGTTCGACTTCCGTGTTCTTCCGCTCGACTTCCTGGTTCTGTTGGGCCAGCGAGTGCGACTTCTCTTGCAGCTCCTCGTTGGTCTTCTGGAGCTCTTCCTGGCGCGTTTGGAGCTGCTGCGCGAGGGACTGCGACTGTTCCAGCAACCCCTCCGTGCGCATGTTCGCCTCGATCGTGTTGAGCACGATCCCGATGGACTCGGTGAGCTGCTCGAGGAACGCCTGGTGCGTCGGGTTGAACCCGCCGAGCGAGGCGAGTTCGAGCACCCCGCGGACCTGGCCCTCGAAGATCAGCGGCAGAACGAGCACACTTCGGGGCGAAGCCGACCCCAACCCGGACGAGATGCGAATGTACTCCGGCGGGAGGTTGTCGAGCAGGATCTTCTGCTTGTCCATCGCGCACTGGCCGACCAGCCCCTGGCCCAGCCCGATGCGCTTCCCGCTTCCTTCTTTGCCCTCGGAGGCGTAGCTCGCGAGCAGGTTGAGTTGCGGGGTCTCTTTGACGCCATCGAAGACGTAGAACTCGGCGTGTTGGGCCGCGACCACGGGGCACAGTTCCGAGAGCACCATGCGGCCGACGTTCGTCAGGTCGCGCTGACCCTGGAGCATCCGGCTGAACTTGGCGAGGTTCGTCTTCAGCCAGTCCTGTTCCGTGTTCTTTTGGGTGGTGTCGCGGAGGTTGCGGATCATCTCGTTGATGGTGTTCGAGAGCGCCGCGACTTCACCCTGCGCCTCGACGGTGATCGACCGCGTCAGGTCGCCCTTCGTCACGGCGGTGGCGACTTCCGCGATCGCCCGCACCTGGGTCGTGAGGTTCGCGGCGAGCTGGTTCACGTTCTCCGTGAGGGCCTTCCAGATACCGGCTGCCCCGGGCACTTTCGCTTGCCCGCCCAACTGTCCCTCGACGCCGACCTCGCGGGCCACGGTCGTTACCTGATCGGCGAACGTGGCGAGCGTCCCGATCATTTCGTTGATCGTCTCAGCGAGTTCCGCGATTTCGCCCTTCGCGGCGACCGTGAGTTTGCGCTGGAGGTCGCCGTTGGCGACGGCGGTCACGACCTTCGCGATCCCGCGCACCTGAGCCGTCAGGTTCCCGGCCATGCCGTTGACGGAGTCGGTCAAGTCCTTCCACGTACCCGCCACCCCTTCGACCTGAGCTTGTCCGCCGAGCTTGCCCTCGGTGCCCACTTCGCGTGCCACGCGGGTCACTTCTCCGGCGAACGACCGCAACTGGTCGACCATCGTGTTGACGGTGTTCTTCAGTTCCAGAATTTCACCCTTCACGTCCACCGTGATCTTGCGCGACAGGTCGCCCAGGGCCACGGCCTTGGTCACTTCCGCGATGTTGCGCACTTGTGATGTCAGGTTCCCGGCCATGAAGTTCACGGAGTCCGTCAAGTCCTTCCACGTACCGGCCACCCCGCGGACGTCGGCCTGCCCGCCGAGTTTGCCTTCGGTGCCCACCTCACGGGCAACGCGCGTTACTTCCGATGCGAACGACCGCAATTGGTCGACCATCGTGTTGACGGTGTTCTTCAGTTCCAGAATTTCTCCGCGGACGTCCACGGTGATCTTCTGCGAGAGGTCACCGGCCGCGACCGCTTTAGTCACGTCGGCGATGTTGCGCACCTGTGATGTCAGGTTGCGGGCCATACCGTTGACGGAGTCGGTCAAGTCCTTCCACGTCCCAGCGACGCCCTTCACGTCGGCCTGCCCGCCGAGCTTGCCCTCGGTGCCGACCTCGCGGGCCACGCGGGTCACTTCCGCGGCGAACGAGCTGAGCTGGTCCACCATCGTGTTGACGGTGTTCTTGAGCTCGAGGATCTCGCCCTTCACGTCCACCGTGATCTTGCGGCTCAAGTCTCCGAGGGCCACGGCCTTGGTCACGTCGGCGATGTTGCGCACCTGTGATGTCAGGTTCCCGGCCATGAAGTTCACGGAGTCCGTGAGGTCCTTCCACACCCCGGCGACGCCCTTCACATCGGCCTGTCCGCCGAGTTTGCCTTCGGTACCGACTTCGCGGGCCACGCGGGTCACTTCCGAGGCGAAGGAGCTGAGCTGGTCCACCATGATATTCACAGTGTTCTTGAGCTCGAGGATCTCGCCCTTCACGTCGACCGTGATCTTGCGCGACAGGTCACCGGTTGCGACCGCGGTCGTCACTTCTGCGATGTTGCGCACCTGGGCCGTCAGGTTCCCGGCCATGAAGTTCACGGAGTCCGTCAGGTTCTTCCACACCCCGGCGACGCCCTTCACGTCGGCCTGTCCGCCGAGCTTCCCTTCGGTGCCGACCTCGCGGGCCACGCGGGTCACTTCGGCGGCGAACGAGCTGAGCTGGTCGACCATCGTGTTGACGGTGTTCTTGAGCTCGAGGATCTCGCCCTTCACGTCGACCGTGATCTTGCGCGACAGGTCGCCCAGGGCCACGGCCTTGGTCACGTCGGCGATGTTGCGCACCTGTGATGTCAGGTTCCCGGCCATGAAGTTCACGGAGTCGGTGAGGTTCTTCCACACCCCGGCGACGCCCTTCACGTCGGCCTGTCCGCCGAGCTGCCCCTCCGTACCGACTTCCTGCGCGACGCGGGTCACTTCGGACGCGAACGAGCTGAGCTGGTCGACCATCGTGTTGACGGTGTTCTTCAGTTCCAGAATCTCACCCTTCACGTCGACCGTAATCTTGCGCGACAGGTCACCGTTCGCCACGGCCGTCGTCACGGTGGCGATATTGCGCACCTGCGTCGTCAGGTTCCCGGCCATACCGTTCACGGAGTCCGTGAGGTCCTTCCACGTACCGGACACGCCTTCGACGCGCGCCTGTCCGCCGAGCTTGCCTTCGGTACCGACCTCACGCGCCACGCGGGTCACTTCGGACGCGAACGATCGCAACTGGTCCACCATCGTGTTGATGGTGTTCTTCAGTTCGAGGAACTCGCCCTTCACGTCCACCGTGATCTTGCGCGACAGGTCGCCCTTCGCCACGGCCGTCGTCACTTCGGCCACGTTGCGCACTTGAGCCGTGAGGTTGGCCGCCATCCCGTTGACGGAGTCCGTGAGGTCCTTCCACGTACCGGCGACGCCCTTCACTTTGGCCTGTCCGCCGAGCTTCCCTTCGGTGCCCACCTCGCGGGCCACGCGGGTCACTTCGGACGCGAACGAACCGAGCTGATCGACCATCGTGTTGATGGTTTTGGCGGTGCGGTGGAACTCGCCCTGGAGCGGGCGGTCATCAATGTCGAGGGCCATTGTCTTGGACAGGTCGCCCTGGGCCACGGCCCCGATCACGCGGGCCGTTTCGATCGTCGGGTGAACGAGGTCGTCGATGAGGTCGTTCACGGAGCCGACCGACTCGCGCCAGAACCCGCCCACGTCGCCGAGCGAGAGGCGCTGGCTGAGTTTTCCTTCTTTGCCGACGACGCGGCTCAGTCGGGCGAGCTCTTCGGCCATCCGCTCGTTCTGCTCGACGACGTCGTTAAAGGCGTCGGCCACTTTGCCCGCGACGCCGGTCCAATCCGGGGGCAATCGAACGCCGGAGCGCCCGTGGCGCAGCGCGTTGAGGGCACCCAGCAGGGCGTTCATCTCGGTGCCGTTGGTGACCGGTTCGAGGACCGTGGACATCGGCGTCTCCGGGAAGCGGCGGGACGATTGTGCCGGTGGCGAGTCGGAATTCGTATTCGGGGCGCAGGGCGCTCCCGAATTGTGGGCGAAATGGGCGGTCGGTTGAGCGAGGATCGCGCGGCAGAGAACCGTTTCGGCCGCAAACTGATGGTGCGCTACGGGGGATCTGTTACGCGCGCTCCCTTCTTATACGCCATTCGCCGGGCTTTGTCGATCCGCAGAGTCGCGAGGTTTCGCACGCGCACGCAGCACGTTCACGCACAATCCCGAAATGCGCTGCGGATCGGGGTGGGGAAGGTAAGTGTCCAAACACTGCCAGCCACTTCACCGAGGTGATGACTTCGCCCCTCGGAACACTGGAACTGATTCCGTTCGCTCACCAGCGACAGGCTCCGCCGCCCGCGCCGGGCTAACAATCGCTAACATTTTCGGCCCTCGGGGTGATCCAGCTCTCCAGGGGATGAACGAATCGTTGAGAATTCAAGTCCTTTGACACCGCTTGCCCCCGCGCCGCAACGTGCCGGCTGCTAACAACGACTAACAATCGCGAAGCTTCGCCCGATTCCCGGCTAACATCTCGCTAACATGCCGACCGGATCACGCACCGTTCGCGGGGTGGCACAGGTGTATTTCAAACAATCTTTCATTCGAGCGATAAATTTCGCCGCAGCCGCCGAGCAAATAGCGCCTAATATCGCGGCAGACGAGAACCCTGAATTATACGATAGTGGACAAGCGAGCAAAAGCAGTTCTGAACCCGCGCTGCGAAAGGAGGTTTTCAACAGTAATTCCAGGTGAGCCGACCCGCAGGTCGGCTCTCGCGCTACACGCATTCTGTTTGGGGCTCGGATTCCGGGCAGAGATCCTTTCCGCCCATCTGCTCGATGTACCTGCTACCCCATTCGCACATCGGAGCGAGTAAATCCTTGAGGCTGATCCCCATCGGGGTGAGCGAATATTCCACACGCGGCGGGATCTCGGGGTACGCCCGCCGGTGGACGAGGCCGTCCGCTACCATCTCCCGAAGTTGTTGGATGAGCATCTTTTCGGTGATCCCGACCACCAATCGCTTGAGCTCACCGAACCGGCGCGCTTCCGGGTGGAGGCGCCAGAGGATAACAAACTTCCACTTCCCGCCGATCACATCGAACGTGGCTTCGAGGCCGCACGAGTAGGCTTCGCGCATGGCTGATAACTCCCAAAACTTACCTTTTGGTGGGTACCCCACTTAATTGTAGGTACTTGATCGGTGTAAAGCGGAAAACTAATAATCTGCGGACAGATCCGTTACCGGTATCGGTCTTGGCTACGCGAGCACATCGATTGGGCGATGTGCCGCCCGGGTGCGTGCGCGCATTTGAGAACGTGCGCGCTGGAACCCACGAGGTTCAAAACCATGAAGAAGCTGATTGCAGTGCTGACCCTGGGGCTGTTCGCGTGCGCGAGTTCGGGCGCCGACCCTGCACTCGTGTGGCCCCAGTTCCGCGGGCCGAACGGGTCGGGTATTGCCGAGGGCCAGAAACCGCCCGTCGAGTTCGGCCCGAACAAGAACGTGAAGTGGAAGGTCGCGGTCCCGAGCGGGTTCTCGTCGCCGATCGTCGCGGGGGACAACCTCGTGCTGACCGCGTTCGAGGACGGGAAGTTGTACACGATCGCGTACAACCGCGCGACTGGTAAGGAGGTGTGGCGGGCCGAGGCTCCGGCCAAGCAGATCGAACCGTACCACAAGACCGAGGGCAGCCCGGCCGCGTCCACGCCCGTCACCGACGGCACGCGGATCGTCTCGTACTTCGGATCGTGCGGCTTGTTCTGCTACAACTTGGCCGGGAAGGAGTTGTGGCGCCACGAGATGCCGACGGTCGCCACCCCGTTCGACTTCGGCACCGGCGTCTCGCCGGTTCTCGCGGACGGCACCGTGGTTCTCGTGCGCGACGAAAACAAGAACCCGAAGATCCTCGCGATCGATGCGGCCACGGGGACGCTCATGTGGGTGAAGAAGCGGGAATCAAAGTCCGGCTTCTGCACCCCGGTGGTGTGCGACACGCCCGCGGGCAAACAGGTCATCGTGGCCGGGTACGGGCGCATGATCGGCTACGACTTCAAAACGGGCGACGAGAAGTGGACCGTGATCGGGATGCCGGCGGCGGCGTGCGCGACACCGGTCGTGGTGGACGGCACGCTGTTCTTCGCGGGCTGGTCGCCGGGCGAGGACGTCAAGCTCCCGTCGTTCGATTTTCTGCTGAAGGAGGCTGGCGAGGAGAAGCTCGGCTACATCACGCGCGAGGGGTTGGAGAAGACGCCGTTGAAAGGATTCTTCGACAACCAGGACTTCGACCACGACGGCAAATTGAGCCGCGCGGAATGGGACGAAGCGCTCAAGATCGTTTCCGCGTCGAAGAACAGTGCGTTCGCGCTGAAACTTGGCGGGAGCGGCGACGTGACGAAGTCGCACGTGATCTGGAAGCAGACGAAGGGGCTGCCCTACGTTCCGTCCGGGATCGTGTACCAGGGGCAGTACGTGTTGGTGAAGGACGGCGGACTGGTCACCGCTTACGAGACCAAGACGGGCAAGCCGGTGTACGAGCAGGAGCGGGCGGTCGCGGGCGGCCGGTACTATTCGTCGCCGGTCGCGGCCAACGGGCACATCTACTTCACCTGTCTGGACAACGGAGCGATCACGGTTCTGAAGGCCGGCACGGATGAACCAGAAGTGGTGGCGCGGAACCCGAAGCTCAACGAGCGCATCGCCGCAACGCCCGTGATCGCGGACAACGCGCTATACGTCCGAACCGCCGGGTTCTTGTACGCTTTCGCCGAGAAGAAGTAAGGTCGTTCACCGAATCGCGCGCCTCCGGATGGCGCGTTGGCGCGGGCGGATTCGGGAGCGCGAGCGCCGGATGATAGTGCGGTGGTCATTCCGCTCGTTGGATTGAGGGGCGCTCGCCGTAAGATTATCTCTGACGGCGATAAAATTGTGACCGAACTCGGAACGCCGGGGCGCGACGGATGTAAACTTCGCGCCCCGGCGTTCCGAGTTCGTTTCGACGGTTTGGCAGGGCGGGTGCTGTGAAGTATGCTCCCGTATGCCTGTTCTGGAGCCGCCAATGCCCGACTCTACCGCCGAGAGCTTCTCAGCGGTGCCGCAGGATTCGCCCCCGTCCGAACGTGGCAACTGCGACACAACCGTGGTGGGAACGGGCGCGACGTTTCGCCCGGCCGGGTTCCGGTTCGCGCCGCCGGCCGCACCCGGCGAAGTGGGCGTGTTGGGGGCGTACCGGCTCCTCAAGCAACTCGGCAAGGGCGGCATGGGGGCGGTGTATCTCGCGCTGGACGCGCGACTGGGCCGCAAGCTCGCGCTGAAGGTGATGCTCCCGGAGGCCGCCGACGCCGACGCGAGGGAGCGGTTCCTCCGCGAGGCCCGGGCCGCGGCCCAGATCAACCACGATAACGTCGTTACCATTTACGAGGCCGACGAGCGCAACGGGGTTCCGTACATCGCGATGCAGTTCCTCCAGGGGTGCCCGCTCGACGAGTACCTCCGGACGAAGGGCGCGCCGCCCCTCCCGCACGCGGTCCGCATCGCCCGCGAGACAGCCCTGGGCCTCGCGGCGGCGCACGCGCTCGGGCTCGTTCACCGGGACATCAAGCCGGCCAACCTGTGGCTCGAAGCGCCCAACGGGCGCGTGAAGGTGCTCGACTTCGGGCTCGCCAAGCCGATCGGCCGCGACACCGAGTTGACGCGCAGCGGAATGGTAGTCGGAACCCCCGCGTACATGAGTCCCGAGCAGGGCCGCGGGCAGAACGTGGACGCGCGGAGCGACCTGTTCAGCCTGGGGGTGGTTCTGTACCGCCTGTGTACCGGGAAGACGCCCTTCGCCGGCGCCACTGCAATGGACGTCATGATTGCGCTGGGCACCAAAGACCCGGTTCCGGTCCGCGAACTCGCCCCCGGGGTGCCGGACGCGCTCGCCGCGCTCGTTCACCAACTGCTCGCGAAGGAGCCCGGCGCCCGGCCGCAGAGCGCCGCCGAAGTCGTGCAGCGGCTCCGCTCGATCGGCACTGAACTGACCCGGCCGCGCCCCCCCGCGGCCGACGGCTCGGTGTCTCAACCGATTGTCGTTTATCCGGTGGGTTCGGCGCTGCACATTACTCTCCAACCGCAGACGTTCCCGAGCGCGTTCGCGGACCTGGGCGCGCAAGACGAGCCCCGCTCCGGGGAACCGATCGAGCAGAGGGCACCGCGGAAGCGGGCCGGGCGCCGGGGGCCGATGATCTTGGTCGGCGCCTCATTGTTCGTCGCGGCGCTCGCGGCGGGTGGCATCACCGCCAAAATCACGAACAAAGACGCCGCGCCCGTACCTGGGGCGCCGGAGCGCGCCAAAACCGAGGTGGGCGGCAAGACCGTTACCCCGGAACCGAAGCGGTCGGCGCCGGCCGCCGATGCCGACCGCAAGGCCGCCGAGTACATCCTGTCCCTCGGCGGCGCGGTTCGCGTCGAGGGCGAGGACCGCGAAATTACTACCGCGGCCGAGTTGCCACCGGGCGCGGTCCGACTGACCTCCGTTTTCTACCACGGGGGCGGACAACTGACGGATGCGGGAGTGGGCCTTTTAGGGGACTGCAAATACCTGACGAATCTAGTGCTGCACAACTGTAATCGTGTCACAGTTGCCGGTCTGGATAATTTCAAAGGCAAGAGGAACTTGCTGTACCTGAGTCTGGCGCTCACGCCGGTCTCGGACGAAGGGCTGGTCCCGTTTAAGGATTGTAAGGGGCTGCTGAAAATCAACTTGCAAGGGGCCGGCGTGACGGACGCGGGCCTGGCGCTCTTCAAAGACTGCAAGGACCTGCGTTCGCTCGGCCTGCGCGACTGCCGGCTGTTCACCGACGCGGGCCTGGTTCACTTCCAGGATTGCACCGACCTCGAACAGCTCGACTTGGTTGCTACTCCGACCACCGACGCGGGGTTGGCTCATTTCAAAGGGTGCAAGAATCTCCAGGGGCTCGGTCTGAACGGCACGGGCGTTACGAGCGCGGGCCTGGCTCTTATAGCCAACTATAAACACTTAACTTACCTCGAACTGGCGGACACGCAGATCAGCGACGCGGGGCTCACTCACCTCGCGGGACTCGACAAGCTCAAGGATCTGAAACTGGCCGATACCAATGTTACCGCGCAGGGGGTCGAGGCCATTTCTCGGGCGCTGCCGCGGTGCAAGATCAACTGGGCCGGTGGCACGGTCGACCCGAAGCCGGTGGGTGGTCCGAGCCCCCCGGCCAAATGAGCGATCCCGATTGTCCCAGGGCTCAAGGCTCCGGGGCGCACTACGCGGCTGCCAGCTCGGTGACCGTCTTCATCTCGTCCGGGTACTTTTCTGGCCGGTCGTCTGCGTTTGGGGCGCAGCAGGTGAGCCGATTGTGCGAGGAGAAGGGCAGGGCGCACCGTTGGTAACAGCGTAACCGAACCGCAGATCTTCCCGCCCGTCGAGTCAGCTTTCCGCTCCGGTCAGTTCCGGGGACGCGCTGACTTCTTCCGAGGTGCCGTCGAGGACCGCTCGCACTTTTGCGGCAAGCACCGCGGGCGGGTAGGGCTTCTGCAAGAACGCGACTTCGGCTTCCAGAACCCCGTGGCGTAACACCACGTCGTCTGTGTACCCCGAAACGAACAAGACGCGCAGGCCCGGGCGCTCCTGTTGCAGTTGTTCTGCCAGTTGCCGGCCCCCGAGGTTGGGCATCACCACGTCGGAAACGAGGAGATCGATTCGCCCCGCGTGGGAGCGGGCGACGCGCAAACCGTCCAGTCCGTCCTCGGCTTCCAGGACGTGGTACCCGCACGCGAGAAGGACGTGCCGGGCGACCGCACGGACGGTGGGTTCGTCTTCCACGAGGAGCAGCGTTTCCGCGCCGCGTGCGACCGACCCGAGCCCGAGTGGTTGTGCTGTTCGGACCGGCTCGCCGTCCGCGCGCGGGAAGTAAATCTTGAACACGGTCCCGACCTCGGACTCGCTCTCGACCGTGACGTGCCCGCCCGATTGACGCACGATGCCGTAGACGGTCGCCAACCCGAGCCCCGTTCCCTTACCCGGTCCCTTGGTGGTGAAGAACGGCTCGAACACCCGCGCCTTCACGTCCGGGGTCATCCCGCACCCGGTGTCGCTGACTTCCAGCAGGACGTACTCGCCGGGCGCGATGTCGGGGTGCGTTCGGGTGTAGTCCGCGTCGAGCGCCACGTTCCGGGTCGCAATGGTGAACCGGCCCCCGCGCGGCATCGCGTCCCGGGCGTTCACGGACAGGTTGACCAGCACCTGTTGAAACTGCACGGGGTCGGCTTTGACGCGGAACAAATCGGGTGCGAGGCTCACCGTGACGGTGATGTCTTCTCCGATCATCCGCGCGAGCATTCGTTCCGTGTCGATCACGACCGCGTTCGGGTCGAGAACCTTCGGTTCGAGAACTTGTCGCCTACTGAACGCCAGAAGCTGGTGCGTCAGGCCCTCCGCGCGCCGGCCCGCGGCGAGGATGTCGAGGATCATGCTTTTTTCTTGGGCGTCCCAACCGGACCCGTCCAAAAGGAGGTCCGCGCACCCGTTGATGACGGTCAACAGGTTGTTGAAGTCGTGCGCCACCCCGCCCGCCAACTGCCCGATCGCTTCCAGTTTTTGCGACTGGCGCAACTGCTCGCCCGTGCGGGCGTGCTCCGTGACTTCCTCTTGAAGTTGACGGGTACGGTCCTCGACGCAGCGGGCCAGGTACTCTTCCCGGGCACGGAGCTGGCGGGTTCGGAACAGGTGCCCCCCGACGCCGGTCAATCCGACCGCGAGGGCGCACAGCCCGTAGAACAAGCCGGTTTGATAGAAGTGCGGTTTCAGCACGAGTTCGATCTCGAGCGGGGTCTCCCGCCAGATCCCGTCCCCGTTGCACGCGGTGACTCGGAACCGGTACCGGCCCGGAGGGAGGTTGGTGTAGTACGCCGCCCGCCGGTTCCCCGCGTCCACCCAGTCCTTGTCGAACCCCTCCAACTGGTAGCGGAACCGGACCCGCTCCGGGGTGTCGAGCTCGATCGCCGTGAAATGGAACTCGAGCTGCCCCCGCCCGGGGGCGACGGTTAGCGCGCCGGGCGCGTCGAGGAAGGCGCCATCGGCGACGACCCGCTCGACGTAGACCGGCGGCGGGGTGGTGTTCGTCTGAACGCCGCCCGGCTCGATGGCCACGAGCCCCCGGCCGGTGGGGAACCAGAGCACCCCCTCGCGGGACCGGCACCCGGCCGGTTGCGACCCGCCGCTGCAATCCAGGATCTGCATCCCGTCGTTCTTCCCGAGGAGCAGCGGGTGAATGGGGCGCGTGCCGTCCGTGAGTTCGTCCTTCCGAACGCGGAAGATCCCCTTCACGCTACTCATCCAGAGGTACGGCCCGTCGTCGAGGATCTGGTAAATGATGTCGTCGGGGAGCCCGAGCGAACTGTTGAAGTACGTCCACTGACCGTTGTGAAGTCGGTTCAGCCCGCCCCCGTGGGTGCCGATCCAGATGGCCCCGTCCGGGCTCTCGTAAATCGACAGCACGAGGTCGCTGGAGAGCCCCTCTTTGGTCGTGTACCGAACGATCTCGTCGCCGCGCAGGACGCACACCCCGGACCCGTTGGTGCCGATCCACAGGGCGCCCCGGGCGTCCTCGTGGAACACGCGGGCGATGACGTCGCTGCGCCCGGCCCGGATCGGAACCGGGGTGAATTTGCCGTCCCGGTAGCGGGTCACCCCGCCCCCCTTGCTGCCCACCCACAAGTTCCCCCGGCGGTCCGGGAACACCGCGGCAATGGTGTTATCGACCAGGCCGTTGGCAGTGGTAAACGTCTTGAATTTTCCGTCGAGCAGGCGCGTCAACCCGGCCGCGGTGCCGAACCACATTGTGCCGTCCGCTTCCTCCGCGATCGAGAGTACGGTGTCGGACGGGAGCCCGTCTTTCATCGTGAGAACGGTCCATTTCCCGTTCCGACGAACACTCAGTCCGCCCGTCGTACCGGCCCACAGGTTCCCGCGGCGGTCCTCGTGTACGGCCCAAACGAGGTCGCCGGAGAGCCCCTCGGTCGTGGTGGTGGTGACGCAGCGCCCGTTACCGACGCGGAGGAGCCCGTCGGTCGTTCCCATCCACAGGTTCCCGGCCGGGTCTTCGTGGAGGCCGAAGATGCTCCGCCCCGCGACCGAACCCCGGGGGAACTGGCCGGTCAACGTCCCGTCCCGCCACCGGCTCACGCCCTCGTCCGTCCCGACCCAGAGGTTCCCGTCGCGGTCCTCGTGCATCGCCCGGATGAACCCGTTGGAGAGCCCTTGGGCCGTGCCGAAATTAGTGAACCGGCCGTCCTTCCACCGACTCAACCCCCTACCGTTGGTACCGACCCACAGTGCCCCGTCCGAACCCGCGCGGAGCGTTTGGATGTTATTGTCGGGGAGCCCGTCGCGCATCGTGAAGGTCTCGATCCGGTCCGGGCGGAAGCAACACAGTCCCTTGCCCGTGCCGACCCACAAGTGGCCCGCGGGGTCCGTGCAGATCGCGCGGCAGTAGTTGCTGGGTAACCCGTCCTCGGCCGTGTAATTGGTGAAGTGCCCGTCGACGAAGTGACTGAGTCCGGAGGTGGTGCCGATCCAGAGCGCGCCCGCCTTGTCCTCGGCGAGACTCTGCACCGTGTCCCCCACCAACCCGTCGTTCACGGAAAACCGCGTGAACGCCCCGTCTTCGAGGCGCAGCAACCCGCCGCCCCCGGTCCCGATCCAGAGCCGCCCCTTGCGGTCGGTCAGCAGGACGTGAACCGTGTCGTTCCGAATGGCCGGGGTGTTCAGCCGGTCGAAGAGCGCGAAGCTGCTCCCGTCGAAGCGCGTGAGCCCGTTTTCGGTCCCGCACCAGAGGTACCCGTCGGGGGTTTGAGCGAGCGCGGTGATGGAGTTGTGAGGGAGGCCCTGTTCCGTCTGCCACACCCGCATCGCGTACTGTGTGGTGGCCCGCTCGGGATCAAGGGCACGAGCGCCGGGGGCACAAACGAAAAGGAAAATGACCACCGGGCCGAAGGCGCGCACGCCGAACCGCAAGGACCGGGATAACGACATAGCGACGATGCGCGTGAAACACCGGGGGCGACAGAAGTCGGTGTTGGACACGGCCTCCGGGAAAGCACCGCGTGGTGCGTGTTCCTGTCGAACGTTCCGAGCGGTGATTCGCGCTGCGGCGCAGCTTCGCGCCCGTGCAGTGACGCCGGGGGCGAAAGAACCCGCGTTCGGAACAAATTCGTTAGTGGCAAATATAGCACGCATAAACCCAGTTGTTACCGTGAGAATAAAATCGGTTGTGCCCGTTGTGTGGATTGTCGAGTTTTTCTCGTCCCAGTAGGAATTGTCGGCCGATAACTGAGTGTGCCGCGCGAGGTCGATCCGCACGGGAACGCGCGTATTCGCCCAATTGATAGGGCCGACATCCATGATCGGACGGAAATCACTCGCGGTGGGACTTGTTGCGAGTGCCCTGGGGGGCGGGTGCGGGACCGTGGACAACCTCCGGCAACCCACCGTTGCACCTGTCCGCAACCCTGACGCGACCGTGTGCCGCGTTTACGGGGGCGTGCGCGGGGATTGGGCCGCGATGTCCGCGTACCCGTGGGACCGGGTGACGTGTACCGCCGATTACTTGCTCGTCCCGATGATGGGCATCGACCTCTTCTTCACGTTCGTCGGGGACACCTTCACGCTGCCGTACACGATCGGGACCGAGGCCTGGCGCCTCGTGGGGAACCCCACGCCGCACGACGACAGTGTGCGCTCCGCGCCGGTGGTGACCGGTACCGCTCCGCTGAACACCACCCCGGTACCGGTGGCCGGCACCCCCGCGCCGGTCGCCGGGGATCGCGTCATTCCTGGTTCCGCTGCTGTAAAACCCGCGCTGCCTCGACAATAGCGGAGCCGACCAGCGCCAACCCGCCCGCGATCGCGAACCCGCACGCGGTGATCGACAACGGTACTTTGTCCGAACCGAGGAAGATGCCGACCACGGCCGCGGCGCCGAGGAGCCCCACACCGATCAATCCGAATAGCGACGCCATCGCCTCGCCTCCGCGCTGATTGTTAAAGCCTATCGAGTTACATCACCTTCCTATTTCGTGCTTACAATCCTTTGCCTAACGGCCGCCCGGTGACAGGGGCGTCAGGCTCCTTACCTTTGCAGCCGCTGTCATGGGGTCAGGCGTGAGTACCCTGCGGCCGTTGGTGCGTGATCGTTCGCCGCGACCGCGTCAGCCGGAGCGCCCCGATTATCAGAGGGGCGGCTCCGGCCACTGCCCGACGGCCGGGCACGAGGGGCGGGTTCTCCGCCCCGGCCGATTTTTCTAACCGCCTTTCCGCGCGCCAACGACTTACGCCGGGTTCCGGGCGAGTTTGGCGAGCAGCCCTTCGAGTTGTTCGGTTTCCACCGGCTTGGTGAGGTGGAAGTCGAACCCGGCTTCCGCCGAGCGCTTCCGATCCTCCTCCGTCCCCCACCCGGTCAGCGCCACGAGCACGGTCGCGCGGCTCCCGGGGGCCGCGCGCAGGGTCCGGGCGACCTCGTACCCGTCCATCCCCGGTAACCCGATGTCGAGGAACACCAGTTCCGGGCGGAACCGGGCGGCCGCCCGCAGCGCCTCGGGGCCGCTTTGTGCGGTTTCGGTCTTGTGGCCGGACAGCGCGAGAAGTTCCGACAGGCTGTCGGCGGCATCGGCGTTGTCGTCCACGACCAGCACGCGGCGCGATTGCCCGCGCGCCGCTCGCACCGAACTGTTCGACGCGGGCACGACGGGCGCATCGGGCGCGAGTGGCAGGCGCACCGCGAACGTGCTCCCGCGGTCGGCCCCGGGGCTCTCGACCGTCACCTCGCCGCCGTGCATTTCGACCAGGCGCTTGACGAGTGAGAGGCCGATCCCGAGCCCCCCCTGTGCGCGGTCCAGGTGCTTCCCGACCTGAGTAAACAGGTCGAACACCCGCGGGAGCATCTCGGCCGGGATGCCGAGCCCGGTGTCCTTGACGCGCACGGCGACGAACCCGCCCTCGCGCTCGACCGAGACATCGATCTTGCCCCCGTCGTGCGTGTACTTGGCCGCGTTGGTGAGCAGATTGCCGATCACCTGGGCGATCCGCGTGGGGTCCGCCCGGAGCCACAAGCGCTCGTCGGGCACGCGCACCGTGAGCGAGTGCTTACCGGCCTCGATCGCGGGCCGGCTCGCTTCGAGCGCCATTTCGACGGCCGTGCGCACCTCGATCAGCTCGGGGCGCAACTGCACCTTCCCGCTCGTCACGCGCGAGATGTCGAGCAGGTCGTCCACCAGCCGAACCATGTGGCCGAGCTGCCGCTCCATCATGGCCCGCGCCCGCGCCGAGGTGTCCGCGGACTGGGCCAGGCTCAAAATCTGCAACCCGTTTCGGATCGGCGCGAGCGGGTTCCGCAACTCGTGCGCGAGGGTCGCGAGGAACTCGTCCTTCCGCCGGTCGGCCTCGCGCAGCGCGTCCGCGGTCCGGCGCGTCTCTTCTAGGAGCCGGGCGTTCTCCGCGGTCGCGATCTTCAGTTCGTCGCGCTGGCGGGCCACTTCCTGGCGCTCGCGCCACAACTCGAAGAACACGTCCGCCTTGCTCCGCAGCGTGTGCGGCTCGATCGGCTTGTTCAGGAAATCGACCGCGCCGGCCTCGTACCCGCGGAACCGGCGCGACTGGTCCGGGTTCCCGGCCGTGAGGAAGATGATCGGCACGCGCCGCGTGCGCTCGGTCCCGCGCATCAGTTCGGCCAGCTCGAACCCGTCCATCTCCGGCATCTGGACGTCCAGGAGCGCGAGCGCGACCTCGTGCGCGAGTAGCAGCTCCAGTGCTTCCGGGCCGGAGCGCGCCTTGAGCAGCACGAGCCCGTCGCGCCGGAGCAGCGCTTCGAGCGCGATCAGGTTTTCTTCCAGGTCGTCCACGAGCAGGAAGTGGACCGGGGTCGGTGCGGGTCGGGTCACGGCCGCCTCCCCAGGTCGCGGAGGCGGGCCGCGATCTGTTCCAGGTACATCACGGACGCCTTCGGGCACGCGGCGAGCGCGGCCCGCGGCATGGTGGCGACCGCGGCCTCGTCGGGGTGCTGGACCAGCGCCCCACCGCCCGCGGCGCAGACCGCACGGAGCCCTCCCGCGCCGTCGGAACTGGCGCCGGTCAGCACGACCCCGACCAGTCCGGCACCGAATGCGTCCGCGGCCGACTCGAACAGCACGTCGATGGCCGGGCGCGAGTAGTGAACCGGCTCCTCGCTCGACAGCGACAGGCGCCGGTCCGGTTCCACTAACAGGTGGTAATCGGGCGGGGCGAAGTAGACCGTGCCCGGGACGAGCGGTTCCTTGTCCTCGGCCTCGCGCACGGTCATGCGGCACTTGTTCCTGAACAGTTCGGCCATGACACTCTTCTTATCGGGCGGCACGTGGACCACAACCATCACCGGCAGCGGATAGTCCGCGGGCAGAGTGGGCAGGAGCGCGGACAGTGCGTCCACCGCGCCGGCCGACGCGCCGATCACCACCGCTTCCGCGCGCGGCGCGCCGGGAGGGGGCGGGGTTGTCGGGGTCACGTCGCACCCCGTTTCTGGTAAATGCGCTCGTCGCGGGCGAACTCGGTAAAGGCCTCGGCGTGAGCGGAGAACCGCAAACTCTCCTTAGCGCCCAAGCCGAGAAACCCCTTGCGAACGAGCGAATCCTTGAACAGCCCGATCGCTCGATCCTGCAACGCGCGATCGAAGTAAATGAGCACGTTCCGGCAGGACACGAGGTGGACCTCGGCGAACACCGCGTCGGTCACCAGGCTGTGGTCGGAGAACACGGCCCGGCGGCGCAAGCTCTTGTCGAACACGGCCGCGCCGTAGGCCGCGGTGTAATAGTCCGAGAGCGACGATTTCCCGCCCGCGAGCCGGTGGTTCTCGGTGAACAGCGGCACGCGCTCGATCTCGTACACGCCGGCCTCGGCTTTCCGGATTGCCTCCGGGTTGATGTCCGTGCCGTAGAACATGGTGCGGTCTTCGAGCCCCTCTTCGCGGAAGAGGATCGCGAGCGAGTACACCTCCTCGCCGGCGCTGCACCCCGCGACCCACACCTTCAGAGACGGGTACGTGCGGAGGTGCGGGACCACCTGTTCCCGGATGGCGCGAAAGTACGCTGGGTCGCGGAACAGCTCGCTCACCTGCACCGTGAGGTACGCCAGCAGTTCCGGGAACACCGCGGACTCGTGGAGCACGCGGTCCTGGAGCTGCGAAAAACTCCGGCACCCGAACCGCTCGCGCGCCTGGCGCAAGCGCCGCGTGATCGACGCCACCGAGTACCCACGAAAGTCGTAGTGGTACTGCCGGTAAATGGCGTCGAGCAGCAGGCGCAACTCGATGTCCTCGGTCTTGTCGGACACTTTCCCCCCGTCGTAAAGTCGTAAGGTCGCAAGTCGTAAGGTCCGGAGGTCGTATGTCTTCGACTTTACGACTTGCGACCTTACGACTTTCGACCCTTACCGGGGCATCCACACGCGGACCAGGGACAGTAACTTCTCGACGTCCAGCGGTTTCGCCATGTAGTCGTTCGCGCCGGCCGCGAGGCACTGGTCCTGGTCGTCCCGCATCGCTTTAGCCGTGAGGGTGATGATCGGGAGCTTCTTCCACACGTCGCGCTTGCGGATCTCGCGCGTGGCCGTGAGCCCGTCCATCTCCGGCATCATCACGTCCATCAGCACCAGATCGACGGCCCGGTCCGGCACGCCGAGGGAGCGCTCCAGTGCTTCGAGGGCCTCGCGCCCGTTGCGCGCGATCGTGACCACCGCCCCGCGCGGCTCCAGGATGCTCGTGAGCGCGAACACGTTCCGCACGTCGTCCTCGACCACCAGAATTCGGCGCCCCTCCAGTGCAGCGTCGCGGCTCCGGGCCTTTTCCAGCATCCGCTGTTGCTCGGCCGGGAGTTCCGACACCACTTGGTGGAGGAACAGCGTCACCTCGTCGAGCAGGCGCTCGGGCGACTTCGCGCCCTTGATGATGATCGACTTCGAGTACCGGCGCAGGCGCTGTTCGTCGTCCGCCCCGAGCTCGCGCCCGGTGTAAACGATGACGGGCGGGAACGAGTACGCATCTTCGCGGCTCAGCGTTTCGAGCAGCGAGTACCCGGACGCATCCGGGAGCGTGAGGTCGAGCACCATGCAGTCGAAGGTTTCGCTCTTCAGTTGCTCCAGGCACTCGGCCGCGGTCCGGGCGCCGACCGTCTCCACGTCGTGCGTGCCCAGGAGTTTCCGCAAGCTGTCGAGCTGAACCGCGTCGTCCTCGACGATCAGCACGCGGCGCAGGCGCTGTTCCAGGCGCGTCTCGAGCCGCTCGAACGCTTCGGCCAGTTGCTCGCGCTTCACCGGCTTCATCATGTACCCGACCGCGCCCAGGGCGAGCGCGGTTTGGGCGTAGTCGTGTGCGGAAACGACGTGAACCGGGATGTGCCGCGTGCGCGCGTCGTGCTTGAGCCGGTCGAGCACAGAGAGCCCGGAGTGGTCGGGCAGCCCCACGTCGAGAACGACCGCACTCGGCCGGTGTTGAACCGCCGCCGCCAGTCCTTCCTCGGCCGTATTCGCAATGAGGCACTGGAATTTGAGTTCGTGCGCGAGGTCGTACAGGATGCGGGCGAACGGCTCGTCGTCCTCCACTACGAGAATGACCCGGCGGTCCGCGGTCAGGCGCTCGCGGTCGTCCTCGACTCGGCGCGCCGGCGTCACGCGCGGTGTTGCCGTGGGCGGCGGGACGATGGTGATCGTCCCGGGCGCAGCGGGCACCGGTGCTGTCATCGGCCCGCGCGGGCGCGGGGGGACGAGTGCCGGGTCGTAGGCGAGCGGGAGTGTGATCGTAAACGTGCTCCCGTGTCCCGGTTCGCTCGTGACTCCGAGTTCGCCGCCCAGCAACCGCGCGAGTTCGCGCGCGATCGACAGCCCCAATCCCGTACCGCCGTATTTGCGGCTAGTAGTTCCGTCCGCTTGCCGGAACGCCTCGAAGATCACTTCTTGCTGTTGTTCGGGGATACCGATGCCGGTGTCACGTACTGCGAACGCGATTTTGTCGCCCTGAACGCTCTCGATTTCCAGGCTCACCTCGCCGTTCGCGGTAAACTTCAGGGCGTTGGAGAGCAGGTTCTTGAGCACCTGTTCGAGGCGCTGGCGGTCGGTGTTGACCGATTCGGGGCACCCCGGTGCGATCCGCGCGCGGAAGGCGAGTTTCTTCTGTTCCGCGACCGGCTGAAACACCCGCGTCAGATCCTCGGTGAGCTGCGTCAGGCGCACGGGTTCGGGGCGCACGTCCATCTTCCCGGCCTCGATCTTCGAGAGGTCGAGGATGTCGTTGATGAGCGCGAGCAGGTCGTTGCCCGCGGACTGGATCGTTTCCGCGAACCGCACCTGCTCGGCACTCAGGTTCCCCTCGCGATTGTCGGCGAGGAGTTTTGCGAGAATCAGCGACGAGTTCAGCGGCGTGCGCAGTTCGTGCGACATGTTCGCCAGGAAGTCGGTCTTGTACCGGCTGGCTTGTTCCAATTCGCGGGCCTTCACCTGGAGCGCCCCGCGCGCCCGCGTGGCCTCGTCGCGCTGGCCCGCGAGGAGTTGTGTTTGCTCCTCCAGCCGCGCGTTCGTCTGCTCCATTTCGGCTTGCTGTTCTTCGAGCCGGGCCTGAGATTCCTTGATCGCCCGGCTCTGCTCCTCGAGTTCCTCGTTCGAGACACGCAGTTCTTCGCTTTGGGCCTGCAGCTCTTCCGATTGCCGTTGCGTCTCTTCGAGCAGGTTCTGGAGGTGAGCGCGGTACCGGGCCGAGCGGACGGCCAGACCAATGGCCTCTGCCGCGCGGTCGAGCAGCTCCGACGCGAATGCATCGGGCGCGTGAACGAACCCGAGTTCAAATACCGCGTTGGTGCCGCTGTCGGTCTTGGTCGGTACGATCGCGAGGTGCCGCGGATTCGCCTGACCGAGCGCCGAGCCGACTTTCAGATACCCGTCCGGCACGTCGTGAACGAAGAACGATCGCCGGTCCTTGACCGCGCGCCCGACGAGCCCATCGGTCACGTCCAGGCGCTCCGGGGCGCCACCTGCTGCGGGAGTCCCGTAAGCCGCAACGCGGCGGAAGCCGTGATCGTCCTGGGAGAAGAACGCCCCGGCGTGCGCGCCCAGGTATTCGGCCAGGAATTTGAGCACGCTCTCGCCGAGTTGCTCGACGCGCTGGTCGCCGGCCATCGCCGCGCCGAGCTTGATTTGACCGTTCTGGAGCCACTCTTCCCGGCGACGGAGAGCGACCGCGCGTCGGACGAGGTACGCGACTGTTGCGGCGAGCAGCGTTCCGAGTAGTCCGGTAATGACGCCGCTGCCCACCGCGACCGCGTAGGCGCTTTCCATCTCGCCGAAGCGCCGGGAGCGGAGCTCGCGCTCCTCCCGTTCCATTAATTCTGCTTGGTCGCGAATGCCGTCCATTGTCGCCTTCCCGCGATCGGTTGCGACGATCTTCTGAGCGGCATCGAACCCCTGCGTCCGGCGGAGCGTGATGGTTTCGTCGAGTTCGGCCAGTTTCGCGGTGATAAGGTCGCGCAGGAGCGGGATGCGGGCCTGTTGATCGTGGTTATCGACGGTGAGCCGCTCGACCTCGTTTAACTTGTCCTTCATTCGGACAACCGCCAGCGTGTGCGGCTCCAGGTACCGCGAATCGCCGGTGAGGATGTAGCCCCGCTGCCCGGTCTCGGCATCCTTCATCAGCGACTGGATGTCGTCGAGCGTTGTCAGCACTTCGTGCGTGTGCGCAATTTGTTGCGCGTTTCGGCTCAGGGTGCGGGTGTTCCAGTACGCGACAATCCCGCTAACGATGAAAAAGCCGACAACTGCGGCGAGGCCTGTGAAGAGCGGGAGATCGGCTCTATTCTGACGGGTTTCAACAGGCGGACTCGAAAAGGGCATTGGCTTCATCCAGGATAATCAATCGCGCGGGGTGACTATGCAGCAAAATTTGTGCCCGCGGCTCGAAATCGTACTCTCCAGATACGAAGAAATCGCGCGACAGGGAGCCCGCCCGGGCTGTTGTGCGGCAATCAATTTGAGCGGTAGTTGCGATTATCGTGATATGAGGGCTGGTGCTGCGTAGCCACGCCGCCGATCGGTGCGGGCGGACGTGACCGATTGGTGTTGCGTGAGGCCGCTCACTTTTGACCGGCCGGCGCCATCATCTCGTGGAGTGCGCAGGCGAGTGCGTGGGTGTCCAGAGGTTTGGTGAAGAGTGGGGTGCCGCTCATGCGCCGGAACGCGGAGGCGGTGTACGCATTCACGCCCCCCGACATCGCACAGCGGATCAGTGCGGGGGCGAGTTGCCCCAATTCGGCCAGGAGGCGCCCGCCTTGAAGTCCCGGGAACTGAAGGTCGACGAGGGCCGCGTCGATCTGGTCCCGGTGCCGGTGGTAAGTTTCGACCGCGATGGCTCCATCGGGCGCGCACCAGACGTGCCACCCTTCGCCCTCCATCGCGCGTGCGAGCGCGTCGCGCACGCGGGGGTCGGGGTCAACGAGCAACAGACCGGGCGGTCGGGACCGGTCGGAGTCGTTTGGGGTGGGCACGGGTTCCCTTTCTACTCAAATGTGTGAACGCAATTCAATGAATCGCAGAGGGAGCGAGTATCAGCCGCCCGCCAGTCGGAGTGCGGTGATGTAGTTTTCGCGAGCGATCTCGCGTTCGATCATATCGAGCGGATCGGGTTCGACTTTGGTGGGCGCTTCGCAGCTATCCGGGATCAACTTGCCAATGGCGCTCAGGAGCACGCCGGCCCAGCGGTAGATGTTGTGGTCGTCCACCTGGGCGCGCATCCGGCGCATCCGGCGCTCTTGTTCTGGAGCCGGCATCGTGAGTGATGCGAATAACCCGTCGGCCATCTCTTCCACATCGAACGGGTTCACCAGGACCGCGTCCGGCAATTCGCGCGCGGCCCCGGTGAACTGCGAGAGCACGAGCACCCCGCGCTCGTCCCCGCGCGCGGTCACGAACTCCTTCGCGACGAGGTTCATCCCGTCGTGCAGCGAGCTGACGATGCACCCGGCGGCCGTGCGGTATAGCACGAAGATGTCGTCCGGGCCGTGGTGCTCGTTGAGGAACACCACCGGCTGCCACTCATCGGTCCCGTGTTCCCAGTTGATGCGCTCGGCCAGCGAATACACTTCTTCGGTCAAGTCGCGGTACGCGGGGATGTGGGTGCGGCTTGGTGCCCCGACCTGCACGAAGTGGAACTGCCCCTTCAACTCCGGGTGCTTGTGCAACAACCGATCGACCGCACGCAGGCGCTCGGGGATGCCCTTCGTGTAGTCCACGCGGTCCACGCCCACGATCAGGGCGCGGTCGCCGAGGCGGTGCTTCTTACGCAGCGCCGTAGCGCGACTTTCCCAGTCGTCGCCCAAGTATTCATCCGCAAGCGCGGGATCGACGCTGATGGGGAAGGGGCGCACGGTCGTGATTTGCCCGTTGCGCTGAACCGCGAACCGTTCGCGGTCGATGCGGCATTCGAGTGCCCGGTCCACGCACTCCAGGAAGTTGTTGCAGTCGTTCTGCGTGTGGAACCCGAACAGGTCGTTACCGAGCATCCCGTCGAGCAGTTCCCTGGCCCACGGGCACACGAGGAATTTTTCCGGTCCGGGCCACGGGATGTGCCAGAACTGCGCGATCACCAGGTCCGGTCGTGCGGCCTTCAGTAACCGCGGTAACAGCGCGAAGTGATAATCCTGCACGAAGACGAGCGCCGGGCCACCTTGCGCTTCCTCAAGTACGGCCGCGGCGAACGTCTCGTTGACTTTCCGGTACGCCTCCCAGTGAGCCGGGTCGAACACGGGGCGCGCGAACACCTGATGGCACAGGGGCCACAACATGCTGTTGGCCGCGCCGTAGTAGTAGCCCTCCTCCTCGTCCTTGGTGAGCCACACGCGGCGCAGCACGTAGTTCGGATCGTCCGGGGGAACGCCCACGCGCCCGTTCGCGTCGGTCACCGCGCGATCGGCGTCGCCCGACCCGTGCGCGACCCACACGCCCCCGCACGCCTGCATCACCGGATCGAGGGCCGTGGTCAGGCCCCCTGCGGGCCGAATCCATTCGACCTCGCCGTCCTTGTACCGGTGGATGTACGGTTCGCGGTTCGCGACCACGATCAATTTGGCGCCACCCAGCCGCGTGCGCGCCACTTCTTGCAAACGTTCCCTGCTCCACGCCACGGGGTCACCTCAAGAACGGAAGAAATGGCTGCGTCCGATGCAGCTACGCCCGGAAACCGACTTCCCGGGCACCGCGGTTGCAACACCGTCTAGGCAACGAGAATGCCAGAGCCGAGAGGCGCGCGTTCCGGGCGCGCGTAATCTTCGAGCGGGATCGTCGGTATCCTGTTTTGTTTCCAGACTTTACGATGTGCGGGCCGTTGGACGCTGGGCGCCCGGTGTGTCGCGTGTTTTGTTATCTTCAGCAGTGGCAATGGGTCGATTTGAACAGATCCCGGACGAGTGGTCAAAAACTGGTCGCTCCTTTAATGGATCGTTCGACAGCTTCTGGTAAGAGAATCGATCGACGTCCACAATGCGAGGGAGAGTGACCGTGCCGTCAGTTGAGGAGCAGTCATGCAGACCCGGATAGTGGCGCGCCTGACGGCTCCGGTCGTTGCGGTCAGCGTGCTGCTGGTCGCGGTGGCGGTGAGCGCCGCGTGGTACGCGCGCGACTCGCAGCGAAACGTCTCGGTGATGCTCGACAATCACGTAGCGAGTGTCCACGCGGCACAGGAACTGGAGATCAGCCTGCGCGAGATCCACGTCCAATTCGACCGGTACCTGATTACCGGCGAGCGGAAACACCTGGATTCGGTCCCGCGCCTCCAAATGCGCGCCGCGGAAGCGCTGGAGGGGGCGGAGAAACTCGCCACGATGGACCAGGAGCAGGTGCTCATGCGGCGCGTGCGCAAGGGCTACGAGCACTTTTTCGCCGAATACGACCGGCTCGAACAAGCCCCTCCCCCTCAAGGCGTGTACGCGAAGGTACTGGAACTGATCGACACGGTTCTCGCCCGTGAGATCCTCGAACCGGCCCGCGAGTACCTGAAGATCAACGAAGGGATGCTGAACCGCGCGAGCGAGGCGAACCGGGAACTGTCCCAGCGGCTGACCGTCGGGTTGATCGGGCTCGGCGTGTGCGGATCAGTGGCCGGGCTCCTCGCGGGGTGGGTAATCGCCGTCTCGCTCCGGCGGTCGCTGCTGAACACCGATCGCGTCCTGCGCGACACCGCGGCACTACTCGGCGAAGCAGCGCACGTCCCCTCCGAGGTGCCGACGACCGGTCCTCCCGGAACGACCCTTCAGCGCGTGACGCACGCGGCCGCGGCGGTACTCAACCGGCTGAAGCAGACCGAGCGTGACGCGCTACGGGCCGAGCAACTGGCGTGGGTCGGTCAGATGGCCGCCGGGATTGCTCACGAGGTCCGCAACCCGCTCACGGTCATCAAACTACTGGTCCAGGCCGCGACCGATCCGCGGCGCGCCACGGGGTTTCGGCCGCAAGACTTGCGCGTGCTGGAAGGTGAAATCCTGCGGCTCGAACAGATCATCCGCACGTTTCTCGATTTCGCCCGGCCGCCGCGCCCGGAGAAAAAGCCCGTTGAACCGGGGGAACTCATCCGCTCGTGTCTGGCCGGAATTGGGGCGCGGGCCGAACTTCAGGGCGTCGACGTTCGCGCCGTTCTTTCGCCGGCTCTTCCCATGCTCGATGCGGACCCGGGGCAACTGGGGCAGGTGTTCTACAACCTCCTGTTCAACGCACTCGATGTCCTCCCCACGGGGGGGACACTTCGGGTGACCGCCCGCGAAAACGAGGACGTGCTGGTGGTCCAAATCTCCGACACTGGGCCGGGGCTGCCGAGCGGATTGGAGGAACAGATTTTCGACCCGTTCATCAGCACCAAGGAAACGGGGCTGGGGTTGGGGTTGTCCATTTGCCGCCGGATCGTCGAGGCCCACGGTGGATCGATCGGGGCCGCGAACGGGCCGGCGGGTGGGGCGGTATTCGTCGTTCGTCTACCTTGCGCAGCGCGCCAGGTGCTTCCCGAAGCACTCGTTTCAGCCGGAGCCAAGTGATGCCAAAACTTCTCATCATCGACGACGAACCGGGCATCCTGTACTCGCTGAAGTCCGCGCTGGAGAGTGAGGAAACTCTGGTGGTGACGGCGCCGAGCGCGAAACTCGGGCTGGCCGCGGTCGAGCGCGACAAACCGGACGCGGTGATTCTGGACGTGCGCCTGCCCGATATGTCCGGGCTGGATGCGTTCGTGCGCATTCGCGAGATCGATCCGCACCTGCCCGTGGTCATCATCACGGCCCACGGGAGCACGGACACGGCGATCGAGGCGATGAAGCGCGGGGCGTTCGAGTACCTGCTCAAACCCGTGGACCTGCACCAACTCGACGATGTGATCGGGAAGGCGTTTGAACTCCGGCGCATCCGGGCGACGCCGACCGTGTTGGGTGACGAACCGCCCCCGGAAGCCGAAACCGATCAGATCGTGGGCCGGTGTCCGGCCATGCTGGAGGTGTACAAGGTCATCGGGCGGATCGCGCCGCAGGACGTCACCGTGCTGGTACTGGGCGAGAGCGGTACCGGGAAAGAGCTGGTCGCCCGCGCCCTCTACCAGCACTCCGCGCGCGCGGCCGGGCCGTTCGTCGCGATCAACTGTGCGGCCATCCCCGACGCGCTCCTGGAGAGCGAGTTGTTCGGGCACGAGAAGGGCGCATTTACGGGGGCGGACCGCAAGCGCATCGGCAAGTTCGAGCAGGCGCACGGCGGCACGATCTTCATGGACGAGATCGGGGACATGAGCCCCGCGACCCAGGCGAAGGTGCTGCGCCTGCTTCAAGACCAGCGGTTCGAGCGCGTGGGCGGGAACGAGACGATCGAGACGAACGTGCGCGTGGTGGCCGCCACGAATCAGAACTTGGCGGCGCTAGTTGCGGCGGGGAAGTTCCGGGAGGATCTGTTCTACCGGCTCAATTCCTTCACGATCACGCTCCCGCCGCTCCGCGAGCGCGCGGGAGACGTTGGGCTGCTGGTGAATTACTTCATCGCTGCCACGAATCGGAAGTTGAATAAGAGCGTCCGCGGGATCGACCCCGAGGCCCTCTCCCTACTGGAAGCGTACCACTGGCCCGGGAACGTGCGCGAACTGGAAAACACCGTTCGGTTCGCGGTGGTTCAGACCGTCGGCGAAGTCGTTACGCTGAGCGCTTTGCCCGCATCGGTTCGCGGAGGGGCCGCCAATCCGCCCACTGCCGGTCTGGATTTGCGCGGGCTCATCGGTGAACTACTGCGCGTCGGCACCCCCGATATTTACCGACAAGTCACGCAGGCGGTGGACCGCGTGCTGTTGACCGCGGTCCTCGATCACGTTCACGGGAATCAGAAGCAGGCCAGTGACCTGCTCGGTATCTCGCGCACCACGCTCCGGGCCAAACTTCAATCGCTCAACTTGGGCATCGAGAAGCAACTCCGCTCTTCCGAGACCGGAGCCGCGTCGGGCGAAATGCCTCTTCAGGAGTAGGGTGTGTGATAAATGAATCTATATATAATATTAATGTGAGTTCGTTCAGGATGATTGACGATAGCTCTTGGGTCTTGTTGCTCGTGGTGCAGGCCTCTGCCTGTGCCACGAAATCAAAACGAGCGAATGGATCGCGACAAGTGCTCAATTTCCCGATTGTGATCGCACAAACTTCCAACTGAGCTCGCTGCGGTGCGAGCATCGGCAGCGCCACACACCCGATCCGCGCTTCGAGATCAGCGAGCCGGAGTTCGAGATAACGGATGTGCGCCTGCACCGCCGGCGGCAAAGAGTCGAAAACCTCGGCTGGTACGATGGAGGTGTCATACCGCCGAAGGCGATAGGAGGGTAGCCAGAGCCTGACCACTCCATGAACGGTTACGGAACGACTGCTCAACTTGGTGGCTTGACATACAGGGAGTCACGGAAAGAACAGTTCCGCTAGACCGAGGACGCATCTTGACGGCGTGGACCGTAAAAATGAGCTACACGAAGGTCGCGTAACTGTGGTTCAAGTATAGGATCGTAATCACCCACTCGGCTCTCGATGAGTGACCACCATGGAAGCAAACGAGTTTCAGCGTCCAGACGCGCAACGAACTCATCAACTTTGCCGATAGGCCGCGCTGGAACACCTCCTACGATGTCGCCGGCGGCTACGTCCTTGGTGACGACTGCACCCGCCGCGACGATAGCGTTAGGTCCGATCGTCACTCCAGGTAATACTACCGCGGCGTAGCCAATGAAGACGTTGTCTCGAATGTCGATCTTGCCAACAGCGTCTAGCCTCAACCCGTAAGCCCGGTTGAGGACGCCGATCGAACCGTCGTGACCGATCAAGGCACATGACGAAAGGGTGACATTGTTGCCCACCCGGACGTAAGCGGGATCGGTGACAACGACGTCAAGATTGAACCTGCACTCCACTCCGATCGCGTTGAAACCGCCGTGGCGACCTAGAAACTCAGCGTATTGATAGTTTTGAGGTTTACAAAGTCGCTTCCATAAGCCTACTGCGCGTCCCGTTTTCATCGTGTATCGATTAATGAGTGAGCGACACAATCGCAGCAGCATGGGGGCTCCGTTCTGCCAAGCGGGTCTACTGGTCTTTGTTTAGGGCCGTCATGTCAACACGGGAGTTGTAGTATCCGGATACCGAATGAAAACCGTTCACGGGGACAAACTGCTGTTTTTCCAAGCGTTTTGCGCATCGAAGATAACTGTTTGGGCGTCAAAAGCGCTTTCCAACGTCGCCAAACACCAGGATTTAAAGCGCCCCGTGAACGGTCACTGATGGCCGGGGAAAGTATCAGATCAGCCCGCCGTTGACGCGGAGATTTTGTCCCGTGACCCACCCGGCGTCCGGCCCGACCAGCATCGAAACCGCGTCGGCAATGTCCTCCGGCACGCCGAGCCGCCCGAGCGCTGCCATTCGTGCGTACATCTGCTTCTGTTCCTCGGTCTTACCCTGACTGAACAACTCGGTGTCGGTCGGCCCCGGGGACACCACGTTCACCGTGATCCCACGGGCACCGACTTCCTTCGCCAACACGTGGGACAGTTGCTCGACGGCCCCCTTCGTCGCGACGTAGGCCGCGTAACCGGGCAGCATTAGCACGGTGGTGGACGACGAGAAGTTCACGATGCGCCCGCCGGTGCCCATGCGCTTCACGGCTTCCTGACAGCAGAAGAACGTGCCCTTCACGTTGACCGCGAACAGCCGGTCGTACTCCTCTTCACCGACCTCGACCACGGGCTTGGTGAGCAGCAACCCGGCGTTGTTGACCAGAACGTCGAGTCGGCCGAAGTTCGTGAACGTGGCGTCGAACAAGTGCCGCACGTCGGCGACCTTGCTCACATCGGCTTGCACGGCAACGGCCTTTCCCCCGATCCTCATCACCTCGGCCACGACCTCTTCGGCTTGCTGAGCACTGCCCGAGTAGTTGACGACCACCGCTGCGCCGTCCTTCGCCAAGCGGAGGGCGATGGCGCGCCCGATGCCCCGCGAAGCTCCCGTCACCAGCGCCACTTTGCCGGCCAAGTTTTGTGTCATCGCCAACACTCCTCAAATCACTCGTTGCCTTTGGTTTCTCGAACGGACTTACCGCACGCCGAGGGCTAATCTTACTCCCGATGTGTACCGTTGCGACGCGGGCGACTTCTCCCGAATCACGAGGACCGTATGGGCAAAACGTTCACCGAGATCGACGACGACCTGCGTGCTTTCATCGCCCGGCAGCACATGTTCTTCGTGGCCACCGCACCACTTTCGGCCGACGGGCACGTGAACGTGTCGCCCAAGGGTTTAGACACCTTTCGCGTCCTCGGGCCGACCACGGTCGCGTATCTGGACCTGACCGGTAGCGGCGTGGAGACGATTGCCCACCTGCGCGAGAACGGGCGCCTCACCATCATGTTCTGCGCGTTTGAGGGCCGGCCGCGCATCCTGCGCCTGTACGGGTGCGGCCGGAGTGTTGAACCGGGCGATTCGGACTGGGCGAGCGTTTCCGCCGTGTTCCCGGATCTGGCCGGTGTTCGATCGGTGATCGTGGCGGATGTCAGTCGAATTGCCGATTCGTGCGGTTACGCGGTCCCGCTCTACGAGTTCGCCGGCGAGCGCGAGCAACTGACCGCGTGGGCCGACAAGAAGGGGGCCGAGGGACTGGTGCGCTACCGCGAGCAGAAGAACCGCACGAGTATCGATGGGCTGCCCGGTTTGCCTTCGGTGGACGATGGGTAGTTTCGATGCGTTTGGGCTTTGGTTTCGTGGCACAGGCCTCTGGCCTGTGGGTGCGCCTCCACAGGCCAGAGGCCTGTGCCACAAGCATTGCCGTGTAGGAACCACTGTTCCCGCTCCCTTGCAGTCGCGGCTCGTTACCAGCGTCGTTCGTGAAAAAACTTTCTCGCGGTGTCACAGAACCGCCCTCGTTCCCGTCCTTGCTCGTGAAAGGGTGAAGCACGATATGAACGAGCTATCTCCATCAAGCGTCGAGACCCTGCGGCCGAAGTTGCTGGCGGTGGCGTATCGGATGCTCGGTACGGTGGCCGATTCCGAGGACGCGGTGCAGGACGCTTACCTGCGCTACCAGCAACACGCGGCCGAGGTGGAAGCGCCCGAAGCCTGGCTCGTGAAGACCACCACCCGGCTCTGCATCGACCGGTTACGGAAGTCGAAGCGCGAAGAGTACGTCGGTCAGTGGCTCCCGGAACCGGTCGCGGATTCGTGGGAGGGGGCAATGGACCGTGCGGAACTGGCCGATTCGCTCTCGATGGCGTTTCTGGTCTTGCTCGAAACGCTCTCGCCCACCGAACGCGCCACCTACCTGTTGCGCGAGGTGTTCGGGTACGAGTTCGACGAGATCGCGGAGCTACTCGACAAGTCCTCCGTCAACGTTCGACAAATCGCGGCCCGTGCGAAGAAGCGCCTCGACACACGCGAGCGGCGGTTCGATGCCCCACCCGAGCGCGCCGACGAACTGGCGACGAGGTTCTTCGCGGCGTGCCGGTCCGGGGACGTGAGCGCGATCGAGTCGATGCTCGCGTTCGATGCGACGCTGTTCGCAGACGGCGGCGGGAAAACGCACGCCTCCCCGCGCCCGATCGTCGGAACTCACCGGATCGCCAACTTGCTCGCCGTCGTGTTTCGCAAGTTGCAGCGCGCGGGCGAACTCATCCCGACCACCGTTAACGGCGCGCCGGGCATGGTGTTCACCGTCGCGGGTAAGCCTGTGGAAGTCCTCACTTTCGCTGCACGCGGAGACAGCATTGGTACCCTCTTCGTGGTGCTGAACCCCGACAAACTGAGCCGCTGGCCCGCCGCGCCCGCGGCCGAAGATGAACCCAATCGCCCCCAACACTGAGACGAGAAAGAGCAATGGAACCCCGAGTCAATTACCTGAAACTGGCCGCGGAACCGATTAAAGCGATGTACGCGCTGGAGACGCACGTCCGCGGGTGCGGGTTGGAACACGCGCTGCTCGAACTGGTGAAGACCCGTGCCTCGCAACTCAACGGGTGCGCGTACTGCCTGGACATGCACACGCAAGACGCGCGCGCCGCGGGCGAAACTGAGCAACGGCTTTACGCCCTCAGTGCGTGGCGTGAGACGCCGTTCTTCACCGACCGGGAACGGGCCGCGCTCGCCTGGACAGAAGTCGTCACGCAACTTGAAGATGGCGTATCCGGAGAAGCGTTCGCAGAGGCCCGCGAGCAATTCACCGAGAAGGAGTTGGTCGACCTGACGTGGGCGGTGATCGCGATCAACGGGTGGAACCGGCTGGCGATCAGCTTCCGCGCGGTACCGGGAACATATAAACCGCAGGCGCGTGCGCAGATGGTGGCGACACTAACCGGATCAGCGAATTGACCAACGGGTGAACCTCCCGTTTCAATCGTGCGTGATAATGTGACAACATCATCCGTAACTGTAATTTTAGGTTCAACTTCGGTCGAATCATCAATCACTTAATGCAAGAACGCCCCTGGGTTACCAGGGGCGTTCTGTTTATTCGCGAGAAGCACGGTTCCCACACATTGGGAAACCCACTGCTCGCCCCAACTAGTCGGCTTTCTTTGCTTCGACACTGATAACGACGAGCTTGTCTTCCTTCTTCTCCGTCGTCACCTTGACCGTCGAGCCGGGTTTCAGGTCTTCGACTTTGCACTCTTTGCCGTCACAGGTCACCTTCGCGGTGGCCGGGATGACGTGCGTGTGCTCCTTCTTCCCCTCTTTGTCGGTCATCGTCAGTTTGCCGGCTTCGGCCTTGACGACTTTACCTTCATGAGTGCCCGGCTTGGTATCTTCGGCGAATGCCGGGGTGAAAGCGAGTGCCAGGACCGCGACCGACGCCAGAGCGAACACGTGACGAAGCATTTGTAGCCCTCTGTTGGAATCCTGTCGGGCGACGGGCTACGGTCGTTGCAACCGACGTGCCGCCCGATTGTCAAGATTTCATGCAGAGAGCGAAGCTTTCGCAGCGCGGAGCGCGAGGCGGTAATCGCGGCGACGGACGCGGGACGCGGGCTTCGGAGCCGCCGGGCGAGCGATCGGGGCGGGCACCACTGACCGCACCGCGGGTTGGACTTTTCGCTCGTTAGCACTTCGCTTGTGGGCGGTTCGGGCGGCGAGCCGCACAACGGTCGCAACTTGGAACAGGACGCTCGCCGCGAGGCCGACGTAAAGCACGGTCGAAATGGTTTGAGCAAGCATGGCTAAGCGTCCGCTGCCGTGAAGTTGGGTTGCATGCGTGTAACGCGACCCACGGATGGACTTGCGCTGGGCACCAATCGAGTCGAGAAAAAGGCCGCCCGCGTCACTGGATCTCTAGGACTCTGCCATCCGGACAATTGAGTCGCGTGATCTGGCGATCCGTGACGGTGTTTTGGTTTCAGGCCGAGGTCGTCGGGGGCCGGAAATGTTAGCAATTGTTAGCCGCGCTGGTGAAACACGATCAAATGCTCTGGGATTTGAAGGTTTTACAACGAGCGTGATACATCCGCGCGGGTGGTTTTCGGAGCCAGAACGTTAGCAATTGTTAGTGCCGGCGCCACAGATGGGGCGGATTACGGGCTTCGCGAAATGAAAACGAACTGGGACGTGGCCGGTGTAACAGGCGAAGCCGAGAGCCGAAAGAAATGTGTGAAGGAAAGTCGCTCTCGGCGCCGCCTGTTGACCTTGTCTTTTACTTCGTCAATTGTGAGATCGGAGATCCTTGCTTCTGTGTGACTCCCGTTTGCACCGCGTAGCTCGCGCTCGTGATGGCGTTCTCGACGGGTGCGTGCTGGGCCTCGTGTGCTTGAGCCTTCGGGAACAGGTCCGGCGTGAGCAGGTGCGGAATGATGCCGTGAACCAGCCCGAAGATCACTCCACACCCGATCAGAACCCAGCACGCGGTCAGCAACAGCAGTTTCATGGTGCCCCTCCTGGTGCGGTCTTTTGTGCCCGCGGATTCATTATCCCACGCGAGCGACGGGAGCCAATGAGCAATCCGTGCGCCTTCACAAAAGTGAGAGCGGCCCGTGCGAACCGGTGCCGGTTTCGGAACCCGCAGAAGGTGCGCGGTTCGGGCGCCTCACCAACTCGATTCGTCCGCGTTCGGCTCGCGCACCGGTACCAGGTCCGGCTTGGGCCTGATGAGCAGGACGAGCACCACCGAGACGATTGCGACGCTTGCGAACGCGCCGAAGACAGTGCTGAGTGGCATATTGCGGTCGCGTGTGGCGCCAAAGCCCCAATCCACAAGACCACCGCAACCGATGCTTACAAAATTCATGATGCCGTACCCGGTGGCACGCAACTCGGGCCGGACGATCTGGCATAGAATCGGCATGTTGTTGCAATCGAAGCACCCCCACCCCAACCCGAACAGAACCAGGAACGCGATTGCCACGCCGAGTGTGCCCGCGTTCCCAATACCGAGCATCGCAGGGACGATGAGGAACATGCCCAGGGCGCTCGCGAAGATGCGCCCGCGGTTGTGCGTCTGCATCCAGCGGTCCGCGAGCCACCCGCCGCCGAACGCACCCACGAGTGCTGCGGACTGCCAGTACAGCGTCGCGGCGACGCCCGCTTTCCCCTGACCGATGTTGAATTGTTGTTTCAGGATCGCGGGCATCCAGTCGCGAACCACCCACCCGGCAAGCGCGGGGAGCGTGAAGTACAAGACCAAAAGGATAAACGAAGCGTTGCTCAGGAGTTCGGTCGCGGCCCGCGCGGGGGAAATCGACGGGGCGCTCGCGACCGTACTCGATTTCGGTGCGTCGCGGAGGAACAGGACGAGCGGGAGCGCGTAGAGCATTCCGACTATGCCGCACGCCGTGAACGCTCCGCGCCAGCCCAGTTCGGGGTCGTCGGCCGCGTACCCGCCGAAGCCGCCGGCGATGACACCGCAGTAGATCGCCGTCTGGTGCAGACCGATCGCGCGCGACCGCGTGTGGCCGGTGTGGTAGTCTGCGATGAGTGCGAGAGCGGCGGGAATATAAAACGCCTCGCTGATGCCCATGAGCGACCGCGCCACGAGCAGTTCGTCGTAAGTCGTGACGTGCCCGGTCGCCCACGTTACCGCGGACCACACGAACAGGCTCCCGCAGATGGTGAACCTTCGGCTGAACCGGTCCGCAACGAATCCCCCGATGGGGCTGAGAAAGGCGTACACCCACTTGAACTGACCGAGCATGAATCCCCAGTTCGCGTCACCTTCAATAGTGGGGATGTCGGCCATCACGGAGAACTTCATCGACGCGAGCATCTGCCGGTCGAGGTAGTTCAGCAGCGCGACCGGCCACAGCAGTGCGACCGTGAGCCACGCGAGCCGAGCGAGCGACGGGGCGAGGGAGGGGGAGGGCACTCGGGCTACTCCTGCTTCTTTCGGCGGAGAAACGGCTTGCGCGGTTCCACACTACGGAATGTGTCGAACCGTGCTCGCGCCCACGAACCGCGGGCGCGGCACCAGCGTAATCGGTTTGTGGGGAACCTCCACACCCATTCTTTGGTTCTCGGTCACCTTTGCTGTTCGCGGCGCATCAGAAGCATGAAGTTGACTCCGGAACCGGTCGATGAGAGAATAGCGGCGTTGTGAAAGCTCCCGACGGGAACATATGACGCGACCGTTCGTGCATATCGGGTTGGCGCTCGCCATCGTGCTTGCTCCAACTCTCTGTTGTTGCAAAGCCGGCTGGTTTCCTCAACCAACACAGGCCGCGCAAGTTCCCGCGCCGACCACAAGTGCGCCAGCGCCGGTCGAGCCGTGTCGCCTCAAGACGAAGCCGAACTGCTGTCACGAATCAACGACCGACCACACTTCCAAATCCTCCAATACACCTGCGCCGGCGCACGCACCCGAGTGTGCGTGCTGCGTCGAGCGATCCGATGCCGCGCTGACGGAGAGTGCGCTCACCGAAACGGCCCCTCGGCCGACCGGCGAACTGCTCGCACTCGCGCTAGCCGGGTTGCTCGCGGTCCCCGAACACCTCGGCTCCGCCCGAGGGTTGCACCCGCGCGGCCGGCCCGACGGCCTGCGCGACGCCCGGTACGTTGCACTCTTTGAACGGCACGTTCTGCGCTGTTGAGACTCGATTTGTGATCGCTTTCACCCCGCGTCCGGGGTATGGTAACGCTCACCGCGTCGGGACACGGTCCCGCGCACGTTTAACTCAATTTTTCACCACTATTCGGAGACCGGCTATGAAACTGTTCGCAATCCTCACCGCGGGCCTGATGACGGTTGGTGGCGGTTACTACTTCTCTCAGTCCGGCTCGAACTGCTCGCGCTCGGGGTGCGGTATGCCCCTCCCGACAGCAACCAGCGGGTGCTGCTCCGGCGAACCGGCCGACTGCTGTGCGACGCAAGACGAGTGCTGCGCCCTTCAAGCAGCGTCCAGCGCGGTGGCGACGCACGTGGTCGCGAGCGTGGAAACGAAATGCTGTGCGAAGACAGATAAGGACCGCCTCGTGACCGCGGCCTGCTGCACCGTTGAGAAGGTGATCGCAGTCGCGAAGCCGATCCAAATCGAGAGCTGCTGTGAGGCGTGTGTCAGCCCGGCCAGCGCCGTCACGAGCGCGGCGAAGAGCATCGCCAGCGTGAAGTAACGTCGTAATCCGATATTCGGGGAACACGGGCGGCTCATCCGCCCGTGTTTTCGTTTCTAGAAGGGACGAACGGGGAAGGGGATCACACCACCGGGTCCGCGACCACTGTCACCGGTTCGGGCGTGCGCTCGTAAACCGCGCGCCAGACCGATCCGCCGGTTTCCAGGGCTTTGCGCTCGAAGTTCGTGGCGAAGCCGGCTTCTGTGCGCGGGGCCGCGAGTTGTTCTTCCTCGGGGCGCACTTTGAACGCCGGCATCGCGCCGACGATCGCGGTCATCACGCCGAAGTATTCCTCCACGTCGCTCGCAATGTAGAGCCGCCCGCCCAATGCGATGGCACGGGCCGCGTCCGCGGCGAACTCCGGTGTGAACACGCGCCGCTTCTTGTGCCGTGCCTTCCACCACGGGTCCGGGAAGTACACGTGGACCGCGGCGACGCTCCCGGCCGGCACGAAGTCGCGGAGGATCACTTTCGCGTCGGAGCAGGTCGTCTTCACGTTCGGCAAGTTGCGGATCGCGTACCGCGTCGCGGCGTAGAGCTGGTACTTGCGAACGATCTCGATGCCGAAGAAGTTCGTGCCCGGCCGCGCGAGCGCCGCGTTCAGCAGGAACAGCCCCTTTCCCGTACCGACTTCGATTTCGGTCGGGTTCGCGTTACCGAACAGAGCAGCCCAGTCGATCGGGGTGACGGGCGGGCGCGCCGCCACTTTCCCCAAGCCCTCTTCTGTGGGGAGCGAGGCCGAATCCGGCTCCCCGCTTTTCGCCAGGGCCGGCTTTTTGGGGGACAGGTTCTGTGCTTCCCACACCCACGGCGCGAGCTGCTCGTTGGAGAGACGGCGTGGCTTACGCACCGCGGAGTTCCTCGAGTTTGCCCAGCGGAACGCCCGTGATGAGCGCCTCAAAAGCCCGGTCCGCACCCACGTAACCGGTGACGCGGAACCGCGTGAGCCGGCGGTGGACCTTCACGCCGGTGGCGACCAGCACGAGCCGCTCGCCCGGGCGCACCTGGCGCACGAACTTAACTTCGTCGATGCCGCCCAAACCGAGGAGCACGCCGGAGTCGCCGATCTTCTGCGTGACGTAGTAGTACCCGCACAACTGGGCGCCGGCCTCGCACATGAGCACCCCGGGCAGCAGCGGGAACCCCGGCATGTGCCCGCGCGCCCAGAAGTCGGTCGGGGCCGTGTCCTTGAAGCCCACGATGGTGTGCGCGGCGCGGTCCACGTGAACGATGCCGGTGAGCATCTCGAACTCGTACCGGTGGGGGTTGACCGCGCGAATCTCTTCGATCCCGGCAATGGGCTTGGAGAAGTCGAACGCGGTCGGGTCGATCACCGGCGCTTCGGCGGACATGAATGCTCGCTCCTTCAAGACAGTCGACGGGCTCTCAGGTTCTGTTGTAAGGCACTCGGTTCGCGCGAAAAGCCGCCCCTACTCGATCAGTTCCAATACTTGCGGTAACTCGGTGATGAGTGCGTCCGGTCGCAGCGCCGGGTCTTTGAGCTGCTCGCCGGTCGCTGCGAGGCTGTTCTTGTCGCCCGCGAACAGGGCCGTGCGGAACCCGTGCTTCTTGGCCGGACCGATGTCGCGTGTCAAGTTCGACCCGACGTGCAGCACTTCCGACGGAACGAGTCCGCGCCCCTCTGCGAGTGCCGCCGCCGCTTTGAACAGCGTGTCCGACGGCTTCCGGGCTTTCTTCTCGGCCGAGATCAGACGCAGTGCGGGCGGGATAATCGCGTTCAAGTCGAAGTCTGGGTCTTCGAGTTTCAGGCACCGCTGCAATTGGCCGGCGGTGAAACACTGCCCGTCCGCCAGCAATCCCTGGAACACGCTCCGGCCGGCGAGAAGCTTCAGCGCGTCCGCCGCGCCGGGGTACGGCCCGACGCCCTGAATACTCGCGTGGTAGAAGTACGCGATCTTTTTGACGTACTCGTTCACCGGGCCGTAGGTGATCGCGTCGAACGTGTACTCTTTTTGCTGGAGCTTTTTAACGATGTCGTCCCAGATGCGCTCGGACTGCACCTCGGGAAACTTCTCCCCGCCACCGCCCCCCGTGAGTCGGAGTGTGGTGAGCGCCTTGTTAAATAGCTCGCGCATGTACTCCGACGGCGCGCCCGGTTTGCGGCTCATCGAGTTCCACATTTTGAACTCTTTGATGACCTTCTCAAGGGCCGCGGCGGTCAGGAAGTCTTGCGAGTGCTCGAACGTGAGTTCGCCCTGCGGGATCGCCACGAGCGTGCCGTACACGGTCCAGAACACCGCCTTTACGGGCATCGGGTGGAGCGACGGCTTGGCCTTGGGCGCATCGATTTTGGGCGCAACGGGCCACGGCAAGTCCGGGCGCGCGTGGATTTTCTCGACGAACTGCTCGAGCGTGAGCGGCATAGCCGGTTCCGGCGGCAAGTGGCGGTGGGTCGACTGGTTGCGCCTCAATCTCGTAGGCTAGCAGTCTACTGCATCGGAATCAAGCAGAGGAAGGGCGGGTGTTCCTTTCTACGAGAGGACGATTATGTTCTTGGGAACACCTCTTCAAGAGTGAGCCGAATCCTCGACCGGCGCTCCATTTAAGGTATCCGTCGGGTCGGGCTACCCGACGGGTCCGCACGAACGCAATCACCTTGTCAGCACGGCACTTACTCTGCCTGTTCTCGCAATTCGTATCATGTCCACGCTGTACGAACGAGCGGGTTCGCGTGAACCACTCGCTCGTAACGGCTCTCAATTTAACGCGGGGTCCAGACCAAGGGCTTCGCATACCTGGCCGGGCCGCGAGACACTCTCCGACATGGCCCGACCGAGTGGAGGTTTTTTCGATGCCGACCAAGCTCGACATGGCGAAGTTCGCGAAGTTCTGCAAGGACATGGGGTTCATCTTCCAGTCCTCGGAAATCTACGGCGGGATCAACGGGTTCTGGGACTACGGGCCGCTCGGGGTAGAACTGAAGCGGAACATCAAGGAGGCGTGGTGGCAGGACATGGTCCGCAACCCGCCGCCCGGCCCGGACGGTCAGGAAATCCGCATGGTCGGGCTGGACTGCGCCATCATCATGAACCCGAACGTGTGGATGGCGAGCGGGCATGTAGGTGGGTTCTCCGATCCGATGGTAGACTGCCTCAAGTGCAAGAAACGGTTTCGCGCGGACAAGGTCCACTTCGCCTGCGCGGTCGTTGACAGCACCTCGCACGCGATCTCGGTGGAGGCCGACAACGCCACGGATGCCGAACCGCTGCTCAAAGAGAAGATCGCCAAACTCGACAAGAAGAAGACCCCGGTCGGGCGCGCGCTCAAGGCCGCGCCGCAACTGGAGTACCACGCGGCCACGGCACTCCCTGCCTCGTGGCCGCGCCCGTGCCCATCGGATGACTGCGACGGCACGCTCACCGAACCGCGTGCGTTCAACCTGATGTTCGAGAGCCACGCGGGGCCGATCGCGTCGGATGACAACAGGGTTTATCTGCGCCCGGAAACGGCCCAGGGGATCTTCGTCAACTACAAGAACGTGCTGGATTCGTCGCGCCTGAAGCTGCCGTTCGGGATTGCGCAAGTGGGTAAGGCGTTCCGCAACGAGATCAACCCGCGGAACTTCACGTTCCGGTCGCGCGAGTTCGAGCAGATGGAGATCGAGTTTTTCTGCCACCCGAACGAGTCGCGGAAGTGGTACGAATACTGGCGCGACCTGCGCCGGCAGTGGTACTCCCGCTTGGGGCTGAAGAGCGAGAACCTCGTGCCGCGCGAACAGGGCCAGGAGGAACTGGCGCACTACTCGGTCGGCACCACCGACATCGAGTACATGTTCCCATTCTCGGACGAACCGCAGGAACTCGAGGGCGTTGCGCACCGCGGGAATTTCGACCTCTCCGCGCACTCGCACCGCAGCGGAAAGGATCTGAAATACTTCGACGAAGAGGGCTGGAACGCGCTCCTCCAAGTGCGGCTCGAAGCGTTCAAGGACGACAAGGCCAAGCGCGAGGAAGAGAAGAAGAAGCTGGAGAAAGAAGAAAAGGCGCAGTTCCAGTTCGTGCCGCACGTGATCGAGCCGAGTGCGGGGGCGGACCGGTTCACGCTCGCGGTGCTGTGCGAGGCGTACACCGAGGACACCGCGCCCGACGCGAAGGGGAACCCGGAAACGCGGATCGTGATGAAGTTCCACCCGCGGCTCGCGCCGATCAAGGCCGCGATCTTCCCGCTCGTGAACAAGGACGGCATGGACGAGGAGGCGAAGAAGCTCTACCGCGAACTCAAGCCGTTCTTCAACGTGGTGTACGACCAGAGCGGCGCGATCGGGCGCCGGTACCGGCGCCAGGACGAGGCCGGCACGCCGTTCTGCATTACGGTGGACGGTGACACGATGAAGGACGGTACGGTCACCATCCGCGATCGCGATACGCTTAAACAGGAACGCATCCCGAAGAGCGAAGTGCGGAAGGTTCTTGAGAAAGCGCTTTCCCCGGTGTAAGCTCGTCCGCTCCGCCGCGCGGAACCGGTTCCGCGCGGTGGGGTCATTACCCGGAGTCGCCCGTGAAGATTGTTGGCATCGACGGTATGACGGTCGGTGAACTGGCCGAAGAGGTGAACAACGGCGGCAAGTTCGTCATCTTTCAGTACGCGATTTCGCTCCTCGTCGTCAGCTTCAAAAACCCCACCGACATCCACTTCATTCGGGCCGGTCAGGGGACGTTCGGCAAGTCGATCGGCCCGACGCTCATCAGTCTGGTGCTCGGTTGGTGGGGCATCCCGTTCGGGATCTTCTTTACCATCGAGTCGCTCTTCATTAACCTGCGCGGCGGTCGCGACGTGACCAACGACGTGATGAATTCCATCTTGAACAGCGTGGGCGCGGAGTCGGCCCCGCGCCGGCCCTGGGAGCGCTAAAAAACGTTAAGTGGCGCGGGTTGAACGAGCCGTGGCAAAGAGGTCGCGATCGCGTCGACGCCGACCCCTTGATCGGCGTACCTTCACTGCACCACCTCATGGGTACCGGACATGCGCTGTATTCTGTCACTCGCCTCATGTTGGTTACTTCTGAGTGCTTCCACCGCGAATGCGGACAAGATCGTTCTCGTTGCGGGGGGCGGTGAGGGAGCGGATGGCGCGGAAGCGGCGAAAGCGAAACTGATTCAGCCGTTCGGGGTGGATTTCGCGCCTTCGGGGGCAATCTTCATTGCGGAAATGGCGAAGGGCGAGCGCCTGCGCACGGTCGCAGAGGGGAAGTTGCTCACACTCGCCGGGATCGGTGGGGAGAAGGGCGGAGCCGGTGACGGCGGTCCCGGCGCGAATGCGACCTTCAACGGGATGCACTCGCTCGCGGTCGGCGCAGACGGCAACGTGTACCTCGCCGATACCTGGAATAACCGCGTCCGCCGGTACGACATCACGAACGACAAGGTCACCGCGTTTGCGGGCACCGGCGAGAAAGGCTTTTCCGGCGATGACGGTCCGGCAATCAAGGCGAAGTTCGGCGGCGTGTTCTGCGTCGCGTTCGATCCGGACAAGAAGAAGCTCTACATCACCGATCTCGATAACCGCCGAATTCGCAAGATCGACATGAAGACGGGGCTGGTGACAACCGCCGCGGGCAACGGCGAAAAGGGCGTTCCGAAGGACGGTGCGGATGCGCTGAAACAACCACTCGTCGATCCGCGGGCGCACGCGGTCGATAAGGCCGGCAATCTCTGGATTTTGGAACGCAGCGGGCACGCACTACGTGTCGTGGACGCGATGGGGGCGATTCGCACTGTCGCCGGGACGGGGAAAGCGGGACGGGGAACGGGTAATGCACTTGAAGCCGCGATGAACGGGCCGAAACACCTGTGCATCGACCGCGACGGCTCGGTGCTCATTGCGGACACCGAGAATCACCGCATCGTGCGTTATGGTCCCAAAGACGGTACACTTGCACTGGTGGCCGGGACCGGGAAAAAGGGGACCGGCCTCGGAGACGGTGACCCGCTGAAGGCCGAGTTCAACCAGCCGCACGGCGTCATCGTTCACCCGAAGACCGGCGACATCTACATTTCCGACGCGAGCAACGGTCGCGTACTCAAAATCGTTCGCGAGTAGCCACCCATGAAACGTGTCCCCTTACTTCTCGCGCTCGCACTCGCCGCACTCCCTGCGAGTGCGGACCCGGCGAAACCGCCCGCGAACCGCAACATCCGGTACGGGACGCCCGGCGAGGCGAAGGACGACCCGGCCCATAAGGAAGCGTTCCTCATCGACCGCCCGCAGTATGTCATGTCGTACAACGACAAGCACAAGACCGCGAACTGGGTGTGCTGGCAGTTGGTGTCAAAGGACATCGGGCGCACGGCCCGCGGCGCGTTCGAGCCGGATAAGGGGTTGCCGAAGGGCTTCACGCACATCACCACCGCGAACTACACCGGGAGCGGGTTCGACCGCGGGCACCTCGTTCCCTCGAAGGACCGCTCCGACACGGAGGAGAACAACGACGCGGTGTTCCTCATGACGAACATCGTGCCGCAATCGTCCGCGTGCAACCAGAAGGGCTGGGAGCGGTTCGAGAGTTACTGCCGAACACTGGCGGAGGACGGCAAAGAGCTGTACATCGCGGCCGGGCCGCACGGCATCGGGGGCGTCGCCAACGACGGCACCAAGAAGCTCACCATCGGCAAGAACGCGCCGTTCGTCACCGTTCCCGCACACGTGTGGAAGGTGGCGCTCGTGCTCGATAAGGGCACCAACCCGACCAAACACACGCGCGTCATCGCGGTGTGGATGCCCAACGACGACACGGTCACGGACGACTGGACGAGCTACCGCGTGCCCGTGGCCGAGATCGAGAAGAAGACCAAACTGAAATTCTTCCCGCTGGTGCCCAAAGAGGTCTCGGAAGTGCTGAAGGAGAAGGCCGACGCGGTCAAGGTCACTGTTCACAAGAAGTAGCGCACAGGACGACGCACATGGCGAAAACGACACCGGTTCTGAAGGAACTCAAGGCGGCCGCGAAGGGACTGTTGTTCCCCAGCGAGTCGGACGCACCGATGGAGGCGTTCGCGTGGCCTGGGGGCGACGGCCCGCCGGACGAGGCCGCGGTGCGCGCGAACGCGAAGGCCGACAAGGACGCGCCCGTCGAACAGCTCACGGTCCCGGAACTCACGCGGACGATCCCGAGTGAGAGCCGCGGGGATTTTCTCCACCTGTTCGCGACGCTCGCGCACCACCTCAGCGGCGTGACCGTGTTCAAGGTGGGTGAGGTGAACATTGATGTGTACATCGTCGGCCGCACCACGGACGGGCAGTACGCCGGTGTGAAGACCCAGGTCGTAGAAACGTGATCTTGCTGGGTTCAAAACGGCGATCTGGTGCTCGATACAGGCTCCGATAGTGGCTTCGCGGCCCTAACTCCGCACCCATTTTTCCTGTGGAGGGCCGGGACGTTTATTCGTCCGGCTTGATGCGCCATTTCAGCAGCGAGTAGCGCTTCTTGGTGTCGGCGGTGTTCACCGCGATCCACAGTGCCTTACGGCTCCCAACAAGCGCGACTAGCTTCCGCCCGCGCGTGATGCCCGTGTAGAGCAGGTTCCGTTGGAGCATCACGAAGTGCTGCGTGTGGACCGGGATCACCACCGCGGGGTATTCGCTCCCCTGGCTCTTGTGAATGGTACACGCGAACGCGAGCTGGAGTTCGTCCAGGTCGCTGAACTCGTACTCGACCGGGCGCCCGTCGTAATCCACCACCATCATCTGATCGTCGTTATCGATTTCCGCGATGCGGCCGATGTCGCCGTTGAACACCTCGCGGTCGTAATTGTTCTGGATCTGCATCACCTTGTCGCCGACCCGGAACGCCGAGTCGTACCGCTTCACCTCCGCGACCCCGGGCCGCGCGGGGTTCAGCGCAGCTTGCAGTTCCCGGTTCAGGTTCGCGACCCCGAGTGGTGTTTTCACTTGCGGCGAGAGCACCTGGATGTCGCGGAACGGGTCGAGTTTGAACTTCGCCGGGATGCGGTCGCGCACCATCTGAATGACGCGCTCGGTGATCGCCTCCGGGTCGTTGGCCTCAATGAAGTAAAAATCCCCATCGCCCCCGGGCGGTGCGGATTGAGGCTCCATGCCGTGGTTGATCGCGTGCGCGGCGCGCACGATCCAACTGCTCTCCGCCTGTCGGTGGACTTCGGTGAGTCGGGCGACGGGTATCGTCTTCGATTCGATGAGGTCGGTGAGCACCGAACCGGCGCCGACCGACGGGAGCTGGTCCACGTCCCCCACGAGCACGACGCACGCATACGGCGGAACCGCCTGGAGCAGCTTGTTCATCAGCACGACATCGACCATCGACGTTTCATCGACTACGAGCAAATCGACGTCGAGTGGGTCTTCGGCGTTGCGAGTGAACTGGCGCTGTTGCGGGTTGAACTCCAACAACCGGTGAATGGTTTTGGCCTCGCGCCCGGTGGACTCGTTGAGGCGCTTCGCCGCGCGCCCGGTGGGGGCCGTCAGCAGCACGCGGAGCGACTTCGCGAGGAACATCTCGATGATGGCCCGGACGATGGTCGTTTTCCCGGTACCGGGGCCGCCCGTCACCACCATGAGTTTGTGCGTGACGGCCGCTTTGATCGCCGCGCGCTGGCTCACAGCGAACGCGATCCCCATTTTTTTCTCGACCCACGCGACCGCGGCATCCACGTTCACCGCGGGTAGCGGGTGCGGCCCGTTCGCGAGTGCTTTGACCGACCGCGCGACCCCCAGTTCCGCGAGGAACAGCGGCTTCAGGAAGATGAGGTTGTCTTCGAGTGAGGAACCTACGCCCCCGGCCGCGCCCGAAGAACCTACCCCCCCGTCCCCCCTCCCTTCAGAGAGAGGGGCGGAAGAAGTGTCTTCGGTATTAAGCCCCTCTCCGTTTAGGGGAGGGGTTGGGGAGGGGTTAGAGGAAGAACCTACCCCCCCGGCCCCCTTCCCTAAGAAGGAAGGGGGAGAAAAGCTAGGGCGGGGGTTAGGTAACCGCCCCCCGGTCGCTCGGCCGATGCTGTCGCGGACGATCTCGTCCGTGATGCGCAGTTGTTCGATCGCGTCGATGATGCCGTTCGGCTCGATTCCGGTCATCTGGCCGGCGCGCTCGCGGAGCAACTCTTCGGGGTAGCCGACGTGCCCGTTTCCGGTTTCTTCCTGAAGCACGTGGCGCACAACCGCCTGCGCGCGGAACGGCGAGTCGCGCGGGATGCCCAAACTCACCGCCAGTTTGTCGGCGGTGTCGAACCCGACCCCCCAAATGTCCGCGCTCAAGCGGTACGGGTTCGATTTGATGAGTTCGATCGCCTGGTCGCCGTAGGTTTTGTAGATGCGAACGGCGCGCGCGGTTCCGATCCCGTGCGACTGGAGGAAGACCATGATTTTTCGCGACTCGCGCTGTTCTTCCCAGCTCCGCCGGATCTTCTCGATCAACTTCGGGCCGATGCCCTTCACTTGCGAGAGGTACTCGGGCGACTTGTCGATGACGTCGAGCGTTTTGTCGCCGAACACTTCGACGATGCGCTTCGCGTAGCCCGGGCCGATGCCCTTCACCAGACCGGAACCGAGGTACTTGGCGATCCCCTCGACCGTGTGCGGCGGGTTCGTTTTGATCTCGGCCGCTTTGAACTGGAGCCCGTAATTGCGGTCCGTGACCCACGTGCCGGTCGCGGTGATGTACTCCCCCGCGACGATCTGCTGCGCGCTCCCGACGACCGTGAGCACGTCGCGGTGCCCGCGCGCGACGACCCGCAGCACACAATACCCGTTATCCGGGTTGTGGTGCGTGATGCGCTCGATCACACCGGTGACTTGCTCGGACATCTCTCACACTACGGGGTAACGTCGAACGGTGTATCAACAATAGTCAGTAGCGGGAGTTCGGGGCGTTTTTTCGTCACGAGTAGGTTGTTTGTCATTCCAAAACCATTCACCGAACATACCCGGTCCCGGCGGAATGTCCAACTGAGTGGCCGCGCCGTACCTCTGTTTTCATGCGCACCACAGCGATTCTGCTGGCCCACGCCTGTGCCCTGGCGTTCGGCACGTACCACACGTTCCGCCCGACGTTCGACTCTCGCTTCGAGCGCATTCAGACCGAGCGCGGCGACGGGATGTTGAACCACCTGATTCTCGAAAACTCGTGGCTCGCCCTCACCGAGCCGAACTACTGCGGCACGCTCGCGACCCCGCCGTTCTATTACCCGGAACCGGGGACACTCGCCTACTCCGAGAACCTGTTCGGTTCGGCCCCGATCTACTGGGCGCTGCGGACCGTCACGAACCACGAGTTCGCGTACATCTGGTGGCAGATCATCTGTACTGCGCTGAACTTCGTCGCGTTCGCGGTGGTCGCCCGGTGGCTGCGCATGTGGCCCGCTGTGGCCGTCGCCGGGGCGTTCCTGTGGGCGTTCGCGACCGTCCACGCGGACCAAATGAAGCACTCGCAGATGATCCCGCGGTTCTTCATGCCGTTCGCGGCGTATTACGCCATCGCCCTCGTTCTCGAACCGTCGGCCCGGGCACTCAACCGGATGCTCGGCGCGGTGTTTTTCCAGTGCCTCGCGTGTGTGTACACGGGCTGGTTCCTCGCGGTGGGGCTGGCCGTGTTCCTCCCGGTACTCGTGGCCCTGAGCCCCGGGGCCGCGCGGAACCTGTGGCAGTATACCGTCGCCCACAAGTGGCGGGTGCTGGGCACCGTTCTGTTTTGGGCGCTCGCGATGGCGGCGCTGTTCGTACCGTACATCGTGGTGAACCGGGGCGTGTCCCGGACCTACGAGGAGTGTCACGGGTTCTTCCCCACACCAGAGGCGTGGGTCACCGGTCCACAAGGTTCGCGGTGGCACGAGACCCTCGCGCAGGTCCGTGAACCGGCGCCATTTGAATGCTTGTTGTTTTCCGGGTTCGTCGTCTACGGGCTGATGCTCGCCGCGATCGTTCACTTGCCGTTCTTCCGGCGCGGATCGAAGCCGGCGCTGTGGGCCGTGGCGCTGGCCGGACTGATTACGGCACTCGCGTGGGCGCTGCTCACCCTGGCCACATCGCAAACGGGTGAATCGCTGTGGCGCGTGGTCCGCCACGTTCCGGGCGGAGGGGCGATTCGGGTGGTGTCGCGGATCTACGTGACGGTGTACCTGTTCGGTACCATCGGCGCGCTCCTGTGGCTCTCGATGCTGCTGGACCGTATCAGGGGGGCGTGGACGCGCGCCGCGATCCTGGTTCCGCTTCTCGCGGTTCTCGTGTGGGAACAAACCGGGTTCGTGCCGGACAACTTCGACCGGCGCGACTTCTATCCCATCGTCGAGCAGAACGCCGACATGCTCCGCGGAGCGGACGCGGGCTACATCGTCCCGCGGTTCGTGGACACCCGAGGTAAGGGGAGCTTCGGACCTTACGGGGAAGTGTTCGGGATGTGGGTCGGAATGCGCGCCAACGTGCCGGTGTTAAACGGCTACAGCGGGCGCGGGCCGAATGATTTTCCGCTGACCGGGGCGCTCACCGACGACGACATTAAGGGCTGGTTGAAGGGCAAGTTCCGCGGGACCGTGCGCGTCATCGACTCGGAAGCGCCGGGCCAGTATCGAACCGTCGTCATCGAGTGACGGGGTGCCACATTTGCAAGGCGCTCGCGCTCTCCGAGTACCCAAGAATTCCTCGGGCGCGGCGAGCACCCTGTCTGCCGCGCCCCGTTAACTCATTCGGTTGGCCACCGGTCGCGCGGTTCCCACCCCAAAAGTTCGCGCGACGAGGTCAAATCGTACTGCCGGATCTGAGTGTGGAGGCTGGTCGCGTACACGACCGCGAACGGCGGGAGCTTCGCGACTTCGACCGTTGCCGCGAAGAACCGGCCCGCGTCGCCGGGGCTGAGGTACACGTCCGGCCCCAACTCGCTCTGGCGGAACTCTTCTTCCTGCCCCGGACGCGGGCACCAGCCGAGCCGCACCGCGAGCACCTCGATTCCGTGCTCCTTCGCGTACACCTGCCCCAGCGCTTCGAGGAACACCTTGGTGCAGGCGTAGAGGTACCGCGGGCGCGGAGGGGACTCGGGCGTAACCGGTACGTTCCGGGCAACGAGGTGGCCATCAATCACCTGCCCCGTGCTGGCGAGTACGACCCGCGGAATCTTCAGCGCGCGGGCCGCTTCCATCACCTGGTACGGTCCGATGACGTTGTTCGGCACCAACTCTGAAACAAAATTATCGCCGTCGTCCGGCGCTGCGCCGCGCGGGTACTTGGCGTCATCCGGCGTTGCCGCGAGGTGAATGATCGCGTCCGCACCGGTTGCCGCTCGGTACAAGGTTCCCAAGTCCAACAGCCCGGCGACGATCGACCGCTCGGGCGGGAGCCCCGGTGTCGGGAGCACGTCGAACCCGATGACGTGGTGCCCGCGGGCAACGAGTTCGGCCACGGCCGCGCGACCGAGCCGCCCGGCGGAACCGGTAACGAGGATTCGCTTGGGTGTGTTCATGGAGGTGTTGTACTCGCGCCCCGGCATGTTACCATCGGGGCACCTTCTCCCTACTCAAGAGTGAATCATGAACCGTCGCTCCTTCCTCGCCGCGTCCGCGGCGACCGTCACAACCGGTTCGTTCGCCAAAGTACCCGCGGAAGACAAAACCATGCTCCCCGTCGTCGATACGCACCAGCACCTGTGGAACCTCGATCAGTTCAAGCTCGCGTGGTTCGACCCGAAGACGCCGGAGGGGAAGATCCTCGGCCACAGCTTCACCCCGACCGAGTACGCGAAGGCGACCGAGGGGCTGAACGTGGTGAAGGCCGTCTATATGGAAGTGGACGTGGTGCCCGAACAGCAGCAGAAGGAAGCCGATTACCTCATTGAACTGTGTAAGAGCGGGAAAACGGTGACGTGTGCCGCGGTGCTGTCGGGACGCCCGAATTCCGATGGCTTCGCCCAGTACGCGAAGCAGTTCAAGTACAGCAAATACGTGAAGGGCATCCGCCAGGTTCTGCACGTGAAGGACACGCCGGCGGGCTACTGCCTCGACGAGAAGTTCGTGAAGGGCATTCAACTGCTCGGCGACCTCGGGCTGAGCTTCGATTTGTGCGTGCGCCCGGCGGAACTCCCGGACTTCGTCAAACTCGTGGACAAGTGCCCGGGCACGCGGTTCATTCTCGACCACTGCGGCAACGGCAACTTGAAGCACACGGCGGCCGAGCGCGACCAGTGGAAGAAGGACATGACCGCCATCGCCGCGAAGAAGAACGTGGTGGGCAAGGTGAGCGGGTTCATCGCCACGGCCCCCGAGCGCGGGAAGGCGAAACTCGAAGACCTCGCCCCGGTCATCAACCACACGATGGACGCATTCGGCCCGGACCGCGTGATGTTCGGCGGCGACTGGCCGGTCTGTCTGCTCGGCGTCGAGAAGTACGGCGACTGGTTGAACGCGCTAAAGACCGTGGTGAAGGACCGCCCCCAGGACCAGCAGAAGAAGCTGTTCCACGACAACGCGGTCAAGTTCTACGGTCTCGGCGCCTGACGGTCGGGCCTGCAGCAATACTGGTATTTTTGCGCCCCAACTGCCACGAAGTGCGTCATTGTACCGGCGGCCCGAAATGACATTCCGGGCCGGCTGGTTCTTTGACAACTCGTGCCGTTAGGAAATGAACTCGGAGTGCCTGAATGGTGCCCTGTCCGTCTTCGGGACATCTCGAAACGGAGGGCACGCGGGTGAAAACCACCCGTACTTCAATGACGAGTTGGCACCCGAAAGGGCCGAAAACGCCCGGCAGTGGCGTCGGGTCGCTTCGGAAGCGATCGGAGAATGTCTTGAGTACAGCGATGATTCGTATGGCTGGTTTTGAAGCACGCCCGTAAGGACGGACGAGATTACAATGCCGCGCTGCTCGGCCTCGGTCGGCACATCCTGGTGTACATGGACGGTGTGAACACGATGTTCTCCCCGGGTTGCGTAGAGGGCTGCACACTCGACCGTCACCCTACTCCAGAACCGGCCCACCCACCACAATCAATTTCTGCCCCCCGAACCAGCGCGGTGGCAACAGGTTCCCCGCGCCCGCTCACGGCTTTGCCTCACTTACGCGACCGACGCGGAGCACGAATTTCCAGCACACGGTGCGAACGGTCGCGGGGGCGCCCCACGCGGCGGTGAGCGCGTCGTCGAGCCGCTCGACTGGGTTAAAGCCGTTCGCCGTTTGGAACCGTTTCGTCGCGGACCACGTGTTCATGTATCCGATGAGCGTGGGCAAGTCCCAGTCCGCGGACATCTCAAAGGGCGGCACCGCGATCTCGTCGAACGGGAACGGAATGGTGCGGTAGCCCGCGTCCACGAGCGCGCGTTCCGGCGGCCAGTACGGGCCAACAAACTCGCTCTGCAAACGATCGAGCACGGGATCGACTTCCGCGTTCACGGAGTGAAGGTCGTAGCTCCACACTGCGAGCGCGCCGCCCGGCTTGCACACGCGATTCACTTCGGCAAAGAAGCGCTCGAGGTCGAACCAGTGCAGCGCTTGTGCAACCGTAACGAGGTCCGCGCTCGCGTCCGGGAGCGGGCACTTTTCGGCGGGCGCGACGACGTATTCGACTTTCGGGTGCGGTTCCGCGTTCTTCACTTGCTCCGCGCTGGCGTCCGTGGCGAAGACGCGGGTGAAGTGTTCGGCTAGCACGACGGCCGCCTGCCCGCTGCCGGTACCGCAGTCCCAGACGAGGCCTTGCGCCGGGACAACCGACGCGAGGAACGTGAACAGCTCCGGCGGGTACGTCGGGCGGAACGTGCGGTAATCCCCCGCGTGCCCGGAGAAGTGGTCCTTGAACGGGGTGCTCATGTCGGCGCTGTTGGTTCGGGAAAAGTGGCGTGATACACTCCGTACCTCGTTTCCGAACGACACAACCGCGTGGTTCACTCGTCGCGTTCCGGGATCAGGTACAGGTGGCACAGCTTCGGGAACCGCTGGCGCATCTCGGCTTCGTCTTCAAAGTCCCAATCCGCGCCCTCGGGCGGTGGGGGAGGGGCGTCCGCTTCGGCGCGGTCGAGCCGCGTGTAGAAGTCGCTCATGCCGGTCTTCTCTTCGTACACGCGAAGCGCCGCGGCATCGAGCCCGAAACCGTCCACGGGGTCGCCGTCGAGGATTTCCGCGAGCGAATCCGGGTTGCGAAGTGCATGCTCGTAGGGGTGCCGCCCGCGCCCGACGAGCCAGACGCGGAAGTCGCGGAACCCGTCGTCCGAGCACCCGCCGTTGATGAGGTACGCGGCGCCCCACAAGTCGATGAGGTTCGCGGACGCGATGGCTTCGTCGAAGCGCGCCTGGAATTCGATGACCTCGAACCACTTCAGATCGCCGAGCCGCTCCTTGAGCGCTTCAAAGTGGTCGATCGGGTCCGGTCGGTAGGCGTCCTCAATGACCTTCCAGAACGGTTTCCAGTCCATCGAGCACCTCACGGAGAGCGTCGGGTTTGGCGTATTATTCGCCCGCGTCCCCGTCCATGTAAAGCGCCGAGAGGCGCGGGAGCCGCTTTCGCACTTCCGTGTCGTCGTCGAAGTCCCAGCGCTCGCCCAGCTCGGGGTACCGCGGGCTGTTCGGGTATCGGGCTTTTTCCGCCGCATGGAGTGCAGCGTACCCGGCGTCGTTCTCTTGGGTTTTGGTGGCAGCGAACCACGCCCGCATCGCCGGGTAGCACTCACATTCAGCGTCACCGTCGTCCGGGTGGACCACGTCGGCGAGCGTGTCCGGGTTCGTGACCGCGGCCTGGAACACCTCGCGCCCGCGCAGAACGAGCCACCGGCAGAAATACTCGAACCCGTCGTCCGAGCACCCGCCGTTAATGATGTACGCTGCGCCCCACAAGTTCCAGTTGTGGACGATTCTGCGGGCTATTAGCGTCGGCACGAAATCTCAGTGGAGCAGCGCTCTTGGTTGATTCTGCGGCCGACACCCGGTTCGAGGAACGCTAGCGAGCCCCAATGCCGGCCCGGCTCTTATCGAGAAGCTCAGCCAGCCACCGCACGGCCTCGCAATTCGCGATCAGCGTGCAGCGGCCGTATCGGAATGTCTCGATCTCACCGCGAGCGATGATTCGCTCGACCTCGGGCTTCGAGATCGTGGTGAACGCGGCCACGTCGTCGATCGACATCGCCCCTTCGGAGCAGATCTCTTCCGAGGTAGGTTGCTCGATCATCGGGGTAGCGGGCCGTGCCACGAGCGGATCTCCGGGGAGGGTGAGGGCGACTCATCTGGAGATACGGTTGGCGGACGTGAAGTCGGCTGGGTTGCCCTTGTGCCCGGCCGACGGACAGAGGTCTATTTCTTCTCCACCGTCCCCAGCGAGCGGGGCTTAGTCGATTGATCCACGTGGAACACCTCCCCGGTCTGGGTGTCGATGATGAAAGCCCCGTGATTGGGTCCGCCACGGATGTCTGCACCCCACGCCGAGATCTGATAGCGCCCAACCGGTCCCGCGGGGGCGGGCGCGGCGTTCGCGACCCACGGGGGCACTGCGGCCGGAGGGGATGCGGGCACGGGCTGGGCGTGGACCCGGTTGGTCCGATCGTCCGTCATGAGCAGCGTTCCGAGGGCGCCGATTACGATGCCCGTTAGAGCTATCAGCCACCGAGATTGTGTAGCCATGACTGTCTCCGCGAGGTGCGTTGTTCCGAACCGCTCACAGCGTACCACGGCCGCGCCGCGACTGTTACTCCTTTCCCAGCACCAGGTCGACGACCCAGCACCCGCGCACGTGTGGCCCCGGACCGCGGCAGTGGTCGAGCACGTCGGCGCTGTCGCACCCGGCGTCTTGGAGCGCGTCGGCCAAGATCGGCATCGCGGAGAAATCCCGCGACTCGTATATCTGCGCCGCGAGCGCGAAAACGGTGGACGTGCGCCACTCGGGGGAGAAGATGACCGGGCGGAACGGGTTGCTGAAGATGTCACGAAGCAACCCGACCTGCTCGCGCCGCTCGTCCGCGAATACGCGCTGAGGCAAGGATCGCTTGCCGTTTTGCCGCGCGTTCCGCATCGCGTCTCGGACCGCGAGGTCCACCGCATCGGTCAGCGAGATGATCCAGAAGAGCGGCTGGATGGTCCCTCGCGAGACGACCCGCGACTTGCTGCCCGTGGAGCCGAACGACGCCCGCAGTTCGGCCACTTCCTCATCCCCGATCCCCCCGTCCGCCATTCGCTCGCCGGCGGCCACCAACGGCCGGTCCGGTGGGTCGATGCAGTCCCAGACCCGCCGGGCGCACGCGCAGATGAGGAGCCGCCGCTTGCGGTCGTGGGCGCCCTCCAAGTATTGGACCATCGACCACGGATCGTCGCACGCCAGCCATTCCGTTTCGGTCATCGGTCGCCCCCTGGAACCGCTCCCAGCATGACCGATCCGGCGCCCGGTGCAAGCGCGAACGCCCTCCCGGAACGAACACGGGCCGCCCACTGAGGCGGCCCGTCGTGCTCCACAGTCAACCACGTCACTCACGCGACCTCGGCCGCGGCCCGGAGCTTCGCCACAGCGCCCCGCACGACTTGGCTCACCCGCTTGTCCGTGCAGCCCTGCTCCCGTGCGAGCACCCGGGCCGGCTCGCCGCGCCCGAGCACCCGAAGCGCCGCCTCCCGGTACCGCGGTGACAACTCCGCCAGCTCGAACAGGGAATGTACTTCGTCCCGTGCATCGAGGTCGTGGCCCACGTCCGGGGACCGGTCGGCCACGAGGGCGAGGGGATCGAGGTACTCGCCCGTGTCGGGGTCGAGTTCCGGAAACGGGTTCACGACGAGGGCTCTTTTGCACCGCCGGTGGTGCTTGAGCACGGCGGTGATCGCCCACTTCACGGCAAGCCTCACTAGCCCCGCGACCCGCCGCGGGCGCCCCGGGTCCGCTTCGAGTTCCCCGCGCGCGATCTTCTGGGCCAGGCGCCACAGGGCGAGCGTGGCGGCGCTCTCCAGATCGTCCGCGTGCCGCGGGTGCCGGTGCGCCCACTTGCGCGCGAGCCCGCGGGCGAGGGGGAGCCACTGTTCCAGGAGCGCGGTGGCGTCGGTGTGGGTCACGTGCCGATCTCCAGGAGCGAGAAGTCGGCGGGCTCCAAAACCTTCTCGATGTACGCGTACCCGGGAACCGTGACGATGGCGCCGGTGACCGGGTCCGGGATCTCTTCTTCTTTGACCCACAGGTACTCCCAACCCTTCTTCGTGAAGACGCCCGGCCCCGGGATCGCGGGGAGCCCGTCCGTCGCACCGGGCGCGCTGGGGCCGCAGACGATCACGTTGTTGTCGTTCTTCTGCACCCCGAACTCGAACGTGATGCTCCACCCGTCGTTCTGCGTGTACGTCCCGTAGGCGCTCATGAGCAGCACCTCCCCTTCCTCCCACCCATAGAACGGGGCGTTGTTGGGCTTGCCCGCGATCGCGCTCAGGGTGTTCAAGTACCCCTGGGTCACCGTGGCCCGGGCGATCGTGCGGCTGAACGTGAACGCCGCGGCCGGGGGCACGTCGCACCCTTGCGTCTTGCCGTCCCGGTCGACCCCGATGCGGCGCTTGAAGTCCGGGGCCGCGCCGCCCCCGCGCTTCGCCTTGTCCACCGTCCCGAGCGACGTCGTGAGGTGCAGGGTGGGCGCCTGGATGCGGAACGTCCACCCGCTCGTGAGCGGGGTTGTCGGGCTCCCCGGGCCGCTCGGCGTCATGGGCGGGCCGCCGTCGTTGCCGACGCCGCCGAGGGGCTGATCCCCGCCACCCACGCCCGTGGTGCCGTAGTTGACCTCCACCGCGTACACGTTCGCGGCCCCGTTCTTCGACTCGATTTTGAGGTCGTTGCGAACGAACCCGTTGAGGTACGGGAGCGTGCCCGCGAGCGCGGCCAGGAACACCGCGGCCTTGGTCTCGCCCGCGGTGGTGACGACGGTGTACTTGAGCACCTGGCCCCCGCCCTGGGCGCCGTAGTGCAGGTCCCCGGAGTCCGGAGATTCGACAACGCGGATGGCCACGGAATCACCTCGGTTGAACGTCGCGACGGTACCACATGCGGTGCGCGCCCCGGAGGGGGCGCGCTCACCCGATCTCGAGCCGGCTGTAGTCCGCGTAGTCGAACACGCGCTCGATGTACACGGCCTCGGGCTGCTTCACCATCTGCCCGCTCACGTCCGTTTTGCCGTACAGGACCCACATGTAGTCCCAGCCGCGCTTCGTGAGCACGCCGGGTCCCGGAATGGCCGGGAGCCCGTCCGCCGCGCCAGGGGCGCTGGGGCCACAGATGATGACGTTGTCGTTGTTCTTCTCGATGCCGAACTGGAACGTAATGCTCCAGCCCTCGCCCTGGGTGTACGTGCCGTCGGCACTCTGGAGCAGGACCTCGCCGGCCTTCCAGAAGTAGAAGTCCGCGTCGTTGGGTTTGCCCGCGATCTGGCTGAGCGTGTCGAGGTACTCTTGCGTGACGTTCGCCCGGGGCACGGTCCGCTTGAAGGTGAACGACGCCGGCGGGGGCACGTCGCACCCCTCGACCTCCATGTCCGGGCCGTTCATTGAAACGCCGATCGCGCCCCGGAAGTTCCGGGGCACACCGCCGCCGCGCTTCGCCCGGTCCACGGTCTCTTTGGACTGCGTGATGTGCAGGGTCGGGGCCTGGATGGAGAAGCTCCACCCGCTCGTCAGGGGCGTGTTCGGTGCGGCCGGTGCCGTCGCGTTCGTGGGCGGGCTGCCGTCGCTGCCGACGCCACCGAGGGGCTGGTCGCTTCCGCCCACACCGGTGGTCCCGTACTCGACCGTCACGGTGAACACGTTGGGTGCTCCGTCCTTGGAGTCCACCTTCAAATCGTTCCTGATGAACCCGTTGAGGAACGGGACCGTTCCGGCCAGGGCGTACAGGAAGATGTCCGCCTTGTTCTCCCCGGCGGTGGTGTGCGCGGTGTACCGGAGCGTCTGGCCCCCGCCGCTGGCCCCGTAATGAACGTCGCCGCTGTCCGGCGCCTCGACGATGCGAATAGCCACTTACTTGTCCCCCTGAATGCGGTACTCGTGTGCGTTAGTGCTGGTCGGGTCCGGGGTAGGTCACTCGTCGCGGTGCTGAGCCGTCCTGTTACGTGCCGACGGCTTTGACCCGCCCGTCGGCCAATTCGCGCGCATGCCCCGCCACGAGGAGCCGATCGAGAGCGGGCTCGGCCCACGCCGGGACCAGGCCGTCGAACACTTCGGCGAGCGTGACCGGGGCGGCGAAGGTGCCGAGACGGGCGAGGAGCTCGGCTTCGAGAGCACGGTGCGCGGGATCGGGGACGAATGCGCGCGGGGTCTTGGTCGCGGTCATCGGAAGGGCTCCTCGGGCACAACCCAGGCGGGCGCGTGGAACGCGGGCCGCTCGACTAAACTGATCTCGGTCAGAAGCGCCCGGGTGACGACCTTGACCGTCTCACCGGTGGAGAGCGTTTGGTGGCGGAACTCCGTGGGGCCGGCCGTCATCGAGCACCACGCGACCGGGATCGGCGAGTGGACTCGCGCCTGCCACGTCAACCCGTCCTCGCTGAGCCAGAGCTGTAAGGTGCCGTCCGCGGTGCTGGCCAGGTCGCGAGCGGGATCGTGGTTGACCCGCAGCTTGATTCCGGGGCCTTCGCCCCGGAGGGCCTGAGCGACCGTGTCATCGAACGCGCCGGGTAGGTACACCGTGCGGTACCCCGGTTGCCCGTCCAGGTTCGACCCCGGTAACCGGGACAGATCGCCGATCGGTAGCCGGCCGGCGATGAGCGGCGCGCGAGCCACCGGCGCGGCCCCGAGAGGGGCGGCGGACCAACCGTGCGGCAGAACGAGCCAATCATTCATAGCGGACCCCGTCTCGGGTGTGGAACGGGATCAACCGACGACGAGCATTTCCGCTTCGGTGCGCGCGATCTGACTCGCCAGGGCGTGAAGGGCCTGCTCCGCGTCGGCCAGCTGGACGCGGGCGAAGACCGCGTCACTCTCCGCCCGTTCACGGACCCCCAGTGCGGACGCCCGGGCTCGGGTGTCGTCCTCGAACGACCGCACGCGCGGATCGGACGGGGCCGTGGGGAGCGGGCGCTCGATGAACACCGTCAGCCGTGCCAACTCGGTCCGATGCCGCTCGGCCGTCGTCGCAACCGACGAGTGCCGGGCCTGCAGGTCCGCGAGCCGCTGGCGGATCTCGCCAGGGGCCGTAGCGCGAAGGGTATCCACGGCGTCACGGGCGGCGAAGATCTCGGCCCACGCCGCATCCTTCGCGGCCTGAACGGGCTCAACTGCGGCCGCGTGCGCGGTGTTCAGTTTCGCGATCGTGCTCTCGTGCTTCGCCTTCTCCGCCAGAAGCCGAGCCTCGTAAGTGGCCTGCAGATCCTCCAGCTTGGCGCTTGCGGTCGCCAAGGCCTTCTCGGCGGCCGGTTGAGCGGCGATCGCCCGGGCGGCCGCGCGACGAGCCTGGATCAATCCCACGTCGGTCCGGAGATCAGCGAGCGTCCGGCCGGACGCTTCCACCACGGTCACGATGGCGCGGGTCTCGACGTCGCTTTCGTTGGCGACCGACTGGACGAGTGCGCGGTAGTCTCTCTCGGCGGTGTGGCGAACATCCGCGAGGTCGCGGTCAAGGCGGTCGAGAACGGTGGACATCGATGTGCCTCGGCGAGTGTGTTACTCGGTTCGAGGTTATCTCGCACTCGCCCGGCAAGTAAGGGCGGGAGAACTGTCGCGGAAGTGATTCAGCGGAATGCGTACAGCTGCTGTAACGCAGGTCACCCGTTCCCGGCCTCGAAGGTCTCGCGGGTGCGCATCCGGTGCCCGCAGTTGAGGCACGACTTGCGGCGGACGGTCGAGCCGGCCCGGTGCCGTGTCCAGTCCACGCGGAGCCGGCAGTCCCCGCACTTCGGGCAGCACAGCCCGATCCTCGTGACCGTCTCGCACCCGCCGCACGTCATGTTTCTCGTGACGACCCCGCTCGGGGACCGCGTGCAGCACACGGCGTGCAGGCGGTGCCCCCGGCACTCGGCGCAGTACGCCCCTTTCCCCTGGACCCGCGGCTTCTTGGGCGTGCTCAAGACGGGGGGCCTTTCGCGAACGGCGCACGGGGCCGCTGCACGTCGCGTGCGCGGCTGGAGTGGGCACGGGTTCAGGTGAAGCAACGAGGGTAGTTTAGCTCACGAGTCGTGCGAGAAACAGGTTGGCGGGCCGAGGGCTGCTTGGTCAGCGAGGCGATTGAAACTCGAACTTGATGCAGGGCCACTCGGTTTCCAGGAGGCGCTCGACCGCGACAGATTCCCGGCTCCACCCGCCGCTCCTGGTCGCGCGCCGGCACGTGCGGGCCACTATTGGCCTTTGCCCGGTTTGCAGCACGATTCCTTCGCCCGCCTCCGCATACCAATCGAGGCCACTCGTCAGATTCACCGCGCGCACCGGATGCGTCGCACGTATGACCTCCTCGCGGAGGAGCCAAGACGCGGCGGAGCAGGTAATGGTCTCAACGAAGCCGCGGGAGAAGAAACACGTAACCGATGTGGCCGAGGTGCTGAAGAGGGTGACGAATCGTTCCCGCAAGTTGTAAGCCCAAGAGTGCCCAGCTTCACCGACTGAGGTCCATTCCCAGCAGCAGTTTTTCGCGCGAAAGGAGTCGAACTCCTTGGCGCGTAAGTCGGCTACAGGGGCGCAATGCGAGCACCACCTCTGAAGGTGTTTCGGTTTGTCGCTGTTGGCGTTCGCGCAATCGCGCTCCTCACCACACTGCGGGTGCCCTTCCAGTTGGCACTGTGCCCGCACGAACTCGGCACGCGCACTATCGCCCAATTGCTCACACACCGAGGCATACACGAGCCGGAGATCGTCCCGCTCGGGCTCGGCCAGCACGCGCTCAAGGGCGCCGTCGAGGGGCCGATCGTGCTCGTCGAGCCAGTCCGCGTACACCAACCGGGCAGTGGGATCTTGTGGCTGAGCCTCGATCGCGTCGAGGAAAGCAGTTTCGTCGTTCATGGCGGGTGATCACTCGCATCACATTGAGTCACCCACGTTACTCGACGGGCACAGCCGCGACTACTTCTTCTTCGACCCCGCCCGCGATCGAGGTGTTGACGCCAACAAATAATCCCGGTCAGAGTGTCTCCACCATTTTCCAGGCGTCGCGCGTAACACTCAGACGCCCACTCTTTCGTGATACCACGAAGGAGCAATGGTCAGAGCGACAGCGTGAACCCGGGACTTCCCGTTGGGGAGGGGGTACCGAAGCGCGGCACTCCGACCAATTTAGTCGCGAGCCTAAATTGATCGCGGTCACGTCTTCTTCGCTCTCGACCCCAAAGCCGCCATCCCTTCCGGCGTGAGCTTTAAATGCGAGAGCCGGCCACCTTCGCCGTGGGTGCCGACCAGGAGCCCGGCTGCGCACAGGCGATGCACCGCTCGAAGGAATCTTACCCGCCTGCGATTTGAGAGCGGGATACCGCCGTTAAACCACCTCGAAGGCGCATACCGTGGCCCGAACTCACGTTCCTCGCGCAGGTCTTCCCGGCCCCAAAAATCCTCTTTGGGCGGGTCCGGAATCTTCTCGATGTCCCGCTCCAGGGCACGACACGCGATGAGGATGTCGCGCTCGGTTTCGCTGAGTTTCGTAGGCTTCGGTGGCATCAGGGTGTTTCTATGTATCTGTGTCTCAAAGTATCAATGTTCGTATGTTTTATATTATGACAACAAACTGTATCTTTATTCAAGCCTGTTCCCTGTGGGGTGCTTTTCGGCCCTGCTCGGGGAAGGACCCGTGACATTCATGCCGTTTTCAGAATGTCGAGGGGTCAGGATTTTGTTAGGTGAGCCTAATTTGTTTAGGATCAGCTGATAGCATCGCGAGTGATGCTGTTTGTTCAGAGTTAGTTACGTCCCGTTCTCCGTGCCGCCGTGAGTCAGAATGCAGTACGTCTCCGGCGAGCCCGCAAAGTGTGACCTAGAGTTCTTGTGAAAAAAGGTCCGCATTACTGGGTCGGGAGTTCCGCAATGCTGTTCGCTGCCGTAACGCTGTTCGCTGCCGGAATCGATGTTAACAGCCGAGACTATAAGAATGCCCAGATGTTCGGCGCGTTGACCGCCGGTGCCGTCTGTGGCCTCTGGCCGCTGCTCAGCGGGTTCAGCAAGGGCCGCCCGATCCTGGGCATCATTGGCTTCTTTACTTGCATCCCCAGTGCAGTCTTTCTCGGATGCCTCCTATCCCTGCCGGTCGCGTTCGTCTTCAAGCTCCTGATCGGGGCGATGGGGTCACCGAAGCCGCCGAGAAAAGATGACTTCCCGGACGAGCCTTTCAATCCCTACGCGAACGGCAAGCGGTCTGCATTCTGATCCCGAGATCGTGCTCCCGGCCGGGAGAGTGCGTCATCTGGCCCGGCGGTGCTCGGTGACGACCCGAGATCGCACACCCGGAGCGACCGGGGTGACGGTCACGATACCGACGGCTCCCGGGCTCATCCCGAACTGCTGCCCGAACTGCGGCGTTTCAAAATCCGCATTACACAACGGTCGCCGGAACTGGCCGTACCGTGCGCACTGCTCCTTGTCGAACGCCATCAGTGCGCTGAGTGTTTCGATACCTGGCGGTAGTTGCACGAGCGGTGTGGCGATCAATGACGGGTTGGGGCCAGTGACCTGCCGGGCCAGGCGGTCGATCGTCTCGGCCATTGTCGGTTTCCGAGTCCGTACCATCGGTCAAGTCCTCTTGGGTTGGTTGAGAGGTCATGTGGAGCTGCCTACCGGATGATTCGCCAGCTCCGTTCACCTGCGGCGTCGCAGATCTCTTCCGCACCGCATTCGGGCCGGACGGCCTCGAGTAACTCGCGATCGAACCCGGCACGGGCGGCTTCGGCTGCGATCGGTTCCACGCGGACCGGACCAGTCACGAGCCGCTGCATGAGCCACTCGGAGCACGCCGCGACCCGAGACTGTGGCTCTGCGTTCCCCTCCTGCCAGTCCTGCCAGTCCTGTCTAGTCCTGCCAGTCTTGGGACTCTTACCTTCTTCTTCCTTCTCTTGAGAGGGGGGTGAAGACTGGCAGGAGTGGGAGGACTCGCAAGACTGGGAGGAGTCGCAGGACTGGGACGCGGGACGCATGGGGAGCGGTGCGCCTTGCGGCCCGATCCACATCCACCACGGGCCGCTCTTCTCGAACGGCTTACTGGATAAGCGGTTAGGGTCCGTCTTGTCGGGTACGCGGAGTCTCGCCTTGGCCGTCTTGTACACCTCGAACGAGTGCCCCGCCTTCCGGACCGCCTTCTCGACTTCCTCGTCCGGCCACGAGAACGCGCCGAGGAGCCTGACGATGTGGTTCATGCACCCTTCGACGTCTTCCTTTTTGGTCTTGGCCCGACCGCCGAGAGAGTTCGGGTCGACCGTGACGACGCCTTCCCACTTCTGACGGAACATTTGCTTCGAGAGCTCGGCCACCTCCTCGGCGTCCATGTCCGGCCAGGCCGTGAGCAGCAAGGCACGGGCCTCGCCCTCGGTCAAGGGCTCCATGCGGTACGCCAGACCGCCCCCGCCCGACGGGAGCACGTTCGCCTTGATGGGGAGCATGAGCTTCTTCTGCTCGTCGTCGGTGTCGGGTGCGATCATGTACGCGAACCGGACCGCGTTCACGTACCCCGTTGACCCGCTCACGCGCTGGACCGCCGACACGTTCGCGGTCTTGTTCAGGTGCTTCACCAGGAGTGTCGTCGCGCCGGTCCGGTTGCACACCTCGGACAGCGGGCCGAGGACCGCGCGCAGGTCGGCGTCCTTGTTCTCGTTCACCCCGGACCGCGCGATGTACGCCCCGGCCGGGTCGATCGTGATGAACCGGATCTCGGGCGCGGACGTGATCAGCTTCTCGAGCTCCCGGAAGTGCCCCATGTGGAAGTCGAGCGTCTCGCCGTCGGGTTTCATGCGGACGCCCTTCACCCGCAAAACGCGGCCCATGTCGGCCCCGAGCGTGAGGAGCCGCGGGGCGATGGTGCGCTCCCAATCGTCCTCGCACGAGATGAGAAGCGCGCTACCCTTGACCGGGTCCGGGTACACCAGCCCGAACGCGCACCGGCCCGTTGTGACGGCTGCGGCGAGTTCCAACGTGGTCATGCTCTTGCCGTGCCCGCCTTCGCCGGCCAGGAGCCCCATCATCCCGGCCGGGATCCGGTCCCGGACCAACCACCGCATCGGCTTCGGCCGCAGACCGGCGAGCGACTCGACCACCATTTCGCCCGCGGGCACCGCCTCTTGGCGATCGCTCTTCGCGCTCGGGTCCGGTCGGGACCGGTCCTCGACCATTTGCAGGAGCCGCAGTGCGGTCCCGCCGCTCGCCAACCAGTCGGAAACGTCGCCCTTCTCGGGCAGGCCGGGCAGCTCAAGAACGACGACTTGCCGCGCGCTGCCCCGGAGCGACTTCCGCACGTCCTCGGCGTGCGCGCGTCCGGGAGCGTCGTTGTCCGGGATCACGACCACCCGTCGGCTGCGGAGTTGCTCGGCGTGCTCCGGTTTCCATTTCCCGGCGCCCATCGGGTTCGTCGTGGCGACCAGGCCCAGCGCGGTGAGCGCGTCGGCATCCTTCTCGCCCTCCACGACGAACACCCATGCGCCCTTGTCCGCGGCGACCAGGCCGGGCAGCCGGTAGAGGACGCGGCGCACCCCGTCGAGGTCCCAGGCCCACTTGTTACCGCCGGTCGGGCGCCGCTGGCGGAAGTCCTTGTTCTTCGGTGCAGGCGCCCACAACCGCACTGCCTGGAACAGCACCTTGCCGGCTTCGTCCTTATAGTCGTAAGCGGCGAGCACGCGGTCATCGAACGAGGCCTTCGCGGGTGACGAATCGTCGAACAGGTCCGCCAGCGTGATCCCGAGGGCGGCACAAACCTGCGCCGCCGAGCACCCGGCCGAGCGGCACCGGAGCAGCACACGGCCACCGTCGCCGATGTCGACGTCGAGGGACGGGTCGCCGTCGGCGTGGGCCGGGCACAGGCACTTCCACCCGGAGCCCCGCTGCTTGATCGGTCCGCGCGCGGAGAGGAGCTTCACGACCCGATCGGCGGCCCGCTCCCGGCACTCACTGGCACCCGATTTCTGGGCGCTCCGGCTCATTAGGGCGCCTCTTCAGTTCGTGGTGTGTTCTTCGGTTTCTCGTTGCTGACGACCCCGGCACGGGCGGTGTCGCCGGCGAGCAGCTTCTTCAGCCACTCACGCACACGCGGGTCACAACCCGGCCGATCGGCCGCGGAACGGAGTGCGGCGGCCAGGCCCGCGGCCGGCGGTTTGGTGACGAGCTTCTTCTTGGTGCGGCGGGTCGGCCGCGCTGTTGCGCGCTCAGCGGGCATGCGGCACCGCCTTCTGCTTCGGCGGTTGTTGCGGCTGCTCGTGGACGCGGACGGAAACGGTCAGCAGCACCCGCAAGCGCCGAACGAGCTCGCGGGTCTCTTCGAGTTTCTCTCGCACCGCTTCCGGCGAGGGGATGTGAACGAACGGGTCGAAGGGTCGGCGCGCCATGTGGAACTCCCGTGGGGTACGGGAGTGATCAAATCACATCGCGATGGTGCATTTCTGGGGCGGATCTGGTGCATTTCTCAGAAAAATGTGCACCAGTTTCGCACCATCAACCGATCGGACCCGCGGTGATGTGGTTGTTGAGGCGGTACATCTTCCAGCCGAGCCTCTTGATCTTCTTGTGGATCCGTTTGTACATGCTCTCGACGTGTACATCACCGAGCTTGAGCTTCACATCTGCGAAACGCACTTCGCCCCCTTTGGCCACGAGCATCGCAAGATCTAATTCGTGCCCCTTCAAACCGACCTTGTTGATCACTTCGATCAATCTGGGGAGTCGAACTGAGGCCGATGTCTCTGGCGCTGCGTCGACCTTTGCCTCAAGTGGGACGAGTTCTTGACCACCAGTGCGAAGTTCAAGTGCAACCGTCTCTAATGCCTGTGAGACGCGATCGGGCCTAGCGAGGACGAGCTCGCAAACGTGCTGATCGTACCGTTCAACTCGATCCATGAGTCGGCCCCATAAGGACGATCGGTCGTCCGCGCGTAGCAATTCGGCCCGGGCGGCATCCAGACGGTTTTTCAGTTCGTCCGTCAGGTAGCGTGAGTGGGGGTACACGATGTCGCGCCCCCGATAGACCCGAGAGAATCGGTCGATCACCCTCGAAAAGTTGGCGAGTTCCGCACTGGCGCGATTGAGAGGAGCGAACTCGCATTCGGTGGAGGCGACAGCAACCAACGTGTGAGCGGTCGAGTGCGGGCTGTGATAAGTGATGGCCGCGCCACCTCTCGCTGCGCCCTCATCCCCGTCGCCAACGCGTTGCAGGCAAGACGCCCAAGTCACGGCCGTGTAGTCCGCCAAAGGGAGCAATTCATCCGCCTCGGATGTGAGACAAAGGGTACGGATAACTTCCTGTCGCTCGCCAGGTGACAGTTCCCCCGGGTTGAGCAGCGCGACCTCAGCGCGAGCGAAAGCGGTGTTCGCTCGCTCGATCCGCCGGTACACGTCTTCGAGTGGGAGACCGCAACAAGGGGCGAACTGTCGAGCGGCATCAACGGCAGTTGCCCAATCAACACACAAGCCCACCTGTTTCTTGCGGGAAACGGGCCGGCCGGGTTCGGGATCCAACTCCTGGAGCATAGAGTCGAGAAACTTACTGAGCAGCGCGAACGGGTTAACGACGTCGTGCCCGCGGTCCCGAACCCATGCGTCTGCGCTGGGTGTGTTTGGCATTTTGACCTCGCACGAGGAGGGGTCACCGGGCAGCCGGGCGATCGGCGAGCGGGTGCGAGTCCGCTGCTTTCACGCCCGGCCTTCGACGGGTAGCTACTCCCGTCGCCCGGTGTTCGGAACGATGCTATCTCGGGTTCCCGTCGCGGTACAGGTTGGGAGTCGGCGCACTGGTCGCGCCCGTAGACTCGCACACGACCCACCCATTCGACTCGCGGCGGATGTGACCCGCGATTTTCAGTCGCTGAATCGCGTGATTGACGGTGTCTCGGCTCGCGAAGTCGTTGGTCCGGCGATCGAGTTCCCGCACGATGCCCTGGGGTAGTGAGCCCGGTAGATCGCGAATGACGCGGTACACGGTCCGCTCGGACGGGCGGAGACACCTGACCGCCCAAGGTAGATCCGCGTTCACCGCCACAGAACCGGTTGCGGAAAAGCTCCTGGGCGTCGGAGCGAACAGCGTGCAAAGGTCGCACACGATCTCGATCGTGCCGTCCTTGTTCACGTCGAGAAACAGTCGCCCGGCCCCACAGTTCGGACACACCTCCGCTAAATCGCAAGGCTGCGACGCGACCGGTACGCGAAGGAAGGAACCGATCGGGGCAAGGAACGTGACTGGTTCGTGTGCCCTGTGATTGACGCGGCGCACGGAAAGATTAGACTTCATGTGCGAAGTCTCCTCAGAAGGGGATTTTGTTTACCGGAACCGGTGGGGAGATGTTTGGCGACTGACTCCCACCGGTTTCCGGTTTTAGCGGAAGAGTGACCTACCCAACCGCCGAAGAAGAGTGTAACTGATCAGTTACACAATGCAAGTCTCCTTGCGCACTTTTTCCGGGTGGTGACGATGAGCGTGCTGACCGTGGCGAAGAGCAGATTAACCGGCAGCTCTTTTGGCGCTCGACTCCGTTGCGCGAGAGAATTGGCAGGCCTCTCTCAGCACGAGCTTGCGGAGGCTGCGGGAATTCACCGTGTAAATCTCAACCGATACGAGACGGACAAGGTGAAGCCCGCAGTAGATGTCGCGTGGAAATTGGCTGATGCGGTCGGTGTTAGTCTTGATGAGCTTCGCGGGGCAAAGCCCGAAACCGAATAGCCCTGTGTTGAGTGGTTGCGAGATGGCCAACTTCTCCACCCCGCAATGGGTGTCAGACCTTGGCCCACTTCCGGTGCAGGGCCTCGCGCTTCCGCTCCGTCTCCCGCTTCCTCGCCGCAGGGGTCTGTTCCAGCTGGAACTGCGACTGACCCGTCAGGGCCTCGAAGAACCGGGCGAGGGCCTCGCGACTCGTGACGCGCTTCCCGCCGATCTTCGCGCACTCGAGTTTCACCCGCGACTTGCCGACCCGAACGCCCTTGTCGGCCCAGACGTACACCGTCGGTAGCGCCGGTTGCTTCCCGGCCACGGCCGGCACGGCGGCGACGGCCTCGGCGAACGTCAGAAGTGTCTCTGATAGTAAGGCGGGGGCATTGCCGAGATTCATTTCGTAGCCCTCTGGGTAGGGCGCCGATCTTCGGACAGAACTCGCTGTGCGTCCAGATCAACTATCCCATCACCCGCCGAGCTGGGTCACGTCCAGCGCCTCGAGCATCTTCTCAATAGCCCGCACGTCTTCGGATTTGCGAAGGTCGATCTCGCCCGCCTCGGTCGGCCATGCTCCGGAGACCGCGGACCAACTCATGGCTCTCACGCGGGTGGCCGGCCGGTAGTTGATGAGCACGTCCCGGTGGATGCCGCTCCGGAAGTGGATCTGCGCAACACAGTACACCCGCTTGGCGGTTCGGACCACGAGCACCCACACCTCCGAAACGGCGGCCTGGAGGAGCGAGCGGAGCCGGAGCCGCCCCGGCTCGTCCTGTGCCGCGTCGAGGAGCGTGCGCGCTTCGGACCACACGCCGGAGAGCGGGTTCTCGTCCGCGCGCCGGGCTGCGGTGAGCCGCTTGAGTGCGTCCTGGCGCTTCGAGTCGATCGCCCGGAGTACGCGGACGAGTGCGGGCACGTCGGTCCCGTCGCCGGCGAGCTCCGCTTCGATGGCCTTCATGCGCGCGTCGAGGCCCGCCAGTTCTTCCGCGAGCGCAGCGGACTCGCTCTGCGGCTCCTCGCCCGTCACGTCCTTCGGGTCGATCTCCTTCAGCCGGGTGAGGACGGCTTCCTCGAAGATATCGTTGCGGAACCCGTGGCTCCCGGGCACGCCGCGTTCGAGCACCTTGGCCGGGATCAGCACGCGGAACCGGTGCCGCTTCTGGCCGCGCCCCCAGTCGCGCCAGGAGATGAGCATCTTGCCCCGCGAGTGGGCATCCCACAGCAGCCCCGTGAACAGGTTCGCCACCTTCTTGCCAACCCGCCCTGGCGATTTCTTACGGGCCGCGAGTGCGCCCTGGACTCGCGAGAACAGGGGCTCGTCGATCACTTTGGGGAAGTATCCCGCGATCGGTTCGCCGTCCGGCTCGTCGCCTTTGTAAAACTGGCACTCGCCCAGGACGGTGCGTGCGTTCAAGATCTTGGAGATGTACGAGCGGCGCCACATGACCGCGCCGCCCCACGGGGTGACCTGGTCCTCCTCCAGGGCGCGCACGATGAGCGAGAGGCCGCGCCCTTTGCTGGCCAGGTCGAAGATCTTGCGGACCACTTGCACACGGTCCGGGATGCCAACGACCTTGCCATCCCGCTCCTCAAGCCAACCGGGCAGCCGGCGTGTCAAGATCCCGTTGCCCTTCCGGGCCTGTAGCTTGCGCTGGTCCCACGCTTCCGTCACACGCTCGCTCTTCGTCTTGCTCTCGTCGTGCCCGCGGGCCTGGCTCATCTGTCCGCGGAACAGGGAGAATAGGTCGGACTTCTCGTTCAGCTCCTGTTCTTCGGGCACGAGCGTGACCACGGAGATGCCCGCGAGCAAGATGCCGGACAACAGGTGGACGGCTCGCACCGGGGGCTCGCGCGAGAGGCGGTCCATGTTCTCGATCAGAAGGACCGACCCGCGGGGGATGCGCTCGGCCTCGACATCGCGAAGGAATGCGGCGAGCACGCCCGACTCGCGGTTCTCGCCCTTGAATGCGCTCACCCCGGTATCACAGTAAGTGGCGCCGTCGAGCACGGTACCGGTCCGCTCACACCACTCGCGGGCTTTGGTCGTCTGCCGGCGCACGGAATCGCCGTCACCCTGTGTGGGAGAGGAGTAACGGAGGTACGAGTACGCGACCCGCTTTGGGGATGTGTCGCTCACGGCATGCGCTCCGTGGTGTGGAACGGAGCGCATGCTACCGATGTCGAGTGGATATGTCTACGTTAGGTTCCAGTTGTAGGCCTCGCCCATCATCAGTTCCCACCAGTGATTGAAGTCGAGGATCTCGTCCGGTGGTAACTTTGTGAGCCGCTGTTCCAATCGCTCCGCGTGGGCGTCCGGGTCTTTGCGCTTGCTCTTCTGGATGTGGTCCCAGAATTCGTCGAGCGTCATGGGCGGCTCCCGTGCATCAGATTCCGAGCAGTTTGCGTCCCGCCTTCACGGACCGCTTCTTCGGCGCGCGCGGGTCGTCGTTCACGTCCAGTTCCCAGCAGCAGTGGATCGCGTAAGCGTCCTCGGGGCTCATGGCCGCGTTCGTTTCGCCGAACAGCGCGAAGGTGATGGAGCCGACCATACCCAGACCGACCTCGTCGGTGCCATCTTCGTTGCGGCCCGCGTAGGTGTACTTGAACAGCCACACGCGGCGCCGGTCGTTGGTCGGCGGCCAGTCGAGTTCGCGCGTGTCGTACAGTGTGACGTCGGTGGGCGGTTCGCCGAACTCGTTCGGGTGCCGGAGCCACTGGCACATCTGCGCGAGCGCGTTGAAGTCCGGCTCCCGGGCCGCGGCCGGGATGCGGTCGGCCTGATCGAGTTCTTCCAGGTACTGCTGCGCCATGATGCTGTGCTGCGGGTCTTCGCACATGCGCGCCAGAACCGTGAGGCCCGCGGTGCCCCCGCGGTACGCGGACGCCCAGGCCGCTTCCATCTGCACGCCGGTGTCCGCGTGGTCCATTGCCAGCGACGCGAGCGAGTTCCGCGCCTTCGATTCGATGAACGGAAGCGCGGCGGCCGCGCTGTGCGCGTAACTAAAGTGTTCGGAGTTCGAGTCCGCGAGCCACGCTTCCAGGCGCTTGTGGCCCTCTTCGGTGTCGAACGGGTGCGCATCGAGCCGCTTCTCGCGCGCCGCGGCGTTCACCAGATCGAGGTACGCGACCGCGGCGAAGTCGGTCGGGAGCGGGTCGCGCAGCCGGTCGATGAGTTCCGCTCCGAGCGGGTGCCCCTCGTCTGCGAACACGCCGAACACGATCTCCCACATGTACTCGTCGGGGAACCGGCGCACGGCCGCGACGATGCGCTCCAGTCCGGGCTTCGAGACGTACACCGCGAACATCTTGCAGATCGTCAGGAGCGGGTCGGACGGGCACTCCGGCACGACGATCGCCGCATCGAAGAGGCGAATCAGTTCCGTTATCCCGCGGTCGCGGAGCAGGCGGGTGGCGTCGTCGGACGACTCGTTCTGGAACAGCACCGCGAGCGTCTGGAGCGGTGTGCCGGTTTCACCGTGGATCTTCGCATCGATGAGCGGCTTCACATCAGTAATTTCCGCGAGCGCGGTGACCAACCCCTCGGCGTCCGCGAGGGTCAGTTCCTCGTCGTCCCAGGGCTCGAGTGCCTCGGACAAGCTGGAGGCTTCCGGCTTCGCGAGCGCGGTGCGGATCGTATCGGCGAGGTCCAGTTTGCGACGAGCCATGTCGTGTTCTCGTAAGAAAGTGGTCCGCCACTCCGTGGCGTCTCCGCGGGGCTAAACAAGATCCCCGCGAAGTGGCTACCGACTAGTACCCTGCCTTTGCGGTCGCGGGGGTCGCGACGCCATTGGCGCTGGGTTCGGGCGGCCACTCTTTCCAGTTGTTCGCCTGCCGCCAGAAACTCAGCGGGTTGTCGTACACCACTTTCTTGATCTCCGATTCCTTGTGCCCGCGGCGCTTCATTTCTTGAATGAGTTCCGGCACCGCGAGCGGGTCCGATTTGCCCCAATCGCCGGCCGAGTTCGCCATGATGCGGTCGGTGCCGACCATTTCGATGATATCGCACGCCCGCGCCGGGGTGCATTTGGTGACCGGGTACAGTGTCATCCCGCACCAGAAGCCGTTATCGAGTGCGAGTTTTACGGTGTGCTCTTCGACGTGGTCGATGCACACGCGGTGCGGCTTGACGCGCGGGTCGTTCTTGAGCATGTCCACGATCATCCGCGTGCCCTTGTACTTGTCCTCAAGGTGCGGCGTGTGGATCAGAATCAGTTCGTCGGTCTTCGCGGCGAGATCGAGGTGCTCCTGGAAGATGGTGGCCTCGTTCGCGGTGTTCTTGTTGAGGCCGATTTCACCGATCCCGAGCACCCCGGGCCGGCCCAGGAATTCGGGAATCATGGAAATCACTTCGCGTGACAGCGACACGTTCTCGGCTTCCTTGGCGTTGATGCACAACCAGGAGTAGTGCTTGATGCCGAATTGCGCCGCGCGCTTCGGCTCGAACTCGGTGAGGTGCCGGAAGTAGTCGTGGAACCCCTGCGCGGTCCCGCGGTCGAACCCGGCCCAGAACGCGGGCTCCGAAATGGCCGCGCACTGCGAGTACGCCATCCGCTGGTAGTCGTCCGTGGTCCGCGAAATCATATGGATGTGCGGGTCGATGTAGTTCATATTATCTTTAACTCCTTACCCGGCATCATTTTGCGTCCGGTGTTGTCACGAGTTACGTCACGAGTTCGTGCTTTTCCGGTATAATGGCGTACAGCAAGACGGCCATCTTGCCCGCATCCGTCACCCTCGTCTTCAACCCGCCAGGATACCACAGCCATGCCCGGCCCGAAACCGTCCGTGCGCTACTGGGCGTCGAAGAAGGCCTACGGCTGCTGGATCGGCCCCACCCAGCACTTCCTCGCCCGCGGCCCGGAAGACGCGCCGAGCGGCCCGACCTACCTCGAAGCGCTCGACAAGTTCCGCAAGCTGGTGGCGAAGGACGCCGGGAAAGGCACAGATGATTATCTGGTTTCCGCCCTGCTAAACCAGTACCGGGCCCACCTCCGCTCCACCAGAAAGAGCGGGGTGCCCGGCGTGTTCGAGGTAATGGCCCGCGGGTTCGCCACCGAGTTCGGCGCGAAACGGGTGAACGAACTGAAGCCCTACGATTTCGACCAGTGGGTGGAACGGCAGACGCAGTGGAACCCGACGAGCAAGGCGCACGCGGTGACGCTCGTCCTCGCCGCGGTGTCGTGGGCGGTGAAGAAGGGCTTCATCCTGACGAACCCGCTGGCCGGGCGGGTGGAGCGACCGCAACCCATCCTGCGGGGCCGCGACGCCCGGATGAGCGAGGAGCTGATGGACCTGCTCATCGGAGAGTGCTTCGAGAAGGGCACCTACCACCGGAAGGCACGCACCGACACGCCCGCCATCCACCTGAAGAAGACCGGCTTCTGCGAGCCGTTCGGGAAGTACCTGTGGCTGCTCAGGCTGACCGGGGCGCGGCCGGGCGAGCTTCGTCACGCCGAGGCGTTCAACTACGTCGGGGGGCGGCTGGTGTACCGCTGGAACGCCCAGCGGGGCTACATCTGGAAGAATGCGAAGAAGAGCCAGCGTGACCGCATCATCTTCCTGACACCGGAAGCGCAGGCCTACGTCGAAGAGTGCATCGCCAAGCACCCGGAGGGGCCGATCTTCCGCACGCTGCGGGGCGAACCGTGGTCGCCGCAGAACGTCACGCAGAAGTGGCGGCACTTTCTCCTGAAGCGGCCGAAAGTGGTGGCGATGCTCGACCAGCACGGCATCGACCCGAAGCAGATGAAGACGTACAACTTCAGGCACTCGGCCATCAGCAAGTGGCTCGACGCGGGCGGTGACATCTACGTCGCGTCGCAGCTCTTCGGCACCTCGGTGAAGATGCTCGAGAAGCGGTACGGCCATCCGGACATCGACCGCCTGCACGAGCGGTACATGGCGTTCGCGTCGAGCAACCCGCTGGCGATGCCGTGGGCGGCACCGGCGAGTGGGTAAACGCCCGAACCGCGCGTACTTCCGCAGTGTCACCTCAAATGTCAAGATGTTACTTTCTAAACAGCGTTGCCTGTGGGGCAGATCATGTCCAGTCAAGGCGAGGATATCCGGCTAGAAGATGTGCGGTACGACTGGTCCGACGAGACGATCAATGACTCGATAATGGACGAAGACCTCCTGCACGTCTACCAACCGTTCCTCGACGCCGGGGCCCACCTCGCGGTCTTGCCCGTGGCCCGGCTGCACGTCGAGTCTCCGGTCGCCTTTCCCGGAGGAGTCGCCTTCTATGCGCCCGGCGAGGTGGATTTGGACCAACTGAACGTCATCCCGAACCGGTCTGATACCGCGTCCCTCGCGGAGCATTCGTCGGCCGCGTCCGGCATCACCCAGGACACCCTCGATCGGCACCCTGTCGTGGTGTTACCTTGCCGGTTCGATTGGGGGGCTTTCCGGTCCGCCGGGCACAGGACGCACCTGGCCTTCATCCGAAGGCTGTCGGAAGAGGTCGATCTGCTCAGCCTGAACTGTGTGCGGTTCCGGTCCTGTCGCCTAGAGCCGATTGACGACCTCCCAGCCCACGCTGGTCAGGTCGCGAGCAACCACATGATGGCAGGCGCGTTGCTTTACAACGGCCAAATGAAGGATTCGAGGATCGTAGGAGGTGCTGCCTTCACCCATTACCTGACCCGCGGATTGGGGTTGCCGCTGGATCATCTGGAGTGGGGGGCTTTCCCTCGGAACGGGGAGACTGGCCGGGTCGCGAGCCACGCCCTCTCCCTGTACGCATCCCTACTCGAGTCGGACAACCAGACCGCCCGGTTCATGCAGGCACTCAGCCTCCTCGAGTTCTTGGCCTCGCCCGACGAGTACCAGCGCTTCGAGAAGGTGAGCAAGGTCATTGCCCGCTACGTTGCACGCGATGCCGCGGAGTATCAGCGGATGCTCACGCGGTTCCACGAATTGACCGGGATGAAGGAGCCAGGGAGCGGGCAAATCGTCGGCTACCGCACCAGGGTCGTGCACATGGGAAGTCGGATCGAGCAGCTTCTTCCGTCCCAAGAGGCACGTAAGCAGCTCTTCCTGGAATTGGACGGGTACATCCGCCCGGTCATCGAGCACTTGGTTGCTCATTCCGAAATGAGCTTCGTGAGCTACCTTGAAGTCCGCGAAAAGCTTCGGCCCTTTGAGCAGGGATGACCCAGGAAACGCTGCGGGCTGGTGCGGTTCGCCCAAGTCATGCGGCCCTCGCTTTCAGCAACTCGTCCACGTTCTGCTGGTGGACCTTGAACTCCAGCACCCAGACCCACGGGCTGGCTTCCCATGCGTCGTAGCCATGCAGTTCGCACCAATACGCTTGAAAATGGCCCGCTGAGCTGGCGTAGGTGCCGGGCGATGAGATGGTGAAACCGCCGCCGATAGGAGTCTCCGGCAGTGCATCGCCCATCCAACCGGGCGAAAAGCCTTCGGCCTTCGCATCCGCCTCGCTGATGTCCTCCAGTCGCTCAACGCGCACGGTGGTGATCTCCAGCGTCATGCGAGACATTCTTCGAAGCATGAAGCGGGCGTGTCGTGCTCTCCCCCACTCACCGCCGTCTTCGTAGGGCTTGTAGTCAATTGGGCTTTGGTCAGTGATCTCACGCGGGGGATGGTCATCCCACCAGTGCTTTGCCCGCCAGGCTTCTTTCACCCAAAGCAGGTCCCCGGGTTTGCCGTAGGGGCAGAGCGGATGGTACATGAGCGGCGTATGGTAGCCGGGGGGTGTTTCAAACTCCGCCTGTGCTTTGCCATTCCAGTCGAACATCATGCGCACGTAATCCAAGCTTTGATCAGGCTGCGGCTTCACCACTCGCCGCGTCTGGCTTTTCCTGCCGTCGAGCAGGGCGCGAACCATCGGGGCGGAGAAAGGGATGGGCCGGGCTTTCATGTCCTCGGCTCCACCGCCGCGAGGATGCAGGACAGGGCGCAGCTATGCTGGCGTAGCGCGTCGAGGACGAAAGCGTCACGCCAGGTCAGGTTCGCCAGCGGGCCGAAATGAGCGGAGAAATCGCGAGTGGGGGCGGGTGCAGGCTCGGCGATCGTTGCAGGTTTCACGACGCGGTAGGCGATGATGTCGGCCGCATAGCCCGGGTGATTCCAGTAAAGTGAGCCTGCGTCTATTTCCCAAACGTGCCCTTTGCGACCGCGGCACTCCACCACCGTCTCCGGCGGTACCGGACACTTGCCACCCGACCACTGGATCCAGCCATCGGGGTCGGGGACATCCCATTCGGCGACGATTCCCCACCGGGCGAATCCACTGTAACTCGGCTGCCCGTCCTCGCGGCAAAAGGCCCCTTCGTCCATGCCGTCCTCGAACATGGCGAACTGGCCATCCAGCTTCCACCGTGCTGTGACCTTCCGCCCATCCCGAGTGCGGTACGCCTTGCCGACTTCCAGCTTCAACGCTTGGGCTGTGACGGGTGTGGTCATCGTTTTACCCAGTAACCGAAGGAAAACGCGGCTCCGGCGACAAACAGTTCCCTCGCCATCCCGCCCGTTAGCAAATCTGGACCGTCATGAATCACGTCGGCAACCGTCCAAACTGCCACCCAGACAGCTATTTCGAAAGCGGGTTTCAAGAAACGCTTCACTTCACCTCACTACCAGCCCCTTGACCCAGCAGACGCGCGAAAGCGCCAGCGTTCTGCGTCTGCTGGGTGAAAGGGCCGAATTGAGGGGGTTCATGAACGCTGGCATGTCCCGAGCCGTAGCACGCCCCCAACCTTCGCGCAAGCAGAATCGAGCCGATTGCCCCACCGAATCCGCCCACTTAGAATCAACCCCGGCTTGGTGAACTACCCCGACGAGGAGCCCCCATGATGGACATCCGCGCGTCTGACCCGGTGCGACGGTACTACCCCGACGCCCTGAAGTCGTCGTGGTTCATCACTGCATTCCTCTCCTACATGAAGCACGCTCTCAAAATCAGCGAGAAGCAGATTGCGTTCCTCACCAGCATCTGCAGCGACGACCTGAACAGCGTGGAGTGGCCGAGGACCGGCATGGTGGGGCCGTTCGTGCAGGGCGGCCTCGACGGTTACCCGTTCGCCGGGAAGACGGGGCTGGGCGCGTTTTCGCACCACATACCGGACGGTGGCGGGGCGATGCTGCTCTACGGCCCGCACGTCGGCATCACGCAAAGCGGCCTGGTGGGGCAGGTCGTTCGCCCCGGCCAGAGCAAGCCCACCACGTGCTGTGGGGCAGCCGCGGCAGCGCTGGGTAAGCTGGAGAATGACCAGATCCTGCCGAAGCCCCCGAGCCAGTTCGCCGAGAACGACTACCAGCAGGAGAAGCTGGAACAACTGGTGCTGGCTCACAAGGACGCAATCCTGTCGGCTGGGCCACAGGGTGGGCCGCAGCGGTTCATCCAGATGTCGGAGGCGATCCGTCGCGAGCAGCAGCAGGCGATGGCCAGCCTTCTGACCCACGTCGATTTCGAGCGCCCGGCGTTCCTGTTCGGGTGCATCCTCATCAACGAGGACGCCGGACACGAGTCGAGCATCGCCTTGCGAGCCGCGGGGCGCATCGACCACGGAAAGTACGAGGACTTGACCGAGCCGTTCAAGCAGTACGCGGAGCCGCGGTTCAAAGAGCTTCAGGCGGGCAAAGCGGATGCGTTCAAGTGAGCCTGCGGCCACTCACGGCTCAATAGAAAAGCCCCGGCATCCCTGCCGAGGCTTCTACCACAGTTCGAGCTTTTCCTTCTTCGGCCTGCCCCTCGGCCTGCGCGGCGGTGGAGGCTCCTCGGGCGGTGGCGGCGGCCCGCGTGGCTCCAGAAGATCCACGAGGCTGTCTTCTTCGATGAGCAACTTGCCCAGGCGGCGGTTGCAGCGGAGCTTCCCTTGAGCGACGAGGCGGTAAATCAGCTTCACCGACACCGCGCCGTTCAGCCGTTGCACCACCTGCCGGACGGATAAATACGACTTCATCACGCACCCACCTCCCCCAGCCCAGTCAGCGCGCCGTGGACGCTCGCGGCCAGCAGCGCCAGCCGTTCGCCGTTGGCGTCCGCCAGCGCCCGCAGCCGGTCGTATTCCGGGCTGCCGAGATTCGCGCTCTCCAGCTTCGTGATGCAGCGGGCGAGGAGCGAGCCGTAGGGCGGAGTGCTGCCGTTCTCCATGCAGCCCCTGGCCAGTTCGACCAGCCCCTCGGGGCTCACATGGCCGAACGCCATCCGGTGCATGTCGGCGAACGCCCGCACCAGCAGCGCCGTGTCCTTCGCCCACTGCTCCGCGGAATCCTCCGGCGAGGCATACAGCACCACCGTGGGCTGCGGCTCGTGGTGCTTCTTGCACAGCAGGCAGATGTCGTCATCGTTCATGGTGTACCCTCTCGATACCTTCGTTTTCGTGATCCCGCACGGCGGAACGCTCCGCACGCGCCTCGGCGGCCAGGTCGCTCACCCGGTCGGCCAGCGGCACCTTGCCGTACCCACCGTCGTCCGGCATCGCCATCTCGACCGCCGCCAGTTCCCTCTGGCTGCTGTGTGCTACCCGCAGGGCAGCGTCGAGTAGGGCGTCGGGGGCTATCATCCGCGTCACCGCGGCGACGAACGCTTCGAACGTCACTCCCCAGTGGGCTGAATCCTGGGCAATGTTGGCGAGCTGGCCCTGCGGCGTCATCTGGTCGAAAACCCGCCGCTCTCCGTCGGCGTCGGGTTGCTCGTAGCCGCACTCGACTCGGGCGGCGATGGAGTCTGCCACCTTTTCGGCCCACCGCTCGGGCGTCATCTGCCACCCTTTCTCCGGTTTCCTCAACTCGAGGTCGGCATCCTGCCCTCGGATCGCCGCCACCGCCTCCGGCTTCACTCCGTATGCGGCGGCATCCCGCATCACGTCCTTGAACGTCCCGCCCGCCCGGAGGCCGTCGGCGACACCCGCCAGCGCCTCCTCCCGCTGCTCGGCGAGCGCTTTCTTAAAGTCCTTCATCGCGTCCCCCTTAGTTATTCGACGGCTTCGCCAGCCGCTGTCGCTCCCGGGCCATCAGTTCATCACGCTTGATGAGGCAGGCTTCCACCGCCGCAACCGTCATGGAGAAGAACTCCTTCTGCTCCTCCTCACGGAGCAGGTGCCCCACCATGTCCAGCACGGCCTTGGCGGTCGCCCAGGCACAGTCGTGGTCAAGTCTCGTCATCGCGGTGCCTCCGAACGAGGGGCAGGGTGGGCGTCCCCGCCCGGGTGGTTACCGCTTCCAGAGCTTGATGCCGAACAGCACCGCCCTGGCCGCGCCCCGCGCGACCCCCTTGTTCCGCTCGTGCCGGGCCTTGTTCCACTCCATGTGCTTGTCCATGAGCTTGCCGAACTGCTCCGGCCGGCAGGTCAGCATGTAGAAGTACCAGACCAGCATCGCGCCACAGGCCAGCAGCGCGAGCTGCATGATTGGGTCGTTCACGGTGAATCTCCTTGGTTGGTGGTTGAGGGAAAGGCCGTCCGTGGCCGTGGGTGTCTACCGCCGGCGGAGCAGCCGGAACACGCCGATGCCGAACTTGGTGGCGGTTTCGGCTGCCTTGCCCGCCTTGTTCATGTTCTTCCAGCCCTCCTCGTTGATGGCCTTCCACTTGTCGGTCTGGAAAATCATCATGTAGACGGTCAGCCCGGCGAGGCCGAGCACGAACAGCTTGTCGATATCCATCGGAATCTCCTTAACGGTGGTTATGAATCGTGGCTCTGGTCGCGTGCGATTCCTGCGAACCGCATCTGTTTTGGCCGGGGGTGCCGCCGACTGGTTACGGCGGCTATATCCCCGGCACTTTTTCACCGCTCCATCTCCATCTCGACTTCCTGCTGCTTCTCGACCTGCGCCACGGGGGGAAGGCCGTGCTGCGGGGTTTCCTGCTCAACGCCCTTCTGGCCCTCGCCGTAGGGGACGTAGGCGTTGCCGTTGAACAGCGCCTGCGCGACCTCGGCCTGCCCCTGAACGCCGAGGCGACCCAGTTCCGAACCGATCTCCGACATCACGTTGCCGAGAAAGCCCTTGGCCTCCTCGACGCGGTTGCCCAGCTCCTGCCCGACCTCCGCTTTGCTCGGCATCGCCTCCGCGATTACCTGGTACGTCTCTTTCATCTTCATGGTCATCTCCAGTGGGGGCTTGTCACCACCGCCCACCACGCCCCCAGCGCGATGGACAGCATCATCACCGCCGTCGTCCACACCTCCGCCGTCTCCTGCATCCGCTTCCACCGGCCCGGCTGGCGGTCGCCAGGCTCGTAGTACCGCGTCAGCGCCGTGCAGATCGGGCGTACCGACGGCGCGAAGGTGATGGCAAGGCGGGGGCTCAGGGTCATCACCTCCTCCGGCTTCAGCAGCTTGCGCCCCTGCTGCTGCCAGTTGTCGTTTCCCCCCCAGGACTCCCCCCGGCTGCTCGATGCGTCCGGGCTGTTCGACTGCTTGGAGCCGCCCCAGTTCTCGCCACCGCTGCGGACGACTATGGTCTCCTCCCCGAGCTGGTTGCTCACCTGCTCCGCCGTCTCGTAGTCCCGCACAGCGAAGTAGACCTGGGTGCAGTTGGCTAGCAGCGTCTGGTCGCGACCCTCCCGCCAGCAGGTCTTTAGTTGGCCGGTCGCTTGATAGTAAAACTGACAACGAACGCCGTACCCGCGACCCAGCGATACAGCATCCTCCAGCGAGTCCATCTGCCCGAGGCTGGCGGCCTCGTCGAGCACGAAATGGACAAGGTTCTTCTCCTGCGCCCCGTTCTTGACGCACGCCCGCATTAGGGTGCCGACCCACAGCCGGAGCAAGGCCGCGTGGCTCTTCAGGTACTCCGGCGGCAACACCAGATAGACCGTCACCTTGCCCTTCATCAGATCCGCCGGGTCGAAACTGCTCGTTCCGGTGCTCTGCGCGACCGCCAACGTGTCGAGGAACGCCGTATGCCGGTTGGCGGTGGACAGCACCCCTGCCAGTTCCTTGTCCTTGAGGTTGGCGAGCTGGGCACCGAGCCGGGCGATCATCCCACCCCACACGGGGCTGGCGCACATTTCCTTGATTGCCGCGTTCCGAGACTCCGCGATGGAAAGCAGCGTCCGCACGTCTTGAAGCGACTTCGTCTTCGTCCACAGCGCGGCGACAATCATCCCGGCGGTGAGGGACTCCGCGTTGTCGTTCCAGTGCGGGTCGGGTTCGTTCATGCCTCGGACGACGATCTCCTTGGCGATGGCGCGGGCCTCGTCGAGCGACTGGGGGGAGTCGTTGCGTAACCCCGCGATGGGGTTGAGCGTGTCCGGGTTCTTCGTCACCAGCCCGAACGGGTCGATGATGAAGACGCGCTGCCCCATCCGGCGGCGGGCATCGGCAGTGAGTTTGGCGTTCTCCCCCTTCGGATCTATAACCACCAAGGAGTCGAGGCAGGACAGCAGGAACGGGACGACCAACGACACACCCTTCCCAGCTCCACTCGGGGCGAACACCACCGTGTGGACGGCGTTGTTCAGCCGCACCATCTCGCTCTGCGGTGGGAGCCGCTGAAGCTTCCTGCACGAGAGCATCAACGCCACACATGCCTCGCGGGCGTGTAACCGCTTGTCGAACAGACCCTTAAGAGCCGCCCAGAAGGTCGGACGGCGGACTTCGATCTTCCCCAGCGGCAGGCCGTGCCCGCCGAGCATCCCGGCGCGCTTCAAGTCGGCGGCGTTTGCCCAGCGGGCCGTGCCGTGGCTGGTAAGCTGGATGACCCTTCGCCCGCCGAGGTATCCGACGAGGATGACGGCGAGGAAGAGGACTGCCGGGTATCGGGCGGCGAACCCGGCGGCGATGGCGGCGAGGCCGAAGATTCCGGCGATGAGGATGAGGCGGCAAAGCGTCACTGGTTGCTCTCCTTTAGTTTGAGCTTCTCCCACTTTTCGGACTCGATCTGCGCACAGAGCATGTTGGCTTCGGCCTGGAGCTGGCGGGCCTCAGCCTCCGCTCGGAATGAGTTCGAGCAAATCCAGATTCCGCGGGCCGCAACGGCGGCGTTGACGACCAGAAGCCAGTTGAACAGCGTGTCATGCAACATTGCGAATTTCCTCCAACTGCGCTCTGAGACCAGCTATCTGACAGCGAAGGTCTTCAGCCCTGTCGCTATCGCCTTCAATCTCGCCCTTAAGGTTGTGGATGCACCACATGCCTTGGAATGGAAACAGGAACATCAATGCTGGGTAAACCCAAGTGACAAAAAGCCAAAGAAGCCATCCGATCATCTCGCACCTCCAAAAGTTGTTGACTGCGTACGCCACCCGTGGCACCGTGCGGGTGCTGCGGCGGCCACGTAGGCCGGGTTAGGGCGTTCCAGGGAGTACCAGGGTGCCGGAGTGTGGAAGACCGGCCCGCAGCTATCCGCTACGCTCGTAGGCGAGCACTCAAGACCCGCAAGGGCCGCCGGGAGTCATGACCCGGCGTAGTGATGGTGGGGTAGCTCAGTTGGTAGAGCGGCGGGTTGGTGCACCATCCCCGCAGGTCGCAGGTTCAAGTCCTGCTCCCGGCCGCCATCACACCGCGACCTTCGCCTTGTCGGCCATCACACGCGCCCACGTCTTCACGTCGATTTGCTCTTTGTTGGCGCGGCGGGCGCTTTCGAGCGTCGACTGAAGCGCCTCGATGAGTTCATCCAGCCCCATCTCCGCGCCCTGCACCGTAACCACCGTCCCCGTGGACAGCGGGCAGCGAACCTTGGCCAGCTTGACCGTGGACGCGCTGGTGCTGCGAGCCTTCTTCACCACCGCTTCGAGATGGTCGCGGCTGGCACCCGACAGCTTGAGCGCGAGAAGACCCGCTTGCTTCTCCTGCGGCAGCTTGCTAGCTGAGTAGCAGTCGGTAATCCCGACCTTCCCGTCGCGCAACGCGTCCTGCCACTCCTGCACGCACTTCGACGGCGACAGGATGCGGGTGATGGTGCTGGGGTCGAGGCCCAGCGCCTCGGCCGCGTCCTTCATCTGCCAGCCTGCGTTCATGCACATCAGCTCCGCGCACGCCGTCCACTGCTCGTAGCCCGTCAGGTCGGCGCGGAGCATGTTCTCCACGAGCTGCCACACCCGCTTCTGCGAGTCGGTCAGCACCTCGTCGGCAATCTTCACTTCCAGCGTGGGCAGGCCGACGAGCGTGGCCGCCCGCCACCGCCGCTCCCCGGCGATGATGGTGCCGTCCGGCTGGCACAGCACCGGCTGCAGTTGCTTGCGCCGCAGCGATTCGCCGAGGAGACGCAATTCGGCCTCGATGAACGACTTGCGCGGCTGGTTGGGGTCAGGCTTGAGCCACGAGAGTGGCTTGTTTTCGAGCTTCGGCATGTTGCTCCTCCGGTTGGGCTACCCCCATCTGCGAAGTGGCAGGCATGAAGTCAACGCGCCGCGTAGCGCATCTCCAAAAAAGCGCAAGGCCAGAACCGGCAGAAAGAAGCGGATGCGTGCCCGCGTCGCGCAATTGCTTGAAATGAAGGCAGTTGCGCGATTTCGCGAAAAACCTGTTCGCGTTCGTGCTCCCCGCCGTCCAGAAAGTCCGTCGTGCTGCGGGCTGCTCCCCGCTGTCCAAGAGGTACGCGAGGCCGCCGCCCGCAAGCCGTCCGGGCGCAACTCAACTTCGGCAATTGACTTGGGTTACGTTCTGCGCTACCCCGGATGCGTTTGCCACGCCGTTCTCGTCAGGGCGAACACCGAACCAGAACAGAAGGAATCGCCCCATGGCACGAGCCAAGAAAAAAGCGGTCGCCGAACTCGGCCAGCCCGCCACCGAACAGCCCACCCTCACCGCCGCCGACTTCAACCCTGCCGAGTTCGACCCGGCCATAAAGGCCGCAGCCATCGTGCAGGACGTGGCGAACAGCACGCACCTACCGGCCGAGCGGGAAGCCGCCCACGAGAACGGCCACTCTGCCCGGTTCGCGCCCCACCGCCAAGATGGCCAGAGCCATGCGGACGCAGTTGGTCGCCGGGCCGGGTATTCCGCCGCGGGCATGACCGATGTGGTCGCCGGTGTTCGACTCCGCGAGCACCAGAACCCGTACCTGTCCACCATCAAGTTCGACGAGAAGCCGTCGGACGAGGTGAAGTCGAAGCTGAAGGAGCACGGCTTCCGCTGGAATCAGGACAACAAGGAGTGGATTCGCCCCATCGAGTACGAAACTCGCGTGCAGGACCGCATCCTGGCCGAGCGGGCGTTCGAGGAGGTGGCGAAGATGGTGCGTGACGAACGCGGCATCGCCCACAGCTACGGCGGCGTCGCGTAACCAGCCCGCCGACTGCCAAAAGAGAAGGCCCGTTGCGTCGCCCTTTCGGGTTCGGCAGCGGGCCTTTCTTCATTCCGTCCAGCAGTAGCGGCACGTCGCGCAGGTCGTCCCCTTCTTCTTGCCTTCCGGCGTTTCAGTGGGGCAAGCCTTTTCGAGCACGGCGAGCGGCAGTGTCAGCTTCCGGAGCGGATGGTCGAGAAAGACCAGGTCGGCCTCCCTCGTGTCCTCTTCCACGTCCGTCTGCATCCACGCCACCCTCGCACCCTCCGGCACCTCGTCGGGGTAACCCGTCTCGGCGTCGGCGGACAGCCAGAGCTGCATGTTCGGTAGCGCTGCGATGTCCTTCAGCACTGGGGCGATCGTCGGCACGCTCCAGCTCCGGGTGTAACCCCAGAACTTCGTGTGCTCGGACCGCTCGATGATGTCGAGCATCTTGCGGGCATACCCGGGGGAGTACACGTCACCCGAGCAGTGCCAGCGCATCAGCAGCACGCCCTTGCGGTAGAGTTCGTCGACCAGGCGATCGGCGAAGTCGTCCCGCTTGGACTGTTCGTGGCACCAGCGAAGGCGCTCCTGAACTTGCGGGAAGGCGAACCGGCCTTTCCGCGCGTAGCATCGGCCGTGACACAGCTTGGTTTTGCCAGGACAGGTCAGGCCAGCAGGCAGGTCGAAGTGATGAGCTTGGCTCGAAAGCTTCTCGTTTCCAGCGACCAGCAGACCTCGAACGGTGTGCATGACTGCACCTCGCACGGGTAAGAGGCCACACGGCTGGGAACACCCCAGACGCATGAACCTCGAAACCCGGCGAGGAAGTCACAGTTCAGTAATTCGCGCAAGCGTTACGAAAGTGCTGGACAGATGAAATGCGTTGCGCTACGGTCGAAACGCATATCAAACATGGAGGCACATCATGAAAGACAAGGCTCTACAAGTGAAATTTCTAAAGGGTGCAGGAGAACTGGAAGGACCGTTCGGCGGCAGCTCTTACATTCACCGCACAGCCGACGGGGATGCGTTCCTAAAGGCTGCGGAATCCGGCGGGCCCAGCACGCGATACCACTTTCACCAAGGTGACATCGGCGGGTCGTTCCCCAGCGAAGAGTCGAGGAAGCGGTACATGGACAAAATCAATACGGCCGCCGGGGAAACCGTCGTCGTCCCTGCCGAGGCCGCATGACCACCTGTCCGCAGTGCGGAAAGAAGTTCACGCCCACACGCGCATGGCAGGTGTTCTGCTCCCCCGTGTGCAGGCTGAAGGCGTGGCGGAAGAAGAAGCAGGAGGCGAAGAAATGACAGTCGTTACCCAAACAATCCGCTACGGCTGGAACACCATCCGTGAAGGCTACGAGGCGAGATGTGCCTCATGCGGAAGGGGATTCAAGCGAACAGTCTCAACCGGTTTCAACAGCATTGCAACACCTGAAAACCGTGCTGAGTATCGCTCGAAACTGAGGGTAGAAGCCCAAGCAATGAGCCAGAAGCCGATCATTTGCAACGCCTGCCAGAAAGCAGCGGTCGCAACGGCGAAGTCCGTCGAACTGGTGTCCGACGAAACGCTCGCGGCGATAGCGCAACTCGAAACGGAGCAATGCTCGCTGGATGAACGAAAGAAGGTCTTGGTGCGTGAAATCGACCAGCATCGCGGTCGGCTTTTCCTCCACGCTGGCGAAACGTACGCCCAATGGAGTTGCGGATTCGGCTGGGACGGTGACCGCTTCTGCGTGAGTGGCAACCGTGTCAGCAAGACGAGACCGTGGGAAACGACGAACTCGTCGGTGGATGCGCCGCTCGCGGAAATCACATACCTGGACGACACGCTGGAAAACCGCAAGGCGGCGGTAAGCAAGAAGCAGGGGGCGAAGTGAGCGTAGACGCGGCAACATTTAGGAATCAACGCGATGCAATGTTCACGCGCGACATCCCGGCCGACGTTGCGGCGATGCCCACGATAGCTTTGCAGCACGCTCTACGGTCGGAGCCATTCATCGACCCGTTCAAGTTCCTCGAACTCAAGCGGCGTGGTGTCCAACCATGACTCGCCGCAAACCCCGCATCAACAGCGTCGAGGAAGCCGACAAGGCGATGGAGCGCCTCGGGTGGCTCCGCGCCCAGGCGACACCGAACGCCGCTGTACGCGAACTCTGGGACTGCGCCGTGGCGTACCGCGCGGCGGTGCATCGGCAGCAGCCTGGAGAGAAGAAGCCCGGATGGGCTGAACGAGTAACGAAGTAAACCGCCCGCAGGGCAAGGAGGAGTATGAAGTCACTGTTATCACTATCGGCGGCATTTGCACTGTCGGCATTTCAAGGCGACCCGATTACATTCGTCGAGCGGGGGGCCACGTCGCTGCCCCGGTCAAAGAAGAAGACGGGCGCACGCAAGCAGCAACGGGCATCCCAGAAGCGGCGGCACCGCCTGAAGAGGGGACAATGAAAGCCGCCTCGCGTCGCTCCCCGGATAAAGCCGTCGAAGCGTTCAACCGCCAGTTCCCCGTCGGTTCCGAGGTGATGCTGAAGAAGGACTTCGAGCCCATTCCTGTTCGCACCAAGACTCGCTCGGAGGCGTTCGTCCTTTCTGGCCACAGCGCCGTGGTCTTCCTCGAAGGCATCAGCGGTTGCTACCTGCTCACGCATGTCAGCGAGCCGAAGCCATGACCGACCCCACCGACACCGCCACCTCCGACACCCCCGACCTGCTGGCCTTCGCCTTCGCCACGGCCACCTTGCTGGGAGCGTCCCTGCTCGGCTGCTTCGGGCTGAACGAACTGCTGCGGCGGAAGGAATGCCGGGAGATGGAGCGGTGAGTGCCGGGTTGCGGAGTTCGCTGGTGGAGCGCGTGGCCAAGCGTCTGGTCCGTCCCTTCTACCGGGAGCCGGATTTCTACATCGGCGGCAGGGACAACCCGTACCTGCTCCGCTGGTGGGTCATCCCGCGAAATCGACTTTTCAACATCTACCTGCACAAGTTCCTGCGGGACGATGACGACAGGGCACTCCATGACCATCCGTGGATCAGCCTGAGCGTCATCCTGAAAGGCGGCTACATCGAGCACACCACCGACGGGGTGAGCGTCCGTTTCGCTGGGGGAATCGTCTTCCGCCGGGCGACGCACGCCCACCGCCTCGAACTGTTGCGCGAGGATGGTAGAGCTGTGCCTGCCTGGACGCTGTTCATCACCGGACCGAAGATCCGCGAGTGGGGCTTTCACTGCCCGCAAGGGTGGCGGCACTGGCGCGAGTTCACCAGCGAGGTGGACAGCGGGAATGTCGGAAAGGGATGCGAGCCGTGACCGCTGTTTTGAATCCCCCACTGTTGGAGCGGGTGAAGGCCGCCCTGCATGTGTACGTCGCCCGTGGCGACCGTATCAACGCCGCCCAAGCTGCCATCGACGCCTGCCACGCAGAACAGATGCGGCAGATGCTCGAGAAGGTGACCCGCCAACTCAAAGCGGTCGAGCCTCGATATTCACGCGATAAGGCTGTCATCGCAGAGGCTGAAGCCCTCCTCGCCAAGCTGGATGGCCAGCCGTGAGCGCCCGCATCGTGTCCGAGTCCGAGTTCCACGCCCGTCTGGTCGAAGTCCTCACCGTCCTCCCGGATGACATCGGCAGCGTCACCGGCCCCGGACGCTCTGGAGCCGTGGCGGCGGCCTACGCCTCCCACCTGCTCGGGGTGCCGTTCATCCCCTACGGCTCGCCGTGCCCCAGCCATCTCGGCCGCCTGCTGATCATCGACACGGCCCGGGAGAGCGGCGCGACTCTGCGGAAGGCGGAGCGGCGGTACGCCGAGGCAAGCCCCATCGTGGTCGCCTGCTTCGAGGAGCCGCCCCGGGTGGCCTTCTGGTATGAGGCTGGGAAGCCGCAGCGGTACCGGCATGAGAAGGCTCTGGCTGCATGACCCACATCCCCCACCACTCACCCCCGCCAGGCCGTTTATCTGGTGACGATGAAGCCGGAGCCACGTCGCTCAAGGGGAAAAGACCGTTTCCCAAGAGGGAGCCTCGGCTTTTCCCCTTGCCCGCCGCAGCCACCACCGGCTTCTCACTGAACACCATACGGCCCCGATTGGCGGGGCTGAGAACTGAAGAAAGGATTTGCATGACGAAATTGACCGAACAGAAGCACGCGCCGGAAGCCAAGGCACTCGCTGACGCCGTCCTCACCGCTGCTGGAAGCGGCCTACGCCACTACAGCACGGCGAAGATGCGAGAGGCAATCCTGGTCGCTGCCCAGCAAGGCATTGACGCAGGCCGGGCCGATCTGCTGGAAGCGCTGAAGGAGGTGGAACGCCATCACATCGAACAGAATCGTGTCAAGGGTAGGGATGCAAGCAGGAGCAAAACACTTGCGATAGTTCGTGCCGCCATTGGTAACGCCACCGGCAAGGAGGCAGCATGAAGCCCTTCGACAACTACGAAATCAGCCCCTGCACCCGCACCGAGGAGCCGGACAAGCCCGGTCACTTCTACTTCGAGGTGTGCGTGCCGCACGAGGCTGATGTCTGGACGCTGTACGGCCACCTTCCCGAAGGGGGTGTGGAGGCCATCGGCGACTTTGCCACCCGCGAGCACGCCGAGCAGGTGTTCCAGCGAATCACGGGGATACCGTTTGCCGACACGAAATCAGTACGGAACCGGCTGCGGGTAATGCACGCGGGACAGAGCCTGTTGGAATCTCTCCAGTCACTTGCAGAGCACGCTGACGAGGACTGCCCACACGGCTATCGCAGCCGGCACCTCGTCGAGGCGTTGGTAGAGGCAAACGAAGTTATCGCCGAAGCGACCGGGAGGGCAGCATGACCCGCACACCCCCCGTTACCTGCCAGGCCGACATCGACGCCATGACGCAGGAACAAGCCCGCCAGTGGCTCATCGCCAACGACCGTGAGGCCGCCGACTACTGGGCTGAATTGCCTGCCGATACCGACTTCCGCGAAGCCGTCACGGTCAATTGCCGGGACTTCGGTTTCGACGAGGGGCATGTCCCCGGCGTCACCACAAGCCGCTCAGACGCCGCCCCCGACCGCGCAGACGTCCACGTCGCTGGCAAGTTCACCGTCACCGTCATTCGTACCGACCAGGGGATGGTCATCGACGTGTACCCGAATGGCTGGGACGCGCCGCTGGAAACCTTCACCGTCTGGGATGACGACGTGCCTGCGGCAGAAAGCGAGGCAGCATGACCAGACTCTCCCACGGCATCTCCTTCAGCCTCCTTCCGTCCGAACTCATCGTTGACAACTTCGCCGGTGGCGGCGGTGCCTCCCTCGGTATCGAGATGGCCCTCGGCCGCTCGCCGGACATCGCCATCAACCACGACCGCGAAGCCATCGCCATGCACTGGGCCAATCACCCGAGCACGCGGCACTACTGCGAGGACGTGTGGGAGGTGAACCCCGCCGAGGCCTGCGCCGGTCGTCCGGTCGGGCTGGCCTGGTTCTCTCCCGACTGCAAGCACTTCTCCAAGGCGAAGGGCGGCAAGCCGGTCAGCAAGAAGATCCGCGGCCTCGCGTGGATTGTGGTGAAGTGGGCAAAGGCCGTGCAGCCCCGCGTCATCATTCTGGAGAATGTCGAGGAGTTTCAGGACTGGGGGCCGCTCGACGACGAGGGCTACCCATGCCCCGAGCGGAAGGGAAAGACGTTCCAGCGGTGGCTCGCCCAGCTCCGGAACCTCGGCTACGTCGTCGAGTGGCGCGAGTTGCGGGCGTGCGATTACTCCGCGCCCACCATCCGGAAGCGGCTGTTTATCGTCGCACGGCGGGACGGACAGCGCATCGTGTGGCCGGAGCCGACCCACGCCAGCCCGAAGAAAATAGGCACCGACCTCTTCACCAGCCACCTGCAACCGTGGCGGACGGCGGCCGAGTGCATCGACTGGTCCATCCCGTGTCCGAGCATCTTCGAACGGAAGAAGCCACTCGCCGAAAACACGCTTCGCCGTGTGGCTGCAGGCCTTCGCCGGTACGTAATCGACGCACCGGAGCCGTTCATCATCAGCCTGACACATCATGGCGGCGACCGGGTGGAACCGCTGAATGAGCCGTTCCGCACCGTGACGGGCGCGAAGCGGGGCGAGAAGGCGTTGGTGACGCCTTACCTCGTAGGGGCGGGCGGCCCGACTTTTTCCGGCAAGCCGCGTGCCCTGAACCAGCCGCACGGAACACTGACCGCTGACCCGCATTCCGCCATTTGCGTCCCCACCCTTATCCAGACCGGGTACGGTGAGCGGGAAGGCCAGGCACCGCGAGTCCCGGGCATCGACAAGCCGCTCGGGACGGTGGTCGCCGGTGGGCCGAAGCACGCCTTGGTGGCTGCGTTTCTCGCCAAGCACTATGGCGGAGTAGTCGGCCACGGTGTCGGGCAGCCCATCGGCACGGTGACAGCTTCCGACCACCACAGCCTGGTCACATCAAACCTCGTGAAGCTGCGCGGCACCTGCCGCGACGGCCAGCCAGTTACCGACCCGATGGCGACGATCAGCGCCCAGGGCCTCCACCTCGCCGAGGTGCGGGCTTTTCTGGTCAAGTACTTCGGCACCGACCAGGACCCGCGGCTCGACGAACCGATGCACACCGTCACGGCAAAGCACCGCTTTGGGTTGGTGACGGTTTACGGGGAGGAGTACCTAATTGCCGACATCGGCCTGCGGATGCTGACGCCCCGCGAACTGTACCGCGCACAGGGTTTCCATGAAGAGTACATCATCGACCTAGAGTTTGAAGGGAAACCGCTGACGAAGACGGCCCAGGTGCGGATGTGCGGCAACTCGGTCAGCCCCCCGAACGCGGCGGCGATGGTACGGGCGCAGTTCGGGCTGGCGCCGATGGGGCGGGCAGCATGACCTTCCGCGTCCAGAAAACCGCTTGCTCAACCTGCATCTACCGCAAGGATTCGCCGCTCGACCTCGCCAAGCTCGAAGCCGACGTAGCCGACCCGCACGGCGGCTTCAAGGGCCACCGCATCTGCCACCACTCTGACGACGCTTGCTGCCGGGGCTTCTGGAATCGGCACAAGGACGAGTTCCCAGCGGGGCAGATTGCCCAGCGGCTCGACTTGGTGAAGTTCGTGGACGTGGACACGTTGGCGGGAAAGGATGGCTGTCATGCTGTGTGACCGCATTGCATCTGCCAAATGGCACACCGAAGCTTCGATCCGGTCCCAGGTTCCAACAGAGCTTGAGCCGGTTCACCTGATCGTCGATGCCCACCGAGCGTCCGATATCACGAATGAGCAGGCGAGAGACATGCTGGAGAAGGCCGGTTTCTCCCAAGATCAACTGCGGGCATACTTCGCCGCTCTCGACCGACAGTTGGCAATCATGAACTCGTGCGATGGCAAGACGGCGTTCCGCCTCTTGGATGGGAGCATGTCGGAGGAGCGGCACTTCGCTTTCCGTGAGGATGTCGCCCGCGCCCAGCGTTTCGCACTTACCCGCGCATTCGCGGACGCCAGCCTGACCAAACTCGCCACGCCGCAGACCGTGGCGGATGCGGCTAAGTGGTTCCGGCTGTCTCATGACCCTATGTGGATGGAGTGGGAGTTTTCGGATCATCCAGCCCATCACTTCGGGGCATTACTGACTGCAGCCGGGGACGACGGGCGAGGGGTGCAGGTCCGGCTGGCCGACGCGGCAGGGGTTGGCTACCTGCACGTCACCGAGGGAACCATCTGGCCTGACACCGTCCGGTTGGCCGAGGGCGGCGACTGCAAGGTGGAGGTGGACGGCGAACTGGAGCGCTGGCCGGGCATGGCCCTGTTGATCGTCGACTATGTCGTCCGCATCAACTCTCCTCGGATCACCGAGACCCGACCGTGCGACGACCTGACCGCTCTCAACCACAAACGGTCGAAGAACGGCAAGCCGCCTTTGTTCAGCCACCACATCGTCGACCTGAACAAGCAGGTAAAGGCCGGGTTACGATTGGCGGAACGGTTCGATGCGGATGAGGCCGCTCACGGCAAGCGGCGACTGCACTGGCGGCGTGGGCATTTCAAATGCTGCCGCACCGGTGTGTTCTGGTGGAACCCGCACTTGGCGGGTAAGGCCGAGTTGGGCCTGATAGAGAAGGATTACGTTGCATGACTCACGGCTTCAACCACGTCATCTCGGAGAGCAGCAAAGACGAGTGGCTCACCCCTCCGCACATCATCCGCGCCCTCGGCCAGTTCGACCTCGACCCGTGCGCCCCGGTTAACCGCCCGTGGGAAATGGCTTCGCGGCACTACACCGTGGACGACGACGGGCTGCGTCAACCGTGGGAAGGCCGGGTCTGGTGCAACCCGCCCTACGGTGCGGAAACCTTCAAGTGGATGAACCGCTGCGCCGAGCACGGCAACGCCATCGGGCTCATCTTCGCCCGGACGGAAACGAAGGGTTTTCACGCCGAAATCTGGGCGAAGGCCGACGCGGTGTTCTTCTTCAAGGGTCGGTTAGCCTTCCACCACGTTGACGGCACGAAGGCCGCGAGCGCGAACGCCCCGAGCTGTCTCATCGCCTACGGGCAGAACAACGTTGCCGCGATTGCCTCCTCCGGGTTGGCCGGAGTGTTGGTGAAGCCGATTCGAGCGACAGAGGACGCGGCTTCTGGCTGTGCGTTATCTGCTTGACCCTCGCCCGCGTTCACCTCGGCACTGCTCCCGGACAGTACAAGCTCGCTTTCGACGGTTGCTCGGCTTTCAAGCGTCAGCTCCGCTCCGTGCTGGCCACCCCGGCCGGGGCATCGCTTCTGACCGTCACCGACCACGGCACAATGTGGGTGGAGGCGGTGTACCCAGCGGGTGTTCCGGGTGCGGACGCCTGGGCGAAGCGGGCCGCCGAGCTTGCATCGGAAATCTGGGCGACGCTCGTCGAACGCCGCACGGTGCGGGGACGTGCATGACGGAAGAAATCACCCGCGACCTGTTCCACTGCGTCTCGCTGATTGCGTTCGCCGAGGTGTGGCGGGAAACAGGCCAATTTCCGCCGGACAGCGAGGCGGTGCGGCAGAAAGCCTACGCGCTGTACGAGGCGGAGCTGCGGGTGAAGAACGCGGGCGGGCGGGAATGACGACACGGGTGACGATGGAGTCAACCACCTTGCCCGCTGAGTTCGATGAGCCGCTGAACCTCCGGCCGCCCGTACTTCGCGCCGCCGGTGAGCACGCGAAGGTTCGGCAGGATGTCCACCCCGCCGTAGCCGTGAGTGTGGCCGCACAGCACGGTCATTGTCCGGTCAGGCGCGGCCGCCATCACCTCGAACAGTACATCCCCAACCGCCTTGCAGGAGAAGAACGGCAGCCAGTCGTCGCCGGAGACCTTCCCCTCGTGCCAGCAGGACTCGCGGAACGGCGGAACGTGCGTCGCCACGAGGACGTGCCGGAACCGGGCGAGCGCGTCCGGCAGCACGGAGCGGAAATGTGCGGCCGCCTCGTCGCCGAGGGCGTGGAGCTTGGCCAGCCGTTCGTTCGGGTCTTCCTCGAACCCGCCGAACTCCCCGATCAGCCCGAAGTCGTTCAGCAGTACGTCGGAACCGTGGTAGTCGCCGAACCGCCCGTCACCCCAGCCGTCGTGGCCGACCAGGCACGCCTCGTCGGTGAGCGGCACCACGCCCGCATCGGGCAGCCAGTGCAGGTTCGGAGTGACCGAGCATAGCGACCGCACCTTCTCCCGCACGCCGGCAATCGAACCTCGATAGAAGTCGTGGTTGCCGAGGACGAAGTACACCGGGCGAGCAACTCGGTCGGCAAATGCGTGAAGGTGAACCGCGACGTCGTCGGCCTCGGCGATGTCGCCGGTGAGGACGAATGCATCGGCCGCCGTGTCGGCGAGCATGGCAACGAAGGCCGCCTGCGCGGGCGGGCGCAGGAAGTTGAGGTGGATGTCGGTAAGCCAGGCGAGGTTCATCCAGCAGTTATGGCACGAGTGGGTGGGGGGAGTCAACCAGCGGCGGTACGAGGAGGACATCCGAACGTCGGTAGGCGCGGTCTGCTCCGCCCTGAGTCACCGCTCTTTCGGCGACACGTCCTTGATGTCGATGGAGTCGAACACCGTGTCGCCGTCGCCGGCCTTGAACCCATGCGTGGCCTCTACCAGGAACGGCCAGCGGGCGAGCGTGAGGTAATCATAAACCTCCCAGAACTTCGGCCCGCTTCCCTTGACCGTCACCTGCCAGTGCTTGGCCCCCGTGAACAGCAGCGTGAACTCGCCACCCTTGTAGGTCGCGTGGCTATCAAGGTGAAAATACATCATCGTGACCACGCTGCCGTCCTTCTTGACGATGTGCAGGCGCGGCAGCGTCTTGTTCGCCGGACGCGGCCACGACTGCGGCGTCATCGCGGTGAACGGCAGCGCCTCCTCGTCGCCCCCGGCGTCCTGTTGCGGCGGCACATCTTCCGCCACTTCGCCGTTCTTACGGAATGCCGAAAACTTACCTTGCATGGCTGTGCTCCTTCTGCTTTTGCCGCTCGGACATACCACCCTTGCTACGCCCGCGCAAGGCTTCCCACACCTGCCGTGCGCGCCGCGCCATCCACCACTCCCGTCGCCGCTTCGGCTTCATCAACTCCGTCGCTGACTTCCGCTCGTCCGCCCGCTTGATGGCGTCACGAAGCACCGCCGGAGCCATGCCGGTGAAGACGGTCGCCTGGTCGCGGCCTCGTGACACGCTGACGTAGAACTGCTCGGCGGTGATGGCCGGGAGCGACTCGTGCCCCATGGCGATGAGCACGCGGTCAACGGTCTTCCCCTGAGAAGAGTGCGAGGTGGCGACGTAGCCGTGGGCGAGGTGACCGAAGCCCGCCGGGATGTGCCAGCCGTTCGTGAGCCGGATGGCGCCGGATTCCTCGAACCCCGCCACCTGATACTGCGCCCCGTTGTCGAGGCGGTGCTTCTTGTCCGTCGTCCAGCCGCCGCCGGTGATGCGGATGCGGTCGCCCTCGGCTAGTTGCAGCTCCGCCGGCGAGTACACCGCGAAGGTAGTCGGCTTGCCCAGCCGGTCGCCCGGCTTGAAGTCCGCGATGGCGACGACCCGCCCGGCCTTGAACGTTCCCCCGTCGCGGTGGTATCGCACAACTTCGGTGCCGTCGTACCGCTCCAGGTCGGCCTTCTCGGCGTCCGTCCAGTGCAGCGGGGTGAGGGTGGGGACGGTGCGCTCCTCCGTGGCCAGCAGCCCGCGCTGCTTCAGCCCGTCGCGGATGGCCGCTGTGACCTCGTTCGCCTCGGCGTGCGTCGGCGACACGGCCAGCACGCGGTCGGTGATGTCCTGGTCGCTGCGCTTGGTGTCCACCGCTTCGAGGTAGGCGTCCACCAGGGGCTGGTTGTGGTCGAACACCGGCGTCTGCTTCACCCAGCCGAGGGCGTTCAGCTTGTCGAAACCGTCGGTGATGTTCCCCGCCGCGATGGAAGCCACCGCCTGCTTGTAATCCCCCTTCTGGCGGCGGATGTCCTTGAGCCGCGCCACTGGAAGCCCCGCGTACCGCTCCAGCACCCGGAGCATGTTCCCGTCGCGCGCCACGGCGCGGTGCTGCTTCGGGTCGCCCTGAAGCACCAGCCGGGCGTTCTGGGCTTCCGCCACGGCCACCAGCCGGGACAGGTCGCGGATGGGAAGCTGCCCGGCCTCGTCCACCCAGATGACGCCGTTCTTCACCGCCTGCTGCCGCTGCGCGCTGTTCAAGAACGCGGTGACGGTGTCGGCATTCTGGAAGCCTTCCCGCCGCAGCACGCCGCGTGACGCCTCGGCGCCGGGGGCGATGATGTCCACCGGACGGTCGATCCGCTGGAACGCCTGCCGCACCGCGAATGTCTTGCCCGTGCCCGCGTCGCCCACCACCAGCATCACCCGGTCGGGCGAGGTGAGGACGTGGTTCACCATGACGGCCTGCTCAGGGGAGAGGGCTGGCGCAGAAACCGCTTGCCGTTCGGGGGAGGGTGTGGCAGTGTGGTCGAGTCTATGGGGAGCAAGCCCTCTGCCTGAAGGCCGCTCCGACTCGTTGGGGCGGCCTTTTTCGTTGCCCATCGCCCGGCACGACCCACGCCCGCCACGGGCGAACGCGATGACCTTCTGCTCCTCGGCCAGCACGTCCCGCGTCGTCGCCTCGCCGTCCTTCAACAGCAGCCCCTGCCGCTTCGCTTCCGGCATCACGTCTTCCGGCCGCACCACGCCCATGCCGCGTTCCAGGGCGGTTATCGCGACCTGGGGCTGAGCGACCACCGACCGCCGCTCGAAGTTGTGCGACAGCGAATACTCCACCGCCTCTCGCACGCTGCCCTTCTCCGGCGGGTTCTGCCCGAGCATCGCCGACCGGATGACCTCGGCCACCTGCCGGGCTTCGTCCGGCGTCACGCGGCCGTCCCAGTAGCGGCGGTAATCCTCCAGCGTCATGTCGTCCCGCTTGAACTGCCGCGACGTTGCACCGAGCTTGTCTTTCGCCGGGCCGTCGATGCCGAGCTTCTCGGCCAGTGCCTCAACCTCCGCCGTGCGACGGGAGAATTTCTCCACCACCGACTTCGGCATGTCCTTGATGTCCCAGGTGTAGAACCGCTTGCCGCCTTGCCCGTCCGGTTTCATGCGGGTCTCGATGCCGTAGCCGAGGTCAGTCAGCTTTCTGGCTAACCGGGCGTCGAAGGCGCGGTCGAAGTACTTCCGCAGTTCCATCACGGGGCGGAACTTGATGGCCTTCCACTCACCCTCGACCGTGTCGAAGGTCAGGTTCGGGACGACCAGGTGGATGTGCCGGTCGGGGTCAGGCATCCCGTCCGACCGGGCGGGCCGCGTCTCAGGGTGCTCGAACCCGAACCACATGAGGTTGCCGGTCACCCGGTCTTCCATCGCGCCGCCCTTCCGCTTCCGGGTGGCAATCATCCCCTCGACTTCGGCCATCGTCTCGCGGGCGGCTTCCCACAGGGCGTCGTGGATGCGGGCGTCACCACGTTCGATGGCGATGGTCACGCCCTTGGGAATCGAGGCCGTGATGTCCCAGCCGGCCAGCCTGCCGTCAACGAGCTTCGAGGTGAGTTGCTCGCCGGTCTCGGGGTGCAGGCCCTGGAGGAGCCGCTTGAATTGGTCGGGGTCGGGGACACCGGAAATGCCGAGCAGGGAGGCGGCGTTGCCACCGACCTCGCGGCGGAGGTCAGACGCGCCGAGGTAATACCCGCCATCTGACTTGCCGTAATATGACGCGGCACTTTTTGCGTCGCGTATGTCTCTCATGCGAATCATCGGCCACCTGTAGCGCAGATGACCAATTGTAAGCAAGGAGTAAATGGGCGATGGCCGGGCTGCTCCGGGGTTTCGTCGCAAGCGACCCGCTTCGCGGCCCGGAGAATCCCTATCGCGGAAGTGCTTGTACGAGCGGAGCAGGCACGCTACGGTCACCTTGTGCTGCGGCGGCGTTCGCGCGACGACCACGATTCCGGGAGACTCGGCTTGCCGTGTCGGTGGTTAATCAGCCCGGCCCGCAGCACCTCACCCCGTCCGCCACAGCCATGCGGCGAACACGCCCGCGAGCACCAGGTCGGGCAGGCCGACCAGACCGGCCATCATCGGCAGCTCGCCGTTCCCCCACAAGCCGAGAAGGATGACCGCGAATGTCGCCTTCCCCGCCGTCCCGACCGTCAGGAACGTCCTGTCCGCCTTCCCCGTCCAGCCCATCCAGAAGTAAGCCACCCCGAACAGCGGCAGCCAAGCGGTCAGCACCCACAGATACAGCGGGTGCGCCTCGGGCAGGCCGACCATGTTGCGGAGGTGCGGGAACGGCGGGGCGAACACGGCGACCCCGCCTAGGTTCATCGGGCCGCACGCCATCAACAGCCACCGCATCCCGCGGCCGAAGCGGTTCTGTTCCACGAGCACCCTCCTGCTACCGCACCACGTCACCGTATTCAATGGAAGCACGGCTGACCGCCGGTTGATTCATGTCCAGGGGCCGGCTGCCCCTCGGTCGTCAAGGCCACGCCTTCGGTGGACGGTCAACGATTTTCCCCGGCCTGCGGCCTCCTCGCGGAAGTCAAAATCGCCGCCCGTCCAGCCCTGACGACCACACCCCCGCCGTTCGCCACGTGGCAGAAGGTATCGCCGCTTTGCAGCGATAACCTTCAAAACCACTTAACAAAGGAGCCTACACCATGACCACCAACACCCTTCAAGCCCTCGTCCGCCACAGCTACACCGCCACGGTGGAATTCGTCGGCACGCCCACCCTTGAGCAGCGGAAGGCGCTCAAATCCGCAGGCTACGACTACGACAAAGGCCGCTGGTTGAAGCACCAGACGCAAAGCAACGTAGTGGATGCTGAAAAAGCCGTTGCAGACGCGACCGCAGCTTAACCAACCGGGGGCGGTTAACTCCGCCCCCACCTACTACGGAAAGGACAACACCATGAGTTCACCCGCCCACAAGCTCCGCGATGGCTGCCTGCAAGTCGTAATCTGGCGGAACACCAACACCGAAGGCAAGACCTACTACACCGCCAACCCCACCCGAAGCTATCGCCAAGGCGACGAGACGTGGAAAGAAACCGACAGCCTGAACACCGACGACCTGCTGGCGATGGCGGAACTGATGCGCGAGGCGTACCGCTGGATTGTGAACCAGAAGCGGGCGGACGCCGCCGGGCGAAAGCAGTCGGACAACGTGTCCGCGAAGTGAAATCAACCGGGCGGGGTTCGCAGCCCCGCCCAACCTGAAAGGACGAAGCAATGCCACTCATCATGACCCTGCACCTATTCCCAACGAACGTTGACCCCGAAACCGGCCTCGTGCATGTGGCCGCCACGATTGAATTGTCGGCGCTCGACGCACTACTGCAACTCGAAGACGAAACCGCCACCTTGAACCCGGTTCCGGGCGAGTACGGAAAAATTGGAATCGCCTTCGAGGGGGCGACCCGGCTCGCCTCGCTACGGCTTCCCCCGGAGAAGGAAAAACGAGAGGAGGTGCTATCGCCCTGCTACGACATGCTCCAGGCCGTTGACCGACACATTCAAAACTACGCGGAGTACCTCAGCCGGGGCGAGTAAGCCGCCCGACTTAGCCGTCCTGGGCTGGGGGAGTTCCCCTGGCCCCGTTCGCGTGGGCGGTTTTGGCCGAAGATATTTTTGCTTACAGTCCCATGCCCTTCACTTTGGAAGGGGGTGCCAAGCCGGTGATTGCACGGAGCAAGAGCAAAATCAAGGGGTTAGCCCGATGCGGTTTTGGTAAGCCATTGAACCGTAAAGATGCCTCGCCAGCTCGTTGTACGCACGGGCTGCGTCGGTCTCGGAATCGAAGCCGCTGATGAAAACCCGTCCTCCCCGTGGCCCGGCGTGGACGAACCACTTGCCTGTTCTCTTGGACTGGTAAACGCCTTTGAACTGGCTCACCTTGCCTGCACGTGGTCGCCGGTTGACGTTGTTCTCTCGCGTGGTGCAAACCCGCAACTGGCTTTTCCGATTGTCGAGAGTCCGGTGGTAGATGTGGTCAACGACTTTGCCCTTGGGGGCGTTCATGACAACGCAGTGCAGGTAGCCTCCCAGATAGCTGGCAACGCGAAGCCCGCACTCCCTTCTGCACCGAGTTAGGTGCCATTTTCTAGCCGAAAGCCGCTGCAAGTCCTCGGCATCCACCAGCACCTCCAGATAGACTGGGTACAGATCGGTCAGGGAGTGCAGCAGGCACACCGCTCCGGTGTAGTCATCCTGGGCCGGGGGTGGCGGCACGGCATTGCTCGCGGGAAAAGCCGGACGTGGTGGGCGGGGTGGCTTCGGTGGCTTGGCTTGCCGCTCCGGCTTGGGCGCCAGCCGAGCATTCATCTCTTGAAGTGCAATGCGGAAGTAGTGTAAGCCTGACTCAGCCACGGCGAGTTCCTTTCGCTCCGGTAAAAAGCCGCCCCAGCATTCCAGTGCAGGGCGGCTTTGTCCTTTCTGCCACGGCGTCACGGCTGGCGCAAGTTCTCAGTAATCGCGGTACGGGTCCCGCCCGCAATCGGGGCACGTCTCCAGCCCGTACACCGCCTCGCAGGGGCACGGCGGTGACTGGGGAAGGCGTGAGTCGAGCCAGCAGAGCCAGCACATAGTGAGGAAGGAAATGGCGATGATGAAGAACTCGCTCATACCCCGTTCTCCCCGCTGATGGGCTGTGTGGGTGGGGTGGGGAGGGGCATCCAGTGGGTGGGCTGGGGCTCATGCTCATGGATCACACCTGCTGCGGTGCGCCATAGCTGCACCCTGCGGCTACCCATGTGCCCAAGTATCTCGCTCCGTGAGTAACGCCCTTCGATGACTTGCTCGTAGTGACGCAGCAAAAGGCTAGACCCGTCCTTCGGCGCGCTCTCAATCGGCATCCACCGCCCCGCCTGCGCCGCAGACCATGCTTCTTCGTAGCCTTCTTCATAAAGCAGATAGCTTGGTCTATCCGTACCGTCAGAGAGATAGCGTGACGGGCTGTTTCCAGCGTGGCGACTTTCAAACGCCTCCCGACATTGCGCCCGCTGCTCGGGGGTGAGGGGGCTTTTCGTGCGGGTGTCGGTCATGCTTCGTCCTTGATGTGCTTGGGTTGATCGTCACGCCGCTCGTAGGCCAGGATGGGTGCGGGCACCGCCTGCACCTGCCGCTCAGGGATTCCGATCTTTCTGGCCGCGAGCCTGTCGCTCTCCAAAGGCTGCACGTCGTAGATGGTCGGGTTGCAGCGATGCACCCCCATGACGCGGCCACGGCACTCGTAGTTGCCCCGTGCGTCGAGCACCATGACCTCCTGGCCGTGGGTGAAGGCGGCGGTCATGGCTGAAACCCTGCACAGAACAGGGCAAGGCTGGCGGCCACTGCGGATAGGGCGAAGAACACCGGCTTGTTTTCCCCGGAGCGGTCCATCGCGGCGATCAGGTAGCACAGCAGGGCCGTCAGAATCAGGAACTGGAAGTCGCTCATAGCCCGCTCTCCCTGAACCGCTTCCCGTCCAGCAGCTTCAGCACTGCCTCGGCCTTCGCGAGGTCGGTAACGCCCCACAACTCGGCGATCTGATCCGCCCGTGTGCCACTGTCGTACACCGCGTAGCCCTTTGGCTGCGAGGTGCTGGCGACGAGAGCGTTCATCGCCCGGCGGGACTCCGGCGAATACCCCACCGGCTCCGGCTTCATCGTCAGGGTGGTGGACATCGCCACGAGCAGGCAGCAGACTGCCGTGTGCCACAGGGTGAGGCCGGGGCGGTGCATCCTATTCATCGCCGTGCTCCACCGTCGCGGGGTTGGTGGCGACGGGTCGGCAGCGGGCTTTCCAATCGGCGAAAGGCACGTTGCTGATCACCACTTTCGGTTCCTGCATGTACTGCTGGAACAGCAGCGGGTCGAGCACTGCGGTTAACGGGTCGATCTTCATAGGTGTCTCCTTTACCATGGTGTGCGTGGTTTCCGATAAGTGCCTCGGTCGTTTGCTGCCTCAAGCCTTTCGCGTTCTTCTTCTTCGGCATTCTCTTCGCGCCGCCCGCGCCCAGCCTCCCACTTGATGGCATCCTGCTGGGCTTCGAGCGGCGTGGCGAAGAACGAGAGGCTTTCTTCGTTGCGGTTCACGTCAAGCCACGACCAGCCGCCGTGGTACTCGGCTACCTCGTAATCTGTCGCGTTCAGCGTAAAGTTCAGCATGTGCGATTCTTCGTTTTCGGTTGACATGTGTTTTCAGTGAATGCAGAGTGCCTGAAGTAAACCGTTAGCGCAACAGATATTTGCAGCCAGTGCGAACATTCACAGAAGCCGAGTTAGAACAGCTACTTACCCCCACAGAGGCAGCCGCCTTAAAGGGGTGTAGCCTCAACACGTTCAAGTACAGGGTGGAAAAACCCGGATGCCCGAAAGCGGTTCCGGTGGGGGGTGGCGAAGTGCGCTACGTCCCGGCGGAGATCGCCGCATGGAACCCGCCGACCCATGCCAAACGAAAGCCAAGGCGCCACGACTGAAAACATCAACAGGGGGAAGACACATGAAGTTCCAAATCACCAAGACGAAGCAAGGCCACGTCGTCGAGCTGCTCGACGGCAACGGCAAGCCGACACTGCGCGGCACCCGCACCTACGCTCGCCTCCGCGATGCCGAGCGTGCCGTCACCCGCATCCAGCAGGAGGCGATGTTCGCCCCCGTGGAGGCCGCATGAAGGTGGATCTCCTCGCCCTGACGCGGGAACAGTACGCCAAACTGCATCCCGAGCGTGACACCCGCGCCATGCCCACGGACGACACGTTTCTGGCGCTGGTGGCGGCCATCGAGTCCGTGCTGGCCCCGCTGGGCGACCAGCGGGTGCTCTTGCCGGGAGAGATGCATCGGTTCAACCGCCACAGCCCGAAGGACTCGAAATGACCCCGCTGCATCACGCCTTCGTGCTGAAGGGCTGGTCGCTCGACAAGAACCCACCCTCAGAGGTGAAGGCGGCGGTTGAGGCGATCATCGAGGTATTGGGCCAGGAAGCAGTGACCGTTGTGAGCACCGTTGTTCAGTTACCGCCCTTGCCGGATTCGGTTGAATCGAGCGAGACTCCGTGCCAGCCAGAAGCAGACGAGCCCGAAGCCGTTGCCGCTGATCCGGCGGACGACGAGCCAGAGCCAACCCCCGTTGCCTCGGAACCTGCTCGGGACGTTCAGCCCAGGAAGAAGCGTAACTTCTCGCCGGAAGCCCGTGCTGCGGCCTCGGAGCGGATGCGCGCCATGCAGGCCAAGAAGCGGGCGGAGAAAGAGGGCAAATCGTCGGAGGAACACTCCGTTCCCGCGCCACCCCTACCTGCACCTGTAAAGCCCTACGCCCCCGTTCCCTACGAGAAGCTGGCGTCAGACCACAGTGGTTACGCCGGCAAGCGCGACCCCGGGCAGCCGTTGACCGACGACGATTGGCCGGACATCAAAGCTCGGCTTACGAAAAGCCCGGACCGCCGCGCGATCGCTGGTGACTACGATGTCGAACTCGACGACCTGAACTTCTTCATCTCATCCTGCCAGCGGCGGGAGGGCAAGTCGCCGGGGGAAGCCCTCGCGCCGTCGTCCAGCGGGGCGAGCGGCGCAGTGAGGCGGACATGGTAGCGGAGTTCATCCGGAAACGCGGGGTGACGGCGTGCCCCGCGAGCGGTAGTCCGGAAATGGCCACGCTGCACATCGAGCGACAGCGAGCACGGGAGCTGGAAGGACGGTGGAGCTGGGGCGGAAGCAACATCCGCCGGAAGCGGAGGCAGCAATGACCAAACCGCCCATCGTGCTCTACCGCCCCAGCAAACCCTCGCCCCCGGTTAAGTCTCCGACCGAGCAGAACAAGTTCACCCCGGTAAACAAGCCTAACCCCCTATCCGTCGCCCAGGCCACTCTCGGCAGCCGCTTCGGCGAGCGTCCGGAAACCCTCCTGCTCGACGGCCAGCCTGCCAAGCTCGACCGGGTCATGCGGGAGACGAACCGCGTCCTGAAAGCCCAGGGCCTAGCGCAGGTAAATGCTAACCCGGCGTGGGTCGTGTGACCGGGTGGCGGGAGAGGGAGGCCGAGCTACGGGAACTGGTCGCAAGCGGGATGACCGACGCGGCGATCGCCGACCACTACGGCCTGCTTGACCCCAGCGCCATCAGCAACGCGAGGCGGGCGCTGGGCATCAAAACCACGCAGCGGCCGATGTTCCCCACGCCGGAGCCGGAACCCGGCCCCCAGCCCATCAGCATCTACACCGACGAGCACGGCCGGACGATCCGGGTCTACCCCGCAAGGTACGCCGTCGGGATGCAGCCGTTTACAGTCAGGCCGGGCAGGCGGCGAAGCTAAACGCCAAGCCGTCCGATTTCACCCCGGTAAGCCCATCGCTCGGCAAGCCATTCGGCCTGCTGCGCTGTTCCGCAGGACTTCCACCAGCAGGCGAACTTGCTCCGCCGCTTGTCCCCGGACAGCCGGAAGAAAGAAACGATCGCCCCATCGACCTCGGCGCGACGATTGCCGTGTTCGTAAACCAGCGTCATGCTGCCCCCTGAAGTAGTTCCCTCTCAAGCAGATAGGGCAGGCAGTCGGCGCTTCGCTTTTTGACGACGTTAGCCATCTGCTCGATCTGTCCGCAGCCGACAAAGTCGCTGATCCGCTTAGCGGAAGCGCAGGGGTCGGAAACGAGTTCCTCGAAGCTCATCACCAGTACGGGACCACCGAGCCGCCGCATGACATCGAACGCATCCCGCCGGGCGGGTGCGTAGCTACAGGCCAGCACCCGCACATCCCGCCGGGGCAGCCTGATGCCCGCAAGCTCTCGCAGCAATTTCGCCTGCGACTTCGCCTGCTGGGCATGATTGCGATCCAGCCATATCCAGCGGTACGGCCCACCGGGCGGCGGGTTGCATTCGGGGTTGATGACTTTAGAGGCACCTGCCGGCGGCGGTTCCCCGCCTAAGCCGTACTCCTCGCACTCGAACGAGGGGTAGTCGCCGGTCACCGGAAAGCCGGCCGCGTGCAGCATTTGCATCACCAGCGACGAGCCGCACCGTCCGAAGCCGCTGACGACGACAGGGGGAAGAAGCTGGGGCGTCATTCCCCGTCTTCCTCGAACAGCGGGAGCATCCCGAGGGCGCTCATGTAGGTGTCGAGGATGTTCTCCGCCTCCTCGCGCTCGCTCTGGTCCATCTTCCGGATTTTCAGGATCTGGCGGATAGCCTTCACGTCCCAGCCATTCCCCCGGGCCTCGGCGAACACGTCCTTGATGTCGTCCGCGATGCCCTTCTTTTCCTCTTCGAGCTTCTCCACGCGAGCGATGATGCTCTTGAGTTGATCTACCGCCACCCCGCCTGCGCGGGGCTTATTGCTGTTGTGTCCGACTTGGGTCATAGGCATTCTTTCTCTTTCATGCTAATCCTGGTTTTGCTTCGCACCACGCTCAGTGAATTCCTCTTCAGAAGGGGATCTCGTCGTCGAGCAGTTCGGAAGGAGGCTGTTGTGGCCGCTGGGCGGGGGGAGCATCATCTTCTTCGTGGCCCCCGTCACGATCGACCTTGTTCAGCATGGTGAGCGCCGCGCCGTAGCCCTGAAGCACCACTTCCGTGCTGTACCTATCGACGCCCGACTGGTCGGTCCACTTCCGGGTTTGAAGCTGCCCTTCGAGGTACACCTTCGAGCCTTTGGCCAGCCAGTTCTTGGCGACCTTGACCAGCCCTTCGGAGAAGATGACCACGCGATGCCATTCCGTGCGCTCCTTACGTTCTCCGCTGTTCTTGTCTTTCCAGCTCTCGGATGTGGCGACGGTGAGGTTGGCGATCTCCCGCCCGTCCTGCGTTGAGCGAATCTCGGGGTCTTTCCCCAGGTTGCCGATAAGGCAGACTTTATTTAGACTTCCGGACATTGATTTTCCTTTCGGTTGAGTTAGAAGTTGAGTTCACGAGGTGAGGGGTCGGCGACCTTCTGTCTATCGTCTGCCATCCGCGCGAGTTCCTTGTTCTCGTCGTGCTTCGGGAGCAGGAGTTTCTGCTGCTTCCCCGTCAGCGTCTCCCAGAACGCCACATAAGCGGCTGTTCCTTGGGCGGCGTATTCAGACCCCTGCCTGAACAGCACTTCGGGATTCTCCTCGGCAGGTGCGCCGCCGTCAGACCACGCGCGCAATTTGCGGCCCATCTCTTTCGTGACGAGGGGTTGCTCGCCGGCGAATAGCGGTAAGAGCGGTTCGGGGCACTTCGTGACGATCGGACGGTGCGTCCCCTCTTCCAGCAGCAGGGACAGAGTCATCTCGAACGTGAAGTTCTTCTCCTGGATCGGCTGCAGACCGATGGGCAGAAACTCCTCCTTGCCCTTATCGTTCCGCACCACCTTGATCTTCTCACGGGCGCGGAGGCAGAAGATGAGGTGCATCCCGGACGCGAGAAGGTGGTTCATCAGCCGCTTGTGCTCGCGCTTTGCCATAATCCAGTTCGGCGTCCCCCGCATCTTGTTGTTCTCGGCGATGTCCGAGCAACCGCCGTCACCTTCCCACTCGTGGGTCATGCTGTCGATCACCAGCACCCTGCACCCGTGCTTCTCGAACGCCTCGACTGCGTCGGAGTACCGCGCCGGGGCAAACGGCTCCTTCATCTCGGCGATCTCGTAGCCGTCCGGCATGGCGGCCATGATCCCTGGGCTGTCGGCGTACATGCTGCCGCGGCCGTTCTCGGTGTCGAGGAACCCAACAGGGCCCTTCCCAGCGAGGCCGGCGGCGAGTAGCAGCGCGGAGTAGGTTTTGCCCGAGCCGGAGACCCCGGCCAGGCTGATGAGCATCGGGACGGCTTTCCGCTTTGCGGGGCTGATGGTGAAGGTCATAGTCACCCCCTACGCCGCTTCGTTGGCGCGGGAGACAGCCCCGTCTTCCATCACGATGCCGATCTTCCCGGAGGAGTCGACACGCTCGATCCACACCTGGTAGCCGTTCCCCTTGGCCATCCCTTCGATGATGGCGAGTCCGTCGTCGTCGAGCAGCGACCCGTCCTTAATGCGGATCACCTTGAGTTTCGGGTTGGCGGCCATGGCAATGGCGACGCTGGTGCGGAGCTGTTCGGCCCCGGACGACTGGTCGAACGGGATGCCGTTAAGCAGCACCCGGCCTTCCGACAGCGACAGGCCGTCGATCGGCATCTTCGCGGCCGAGATGGCTCCCTCCTTCGTTTTAGTCCGCTCGGCCATCTTCGCGGTCAGGACTTCGCTCGCGGCCTCGGCCGTCTTCGCCTGATCGAGGAGCTTGGTTCGTTCAGCTCGGAGGGAGAATTCAGCGTTACGCGCCTGGGCCTCGGCAATCCGAGTACGGAGGTCATCGACCACGATTTTGGCCGGTAACGGTTCGGCCGTGTCGAGCTTCTCCTGCCAGTCGGCGACCTGCTTTTTCATGGCAGCCACTTTAGCTTCCAGCAGGACGATCTCCGCGTGGGTGGCCTGGATCTGGGCGGCGGTGTCCTCTCGACGTTGCGCCCGTGTATCAATGTCCGCGTTGTGCTGGGCCGCGGTGGAGAGTTCGTTGACCAGAGCGTCCACGTCGATCGGCTGTTCCATCGCCTCGAACTTGAACTCGAAGCCCTCCGCCCGCGTGCGATACTCCTTCTCCTCGCGGTTGCGGAGGGTTCGCGTTTCGTAATCCAGCTTGTTCTGGGCATCGAGGGCGTCCAAATCGACCTCGATCTTTGCGATGCGCTTCAGCTCGGTGTATTGCTTCGCTCCGTCCATCGTGGCGAACGCCAGTGGGTCGAACGACAACTCTCCGATGAGGTCGTCGAGCATCTTCTGAGGGGACGGGAACCGTGCCCCCTCGGCGTTCTCTACCGTCAGAGTCGAGCCCTTGTCGGTGAACTTCCGGGTCACGACGATCTCGCCGAGGTCAAGCTTGATTCGGGCACTTTCCTGCCCCTTGCGGATCGGCATCGCCTGAATCTCCTTGGTGCCGCCCAGCGCCCACCAGATGGAGTCGAGAACCGACGTCTTGCCGGACCCGTTCTTGCCCGTGATCTGGACCACGTCGGTGCCGGGGGTGATGTCCACCACCTTAAGTTTCTTCACGTTCTCGGCAGTAAGTTGGAGTATTTTCATTGGGTAAATCCTTTCAGTTGGTTGGCTAGCTGAACATCAGCATGGGAAGGTCGGTATCGTCGAGCTGGTGCGGCGGCGGGTGGTCCCGCCACGGTCCGTCGCCGTACTTGGTGATGCACTCCGCGTACAGGTTTTTCATGTCACTAATTCGCATATACGCGGACGACCAGTACACGTTCAGATCCGCCCCGACCGCGCCCGCCTCCTTCATGAGCACCATTCGCAGGTCGAACGGAGGTGCGGATTCGATGAACACCAGCACGAACCCGTGTTCCTCGCTCTCGGTGAACTCTTTCAGCCACTGCTCGCTCACGTCCCCGTGGGTGCATATTTCCCCGGCGGCCAGGAGTTGCCGGGCCTGTTCGCGGACGAAGTTGTAGAGGACGCACTGGATGAGGTAGCCCTCGTAGAAGATGGCTTCGAAGACGGCCTTCTCGACCGGCTTGCCGCGCGAGTTGGAGAACGTCTTGATGTCCACGGTGGAGCGGGGCCGCACGTAATCCATCCGTGCCTTGAGCATCACCCCCGTCTCGGGGTCTCGGACGAAGAACGATACCTCCGGCATGCCCCCGCTGAGGGCGGCCGTGACGTATGGGTCGGCGGCCATGGCCGCGCCGGCCCCGGCGATCTTCTTCGACTCTTCCTTGCCGAGGAATGTCTTGCCCGCGTGTTCGGCGGCGTGGCGCTCCAGTTCGAGGTCCCAGATGACGGCAGGGAGCCCGCTCGCGACGATGCGTTCAATGAGGTCGGACTTCTTTTTGGCAGACTTCGGCAGGCCGTTCGCTTCGAGGAACGCCTTCATGTCGTCCGCCGTGACCAGCGCGCCGGGGTAGTCCTCCGGCGACAGCTTCATGGCGAAGTGGCGGGCGAACCGCTCGGGCTCCAGGGCGTAGCAGTGCGTGGCCTTGCCGAACCGCCGCGCCCCCGTGTCCTCCTCGGGCTCGCGGTCGGGGTTCAGGTTCCGGTGCCAATAGTTCAACTTCGATACGGTGAGGTGCTTTATGCCACTGCACGACAGCCCCTCGGCAGCGTGATAGACATCCTCGGGCATATCGAAGTAAATGCCTGGCTCGACGACGGGGCGTTGCTTGTTTGCCATCCTTGGCTCCATTCATTTGTTGACATTCTTCATTCAGCGTGGCCAATTTAAACCACGGATTGAAACCACGCGCAAGCAGAAAGTGCGACCATGAATGATGTTTTTTTAGCGCGAGCTGCGGTCAAGATTGCGGGCAGCATTCGCGCACTTGAAGAGCTTTCCGGGACGAGTCGTCACTCTGTCATGCGGTTGCTGAACGGGAAAACAAAGCGGTTGCAGTCGCCGACCCGCGAAAAGCTGGAACGCTTCGTTAATGCAGAGTGAGTCGAAAACGCTGTTCCAGTCCTTCGTCAGGAGGGGCTTCTCCGACCGGGACGCTCTTTTCGCACTCATGGACTATTGGGCCGATTCCAATCACTCCGGCCGCGAACGCCAGCAGGAGCGAATCGCGTTGCTCGAGGCGGACATTGCCAAATTGACGAAGGCGGTCGCCGACCTGAAGGCGAAGGTCGCAGGGGTGGATGGCCACACGGGGCAGACTTGACCCGTCTCTGGCTTCCATTCCCCCCTTCGGTGAACAACCTGTTCGTGAACAACCCCCGCACCGGCGGCCGTTTTCCCAGCTCCCGCTACAAGGCGTGGCAAGCCGACGCTCTCGAAGCACTGCTGAAGCAACCTGACCGCTTCCACCGCCACGTGGAACCTGTGGAGGTGCTGTACGCGTTCGGCAGGCCAGACAAGCGGGCCAGAGACGTGTTCAACCTGGAGAAGGTCGTAAGCGACTTCCTCGTCAAGCGGGCGATTCTGGCGGACGATTCGCTCATCCACCGAGGCACAGTGGAGTGGGGCCACACGCCTGGAGTGACGGTCACGATAGAACCGCTATCAGCAAGCAATCTGGTTAACTACCCTTAACGATAAAATCCTCGTCAAGATGGACGGGCTGTGGTAGTGGTCGAACAGCTCCCCCGTGAGCTTATCAGAGCGGGGATAGGCGACGGGTAGCTCCCGAAGCCGACAAGGTGGACCCCCTGGCCGCTTTCCCCGACTCCCATCCAGGGAACAGCCAGGGGGCTTATGACGAGCAAATCACCAGCGTTCCAGTTCTACGCCAAGGACTGGCTATCTTCTTCCAAAATCGCACTTATGCCTCCCGAGTACGAGGGGGCATACATACGACTTCTTGCGTACTGCTGGGATTCCGGCGACTGCTCGCTGCCCGACGACGACACCGTGCTTAGCAGGCTGTCGCGTCTCGGCGAAGGGTGGTTGAACGGTGGTTCGTCGGTGGTCCGTCATTGCTTCATGCCGCACCCTGCGAAACCGGGCTTCCTCACCAACCATCGACTCCTCGAAGAGGCCGAAAAACAGGCCGCGTGGCAGCGAAAGTCAGCCGAGGGCGGGCGGAAGAGCGCCGCCAAACGTGCTGAGAAACGGGCGATTTCCAACGGTGGTTCAACCAAGTGCCAACCGGCCGCACCGCCGCCGGTTCAACCAAACGTCAACTCTTCTTCTGCTTCTTCATCTTCTACTGCAGTAATAGAAGAGGACGATGAATCGCGCGCGAAGTTGACAGCTTTCCAGCGGGTCTACGAATACGGCTGTTCCCTGTTCCCCCAGCTCGCCACCCAAAACACGAGCGTGATCCACCAATGGATTACGTCCGGAGCGAGTGTTGACCTGGACATCTTGCCCGAAATCAAGCGACTTCACGAGAAGCAGGTCCAGCCCCGCGGGTGGGGGCTATTTACCCAGGACGTAGCCAATGCCAAATCACGGAGAGAAGCCCCACTTCCGAAAGGAGAGATTCGACATGCAAAGCCCCGCACCAACCACGGCGGATTCGCCGAACAAGACTACCGCGCCGGAACCGCCGGCTTCGAGGTCACCTGAGATGTCCAGCGAGTTGAAGATGGAAGAACGGTTCGAGACGCTGGACTGCCCCACCCACGGCCCGCAGAGGGTCAGGTTGTTCAGGCTCTTTGCGGACTGGGCTCCCGCGCGGTGCCCGGTGTGCGAAGCCGAGCAGGAGCAGGCTCGCTCCGACGAGGAGGCCGCAAGGCAGATACGGGATACCGCGGAGCACCGTGACCGCCTGATCCGGAAGCACCTTCAGCACGCCGCCGTCCCGCCCCGCTTCGAGGGTAAGTCCTTCGCCGCCTTCACCGCGACCGACTCCAGCTCGGCGAAGGCCCTGGCGACCTGCCGGAGCTATGCCGACCGGTTCCTCGACCACCTCCGCACCGGCACCTCGCTGATCCTGTGCGGCAACGCCGGCACCGGGAAGACGCACCTCGCCTGCGCCGTCGCCGACCAGGTCATCCGAAATCACTCGAAGGCGGCCGTGTACATGACCGCGGGCCGGGCATTCCGCAAGGTGAAGGACACTTACCGGAAGAATTCGCAGGTGAGCGAGCAGGACGCACTCTCGGCCTTCGCCGCACCCGACCTGCTCATCCTCGACGAGATCGGGGTGCAGTACGGGTCCGACGCCGAGCGGAACATCCTCTTCGAGATCGTGAACGAGCGGTACGAGCAGATGAAGCCGACGGTCCTGATCAGCAACCTCGCGCTGCCGGCGCTGACCGAGTTCGCCGGCGAGCGGGTGATCGACCGGCTGAAGGAGAACGGCGGCAAGCTGATCGTTTTCGACTGGAAGAGCCACCGAGGCGCCGCGTGACCGACTTCGAACAGCTTCTGCAGCAGGCCCGCAAACGAGGCACGGACAAGCAGTTCCGCCGCTGGGTTAGCTTCCAGCCTTCCTGCATCTCGGGCAGGTTCAGCGAGTGGGTGGACGGGGTCGGCCGGTGCGAGGCGGCGCACGTCCGCCGCACCTGGATGGGGAGCGGTACCGGGAAGAAGGGCGAGTTCTGCTGCGTCCCACTAACCCGCGAGGAGCATCTGAACCAGCACCAGCACGGCGAGGACTTCTACGCCCCGAAGGAGTGGTGGGAGCAGCAGGCGCTGAAGTACCTCCGCCTCTGGATTAGCGGCTAACTCGATACCCGTGCCGGACGGCGTGGTAGAACAGGGTGGCGGCGTGGATGCCTTCCCCCCGGAAGCTGTCCCAGACGCGGCGGGCCTGCTCCGAGCCGGGGTATTTCTCGCCGCCCGCGCTCCACTCAACCCACAGCGGAAAGCCCGCCTCGCCGAGTTCGTCCTTCAAGGCCATGCCGACGTCTCGCCATACCGGGTAGGGGACATCTGGGGAGATGCACCGCAGCGCGTCGGCCATCCTGCCTCGGTGAGAAACCCTCGGTGTGAACAGGGCTTTCGCCGGGCGAAGTAGCCGCGCGACCTCAGCCATCGCTTCCGGCCTGAGTTCCGGCAGTTCACCCGCAGGGGTGTTTTCCAGCGTCCTCTCCGTGAGCCAGCGGTAGTTGGCGCCCTCCGGATGAACGGAAGCGGGAACGACGGTCTGCCGCCCCGTCGCGAGCACGTCGAGCACGCTCACCTTGCCGGACGAGTAGTGTCTGCTCCTCTCACCACCGAAGCGGTAGAAGGCCGTGTAGCCTCGCCGCCCCGCCTTCTTGACCGGCGAGTCGCCTACCAGCTCCACGATCCGCCCGTGCAGGCCGTCCGCGTCTTCGTCGAAGTCCAGGGCCGTGACCCCGCTTGCCGGACCGAGACATACCCCGATGTTGGCGTCCGGAACCCGCATCCACTGGCGAAGGAGGTGCGGACCAGCAGTTTCCGTGCAGAACCGCTGCCAGCCTCGAATCGCTGGCGACTTCTCACGCGGCCGCAGCGGGAGCACGCTGTAACCGTTGGCAAGAAGTTCGGGTGCTGCGAATGCGAAAGGGGACACGAGGTAAAGAGCTACCCCGCTTCTGGTTACGGCGCAAGAACTCGCTTGCCATCCCCCAACATCCTGTGCCACACTCGCCCTGAACGGCTAGGGGTGGGGTATGGCTGACACGGACGGGGATTCACGCTACTGGCTGCCGCCGGTCAAGGACGGCAAGCCCGAGGTGCTGACAGGGCACCGGAAGCAGCGCGGTGATGTCGTAGCCGTGGAAGGCACCAGCGGAGGCAGGGAATACCGCTCCCTCGACGCCCCACTCGAGTTCTACGTTGCCCGCCAGGTAATCACAGGCAGACAGTATCGGGCCGGCAAACGGCTGCACACCTTGTGGGCCAAAGCCAACCCGTCCCTTTACGTCCAGGCCCGCTACGAAGACAGCGACGGCGGGGCCAAGGCCCTGTCCTTCGCACCGCACGGGTTCGGCGCGGTCGAGTACCGCGAAGCGCTGCAAGCCATCTTCAGCCAGGACGCACGGCGTGTCGCGTTTGCCGTCTGCTGCGAGGGCACCCCGGCCAGCCATTGCGTCAAGGCGGGCAGCGTCCGCTCTGCAAAACGCCAGGGCATCGCCCTGCTACACGAAGCGCTGGAGGCGTTGGCCGATCACTTCAAGTACGACTGACGCATCTTTCGCTTTACGACCATGGCACTCACGTGCTACTATTTATGCAGAATTGATAACTGTCACCGCAGGCCAGTATTGAGCGTTTGCGGTGTTTCATTTCCCGCCAGGAGCGGGTTTTTTCGTTTATGACCGGTAGACCCAGCACCTTCACCTCCGAACTCGGCGACGCCATCTGCCTCCACCTCGCAGAAGGCAGGACGCTCCGCAAGATCGCCGAGATGGACGGCATGCCCGCCGTCTCGACCATCCTCCTGTGGGTGGTCAAGGGCTTCCGCGGGGACGAGGCATACAAAGCGTTTTCGGAGCAGTACGCGCTCGCACGCGAGGCTCAGGGCGAGATGTTCATGGACGAAGTGGTTGAGATCGCTGACGACGACAGCGAAGACTTCCACGAACTTGGCGACGGAGACGGCCCACGGGTTGCGGTAAATCACGAACACATCAGCCGCTCCAAGATCCGCATCGAGACTCGATTGAAGGTGGCCGAGAAGTTCGCTGCCAAGCGGTACGGGCCGCGCGCCGAGACCAACGTGAGCGTGAACGTCAACGGCCTGCCCCTCCCGGAGCAGGACAAGGCCATGCTTGACGAGTACGCAAAAGGTAAGTGACCAGAAGGCGTTCGACGCCCTCCTGCGCACACGCCTCGCGGCATTCACTCGCAAGACGTTTGCCACCGTAGATCCTGGTACTCCCTACAGCCATAACTGGCACGTCGACCTGATCGCCGAATACCTCGAAGCCTGCACACGGCGCGAGATCAAGCGGCTCATCATCAACATCCCGCCCCGGTACCTGAAAAGCATCTCGGTGACGGTGGCGTGGCCCGCTTGGCTGCTGGGCCTGAACCCGGCCGAACGCATCCTCGCCTCCAGCTACGCGCACAGCCTTTCGCTGAAGCACTCGACGGATTGCAGACTCGTCGTGAAATCGGACTGGTACCGTCGGATATTCCCGAACGTCCAACTCGTCGGCGACCAGGACACCAAGGAAAAGTTCGTCACCACCGAACGCGGGATGCGGTACGCCACATCCGTCGCGGGGTCGGTGATCGGCGAGGGCGGCAATTACCTGATCGTGGACGACCCGCACAGCGCCGCCGGCGCTCTGTCGGACGTGCAACGCAAGACGGCCTGCACTTGGTTCGACCAGGCATTCGCCACCCGACTGAACGACAAAGCGAACGGCGTCATCGTTGTAGTCATGCAACGGCTCCACGCCGAAGACCTGACCGGGCATCTCCTCGGTAAGGGCGGCTGGGAGCATCTCTGTATCCCCGCCGTGGCCGAAACACGCACCTTCATCGACTTCGGGCGAATCAAGCTCACACGCGAGGCGGGCGAGCCGCTGCACTCTGAGCGAGAGAACCTGCAGGCCATCGATCGCCAGAAGGTCGAACTGGGCTCCTACGCCTACGCCGGGCAGTACCAGCAACGGCCCGCCCCGCCCGAAGGCGGCATGTTCAAGGCCGGTTGGTTCCAGCGGTACGAACGCAAGGAAGAAAAGTACCTGCGCATCGTCCAGAGCTGGGACACCGCAATCAAGGCCAGCCAGATCAACGACCCGAGCTGCTGCACTACATGGGGAGAGCGCCACGGCGGATGGGACCTCCTTCAAGTCGTCGTCCGCAGGCTCGAGTACCCCGACCTGAAATCACTCGTCGTCAGCCAGGCCACCGCATGGCAGCCCGACGCGATCCTGATTGAAGACAAGGCGTCCGGTCAGCAGCTCCTGCAGGACCTACGCCGCGAGACGCAGCTCCCGATCATTGCCATCAACCCCGAGGCCGACAAGATCACGCGCGCGGCGGCCTGCTCCGCGCTGGTCGAGTCCGGGCGCGTCTACCTCCCCACGCATGCCGCGTGGCTAACCGATTACGAGATGGAAATGATGCAATTCCCCAACGGTGCGCATGACGATCAGGTGGACTCCACCACGCAGTTCCTGAACTGGATGAAGCTCTCGGCAGCCTCGCAGATTCGCATCCGCAGGTTATGATGGTCTGGCCCTTCCGCCATAAGGCCGACGACACACCGACGGCCCGTAAATCCGCCTCGTACTTCTTCTCCGTCGGGCTGGGCAAAGCCGGTCTTACCGGCGCCGGGTACGACAAGCTGTCGGCCGAGGGCTACGCCCAGTGCGTGGTCGCCTTCGCCTGCATCAACCGCGTGGCCGCTTCCGTCGCCTCGGTGGACCTGCAGCTTTACCGCCGGGGCAAGGGCGGCAAGCTGGCGAAGGTCGAGGGGCACGAGCTGCTGAAGCTGATGGAGAACCCGAACCCCGCCCAGTCGGGCCGGGAGTTCATGCGGACGCTGTCGAGCTACTACCAACTCAGCGGCAACGGCTACGTCTTCGGCAACGGCATGGACCCGAGCCGCGGTAAGAGTAAACCCCCGGCAGAGTTGCAACTCCTGAGCCCCGGCAAGGTCAAGGTCGAGGCGGGCACGGGCCTGTTCCCGAAGCAGTACGAGTACCGCCCGAACCAGAACGCTGTCACCGTCTTCCCGGTGGACCAGATCACCGGCCGCTCGGCGGTACTGCACCTGAAGTCGTTCAACCCGCTTAACCCGTGGTACGGGATGAGCCCGCTCGAAGCGGCTGCCCTCGGCGTGGACATCCACAACGGCGGGCAGCAGTGGAACAAGCGGCTCATCGAGAACGGTGCGCGCCCGAGCGGCGCTCTCGTGGTCAACGGCAGCGACGGGAAACCCGCCAGCCTGTCGGACGACCAGTTCCTTCGCCTAAAGCAGATGATGGACGAGCAGTTCAGCGGGGCCGGGAACGCCGGCCGCCCGATGCTGCTGGAAGGTGGACTCGACTGGAAGGAAATGTCCCTCAACCCGAAGGACATGGAGTTCCTGGAGGGCAAGCATTCCGCCGCCCGCGACATCGCCCTGGCGTTCGGTGTGCCGCCGCAACTCCTCGGCATCCCGGGCGACAACACCTACGCGAACTACGAGGAGGCAAAGCTCGCCTTCTGGACAGAAACCGTCCTCGCTCAACTCGGCTGGACGCTCGACGCCTTCAACCGCTGGCTCACCCCGCTGTACGGCGAGGACCTGTTCCTCTGGTACGACGAGGAGATGATCCCGGCGCTGGAGCCGCTACGGAAGCAAAAGGCCGAGCGCATCAACGCCGCGAGCTACATGACGATCAACGAGAAGCGGCGGGCGATGGGGCTGGACGACGTGGACAGCGGAGACGTGATCTTCGTGTCCAGCACGTCGATTCCCCTGGAACTGGCGGGTCAGGTTGACCTGCCGGAGCCGGGGAGCCCGGCGGATAAACCGGACGCGGGCGAACCCGACGAAGACGAGGCCGAGTGACCGACCGCCGCCTGCTCCTCCGGACGTGGCTGCTGGCGATGGACCGGCTGGAACTCACCCTCCGCGTCGAGCAGGCACGCGCCCGCAACGCGATGATCCGGACGGCGGCGACCGCGTACACGACGCGGGGACACCCGCCCGCCCACGTCTTCATCGCCCACCGCACGCGCGTGAAGGGCGTCATCGAGGACCACTACCGCCGCACCATCCCCGTCTTCGGGTCGATGGCGCTGAAGCAGGTCAAGTCCCGCCGTATCAGCCAGAAGGCCGCTCAGACCATCTTCGAAGCCCGCATCGCCGAGTGGATTGCTCGCGAGTCGCTCCGGAAGGCCCAGTTCATCGCGGACACCGACCGCGACGACGTGTTGGATGCCATCAACACGGGGCTGACCGAAGGGCTGGGCACCGAGGAAATCGGGCGGCGCATCCGCAAGGTGAGCCAACTGACTCCCTACCGCGCCGCCACGGTCGCACGCACCGAGACGCACGCCGCCGCCACCTACGGCAGCATCGAGTCGGTGCGGCAGGCCGAGCAGGACCTCGGCGTGGTGATGGTCAAGGAGTGGCTACCGACCCGGGACGACCGGACGAGGCCTGAGCACCTGGCAATGGCTGGTGTGACTGTCGGGCTGGACGAGAAGTTCAGGGTCGATGGGGAAATGATGGACCGACCGGGCGACAGCAGCGCCAGCCCGGCGAACGTGGTCAACTGCCGGTGCGGGATGGTTTTTGAGGAGAAGAGCGAGTGACGAAGGAGTGGAACGAAGTAGAGGTAACGCTTCCTGCGGTGCCGAATCAGGAAAGCAAGGTCGTGCTCAACGGAACACGTCTGAAGCACGTCCGAGGCGTCTCGATCAAGAGCGTCGTCGATGAAGTCACGGAAGTGACGATCACCTTATTCGCGCACGTTAATCGCACTGCCGTGAAGCGGATCACCGTCAATGGCAAGCAGCACGAGTTCGCCGGCGACGAGATCGGCTACCGCGAGATAGCAGAACTGGCCGGCATAGACCGGCAGGGCGCAAGCGTCACGTACAGAGGCGCGTCCGGCTCGGGCACCATCTGTAACGACGAGCGCGTCCCTGTTATGGACGGTATGGTGATCAACGCAGTGTTCACGGGGAACGCGTGAACCGCATCCGCTCCCAGCACGGCAACGTCATCGCCGCCGACTTCCGCCCGCGCGTGAACCTGGCTGACCTCGCCGTCACGCTCATCCGCTGCACCGCCAGCATGGACGGCGGGCCGATCGCCACCACTCACGTCCTCGGCGACCTCGCCACGGGCAACGTCACATCACTCTAACCACACGGATTCGCCCATGAACCTGGAGACCAAACGCTTCGCCATCGACGAGCTGAAGGCCGCGGAAGCGGATGACGGCACCCGCACCATTGAGGGCCTCGGCTCCGTCTTCGGCAACACGGACAGCTACGGCGAGATCGTCATGCCCGGCGCGTTCGCCGAGTCGATCGCCAAGCGGAAGCCCGCCATGCTCTGGCAGCACCGCTCCGACATGCCGATCGGCGTGTGGGACGAGGTGGAGGAGACGAAGAAGGGCCTCCGCCTGAAGGGCCGCATCCTTACCACCCAGGCGGGTAACGACGCCTACCTACTGGCCAAGGCGGGGGCGCTGACCGGCCTGTCCATCGGTTTCACCACCATCCGCGATGAGCGCGACCCGAAGAAGGGCGTCCGCAAGCTACTCGAAGTCGAACTGTACGAGGTGTCGCTCGTCACTTTCCCGGCCAACGAGAAGGCCACCATCACCAACGTGAAATCACGCCCGGACACGATCCGCGCGTTCGAGGAATACCTCCGGGAGGGAGGTTTCAGCCAGAAGGACGCGACCACCGTCGCACTTCACGGCTTCAAGGCACTTACGACTCAGGGGGAGCCTGACGAGGAGGTGGAGACCAACCTGCGCGACCTGCGCGATGCATTAACCAGCTTTAGGATTTAACACCATGAGTGAAGCAGTAATTACCGAAGTCAAAGATGCCCTCAAAGGCATGGAGACCAAGTTCAACACCGCAATGAGCGGCTTGGACGCCTTCAAAAGCGAAATCGCCCCCAAGCTCGGCAAGATGGACGCCTTCGACGAGGCCAAGTTCAACAAGGTCTCCGAGACGATCGCTTCTGCGGTCGAAGAGAGTCAGAAGCTTACGGGCAAGCTGAAAGCTGCCGAGGACGCGTTCGAAACCAAGCACAAGCTCCTCGAAGCCGAGCTGAACGGCGTGAAGACCGCCCTCAACCGCCCGGCTGCAGGCGGCTCGAACGACTCCGACAAGGAAGCCAAGGCCCAGCACAAGAAGCTGTTCAACCAGTTCGCCCGCTCGAAGAAATCGAACCAGCAGGACTTCCACGAGTTCATCGAAGCGTCGGACGCTCCTGCCGAGGTAAAAGCCCTCTCGGTCGGCAGCGACCCGGACGGCGGTTACCTCGTCATGCCCGAGTTCGGCGGCATCATCCAGACGAAGGTGTTCGAGACCTCGCCGATCCGTCAGCTCGCCAGCGTCGTCAACATCAGCACCGACGCCTACGAGTACGTTCTCGACAACGGCGAGGCCGACGGCGAGTGGGTGGGCGAAACGACCGCTCCCACGACCGAGACCACGCCTCAGTTCGGCAAGAAGTCGATCGTGGTGCATGAGCTGGCAGCCAAGCCGAAAGCCACGCAGAAGATGATCGATGACGGCATCGTGGACATTGAGGCATGGCTGGCCGGCAAGGTGGCCGACATCTTCGCCCGCAAGGAAGCGACCGCCTTCGTGTCGGGCAACGGCGTTGGCAAACCTCGCGGCATCCTGTCCTACGCCGCAGGCACCGACATCACCCAGGAGCAGATCGAGCAGGTTGTCACCGGCTCGGCCAGCACCTTCACCTACGACGGCATGGTGGACCTCCAGAACGCCCTGAAGGAACCCTACCAGGCGAACGCTTCGTTCCTCTACAAGCGCGCGACCAACGCCGCCCTGCTGAAGATCAAGGACCTCGAAGGCCGCCCGATCTTCAACATGACGTATGACAAGAACGCCGGCCTGCGCCCGACCCTGCTCGGCCAGACCGCGTACTTCGCCAACGACATGCCCGCGATCGCCTCGAACGCCCTGGCCATGGCTTACGGCGACATCAAGGCCGGTTACCAGATCGTGGACCGCATCGGCATCCGCGTGCTGCGCGACCCGTACACCAACAAGCCGTTCGTGATTTACTACACGACGAAGCGGGTTGGCGGCGGCGTAATCAACCACGAGGCTTTGAAGCTGGGCAAGATCAGCACCTAACCATCTCTGACTGAGCCGGGCACTTCACGGCGTCCGGCCCACATCTCCATCCCATCAAAGAAGGACTTCCCATGCGAGACATTACCAACAACCTCCTCGTGAAACGGGCCATCAGCCCGGTGAGCGTCGCCGACAACACCGCCCAGGTGTCGCAGATCATCGACCGCCAGGGCTTCGACTCCCTCATGTTCGCCATCCTCATCGGCTCCGTGGCCGACGCCGACGCGACTTTCACCGCGCTGCTTGAAGAGTCGGACGCCTCCGACCTGTCCGGCGGCAATGCGGTGGCAGACGCCGACATGACCACCCAGACCAACGGCACCGCGCCGGAGGCCGCCGCGAGCTTCCAGTTCGACGACGACAACGAAGTGCGGAAGCTGGGCTACGTCGGCAACAAGCGCTACGTCCGCCTGACCATCACGCCGGCGGGCAACGCCTCCGCCGCTGTACTGGCTGCCGTGGCGATCCTCGGCCACGCGGGTCAGAAGCCGGTCACGCAGTCCGCTTCGTAACCGAATCGGGGGCGGCTTCGGTCGCCCCCGCCCCTTTCCACGGAAGGACACGACATGAAAGAATACCTGATTCTGAAGGACTTCACCGGCTCCCAGACCGGCATCGACACCGACAGCTTCATCGCCGGCACGACCCGCAAGCTGTCCGACCCGCTGGCGACCGCCCTGGGCGGACCGGCTGGCGGTTTCATCAAGGCGGCAGGCGAAGCGGCCGCTGAGATCGCCAAGGCCCCGCCCGTTCTGTCGGACGCAGTGAAGAAAGCGATCGCCGATGCCGAACTCCAGCCCCGCGAACTCGCCGAGGGCGAGACGCTCACCGAGGCCGACCTACCCGAAGGCAGCCCGCTTAAGCGAGGCGCGTCGGTGAACCCGGCCGAACTCCGGGAGACCAAGGTCACCGGCCCGGCGGAAACGAAGCCCGCAAAGCCACTGAACAAGATGTCGAAGGCCGAACTCGTCGGCCACGCACTCGCTCAGGGCCTCGAACTCGTCCCTGACACGATGAACGTGAAGCAGATGATTGCCGCCATCGAAGCGCACACCGCTCCCGCCGCCTAACTCCGTGCTCCGCCAGTCCCTCGCCCTCATCACGCCGCCCGCCACGGAACCCGTGACGCTGGCCGAAGCGAAGGCGTGGGCGCGGGTGGACGGTACGGAAGAAGACGCGATCTTCACCGCCCTCATCACCGCCGCACGCCAGGCGGCCGAAGAGTTCCTCCGCCGCTCGCTCATCACCCAGACCTGGAAGCTTACCCTCGACCTCTGCGCGGGGGCGAACAAGCCGTGGTGGGACGGTGTGCGGGAAGGGGCGATGTCCTCGCTTTACGGCGGCCTTCCGGGCTCTGTGCCGTTGCCGAAGGGGCCGGTGCAGTCCATCTCCTCGGTCGTCACCTACGACCTGAACAACGCCGCTAGCACGTTCGCGGCCTCGAACTACCGGGTGGACGCTTCCGGCGACCGCCTGCTCCTGAACTACGGTGCCGTCTGGCCCTCGAACGTCCGCCCCGAAGCCGGGTGCGAGATCACTTACGTTGCCGGGTACGGGGCCGCTGCCGCTGTTCCCCAGCCCATCAAGACCGGCATCCTGACGCACGTTGCGGCGCTCTACGAGCAGCGCGGGCAGTGCGATGACCCGTCGGCCCTGCCGCCCGCCGCCCTGTCGCTCTACGGCCGCTACCGCGTGATGGGGGACCGTCTTGGGTAAGTGCTGCTCCACGGTCGTGAACAGCATGAAGCACCGGGTGACGGTCCAGTCGCTGACCCGCGCAGCCGACGGCCAGGGCGGATTCACCGAGGCGTGGGTAGACGGCGCGACCGTGTGGGCGGGCATCAAGCCGAAGAAGGCCTACGAGCGGTTCCAGGCGATGCAGCTCGCAACGCCCATCACCCACGAAATCACCATGCGGTACCGCCCGGACGTGACCAGCGCGTCGCGGCTGAAGTACGGCGCGCGGGTGTTCGAGGTGAAGGAAGTTATCAACGAGGACGAGCAGAATCGCTTTCTGACCGTCCGCGCCATCGAGACGGAGTCGGAATCGCTGGTTCTGACCATCGGGGCAATCGCTGTGCGCAGCGGCGGGCACCTGCTCCTGCGCGACGGCGGCAAAATCTTACTCAGGGCATAGGCAATGGCAGACACTTACATCGGCGACCTACCGGACGGCGGCACAGTTCAGGCGACGGACGACATCCCCGTCGAGCGGTCGGCGGAGAACTTCCGCGTGCGGGTCGGCACGGCAGGCACCAAGGCCGCATCGGACGCGAGCAAGGACAAGCTCGCCTCGGTAAACGGCGCCACGGTCGTCGGCAACCTCGCCGTGTTCAGCGACGAGGACGGCACCATCGCCGACGGCGGCGCTCCGGGTGCCATCATCACTGGGGCGACGACCCTCTCCCCAGTGCTCACCACCGACCAGACCATCGTGATCCGGGGCGGGCAAATCTACCTCGTCACCGTTGCCGACCTGCTCGACGCGGAAGACCCCAACGCGGGCGGTCAGTTTGACTTCTCCAATCCCATCAACTCGGCGCTCGCCGCATAATCCAGGAGCCTCTGAATGCCTTTTACCCCTTCGCCGATCATCGTCAAAGACGCCAACGACACGAACCAAGCCATGATCGCTTACAGCGACGGCACCAACAAAGCCTTCGCCCGCCCGCTGACTGACGACTCCGGCAACCTCATCAGCCCTGCGACGGCTGGCCTTCAGACCACGGCGAACAGCACCCTCGCGACTATCGCGACGAACACCACATCCCTTGCAACTGCTGCCGCGCAGACGACCGGCAACACCTCGTTGGCGACCGTGGCGACGAACACGGGCACCGTGAACACGAACCTCGGAGCGCAGGCGGATACCGTCGCCAGCACCGACACCGGTGCGTTCAGCCTCATCGCACTCGTTAAACGCGGCCTGCAGAACGGCACAAACATCCTGGCCAAGCTGCCCACACTCGTCAGCGGCCGCATCCCCGTGGACGGCTCGGGCGTGACGCAGCCGGTATCCGCCGCCTCCCTGCCGCTTCCGAGCGGCGCGGCGACTGCGGCGAACCAGAGCACCGCGAACACCTCGCTGGGAACGATTGCGACGAACACCACCGGGGCCGCCACGGCGGCGAACCAGTCGAGCGCGAACACCAAATTGGACTCTATTCTCGAATCCTGCCGACCGCGGATTGTGGCGGCTGGCTCCACGCTGACCCGCCCGGCGGACACGACCGCTTACGTCTCCGGCGACTTGCTGGCGAACAACACGACGGCCGGCTCCGTGACGCCCCTGACCATCGCAGCGGCACGGGGCAACGACGTGGCGGGGCAGGTGGTGCGCGGGCGGCTCAAGAAGTCCAGCACGGGGACTAACGGCATCTTCCGCATCCATCTCTTCAACGTCAGTCCTACGGTCGCCAATGGCGATAATGGTGCGTTTGCCCCGGCCGCTATGGCGGGCTGGCTCGGCGCGCTCGATGTCTCTACCAACCAGGTTTTCGGCGACGGCAGTGCAGGCATCGCCATCCCGGCGCTCGGAAGCAGTGTTCCGTTCGTGACAGCCTCAGGTACCCCGAACCTTTTCGCCCTGATCGAAGTGCGGGCGGGCTACACGCCTACAAGTGCCGAGGTCTTCACCTTGGAACTGGAGGTGATGTAATGCCCTTCCCAAACCTGGCGGCGAAAGCGCCACCCGCTTGGGTATTCCGGGACGCGGCCTTCGACCTGGATTTCAGAAATGGCCGCTGGTGGGGCGGGAGCATCGGGACGCGTACCAATTTCGGCAACTTGATTACGGTGTCCAACGGCGGCGTAAACGGTGCCTACACGGGCATCACAGCTGACGGAAAGGTACGCATTTTCGATGCTAACCAGTTTCGTAACGTCCTCGGTGTCGGCCTTTATGCTGAAGCCAGCAAAACCAACCGCGCGCTCCACAGCCGTGATTTGACGCAGGCATCGGCATGGACGGTAGGGGCTGGCGCGTCTGTGAGCCGTAACCAGCCCGGCGCAGATGTTGATGCCACGCCAAACACGGCTACGCTAATCACGGCCACGACTGGGGGAAGCACGGCTACAGTCCTTCAATCCATCACGCTTGCTTCCAGCCAGGTTATCTTCTCTGCCTTCGTGCGCCGTGTCAGCGGCAGTGGCACGGTCGAGATGACGCAGGACGGCGGGGCGACATGGGTAGACATTACCAGCCAGCTTAACAGCATTATCTACGTCCGCCCGAACACGGGCGCGGCCACCGTGACCAACCCACAGATTGGGTTCCGGCTCGCAACGACCGGGAATTCAATTGCTGTGGATTTTGTACAGCTTGAGCAGGGCGCGACAGTTTCCACGCCAAAGATCACGACTACCACGACGCGTGGCCTCGGCGCTGAGCTTCATTCTTTCGGGGATGACGGCTCCAGCTATAACGACGGCCAGCGCCTCATTGACACCACTCACTACAACCGCCTGCCGATGTCGCAATACATTGAGTTCTCCGGCGATTTTGACGGCGTGACCGTGGCTACGATTCTGGGTGGCGGCAACCTGACAACTGGCCGTATCCAAGCGCAGACCAGCGGTGTTGTGAGGCTCAATAGCTCCGGCCTTTCCGTGGACACTGCCAACACCCTGACAAACGGATTGGGCAACATCAACAAAGTGGCGACTCGTAGCAACGGTGCTGGCGGCGCTATCTGCCTAAACGCTGGCGCCATCGCATCAAGCACGGGGCCGAAAATCAACCTGACCGATCCGACCGATGACCATATCGGCATCGGGAATCGCGGCGCGGGCGACCAATCCCTTAACGGCTACATCCGCCGCATCACCTTCTGGCGGCGCGAGCTGACCGACGGCGAAATGCTCGAACTCACCCGATAACCCGGAGGCCGCATGGCAATAAGCGAAGGCTCAATCACCGTCCCGGCCTCGACAGGCACGGTTACTCTCAAGACCCAGCGCAACAGCGTCGGCCCGACCGACAACCCCGTCCACCCCATCGTGAACGCGACGGGGACGATCATCAACCCGGCGACGGCCGAGAATCAGACCACGGGCAACACCGCCCTCTCCGCGATTCAAGTCGCCGCCGCCCGCATCCCCGCCTCCCCCGCGACCGAGGGCAAGCAGGACGCGGGCAACGCCTCGCTGGCGTCCATCGCCGCGAACACCGGCGCGGGAATCGTGAACCTGACCGCATCCCCGACCGTGACGGCCGGGGCGTACACCAACGGCATGGTGGTGGGCGGGAAGCTGTCCTTCTCCGGCGCTGCCCGCGCCAACGGCGGCGCCGGGTACATCCAGAACGCCTTCGTGGCCAAAGCGACCGCGCTCTCCGCCTTGTTCGACCTTTTCGTGTTCCACTCCGACCCGGTTAACAGCACCTTCGACGACCACGCCGCCCTGAGCATCGCGGCGGCCGACCTGAACAAGCTCGCCGGCGTCATCCACTGCGAAGACGTCGTGGACTGCGGCACCCCCCGCCTCATCCAGATGGCCGGGCAAGCCCCCCTCGGGTTCAACCTCGCGGCCAGCGACACCGTCCTTTACGTCGTTCCCGTGATTCGCGGATCCGAGACCTACGCCTCCACTTCCGCCGTCACCGTCGGCCTCGGCATCGCCCAGAGCTGACCGTGCGGCCCCAAAGCCTTCCGCCACAGCGCCGCTACAACCCGCGCCCCGACCTGAACCGCATCCCGGAGATCACCACCCGGTTCGGCGGCCGCCCGGCGGAAGTGCCGCAGGCCTACCACGACTTCATCGCCTCGGACGCCGACACCTGCTGCAACGCGGTGGACGACCTCGGCCCGTACTCGCACAGCAGCGTGGCGGATGGCGACTGGTCGAACCCCGCCACCTGGGATGCGGGCACCGTTCCGGGAGTTGGGGCGGTCGTAAACGTCGGCCACGCCGTTACCTACGACGTGGAATCCGACGCGAAAGTCAAGGACATCAACGTCGAGGAGGCGGGCACCCTTCGCTGGGCCACCGACCGCGACACCCGGCTCTGGGTGGACACGCTCCTGGCCTACGACAACATGATCATCGGCGATGGGGCAAACCCCATCCCGGAGAGCACCACCCCCGGCAAGCCGCGGGCGGAAATCGTCATCCACAGCACCGAAGCCCCCGGCTCGACGGTGCGGCAGGGCATCGTGTGCAAAGGGGCAAGCCGTGCCGTCGGCGCAGAGAAGGCCTCCCGCCTGTTCAGTCCCCGTGACATCCCGGCGGGGAGCGTCGCCGTCACGCTCGACGGGGTCGTGGGCGCAAACTGGCGGAAGGGCGACCGGATCGTCATCGGCGCGACCTGCAACGCCGGCACGAGCGCCACCGACCCGCAATACACCGGCCCGACGCAGTTCTACGGCCCGTACCAAGGCGTCAACGGGGTTCGGATGCAGACCGAAGGCTTCCGCCTAAGCCACGACGAGTTGCGGACCATCGTCGCCATCGTGGGCAACACGCTGGTGCTGGATGCACCGCTGCAACACGCCCACGTCGTCACCACCCGCCGTCTGAAGCGCGGCCAGGTGCGGACCCGCCGCCCGGTGGTGGCGATGCTGTCCCACTCCATCCGCATCCGCTCGGAAGACCCGTCCAGCCTGCAAACCCGCGGGCACACGATGAACATGCACCACGACGACTGCCAGTGGTGGTACGTCGAGTTCAAGGACATCGGCCGCACCGACACCGATCCCTCTCTGGTGAACCCCGACGGCACGCTCGCCCGCGCCACCAACGGCGGCACCGTCATCACGAACCCCAACAACGTCCGGGGCCGCTACCCCATCCACCTGCACTGGCAGGGGCCGTACTTCGGCCGGAAGCAGTCGGTCGTCAAAGGGTGCAGCGTCTGGGGTGAGAACTACCCCATCCCCGGATGGGCGATCACCCACCACGCCAGCCGCGCCGCCATCGAGGACTGCGTGGTGTACAACGTGCGCGGCGCTGGCATCGTCTCCGAGCTGGGCAACGAGATCGGCCAGTGGCTGAACAATACGGTGATGTGGTGCCGGGGCGACGGGTTCGCGATGTCCTGGGGCAGCCGCGCCGAGCTTTGGCAGAACCACAATGGCCACGCCGGGGTGGCTTACGAGAGCCAGTCTCGCGCCATCCTCCAGCAGGGGAACATCGCCACCTCCAGCCAGGACGGCTGGGGCTTCATGCAGCAGAACGTCGATCAGCTCAACCGCATCCCCCACCAGTTCTCCATGCGCTACCAGGACCCGCTAGCGAGCGGGAAGGGGTCGGGCAGCCAGAACCCGGTGTTCTTCCAGGACGAGGAGACCTACGGCATCGAGCAGGCTCAGATCGTGGACTTCCACGACAACGCCTGCTACGGCTGCGGGGTCGGGTTCTTCATCGCCCACCGGCAGTTCACCGAGCGCACCGACAACTCACCGATGATCTCCAAGGGCTTCGACTGCATCGCCACCGAGCGGCCGTTCAACCTGATCAACTACTCGTTCTGGTACAGCTTCCACGACTTCCTGTGGACCGGGCCGGGGTTCGGCACCGCCACCCGCCTCGGCCCCGTGTCGTGGGGGATGAATTTCGTGAACGGTCACATCGAGGGTTTCGACATCGGCTTCGACGAGGCCGGGCTAGGGTTCAACTACGCCGGCTTCTTCATCGACCTCACCTTCGAGGACGTGCCCACGGAGTTCACGCACTTCACGGGCGACTTCGACATCGCCGAGTGGGAGGCGGAGAATCCGGGAATGACGTTCCCGCAGGATCACTCTTACTACAACCTGATGGGGCCGTGGGAGACCGACGCGCAGGTGAGCGTGCCGGGCGAACGTTGGGCGGGCATTCTTCGCCGGTACCAAAACCTCGACAGCGCCACCGACCTGCCGCAGGCCTACCCGGCCTCCCCGATAGGCGTGGACGGGGTGGAACCGCTGCCGGGCACTCCGAAGCCGTACTTCTACCTCGACCCGACCAGCGATACGTCGCTCGGCACCACGGGCATCGTCTCGATTAAGGCCACCATATCAGACGCGGTGGGATCGCGGACCGCCTTCACCTGGGTCAGCTCCGAGAGCTTCGGGCCGGACAAGAACGCGAGAATCATCCCGAACAGCCGGGCCAACGGCAACACGCTCGAAAACCTGGTGAAGCGCAACGGCTGCTACCAGGACGGCGGCATCTGGAAGACCCGCTGCTGGTTCGTCGACCAGGACCGGTTGAGCGGCGATTACTTCCAGTACCCGGTTGACCTCGTCCATCACTCGTCGACGGATGCTGGGCTGCTGGCCGCGAACGTCGTGCCTCCGTGGATGAGGCCGGAACTGCCCCTCCGTCCGGAGGCGCTCGGCGAACCGGCCGCCGCGCCATGATCTGCTGCTGGCTTTCCGCTGCCACCTCGCTTCTTCTGCTTCGCGGCGGCTTGAAATGCTACCGCAGGAACCTCGCGGTAGGACTGATGCTCGTGACGGCCGTGAGCGCGCTGCTGCTCGCAGGGCACGAACTGCTGCACCGGTACGACCCGAACATCTGCCGGGCGAACCGGGAATGGATTGAACAACTGGTAAGGGACTGGCACGGCGCATGGACTTCTCGGTCAAGGTAGAGGGGCTGGACAAGATTCAGAACGCCACGCTCGACGTGCAGCGTTCGATCGAGGCGGAGCTGGTGAAGGGGCTGTTCGCCTCCGCCAAAAAAGTCGAGGGTGAGGCGAAGCGGAGCATCACCGACGGCCAGAAGACGGGCCGGGTGTACACGCGCCGCACGGTCACGCACCAGGCCTCCGCGCCGGGAGAAGCCCCCGCTTCGGACACCGGGCGGCTGGTGAACTCGATCAACTCCTCCGTCGACGGGCTGGACGGCGTCGTGGTCGCCGGCGGCGGCATCGTTGACTACGCCCGCTCGCTGGAATTCGGCACCTCGAAGATGTCCGCCCGCCCGTTCATGTTCCCCGCCCTCGAAAAGAGCAAGGGCTGGATCCGCGAGCGTCTCGCCAAAGCCGTTCGCATCGCGGCGGCCAAGTCCGTGAAACGCTGATGCCCTCGCCGGATAACGCGCTCCAGGCCGGGATCTACGCCCGACTGTCCGGCTACGCGCCCCTCACGGCGGCGCTCGGCGGTCAGAAGGTGTTTGACCACGTCCCCGCCAAATTCCCGCCCCCCTACGTCCGCATCGGCGAGGACACGCTCAGCGAGTTCGACACGAAGACCGAGGACGGCTGGGACTGCACCATCACGATTCACGCCTGGGACTTCGAGAAGGCGGGTCGGAAGTCGGTGAAGTCGCTGCTATCGCTCATCTTCGACGCGCTCCACCGGCAGGAGCTGAACATGACGGTCACGGGCTTCGCGCTCGTCGAGATCCGCCGCGAGTTCCACGACACGTTCCAGGAAACGGCCGTCGAGGGTTCGAGCGACCATTACTACCACGGCGTTGCCCGCTACCGGGTGATGCTCGAACCGGTGCCTGACGTGACGCCTGTCACCGCAGGCGGATGGTTCATCGGCTTCTACTAAGCAACAACAACCAAGGAGGGTTTATGGCACTACAAAAAGGCCGCGATATGGTCATTAAGCTGGGCGATGCCGCGACTGGCACCGTCATCGGCGGGCTGCGGAGCACCACGCTCACGATGGGAAATAACGTTGTCGACGGCAGCACCAAGGACACGAACGGCTGGCGCGAGCTGGTCGAGGATGCGAGCCTCAAGTCGTTCAGCATCGCCTGCTCGGGGTTTTTCAAGGACTCCGCGTCCGACGAGGCCATCCGCCAGAACGCGATGGCGGGCTCGATCGACGAGTACACGCTGGTCCTCGCCAACGGCGACACCATCGAGTGCGACTTCCTCATCACCGGCTACAGCCGCGCGGGTGAGGTGGACGGGGTGGAAACCTTCAACTACACCCTCGAATCGCACGGCGAGCCCGTCTTCACCGCAGCCTGATAGGAGCACCTCATGGCAACCATTTCTACCCAAACCTCTAGCTTCGCCGGCTTGAATTACACGCTCGGCGCGGCCTCCACCGCAGACAAGTTCCAGAACGACGGCCGAACTGTGCTGGTCTTCAGCAACGCGAACGCCTCGTCCCGGACGCTGACCATCGCCGCCAACGACGCCCGCGCCCCCGGCTTCGGCGCCATCGCCACCCCCGACACGGTAATCACGCTGCCCGGCTCCGGTACCAACGGCGGCCGAGCCATCGTGGGACCGTTCCCAGCGGACCGGTTCAACGACCCGGACGGCTTCCTCAACTACACCCTGTCCGACGCGACCGGCATGTCCGTGGCCGCCGTCAAGATGGCCCGCGAATGACCGGGTTCGAGGCGGCACGCCCCCGGCACACACTGCCGTTCGCGGGCACGGACTACAATCTGGTCGGCACCCTGGAGATGGTCGAGGCCGTGGAAGCGGCTTTCCGGGAGAGCATCCTGCAGGTCGCCAGCCGCGTCATGTCGATGGGCCTGAACGACACCGCCAAGTTGGTCGCCACCCTGCTCACTACCGCAGGCTACCCGACGAAGACGCGGGACGTGGCCGACCACATCTTTACCGCCCTCGGCGTCCACTCTCCGGCGTTCGATGCCTTGCGGATGCACCTCTACGCCTTCCTCCGGGTCACGCTCGAACCGCCCGAACTGCGGGAGGCGATGGCCATCAAGATGGGGGAGCTCCTCGGGAAGCTCCCGTAGGCTTCCCGTGGCGGCAGTACCAGGAGTTCTGCCTCGGCATGTTGCGCTGGCCGCCGGACGCGTTCTGGCGGGCAACCACCTGGGACGTGATGCGTGCGCAGGCCGGGTATCTGGCGAGTAAAGGCGTGAAGCGAGAGGGCGGCGGCAAGGCCGGGCTGACCGGCGAAGACGTCAAGAGTTTGAAATCATTTATGGAGCGAGTTGAGCGTGAAGACGCGCAGCGGAAAAGGGTGGCATGACGGACGTCGGTGAGCTGAAGGTCAGGATTAGCGCCGACGCGGCTCAGCTTGAGCGCGGGCTGAAGAAGGCCAACGACTCGGTCCAGCAGGCCGCCGGCTCCATGGGCACCTCGCTGGCGACTCTCAAGAGCCAGTTCGCCGCCCTCGTCCCAGCCCTATCCGTGGTGGCGTTCGCCCAGTTCGCCAAGGGGGCATTCGACGCGGCCGACCACATCAACGACATGGCGCAGCGGACGGGCTTCCTCGGCAGCACCCTTTCGGCCCTGAACATCCCGCTCCAGAAGGGCGGCTCCAGCCTGGACGAGTTCTCCGGCTCAATCGCCCGCATGAACGCGATGATCGGCGAGGCCGCGAAAGGCACCAACGAAGGGGCGGTGAAAGCGTTCGACACCCTCGGCCTGTCCGTGAAGGCTCTCGCCCAACTTTCCCCGGAGCAACAGTTCTACGAGATCGCCGCCGCACTCGGCCGAGTCGGGTCACAGTCCGAACTGACCGAGAAAGGCGTCAACATCTTCGGCCGCTCGTTCGCGACGCTCATCCCGCTCATCAAGGACTCGAAGGGCGACGTTGCCGCCTTCGTCGATGAGGCGAAGAACCTGGGCAACGCCCTGACCGACGAGCAGCTCAGCAGGATCGACGACCTGGGCGACCGCTGGACCGAGTCCCTGGAGCGGATGCGGCTGAAGCTGCTGGATATCGTGCCTCTGGTCGAATCCCTGTCCAACTTGCCGGACTATCTCGGGGCCGCGTTCGTCGAAATCCCCTTCCAGGCCGGGCAGGCTATCGGCAACCGGATGAAGGGGGGAAATCCCAACGTGTCCGAGAATCGCCCCGACTCGGTTGATTACGCCGTCTTCATGGGCGACGAGGCGCAAGGCCCGGCGTATCGGCCGAACTCCGCCAAGGGGTCGAACGACGGTCTGCTCGGGCAGAAGGAGCGGGAAGCCGCCGCGAAGAAGATCGCCGAGGCGAAAAAGGCGCTGGACGAGTACAACCTGTCGCTCATGCAGGAGAACGAGATCCTGCAGCAGTCCCCGCGCGAGCAGGCGGCGCTCGAAGCCCGGTTCAAGACCGAGGAGATCGCCCGCCGCGGTGGCATCAAGGCCACGCAGGAGATGATCGAAGCGAACGAGGAACTCGCCCGCACCAACTACGACCTGGCCGAATCCATGCAGCAGGCCGCCCGCTTCCAGCAGGAACTGCACGACAAGCTCTCCGCCACCCTGACCGACGTGGTGTTCAAGGCGGGTTCGGCCAAGGAAGCCATGTTGGGCTTCGCCGAGTCGATCGCCCGAGCCGCGTTCGAGAAGAAGGTTGCCGGCCCTCTGGCCGACGCCCTGATCGGGACCGGCGGCGGCAAAGGGCTTATGGACGACGCCATTGGCGGCCTCGGCAGCATCTTCGGCGGGTTCTTCGCCGACGGCGGCCGCCCGCCCGTGGGCATCCCGTCCGTCGTGGGCGAGCGCGGCCCGGAAATCTTCGTACCTGATTCCGCCGGGACGGTCATCCCGAACCACCAAATGGGTGGGAGCACCGTCATCGTCCAGCAGACCATCCAGGTCAACCCCGGCGTGCCGGAACTGATCAACGCCCGCATCCGCGAGGCCGCCCCGGCCATCGCCGCACACGCGCAGTCCAGCGTTTTTGCGGCCCTCGAAAAGGGCGGCGCGGAATCGCAGCTCGCTCGCTTGAGGTCGTAATGCCCACCATCGACATGCCCACTTCCCCCGGAATCAGCGTCAGCCGGTTCGGACTGGAGACGAACACCCGCCGGTTCGAAAGCCCCGAGACGAAAGCCTCGCAACGCATGGTGCTGGGCGGCGCCCGGTGGATCGCCACCTACAGCTTGCCCCCCATGAAGCGCGACAAGGCGGCCAACTGGCAGGCCTTCCTGCTCAAACTGGAGGGCGGGGCCAACACGTTCAACGCCTACGACCCGGACGCGGTCAATCCCCGCGGCAGCGCGGGCGGTGCGCCCCTCGTGAAGGGCGCGGGCCAGACCGGCAACTCGCTGCTCGTGGACGGATGCCCGGCCAGTGTGACCGGCTGGCTCCTCCCCGGCGACTACATCGGCGTCAACGGCGAGATGAAGATGGTGACCGGCCAGGTCAACACGAACGGCAGCGGCGAGGGGACGATCCCGTTTAAGCCCCGCCTGCGGAACAGTCCGGCGGACAACGCCACGGTGACGCTCACCCGCCCCAGCTGCGAGATGGCCCTGATCGACGATCAGCAGGCTATCTGGGAGTGCAACGAGGTAGGCCTTTACATGCCGAAAACGTTCACGGCGGTCGAGGTTTTCAGTTGAGGCTACATCAAGATGGCAGTCTTGCCCATGAACTCCGGCTGCAAGCCCAATACTCGATCGTACCGGAGCCTGAACAGCGACTCGCCATCAGGGCCACGCGCTTGAATCAACCGAGCGATGTCCCATCGGCTGATGCGGACAAACTCATCGGGGCCAACGGCCTGCTCGACGGCGGATTTCAAGGGACATTTGTCCGGGGGATTCCCTTCGCCGTAAGCCATAGGCCATTCTCACCTGATCTTTCAATGGTGCTACGGGCCGGGCTTGATACCGGCTCCCCGCGGTGGTGGCCTCGGTATGGCCGGACGAATCCCCACACCTATCCAGCGTTTCCTTCAACGCCGCCGCAGCTCGCCAACCGTAACACAACCCATTTGACTGTCAACCGCCCATGACCGGCTCCCGCGACGCAGACACGGACACGATCACCGCCTCGCAGCAGGACGTGATCGAGCCCGTGCTCATGGCGAACCTCGAGTTCGACAGCGGCGACCTGCTCGCCCATTCCAGCCTCGGCAACCTCGTGTTCGACGGCCAGACCTATCTCGGGGTGGGCAAGTTCGGCGGCATCACGGCGGCGGAAGAGAACAGCGACCTTTCCCGCTCGCCCATCAGCCTGACCCTCTCGAACATCCCCGGCGACATGGGGGCCATCGTGCTCGGCGAGCACTACCAGGGGCGACGCGCGACCATCTACCTCGGCTACTTCGACCCGGCCACGGGCCTGCTCGTGGGCGACCCCGTCATCCTCTACCGCGGGCGCATGGACGCGGCCCGCATCAGGCAGGGCCAGACGTTTGTGGTCACCGTGTCGATCGAGAACCGCTTCGCCGCCTGGGATAAGCCGAAGGTCCGGCGCTACAACAACGCCGACCAGCAGAGCCGCCACCCCGGGGACAAGGGGTGCCAGTACGTCGAGCAGGCGGTGGAAAAGGAAATTGTGTGGGGCGGGAAAGGCTGATGAGGATCGAGGGCTGGGAAGGGTTGCTGAACGAGCACATCGAGCAGGCGCGGCACGTCGAGTTCGAGTGGGGCATGAACGACTGCGCCCTTTGGGCTGCTGATTGGGTGAAGAAGGCCAACGGCAACGACTTCGCCTCCGCCTGGCGCGGTCTCTACTCGTCCGAAGCCGAGCTTGAGCAGCTCATGGCCGAGCGCGAACTGGAACTCCCGGCCGACATCGCCGACGACGTCGGTCTGCCCCAGATGCACGTCGGGTTCGCCCAGCGGGGCGACATCGTCCAGCACCCCCAAGGGTGCCTCGGAATCTGCAACGGGATGCACAGCTACTTCCTGATGGAACGCGGCGTCACCCGCCTTCGCACGAAGGACTGCGTTAAGGCGTGGAGGGTCGGCTAGTGCCACCGGCAATCCCCATCATCGCCGCTGCTGCCGGGTACGCTGCCGCGAACGCCGCCGCCGGGGCCATCACCCTCGCCGCGTTCGGTGCGGGCGTCGGATCGTTCGGAGCCGCGATCACCATCGGTACGATCGCCTCTGGCGTGATCGGCCTGGGCGTGGCCGCAGCCATCAACGCGGTCGGGACCCGGGCCGTCTCGAACAAGCCGAAGGCGGCCGGGAACTTCACCCAGACCGCCGAGGGGCAGAAGGTCATGCTCCGCACCTCGGTGGAGAGCCACAAGATCATCTACGGGGAGTCGCGTGTCTCCGGCCCGCTCCTGTTCGCCGCCTCCACGGACAGTGGGCCGGTCCCCTCCGGTGCGCCCGTCTCCGGCACGAACGTCATGCTCCACCTGGTCATCGCCCTTGCGGGCCACGAGGTGGAGAGCATCGACACGATCTACCTCGACGACAAGCCGATCACCTTGAACGCGGACGGGTACGCCACGAACCTGCCCTACGCCTATCTCCCCGTCGGGACGGCACTTACCGCTTCGATCAGTTCGGCGGTGCGGAACAACGAGGTGGTCACCGTCACCACGTCGTCGGCCCACGGCTTCACGGCGGGCGATCAGGTGGACGTGACCGTCAACACCGACGGCTCGATGAGCGGCAACTTCATCATCCTCGCGACCCCGACTTCGACGACGTTCACCTACAGCAACGGCGGCCCGAACGTCTCGGCCTCCGGCGGCACGGCCACGGACAACACGATTTCGGGCACCCAGAACAGCTACGTCCGCGTGAAAAAGCACACCGGGGCCATCGGCCAGGACGCCGACGCTGACCTGGTCGCCGAGGTGGCAGACTGGGACAGCAGCCACCGACTGAACGGCATCGCGTACATCTACGTCCGGCTCCAGTTCTCCCGGGAGGTGTTCTCCTCGATCCCCAACTTCAGCGCCGTGGTGCGGGGCAAGAAGCTCTACGATCCCCGCGACGGGATCACCGCCTACAGCACGAACTCGGCCCTGTGCATTCGCGACTACCTGACCTCGGACTACGGCTTCGAGTGCGCAGCCGACGAGATCAACGACGACTTCTTCGAGGCCGCCGCCAACGCCTGCGACGAGGATGTCGCCCTGACCTCCGGCGGCACGCAGAAGCGATACACGACCAACGGCGTTGTCGACACCGCCATCGCCCCGCTCGACAACCTGAACGCCCTCGTGGCCTCGATGGCCGGGACGGTGACCTACGTCCAGGGGAAGTTCCGGGCCTATGCGGGTACTTACGACGCCCCCGCAGGCGACATCGATCTCGACATGCTGGCCGGGGAGATCGAGATCATCACCCGCACGCCCCGACAGCAGCTCTTCAACGCTGTGAAGGGCACCTATGTCGACCCGGCCCGGCGCTGGCAGGCGACCGACTTCCCCTTCGTGATCAACCCCACATATCAGGAGCAGGACGGGAACCAGCAAATCTTCCGGGACATCCAGCTTCCCTTCACGAGCCACCCCGAGGCCGCCCAGCGCATCGCCAAGGTAATCCTTGAGCAGGCCCGGCAGGGGATCATCGTGGATCTGACCCTCAACCACCACGCGCTGCAATTCGCGGTCTGGGACACGGTGCGGTTCACCAACGCGCCCGTGGGGTGGGAAAATAAGGTGTTCCGCCTCCGCAAGATGTCCACGACGGGCCTCGGCCCGATCCAGGTCACCCTGCAGGAGGAGAGCAGCGCCAGTTACGAATGGGCGAACGGCGAGGCCACCGTTCTCGACCCCGCTCCTGACACCAACCTGCCCAATCCGCAGATCGTCTCCGCCCCATCCGGGCTTGCGTACAGCTCGCGTGCCGTTGCGGCATCGGGCGGCATCAGCGTCTACAACCTCGTTGCTCTCTGGAACCCGCACCCGGACATCTTCGTCCAGCAGGGCGGGCAGATCGAGACGCGGTACAAGCTCTCCAGCGAGACCGAGTGGCGTCCGTCGTTCTTCGTCAGGGGCGAACTCACGGCCGCCGACATCATCACCAGCTCGCTCGGCGAGAGCTACGACATCGGCATCCGCGCGGTGAACACCGCAGGCAGGCCGTCGAACTGGACGACGCTGACCAACTGCGTCATCGGCTCGTCCGGCGGTGTGTCCATCACGAACGACTGGGGCGACTGGACGACATCTCCGGGTGCGACCCTCGACTACGGCGACTTCACCACGCCCCCGTCCGTGACGGACGACTGGGGTTATTACAGCTAAGGAAGGCACCATGGCATGACGACGACCCAAACCCAACTCCGCCGCGACACGGCGACGAACGTCCAGGCGGCCACGCCCGCCGCGGGCGAGCCCGGATACGACTCGACCAACAAGCGATTCATCATCGGCGACGGCGTGACCGCTGGGGGCATCCCGCACGCTTCGTTCGCGGACGTGCAGAAGCAGGGCTTCGCGTATTCAACCGTGGGGGGCACGGCGAACGCGATCACGCTGACCAACTCGCCCGCGGTTACCTCCTACTCCGGCGGCTGCCTCAAGCTCCAGTTCAAGGCAGCGAACACGAACAGCGGCACCACGACCGTGAACGTGGACGGCCTAGGCACCAAGAACATCTACAAGCTGTACAACGGGTCGCTCGTCGCGCTCTCTGCGGGCGACATCGTCAGCGGGGCCATCTACGAGATCGCATACGACGGCACCCAGTTCCAAATCAAGGGGCTACCGAACGCCGCACCAGATGCGTACCCCGGTGCCGTCACCGGCGCGCTGTCCGGCCACCCTTTCGCGCTCACGGTGGATTTCACCACCTACAGCGCGTACAGCCTGATCATCGTGGAGGGCAACTCGTCCGGGCTTGCCTCGAACCTCGCGCTTGAGGTGAGTTCAAATGGCGGTGGCTTATACGTTCCAATCGGGACGAGCGGGGCATTTGGCCAGACCGGCGCGGCCTTCTACCGCAGCTATATCGTCACCCAGCCCAGCGCGAGCGGCCCGGCCTACGCGGTGGGCGAACAGACCGGCGGAAAAGCGGCGATGTCCGCAGCCGTGAACCGCGTCCGAATCGGCAACGACAACGGCTACGTCTTCACCGGCGGCAGCGTCATTCTTCAGCCGCTCACGAAACGATAGAGAGGGTTCATGCTCGTAGGGGTTCTGTTCACTTCCGCCTTCGCCTTCCTCAACCGCGCCCGCGGCTCCAAGCTCTTCGACCAAACCACCTCGACCACCGTTGCTCGCCTCGTTTCGACCTTCTTCATGGCCCTGCTGGTGCTGCTGGTGTCCGTGAACTGGCCTGCCGCCGCATGGGCGTGGGTTGCACTCTTCCTCTGGGCCGTCCCGGAGTGGGGGAAGTACATGGGGGCTGCGTGCGGCAACCGGATCGACTCCACGGAGAAGGGCTTCATCCTGTCGGAGTGGGTGCTTGCCTGCGTTGCGGCCCGTGACAGCCGGGTGCGCGGTCTGATCGGGACAGCCGTCCGCATGGCCCTGGCCGCCCCGTGCGTGGCGGGCGTCGGATTCCTGACCGGCGGGGCGGTGTGGCCCGCGTCGCTCACACCGTTCATGGCCGTGCCCTACTTCTGGCTGAGCTACTTCCTGGATTCCGGGCGGTCGTGGAAGTACGGCGAGTACGCTGCGGGGGCGCTACTGGGTGCGGCGTTGTGGCTAGCGATAGCGTCGTAATCGTTGCGCGAACGCAACAGTTGGTGTAACATCTTTATGGATTCTTTATGGCAGGAGCCCGATGAGTAACACTCCCCACCGCTGGCTCTCTTTCGACCCCACCATTCATGCCGGGCATGTCCTCACCGCCGTGACCATCGCGGTCTCAGCTATTGGTATCTGGTTCGGGATGCAGAACGACATCTCCCAACTCAAGCTAGCCGACAAGGCGCACGATGCCCGCTTCTCCACAATTGAGGAGCACGCAACCGCCGACCGCCGCGAGACGGATCGAAAGTTCGAGGGCATGGTGCGTGAGAACAACCAGGCCCTCACCAAACTTCGAGACGACATGCAGGGGTGGTTTATGGTGCTGGGAGACAAACTCGACCGGAAAGCGGACAAGCGGTGACGGCGTTCGGGCTGCACCCACAGGAGCAAGCCCATGGAGCCGTCGCGTAATGCTTATCCCGAACGACTTGCTCTCCTGCTTGAGCGGGAGTGCCGCCTGGCTGGCGTCGATATTGAACCGGAAACTACGAAAATCATCGAGAAACTGAGGAGGGGACGTGAAACTGAACGCCAAACGGAAGCGCGCCATCAAGCGTCGCGTGATGAACTTTGAAACCTTCAACGGGGCGTTCGTCATGCTGCCGTGGGGTGCGGGGTTCATCTACTGCGGCCTGTACGATCTGCGGCTGGGCTACAGCTACGCACTTTTATCCGTCGGGGTGACGCTCGTCATCTGGGGGCTGCGGAAGGTGACCGTTGACCGCGTGAAGCAGAAGCTCAAGCAGGAGCGGATGCTGGAAGAGTACCTACGGGACGCCTCACGGTGATTCTCGCCTCCCTCCTCCTCATGCTTGCTGATAACCCGACGTGCCGCCCGTGCAAGGTAAGCCCGGCCGGGATTGGCCTGATCCAGCACTTCGAGGGCTACTCGCCGTTCGTATACGAGGACGTGGCTGGAAAAAAGACCATCGGCTTCGGCCACCTCATCCTGCCGGGGGAGCGGTTCCGCGAGCCGATGCTGCCGGACGAAGCCACCAAGCTGTTGGAGAAGGACGCCGCCCGCACCGTGTCCGGGGTCAACCGCATGGTCCGGGTGCCGCTGCGGCAAGGTCAGGCCGACAGCCTGCACTCGTTTGCCTTCAACCTTGGCACCGGGGCGCTGCAGTCGTCCACGCTCCTCAAGCGGGTGAACTCCGGGCGGCACGCCGACGTGCCGGGGGAGTTCCTCCTCTGGAACAAGGCGCGGGTGGGCGGCGTGCTGCGGGTGTTCCCGGGATTAACCAGACGAAGGGAGGCCGAGAGTGAGTTTTACCAACTGGATTAAACTGGGGGCTGTGCTCGCAGCTATCGCGCTGTTCGGCTACCTCAACTCCCGCCTCGACCGGGCGAACGAAGCCGACGCACTGGAGAGGCGGGTGGAAGAGCTGAACTCTGCCGCCTCCGAGAAGGACCGCAAGGCCGCCGAGCTGGAGACAGAGCTACAGGCCATGCGGCTTCAAGCCACCGAGATTAACCGAAAATGGAGTAACCTGCGTGCTGAAAAGAATCGCCCTGTGTGCCGCCTTGATGATGCCACTATCGGCCTGCTCAAATCCGCCAGCGCACCAGACGCCCGCTAACGCGAGGGCGGATTGCCCATCGGTGCGCGTCTTCGACGGCGAAATCTCCGATGACGTTGTTACGGACTATCTCGAACTCGTGGCGATGTACAAGGAGTGCGCGGCCAGGCACCGGGCGGTAAGCCAGTGAGCTGGGGGTTTTTACCGCTGGGAATCGCCGCAGCGGGGGCCGTCGAGCTGCGCCCCGCCAATACCGAGATCAAACCGCTGTGAGCCTCATCTGCGACTTCTGTTCGCGGCCGCTCAAGCGTCACGAAGGCACGATTTTCGTTGAATCGACGAGCAAACTGGTGCATATCTGCGAGCATTGCATTCCCAAGCTCGTGGCCGTTGTGGCCGCGAAGCGGGACGAAAGACAGGTAGACCAGCCTTCGTGACCAAACTCCGATTCGCATTCCTCACCAACGAGCGCCTTCGCACGCAGGCTACCGGCTTCCTGGCTCTCCTCACCGTCTGCTCGCTCTCGTTCCTCGCCGCGTGCGCCATGTGCCCTCGCACCTCTGACCGCTGCCCCCATCTTCCCATCCAGTTCGAGCCCCTCTCGTGACCCACATTCCACCCGGCATCGTTCACACCCACATTCCGCCGGGGCTGATGGGACTAGTCAAGGAAACTCAGGCGATGGCCAGCAAGTCCGAGGGCCGGATGGCACTCGTTCTGGAAAAGGTTGCCGTTGGTGCCGTCATCCTCACCGGCGTAGTCGCCGCGGTCCACGCCGCCAAAGAAGTCATGCGGATGTTCGATAAGCCCGGTCACCACCACGGCCCCGGGCGGTAGCCTTTCCGGTTGGCATCTCCGCCGCACCGTGTTAATCCTGGGCCTGCACTTCAACCAGCAAGCCCATGCCCCGCTTCTCCGACCGCTTCCGCCCGTCCAGCAAGAACCCCTCACATGTTGCCCGCGAGCAAGCCCGCCGCGGGCTGTTCGACGATCTCCTCGAGGACGACTCCCCCGAGGGGCTTTCCGGTGCCGAGATACAGCCGCAACCGCCCGGTTCAAGCTGCAATGGGGCCCTTCCCATTTCGCTTGAGCCGTCCGGCCAAGCGGCTGTTCCTGTTTCTGCCGAAAAGCCCCCGTTGGAGGGGCTTCCCACGTCAGGAGCACCCATGGAACTTTCCCCGACCGGCCTGAAGGCCAAAGCCCACGACTTGATCGCCGCCATCCGCACGCTGAAAACCGTCGAGCGGGAGCAGCGACCGCCCACCGACGACGAGATGCAGGCCCTCCGCCGGTTCGGCGGGTTTGGCCCCGTCGCCCTGCACATCTTCCCCGACCCCGCCACGAGCCTGTTCAAGAACGGCTGGGAAGACACCGGCCGCGAGCTGCGGGCCCTCCTCACCCCCTCCGAGTACGACAGCGCCAAGCGCACCGTCTTCACCCAGTTCTTCACTTCCCCCACAGTCGTCGCGTCTATCTACTCGGCCCTTTCGCGTTTCGGCGTCCCAGCCGGCGCCACCGTGCTCGAACCGGGGTGCGGCACCGGGCTGTTCATGACCGGCCAGCACCGTTACCTCGGGGTGGAGATGGACGCCGTGTCAGGCCGCATCGCCCGCCTGCTGCACCCGCAGGCCGACATCCGCATCGAGAACTTCCGGGACACCAAGCTGCCGCCGCTGGACGCGGTGATCGGCAACGTGCCGTTCGCCGACCTGAAACTGGAACTGAACGGCGAGAAACTCTCCCTGCACGACTACTTCATCGCCAAGTCGGTGGACGCGCTCAAGCCGGGCGGGGTACTGGCCGTCGTCACGTCGCACTACACGCTGGACAAGCAAAACGCCTCCGCCCGCGAGTCGCTGGCCTCCAAGGCTGACTTCCTCGGAGCAATCCGGCTGCCGTCCGACGCCTTCAAGCGGGAGGGCACGGCCGTCGTCACCGACATCCTGTTCCTGCGGAAGCGTGAGCCGGGCCAGGAACCGAAACACGCCGACCCGGCATGGACGGGAACCGGCCCGCTGATGGTCGAGGACGCCACCGTGGCGGTGAACCGCTACTTCCTGACGCACCCGGAAATGGTGCTCGGCCAGTGGAGCCGCAAGGACACGCTCTATGGCGGGGAGGGGTACAGCGTCACCGGCACCGGCGACCTCGCCTCCCAGCTCCGCATCGCCGTCGGCAAACTGCCCCGGTTCGAACCGACGCGGGTGGAGGCGCAAAGCGTCAGGCCGCCGCCGCTCAAGCATGAAAGTTCAGTTTGCGATTCCGCGCAAGTTAGCAAGTTCGTCCCGCCCCCGCCGCTCAAGCACATCGCCGAGGGCAGCTTCTTCGTCCACGACAAGCGCATTCACCAGATGGTGGACGGGAAGGCAGAGCCCGTCGTCTACGGCGGCGGGGAGCTGTGGGCGGGCGGTGCGCTCAGCGGCCGCAGGATGGGCGATCTGATCGAACTCCGCGACCTCGCCCGCCGCGTCCTCCAATCCCAGAACGAGGGCTGGCCGGAAGCCAACCGCGAGCATGTCCGCCGGTCGCTGAACGCCGCTTACGACCGCTTCCACTCCGCCTACGGGCCAATCAACAAGACCACGTTCAGCGAAACTGCAACCGCCACCATCCGCCGGATGCCCAACCTGGTGAAATTCCGGGAAGACCCGGACGCCATGCTGGTCATGTCGCTGGAGGAGTACGACGAGGCCACGGGTAAGGCGACGAAGGCCGCGATCATGCGCCAGGACGTGGTGGGGCCGAAGCCGGCTGTCACCCGCGTCACCACCGCTGAGGAGGGGCTGCTCGTGTCCCTCGACCAGCGGGGCGGTATCGACCTGCCGTTTATCGCCGGGCTGTACGGCAAGCCGGAGGCGGAGATCGTCCGCGAGCTAGGCGACCTGATCTACCGCGACCCGGAGTCGAAGCGGTGGGAGACGGCCGACGCCTACCTGTCGGGCAACGTCCGGGCCAAGCTGGCCGCAGCCGAGAAGGCCGGGCCGGAGTTCGCCCGCAACGCCGACGCCCTCCGACAGGTGCAGCCCGAGGACGTGCTGCCCGGCGACATCGACGCCAACCTCGGCGCGCCGTGGATTCCGGCGAGCGACATCCAGGCGTTCGCGGCCGAGCTGTTCGGCGTGCCGGCCGAGTCGGTGAAGGTCGGGCACCTGAAGAAGGACGCCGTGTGGAGCGTCGAGCCGGACTACCGGGCGCTAAACTCGGTGGCAGCGACCGCCGACTACGGCACCGGCCGCATCAACGGCACCGCGCTGCTCGACCAGGCGCTCAACATGAAAACACCCGTCATCTACGACACGATCACGTCGGCGACCGGCGGAGACCAGCGGGTGGTGAACACGACCGAGACGCTGGCGGCGAAGGAAAAGCAGCGGCAGATCAAGGAGCGGTTCCGCCAGTGGATCTTCGCCGACCCCGACCGCACCGAGCTGCTGGTGCGGGACTACAACGACGCCTTCAACAACCTCCGCCCCCGCCTGTTCGACGGATCGCACCTCGATTTCCCAGGGATGAGCAAGGCGTTCGAGTTGCGGCAACACCAGAAGGATGCCGTCTGGCGGTGCATGACGGGCGGCAACACCCTGCTGGCACACGTCGTCGGAGCTGGGAAAACCGCCTGCATGGTCACCTCAGCAATGAAGATGCGGCAGGCCGGGCTTGCCAAGAAACCGATGGTGGTGGTCCCCAACCACATGCTGGAGCAGATCACCCGCGAGTGGCTGCAGATTTACCCGAACGCCCGCATTCTGACCGCGTCGAAGGACGACTTCACCAAGGAGCGGCGGAAGTACCTGACGGCGAAGATCGCCACCGGCGACTGGGACGGCATCGTGGTCACCCACTCCGGGTTCGAGCGGATGGGCATGTCCAGCGAGTTCCAGGAGCGATTCCTCCGCGAGCAGATCGCCGAGTACGAGTCGCTGCTGGTGGACAAGGCGTCGAAGGGCCGGAACATCATCAAGACGCTGGAGAAGCAGAAGGCTGCCCGCGAGGAGCGGCTCAAGTCCCTCTTGGCCGAGGACAAGAAGGACGACGGGCTGGTGTTCGACGAGCTGGGCGTTGACCAGGTGTTCATCGACGAGGCCCACTACTTCAAGAACCTCGAAACCCCGACCAAGATGGAGCGGGTCGCGGGCATCCAGACCGGCGGCTCGGAGCGGGCGTTCGACCTGTACATGAAGTGCCGCTACCTGGACGAGCAGCACGCAGGCCGCGGCACCGTGTTCGCCACCGGCACCCCGATCAGCAACACGATGGTCGAGATGTACACCATGCAGCGGTTTCTCGACCCGGCGGGCCTCCGCTCCCGCGGCATCGAGCACTTCGACGCCTGGGCGGCCACCTTCGGCGAGGTGGTCGAGGCGATGGAGATCAGCCCGGACGGCGCCACGCTCAAGCCCCGCAGCCGGTTCGCCAAGTTCGTGAACCTGCCCGAGTTGGTACAGATGTTCCGGGCGTTCGCCGACGTGCAGACGGCGGACATGCTGAACCTGCCCCGGCCAACCCTGGAGGGCGGCAAGCCGCAGACGGTCGCCTGCCCGATGTCGGACGCCCAGTGCGAGGCCCAGGCCGCGCTAGTGGCCCGGTACGAGAAGATCCGCAACGAGCGGGTGGACCCGCGCATCGACAACGCCCTGGCCATCACCACCGATGGCCGCAAGCTCGCCCTCGACGGCCGGATGCTCGGTGCGGGAGGTGACTTCCCCGACTCGAAGGTGAACGCGCTGGTGCGGAACGTCGTCTGCATCTGGAAGAAGACCGAGGACCGCCGGGGCACGCAGATGGTGTTCTGCGACATGGGCGTCCACCCCAACCCGTTCTCTGTGTACGACGAGATCGCCTCGAAGCTCGCCGACCACGGCATCCCCGCCAGCCAGATCGCTGTCATTGGCGACGCCGACACCGACGCGAAGAAAAACGCCCTGTTCGAGAAGGTGCGGCAGGGCACGGTGCGGGTGCTGATCGGCAGCACCTCGAAGATGGGCACCGGCACCAACGTGCAGAAGCGTCTAGTGGCCCTCCACCACCTGGACGCCCCGTGGAAGCCCGCCGAGGTGGAGCAGCGGGAGGGCCGCATCCTCCGGCAGGGGAACACGAACGCGGAAGTCGCCATCTACCGTTACGTCACCGAGGGGAGCTTCGACGCCTACATGTGGCAAGCGCTGGAAACGAAGGCGAAGTTCATCGCCCAGATCATGACCGGCGACTGCGCGGTGCGGAAGGCGGAAGACATCGGCGGGCAAGAACTCAGCTACGCCGAGGTGAAGGCCATCGCGTCCGGGAACCCGGCCGTGCTCACACTGGCCGAGACCGACGCCGAGTTGCAGCGGCTGGCCATCCTGCGGAAGAATCACCACGACGAGCAATTCCTCGCGCGGCGGAACATCAAGGAGCTTCCCGACCGCATCCGCAGCCTGACCGGGCGAATCGAGAAGCTGGGGCAGGACATGGCTACGCTGGAAGCCCATCAGGGCGACCGGGTCACGGTCGGCAACCGCACGCTCTCGAACGCCGACGCGGTGGAGGCACTGACCGCACGGATGGAGCGCTTGCCGCAGCACGTCAGCGAGCACCGCACCGTCCCCGTCGGCACCTACCGCGGGCTTGCTTACGGCTTCCTCCTGCACCCGCTGGGCGGCATGGAGACCTACCTCGACGGCCAAGTCATGCGGCGAGCCGAGTTGCGGGACGGAGCCGGGGCGCGGGCGGCGCTGAACGCGGTGGAACGCATCGCCGCGGGCTACGGGCTGGAAAGGGAGCGTGCCGAGCAGGACAAGGACGTGGCGGAAGGGCAGCTCGCCGATTACCAGACCCGCATCGGGGCGGTGTTCCGGCACGCCGAGTACGAAAGGCAGCTAGCTGACCTGCGGGACAAGTTGAAGGCTGGGCTTTCGGAGAAGGAACCGAAGGAGGGCGAGCCGACCGTGGCCGAACTGGACGCGCGGATCAAAACGCTGCGGGCGTCGAACGCTGTCGAAGCCACCCCGGCGCGGGTCGGGAGTAAGCCGCAGACGCGGGCGGAAAAGCCGGTGACGGCGCGAATCACGAGGCCCGAGCCGGTCGCCGAGCCGCAGCCAGTTGTCGAGCCGGTGCAGGCGGCCCCACCCGCCGACGACGAGTCCGACGACACGCCGGGAGGGAACGTCATCGCGCTGCCGCCCGCGCCGAAACCGCCAGCCCCAACGCACGCCGGGCAGGTGACGCAGCGCCGCAAGCCGCAACAACTCAGCCTGTTTTAAGGCGGCCCCTCCACCCACTCCCTCCGGCTCAAGGATGGCGTGTCAGGCACCGCCGCCTCTGGCCGCAGTTCGTCGGGGCCGCACCGTCTGCGACGGCCCCGACAAACCACGACCGACGGCGACGGGATGGCAGACAGGCACTGGCTTCGCATCAAAAGCAGAAGTGGCGACCAGGATCGCTGTTTGCTAGCTTCAGCAGAGGAATACCCCATCACGGGTGACGAATGTCAGCCCGACGCGCCAAAGGGCCGAATCACATGGCCAAGCACAATACGGTTGTCCGGCATCTCGTCGGGTACGATGCGCCGCAGATCCCAAATTCGATGTGTGGCCCCGACGCGCTCGCCGAGCTCCTCGTACACGCACGAAAATGGAGAAAAGAGGCGTTCGGTGAGGATGGCGGTGCAGGTGACGCCGCTGCAAAACTGACCGACGACGGCTTACGGAAACTGATCAGCTTGACGTTCTACACAAGTCTGCTTCCTGAGGAGGGGCGATACCCACGCTTCAAACTGGTCTGCCGACGGGGGAGATCAGAGCAGACGGTGGCCAGATTTGATCCGGTGTCTTTAAGCGAATCGCAACTTCACCGCCTCGCTCCGGCTTGCACCCGGCCAGACTGTGCATTGCTCGTCACCGAAGGCGAGAGCGGGCTATTCTGCGACGGTGTAGAGCGCGTCGGAGGACTGGCTTACTCGGTCCAGCCCGGGCGTATTGGTGTCTTGGCTGAGGGGCGAGCGGCGGAGTTGCTGGTCGAAGTGTTCGGCCCGGGGCACTTCCGCGCGACAGAGGTGTACCCGGGATACGAGTATAAGGCCGGCAAGGTTCGTGCCCTCACGGGTTTCGACGCCCCACCCGCGGCGAAATCGCTCGTGAAGGCCGTACAGGGTCGGATTTTGAAATCGCTGGACAAAAGCGACGAGGAACGGAACTCAGGCATTTCAATCGATGTGCAGACGGCGGTGCTTTACGTGCTGGCGAGAATGCTCCGAGCCGCCGTCGAGGCGCGCCACGGTGGCGCGTTCGTCTTACTCCCACCGGGGGTAACCAAACCGGAAAGCTGTAAGTTGCGGGTGCTTCATCGCACCACGGATCTTCACCTGGGGAGGGATCTGGAGGAACACTGCGCGGCTTGCCAGGATGCAGACGGGCGAAGAAGCTCAATCGCGACGGCCGAGCAGTCACGCGCAAAGCTGCTGACCAACGCGGACATGGTCGCGAATTTCAGCATGGTCGATGGGTGCGTCGTTCTCGGCCAGGACCTGCGCGTGTTTGGATTCGGGGCCAAGATTGAAGTTACTTCCAAAGCCGCAAGTGACGGCCTGAAGTTTACGAACGTCGAAAGTGGCGAGGTCTTCGAGAACCACGAGTTCATGAAGGCGCTCGGCGGCACACGTCACCAGTCAGTCGCACGACTCTGCCAGGCTCACCCAGGCGTCATGGTGTACACCGTGTCCCAAGACGGGGATCTGAAGCTCTTCAGCTCCGATGCAAAACATGCCTACGTGTATGGACCGCTCGACCTGCCCACGATCGACGGGGAGGTCATCGTAACGTAGGCTCACCGCCCCCGATACCGGTCTGCCAACCCGCTCCGCAAAATCGCGTCGCTGAGTGACGGCGTGTCGGGCGTCGAGCACTCCCCCAGCAGCCGACCGTACTTCTCACGTTTGCTCACGACGCAGCGAACCGTCTTCCCCTCGATCAGCAGACGCATGGCGTCCGTCGCCTCCTGAAACCCGGCCTCCCGCCGCTCCGGCGTATCAATCCGAGCCAGGCGGACGCGCTCGTCGCTGCAGCGGAGGGTGTCGCCGTCAATGGCGGTGCAGAGGGCGAAGACGTAGAGGAGGGAGGTCACGGCAGCGGCTCGCACTGGAGGGCCGCAATGTATTGCTGAATCTCGGCCGCCCGCCACCGGACCGTCTTTCGGCTGAACCGCACAGGCAGGGGAAACCCGTCCTGCTTTGCCATCCGCCAGAGCGTCCGCTTTGTCACCCGAAGCATGTCAGCGACTTGCCCAGGCTTCAACAGCCCGTCCTCCTGCGGGCGGTCATCCGGCATGTGCCCTCCGACGGTGCCGGATCGACGAGAGCAGGGACAACCCGATCAGGGACACGCCGATCAACCCGGTTACGACCTCGGGCACGTCCACACGCATGCTGACCAGCATGATCGCGGCCAGCGCCCCGATGCCCCAGTGCGCGCCGTGCTCCAGGTACCGGTACTCCTCCAGCGTCCCCTGGCGCACCAGGTAGACGGTCATGCTCCGGACGAACATGGCCCCGATGGCCAGGCCGATCATGATGACCACGATGTCGGTGGTGATGGCGAACGCCCCGATCACCCCGTCCAGCGAGAAGCTTGCGTCGAGTACCTCGAGGTACAGGAAACCGGCCGCTCCGGTGCGAGTCGCCATGCCCACGGCCGCGTCGGGGTCGCCGCATAGCCCGGCGAAACCCTTGACAGCGACAAATGTGGCTACCCCCGCTACCCCTGCGATCATCACGGTGAGCCGCTCATTCTCGGGCAGCGCGAATTGCACGAGCAACAGAACCACAAGGGAGACCGCGACCTCGACTGCTTCCAACCGCCCGAGCGACGCCAGCTTGCGCTCGACCCACCCAATCCAGTGGACCTCCTTCATCTCGTCGCACACGAAGCCGAGGAACACGAGCAACAGGAAAAGCCCGCCAAACGCGGCGATTCCTGTGTGCGCTTCCTTCAGGTGGACGGCGTACCGGGCCGGATCGTCCACCGCCATGACGGCGACCTGCATCACGCCCAACCCGGCCGCGATCGCGACGATGAGGATCGGGAACACCAACCGCATCCCGACCACGGCGATGAGAATGCCCCAGGTCAGGAACCGCTGCTGCCACTTGGAGTCCATACGCCGCAGCACGGCGGCGTTGACCACCGCGTTGTCGAACGACAGCGACACCTCCATGACCGACAGGAGGGCAGCGACGACGAGGGCGGCGGAGCCACCCCTGGCAAACGCCGCGAGGAGGCCGACGGCGGCAATGATCCATGGCAAGGTTTTCATTTCGCGTCCAGTCCCCGGAGTTTGGCGGTCCACGCCTTGAACACCTGACTGAACTGCGCCTCGGGCAAGACGACCAGCGCGATGAACAGCAGCGCTAGGATGCTTGTGAAGCCGAGGAAAAGGAGCACGAGGCCGATGCAGCCGATCCACGCGGTGAGCTTGTCTGCCTGGCCGAGGAGGTAATTTTTAACTTGTTCCATAGTGTCGTCCTTGATGTTGAGAGTGTTAATCGCCGCACGAGCCGGAGTCCGACCCGCTATCGCAACCGGAGTCGCCGCTGAAGAAAGAAGAAGCCACGTCTGTGAAGTCGGCGGTGTCTTCGACGGTCCGGCGCGCCGACTCGCAGAAGTGCGATCCAGAGACCCGCCGTTTACAGTGTTTGCAAGTTTTCATCGAGCGCCCCTTAAAGAAGATGGGCGGGGGCCAGAACCCCCGCCCGGTTGAGAATCAGGCCGCTACGGCAAGGCCGAAGCGTGTCGCCAACGCGCCCAGCTCGCCAGCGTCCGATTCGCCAATTGCCACGAAGTTCCAGTCCGCGCCTTCACGCACCAGTTTGCCCAGCACGAAGCTCGCGCCGGTAGCAGCGATCTGCGTGATGTCGTACTTCGCCAGTTCTTGCTGGTTCTCGGCGTTAACGATGCGGATGAACGCGTTGTCGAGATCCTTGAGGCTCTGGCCTTTCTGGGCAGCCTGATAGATGGAGGCCACGAACAGGATTTCCTGAATGCCCGTCGGAACGGTGGCCAGGTTGACATCGACCACCTCGTCGTCACCGTCGCCCGCGCCGGTCAGGTTGTCGCCCTGGCTCGCAACGGAGCCGCAGGCGGACGCCTTGTTGCCGAAGTACACGAAGTAGCCCTTGCCAGAGAGCTTGCCGTTGGCGTCGAGCATGAACGCCGCGAGGTCGAGGTCCATAGTGGCGCCGGCCTTCTTGACGTCCCAGCCAGCACCGGCGAAGACCTTCGTCAGGCCGGGGGCTTTCTTGGTGAGGGAGATGCTTTCGCCCTTTGACATTGAAACGGTATCGGTCATAATTGAAATCCTTTAAGATGTGATTGATGAAGTGACGCCGGCTGTCACCCGGCGCGGGGCCAAAAGTACACCACTGACATCCATTGTCAACAAAAAGATGAGGCCCCCGGTGATGAGCCGGGGGCTTTCCCATTTCCGCACTACCGACCTTGCGCTCTCGCCGTGTTCGCGCTCTGATGGATGGCGGAGGTGCCCGATGTGCTACTGCTGCCGCCGAAGAAATGTCCTGCCGAAGAACTGTAACTGCTCGAAGCCCGGAACCTGCCGCGAGTGCTTGAAGTGCCCGCGGCACTGCGAGTGCGGGAAACGGGCGAGGCTGCCGGGATGCGCAAGGCCCAAGCCAACGACGAAAGCCATAAGCAGCGAACCGTCAACTATGGGCGTGGTCCCACGCGAGTAGGTCAAGGCATATCGTAGGCACGCTCGCCGTAGCTGCGATGTGGCGCATCAGCGCCTGGATGTTGGCATACAGCTCTGGGCTTGTCACCCAGCCCATCGACGGGGCGGCCGGTATATCAATCGGTTCCCCGAACTCCTCGGATGCTGCGCACTGGCGGACGGCAGTCAGGCTGAACTCGTCGAGCGGGACATGCAGCAACGGGATAAGCAGCTGTCGGCTTTCGGCTGGCACCTCTGTGCAACAGGTGATCCGCTTGAAAAGCAGGTCCAGCAGCTTGCGTCCCGGGCCGAACTTTAGCGGCCTCTTCCCCTCGGCTTCCCAATAGCGGGTCAAATCCGCGGCATAGGATTCGAAGAACGCATCGTATGCCACCTGATCCTCAATCGCCCCGAATGCTTCCATCACGCTGTACGAGAGCCGAGACTTGGCCCAGCCCCGAAACACCTCGGACGGCGGCTTGGCCATTTTCTGAAACGATCGGAACGTGTTCGCGCCGACCGAATTTTTGATCAATGCCTCCAGGTCAGGGTCAGGTTTGAAGTAGTCCCTAAGAAGCCGCGCGCCCTCACGCTGTAGCGCTCGGACCAATTCATCCCGCGTATATTCTTCCGCCATGGTTGTTGGCTCCCCGGTTCGCGACAGTACGGCCCCTCCGTCCTGACATCTCAATCCGCCTCAGGTCTGCCCACAGTAGCATCGGGGCGGGACTTCACCAGCTTGTGCCCCTTTAGCGCGAACCCTTTCTCTGTCAGGCGCCTCGCCCACCCGTCCCGCGTTCCGATGCCGGATGCGTCCTCCAGCAGCCCTTGCTTCTCCTCCTGCTCGGTCAGCTTGGCGAACTTCGCCCTCAGCTTGTGGTCAGGATGCAGGAATGTTTCTTTCCGGTGCAGCACCGGCGGATTCGAGCTTTCCGCGTAGTCGTAGCACTCGATCTGCCTGGTTCGCAGGTTCAGCTTCACGCAGCGCAGCAGCGCCGGGTGCGGGTCGGACTCGAACTCTGGATATATCAGGTACGACAGTTTCCCAGTTCGGCGGTGAATCTTGATGAGGTTCGCGCCCTCTACCTCGCCGAGGTATGCTCGGCCGCAGCCCTCGTAGATTCGAAGTAGCGGCTCCAGCGAATCGATCGCTGATTGATGGACGTACAGGTCGTCCGGAAGCAGCTTGCCGACCGTGGCCCGCTTGCACGCCTCGTCAATGGCCGCCGCGTCGCCCGCTTTGAACAGTAACGCGTCGGCTTCGGCGCACGCCTTCGTGTACGCCCCGAAGAAGGCCTTCATGTCCCGCTGCAGCGTGAGGGGCAGGAGGGAAATCGCAGGGCGCTTGCGGAACCGCGAGAGGGCGAGGTACACCAGGATGTCCTCCCGGCGGCGGCGGGCAATGTCGTCCCACGCTTCCGTTCCGGTGAGCCGCTGCACGGCCGCGAACGCCCGCTTCAACGAACCGAACCGCTCGACCAGCGCCGCCGCTCCGGGGAACTCGTCCGTGTCGGGCACCCGGCCCAGCCCGGCGATGACCTCCATGAACGGTTCGAGCGCCTGCCGGATCTCCTCCGTCCGCAGTTCCGCGATGCGGCGGCGTGGAACGATCTCCCGCCTGCGGTACCGGTTGGCGAGGAACGCCTGCCGCCTCTCCTCGTCGCGGAACAGGTAGAACGTGCCGATGCCCGCCGGGATGGCTTCCGTCCCCAACTCGGCTTCGAGGTACGCCTTCAGCTCACTCTGCTCGAAGAACTTTTGGAACGTGTTCCGGCTCGTCAGCACACCGTCGCCGAACTCCACCGGATTCTTACCCCGCCCGGCCACCAGTACCTGCGCGGACACCGCCAGTACCTTCCGGCACAACCCCCACGCCGCCCGCAGCGTTTCGGCCCGTTCCCGCGTGTCCTCGATCACGTTCAGGACGTAGCCGAGGTTCACCACATCGGCTTCTGCTCTTGCACCGTCCGGACGGTGCGCCGGGTCCCAGCCGGAGCACGGAACGCCGTCGCCCGCGAGCAGTTCGAGGTCTTCACCCCTTCCGCAGCCGTAGTCGAAGAAAGTAACCCCTGCGGCCACAAGACCGTCACGGAGCAAACACTTTACCGGCCGGGAGAAGTCCCCGCGCCGGATGGCCGTTTTGTGACGCTGGATCGGACCCGGCAGCATAGGGATTCCCGAATCAGGGGTGATTGGGGGGTGGCTCGTGGCCGAAGAAACGGAAGGACCGCGCCTTGCGTCACTGCCGAGATTGTAAAACTAGGCTGACTAGCTACAGTCCCGATGACTGTCAAGACCCGTCGGATACAATTTACGCAGGGTGTGCCGTGTCGGCAGCTTGCGGTTCCTTGCGGAGTCGAACCACGGATGGGATTAGCGACGCAGTACCAGTTCTCGGGGCACGAAACGTTCCCCTTCCGCTACCCGTGGCTCAAGAAGGGCTTTGACGCCGTTCGGGGCGACGCGGGCGTGTTCGTGCGCGACGACGCGATCACCACCCTCGGCGTCGGAAAGAATATGGTACGATCCATCCGGCATTGGTGCCTGGCCGCCGGGGTGTTGGTGGACTCCGAGCGCGACGGCCTGCGCCCCTCGCAGTTCGGGGATGCCCTGCTTTCCGACGACGGGTTAGACCCGTACCTCGAAGACCCGGCGAGCCTCTGGCTGATCCACTGGCAGATCGCCACCAACCGCTACCGCAGCACGACCTGGTTCTGGGCGTTCAGCCACTTCCACGAGCCGGAGTTCACACGCGAGGCACTGACCTCGGCATTGTTCCGCTGGACGCAGACCTTGTCTGGCAAGCAGGTCGCCGAAAGCTCCGTCAAGCGGGATGTCGAGGTGTTCCTCCGCACCTACGCGCCGTCGCGGCAGGGCCGGGGCGACCTGGCCGAGGACTCACTCGACTGCCCGCTGGTTGACCTCGGACTCATCGTGCAGCCCGGAGGCGGCCAAACGTTCCAGTTCCGGCGGGGCCGCCAGCAGTCTCTCCCCGACGGGGTGCTGCTGTACGCGACGCTCGCGTTCTGGGAAGCCACCGCTCCGCAGGCCGGGACATTGGCCATTGCCGACATCGCCCGCCATCCCGCCAGCCCCGGCCGGGTGTTCAAGATCGACGAGTCGTCGCTGGTCGAACGGCTCGAAGGGGTCGAGCGCCTGACCGGGGGGGCGCTTTCCTTCGGTGAGACGGCGGGGCTGCGGCAGTTATACCGGCGGGAAAAGATGGACGCACAGGATGCGCTTGCGAGAGCTTTCGCCATCGGAGGGAGGACATGAGCGAGCACCCCTCTCTCGACACCCTCGTCACGGTCAATCCGCGTTTCGCCCGATCCGTTTCCATCACACGGGACACCGGCCGGAAGGACGCCCTCGACGGCTACATCCTGACCCCCAACGGGCGTGACATGCTCCGGCGGATGGCCGCCACGCTGCACGGGGAGACGACGACCCGCGCCTGGTCGCTGACCGGCCCTTACGGGTCCGGCAAGTCCTCGCTCGCCCTGCTCATCGCGCAGCTCCTGTCGGGTGAAGACGGGGTACGCCAGCAGGCCCGCCGATTCCTGACGGCGGTGGACCCTGACCTGACAGCCAGGTTGTTCGGCGCGGGGAGCGCGCTGGCCAAGAAGACCGGCCGCCTCCTGCCGGTGCTGGTGACGGGTTCGCGGCAGCCCCTCGACAAGGCACTGGCGACAAGTCTTGCCGCCTCGCTCCGTGCCGTCGCCACCCGCGGGCGTCCGCCCCAGATCATCGAACGGCTGGAACGGCTGGCCGCTGCACCGGCCCCCGCCGGGAGCGCCGTGGCCGGGATGTTTGAAGAGGCCGTCGAGTACCTTTCGCGGGTGGAAGGCGAGGCGTCCGGGCTGCTGCTGATCGTTGATGAACTCGGTAAGTTCCTGGAGTTCGGGGCCAGTAACCCCGAGCAGGGGGACGTGTTCGTCCTGCAGGAGCTGGCGGAGGCGGCAACGCGCTCGGCCCGCCCGTTCCTGTTCGTCACTATCCTGCACCAGTCGCTGGACCGCTACGCCGACCACCTCAGCCCCGGCCGCCGTGCCGAGTGGGCGAAGGTGCAGGGGCGGTTCGACGACGTGGCCTTCGAGGAACGGAGCGAACAGCTCCTCCGGCTGCTTAGCCACGCCATCCAGCACGAAGGGTCGGACACCGACCTCAAGCCCCTCCGCAAACAGGCGAAGGGGCTGGCGCAGGAAGCGGTAACAGCCGGGATTCGGGCGGCCGCCATGCCGGCGGGCGAGCTTGAGGACTGCCTCGCAGCCTGTTACCCACTGCACCCGCTCACCGCGGTGGTGCTCGGCCCGCTGTTCCGCCAACTCGCGCAGAACGAGCGGTCGCTGTTCGCCTTCCTCGCCTCCTCGGAGGCTCACGGGTTCCGCGAGTTCCTCAGCCAGGGCACCGTCAAGGGCGGGGCGTACCGGCTCGATTGCCTCTACGACTACGTTATGGCCTCCCTCGGGCCGGGCGTGTTCGCGCAGCACCGGGGCAAGCTGTGGGCCGAAGTCCAAACCGCCCTCGACCGGCTCCACGACGCCAGCGACGTGCAGGTCCGGCTCGCCAAGACCATCGGGCTTCTCCAGGCCCTTGGCCCGGCTGCGGGGTTCCCGGCATCGAGCACTGTGCTTGTGGCTGCCCTCCGCGGCGTGGCGGGTGAAGGCGAGGTCGAAGCGGCGCTGAAAGACCTGGCAAGGCAGTCGGTGGTGGTGTTTCGCCGCCACACCGGCAGCTATGCCCTATGGGAAGGCAGCGACGTTGATATCGAGGACCGGCTGCAAGCCGCCCGGCAGTCGGTGGAACGTGACCAGAGCCTTGCCGTGTTCCTGTCACGCCAGCTCCCGCCGCAATCGCTCATCGCCCGGCGCCACTACTTCCAGACCGGCACGCTCCGCTACTTCGAAGCGGTCTATTGCGGTCGGTCCGACCTACAGGGCGACCTGTTCAGCGGCGTGCTGGGCGGCGCGGGGGATGCCGACGGGCGGGTACTCTACTGCCTGCCGCGAGACCCGAGTGACCGGAAGGCGCTTCGGGAGCAGATCACGGCGGCCGGCGGTGACGTGCCGGTTGTCGCCGCGCTTCCAGGTGACGTATTCGACCTGCGGGAACTGTGCCACGAATTGGTATGCCTGCGGTGGGTCGCCGAGCACACCCCCGAATTGGAGGCCGACCGGACGGCCCGGCGGGAACTGAGTGCCCGCCTCGCCATCGCCGAGCAGAACCTGCGGTCGCACCTGGAGTGGGTGTTTTCCCCGGCTAATCCCGGCTGTGTCTGGTTCTGCCGGGGCGTCGAAGTGAAGCTGGCGACCGCCCGCCAGCTCAATGACGCGCTCTCTCGTGCCTGCGACGAGGTCTACCACGCCACCCCGCACTGGCGGAACGAGTTGATCAACCGTCGCTCCCTGTCTTCGTCGGCCGCGGCCGCCAGGCGGAACCTCATTGAGGCGATGTTCGAGCACCCGGAGCAGGAGGCGCTCGGCTTCAAGGGAACCCCGCCCGAACGCAGCATGTACGAAACGCTGCTGAAAGGGTCGCGGCTACACCGCAAGCAGGGCGGCGAGATGGGCTTCGCCCCGCCCGACAAGCAGGCCGACCCTGCAGTCCGCGAGGTGTGGAAGGCGATTGAGAGTTTCCTTGCCGAGACCGAGAGCGGAAAGAGGTCCGTCGAGCAATTATTCGCCACGCTGCGGCAGCCGCCCTTTGGCCTGAAGGACGGAGTGTTGCCGGTCCTCCTCGCTGCCGTGCTGGTCCACGCTCACTCGCAGGTGGCGCTGTACGAGGAGGGGTCATTCGTCCCAAAGCCGAACGCAGCCGTCTTCGAGCGGCTCTTCCGCACGCCTGCGAAATACGAATTGCAGCGGTTCCGTATCGCTGGGCCGCGCGCCGAGGTGTTCCAGCACTACGCGGCTATGATTCAGCGGGCGGCTGGAGACGAAGGCGACCTGCTGACCATCGTCAAGCCCATGGTCCGGCTGGCCAGGGAGCTTCCCGACTTCGTAACCAAAACGAGGCAGATCAGCGACACCGCCCAGAAGGTATTGAAGGCGGTGCGTGAGGCACGGCAGCCGGACAAGCTCCTGTTCGTCGATCTACCCGCGGCGTGCGGGCACCCGCCTTTTGAAGCGTCGGGTAAAGCTGACCAGAAGCAGATTGACGCCTACTTCGCGCAGCTCCGGGCGGCGTTCACCGAGTTGCAGCGGGCATACCCCAACCTCCTCGCCACCATCGAGTCGCTAACGCTCAGGGCTTTCGGGGAGACAGCTCCGCTGCCCGCCGCCCGCAAGCGCATCGACCACCATGCCCGGTTGGTACTGAACGTGGCGGTGGAGGCCAAGCTCAAGGCGTTCCTGCTGCGGGTGACGGACGACGGGGTGGATGACCCTACCTGGCTGGAGTCCATTTCCACTTTGCTGGCGGGCAAGCCCCCGGCACACTGGGACGACCAGGACCGTGCCCGTTTCGAGGTGCAGCTCGCGGCAGCCGCCCGGAACTTCGAGCACTACCGAGTGCTGGCCCTGGAGATGGAGCGCACCGGCTACGCCCTGCTGGACGGCGACAAATCTATGCTGCTGGTCAGCATCACCGTCCCCGAGCGCGGAGGGGTGGAGAAGGTGGTGCAGGTGCCGCCTGAAATGTCCCCGCAGGCGAACCGCGTGCGTGAGGAAGTCCGTCGGGTGCTGCGTGATGAAAAGGTGCTGGACCGGAAGGACGTGAGCGTGGCCATCCTGGCCGAACTGGTCCGGCAGCTCATGGACGAAGCAGAGCGTGCCGGATGATGACCACCCGAGCTAACAACTGCGTGACGAGCGCGGGAGAATCCCAAGAATGACGACGCCTCGCCACATCCTGATGCTCTCCGGAGGGAAGGACAGCACCGCCCTCGCCATCCACATGCGCGGTCGCGTGCCGGGGATGGAGTACGTCTTCTGCGACACCGACAAGGAATTGCCGGAAACTTACGAATACCTGTCGAAGATCGAGTACGCACTCGGAATCAGGATTACCCGGCTGCGGGACGACCGCGGGTTCGATCACTGGCTCAAGGTCAAGGGTGGATACCTCCCGTCCTCCCGGATGCGATGGTGCACCCACGTCCTGAAGATGAAGCCTTTTGAAAAGTACGTGGGCAACGATCAGGTTCAGATGTATGTAGGAATCAGGGCCGACGAAGATCGGACGGCCTACGTCTCCACGCGGCCGAACATTGTGACGGTCCTGCCGTTCGTCGAGGAGGGTATCGTAGCCGAAGACGTCCGCCGCATCCTCGATGAGAGCGGCGTTGGGCTGCCCGATTACTATTCCTGGCGAACGAGATCCGGGTGTTACTTCTGCTTCTTCCAGCGGCGGATGGAGTGGGTTGGGCTGCTGGAAAAGCACCCCGAACTGTTCGAACTGTCCAAGCAGTACGAGAAAATCAACGAGGAGACCGGCGAGCGTTACACTTGGAACCAGCGGGAGTCGCTGGAGGAACTGTCCGCCCCGGAGCGCGTTCGGGAAATTAAGGCGCGGCACCAGAAGGCGATGGAGGGCCAGCAGAAAAAGCGAGTCAACCTGCCGCTGCTTGACGTGCTGGACGAGGTGCTGGAGGACGAGAGTGACGAGCCGCCATGCTTCATGTGCCACACCTGATGCCCAGAGGATGTCATGCCGCTGAAGAACGACAGTTTTGGATTCACGCGGCACTGGCTGGTCGCGGCGTTTAGGGAGCTGCCTCGCCAGCCCGACCTGTTCGCGGCCAAGAAGATGTCCACCGCCCGGAAGTCATTCCTCGCGGGGAGCAACCAGCTCACCGCCATAAAGAACTGGCTTAAGGCGGGCGGGGTCACCGAGTCGAAGGGCAGCAACACGACGCTGACGGAGCTGGGGCAGCTCATGGCCGCCCAGGACGCCCGTGCAGAGATGGCCTGGACGTGGTGGCTGTTTCACCTGCACCTGTGCACGAACCCCGACGCCTTCCCGTACACGGGGTTTTTCCACATCTACGACACCGAGGGGCGTTGGGTCTCTCTTGATGATATCACCGATTGCCTCGCGCAGAGCGCCGAGGAGAAGCAAATCGGCATCTCGAAAGAGACCGTGAGCTCCTACTTCAGTGGGGTCGCGCAGACCTTCCAAACGGGCGGCTTCGTGAACGAACTTGGGCTGCTGGAGGAGCGGACGGTCGGAGACGGGCGAGGCGGCCGCAAGGTCCGCCGCCGCCTCACGAAGGCCGAAGACCTGCTCGTCGCCTACGCAGCCGTGCTGTTCCAGCGCCAGCACTACCCGAACCAAGCCACGGTCGAAGCCCGGGAGATCCTCGGGAAAGGGTTCGCGCGGGTGTTGGGCCTGCGAGAATCGGACGTGCGGGAGTCACTGTCCCGCATCACCACACATAAGGATTACGGGCAGTTCGTGCAGTACCGCCAGCAGGTGAATCAGGACTCCATCCAATTCCTACGCCCCGCCGAAGCGACCCTGCGCGATCTCCGGCTAACCGGCTACCGGAGCCATGCGGTCAAATGGCAGTAACACCGCTCCGCGATCAGGTCGCCCGGCTCGTGTCTGCGGAGCTGAACCCGACTCGTCGCTACCGTTGCCTCATCCTCCAAGCCGACCGGCTCGACGTGCTGTCGCGCCTGTGCGAATACCTTCCGTCCGCGCTGGCTGACGCCGGTAGAGCGTCCCGCGTGCTCCCGTGGGAAGGGTTCTTCGACCAGGTGGGCGCTATGGCCGCCGACTCTGCCAGGGCGTGCATCAACGAGGCGGGGAAAACCGACGCCGTGGTGCTGGCCGGGCCGCTGCATTTCGTGGACTATTGGACGCCGGGGGTGCAGGAAGGGTTCTGGAACTTCCTGTCGCTGTATTCCCGTGGGCCGGGCATCGTTGTGGTGGACATTCCCCGGACGGAAGGGGTCGAAGGGCCATTCGTGGCGCGCGGCGTCATCCCCGGCACGGACATCCGGTTTCTTAGGCCGCGCCTCGTCGCTACGGAAGAGACATACTCATGAGTCACCTGAGCGAGTGGGTCTTCGTCTCGCAGGACGAGAAGCCCTACGTCAACTTCGAGGAGTCCCTGGAGGTTGACCAGGTCGCCTCCGGGTATGTGCCCGTCCGCTCAACCCTCGAAGTGTTCGACTTCCTGCGAGAGGCGGTTGGCCCGCACAGCCCCCGCGGCCGGGCCGTGATTTGCCACGGCACCTACGGCACGGGCAAGAGCCGCCTTTGCACCGTACTGGCGCGACTGTTCCAGGACGGGTTCGACTGCCCGGCGCTCCTGCCGGTCTGGGGCCGGCTGCGGGCGCGGCAGCAGGGAACCTCCCTCGACTCGCTGAAGCAGGCGATGGTGCCGAGCGGGAAGGCGTGGCGGCCGTGGCTGGTCGTTCCCTTGTACGCCGACGGCGGCGGCGGGCGGCTCTCCACCGCGTTCGTCCGGGGACTGCTCAAGGCGCTCCGCCGCGCGGGCCTGAGCGAGGAGGTGCTCGGGAAGACCGTTTTCCACGAGGCGGCCACTCGGCTCGACAACCTCGTCAGCAAGGGGAAGGTGTACCAGCCCGCACCGAACTCCCGGCTGGCGACTGCGGAACAGATGGCGCGGGCGCTTCGGCAGGACTTCGACGAGCACGCGCTTCAGGAGTTCTGCGACTGGCACATGCGCGAGACGGTGGTCGATTTCTACGACTACCTCCGGGCGTCCGGCGGGGCTTATGAGGCCCACGAAATCTACCCGCTGGTTGCAGAGCGTGTGCAGCGCCACGGGTACGAGGGCATCCTGGTCATCTGGGACGAGTTCGGGCTGGCGCTAGAGTCGCTGCTCAAGGGCGCGCAGAACGGCAAGCGCGACATGCACCTCGAAGCCATCGGCCTCCAAGACTTCGTAGAGCGGGCGTGCGGGAGCAACGACCTCGGAAAGCGGGTCGTGTTCATGGCCTTCACCCACATGAGCCTGACGGAGTACGGGCAGCGCAGCAACCTTTCCGAGACCGACCGCAACCGGCTTGAGACGGTCGCCGCCCGGTTCCGCCAGCCATCCATCTTCATCAAACTCAGCGTCACAGAAATGGAGGGGTATCACCTCCTGGCCGGGATGCTGCACCGCACGAAAGCGGGCGAGGCGGTGTTCCAGAACCCGGTGCCGCGGTTGCAGCAGATTGCCACCCGGATGCCCCGCCAGCGGTTCTGGCAGAACATCTCCGCCGAGGCAGCGTACCAGGACGTGGTCGCACCGTGCTACCCCCTCCATCCGGCCACCTCCTCGTCGCTACTGTTGCTCTCCGACCGAATCGCCCAGGTGAACCGGACGGCGTTTTACTACCTGCAAAGCCGCGAGGAGGGCGGTGTTGCCGGGGCGCTCGAAACTCGTGTGCTGCCCCCGGTCGATGAGGCCGGCGGCGGCGAGCTTCTACGCATCTCCGACCTGCTTCCGTTCTTCAGCGAACCCCTGCGGCAAAAGGAGCCGCACCTCGTCGGGCAGTACGAGCAGGCGGTGGCCCGACTGCCCGGAGCCACCCCGATGGAGGCCGCGATACTGAGGGCAGTGCTGGTGCTGGCGGGCATCAAGAGCGCCGACATGGCCCCGACCACAGTGTTTCTGAGCTTCTGCCTGTGCGACGCGGAGCGCGAGGAAATTGGGGCAACCGCGCTTCACGAGGCGCTGTCACGGCTCAAGGAAGCACACGCCCTCTGGAAGAACGAGGCGACGGACGTCTGGAACTTCGTGACCGACCGCGGCCTCGGGCAAGATCTCGAGAAGGAAATCGATGGCGAGAAAGCACTCGTCCCGGCGGACAAAACCACGGGCGAACTGCTCCGCACCTACGAGTCGTTGCGGGTGGAGGTAACCGACCGCCTTGGCGAAATGGAACTCGACCCGAACGACGCGGGCATCGTCCGACGGGTGGCTGTGCGGCTGCTTGATCCGGCCAAGGGTGAGAAGGCTATCGACGCCCAAAACCCGGCCTTGGCCGGAGGCGACTCCCCGGCGTGGCTCTCAGCCGTCATCTACCTCGCCGCAGCCGACACCGCCGCCCAGCTCGACGCCTGCCGCAAGCTAGCCGAGACTCCGATCAAGGGGGAGGCGTACATGATCCTCCCCAGCGCCCCTATGTCGCTCAGTTCTGAAAAGGCGAGAGAACTCATCGCTGTCAAGCAACTGCTGGAGAAGAAAGACTCGCAGAGCCACGCCTTCGAGGTGCTGGAGAACAAGCTGACCAAACTGCGCGAGGAACTGCGAACCGAGTTCGCACGCACCTTCGGCAACGAGGGTCTTCGGTCTGGGACGGGAGTGTTGAAGGTTGGGCAAACGCCCCGGACTGTGCCGGTGAGTTCATGGGGGCAGTTGTTGCCGTCCATCGCCCGCGACCTCGACACCACCTACCACCACCAGCCCCGGGTCCGTTGCGGCAGCTACAACGAGTGGCTGTCGTATTCCGGCGGGGCATGGAAGAAGATCGAGTACATCGTCGAAGCCATTCTCAAGTTCGACGAGCAGCCGGAGTACCAGACTGACTACTTGAACTTCAACGACACCAGCCAAGAGGGTGCCGTCATCGACGGGGTTCTTTGCGAGAACGGGTTCTTCTCGCATAACTCTGCGTCCGGCAAGTGGGAGCTGGCCGTTCCCACGTCGGAAACCCCGTCCGAGCCGATGCGCGAGACGCTAAAGTACCTCGCTTCGCGCAGCACCTCGGACAAGCCCTTTATCAAGCTGTTCGAGCGGCTTGTCGAGCCGCCGTATGGGATGCCCAACGGCATCATGCCGCTGTTCGTGGCGCTCGTTTTCCGGTCGGAACCCTCCCGCATCGGCATCTACCGCAAGAAGTACAACAACTGGGAGCGGGTCGAGACCAAGATCGCCGAGGCCATCGTGGACATGGCCCGCTTCCCCGACCGCTACCAGACTCGCTACAGCAAGCTCTCCCCGAAGCAGCGGTGGGTCTTCCGTGTCATCGGCGCAGAACTCGAAGTCAAAGTGCCAGAAGGTGGGGCGGCCGACCGTATCGAAGAGGCGTGCGAAAAGGTGAGCGCGCAACTGAGAGACATAGTCCACAAGCTGCCCGAAGCCGCCTTGACACTGCGCGACCTGAGCGAACCCGAGAAGGACATCCTGAAGGTGCTGCGAGGCGGGGTGCCGCCCCAGCCCACCTTGCTGGCCGATCACCTCATGCGGTGGATTCAGGAGGACGCCGAGGCCAGGCAGGAACTCGAAGACGCGGGCAGCACCCGTCCCACATTCCCTGCCACGGTCCGCCTCTGGAGAGACTTACGCGAGCGACTCGGGCGACAGGTGGAAGGCGCTCGCGCCCCCGTGCGGCGACAGTTGCAGAACGTGGGCAACGACCGCGATGGCGTAGTCGAGTCGCTACGCAAGGTCGAGGCGTTCGCCGGGCCCGAGAACCGCGTCATCTCTTCCATCATGGAGCGCCTGGCGGCGTCAGACGGCAAGGGCGAACTCATCGAGGAGGTGGTGGCCGCCGTCGCCAACAAGGAGGCGCGGCAGCTCAGCCAGGAGGACTACGGCCGGGCCTCGGGGATACTGGAGGTCATTCAATCTCTGGCGCCGTCCAAGGGAAAGATGACCGTCATCATGCCGGACGGCGGGCGGCGGGAGTTCCCGGAATTCACCCACGACGAGGCACTGGTCCAGGTCCGGCAGGCGCTGCGGGGGTGGCGGGACACGTTCGCCCTTGATCCCGACCAGCTCGCCGCCCTGCTACTCACCGTAGTTTTCGCTAAGTGTGAGCCGGAAGCACACAGCACCGCCGTTCGGCACGAAGCCTCGGTCGCGCCCGAGTAAACCGCGACGGGGAATCCTGCCATGAATGATGTCAGCCCGATTGACTTGGTGTACGACCCGCACCGCATCTACGCGGGCGAGGGGCAGCGCGTCGCCAGCCTCTCGCAGGAAATCGCCGCCTTCCACGCGATCGGCGAGACGCTCCGGCAGCCGGGCGACCCCGGCACACGCCGCCCCCGCACCTACATACTCGACCGCATCGGCTGGGAGCACTTCCGAAGCGTGCGGGGCCTTTCGGGCGTCCGCCTCCGCGAGTTTACACCCCGCCGGCAGATAAAGGCCGCGGTCGGCGCCGAGCCGCCGGACTGGCTGACGGACGACGCCATCGTGGGCTGCAAACTCCTTCAGCGGCCCGGCCCCGGCGCGATGGTGCAGGCGAACTGGGCGGCAACAGTTGCCGAATGGGTGCTGCCCGGCATCACGGACGCCTCGTCCTTCCAAGAGTGGCTCGTCCGTGCGGCGTCCGCCACCGATGTTTCCGAGCCGCTGGGGCTTGCGCCTTTAACGGATTGGTTGAGCGAACAGGTTCGTCTCCTCGCGGCCTCGACCATCCCCATGCCGGATGTGGTGGCAGACCTGGCCGAACACCTGCGGGAAAGCGCATCTCCCGTAACATTCGCGAACCGACTGCTTCGGCGACGGGCGCTGCTCCCGCTGACACGGCCGGCGATAGATCGCCCCCTCACGGTGCCGGGATTGCCCAGTGAGTCCCCACAGGATTTGGCGAGGGCGGGCTACCTGACGCTGCCGTTCCCCCTGCCGGACCCGATGCACGGTGAAATATCCCGACTGATGTGCCGGGCCGTCCGAAGCGCGCAGATCGAACGGCCCGATACGTTCGAGCGGGCCGTCGCCAACCTGGATGCTCTGTGGGACGGGGTGGACGCCGAACTTGACCGCTGGCTCCAGGTAAACCCCCGCGGCATGACGGAGGCCGCCGGTAGGCACCTGGCCGGACTTCCGGGGTACGCCGCCAGTGAGACGGCGCAGCGGCTCGTCCGGCTGTTCGCCCCGCCCGCTCCCGTCGCCCGATGGACCGACCTGGACGAGTCGTTCGACCAGTGGGTGAACACCTACGGCTCGTACATCGAGCGGATGTTCTACCGCCGCACGCTGCCGCCGGAGGGGGAAGACCCGGCCGCGCCGTTCGCGAAGTGGGTGAAGGCCAACCCGACCGTCTTCTTCAACCACCCGGAGCGCGGGTACCTGACCGTCGCGGGCACCGTTCAGAAGACGCTTCAGGCGGGCAGGCCGGTCATCCTCATCTTGGTGGACGCTCTCGCCATTCACGTCATCGAGGCCGCGCTGGCGGAGTTCGGTAAGGCGCTTGGAGCGTCACCGACGCAGGTGCGATACTCGTTCTGCCCGGTGCCGACCATCACCGCCGTGTGCAAGGAGGCCATCCTCGGCGGCATGTACCCAGAGCAGTGCCACGGGAACCTTCAACAAACGCTCCTGAAGCGGTACGGGCTGACCCCTGACCAGCTCCAGCTCGCCGCGCACTGGCAGGACGCGGAGCGCGTCCGGGTTACCCGGTCGGTGCGGCTCCTGGTCCACCGTGATAACCGGCTGGACGAGCAACTCAGCACCTACACCAACTACCACGCACTGAGGGAGAGCTTCACCCCCATCGTCGCCTCTCTCGCCCGGCTGGTCCAGCAGTGGGTCGAGGTGTTCAAGCACTGGCACAGCGCGTCGCCGCTCGTGATGCTCACCGGGGACCACGGGTTCACCTTCGGCCCGAAGCCGGAGAAGGACGGCGAGGCCACCGACGGCCTCCACCGCTGCGTCGAACTGGGCGACCGCAAGCCCGACGACGCGGAGTTACGGGACGAGTCGCTCACCTTCCTAGACCGGAAGGTGTTCCACCTGCGGGGCAGCTACCTCGTGGCGCGGGGGCGGTCCAGCGGCCACGGCACCATGTCCGGCTGGTGGCTTTCCCACGGCGGACTGCTGCCAGAGGAGGTCATCGTCCCGGTGGTGGAGTGGTTCGGCGACCAGCAGGCGCTGCCGTTCCCCGAGCTTTCCGTGCCGGACGGGGCCGTAAGGGACCAGGGGCGGTGGATCTTCAACCTGCTGCTGGCGAACAACCAGCCGGTGCCGACCAGCGGCGGACGCATCCGGGTGACGCCGGTGGGAGAAGGCGCGGGCGTGTCCGTGTCGTACCCGCCGCTGCGGCCCGGTACGACCCACACGCTTGCGTTCGAGGTGCCGGGCGCCGACCTACCGACCGCCCAAGAACTTGTGTTCGAGGTTACACTGAGTCCGCGGAGCGGTGACTCCCCAGCCCCCGACGTGATTCGCCACATGCAGGTCGCCCGCGCGCGGCAGTTCGTCGAGCGCACCCAGGACCAGGCGGCCTTCGAAGATATGTTTTGAGGAACCCCCCGATGAGCACCGCCGCACTGGACCAGAAGATCCAGGATACGTTCAAAGAATTCGCCATCGACAAGGGCCTCATCACCCGGCTCGGGCTGTCGCGCGACGACCGGCACATCCCGTCCTACGTGATGGATTGGGTCGTCACGTTCGCCGCGAGCAAGGTGGGCACGAACACCGGCCGCCTGCGCGACGCGGTAGTGGACTTCATCAAGAAGCACCTTCCCTCGAAGGGGGAGAAGGAGACCATCAAGTTTCGGCTGAGTCAGAACGAAACCCTGACCATCCTCGACGCCCTCTCCGTGGAAGTGAAGCTCGGTAAGACGCCCGAGTACCTGGCGACGATCCCGTGCATCGACGAGAAGAAGGCGAAGATCGACGCCGCGCTGCTGCGGCAGAACGAGGGGCTGCTCCAGAGCAACATCTGGGGAGCGGCGAAAATCTGCCACGACGACTCCAGCGACCAGGGCGGAGTGCGGGTCATCGAGTTCAAGCCGATGCAGATCGGCCGCATCTCCCTCGACGCCTTCCGCGACTGCCGCCGAGCGTTCACCGTGGAGGAGTGGATCGACCTGCTCGTCCGCACGATGGGCTACGAGCCGGCGGAGTACAGCGAGGAGGAGAAGCTCTGGCTTCTGTGCCGTCTCATCCCGATTGTCCAGAATCGCGTGAACATGATGGAGCTGGCCCCGCCCGGCTCCGGAAAATCGTTCGTTTACAACAACATCAGCCGCCACGTCTGGCTGACCGCCGCCCAGATCAGCGCCCCGGTGCTGTTCTACAACCGGCAGAGCCATACCCCCGGCCTTCTGACGCGGTACGACCTGCTCGTGCTGGACGAGGCGCAATCGCTCCAGTTCTCGAACCCCGGCGAGATTCAGGCCCAGCTCAAGGGGTATCTCGAACAAGGCGTGTACGCCCGAGGGGACTGCGCCGCCACCGCCGAGTGCGGCCTGATGCTGCTCGCCAACATCGACATCCAGACGTCGCCCGCCGGCCGCTACCGAAACGGCAAACCGTCATACCTCCCCCGGCGAAAAGACTACATCCGGCGGCTGCCCGACATCCTGCTGGAATCCCCGCTGGTCGATCGGTTCCACGGCATTATCCCCGGGTGGAAGATCCCGCCTTTCGAGACCACGCAGCAGGCCCAGGGGTACGGCCTCAAGGCCGACTACTTCGCCGAGGTGTGCCACGCGCTGCGCTCCGCTTCCGACATCGCCCAGACCGTCCGGGCGCGGCTGCGGCTGTCCGGCGGCAAGCGTGACTGCACCGCCATCGAGCGTCTCGCCTGCGGGCTGGCGAAGCTACTGCTCATCGGCCCGGATGACCCACGCTTTGAAGAGTTGGTCGTCCGCCCCGCCGAGGAGATGCGGCGGAACGTCAGGAGCCAGCTCCACGAACTCGACCCGCACGGGTACGTCCCCGAACTTCTCAGCACCCGGCTCGGCAGCAACGCCCCCGCCGCCCAAGTCGTCGACCGACTGGCCCACTATGACCTGCTCGAAGAAGTCGGGCGGGGCGGGTTCGCTCGCGTTTACAAGGGCGTCGATACCCGGACTGGCACCGTGGTGGCGGTCAAGATGGCCACCGCGAACGGCAAGCCGGACGACGAGCGTGCCATCCGCCGGGAGATGGACATCTACGAGCGGCTGAAGCAGATTCCCAACCCACACCTGCTGGCCGTGCGGGACATCTTCCGCGAAAGCGGGCGGTACGCCCTCGTGACCGAGTACGCCGACGGCGGCACCCTCTGGGAGCTGACGGAAGGCACCGCCCCCGACGCGCCTCGCAAGGCGATGGACGCGGCCACCGTGAAACCGATTGTGCTCGCCATCCTCGACGGACTGTGCGCCCTCCACGAGAACGACATCGTCCACCGGGACATCAAGCCGGAGAACATCCTCCGGTGCGACGATATCTGGAAAATCGCGGACTTCGGCATTAGCAAGCTCGTAAGCAGCCCGGTCACCGGGTTCACCATGCAGGGAGCCCACTCGATGCCGTGGGCACCACCCGAGCAGCGGGACGGGGCGGTCGCACACCCGTCCGCGGACATCTACGCCATGGGCCGTGTGATGGCCTTCCTGCTCTCCGGATCGGTGAAGATCGAGGACTACTCCCGGCTCGACCCGCAGTGGTGGGCGGTCATCAAGCCGTGCCTCTCGGTCAGCCCGGACGAACGGCCGGAAGCGCAGGGGCTTCGCACGCAGGTCGCGGCGCTGACGGTGTGAACCAAGTCCTTCAGCCTCCCTCCCAAGGATTCCGCCATGCCCGACATCCGCCGCCCGCCGGTGAACCCCGGCCGCCTGTTGAGCGCCTTCGGGCACATCGGCTACAACCCCGTGTCAGCGTTGCTGGACATCGGGGACAACTCCGTCTCGGCTCAAGCGACGAGTATCGCGATCAAGGTCGATACGGAGAACCAGCAGGGGGCGGCTGGCCGGCCGAAGGCGGTACTTAAGGCGTTCACGATCGTCGACAACGGCACCGGCATGGACGAGGCCGGGATCGACAACGCCCTCTCCCTCGGCTCGTCGCCGCAGGCGTACCACGAGTACACGCTCTCCAAGTTCGGCCTCGGCCTGAAGTCGGCCGCCGCGTCCCTCGGCCGCTGCCTGGAAATCATCACCCGCCCCAAGGCCGACCCGTCGAAGGCGTTCAAGGCCGTTCTGGACTGCTCAAAGATTACCTCAGACTACTTCTACGAGCTGGTCGCGCCGTCCGACGAGGACATCGCACTGCTCGAATCGGTAGCCTCAAAAGGCTCGGGGACGGTGATCCGCATTACGGAGCCGCTGCTCGATTCTCTGCCGCGTGCTTCGGAAATCATCGAAGAGCTGAAGCAGAGGGCCGGGGTCATCTACCACTACTACCTTCAGGGGCAGGTTCCGCACGCCGAGAAGCTGGCCATCACCGTTAACGGGGATGAAGTAAAGCCGTTCGATCCGCTGTTCACCAGCGAGATCGCCGACGGGGACGCAGGTGACTTGAACGAGAACACCTGGGCTGGGCTACAGCCGAACTTCATCCAGCGAGAACAAAGCATTCAGCTCGACAAGAAGGGAGCCATCTCCGCCGTCGTGACGATCACCCAGCTTCCCCATCCGCCGAGTGTAGGCAGGGTAGGCACGATGACGCAGGCCGCCTGCCGCGACAGGTACATGATCGGTGCCGGCAACTACGGATTCTACATCTACCGGAACCACCGGTTGATTTCCTGGGCGGCCAGCCTCGGCTACGTCCCACAAGACCAGGACCTCTACGCCTTCCGCGGCCGGTTCTTGATCAACAGCCAAGCCGATGACCTGCTCAACATCGACGTAACCAAGAGCCGCATCCACCTGTCCGAAACCGCCGAGGACCAGCTCAAGCCGTTGATCGGCGAAGCGGTGAAGAAGAGCCGGGCCGCATGGAAGAACGCAACCGCGAACGTCCAGAAGATTCTCTCCCGCACGCCTCACGATGAGGCGAACGAGGAGCTGGACAAGATTTCCAAACTGGAGGACAAAAGCGACGAGCTTGACGAGAGTGTCGCCCCACCCGCCGAGCGCGAGAAGCTCAAGACCCGGCGGACGAAGGCCGTCGGTGAAAAGCCGACGACCCCGGAAGAATCGACCAAGCTGCGGGAGCAGAAGCAGCGGGTTCAGTGGGTGGATAGCCTCGACAATAACCAGCTATGGGAGCGTGCCCACGACCCGGAAGCGGGGTTGATCGTGCGGGTGAACAGCTCCCACCGATTCGCCCGGGACATGATCGCCGCTGTCCACGGGGACGCCAACCTGCTCAAGGTGATCGACGTGCTCTTCTACGCACTGGCGAGGGGCGAGTACGGGACGGTCTACAAGTCGGACTCGGACCCGAAGGTGATCGAGAAGGTGATGGCCGAATTCCGTGAGCGTGTCGGCGGTGCGCTTTCGGATCTCACGAGGCAGCTCGACATCAGCGAGTTCCTCGGCGGGAAGTAATACGGCCACGAATTGCTGTGTTGGGAGGGTTAACGATGCCTGCCGCGCTCCGTGCGACGGTTCACGACGCGGCAGTCGCGACGCGAGCGCCGTACATCTACGGGATTCTGCTCACCTTCGACGGCACCACGATTCTGTACGTCGGGCAGACCATCAGCCAGACGGGGGCGCTCGGCCGGCTGTCCCAGCATCTCTCGGAAACGATGGGCGCCACCCTCCGCCAACGTCTACAGGCGAGGTACGAGATCACCGGGATCGAGGGGCTGGCGCTGGAGTTCGCAGCCATCCGGCTCGGGGAGCAGACGGGTTTCTGGAAAGACGAACCGGATTACCGGGAGGCTGTGGAGTCGCTCGTGCAGTACGGCATGGTGAACGAGCTGTGTTCTCGCAAGCTGCCCGTTTGCGTCATCTCGAGGGTCCAACCGAACGCCTACTCTCGGCTGGCATACGTTCGCGCCGAAGCCGACAGGGTGCGGAACGCGCTGGTGTCTTGGGTTGGGCAGCACGTCAAGCCCGCGACCTGAGCCGGTTGCAATCGGCACGGGGCCGCGTGCTTTCCGCGGTTCGGAGGCCGTCACGAGTCGTCACGAGATAGCCACGAGATCCCTGGAAACAGTGGAAATCAGGGCCAATAGGGCAAAGCCGTGCAACCGGACCGATTCGCGCAAAGCCCTTGCTTTCAAAGGCTTTAGGCGTGCAAGCGGAAACATAAATCTTGAGGGTCGATGTAGTTCATGGTGGTTTTATCTCCTTATTTGCCAGCATTTTGCATCTTGATTATCATGAATTCGGTCACGGCTTGCTGTTCTGTGTGTGACAACGTTCAGTATTTGCTCTCCCTCCCGCCAACATCCCGGACCCTTCAGGATATCACCATGAAGCCCGGCCCGAAACCGTCGGTGCGGTACTGAAGTCGAAGAAAGCCTACGGTTGCTCGATCGCAGGTGACCAGCACTTCCTCGCCCGCGGGCCGGACCGACTTACCGTGAAGCACTCGACAGGTTCCGCAGGCTCGTCGCCCAGGACGACGGGGGGAGGGCACAGATGATTATCTCGTTTCCGCCCTGATGAACCAGTACCGCGCACCTGAAGGCGGCCCGCAAGAGCGCGCACCGGGAGTGTTCGAGGTCATGGCCCGCGGGTTCACGGCGAAGTTCGGCAAACTATGCTTTACGCATTCAGGAGTGACACATTGCCCCAGGTCTGGAAGTTGTGCGTCAACAGAGTGGCCAGCTTCTGGCGGTGTTTGGTCGTCAGATCAGCCAGGCACCCGTCGATGGCGTCCTGAAACTTTTGAAATCCTGATGGTGGCGGCTGTTCAGAACTTCCATCTTGACGAACTTCCACAGTCGCTCGATCAGGTTCAGGTTGGGCGAGTAACTCGGCAGGAACAGCAACTCGATACCCAACTCCTTGGCCGCGCCCTGCACCAACGCGCACCGCTGGTACCGGGCGTTGTCCATCACCAACGTGACCGGTATCGGCATCCCTCGGTTCGCGATCGTGCGGAGCAACGCACACACCGAGGTCGCCGTGATGTAGGTCGTGTTGATCTCCGTCACCAGTTCGTGCGTGACCGCGTTGAGCGCGCCCAGCACGTTGTACCGCTGCCGGCCACTCGCCGCCCGCACATACAGCCGCACGAAGCACCACACCCACCCCAGGAACGACGCCAACACGAAGTGCGACGCGTCTACGAAATACACGGTCCGGTTACCGCCCCGAGCCTGCGCCCAGCTTCGGTTCCAGTTCCGCCTTTTAAAAAGTCCGCCTGCGTTCGGGCGTGTTCCACGACGGTCTTCTTCGGTGGGACCGGGATTGGGGCCACCTTCAGGCACTTCATCCCCAGGTCGTCCTTCAGGAACTTACGGACCCGTGATGGCTTCCGTCGGACGCCGGTCCGCTCCTCGATCCGCCGCGCCGCGTCGTGAGCCGTGTGCGGCGGACGCGCGGAACTCCTCTTCGATCGTGGCCCGGTGCGGCGTCAGGGCGCTGGGCTGGCCTTTCCAACCGAACGACCGGACGCCGTCCAGACCTTTGACCGCGAAGATCCGCAGCACCCGCTGGACCGTGGACCGCGACACATTGGCCAGCTCGGCGATGCACCCGTGGGTCTGGTTCTTGCTCTTGAGCCAAAGGATCTCCATGCTCCTGAACGCGCGGGTCCGGGTGCCCATACCGATCACGCGCGATCGCTTCGACCACGGCCTCGGGAAACGAATGTGGGGGCGCATCATCGGCCTCCCGAATACGGATTACGGCGACAGGCCTATCCTCTGCCGACGAGCGCTGACCCGCAAGGACGACTTGTGTCACTTCAGGGGACGCCGAGAATAAAGGTGGCCGAACTGAAGCCCTACGCGTTCGACCAGTGGCTGAACGCGCAGGAGACGTGGAACTCGACCACGAAGGCCCACGCTGTTGCCTTGATCCTCGGTGCCATCTCATGGGCGGTTCGCAAGGGGTTCATCCTGACCAACCCGCTGGCGGGGAAAATCGAGCGGCCAGTCCCGTTGCTGCGAGGCAGAGAAGCACGCCTGAGCGACGGCCTGATGGACATCCTGATCTCGGAGTGTTTCGAGCGGGCCACATACAACCGCAAGAACCGAACCGGCACGCCAGCCGTACATCTGCGGAACGTCGGGTTCACCGAGCAGTTCGGCAGGCTGCTGTGGTTGCTCAGATCTACGGGAGCGCGACCCATCGAACTTCGGAAGGCCGAAGCCCACAACTACCAGAACGGGAAGCTGGTGTTCCGGTGGAACGCGACGAGGGGTTACGTTCACAAAACGGCCGCCAAGACGCGACGTGACCGGATCATCTTCCTCAGCCCGGAAGCGAGGGCTTACGTCGAGGAGTGTGTCGCGAAGCATCCCGAGGGTGTGCTGTTCCGCACCTTGCGGGGCGACGAGTGGGGTTTGACGAACTGTACCCAGAAGTGGCGACAGTGGCTGCTAAAGCGTCCGCGAGTGCTGGCGTACATGCAGGAGCACGAGATCAACACGAAGGAAGTCAAAATTTACGGGTTCCGTCACGCTGCAATCAGCAAGTGGCTGGATGACGGGGGTGACATCTACGTCGCAGCACAGCTTTTCGGCACCTCGGTGAAGATGATCGAGCAACGGTACGGGTCGCCCGACATCGATCGCCTGCACGAGCGATTCATGGCGTTCGCGGGAAGGAATCCGCTGCCGCTACCGACAACTGCAGCGATTCCTCAAAGCTAAGCGACATGCCCCACGTTTCGCGGAGGGGGCTCACCGCAGCCCCGGTCACTCGTCGTACTTGAGCAGGAATTTCGGGTTGATCGCCTTGAAGCTGAGGCGGCCACCGATGTCTTCGTCGTATTCCTCGACCAGTGGCCTGAGCACAATGCCCTCGCGCTGCACCTGCGGGTTCAGCACGCTCGTCCCTTCCGAGAACGCAACTAGCTCATCGACCGTGTGGTTGAGCATGATCATCCCGAGCTGCGGCACCGGTTCGACGCCCATATCGGCCAGCACTGCCAGCTTCACGGGGTGGTCAACGAGACGGTAGGTATCCACGTTCAGAACGCTGAACACCCGGAGTGTCACCTCCTTCAGGGCGTACTTGTTCTTCTGGATGCCCGGCCCGATGACCTCGGCCTGAATCGCCACGTCGTGCCCGAGTTTCTCGCGGGCGGCACGGAGCTTCTCCTCCAGTTTTAACCCTTTGGCGACGCGAGCGAGTACGTTTGACTCGTCGGCCTCGTCCATCCACAGGTTGCGGCTACAAATGCCGAACTCGCCCTGACGCAGAAAAGCGGTGAACGACGTGCCGTCCAGTTTTTCGGTGACGTAGAACGTCTTGCCCTGATGCCGCAGCAAGGCGGCTTCCAGCACCTGCACGCGGGTCTCGTCCGTCTTCGGCAGGAAGCCGGGGAAACCGCCTTTCACCTTACCGCCCATGCCGACGGGCAACGGCGGCTCCCACTTCCGCACGCCGAGCAAGTCGGTGGCGTCGGCCCCTTCCTCGTCCGGCGCACCGGCTGGGAGGAGGGAGAGTGGGAAGCAGATGCCCTGTGACACCTGCCCGCGGAGCTTTACCGTCTTGATGCGAAATCCGGCGGGCAACGTCTCGACACCCGATGCGTCGGTCTGGGCGGGCTTGAAGCTGCTGGGGCGGAGGAACTCGAACTCCGGCCGCACGGGCAGAAGACTGTCGATTTCGCAGTAAACTAGCTTATCGCCGACCTTGTGCTCGCCCTTCTTCGACACGACCCACCAGCCGAGGACGCGGATCTTCTCGATGGCGTCAGCGTTGGGGATCGGCTCAACCGCGTTTACGGTCTGGATGCTGGCAAGTTTTCGCATGGCTACTCCTATCGGTTGACCGTGGGAACCGACACGGAGCCGGCGTATGAAGTTCGGTCGGCGGCCTTCAGCTTCCTACTGGCGTCGACGCAGGCGGCGAGGAGGGCTTCTTGAAGGGTGTCGCAATGCTGCCAGAACGGTTCGCCATCGAAACTGAGAAGCCGAACGCGAGCCACGACGCTGTCCTTGGCACAGGAAGTCTCGATCACGGCGTTGTTCGTGTCGCACCACCCACGCACCGCTTCCATGACACCGTTCAGGTCATCAAAGCGAAACCCGGTGATCTGCTCGTTGGACTTCCCATTCCAGATGACACCGTCCACCGCGAACTCGGCAGAAGCGTCGCTCCACCCCAGCACTTCACGGCAGAACTCGAGGGCGATCTGGGAGATGTCGGTCATGACAAACCGCCCGGGAAGACTTTGAACCGCAGACGCGGGCCGTGTGGCTCTATTGCTGGTAACGCGGTCAGATAAACCCATCCCTCAACGCCGGAATCCTTCCATTCGAGTGCGTACCCGTGCCGGTTGGCGATGCTCGACCTTGCCAGCATTTCGATCTGCTCGCGATTCGCCGTGTGAACGGTTCGCCCTTCGATTATCTCACCAGCCTGCATCTGCATGTGCAGCATGCCCATTTCGTAACCGTTGCAGAAACTCTCGGATGCATCGAGGAACTTCATCACCAAGCTGTATTCCTCGCTCATCGTTTCCTCCCGCGCTCGGCTTCCAGTTCCGTCACCTTCTGTCGGATGTTCTCCTCGGTCAGCTCGAAGCGGTCGCCTTCGAGGCGGCCGATCACCTTGAACTTGTAAGTCTGGTAGATGCCTTGCGCCCTGTCGTCGTCATCTAGGGCGTCGGCGAGAAGTGCTAGCGCGAGCTGGCTTGGCCCGCTCCCTGCATATCCGAAATTGAAGCCGTCCGGCGAGTGGTTCCGCAGATCGTATCGCGGGTTGAGCAAATACGCCCCGTCAGGCTTGCTTTTGTCCAGCACCAGCACTTGGCAACCGTCTGGGGTGCGTTCTCCGATGTACGTTTTCATGAGGAACGAGCCTTCCCACGCGCGGCGAGCATGGCATCAGCTAACAAGTACGAGCTTTCGGCGAGGTCTTGGAAGCTGGAAAATGATGGGTTCGTCTGATCGAACTGTTTGGATTCCGATGCCAATTGCCCCTGCAACGCGGCCATGGCGAACTCATCGAGCAAGGTCTTCCTCACTTCGGTATGTTCAGGCAACGGGACAATGTGGCTGGCATTTTCAAACGTACCGCCCTCGCCCAAGTTCAAGATGCGCACCTGCCGCAGCCAATTAGCCAAGGCCGCCATTAGTCTAGGCTTGCCTCGCGCGAGCATCGGGGCAGGTGCTTTCGGCGACGGCGTTTCACCCCATGGGCCAATGAGGTCATTTAGAGTGGTTCCAGCCGCTTCTACCCACGCGCCATCGCTGCACCAACAAGTCGGCTTCCCCTCAATATGTCCTTCGAGCGTGTACGGTTCGCTGTCGGGGCCACCGACACCCTGCACCACCGCCTTGCGGCCATCGCGCGTTTTCCATTCGCCGACTCCGAATTGCGGGGCGGTCATGCGGCAACTTGGGTCTGGAGGCGTGACCGGATGTCCGCGATGCTGTCGTCGATTAACAGCATCCCGTCATTGAACACAGGCCGAAGGCAGCAGTCTTCCGGGTCTATGCTTCCCTGCCGGTCAGCCAGACAGTCACGGCCAGCGCGTACTAATCGCCTTGTAAAGTCAGGACTTCGTCGAGGAACTGTGTGTTCATGAGGGCGCGGATCATCTTACCTCGGATACTGTCCTTGATGGGATGGCGCTTCAGTAGGGTGACGGCGAACCGTCGGAGCCAGCTCAGGTTGTTGGCCAGAACGCGCTGTCGCGTGCGGCTCTCGTCCTCACGGAACGTGACGTCCAGAACCCAGTGCATGGACTCGATGCCCCAGTGCCCACGAACCGCCTCGCCGAACCGCTTGCCACTCAGGAACCGGCTCAGCATGTAGAACCGCACCTCGTCACTCTGACTCCCGTTGGCGTGCGTGGTGATCCGCACCGCGGTGCCGATGGCCTTGATCCACGGCCACTCCCCTGGGCCGCAAAATCCGTGGGCACCTGGGCCACGAAGTAGGAGCACGCTCGTCGCGCCGACCGTGCCCGCGCGCTCGTCGGTCTCTCGGGTCCGGTGCTTGAGGGCTTTCAACTCGCCTTCCAGGTGCTTCAGGACCAGAGCCCCGATAGCCTCGGACAGCTTCGGCTGGTTGTCCTTCACGGCGATCACGAAGTCCCCGCCGCCCGTAACGATGTCACGGGCGATGTCCTTCTGGCATCCCATCGCGTCGATCGTGATCAGCGCCTTGTGAAACTCGATCTGCTTCAGCAGGAGGGGAATAGCCGTGATCTCGTTGGACTTCTCTTCGGCCGCCACTTGGCCCAAGGCGATCCCGTGTTCGCTCGCCCACGCGCTGACGATGTGCAGCGGCCCGAGCCCGTGGACCGCGTCGTGGGACCGCCGACACGTCTTGCCGTCGATGGCGATCAGGCGGGCCGGGCCGATCCCGTCGGGCTCCAGGGCGTCGGCGATCCAATCCCGGAAGCACCGCTGAAAGGCCTCGGGTTGAAGGGCGATGAGCAACCGGCGGATGCAGTCGCGGGACGGGATGCCGTTGGGGAGCGTAAGGAACCGGGTAAGCCAATCCCGGCGATTGGTGGCCCATCGGTGAATCGCGGTCGGACCGTCACACCCGCACACCAGGCCACACACCGCAATCACGACAATGTCGACGAACAGGTGCTTGCGGTTCTGGGGATGGCGGGGGGTCGGGCAGGGACTCGAAATAGGAACCGATCGATTCAATGGTAACCCGCTTGGTGGCCATAGGTCGCACCGGACTTCAGACAACGGGCCCGCGGGCGGGCGTGAGAACCACTGCCCAAGTGATAGAACGGCGCGGCACCGCGCGCAAGTCCACGCAACTTCCCCAGTCGCGCGCGTGGCCGTGTCTCGCACGGCCTCACGAATGATCGCGGTTTTGGCTTCGACCCAACTGATGCCCGTCGCAAAACAATGCGCCTCGAACCGTAGGAACGCGCGCAGGGCCAACCCGATGTGGTTGCGCTGGGCGCGGGCCGTTCGGCACTGACACCGCTCGATCCCGGTGCATTGCTTGATCCCCGGTGGTAGTGCTCGATGGCCCAACTGAACTCGGCGAGTTGCACCCGGGTTAGGTCCGTCATCCCCAGATCGTTGGTGGCCCAATACGCGGTGCCCCCGTCTGGGGTGGCAATCCCGAATACCTTGACCAACCCGAATCCGGTGAGCCACACGTCCGTGCCGGTCGCCGCGATGGTCGTGTGCTCCAGCGCCCGTGTGCCCTCTCGATCCTTGTTCACGAGCCGGTTCGACTTGAGCCGGGTGAGCCACACCCACCCGCAGTTGCGGATCAGTTTCAGATTATCCAGGCTGCTGTACCACCCGTCGAACACGACGCCCCGGGGCTTGAAGCCCCGGGCATAGCGCCCCGGATCATGTCCCCGAAGTGGTCGTTCTTGGTGCGCGTCGGCGTCCTTGTTGTAGATCCGGTAGTCGCACGGGATGTGTCGGTCCCCGTCGGTCCACAGCAGGGACACTAGGTTGATCCCCGAACGACCGCGTGGTGCTTGCCGGACCAGTGCCGGGTGACCAGTTCGATGGCTCGGGCGTAGGGCTTGTCCAGGGTCGAATCGTCCACGACCAGCACCCCGTCGTCGCGCCGGACCTGGGTTCGTGCTTCGGCCCAAAGGGTGTCGGGATCGGGTTCCACGCGCGAGCAGACGGGTAAACGCATCGTGGGCCGGCGGGTCGGGTTGGCTCGGTTGTACCCGAGCTGCCTCCGTACCGAGTACCCCTTCGGGGTCGCGATCAAGAAGTCGATGTAGTCCTGCGGGAACACCTTGGGCACGCTCATGACACGATCGTAGACCCACACCCACACCCGCGCAAGGCCCAAAATGCCGCACTGCGTAACATCTATGTCTTATTCGCAGCGCAACAACTATTACAACTATTACAACCGCGGGTACCACGGAACCGGGTACGGTGGCGCCCGCTAAACTCTATAGTGGGCCCCGAAAACTGGACCGCCGGTTAAGCTACACCGGAGGCCCAGGAAAGGGGAACCGATGGCGGGCAAGCGAAAGAGTCACTCGGCGGCGTTCAAGGCCCAGGTCGCACTGGCCGCTCTCAAGGGTGACAAGACGGTCAACGAGGTGGCCGCTCAGTTCGGGGTCCACCTGACCCTGATCCACGAGTGGAAGAAGAAGCTCCTGGCCGGGGCCGAGGCGGTGTTCGCCGCCGGGGCCAAGACCACCGGACCGCCGGACGACAAGACCGCCGAACTCTACGAGCAGATCGGGCGACTCAAGGTCGAACTCGACTGGGTGAAAAAAATCTGCCGCCCTCGGCTGACGCCAAGCGGGCCATGATCGACGACGGGCACGCCGAACTGAGCGTCCGCCGCCAGTGCCGGTTGATCGGGCTGGGTCGGGCGACCTACTACCGGGAGCCGACCGGTGAGTCGGCCGAGAACCTGGCCCTGATGCGGTTGATCGACGAGCAGTACACGGCGTGCCCGTTCTACGGCAGCCGGCGGATCACCCGGTGGCTCGTCCGGGGCGGCCACGAGGTGTGATCTTCCCCAAGGAAAATGGAGTCGAAGTTAACGGCGTTTCGGGTTGTAGGTCCGTTCAAACTCTTCGGGTGGTAAGAACCCCAGAGAGGAATGACGGCGGACGCGGTTGTGGAACACTTCCAGGTACTCGAAGATCTCGGCTCGCGCCTGATCCCGGGTCGCGAACATCTGGCCCGACGCGATCTCGCACTTGAGTCGTCCGAAGAACGATTCCATCGGCGCGTTGTCCCAGCACGGGCCCACGCCGCTCATGCTGCACACGATCCCTTCCGCCGCGAGCGCCCGCGGGTAGTGGTCACGGGCGTACTGGCTCCCACGATCCGAGTGCCACCAGACCGGCTTCGGGCCGACGGCGCTGGACCGCCATCTCCAGGGCATCGACCACCAACCGGCTCTCCATCGACTCGTCCATCGACCAGCCCACGATCATCCGGCTGAACAGGTCTTCCACCACCGCCAGGTACAACCAGCCCTCACGGGTCGGGATGTACGTGATGTCGGCACACCAGCGCGTTCGGCCCCTCGGGATCGAAGTCCCGATCGAGGACGTTGGCGGCCACCGGCAGACGGTGATTCGAGTCCGTCGTGCGGACGAACCGCCTCGGGGCCTTCGCGCGGACCCCGTGTTCCCGCATCAGTTGTGCCACGGTGTTCTCCGAGCATTCGTGCCCGCGCGTTCAACTCGGCGGTCATGCGGGGCTCCGTAACGGCCCTTCACCTCGGCGTGGATCTCCTCGATCGCGCCGACCAGCTCCCGCCGCCACGCTTCGGTCGGGCTGTCGGGTCAGGCCCCAGGCGTAGTACCCACTGACGGAAACCTCCAGCGCCTCGCACATCCAAGCGACGGGCCACTCGTCGGCGTGGTCGGCGATGAACCGGAACGTCAGGTGGGCGGGTTGGCGAAGTACGCGGCGGCTTTTTTAGCAGATCCCGCTCGGCCTTGAGTCGCGCGTTCTCGGCGCGCAGGCGGCGCACCTCGTCGTCGGCCGGTGCCGGGTTGCCGTGACCGGGAAAGGGCGCGCCGCCACCGGCGAGAACCGCCTTGCGCCAGGCGCGGAGCAGCGTCTCTGAGACATCGAGTCGGCGCGCCACCTCGGCGACGGAGAGCTTCTGGTCGGTGATCATCTTGACGGCCGCGAGCTTGTACTCGGCCGTGTATGTCGTTCGGGGACGGGGCATCGGTGAACTCCTCGCTCTGAGTGTACACCGCTAACTCGGACTCCACCAAACCTGGGGAAGGTCAGTGAACCGCAAGCGGGTCCAGCGGCTGCTGCGGGTGATGGGGCTGGAGGCCATCCACCCGAAGCCGAAGCTGTCGGCCGGGCGTGGCCACAAGGTGTACCCGTACCTGCTCCGGGACGTGCCGATCGACCGGGTCGGGCAGGTGTGGTCGGCCGACATCACGTACCTGCCGCTGGCGTCGGGGTTCATGTACCTGGCGGCGACGATCGACTGGTTCAGCCGGTACGTGGTGGCGTGGCGGCTGTCGAACACGCTCGACGGGGCGTTCTGCCGGGAGATGTTGGACGAGGCGTTGGCGACCGGGACGCCGGAGGTGTTCAACACCGACCAGGGGGTGCAGTTTACGGCCGGTGCGTGGGTCGAGCGGGTCGAGGCGGCCGGGGTGCGGGTGAGTATGGACGGGCGGGGGCGGTGCCTGGACAACGTGTTCGTCGAGCGGCTGTGGCGAACGGTGAAGTACGAGGACGTGTTCCTGCGGGGGTACGAGTCGGTGCCCGAGTTGGAGCGGGGGCTGCGGGCGTACTTCGCCTTCTACAACGAGGCCCGGTTGCATCAGTCGCTCGGGTACAAGACCCCGGTCGAAGTGTACCGGGCGGGAAGGTCTAAAGAGCCGGCGAGAGAGTAGCTAAGTGACTGTCCCATATGCCTCGAAATCGCCGTATTTTCGAGTTGTCACCCACGATTTCTCAGGCTTTTTCGCACATATGGGACAGTCACTAAGAATCGCCGGGTTTTGGTCTCGACAATGGGGTCCACTACACTCCCCCGCGGGGGCTAAAGCAACGATGGCCGTCGGGTAACACCGGCGGTTTTTTCATGCGTGGCAGTTTCCGCATCCAGTTGCAGGCCGAACGACTATTTCTTTGCCGGAATGCGGACGATCGGAATCGTGGTTCCTCACACGGCCTCCAATAATTGGTCAGTGCAAGTTAACCCAACCATCCCACCGGCCGGTCCCCGCTGGATCGACCCGAGGTGCCTACCATGCCGCAAGTCGAAACGCAGTTGGTTGCCGAGGCCGGGGACATCGAACTGGCCGCGCCGACCAAGCGCCGGGAAGACGTGATCCGCAGGTCCGTGCTGGCCGCGCTAGGCCGCCCGGACCGGTTGCTGAAGGTGGCGGTGCTACCGTTGTGGGGCAACAACTTCCGGGTCAACGTGTGGACCGCCACGGACGGTGCCGGGAACGGCATCCCCAACAGCTACTTCGTGACCGCCGACGAACGGGGCGGCATCGTGCGGTCCGAGCCGCCGATTCAGAAGCTGTACTGAACGAGTTACTCGGAGGAGTCGAGCCGGAGCCATCGGCCCTGAACAGGAAGTGAAACGCCGGACCACATTGGGTCCGGCGTCATGCAGCAAGTCTCACACCCGCTGAAGCGGCGCCAGCCGCACGAGCGTCTTCAGTTCTACACCCTTCCGTCGCAGGTCCAGGGACCGTTGCAGTACCGCCCAACCGGGCACGTTCCCGCCAGCAATCTCTTTGAGCTGCGCCGAAGCCTGATCGAGCGATTCGGCCCCGTTCCACACGGCCACGAACTGCTCTTCCGGCACCTGCCACACCCGGTCGCCCATGATGCTCCCCCGGTTCGATTCCCCAGGGGTCAGGATGCCGCCGAACATGCAGCCGAGCAACAGCGCGAAGCTCGGTTGTGGTCGGTTCGTGTGGGTTTGCTACTGAGCGGGCCGGAGAACGCGCGCGGCCGGAAAAGACGCTACCGATTCTCGTTGAGGTCTGTTGATCTGCTGAAGTCCTCGCCCCACGCCGTCCGACATAGATGCTGCGCCTGCGCATGCCGACCTCCCCTACCACCTAAATCCCGCAAACCGATTTGCTTCTCCCATCGCAATAGCGCATCTATGTTCACTATTTGCATCTGAGGGTGCGGACATGCAGCCGGTGGTACTGAACGGGACCGAGGTGTGGGCTTAAGTGGTCGAGACGGACGAGGGCCTGCGCGTGCGGTTCGATGTCGACGATTGGCAGCGCTTCGGGCTCGGGCAGGGGCAGCGAGTCCCCGTGCGTTTGGCGGGGAAGGCCGACGTGTGGCTGTTCGTGACGGGCGTGACCGAGACGCCGCCCATCGTCTGGGTCACAATGTCGCGGCGGATGCGGGCGGCTGGGTAACGATACCATATTGCACGGCAATCAAATATTCTGCAAAATTTAATATCTTCTATAGCTGGGAGGCGGGCTCGAAGTGGCGTCACTCGGCCAGAGGCCCCGTACATTCGCTGCAATCCCTTCAGCAGGCAAAAACCGCCCGCAGCGTACTGAACAAGTGTGCCCACGGTCCTTGACAAGTCTATCACGCGAGGATAGCCTTCGCCACAGGAGACGTGGCGCAGATGCTTTACGAGAAGTCTCTTGCGATCGGGCATCGCCTCGAAGATCTGGTCCGGCTACTTCGGTCCAAGAAGCACTCCGCTCCTGCTTTGGCCAAACAGCTCGGGGTTTCGGTGCCGACGCTTTCGCGCGACATCATCGCACTGAGGCAGCGGGGGTACTGCATCCGTTCTGTTCGACTTGCCCGCCGTTGGGCTTACGAGATGGTTTCTGAGCCCGGCGAAGTTCCCCAGACGTAGGGGCCGGTGAAGATGCCCACAACATCGGGAACAGATTGGCAGAAAGAGTTCGGGCTCGACGGAAGGAAACCGCCGTCGTTCTTCTCCAATCCGACCGACATCGACGAGGCCGGGAATGCTGCCGGTCAGGCGCATGTGCTGCGCCGGGCATTCGAGGACTTGCGCCTCGACGGCGTGCTGTGTTCCGATAGCAGCCCGATCATCTACTTTCGACTCATGCAGCGGCTCGACTCCGCAGAAGTATCAGCGCTCCATCGAACATTCTGGAATCAGGGCGTAGCGCCGATCCTGGTCCTGATCACGAGCGATGAGGTGCATGTCTACTCCAGCCTCTCCCAGCCGACGTTGCCGAATGCCGTACCCGGGAATCCGGGCGGGTTTGTGCAGAAAATGCAGCGTGTCGCCGAACAACTTCAATCGTTCATTCTTTCTGTCGAATCAAGGGAGTACTTCCGCGAGCACCGACCCGCGTTCGACCCCGAACAGCGGGTCGATCGCAATTTGCTTCACAACTTGGAAGCCACGCGGGCCGTGTTGGGTCAGGTTAAGGTGGCGCGGCTCGAATCAGACACCCTCGACGCTCTTTTGTGCCGCCTCGTCTTCACCTGCTACCTCTTTGATCGAGAAGTGATCGACCGAAAATACCTCGAACAGGCTGGCATCCTCGACGCTGAACATCTGCGGGATATCCTCGGCCGCGACAAGAGATCGGACGCGAAGGCAGACCTTTACAAACTATTTGTGCAACTCGGCGAGGACTTCAACGGCGATCTGTTTAGTGACGACCTTGATGCCGAGGCCAAGCAGGTTCGGGTGGAACATCTGGACGTACTGAACAACTTCTTCCGGGGCACCGATCCTCGCACCAAACAGCAGAGCTTCTGGCCTTACGAGTTCGGTATCATCCCGATCGAGACGATCAGCGCCATCTACGAACATTTTTTGAAAGTAGCGGGTGCCGAGGAAAAAAAAGCTGCCGGAGCGTTCTATACCCCGCGCTTCCTGGCGGAACTGGTGCTTGATCGGGTAATTGCAAGTGCTCCGACCTTACTCGACAAGCGATTCTTGGACCCAGCCTGCGGCTCAGGTATTTTCTTGGTCGGACTATTCAACCGCCTTGCAGAGGAATGGGGACGCGCTAATCCCAAAGCGGTTTACGATGCGAAACTGAAGGGATTGACCACGATCCTTCAGACGAATCTGTACGGAATTGACAAGAACCGGACCGCCTGCCGCATCGCGGCATTTAGCCTCTATCTGGCCTTCCTCGATCAACTTTCACCGCCGGACATCCGCCGGGTACTGAAAAAGGTAAAGGTACTGCCGCGTCTCGTCGTGGACGCGAAGAACACAGCAGGGGCGATTCGCTGTGCCGACTTCTTCACTCCAGCCGCCGACCTGCCTGAAAAGGTGGATTTCGTCGTCGGCAATCCGCCTTGGGCGACGGTGAAGGGTAAAGACGCGCCATCGGTGAAGTGGTGTTCAGGGCGTGATCTGCCGCTACCGGGCAAGCAACTCGCCGCTGCGTTCGTATGGAAATCTCCGGAACATTTGACGGAAGATGGGCTCGCATATTTGGTGTTGCCGCACGGACTGCTTTTCAATCACACAGAAAGCGCCATCGATTTTCAAAAGAAGCTGTTTCCGGCTCACGCTGTAGAACTCATCCTGAATTTAGCGGATTATCAGCGGTTCCTCTTCGAGGAAGCGGAGGCACCGGCGCTGGTAATTGGCTACACGAAGAAAAAACCCGCAGATAGTGCCCACCAGATTGATTACTGGGCACCGAAAACGGATTGGGCGGTCACGCAAGCCGAAGTTATCACCATTCTTCCTCAGGATCGAGGGCGGCTAACCGTGCGCGAGGTTCTCGACGACTTGCGCGGCGCGGATGCGCCACTGATCTGGAAAGAGCGCTACTGGGCTACGTCCCGTGATCGTCGACTGCTTGATCGCCTGAAGCTTTTCTCGCGATTACGAGACGTGCTCGGACAGCGGGGAAAGGATAAGGGCAAGCGGTGGATCATTGCCGAAGGGTTCGAGCCGTTCGGGGACAACGACCGCGCCGACTCGCGAAAAACGCTGACGCTGGCGCGGACGGCGAGGGTCGAAGCCGGAACGCACAGCCTCGATCTTTTTATGATCCCTGGAGACTGTGACACTCAAGAGAGCTTGGAGCTTTCACTACGCCGCGGGATTAGTGACACCGTCATATTCAAGAAACCTCTAGTTCTGGTAACGGAGGGGTTCTCGAAGGTGGCGTTTGCCAACCTCAACATTGCCTACCGTCACGGCATTCGCGGTATTCACGGGCCATCAAAAGATGCCGACTTGCTTGCGATGCTGACATTTTATTTGCGATCGAACCTCGCGCGGTATTTCCTCTTTCACACTTCTGCGAGTTGGGGCGTGAGCCGTGCGCGAGTGGATATAGACGATCTCATGCGTCTGCCGTTTCCATTCCCAGAAGACGCGGACAATCCAGATCGCGCGTCGGAGATCATTGCCGAAGTTGGCAAGATCATGACCGATGCCATTAAGGAAACGGCCGGGGAGGCTCTCGGACGCGACAACATCGTCAAGAAGGCCCAAGTTCGCGCCGAAGAGCTCGTTGACGAGTATTTTGACCTCAACGATATCGAACGGATGCTTATTCAAGATACCAACGCAGTTATCATCCCGAGCGTTCGCCCAACCCGGACACGAATTGCAGTTCCAACGATCTTACCCGCCAAGCCAGCGAATTGCCAGGCATATGTGGCTCTGTTATGTGAAACGCTGAATCAATGGGCGAGCAAGGATTTTCAGGTTGAAGGCCGCGCCATCACCGATGGGAAGCTGGGGGTTGGCATGGTCGTACTGGAAAAGGTTCTGCGCGGCCGTGCTGCATCGCATCTCGATTCAGCAACGAAGAACATACTCGCCACTCTCATCCGAATCCAACATGTGGCCGGTTCGAATCAAGGTAGCCTCGCGCTGGTTCGCGACTTGAAAGTTTTCGACAAGACACTGCTCTACGTCACGAAACCCATAGGCATGAGGTTTTGGACGCGGACCGCAGCTCTGAACGACGCGGACGAGATCGCCGGCACCCTCCTCATGCGCCGCAAGGAGGACGTATGACGGTGGGCGATAGCAACGAATGGGACGGCTTCCTCGAAGGTGGTGGCGTCAGCGCCGTCCTCGAACTGACCCTCGAAGCTTGGGATCAGATCTCGCCGCCGGTTCACGACGAGCTGGAAGAGGCGGTCTCGATCCGGTTGTACGCCGCCATGTTAAAGAAGCGCGACCGACAGGCGCACCGCTTCCTTATCCGTTATGAAGATGTCGAAATCGATGTTGATTTGGCGAAGGAGACCGGCAGAAAAGACATTGTGTTCTTCCCAGGCCACGATGGCAGTTATTACTACTGCCTCGAAGCGAAGCGATTGAACGCTCGCGTTGATGGCGTAATGAAGTCGCTTGCCGACCAGTACATTAAGGAAGGAATGCAGCGTTTCGTGGACGGTAAATACAGCCGACACGTCGATCATGGCGGGATGATCGGTTACGTCCTCGATGGCGACGTAACCCGGGCGATGGATAATGTCTTGAAGAACATAAAAAAACACCACCTCTCGCTGGGCCTGGAAGCACCAGGCGAATGGGAAGCCTGCCCGTACCGTCCGAACGACACGCGCGCCAAAGAATCGCGGCACACGCGTGCGGATGCGATGGTTCTTTTCCGACTGCAGCATCTCTTCGTATCAGCAATGCCAGCCCCTCCCAAAGCGAAGGCTGCCGTCAAAGCCAAAGTGAAAAAGGCACAAGGGAAGGCGACGGCTACCAAGAAGAAATAGCACCTCCCAGTGCGACTAATGAGGTCAGATCGAGTGAATAGGGAGTTGGTCAGCCCAACCCCCACTTCCAATCGCAAGTTCGTGAGAGCGTGGCGGAAAATCCACTTCCCTTCCGATACTGGGACTCCCATCGACTTTAGTATGGTCGGGGAGCGAAAAGTCACGCCGCCGGACCGACGTAGATAGAATCTTCTCGCCCCGTTGTGGAAAACGGCAGTTGGTCCGGAGCGCATGCAGCAGCGATTCGCGAGAAGTGACCGTAGTCCATCCACCGCGGGAAATAACAGAAATACTTCAGATCGTAGTAGTCCCGGTCGCTCATGAACATCTTCGAGATATGTCCCACCAACGCTTCCGAGGCCGCGTAATCGATGGATGGGCTCAGATGCATATGCGCATACCCGTCCCGACCAAGAGCCTCATGATCGACGGGAGTTGCTCCGTATTCTTCCAGGGACGTGAGGTAAGATTGGGCAGACGGTGAGCGGCCGTAAACAACAAGCGGGTTGACAGAAACTCCTTTGATGTACTGCGAGTGAGAGCTGAGCCAGTCCAGAGTCTCTCGTAGTGTGTCGTGTGTTTCGCCAGCGTAAAGCAGGACATTGACCTTAGCCCACACACCGGAGGCCTTACATTCACGCAACAGAGCACTCGCGCGACGCAGGTACACCTCAGGCAGATGTGTTTTCCCCATACGTTGTAATTGGATACGGCTCGCTGACTCCAGCCCTAGATCGACAACCTTTAGTCCCGCCCCTGCGAGGGCGCTCAGCCCAGCCGGAGTCAGGCTATCAACGCGGGTTTCGCATCTCCACCGGCATCTCAGCCCTGCTTGAGCATAGGCCTCGCAGAAGTCGATTATCCAGGGACTCGGTGGGCGGAAGAAGGACGCCTCGAAATAGGTGCCAAACTGTCCCCGTGCATACAGGTCATCGTAAGATCGGAGGGCTGTGACCACCTCGGCCGCGGGTCGCATATCTGATAGCGGAACGGAAGCCTCAAGGCAGAAACTGCACCCCATCCCGCACCCGCGAGAAACCTCCAAACTAGGGTGAAAGTCCTCATAATCGGGCATTAGCCGATAGTCGAGCGCTGGGAAGGCTGGGCGAGCCGCACTGAGCTTCCCTGGGGACGCATCGGTGTACGGAATAAACGGCCAATTGCGGGGGGAGAGGAGATCGATGATTCTCTCTTCGGCCGTTCCATACACGCAGAGATCAAGTTCCGGAATCTTTGACCGCACCCACGCTCCGTCTTCATCCATGACCCACCTGCCGCCGGCCACAATCCGTGCATCCGGGTTGTTCTGCTTAAGTTTCCGGCAGAAGCGAGCAGCCCACGGGAGTGCAAACACGCTTGGGATGGAAAGGAAGACGGGTGAGTCGTCTCTGGCCATACCGGCTGCGGTGAGACGGTCGCAAACATCTTCGGGCAGATCAAATCTACCGTGATGAACGCTGACCGTACGCCCGCAACGCGCTACCATCGACGCCAGGCCGAGCAGACCGTAATTCAAATACAAATTGTAGGAGGCGAAGGCGTTGCCGCCCTTTTTCGGTTGCGTCAAACCGGCTGACACAAAAGCTAGTGGGACATCCCCCATCACATTCCTCGTGCCCACTTAGTAACTGTACTTTCCGCGAACTTATAGCGTTTAAGCAGCCAGATCCAGGCACCGGTGCGCGAGGGCGCGGATTCTCGCGGGGTCGTGGTGCTCGCCCACAACGGCCTGAATTTCCTCGGCCAGCAGCTCCCGTTGCCAGGCCCGGCGCTTGTCCGCGTGGCTCGGGCGCCGGTTCGGATCGTCCCACGGGGAGGCCGCCCGATGGGCCACCAGTTCATCCGCCTTCTGGTTCCAGGCCCACACCTCGGTGAGCGTGAGGGACCACGCACACAGGTGGAAGCATCCCACGTTCGACGCGACCCCGCGTACCTGCTGGTGACCGGCGCCCGCGACCTGTTTGAGATCTCGAAAACAGGTTTCCAACGAGAACCGGTCCGCGATCAGGCCCAGGATGTCGGCCACGGAGGCCGTGGGGTCCGTGCAGAAGAACGCGACCCACCCCTTGGGTTCGTCCACCAGGACGACCCGGATCGTGCCCCCGGCCGGCCGCCACGTGGCCTCGAACGTCTTGTACCGCTTCTCCACGGGCTTCCCATACAGGGTGAACGTGCCCGTGGTCCACCCGCCCTTGTGCCCGGCCCGCTTGGCGAGCGACACCCGCTGCTCCCCGTACACGCGGGGCCGCCCGCGGGCGCTCGGATCGCGGGCCGGGGGCACCGTCCACAGGGCCGCGTCCTTGCGGAGCCGGCTCACCATGGTCACCCGGAGCGCGAGTAGGGCCTTGAGCACCGGGGCCTTGGCGTACGCCCCGTCGGCCACCACCCACACGGCCCGGCCCCACGTCTTCAGCCACCCGTGGGCCCACCGGACCAGGTCCACGGCCATCACCAACTTGGTTGCGAACTCGGGCCGGTCCGGCCCGGGGATGGCCCCGAGATCTTTGCGGCGGATGTACAGGCGGGCCAACAGGGGGAGGGCCACAATCCCCCCGAGGGGGTGTCCCACCAACAACCCGAGGACCACCCACACGTGCCCGTACACGAACGGGCCCCCGGCCGGCCCGGGTGTCGGGTTGTGGTGCGCCCCGGCCCCTCGAACCTTGGGCCCGTACCGCTCCGTCGGGGTGTCGTCGAGGGCCAGCACCACCCGAGGCGCACCGGCCACCATGGGCTTGAGAACCTCGACCAACAACCGCATGGCGATACGCTCGGTGCGGCGCCCCACGGCCGCGGCCGTGGCGTAGCACCGGCGGTACTGGGGCGACAGCCCGGCGGCCCGGATCCAACCCGCGAGGGTGCGGCGCCCGCGGGTCAGGATGATCCCGAGGAACAGGACCGCGAGCCGCCGCCCGGACCGCGGGTCCAGAGCCTTGGCCAGGGTTGAAAACCAGTGGCACCGAGGGGCCGGAGTATGCGAAGATGGCATGGCCGCGTCCGTTCGGGTCGGGAGGTCGTGTGGTAACGCCATCCTCCCGGACGGGCCGGCACTCGTCTACTCCCGACCCCACAACTTACGCCAACCGCCTATAACTTCGCGGAAAGTACAGTTAGTAAGTAAGTCCACACGTTCGTCTAGATCCGCCGTCTCAAGAACCCGATACCGTAACCCCCACTTGTCAAGAAAAGCCCGTATCTGAAGGTCGATCGCTTTGTGCAATTCTAGATCAGTTGGACGGTAGCCATCGGATACGAACGGTATGCTTCCGAACGGAAGGTACACGTGAAGGTCGTACTTCGCGGCCTCTTGGCGGCACTGCGTCACCAACTCGTCCCGTTCATCCTGGCCCATTCCCGCCGTGTCCCGCACCGCCCAGTAGGCGGCCACATCGACGAATGAACGGTCGGTAATAAAGGATACCACGTCTCGCTCGATCGTCCGTTTGCGGAGGAAATACGCCTGCTGAAAGGAGCGAGTTTCGTCCGGTTTCATGACGTCCATGCCGTGGTGCCCAAGTTCTGCCAGGAGGCTCCGCGCGTCTGCAGTCAAGAATCGTCGAAGCTCGGCCGGCCAACTTGGGAGGCGCAGCACACGGTCAATCAGGGTGGTCTTGCCGGTCGAACTGGCTCCGGTCAGTGCCACCTTCATGAAGTAGCTCCTGGTGGTACGGGATAAACTTGGCGGGCGATGTTTTTATCTGCGAGCAGCGCCTCGAAGTGCCTCACAATTGCCCGGCCGATTACGCCATCGGCCGAGCAGTGAATGATCGGATCATTGTTGCTTTCCGGTTCCGCTAGGAAGGGGAAAAAGAACACATCGTCATCAACAATCAAGCAACTGAAATTGGTTACACTCGCCAGCCGCAGCATCCGCAGGTTCCCGTGCCGGGTCGCCCCCGCAGGGAAGTGACGAATGAGTGCAGCCTCGGAATTGCCAATCTGTTTGCCCCATTCCGCCCCGGTCGTCTGCTCCAGTGCCGCCTGCACCTCCAGAATGGACCTCTCCTGCGTTGGGCGGCCGGGCGTCCTCAGGCTTGCGTCAGGATCCCAAAATGCGACGACGACCTCTACAGGCCGAAGAGTTGCTACAGCGGCCAAAGCCTCTGCATTCTGAGTGACGAAATGCCGATTGGTCATTCCGAATGCCCAGACTCGCTTCTGAGCTTTTTCGATCAGGGCGATGTACACCGCCCGCACGTCATCGCTCCCCCTCTGGCGGTACGCCTTCCGTATCCCATGCTCACCGGACAAGTCTTTATACCAGCGTTCGAAAACCGATGCCTCTGCCTCCCGAGTCATCTCCACCACCGTTTGGATCACGAAGAACAGCGCGGCGGCAAGAACCCCGCCACTCAGGTTCTGCCAACTCGCCTTCGAGATGCCGAGGTAGTGACCGGCCTCCGCATGCTCGGCCCAGAGAAAAGTGAGGACAGAGATAACGCCGGTGATCAGAATGGTTGCAAAACGGGCTCTTGTGGCAAGCCCTAGTGCAGCTTCAGGCGGATAGTTGTGCGAGCGGCTCCAGGTGCTCGCATCCGTAGTAGTCGCACACGCGGGTTCGGACCTCGACTGCTGCCAGCAGGCGGTCGGGTTCGACGATGGCCCTCTTGCCGTGCGCCCACTTGGGCTCGATGGGGTTGAGCCACGGGCTCTTCACCGGCAGGAAGCACGCCACGATCCGAACCCCGCCCTCCGCACGAGCCTTCCGGTTGTGGCCCTTGATCCACACCCGCACGCGCTTACTGACGTGCCACGCCGCGTTGTCCCACACCAACAGTAGCGCCTTCTTCCCCTCCGCCTTCAGCCGCTCGCACACCCAACCCAAGTAGTCCTCCGTCACTTGCGAGACCGGGCGGCCCGACACGAACCGCAACATCATCCGGCCCGTGTCCCCGCGCAACAGCCCGTAGCACGACAGCGCCTTCGGGTCGGTATCGCCCTTCGGCACCTCGCGCTCGACCAGCCGCAACGGGTCGTCGGACCAGGCGTGCATCGCGGGGAGGGCCAACCGGCTCCACCAGCACTCGTCTTGGTACCCCAGCACCCACTCCGGGTGCGACGCCGCCAATCGGATCAGCCGGTCGCGCGCTTTTTTTTTTCGCGCGTAGGCGGGGTCGGGACTTGTGATCCACTGCTTGGCCCGCTTCCACCCGTGCCCCAGGCGCTTGACCGCCTGCCGGACGGCCTCGTGGGAGAGCCGGCGCGGGGGCAACTCCTGCTCGAAGGCGACTTCGGCCAACAGATCCAGGGTCCAGGTGCTCCGGGCCTTGCCGAAGCGGCGCGGGGACTGGTGGAGGATGCCCTTGAGCGGATCGGCCTTCGCCTCGTCGAGGATCGGCTGGGCATCCTTGGGTCCGCGCTTCTTCTCGGCCAAGCAGCCGGCCCCCTCCTTCTCGAAGGCATGGATCGTGTTGCGAACGGTTTGCGAGGCGCAGCCGACCCGGCGCGAGATCTGGGACGGGGTTTGTTGGTCGGCGCTGGCCAGCAGGATCTGGGCGCGCCGGAGGGTAAGAACTTCCCGGCTGCGGAGGCCCTGTCGGAGCGCCCCGCGCTCGGATTCCGTCAACTCACGAAGAAACAGTGCTTTCATGAACCATTATTCGCAACCAACTGACCCCTCACAACAAACCGAATGACTCTCCACTAGGAGAGCGCCCCACCAGAGTTTGACAAAAAGTTTCTTACCCGGAAGGCGCATAGATCACCTGGTACACGCGCGTGGCCCCAACGTGGCGGCCAGCACCCTTACCGTCTCATCGGGTAAAAGCTCGACTCGCTCCGAGGTCGCGATCCAACCGGGACAGAAATTCGGTTTGGCTCGCCCTCCACGATTGTATTCGATGAAACTGAACTCGCCTTTGGGCACTTCAAGCCGATCCCTTTGCCCGAAATGGCTGTCACCTGCCACACTCAGCTTCAAACCCGCTGGCACCGGCGACGGTTTGTTCGTTGAATCCGCGCCGAAACCCGATAAGGCAGCGCGGAACAAGATTGGAAGACTGCTTGTAATCGCGATGCGGCCGGCGTGTCGGAACAGGTGGCCCACACAAGCCGGAACCACTTGCCACGCCGGGACGAAACTGGTGACAAGCCAGGTGACAAACAAGTCGGTGACAAACGAGACGGGTAGGGCGGGACAAAAAAAACCAGCCGCAAACCCTTGTTTTGCTTGGGTTTGCGGCCGGTGTTGTTGAGTGCGCGTTACTGGACTTGAACCAGTGACCCCCACAATGTCAATGTGGTACTCTAGCCAACTGAGCTAAACGCGCATTTTGTTGAGATTTCCAGGCTTTCGTCGTGATTGAGGCTTCCTACGCTTCCGTTTCCTACACCCGTCAGCTTTTGGAACAGTGGCTATTTGTGACCTCAAACAGCCACCGAGACAACTACACCCAAAGTAGGGGGCGATGTGTCTAAGAGCGATTCTACACCCGCATCGTCCGGCGACAAGCCTCAGAAAACCGAACAAGCCGTACCCGGGGTTCCCACTCTTCCCCACGCCACAGGAGTGTGGGCGAAGAAGATCCGCGGGAAGAGGCATTAATTTGCTCCCTGGAACAACCCCGACGGCGCTCTTGCCAAGTACCTCGCGGAAAAGGACGCCGCTGCATGCGGGCCGTAAGCCGCGCGAAGACACCGCGGGGTACACGGTCAAAATGCTCTGCAACGACTTCCTCAACGCGAAGAAGGCGCTCGTTGATTCGGGCGAACTCGCTCAGCGCTCGTGGCAGAACTACCGGGAGAGCTGCGAATTCGTGCTCTCGGAACTAGCTGTACTTTCCGCGAACTTATAGCGTTTAAGCAGCCAGATCCAGGCACCGGTGCGCGAGGGCGCGGATTCTCGCGGGGTCGTGGTGCTCGCCCACAACGGCCTGAATTTCCTCGGCCAGCAGCTCCCGTTGCCAGGCCCGGCGCTTGTCCGCGTGGCTCGGGCGCCGGTTCGGATCGTCCCACGGGGAGGCCGCCCGATGGGCCACCAGTTCATCCGCCTTCTGGTTCCAGGCCCACACCTCGGTGAGCGTGAGGGACCACGCACACAGGTGGAAGCATCCCACGTTCGACGCGACCCCGCGTACCTGCTGGTGACCGGCGCCCGCGACCTGTTTGAGATCTCGAAAACAGGTTTCCAACGAGAACCGGTCCGCGATCAGGCCCAGGATGTCGGCCACGGAGGCCGTGGGGTCCGTGCAGAAGAACGCGACCCACCCCTTGGGTTCGTCCACCAGGACGACCCGGATCGTGCCCCCGGCCGGCCGCCACGTGGCCTCGAACGTCTTGTACCGCTTCTCCACGGGCTTCCCATACAGGGTGAACGTGCCCGTGGTCCACCCGCCCTTGTGCCCGGCCCGCTTGGCGAGCGACACCCGCTGCTCCCCGTACACGCGGGGCCGCCCGCGGGCGCTCGGATCGCGGGCCGGGGGCACCGTCCACAGGGCCGCGTCCTTGCGGAGCCGGCTCACCATGGTCACCCGGAGCGCGAGTAGGGCCTTGAGCACCGGGGCCTTGGCGTACGCCCCGTCGGCCACCACCCACACGGCCCGGCCCCACGTCTTCAGCCACCCGTGGGCCCACCGGACCAGGTCCACGGCCATCACCAACTTGGTTGCGAACTCGGGCCGGTCCGGCCCGGGGATGGCCCCGAGATCTTTGCGGCGGATGTACAGGCGGGCCAACAGGGGGAGGGCCACAATCCCCCCGAGGGGGTGTCCCACCAACAACCCGAGGACCACCCACACGTGCCCGTACACGAACGGGCCCCCGGCCGGCCCGGGTGTCGGGTTGTGGTGCGCCCCGGCCCCTCGAACCTTGGGCCCGTACCGCTCCGTCGGGGTGTCGTCGAGGGCCAGCACCACCCGAGGCGCACCGGCCACCATGGGCTTGAGAACCTCGACCAACAACCGCATGGCGATACGCTCGGTGCGGCGCCCCACGGCCGCGGCCGTGGCGTAGCACCGGCGGTACTGGGGCGACAGCCCGGCGGCCCGGATCCAACCCGCGAGGGTGCGGCGCCCGCGGGTCAGGATGATCCCGAGGAACAGGACCGCGAGCCGCCGCCCGGACCGCGGGTCCAGAGCCTTGGCCAGGGTTGAAAACCAGTGGCACCGAGGGGCCGGAGTATGCGAAGATGGCATGGCCGCGTCCGTTCGGGTCGGGAGGTCGTGTGGTAACGCCATCCTCCCGGACGGGCCGGCACTCGTCTACTCCCGGCCCCACAACTTACGCCAACCGCCTATAACTTCGCGGAAAGTACAGAACTAGGCAAGACGCGCCTCGTCGGGGATCTCGACCCGAAAGACTTAGCCGCGCTACACCGGGCTGCAGCAGGCCTTCCGGCTCGAGCGGCGCCGCCGGGTAGGAGAAACGGAAGCGGTGGAGGCGCTGTACGGGATCACGCCTGAGCCCGGTGGCTGGCCCCCCGGACGTGGTGCTTCGTTACACCCGTGGGCACTGGGGCATCGAGGCCTTGCGCCACATCCGCGACGTGACCCTGGGCGAGGATCGATGTCGGGTGCGCCGCGGCTCGGCCCCGCGCGCTCTGGCCAGCCTGCGGAACGCTGCGGTCTACCTGCTGTGCCGAGCCGGGTACCGTACCGTGGCCGCCGCCACACGGGGAATCGTTGCTCAACCCGAACGTGCTGGCTTTGCTCAACCAGCCAGTGTCAATCTCTGAGTAGCCCTGCTACCCCCGGGCCCGCACTCGAAGTGCGTCCCTGCCCTGAAACTGGCGGTCGCCGCCCGGTATTGGTGCCGAGAACAGGTATCACATCACTTCGCCGTTCGTATTGTTGATGAAAAAGGTGCTGACGCGATCCGCCCGTGCCCGTCGGTCGAATCGGGAAGAGCGCCGGCGCACGGCCCGAACGCGCCGCGCCCACACGGGAATCGGCCGAGAACGTTACAATTTGGACGAGCGAAATGAAGACCAATCCGCCATCGGACCCGGAATTCGGTGGTGCCGGGGCCGCTCCCGTACACGGGCCGCGCGTCGCGTTCATTACCCACTACACGGAGCTGTACGGCGCCAACTGGTCGCTGGTAAATCTCATTGAGGGGCTCAGTAAGTACGGGGTTCGCGCTCACGTGATCGCGCCCGATCGCGGTGACTTGTTGGACGCTCTGGCCCGGCGCGGGGTGCCGACCGCGGTGCTCCCGTTCGAGTGGTGGGTCTCCGCGGACCGCACACCACAAGGCGCCGCGACGCGGATTTACCGGAACGCGCGGAACCTGCGCCCGATCGCCGCCCAGATCAGCCACTGGAACGCGGACCTGATCTACTCGAACTCGTCCGTGTTCGCGATCGGGGCGATGGCCGCGACGGAACTCGGGCTGCCGCACGTCTGGCACATCCGCGAGTTCGGCAACCGGGATTACGACCTGTGGCCCGACTTCGGCTCGCGCATGTTCCGGCTCGGGCTGCGGACCGCGGACGCCACGATTTTTGTGTCCAAGGCGCTGCAACGGGCCACGCTGCGCAAGACGCGCCTGAAGAACTCGCACGTGATCTACAACGGCGTGGCCGAAGAAGCGGTCTTTGACGCGCGCCGACGGGTGGCAGAGGCCGCACGAACCCGACACCAGCCGTTCACGTTCGTGCTCGTGGGCCGGTTCCGTGAGAGTAAAGGACAGGCGATTGCGATTCGGGCCTTTAGCCAGATTGCGAGTCGTTTCCCCGATACGCGATTGCTGCTTGTGGGCGGTGCGGGGGGGACGGGTGACCAGAGCTACTTCGATCACTGCCGCGCGCTCGCGAGCGATCTGGTCGCCGCGAACCGGATCGAGTTTTGGGGGTTCGTACCCGATCCGGAACGGGCGTTCCTGGCCGCAGATTGTGCGCTGATGTGCTCGCGGAACGAAGCGATGGGGCGCGTGACCGCGGAGGCGATGTCCGCGTGCCGCCCGGTGATCGGCTACGACAGCGGAGGTACTAGCGAACTCATCGACCCGAACCGCACCGGCCTCCTGTACCGCGGTGACGCGGACGCGCTGGCCGAGTGCATGGCCCGTTACGTTGAGGCGCCGGAACTGGCCCGTGAGCACGGCGCCGCGGGCTGGCACACCGCGCGCCAGCGTCATTCGACGGAAGGCTACGCGGCACAGATTTACGAAGTGCTCCGCGGAGTCGGCGCGGAGTACAAACAGTAACGTTAACGTCCGTCGCCGACGAGCTTTGCGGCGCGGGTGCGAACGGCCCGGTCCGGGTGTTCAAGAAGCACGGCGCGGTGCTCCTCCTCGACCCACTCCGGCTTCGCGGTTCCTTTTTGGATCGCGTCGAGAAGGGCCGTTGCGCGAGCGGGTGTGCGAAGCAAGCCGGTGATCGCTAGTTTGCGGTTCCCGACCGTCAGATCGGGTAGTGCGTGGACCAGAAGCGTTGCGGCCTCGGTGCGGTCAACGTCTACCAATCCACTCACCGCGCCTTGTTGAAGCTCCGCGTGAGCGGACTGCGCGAGGTACTTTTTCAACCGCGGTTCGGTGCCCTTCCACTCGTCGAGTGCAACGATCCGCAGTGCATCGTACCGCGTGCCCGTTGACACCTTCTCGTCGTCGGCCATTACGTGCGACAGCTTCAGGCACTCGGCCCAGCGCCCGGCCAACTCCGGATCGGGGCGGATCAGTTCCGCGAGCCGCGCGCCGGGCCATTTCCCTTCGAGACTCAGCCCGTTAATTACGCCCCCACCGAGAACGACGGCTTGCCAGTCGCGCAGCGCTTCGCCCTTTCGGGGGAACGAGACATCGAGTAGGCCCGTGAGTACCGTGGCATCGTTCGCGCGCCCCGCTCCGATGGCGACGCGCCACACCCACGGGATTCGGCGGTACTCTTCCTTCGCGTCGTTCGCCGGGAGGTTCGCGACCATCGCGCGAACCACGTCCGGCGCGAGCGGAATCGCTTGCTTCACCAGAGCCTCGCGCCGGTCTCGTGGCGTCGCGTCGTCGAGGATGAGTGCGGCGAGTTCTGCCGGTGACAGCGGTTTGTTACTCACCCCGGCGACCTTTGGTTTTGCGCCCGGGGGAACGAGGTACAGGGTGCGCAAATCAAGTAGCGCGTTCTTCACGGTTGCGTCGGCGCGGAAGGTGATCTTCCCCGCACCGGGTGGGAGCTTGATCGTGCCGAGTTTCACAAGGGCATACTGGTCCCAGCCGCCGGTGGACGCGATCTTCCCGCGCAGGGCCTGTTCCGCGCCGTCGACCGCGAAGAGGTTGCCGGCGGAGTCGTTCGCGCAGGCGTAATCGAGGTACACGTCGAACTCGCGCGCCTTATCGACTTTCACCTTCCACGCGACGAAGTCGGCATCGCGATTCCAGTACCCGATGTTCTGGAAGTCCGGCTCGAAGACGATCGCGTCGCCGTACACGAAGCACTTCGTCGCCGGGAGTGTCAGAGCGTTGTCGGCGACAGTAATTTCGGCCGGAGCGTTGCCCGCGAACGCCTTGTGCGGCGGCTCGTTGGCGGTCAGGTACGCGATCAGGTCCGCCATATCCTGCTTCGTGACATCCTTTTCCAACCCCTCGGGCATGAGTGATTTCGAGGTGCCGCGCAGCTCCTGAATTTCGGACCGGAGGATCACTTCTTCTTTGGCCTGTTGACCGCGGAGCGTGACGCTCGTGCCCGTTTCGACCGCGAGGATGCCGCTCACCGTGCGCTCGTCCTTCGTCACGGCCTTGTATTCGGAGTAGCGCGAATCGAGGTTGCGGTTCGGATCGAGGATCTCGGAGAGCAGGTACAGCGGTGACTTGTTCGCGAGCGCGGCAAGGTCCGGACCGACCGCGCTCCCGACACCTTCGAGCACGTGGCACGCGGAACACGACTTCGCGAATACGGCCTTTCCGCGCGTCTTGTCGCCCTTCAGCGCGAGCGCCGACTTGTAGTCGTCGATGATTTTTTGCCGGTCGGGGTTGGTGCTGCCCGCGAACAGTTTTTCCGCGCGTTGGCGAATCGCGGCGTCCGGCGAATCGGCGAGTTGCTGGCGCCGGCTTGCATCGATCTGCCCCGCGAGTACGGTCCCTTTCTCGATGGCGCTAAGCAGTTCCGGGTGCCACGCGGGGCGACTGAGGAGCGCATCGAGTATGCGGGCGCGCAGGGCCGGCGTCGCACTCTTCCACGCGCTGATGAGTGTGGCGGGAGTGGAGGCGTCCGACTTGCGCGTGAGCGCAGTAACCGCGGCCGTTTGCACCGCGGCGGGGCGCGTCGCAGCGAGCAACTCGGCGAGGCGCTTCAGGTCGTCGGCACGTGTGGCCGGATCGTGGCCGAGGAGCGGCAGTGCGGCGAGTAGATCGGCTTCGGTCGCGTCGTCTTTCTCAATAATCTTTCGCGCGAACGCGACAATCGGGTCGATCGATTTGCGAAGGCCCGGCGCGAGCTTGTCCCAGGTCTTCCCCTGTCGCTCCAGGGAATCGAGCGCGCCGGCGACGGCTGCCAACTGCCACGATTCAAACATGCCCCCTTTGGGCTTCGCGGCAATTTCGAGCAACTGCGGCAAAGTTGATCCGTTGTCGAGGCCCGCGGCCGTGGCAAAGAGGTCGCGCATAAGCTGCGGGGACGAGAGTACTTTCATTCGCGCGAAGGCAGCGAGGTTGTCTTTATTCAGGTTGCTCACCACGGCCGCGCGCAGGAACGGATCAGAGGAAGCACGTTGCAGAAGGCGTTCGAGAACGTGCGGGTCGTCCACTGAGAGAGCGACTTGAAGTTGCGTGCTCGCGTCCGCGGTGAGGATTACTTCCGCGAGCTGCGCTCGAAGGTGGTCTTTGTTCGCATAGAGGTTCTTCCCGAGGCGTATACTGTGCTGCTGAACGACTGGGTCCGAATCCCCGAGTGCGGTCATCAGTAATTCCTGTTTCAGATCTCCCAACGTGTCGAGCGTGCAAAGCGCTTGCATTCGCGCGAGGCCGGTCTTCGATTCGAGAACCAATTTCTCGAGTGATTCTTTCGCCTTCGCGTCATCCTTCCAGATGAGCATCATCATCGCCATGTCGCGCTGCCAACCGTTCGAGCTGTCGAGGGCGGCGACCAGCCCGGCGGTGTCGAGATTGTCGAGCCGCACCCAGGGGCGCGGGGAACCCTTTTCTGGTGCGATGCGGTAAACGCGACCCAAACCCGCGCCGGCGCGGGTGTCGATTTGCGCGAGGTCCGCGGGCGGAATCCAGCGCGGGTGCTCGATCAGGTAGCGGTACATGTCCGCTACGTACAGGCAGCCGTCCGGACCGGTCGTGATGTGGACCGGTCGGAACCAGCCGTCCGTTGAGGCGAGGAACTCGCTATCGGTTTCGTCCTTGGCGCGCTCACCAACGAACGTGGCACCGCTCGGTTTGAGGACACGGCGCGTGACGACGAGGTTGACCGGTTCGCACGTGAACGAGTTGCCGTAATATTCCTGACCCAAGAGGGTGTCTCGGTAAATGCCGAGGCCGCACGCCGCGGTGATCGTGTTCGGCGGGCCGGACAGTGCGAACCGCTGGGCGTCCGTTTTCAGCGAGAATAGTTTGTTCGTGGGGGCGACGTTCACCATCGCGTTCGGGTAGCTGACGAACGGGTTCCGGCGCAGGTAATGGTCGTCGAGAACGTAGTGCCGGATCAGTGTGCTGTTGTCGCAGCCGAACCAGTTCCCGCGGTCGTCCCGGACGCGCCCCTGTTGCGTGCGCCCGGTCGCGGGTTCGAGTTCCCCCGTGTCCGGGCGGATGCGGAAGTCGCGGTCACCGAGCGCGACCACTTTTTTCGTCAGTCCGCAGGTGATGTTTCCGCCGAAGAGCCCACATGAGCCGTACACCCAGCCGTCGAGCCCGTACTGCAGGCTGTTCACGCGCCCCTGTTGGTTCTCGGTGCCGAACCCGCAGTAGAGCTTCGTGACTTTGTCGGCTTTGCCGTCGCCATCGGTGTCTTCCGCGAACAGGATGTCGGGCGCGGCACAGACGAGTACGCCCTTGCGCCAGGGGAGCACGCCCGTGGGGAGCGGGAGGTTGTCGAGGAACACTGTGCTCTTGTCGAAGATCCCGTCGCCGTTCGTGTCTTCGAGGAACACGACGCGCCCGCCCGGTTCGAGCGGTCCCTTACCACTCGGGTAGTCGGCCATCTCCGCGGCCCACAGTTTGCCGTCCGGCCCGAACGCGATCGTCACCGGGTCCGCGACGAGCGGCTCCGCGGCCACGAGTTCGACCTTCAGCCCGGGCTTCGTCTTGATGAGGGAGCGCGACTGTTGGGGCGAGAGTGGCTTCGTGTCGCCGGTCTTCTTCGGATCGAATTTCGCCGCGAACGTTTTCCCGATTTGTTCCTTCACGGCGCTGATGATTTTGTCCTCCAACCCCGGCGCGAACGCGGCCGGCAGGTCGTAGTAGATCATCGCCCCGCCGCCCTCGTAGCCGCCCTCCTTCAGCACGCGCTCGCTGGGGATGTAGCATGGGGCGTTGTTCGCGTAACCGGTCACCCACACGCGCTCGCCATCAAGTTCCTTCTTCAACCGCAGGGGGTAATCGACCACCAACTCGCCGGGCAAGTGAACCATCGCGAGCGCTTCGCCGAACGCCCATGTTTGGACCGGGTACGCGATCTTCGTGGGGAGCTTTTCGCCCCGATCGAGTTTCGCGAGCGTGACGCGGGCGTGGTGCCCGATCGCGTCCATCCGCTTGGCCTTCTCTTCCCACTCCTTGCGCGTCGGGAGCGCGGCGAGCGGCAGTTCAAGTGCAGTGACCTTCGCGGTGATCGCGCCCGTTACGGGGGCCAGATAGTTTTGTGACAGGCGCCGGACCTCGGTCGCGATGTCGCGCCCCTGTGCGTTCGCGACATCTTCTTTCGCTCCCGCAACACCCGACGCCGGGTTCTGGTCCGCACCACCACCGATGGCGACGAGTGCCACGGCCCCCTCGAAGTTGTCCTCGATCGCCGCGGCCGCGAACCCGGCCCAGTCGCCGCCGATCTTGTTGTGCGACAGCGTGACGCAGTGACAGGCGTAGTTGACGTAAACCGCACAAATCTTGCCCATCTCGTCGCGCGCGAACAGAACCGGGAGGTCGTGATCGGTCGGGCCGTTCTTCGTGCGCCGGTTCATCGCGAAGCCGACCTTCCCGACGCCCCACTCCAGCTTCGCGGGCGTCATGTCCTTGAGTGCGGTGAGGGCCGCCTCTTCCAGCTTGTCGAGGAACACCGGCGTGTATTTGTCGATGTTCGTCTGGTGCTCCTTCGGAATGGGGACGCCGAAGAGAGTAGGGTTGGCGCCCGTAATCATTGGGCCAGTGTGCGTGTGCGTCGCGGTAATCGTGAGCCGTTCCGGTTTGAGTCCTGCTCTCTTCGCCAGGCGCTTCGCAACCTCATCGAAGACGTCGGCCGGGATACCGAGAACGTCCACGGTCATGAGCACGACGGGCGCCTTGCCGTCGTCAATGGCGAGTGCTCGCGCGTGGATCTTGTGGTACGTGCCCTCCGATTCGGTGCGGCGGGAGCCAAACCCGTTGAGGCGGACCGCGTGGCCCGGGGTGATATCGACCTTTGCTGCGCCGATCTTGTAGGGCAGCGGCTCGGCCGCGGACGCAGTGCTGAAGAACGTCGTCACCAACAGGCCAAAAGTGAATGCGGTGCGCATGGGAAAGGTCTCCGCGAGGTGCCGGATTATCTCACACGATGTGCCCGGACGCGACCCAACTTTGTCGTCGTGACGGGCTCGTGCCCGAATCACGGGTGTGGCAGCTCTTTGACGTCGCACTACACAGATTAGGGAATGCCATTCGCTGTTCACCGAGGTTTCGATGACCCCCGACGAGTTCCGTGACTACGGCCACAAACTCATTGATTTCATTGCCGACTATCGCGCGACAATCGCGACGCGGCCCGTGCGGGCAACGACGGAGCCGGGCGCGATCCGGGCACAACTCCCGACCCACCCGCCGGCCGCCGCCGAGCCGTTCGATGCGGTGCTCGCGGATCTCAACACGATCCTCCTTCCCGGACTGACCCACTGGCAGCACCCGCGGTTCTTCGGGTACTTCCCCTCGAATGCGGAACTCGCGAGCGTGCTCGGCGACTTCCTCAGTACGGGATTGGGGCAGCTCGGGTTGAACTGGCAATCCAGTCCCGCGCTCACAGAATTGGAAGAACTCGCGTGCGACTGGATGCGCCAGATGGTCGGACTTTCGGGCGCGTGGTCGGGGGTGATTCAGGACGCCGCGTCCACCGCGACCCTACTCGCGCTGCTCTGCGCGCGCGAGCGCGCCAGTAATTTCTCCCTCGTTCGCGGGGGGTTGCAGGCGGAACCCAAACCGCTCGTGGTATACGTTTCCTCGCAGAGTCACAGTTCCGTGGAGAAGGCCGCATTGCTCGCGGGCTTCGGGCGCGACAACGTCTGCGCGGTTCCCGTCGATGACGCCTTCGCGATGCGCGCCGATGCGCTGGAAGCGGCAATTCGAGCGGACCTCGATGCGGGGAAGGTGCCGTGTGCGGTGGTCGCCACGACAGGCACCACGGCTTCGACCGCGCTCGACCCGGTGGGCGCGATCGCGGAAGTCGCAGCGCGGTACAAACTCTGGGTCCACGTTGACGCGGCAATGGCGGGGTCCGCGATGATTCTTCCCGAGTGTCGGTCGATGTGGGCCGGGATCGAGGGCGCGGATTCGCTCGTGTTGAACCCGCACAAGTGGCTCGGCGCGGTGTTCGACTGCTCGCTCTTCTACGTGCGCGACACCGAGCACCTCATTCGCGTGATGTCCACGAGCCCGAGTTACCTGCGCACGCAGGCGGATGGCAAGGCGCCGAACTACCGCGATTGGGGAATCGCGCTCGGGCGCCGGTTCCGCGCGTTGAAACTGTGGTGCCTCATTCGCGCCGAAGGCGTATCGGGTTTGCAGGCGCGGCTCCGGCGCGACATCGCGAACGCCGCGTGGCTCGCGGGGGAAGTGTCGCGCACCCCGAACTGGAAGGTGATGGCGCCGGTGCCGCTCCAAACGGTGTGTGTGGTTCACGAACCACCGGAACTGACCGGCGAAGCGCTCGATGCACACACGCGCGATTGGGCGGAGCGCGTGAACGCTTCCGGGGCGGCGTACCTCACGCCCGCGGTCCTCGCGGGGCGCTGGATGGTCCGCGTGTCGGTGGGTTCGATCACAACCGAGCGCGCGGACGTGGATGCGGCCTGGAACGCGATGCGATCCGCGGCCGAAAGACGAAATTCTTAACCTCTGCGTGTGGCACACGGGCGCGTGCGCGGGTACGCTTCGAGACTCGTAAATCTCTCCCACGAAGGGTACCCTGTGTACGACCTGCTTGGTGAGTTTGTTGGTACGGCAGTCCTGATTCTGCTCGGCAACGGGGTCGTTGCGGGCACGCTCTTGAACAAGTCGAAGGCCCAGAACGCCGGGTGGATGGCGATTACTGCGGGGTGGGCTTTCGCGGTGATGGCCGGTGTGTACACCGCGAAGGCGATCGGCGCGCCGGGCTACATCAACCCGGTCGGGCCGCTGGCGGCGGTTCTTACCGAGAAACTCACGGTCGACAAGGCACTGATGTTCGCCGCCGCGGAGGTCGCGGGCGCGTTCGTGGGGGCGACACTCGTCTGGCTGCACTACTTCGCGCACTGGGCCGAAACGCCCGATCCCGAATTGAAGCGCGCGTGTTACTGCACCGCACCCGCGATTCGTCACTTTCCTGCAAACGTCTTCGGCGAAGCACTCGCGACGTTCGTATTGGTCTTCGTCGGCACGGCCGTCGTGGAGAAAGGCATCAACGGCGCGCTGGCGGCCCCGCTCGGTGGCGCGCTCGTGTGGGGAATCGGCCTCAGCCTCGGCGCCACGACCGGGTACGCGATCAACCCGGCCCGCGACCTCGGTCCGCGCCTCGCGCACGCGATCTTACCCATCGCGGGGAAGGGTGGGGGCGATTGGGGCTATGCCTGGGTACCGATCGTCGGGCCGCTCGTTGGGGGCGCAGCAGGAGCATTGGCGGCAGCGAAGTTAGTGACAAGCGCGTAACGGAATCCGCGCTCGGATCGGCGGGTAGGTGTGGTATGCTCGGAAGTCCTGCCTCGCAACCCGCCGAATTCGTGGGTACCCGCCATGAAATTCAGCCCCCACGCGCGCCCCAATCGCCGCCAACTCCTCCAACTCGGCGGAATCAGCGTTCTTGGATTGGGGTTACCGGAACTTTTGCGCGCGTCACCGGGAGGTGGTAGCGGTCTGCGGCGGGGGAAACCGAAGTCGTGCATCTTCATTGTCCAGTACGGCGGGTGCAGCCAAATCGACAGTTTGGACATGAAGCCGGATGCGCCTGCGGAGATTCGCGGGCCGTTCAAGCCGATTGCGACCGCCGTTCCGGGTGTTCGGGTCTGTGAGCACCTCCCGCGCCTGGCGCGTCTCGCCGACCGGTACTGCCTCGTGCGGTCGATGACCCACGGCGACCCCAATCACGACGGCGGAATGCACGTCTGCATGACGGGCCACTCGCGCCCGGCCGAGAGCACCCCGTATTACGGTTCGGTCGTTGCGAAGCTGTGCCCGCCGACCGGGAACGTCCCACCCTACGTGTGGCTGCAGAACCTCGCCGGAGATGTGCAACCGCGTTACCTCACGGGCGGCTTCCTCGGAGCAGTTTACGCGCCGCTGCGCATCGGGACCGATCTCGACAATCCGTCCGCGCCGGGCTTCAAGGTGAAGTCGTTCGACCCACCCACGGATGTCCCGACGCCCCGGTTGCTCGACCGACAGAAACTCCTCGCGCGTGTCGAATCCACGCAGCCCGCGGGTGGTTCTGACGCCGCGAACATGGAGAAGTACCGCGAGAAGGCGGTTGATTTGCTCACCGGTCCCGAAGCGCGGGTCGCGTTCGATCTCGACCGCGAATCTGCACGCACGCGCGACCGCTACGGGCGCCACCCGCTCGGGCAGAATTTGCTCATGGCCCGCAGACTCGTCGAAGCGGGGACGCGGCTCGTCAGTGTGACCGCGTGGACCGGACTCCCACCGGGCGAGGCGTTTCGCAACGTGCAAACGTGGGACATGCACGGCACGGGGCCGGGCCTCGGTAGTATCTTCGGCTCCACCGCGTTTGGGCTGAGTTGGGCGCTCCCGCGTGTGGACGAAGCCGTGTCCGCACTGCTGAGCGACCTGGAAGATCGCGGATTATTAGAAACGACGCTCGTGGTGCTGGTAGGCGAATTCGGCCGCACGCCGCGTGTGAGTGGCGAGGGGCGCGATCACTGGCCGGCGTGCTACTCGGCGCTGCTTGCGGGTGCCGGAATTCGTGGGGGAGCGGTGCATGGCGCGTCCGACAAGATCGCGGCGTATGTGAAAGACAGTCCGGTGAGCCCCGAGGACTTCGGCGCGACGCTGTTCCACGCGCTCGATGTGGCTCCGGAAACGAAGCTCGGGTCCGACGGGTTCACCCGGCCCGTGAGCGCGGGGAAGCCGGTGCTCGATTTGTTCGGGTGATAAGATTCGCGCGCTGCGCAAACTGGCCAGTGCATCGTTGCCTTTCGCCGGGCGACAGTTTAATTTGTCCTCCGCCTACCATTCGCGTTCCCACTTATACACTTGGAGCCCTCTCCATGCGTCCGTTCAAGGCCGTACTGCTCACCGTATCGGTGAGCGTGCTGGCGCTGGGTACCGCCCGCGCCGATGTCAAACCGCACCCGATCTTCTCTGACAACGTGGTGCTCCAGCAGGGCACTGAAGTCGTCGTTTGGGGCAAGGCCGATCCGGGCGAGTCGGTCACCGTGAGGCTGGAACGAAAGACCGAGAACGAGGCGAGCGGCGCGGTCTCGGGCGTGACCGCGGACAAGGACGGCAAATGGGTCGCGAAGATCCCGGCGCAGAAGGCCGGCACCGGCTACGCACTCACCGTGAAGGGCAAGAACACCATCGCGTTCAAGAACGTCGCGGTGGGCGAGGTGTGGGTCTGCTCCGGCCAGTCCAACATGGAATGGCCCGTGAACATCAGCGAAGACCCGGCCAAAGTGAAAGAGGGCGCGAAGAACCCGGACCTGCGGCTGTTCACCGTCAAGCAGTGGACCGCGCCGCGCCCGATCACCAACCAAGACGACCTCGGGCACTTCACCAAGTGGGACGTGAGTTCGGCGGACACGATCGGCGGGTTCTCCGCGGTCGCGTACCACTTCGGCCAGAAGCTCCAGAAGGAACTCGGAATTCCCGTCGGGTTGATCCACTCGTCGTGGGGCGGCACCCCGGCCGAGGCGTGGACGAGCCTGGAAGCGCTCGACGCCGAGCCGAGTCTGAAATACTACGCCGACCGCGCCCGGGCCACAGTCAAGGCCTACGACGAGTACGACCAGAAGAAGGCACTGGAGGCTTACGAAAAGACCCTGGCGAAGTGGAAGGAAGCTGCGGACAAGGCGAAGGCCGAGGGCAAGCCGGTCCCGAGGGAACCGGGCAAGCCGGGTGCGACGCCGCCCAATCTGGGGCCGCACACCCCGGGCGTGCTGTACAACGCGATGATTTACCCGATTTTGAACTTCAAGACGAAGGGCGCGATCTGGTACCAGGGCGAATCGAACACCGGCCGGGCCTACGAGTACCGCACGCTGTTCCCGACGATGATTAAGGACTGGCGCGCGCGGTACAACTGCGACCTGCCGTTCATGCTCGTTCAACTCGCGCCGTTCGGGAACGGCAACGCGAACGCGGTCACCTACGCCGAACTGCGTGACGCCCAACTGTACGCGGCCAAGACTTTGCCGAAGACCGGGATCGCGGTCATCACCGACATTGGCAACGAAACCGACATCCACCCGAAGCCGAAGGGACCGGTCGGCGAGCGGCTCGCGCTCGCGGCGCTGGGGATCGAGTACGGCAAGAAGATCGAATACTACGGCCCGATGCTCAAGGACGCAAAATTCGCGAGCGGCACCGCGACGCTGACGTTCACACACGTGGGCGGCGGGCTGGTCGCGAAGGACGGCGACCTCGTGGGCTTCACGCTCGCGGGCAAGGACGGGAAGTTCCACCCGGCGAAGGCGACCATCAAGGACGACACCGTTCTCCTCAGCAGCGAGCAGGTTGCGGAGCCGACCGCGGTGCGCTACGGGTGGGTGAACTTCGCCAAACCGACCCTGAATCTCTTTAACAAAGAGGGGCTGCCGGCTTCACCGTTCCGCACGGACGATGCGCCGTACACCACGCAGCCGAAGCCGAAATAGTGCATCCGGGCGAACGGCCGGCACGAGCCGGTTAGTGAGAGGTGGGCGCCAGAGCCCCTCGCGCTCGATCGGTCGGCCCGCGCCGGCCGTTCGCCTTTTAGGGAGATCGCATGACGAAGCGCGTCGTGATTGTGGGCGGGGGAGTGGTGGGTGCGTGTTGCGCCTACCACCTTGCGAAGACCGGGCACACGGTCGCCATCGTTGATCGCAAAGAATTCGGGTCCGGCTGTTCTCACGCGAACTGTGGGTACGTGTGCCCCAGTCACGTTCTGCCGTTCGCCGCGCCCGGGGCGATCACGTCCACCCTCAAGACCCTCTTCCAGCGGAACTCGCCCCTCAAGGTCCGCCCGGGCGTGGCGCTCGCGAACCTGGGCTGGTTCCTGGGCTTCGCCCGGAAGTGCAACACGCGCGACATGATGGCCGCGGGGCGCGCAATTCAGGCGCTGCTCAATTCGTCGCGGGCGCTGTTCGACGAACTCATCGCGGCCGAACGCATCGAGTGCGAGTGGGAATCGAAGGGGCTGCTGTTCGTCTTCCAGACGCCGAAACACTTCGAGCACTACGCACACACCGACGAACTGTTACGCCGCGAGTTCTCGATGCCCGCGCGCCGGTTCGATTCGGCCGAACTCGCCGCGCTAGAACCGGCCCTCAAGCCCGGGATGGCTGGTGGCTACCTGTACGAGTCCGATGCACACCTCCGGCCCGACCGCCTGATGAGCGAACTTAAGCGCGTGCTGCTGGCGCTAGGAGTGGAGATCCGCGAGAACTGCGCGATGACCGGCCTCGTGACGGCAAACGGCGTCGCCACTGCACTCAAGACCTCGGCCGGAGACGTTCCCGGCGATCAGTTCGTGATCGCGACGGGCGCGTGGACCCCTCAACTCAACGCGGCGCTCGGGTGCCGGGTGCCGATCCAGCCCGGTAAGGGGTACTCGCTGACGATGCCGCGCCCGGCACTGTGCCCGACGTACCCGCTCATATTCGAGGAGCACCGCGTCGCGGTCACGCCGTTCGCGAGCGGGTACCGGCTCGGTTCGACGATGGAGTTCTCGGGGTACGACGATTCGCTGAACCGGTCGCGGCTGGCGCTGCTCACGGACGCCGCGAAGCTGTACCTGCGCGACCCGCTCGCGGAGCCGGTGCAAGAGGAGTGGTGGGGCTGGCGCCCCATGACGTCCGACGGGCTGCCCGTCATCGATCGCGCGCCTGTTGCGAACAACGTGATGATCGCGGCCGGACACAACATGCTCGGGCTTTCGATGGCCACCGCAACCGGAAAACTCGTCAGCGAACTGGTGGGCGGCGGCAAGCCGCACATCGACCCGACGCCGTACCGGTTGAATCGCTAACAGGCGAACCCCGCCCGCCAGGGCGGTGGGTGCATTTGCTATGTGCAAGACCCACCGCCCTGGCGGGCGTGGTTCGCCTGTCACTCGCCTACTTCAGCTCCAGTAGGCCCGCGTCGATGTACTGACCGCCGCGGGTCTGCTTGCAGTGAATGGCGATCACATTCGCGCCCTTCTTGAGCGCCTTGCGCCCTTCTGCGGTCAGGAAGAACTCCGTGTAACCCGACGTCCAGTCGGTCACTTTGAGCGCGAGGACGCCGTTGATGTACACCTCGGCATCCTCATCGTGGTGCATGCGCAAGATCACTTCGCCCGTCGGCGCGTCCTTTAACTCGAATCCGCGTCGGACCCAGATATCAGCGATCTTCCACTCGGTTCGCACCACCGCGCCCGGGGTGCCCTGCGTTCCGAACCCTCCATCGGCCTCGGTCCATTTTGAGGCATCGAAATCGGATTTCTCCCAACCGTCCGCGGGCTTGGTGGTCGTGAAGCGCCACTTCTGGGCGGTCGTTTCGGACGTCGGCACGAGTTCGCGGTACTCGGGCGCCGGGCCGAACAGCGTCTTGTGCCACTTCGCGGTTTCAGCCAGATCGAACTTGATGATCTCGCGGTCGTAGGTCATCAGCCCGTTCACTTCGACTTCCACGTCCGTCGTCTGGGTGTACACGGCCGCGCTCAATCCTTTGCCGACGAGCGGGTGCAATCGCCGCACGAGCAACCGGTAGTTCTCACGCAGTTCTTCGGTGGTCTTGAACGTCCGGTAACCCCAGTTGTCGGTGTCTTTCCACAGGTGGCCCTTGAGCGGCAGACCCAGCCCGCCGAACTCGCCGAGCACGCTCACGCGGTCCGGCATCGTGGGGAACATCCCCGGGCCGGGATAGATGTGCGCGTCCTTCATGTCGCCGAACCCGCGGTCCACCCACCCGCTCGGGCCGTTCACGAGGCGCGTGCGGTCGTAGTCTTTCACCCACTTCAGGACGTCGTTAGTGTCGTGCTGCCCCCAGCCCTCGTTGAACGGCACCCACACCACGATGCACGGGAAGAACTTCAGGTGGTCCATCATCGCCTTGAGTTCCACGCGGAACTGCTTCTTCTCCGGGTCGGTGAACTTGGCGTCTTCTTTGGCGTCCGGCGGAATGAGTTGCCCGCGCGACGGGACGCCCCCGCTGGGCATGTCCTGCCACACCAGCATCCCGAGCTTGTCGCAGTGGTAGTAGTAGCGCGACGGCTCCACTTTGATGTGCTTGCGGAGCATGTTGAAGCCGATCTTCTTCAGCACTTCGATGTCGTATTTCATCGCTGCGTCGGACGGCGGGGTGAGCAACCCGTCCGGCCACCATCCCTGATCGAGAGGCCCCACCTGGAACAACGGCTTCCCGTTGAGCAGCAGGCGCATCACGCCCTTGTCGTCTTTCCCGGTGGTGATGGTGCGGATCGCGAAATAGCTTGTTGCTTCGTCGATTGTCTGGCCGTTGCGCACCAGCTCCAACTTGAGGTCGTAAAGGTTGGGTGTATCCGGTGTCCACAGCTCTGGTTTGAGGATCGGAAGTGTGATCTCGCCGTTGGGGAGGGCGTCACCGGAAGCGATGCGTTGTCCATTTCGCAGAGCCGTCACGCGGACGCGATCGTTGGGCTTATCGTTATGAGATTGCAAACTTACGATTACGACCTTGTCTTGGAGTCGTGTTTCCGTGCGCAGACCCGTGATGCTCGTTTCTGGCACGGGTTCGAGCCACACCGTTTGCCAGATCCCGGTGACCGGCGTGTACCAGATCCCTTCGGGTTTCGCTTGTTGCTTCCCTCGTGGTTGCGCGCCCGAATCCGTTGGATCCCACACGCGCACGACGAGTTCACCCTTTCCGTCCTTCAGCGCGTCGGTGATGTCCACCGAGAACGGGTCGTTCCCGCCCTTGTGGGTAACGAGTTCTTTGCCGTTGACGAAGACCGTCGATTCCCAGTCGACGGCGCCGAAGTGGAGCAGCACGCGCTGATCCTTCCACCCGGCGGGAACTTCGACCGTGCGGTGGTACCACAGGTTCTGGTCCTTGCTGACGCTCTTGCCGACCCCCGACAGCGCCGACTCGGCGCAGAACGGTACCAGGATCTGGCCGTCCCACTTCTCGGGCTTGGGCGCGTCCTTTTTGGTGATCGCGTAGTCCCACAAGCCGTTAAGGTTTAGCCAGTTCTTTCGCACCATCTGCGGGCGCGGGTACTCCTGCCACGCGCTATCGGGTTTCACTTCCTTGCCCCACTTGGTCATGAGCGGGGTGGGAGCCGGTTTCCAGTCGGCACCGAGTGCGCCGGCAGTAACGGCGCACAGGACGAAACAGGAGAGGAGACGAGCGTGCATCGTGTGGTAACTCCGAAAGGTGAACGGGCGCAAGAGAGGTGACTCAATCGGCGACGCGCTTGGTAATGCTCCCGTAGGCATCAATGCGCCGGTCGCGGAAGAACGGCCAGTTCCGGCGCACGTCTTCCATGAGCTTCCGGTCGCACTTCACGACCAGAATTTCTTCCTTGTCCGTGCTGCCCTTCTTCAGAACGCGGCCGAACGGGTCGCTCACGAACGACCCGCCCCAGAACTCCAGCCCCTCGCCGACGATGACCTCGTGCCCCACGCGGTTCACCGCGCACACGTAGGTACCGTTGGCGATCGCGTGGCCGCGCATGCTCGTTTCCCATGCGGAATGCTGCGCTTCGCCGAACTCTTCCTTTTCGCGCGGGTGCCAGCCGATCGCGGTGGGATAAAAGATCACTTCCGCGCCCTGGAGGGCCGTGAGTCGGGCCGCTTCGGGGTACCACTGGTCCCAGCACACCAGCGTGCCGACTTTGGCCGCCGCGGTGGGGAACACTTTGAACCCGAGGTCGCCCGGCGTGAAGTAGAACTTTTCGAGGAACAGCGGGTCGTCCGGGATGTGCATCTTCCGGTACAACCCGAGCAGGTTCCCGCTCGCGTCGTGGACGGTGGCGGTGTTGTGGTACACACCCGGCATCCGCTTCTCGAACAGCGACCCGACCACCACGACCTTATTTTTCTTCGCCGCCGCACCGAGCCGGTCCTCGCTCGGCCCCGGGATCGGTTCCGCCAGATCGAAGAGCGCGATGTCTTCCTTCTGGCAGAAGTAGTAACCGGTGAACAGTTCCGGCAGGCACACCACTTGCGCGCCCTGTTTCGCGGCCTCGGCGATCGCGGCCTCGGCTTTCGCCAGGTTCGTTTCGCGATCCGGCGCGATTTTCATCTGTACCGCCGCGATTGTGAAATGGTCCATAAGTCCGGCGCCCATAGTCCTTGGTACTTCACCCGCAGCTTGTTATACCGATGCCAACGGCCCGCAAGTACCGCCGAGCACCGGTCCGGCCGACTCACCCTCCCCGCATGGATTGAAACCATGAGCGATAAAAACATCACCAGCGTGCTGAAGGAAACAAGGCAGTTTCCCCCGTCCGCGGAATTCGTTGCCCGCACCACCGTGAACGCGACCGAACGTGACCGGCTCGCGGAGTGGGCCGAACGCGACCCGGACGGGTTCTGGGCCGAGCAAGCCAAGTCCCTTCACTGGACCAAGCCGTGGGACACGGTGCTCGACTGGAGCAACGTCCCGCACGCGAAGTGGTTCGTCGGCGGGCAGCTCAACGCGAGCGACAACTGCCTCGACCGTCACGTCGCGGCCGGGCGCGGGAACAAGGCCGCGCTCGTGTGGGAGGGGGAACCCGGCGATTCCCGCACGCTGACGTACCAGCAGCTCCTGAGCGAAGTGTGCAAATTCGCGAACGCACTGAAGGCGCTGGGCGTGGAGAAGGGCGACCGCATCACGATCTACATGCCGATGATCCCCGAAGCGGCGGTCGCGATGCTCGCCTGCGCCCGGATCGGCGCGATGCACTCGGTCGTGTTCGGCGGGTTCTCCGCGGACGCGGTCGCGGACCGCAACAACGACGCGAAGTCGAAGCTCGTCATTACCGCCGACGGCGGCTGGCGCCGCGGAAAAGTGGTGCCGCTAAAGGCGAACGTGGACGCGGCCCTCGAAAAATCGCCGACGGTCGAAAAGTGCGTGGTGTTCAACCGCTGTAACACCGCGGTCGAGATGAAGGCCGGGCGCGACGTGTGGTGGCACGATCTGGTGGCCGGCGCGAGCGCCGACTGCCCGGCCGAACCAATGGACAGTGAGCACCCGCTGTTCATCCTCTACACCTCCGGCAGCACCGGGAAGCCGAAAGGCGTTCTCCACACGACCGGCGGGTATTTGTTGGGAGTGTCGCTCACGCACAAGTGGGTCTTCGACATCAAGGACGACGACGTTTACTGGTGCACGGCGGACGTGGGGTGGATCACCGGGCACAGCTACATCGTGTACGGCCCGCTGTGCAACGGCAGCACGGTCGTGATGTACGAGGGCGCGCCGAACCAGCCGCGCGAGGACCGGTTCTGGGAGATCATCGCGAAGTACCGGGTGACGATCTTCTATACGGCCCCGACCGCGATCCGCGCGTTTATCAAGTGGGGCGACCAGCACCCGAAGGGGCACGACCTGTCGTCGCTCCGGTTGCTCGGCAGTGTGGGCGAGCCGATCAACCCGGAAGCGTGGATGTGGTACCACAACGTGATCGGCGGCGGGCGGTGCCCGATCGTGGACACGTGGTGGCAGACGGAAACCGGCGCGATCATGATTTCGCCGCTCCCCGGTGCGATCCCGACCAAACCGGGCAGCGCGACGAAACCGCTCCCGGGCATCGCGGCGGAAGTCGTTGACAAGCAGGGGCACCCGGTGCCAGCGAACGCGGGCGGGTTCCTCGTGGTGAAGCGCCCGTGGCCGAGCATGATGCGCACCATCTACGGGGACGACGAGCGCTACAAGTCCACGTACTGGAGCCATTACCCCAACATTTATTTCACTGCGGACGGCGCGCGCCGGGACGAGGACGGCTACATCTGGGTGATGGGCCGCGTGGACGACGTGCTGAACGTGAGCGGGCACCGGCTCAGCACGATGGAGGTCGAGAGCGCACTGGTTCACCACCCGAAGGTGGCCGAGGCCGCGGTGGTCGGGAAGCCGGACGACCTGAAGGGCGAAGGGATCGTGTGCTTCGTCACGCTGAAGCAGGGCGTGGCCCCGACCGACGAGCTAAAGGCCGAACTGAAGGCCCACGTCGTGAAGGACATCGGCGCGCTGGCTCGTCCGGACGACGTCCGGTTCACAGACTCCCTGCCGAAGACGCGGAGCGGTAAAATCATGCGCCGGTTCTTGCGCGACATCGCCGCCGGCCGGCAATCTACTGGCGACGCGACCACGCTCGAAGACCTCAACGTGCTCGCGAAACTGCGCGCGGATGACGAGTAGCACCTGGGTTACAATGGGCGAGCCGCCGATGCGTTCCTAAAGCTGCGTCCCAAGGTACCGTTGCACGATCCACGATGCGCTGATCGTTCCCCGTGGCACTCGTGGTGGAGGCCATCCTGCAGGCACGGCTGTACCAGGAGACGTTGAACAAGGCTTCGTACCCGGCGAACGTCGCGTAGCCCGCCGCCTCGAACGTCGCGCGAGCGGAGCGGCGTAACGTCGACTGGTTTCCTGGGGCCGCTACCACGCGGTTCCCGCCCCGCTCCCGGATCTGTTGGACGTGACCTTCTGGCAGGAGGTCACGTCGATCGTCACCAATGCGCCCGTAAGAGCGTTCAGTAGCGCGGGCACGGCCCCGATCTCGTTGGACCCGTCGGGCACCACTCGGCCCAGACACCGGTCGTTCTCGGTAGCCCGCGCATTCACCAGGTGCAGACACCCGCTGAACGTGTCACCGGGTGCCGCTCGGCAGGCGCCGAGACACGTCAGCCGACCAGTGACTCGATCACCTTCCCGTCTCGGAAGACGGAAATGGGGCGCCCCGAGGGCGTGCGGAGTTCGTGAGCCGGTTCGATTCCGAGTAAACTCATGACGGTCGCGGACACGTCGGCCGGCGAACACGGGTCGTTCTCAGGTGCCAGCCCGTGCGCGTCGGTGGTGCCGTAAGCGGTTCCTCCCCGCACCCCCCCTCCGGCCAAAAACGCCGACATCGACCGCGCCCAGTGGTCGCGCCCGGCGGAGCCGTTCACGCGCGGGGTGCGCCCGAACTCCCCCACACAGTAGACGACAGTACGGTCGAGCATTCCGTGGTCGCTCAAATCCGTCACGAGTGCCGACAGCACGCGATCGAGTTCCGGCAACAACTGCTGGCGCAGCGTGCGGAAGCTCCCGGCGTGCGTATCCCAACCCGTCAACCCGACCGTCACGCACCGCGCGCCGGCTTCGAGTAGCCGACGGGCGGTAAGCGCGCTGCGCCCGAACACCGTCGGCCCGAAGCGTTCCCGTACAGCCTCTTTCTCCAACGACAAGTCGAACGCCTTACGCACCCGGTCGGACCCGAGGATGTCCACCGCTTGCTGCTGGAAGCTGTCGAGCGCCGCGGGTAGTTCCGTGCGATCGAGTGCGCCGAACTTCGTGTCGAACGCGCCGCGGAGCCGATTCCTGTCAGCGAGTTGTTCCGCAGAGAACCCCGTGGGGAGAGAAATGCCTTCCACGCGCGCTGTACCGCGGCCACCAATCCCTGCTGTAAACGGATCGTTCGCCGCGCCAAGGAACCCGGCCGCGCCGGGGAACCCCGCGGCGCCGTCGAGCGCGATGTACGGCGGTAAGCCGGCCTGAGTGGGCAGTAGTTTTGCTGCAATCGCACCGAGAGACGGGTGTTTGAGCGCTGCGGCCGGCGGGTGACCGGTCGCCAGGTACGCGGCCCCGGCCCCGTGGTCGGTGATCGAGTGGTGAAGCGAGCGCACCAGCGCACAATTCTTCATCGCCCCGGCAATTTTCGGCAGGTGCTCGCAGACGCGCACGCCTTGCGCCGCGGTATCAATCGGCTTGAACTCTCCGCGGAACTCTTCCGGCGCATCCGGCTTCAAATCCCACATATCGATCGTTGCGGGACCGCCCCCGAGCCACACGAGGATCAGCCCGTCCGCCTTCGACTTGCGCGTGCCGCGCGATTCCGCCCGGAGAACGTCGGGCAAGCTCAGCCCGAGGGCGCCGGCGGCGCCGACTCGCAGGAACCCGCGCCGGTTGAAGTGTAACGACCGGGACATGGGTGTTCCTTTCGGTTAGTGATTGAGAATGAATTCGCGGGTGTTCACGAGCGCCCAAAGCACATCGACCAACCCGGCCTCGCGATCCGAGGCCGCCGATACTCGTTCCAGTGCGGTTGTTTTTTCACCCGCGTCGGGCAGACGCGAGAGCGTGGCGAGAAACAGTTCGTCCACGATCCGCGCGTCAGACATCTTCGCGGCCAGGAGCTTTGCGAGCCGCCCGCCGGTGATCTTCTTGAGCAGAACAGGATCGGTCATCAGGAACAGTGTTTGTGGTAGCGCGGGGCCACTCGGGCGCTCACAATCGCAAGTGGAAGTGCGTGCCGGGCGCCCGAACACACTGAAGACGCGCGCCGCGTGCCCCGCGCGCACGCGGTTCGTCGCCACTTCGACCGCTCGCGCACCGGCCGGCGCATCGGCACCGAAATCTTCCTTCGTACCGAGGGCGTCGTTCAGTGCGTCCAGCACCGCTTCGGCCATAAGCGGCCGGGGGTACGAGCGGGCAAAGTTTCCGTGATCGCGGCGGTTGGTGTCGTTCGGCGTTGAAGAAAGTTGATACGTGCGGCTGACGAGGATCGTGCGCTCCAATCGCCGAACATCGAAGCCGCTCTTGGCGAAATCCGCGGCCAATGCGGTGAGCAACGGCTCGTTGGAAGCGGGGTTGCTCGCCGCGAGGTCATCAACCGGGTCGATCATGCCCGTGCCGAAGTAGTGTGCCCAGACACGATTCACGAACGCGCGGGCGAAGAACGGGTTGTCCGGTCGCGTGACCCAATCGGTCAGCGCCTCACGCGGGTCGGTGCCGGTCAGCTCCGGACCGCCGAGTGCCCGCGCACTCAGAACGGCCCCGGTGTCGGGGTGCGGGAGCCGACGCGAGCGGTCCGAAAGGTACACCTCGCGCAACCGCGGAATCGGGGCGCTGACTTTTCCGGGCGGCAACTTTCGGCGCTCCTCTAGGAGATCGACCACCGCGGACGTGAGATCGGGCGAACTGTCGAACCGAACCCGGCCGAATGTGTTGGCGAACGCCCGATAATCGGTCTGCGTCCACCGGTCGAAGGGGTGCCGGTGGCACTGGGCACATTCTAGACGCACCCCGAGGAACGCGGTCGAGGTCAGTTCCGCCATCTTTTCGAGCGGGAAATACTCCTCGCCCTCGAACCGGCGCCAGTAGTGATCGAGAGTGGCCCGCTCATGGTACGTGGAGTCGAAGCCCTTGTCGTTCACCCGCTCGCGGACGATTTCCGCATCGATCCACTCGCGGAGCGCGTGCCCCTCCCGGCTGGTAGCAGTAAGCACCCCGCGCACCATCCGGTCGTAGGGAACGTTCGTCGCGAACCGGTGCCGGAACCAGTCGTGCCACATCCGGGCGCGCCTCGTGCGCTGGTCCGGGGAACCGTCCATCGCGTCCACGTTGCAACCCGTGATGTCGCACATCTTGGTCGCCCAGAGCGCCGCGTGGAGCGGGCTGGTGAGTAACTTGTCGATCGCCTTCTCGCGCTTCTTCGGATCAGGGTCCGCAACGAACGCCCGAACCTCGTCGGGTGTGGGTAGCCCGCCAGTCACGTCGATCGCGACGCGACGGAGGAACTCTTCATCCAGTGCGAGATTCGAGGGCACCACGTTGAGGCGCTTCAGCTTCGCGAACACCGCGCGATCGACATAATTGACTTCGGGAACGACGGGGTAAGGCTCGGCCCGCAGAATCGGAACGAATACTCGCGCGACCGCCGTGAGCCCCCGGTAACTGGCGACGATTGCCGTATCGCCGGGCCGCGCCGCCCGCACTTCGCCGAGCAGCGAAACGTCGGCCACCGAGTCGTCCTTTGCGCGGAGTTCGCAAAAGGCTGTCACATCGGCCGTTGTACCGTCGGCGAATGTTGCCCGCACGCTCAGTTGGGCCATCTCGCCCGGCTTCGTCAGCACGTGCTCGGACGGAACGGCTTCGAGCCGAGTTACTGCGCCCGAATCCGCGATGCGCTGGCCGCCCCCAGCGATCCAGTGGCGAAGGGCGCGCGCCTGCCACGAATTTGCCGCGAACCGCATCCCACCGCCGTGCGGAATCTGCCCCGTCGCTTTCAACAGAAGCAAACTTTGATTCGGGTCGGCCGAGTTGATGCGCCGACCGCCCCCGCCGCGGGTGAGGGCGAGGAAGTCCTTTTCCGGCTCGGCGCCGAACAACGACAGCCGCAAGCCACCCTTTCCCCCAAACGACCCGTGACAGGAACCCGCGCTGCACCCCGATTTGTTCAGCAACCCGACCACGTGTCGCTCGAAATCGACGGGACCACCCGGTTCCGCCGCTCGCGCAGAAGCGGGACCAACAACCAGGGTGAGTAGCAGGGCGGAGCGGAACATGGGGTTTCTCTCCAGTTGCGAGCAATACTCACTACCAAAAAAAAACGGGCGTGCGATTTTCTGTGTTGCGCTCGTGAGTGTGGTCCGCTCGCTCCGCGAGCGGTTGGCATCCACCAACCGCGCACAGTGCCCATCACCGCGTCACTTCGGATGCACCGCTCGCGGAGCGAGCGGACCACACTCAGAGCACCGTGCGCAACGGAAGCGCACACTCGTCACGACTACTTCTTCTTTTCCCCTTCCGGCTTCGCGGGCGCCTTCTCCAACACGATTTCGATCTCCTTCGTCGCGCCTTCTGCGAGCTTCACTTTCTCGGACTTGTCCGCGTACCCCTCCGCATGGCCGGACACGGTGGCTTCTTCGTCCGGGAACATCTGGCTCGACCGGAACCGGCCGTCTTCTTGCTCCTCGAACGACACGTCCGACTGGCGCCCGTTGCGCAGAATGAACCGGCCGTCGAGAGCGCCTTTGCCGGCCGAGTAGGTCGCGGTGACGCCCGGCTTGACCAGCTTCGTCCCGTCCTTCGCGATCACCTTCACGGTCAGAATCGGCGCGGTGTACCGCACGATCTCGATGCCCTTCACGTCGTCGGTCAGGGTGCCGAGCCGAACGGTGCGACCGTTGTTCAGTTCCTCGCCCTTCGCCTTCCGCCACCGCAGCGACCCGTGTTCGTTCGTCATCAAATTGAATTGTGTGTTTTCCATCCCGTGCGGGACGTGTGCGATCACTTTTCCGTTCGCGTCGGCCTTCGCGTCGCCGAACCAGGACACGCCGTCGATCTCCCCGAACACGTGGCAACTGTGACCGCGGGTCGGCTTGCCCTTGCTGTCGAGGTACTGGGCCTCGATCGTGACGTGCGGCACCGCCCGCACCTCGATCCGCTCCGGGTTCGCTCCGGCCTTCAGTGTGATCTTGGTCCCGGCGAACACCGCAGCGGGTACCGGCACCGCCTTCGCGTCCTTTCGATCGATCGACCCGTCCTGCGGGTACTCGCCCGGCTTCACGACGTAGTTACCCGGTGGGAGCGGGCGCATCTCGAACTCACCCTTCGCGTTCGTCACCGCCGAGCGGTTGATGTTGTCCGCAACGGGTTCGGTGATCTCTTCGTTCCGGTCCCGGGACTCCGCGTTGATGACCGCCCCAATGACCGGCTTACCTTTCGCGTCGAGGACCGTGCCCCGCAAACGCGGACCGGCTTGGAGCGTGAACGTCCCGAGGTCGCCGCGCTTGTCCTTGACGACGTGCGTGGTCGGCACGAACTCTTCGGGCAGCACCCACACCACCGCCCAACCCGGGGTCACGAGTGGGAGGCGGAACTTCCCCTCCGCATCGGTCCGAACGTCGGCGAACGACCCGTACTCGAACGTGCCCTCCGACCGCTTGCTCGTGACCGAGTACGCCTGCACTTTGACCCCTGCGGCGGGCTTCCCCGCGGGTGTTTTGACAATCCCGGTCACGGGCCGGGCGGGGCGCAACTCAACGCTCTCGAAGAACGGTCGGCCGCCCAGCTTTTCGTTCTTGCGGATCATGCTCAGGGAGTACCCGAAGCCCTTCTGCCCGGCGTAGTCCGGGTGCTCGACGTCCAGTTCGATGTACAGGTACCGCTTCAAAGTCTGTTCCGGCGGGAGCACGAACGAATACTTCCCCTGGGCATCCGTGGTGTGTTTGGTTTCCTCAATAACAGGGTTCGCCTCCTTCAGTTCCGGGTCACCGAGCACCGACCGCCGCACGACGACCGTGGCGCCCGCGATCGGCTTCCCGGTGTCCTTGTCTGTCACCTTGCCGCTGTAGTTCAGCGTCTCGCCCTTCGCGGGCGGGTCGGCCGGCTTCTTCGCGTCCTCGGGTTTCTTCTCGTCGGTCGGCTTGGCGGGAGCATCGCCCGCGGTCAACCGGATCGCGGAAGCGCCAACTACGAACCCCAGGGCGAGCAGGGCCGCACTGAAGGTCCAGACGAGCCGGCACCGGCGCGCGATCGGGGTGCGGTTCAGCAGAAGCATGTGAACCCTCCGGGTGAGGTTGGACCGGCGATCGGTGATTCCCAGGGCCAAGCCCGGAATGCCCAACCGCCGGCGGGCCAGGGTAACGAGGTACTCGGCGTATTCGACCGGGTCCGCGGACTGGTCGACGGCGCGGGCATCGGCCAGATAATCCTGACTGAGCCTCAGTTGTCGCCGCAACCACCAGAACAACGGTTGATAGAAGAGAAAGACCTGCGCGAACGTGACCAGGTACCACCTCCAGACGTCGCCGCGTTCGACGTGAGACCATTCATGTGCGAGGCCGTAGCGCAGCGCGCTCCGCCCTTCCGAGCCGCCCGCCGACGCGGGGAGGACGATAACGGGGCGCCACCCACCAAACGCGACAGGTGATTCGAGCCGATCGCTGACGAGCACGCGGGCGGAATCGGCCGCAGAGCCAGCAATCTCTCGCAGCAGCGCGACCGCTTCGGCCGACGCGGGGCGGGTGCTTCTCCAGAGGACAAACAGCCGCCAGAGGCCTACGAGCGACCAAACCAAGAACGCGCCCGTGAGCGCCCCGTACCCGATCAACACCGCGCGAGTGATCGAGAGCGCTGATTGCGGCGCTGGCGCCGGTACGTCCGCGGTTCGTGCCGATTGAACTGTCAGCGCCTCGGCGGGCACCGCGCCCGCGCCCGGACTTGAGGGGGGCGCAGAAACGAGAGTGGAATCGGCCGCCTTTTGCTCAACCGGCGGAGTCTTCGCTTCGGGAGCGGGCCGGAACGCCGGCACGCGCTCGGTAGCCGTCGGCGGGGGTAACGGCACTGGTGCGGGTTCCAGCGCGGGCGCTTCGGCCACCGACTCGGCCGGGAGCACCGCCAGGGACAAGCGAGGCAACCCGGGAATCAGCGCCACGAGGGGAACGAGCACGGCCGCCGCGAGCGCGAGCCCGACTACGCGCACGCGATCGGCCGGCTGGCGACACAGTCTGACGGCCACCGCCGCCGCGACCAAGATCACGAACCCGCCGGCCGCAACGCGGGCCAGCCATTCCGGTGTGAAAACGTCCCACGCCATTTCAACTCCCCCCCTTCCGCTGCTTGTCGGCCCGTGCTTTGGCGATCAATTTTTCCAATTCCCGTAGCTCTTCCGGGGCGGCGTCGGACGCCCGGAGCATACTGAGGACGAACTGGTCCAGTGCCCCGCCGAACACTTTGTTCAGGAACCGGGACGTGACCTGTTCGCGCGTGTGTTTGGGGAAATAGACGAACGTCCGGCCCTCGGCCCGGTGGCCGACGAGCCCCTTGTCTTCCATGTTGCGCAGAACAGTTTGAACAGTGTTGAACGCCAGCCCGAGTTCGGGCGCGAGGCGGTCCTGGACGTCGCGCACGCTCCCGGACCCGAGTTCCCAGAGCACCTTCAGAACGTCGAGTTCGCGTTCACTGGGTGGCAGGTCTTCGGCCAAAGTAACCTCCGGAAGGAGATGCCTAACCTAATAGTTTAGGTGAAACTTTACTCGGTCCGCACCCGTGCTGTCAATGCCCGCGCGAGAAAATTTGTGCCGTGCTTGCGGGTCTGTTTTCCGCACGAGGTGCGCGAGCGCGTGCCGGGACCGAGCTGAATCGTGGATGTTCTGAGTTTGTCAAATCTGCTCATTCAAAAGCGAAGGCCCACTGCACGTACAGTGGGCCTTCGCGTTACTCGATCGTGGCGCGGGTTAAATCTCCGCGAGTTGTTCCTTCGAGTCGCCGAACTCCTTCAACCTCACGCCGGCCTTCTCCATCATGGAGAGGTACAGGCTGCACATCTTACGGTTCGGCTTGCCCGTGTAGTCGAGCACGCGGCCCGTCTTGATCCGCCCGCCGCCGCGCCCGACCATCACCACCGGCAACTGGTCGTTGTTGTGGTTCCCGGTCATCATGCTCGAGCAGAACAGGAGCATGCTGTTGTCGAGGAGCGTGCGGTCGCCCTCCTTCACCGCGTCCAGTTTCTCGGCAATGTACGCGACCTGTTGTGCGAAGAACTGGTTCACCTTGAGCCAGTCCGCGCCGTCCGTATGCGAGAGCAGGTGGTGGATCATGTAGTCCACCTTCAGGTGCGGGAACCGGAGCGACGAGTGGTCGTTGTTCAATTTGAGGGTGCAGACGCGGGTGGTGTCGGTGCGGAACGCGAGCACCATGATGTCGCACATGAGCCGCATGTGCTGGTCGATGTCCTGCGGAATGCCGTCTGCCGGGCGCTTCATGTCGGGCTTGTCGAGCGTGGGCCGCCAGCCCTGGAGTCGGCCGCTCTTCCCGGCCTGCTCGATGCGCTGTTCTACCTCGCGCACGCTGGAAAGATACTCGTCCAGTCGGCGCTGGTCCGCAGCGCTCACCTTGTTCTTGTAACTGGTCGCATCCTCGCGCACCGCGTCGAGCACGCTCTTGTCGGCCTTACCGACCTCATCGCGGAACAGGCGGTCGAACGCGAGCGCGGGGTACAGTTCCAGCGGCGTGGGCGTGGTGGCCGAACTCCACGAAATGTGGGAGCTGTAGATCATCGAATAATTCTTGTGGATCGCCGCAATCGACGGCTCGGTGCCCAGCACGAGGCTCGGCACCTTCGTCTGGCCCTTCGTCTTCTCCGCGACGACCTGATCGCAACTGATCCCGGACTTGATCGCGCCGTCGGGCGCGAGGTGCGCCCCGGTCAGGAGGTTCCCGGTCTGGCAACTGTGGATGCCGCCGATGAGGGCTTCCTCGTTGTAGAGCCCACGAAGAAACAGCATCTTCTCGCGGTGCGGCTTGAGCGGGTCGAGCACCTTGCCCAACTCCATCGCCTTGCCCTCGCCCTTCGCCCACCACTCCTTGCTGTGGAAGCCATTGCCGCAGAACAGTGCCGCGAACCTAACCGGCGCCTCGGACGCGGTGTTCTTGGGCTTGTCATCGCCCCACACCGGGACTGATTCCAACCACGGCAGCGCCATCGACACGCCGACGCCACGGAGGAACGAGCGCCGAGAGAGGGGTTGCGTGATGCGCATGAGAGGCACCTATTATTTAGTTCGAGTTACGGGAGGCTCGCACTGCGTCCTCCCATTGAATCGCTTGATCGAGGCTACCCAAGCAAAGTTCCGTGCCTTTTACGTAGGGGTCGTACTCGCACTGCGAAAGTGCGTGCTCAATGACCCGACGGACAACCCGGTTTGTGATTACAATCTGATCGCCTACAGACACGCAAACTCCGTTTCCGACGTCGAGCCAAGTCTCGTGATATCTGAAGGTGCCCCAGATGTATGAGCCGATATTATTCGACGGCCAAATCCCAATTGAGATCCAGCCGTCGTCGCCCGTGGCGCGCCACCGATACTCGGTGCCTTGAACTGCGATACGACGGCTGTCTTTCCCGCGGCGCATATCCGCTACTCCCCGAACTCGCTCCCGCGAACCATGCGGAACTGCGGGCTGTTCACGATCACCCGCACGGCAGCCGAAACCTTGCCATTGTTCTTGTTCACCTCGGCCACCATTTCGTCGATGAGCGCGGTGTCCGAGAGCGTGACCGAGCGCCCTAAAGCGTACCCGAGGAGCCGCTTGCAGAACAGCCGCACCACCACGTCTTTCTTCTTGGCGAGCAGGTAGGTCCGCAGCCCGTCGATGCCCTCGAACTCGGTGCCGTCCCTGAGCTTGGCGTGGGTATCGATGGCGAGTCCGCCCAGGTCTTTTTCGCGCAACCGACCGATTGGGTCGTACTTCTCCATCGCGAAGCCGAATGCATCGATCCGCACATGGCAGACCGCACACTCTGGTACCTTCGCGTGCTTCTCCACCATTTGGCGCACGGTGAGCTTATCTGCGCCCTCTTCCTCCGGCAGTTGCGGCACGTTGGCGGGCGGGCGCGGGAGCTTCTCGCCGAGGAGCGTCTCAACGACCCAGTTTCCGCGAAGTACGGGGCTGGTACGCGACGCGCCTGCCTCTTTCGTTTGCACACTTGCGAGTCCCAGAATGCCCCCGCGACCGTACTTGCGCACGCCATCGACCTTCCGCCATTGCGGGCCGGTCACGTCCGGGATGCCGTAGTGCTTGGCGAGCGTTTCGTTGAGGTAGGTGTGGTCCGCGTCGATAACAGATGTCACCGTGCGGTCGTTCTGGAACAAGTCCTGGAAGAAGAGGATCGATTCCTCGTAGATTGCTTTTCGCAGTTCCGGGGTGAACGTCGGGAACAGTTTTTCGTTCTTCTCATTCAGTTCATCGAACCCGCGGACGTGAATCCACTGGGTGCCGAACTCGATCGCGAGCGAGCGCGTTTTGGCGTCGTTCAACATGCGCTGAACCTGGATCGCGAACACCTTCGGGTCGCGGAGCTTGCCCGACGCAGCAACCGCACGCAGTTCCTCGTCCGGCGCGCTCGACCACAAGAAGTACGAGAGCCGCGTCGCGAGTTCCCAATCGCTGACCAACCCCGGTTCCTTGCCCTTCGGCATGGCCTCGATTCGGAACAAGAACGCCGGCGCCACCAGCACGCGCGACACCACTCCGCGGAACGCCTCCTCGTGCGTGGTGCCCTTCGCGCGAATCGCCTTGTAGAGCGCGAGGAGATCGCTCTTTTCTGTCTCTTGCAGCGGCCGACGGTACGCCCGCGACGCGAACTTCAGGAGCGCATCGAGTTGTTGCGGGACCGCGGCCTCTTCGTCCTTGATGCAGTCGTCCGCCAGTTTCTTGAACAGCGGTTTGCGATCGATGAAGAACTGCTGGAACTCCTTCGGCGTATCCTGCGTGGTGAAGCCCATGAATTGCGGCAGGTAGTCGTACTCCGCGACCGCCTGGCGGCTCACGAACCGCTGCTCGACCCACAATCGATCGAGGCGCCGCGACTGCCCGTCCGTGAGGAACAGTCGAACGAGCGGTTCGTCCTCGCGGTGGAACATCTTCAGCGACACGACCTCGTCTGTCGGGACGACTTGAGGGAAGCAAATGTAGAGCGGGAAAATGCGGCGGAACTCATTGTGTCCCGCGACGAGTTGCTTGTACGCGGACCCGTTCGCGGAGCCGAGGAGCAGGCCGTCCCCGCGCGTGCCCGCCCCGGGTGGAGTGGTCGCCACGCGGGGGCGCACCAGTCGGTCACCCGCAGTATCCCCGAGCTTCGCGTCCACGACGAACTCGCGCCCGGCGAAGAGCGCGGCCGGGAGTTTGACTTCCACCACGGCATTCGCGGAGCCGACGACGTTTACATCGGTAAACTTGTCCTTCGGTAGCCCCAATACTGCACCAGTTCGTGTGCCCAACTTCGCCACATCGACGCCCCCGAACAGTGTGCTCTCGACCGAAACGAGGTTGTCGTACAGCACGCGGTCCGGCGACTTCTCCTGCGCGGGCCGCTTGCCCGCGAGCAACTTCTGCACCTCTGTCGCCAGCTTCGCGGCCTCGTCCTTGCGATCCGGCGACGCAGCAGCCTCGCGCCACTTGCCCAGCAGTGACGCGGGTGGAATCACGCTGCTGATTCCCTTACCGAGCGCACGAGACGGCCCGCGCACGAAGCTCCACACGTCCTTGTTGCCGAGTTTGTCCGCGTGCGGGTTACCGGTCTGCACCGAAGTCGCGATGTCGGCGGCGAGGTTCCACACGCGCTTGGCCTTCGCGGTCTCGGTGAGCGAGAACTCGATCGCGGTCATGTCGCAGACGTGGTCCTCGTTCTTCGCGTCCACCGCGAGGAGGACGAGATCGCCCTTCTCGACGTCGATCACCTTCGAGGCCGGCTCTGCGGTGCCGCCCAGATCCACCGGCCCTTCCGCGATCACGGCAGCCCGGGTACCGCGCCGGTGCTCGATCCACCACGCCACGCCGTTACCACATGCCGGATGCGCGTGAACGATCTTCGCGCCGAGGTTCACAGTCATCGTGGCCGGAGCGGTCCACACCACCGCGACGAACTCCTTCGGCATCGGGTGAACACCGACGCCCTTCGCCGGGATGCGCCCCGGGATCTCTTCCAACTTGTCCGACGAGTTCGTCACCAGCACCGGCAGGTCGGTTCCCTTTTTCCTCCAGCCGTTAATCGCGGGGCGTGCATCATTTTTCGGCGTCGGTTCTTCGAGAAGCGTGAGCGAGACCGCGGGGACAACTCGACCGATGCTCGCCGCGTCCCGTGCGAACGGCTCTACCGCCAACACTTCGCTCCAGCGCTTCAGGAACGTCGGGTCGAGACCGTGCTTCTTCGCAGCGCTCTCGGCCGTCAGCGTCTTGTCGTTGGCGAGTTCCACCGCAGCGGTGAGGTACTTCGCGCTGTTGACGAACACGGACGGGTACTCGACCTCGAACGCGGGGCCGAAGTCGGCATAGTCGCGGAGCATCAGCGCCGGCTTACCAGGCGCCTCGAACCGCGGGCGCGACCACACGACCGATTCACCCGTACCCGCCTCTTGCGCGGAGAGATAAACCGTCACCTCGGATTGCCCCGGAGCCGGTTTGAGCGCGAGCCGCAACGGGACCGAGTCGACTGCCGGCGGATCGACCGGCACCTGTCGCGCCAGACTCTCGACGTAGCCGCCCGCGGATTCCCCCCAGCGTGCCTGGATGTAACTCCCGACGCGACTTGTTCGCCACAGCGCGGCCTGCACCGCGACGACTTCGGCCGCGAGAGCCGGCACGTCCTTTTCTGCCGCCGCGCGCCACTTCGCCCGAATCGAATCGAGCGGCTGAGAAGGCTTCTTGTCGGTCAACGTTCCCCACAACGCCGCGAGATACTTCGCGTTCAACTTCTCTTGAGCGGCGACCTGCGTGAACTTGCCCGCATTGAGGGCGTCGCGGTGGCGCACCGTGGCGAACAGGTACGGCTGAACAGGGAGTTTGCCCTCACCGTCCGCGTGGGTCGCGTAGAACGCTCGCAGCGCGGCGGTTCCCTCGTCCGTCCAGTCGCGTCGCGTCTTCGCCGGTGAAAAACGAAAACCGTCCGGGAGCAACACCACGCGGTCCGCGATGTCTTTCGAGGCGTTGAGGTACTTGGTGAGCAGCGCGGGCGAAACGTCTGTGAGGGCTTCGGCGGCGTTGGTGAAGCCCTCGCCCGCGGCGCCGTCGGCGGGGAACTCCCGCGTCGGCTGGAGATCGACGCCGGTAAGGTCGCGGATCGTGTAGTTGTACTCCGCGTTGCTCAGGCGCCGGAGCGGGATGTGGCCCGGATCGCCGGACCGGGCCTTCGCTTCGGCATCAAGGAACCCGCGAATCCACGCGAGTAGTTGCTTCTTCTCGTCCGCGGTCGGCTGCGGTTTTTCCTTGGGCGGCATCTCGCCGGCTTCGACCTGTTCAATGATCCCGAGCCACACCTTCACGTCCTTCCGGATGTCGTCGGGGCTTGCGAACCGTTCGAGGTCGAGGCTACCCTTCTTCGCCTTCGTGGAGTGACAGTTCAGACAGTATTTCTTCACGATCGGCTGAACCGCGGTCGCGTAGTCGCCCGGCTTCGCATCGGCTTTTGGTTCTTGCGCGGCCATCGGCTGCTGATCGCGGACCAGTGCGAATACGCCCAGTGCGACCAGCGCTCCAAACGCGCCCGCGAGCCGAACGCGGAATACCCGTGTCGTCATTACGCTTCCCCGCCAACTCTCGATTTCGGGTCGATACGGTACAGGATAACAAGAGACAGACGCCAGAGCGTCGTCCCAAATCGGAGAACGCCCCGTTCTCGGGTAGCGCCGAGGGTGGAGGGCAGGTCAGTGCTTCGCGCGGTTTGCGCGAAACACGTGGGGCGGTTCCGATTTCGTGCGGGATCGGGAACTTTCGGTGTGCTGAAACAAAGAAATAAGCGCCGATGCGCGTTTGGCAAGTATCTGATCGGTTTTTGGGTGTGAACTAATTCACCACGTGCCGGAGGATGCCCCACGAAGCTCTGCAGCGCCGGCACTGGATCTGAAGCGTCCGCGCAACGACCGGCGCCTCGCTGCCATCAGCGCGACGCGGGCCACGGTGGTCTCGCGAACTGATGAGCTGGAGATTCGTGCTCTGCACTCCGGGCAGCGCTTCGAGTCATCGGGCACGGTATTCATCTTACCCCGCCTTAACCTTGCGTTTCCCGCCCCTCCCTTCGCTGGGCGCGGCCTCTTCACCGTCGATGAAGCGCTTGGCGTCCGGGAGCGCGTCCAGGAAGACGCGGCCATAGGGTTTCGTGATGACGCGCGGATCAAACAGCACCACCATCCCGGTGTCGGTCGCGGTGCGGATCAGGCGCCCGAAGCCCTGCTTCAGTTTGATCGCGGCCTGCGGTACCTGATAGTCCATGAACGGGTTCCCGCCGTCGGCCTGGATCGCCTCCAGGCGCGCTTCGGTGAGCGGGCGGTCCGGCACCGAGAACGGCAGTTTCGTGATGATGACGTTCGAGAGCGCTTCGCCGCGAACGTCTACGCCCTGCCAAAAGCTGTCCACGCCGAACAAGACGGCTTTATTCCCGTCGCGGAACTGCTCCAGGAGCTTCGGTGCGGGGAGCCCGCTCCCCTGGACGAGGAGCGTGTACCCGTGCTTCGCGAACCACGGACCGAGCTGCGCTGCGGCGCGGTTCAGAAACCCGTAGCTCGTGAACAGCACGAACGCGCGGCCCTTCGTTCGCGCCACGTAATCGGGGATCTTCTTCAGCACCTCGTCTTCGTACTTCGCGCTCTGCGCGGACGGGTCCGGCATGTCGCGGAAGAGGTGCAGTTCGGCCTGTTTCTGGAAGTCGAACGGGCTCCCGAGTTGGCTGGTCTTGGCGCTGTCGAGGCCGAGGCGCTTTTGGAAGAGCTTGAACCCCGCGTCGCCGCCCACAGAAAGCGTCGCACTGGCGAGGATCACACTCGGTACGCGGTCGTAGAGTTGCGCCTTCAGCGCCGGGCCGACCTCGATCGGCGCGCTCGCCAGGCCCACGCGGGGCACGCGCCCGGGCTTCACCTCGACCCAGTACACTTGGCCCGGAAGATCCTGGTTCAGCCACTCCTTCACGCTCTTCGCCATCGAATAGAGCCGGTCCCCGCGGCTCGTGAGCTCCATCTTCTCTTCTTCGGCGTCGCGCCCCTTCGCGAGCTCGTGGAGCGTGTCGCCGAGCTTCGTGAGGTCGCCACTGAGCGTATCGGGCACCACCTGCTTTTCGCGCACGCGCCCGGACCCGCCGCTCGAATTGGGGCCGTTCCCCTTCGGCTGGTTGAGTTGCCACTGGTACACGGACAGGAAGAATTTTTCCGTCGATTGTCGCGTCGCGTCGAGCTGCGCCACCGCGTCGCCGTCGCCGAGCGTCGCGAGGATGCCCTTTTGCGTGCGCGCGGCGAGCAGTTGGCCCATCAGGTACTCGACCCCGCCCTGCGACACCCCGATTCCGAGGTGGTCGGCGGCCACGTCTTCGAGCGTGTGCGCTTCGTCGAAGATGACCGCATCGTACTCAGGGAGCACCCCACCCCCGGAGCGCCGGAGGGCCAAGTCCGCGAAAAACAGTGAATGATTCACGACGAGGATGTTCGCGCCGAACACGCGCTTCCGCGCCTGGAAATAGAAGCAGTCCGCTTGGTGCGGGCACTTCCGCCCGAGGCAGTTGCTGCTGTCGCTCTGCACGAGATCCCACACCGGCTCGTAGGGCTGCACGGGCAAATCGGACTTGCTGCCGTCAACGGTCTGACGCGACCACCGGCCGATCTGCACGAGCTGGTCGATTGCTCCCGGGGTGTCGAGGAGTGTACTGGCTTTGGATTGCGACACCCGCAGCCGGCGAAGGCTCAGATAGTTTCCGCGACCCTTCACCAATACCGGCCGATAGTCTCCTGGGAGCACCGATTGGAGAAAGGGAAGGTCTTTGCGAATGAGCTGTTCTTGCAGACTGATGGTGTGTGTCGAAATGACGATCTTGAAGTCTTTTTTCGCACTGACGGCCTGAATTGCAGGAACCAGATACGCGAAGGACTTGCCCACCCCGGTGCCGGCTTCGACGAGCAGTTGTCGTTTCTTGTCGAGGGCGTCACCGACGGCTTCGGCCATGTCGAGCTGCTGCGGGCGCGACTCGAACCCGGGGAATTTCTTCGCGATCAGCCCGTCCGGGCCGAGAATCTTGCGTGCGTCCATGTCGGTGATTGTCGCTGCGGCGGGAAAAGGTGTAAAGGCCGGTTGCCCGAACGGGGTTCGGTCGGGAAAGCCGTTATACTTGGAGAAGAATCGGTTCCGTTTCGTGCTCAAATCACTTCAGACGCGCTGGTTCCCCCCATCTTCGTGGCGCCTACACTTCTAGTCGGAAGAATTCCCCTCGGGACTGATCGCACAGGGTATGAACTTCGTCGCCCACAATGGAGAAGGTGTACCGCATCGGCGGGATGCAACCCCGGAACGCGCCCGGTGTAGCGCCCGGCAACTATTCGGTCGCGTCGTGCGCGTGCTTCGACCCGAAGACCGGCAAATGAGAAGACACGGTAAAGCCGTCCTGAACACGTCCGAAGGGCCGGTGTACCGGCTGACAGTCGCGGGCGACGGGTGGGAGAAGGTCGGCGCGGTGGCGCAGACCCGTATCGTGGCCCGGCTCGTGCCGTTTGGTGCTGATCGGTTGTGCTCCTCGGCGGCGCCCCGGCCGGTGGGGGTGGAAATGTGAACTCGCTCGAAGTGATTCCCCTCGCGGTTCGTGGTGAGCCGAGCGCCGAAAAGTAACCCCGATTGACTTCGACCGCGGATAGGGGCGACGGGTGTCGCTCCTTCGTTCATTTACTGTCGGGTTTTGGCCGCGACCGCGAGATTAATTAGCGATGTCGACAAGTTTCTAGTTGTATCTCATCTGCGTTATGACTAGATTTGCGATGGTAGTAATTCTCGCACGGCAGTTCGATGATCTCTCCCCCTCTCATCCGCCGTTGCGGGTGGGTTGCCGCGCTCGTCGTGGTCGCCTACCTACCTCCAAACCGTGCTGAAGCGCGGTGTAGCGGACATTCGTCGGGAGGATTTTCGCCACTTCTCGAATCGGAACAGCAATCACCCTATTCAGAACCAGTTGGGCACTATAGTTCTGCACCAGTACCTTGCCCGTGTCAGGGGCCGAATTGCTCCGGCACTCCGGTGCGTGAGTCGTTTCCGGTGCTGCCGGCTCCGGCCGTTCCTATGCAAGTAAAGGATCAAGTTCGGTGCTTGGCCGCGTCCGAAGGCGGGGCTCCAAGCCCATCTTTTGATCGTGACTTATCTTCCCCACGCCCGATTCTTCGGGCCTATTCCATCTTCCACCCACCGCGACTCGGCTAACCCGTCAACTGTGCCCCACTGCGCGCCGCTGGGCCGATCGGTGATCGGCCCAGGCTCGGTCACACGCACGGGGCTCTGTGCCCACTCGTGTTGACGGCGAATTCTTTTCTGAGTTGAAAGCCTCTCCGCGCGCCCACCTCATTGGGCTGCGCACTTAACGTGTCGATCTCTCTTAATTACTCTGGCAGAGTCTTAATCATGTTGCGTTTTCCCTCTCGAAAGGTCGGCTTTACGCTGATCGAATTGCTCGTCGTTATCGCCATTATTGCGATCCTGATCGGTCTCTTGCTCCCCGCGGTCCAGAAGGTGCGCGAGGCCGCCGCGCGCATGCAGTGCTCGAATAACCTCAAGCAAATGGCCATCGCGCTGCACTCGTACCACGACGCGACCAACAAGCTCCCCGCGGGCCGGGACAACAACAACTTCTCGGCCCACGCTTACATCCTGCCTTACATCGAGCAGGATAACGTTTACAAGCTGATTAACTTTTCGCTCCAGTACAGCGACGCGGCGAACGCGACCGCTGCGGCCACGAAGATCAAGACCTTCATCTGTCCGTCCGACTCGGGCAGTTCGGTGCCGGCCGCGTGGGCGCAAAACAACTACCGCGTGAACCAGGGTAGCGGCATCCTTTGGGGGCTGCCGTCCACGGACCCGGCGAACACGAACTTCGGGTTCCCGGTTCCGAATGGCCCGTTCTTCGTCAACAGCGCGACCAAGATCACGTCCATCACCGATGGCACCAGCAACACCGCGATGGTCAGCGAGCACCCGGTGGGCAGCTTCAACGCCGGGGCGTTCTCCCCGCACAACACCCAGCGACTCGGTCAGTCGGTGGGCCTATACCCAGCGAACGCGGACGAAGCTGTCCAGATGTGTGAATCGGTTGGCTATCAGAACGCACAGTACAACGGGATGTACAACACCGGCGCCCCGTGGATCTACGGGTACCACTCCACGACGGTCTACTTCCACGTCGGCCCGCCGAACTCGCGGTCCTGCATGTACCCGGGCGGGCGCATCGGCACCGCCGCCCGCAGCACGCACACCAACGGCGTGAACCTCGCCATGTGCGACGGCTCGGTCCGGTTCGTGAACAACTCCATTCAGATCGCGACGTGGCGCGGGATGGGTTCAATGGCCGGGAGCGAAGTGCTCGCCAACCAGTGACCCCCCCATCCATAGGACGAGATCATGCGCAAGTACGCGATTCTAATGGCCACCGCGCTCGGGCTGACCGGGTGCGGCGGCTCCCAGGCGCTCCCGATGGCGGCCACGCCCGAGTCGTCCCGCGCCGCGCTCGTCGCGGCGCTGGACGGGTGGGCGGCCGGTCAGACGTTCCAGGAACTGTCCGCCGCCTCGCCGCCGGTGCAGTTCATCGACGACGACCTGAACCGCGGGACCAAGCTCCTCAGTTACAAGATCGAGGGCGAACCGCGCGTCAACGGCACCGGCTACAGCTACGTCGTCACGTTAACCATGCAGGACAAATCCGGTGCCAGTCGCGCCCCGAAAAAGGTCGCCTACGCTGTCGTTACCGAACCCAAGCACGCCGTCACACGCGAGGACCGCCAACCATGATTACGCTCGCGCTCGCATTTGCACTCACGGCTCCCGCAGCGGAACCACCGGAAACCTCCAAGCCCGTCGGGGTGACCCGCGACGAGGAGAAGGCACTTCTGGAGAAGCATAAGAAAGCGCCCCCGCGGCTCCCGATGCCGCCGGCCGACCCCACGAACCCGCTCGCCCGCGTGAACAACGGCGCGTTCCGGGCCTACTACTTACCCGCTGAACTGCGGGAGACGCGGCCGGCGGGTGCCACCTCCGGCCGCGACGCGGACCCGGCGATGACCCTGGACAACACCTTCAAGGTGAAACTGTTCTGGATCGCGTCCCGGGCGAACAACTGCTACTACTGCCTCGGGCACCAGGAGTACAAGCTCCTCGGGGCCGGTGTGCGCGACGACGACATCGCCGCACTCGACGGCGACTGGCGCGCGGCGACTCCCAAGGAACGGGCCGCCTACGAGTTCACCAAGAAGCTCACGCACACCCCGCACCTCGTCACTGCGGCCGACGTCGAGGCGCTCAAGAAACACTACACCGCGGCGCAAGTCGCGGAGATCTTGGTCACGGTCGCCGGGTACAACTCGACGAACCGCTGGACCGACGGGCTGAACATCCCGGCCGAGACCGACGGGGCGCGGTTCAAGAAGGACGAAATTAAGGCCGATTTCAGCACCTTCAAGACGCCGACCTCGGACAAGTACGCCAAGCAAACCACCACGGTCGCGCCGGTGAAACTCGCCACCCGCCCGCCGCTCGAGGCGCGCGACAAGGTCGAGGCCATCTGGAAGGAGAAGCGCACCGCGACGCTCCCGTTGGCCGACGCGAAGGCGACCGCCGAAGTGTGGACCAACGGCCCGGCCCCCGACTGGGCCGCGTTCCTCGCCACGTTCCCGAAATCGATGAAGGGCCGCGTCGAGGGGCTGCGGGCGGGGATGGAGAAGGGGGCTCTTGGCGCGAAACTGAAGGCCGAGATCGCGTGGGTGGCCGCGCGCAACGATCGCGCGTGGTACGCCCTCGCGACCGCCCGCGACCGGCTCAAGAAGGCCGGCGTGAGCGACAACGATATCTGGAAACTCGACGGCGATCGCAAGGACCTGCCCGAGGCGGAACAGGCCGCGCTAGTGCTAGCCGAGACGCTCACCGTGGCCCCGTGGAGGGTGACCGACGAGATGGTCGAGCGGTGCCGCAAGTCGTTCAAGGACGCGGAAGTGGCGGAGATCTTCTACCACACGTGCAACGCGGCGTTCTTCGACCGCGTCACCGAGGTCGCCGGGCTGCCGTTGGACAAGTAAGGTCCGGGACTCCGACAGAGTGCTTATTCCCGGCGCACGAATCGACCCGCGCGCCGGAGCTGGTGGTTCGTAGTATTTATTTGTTCGTCATTTCAAACTAGGAATCCGAGAATGAATCGCTCATCCGCCCGCAAAGCGGGCTTTACCCTGATCGAACTGCTCGTTGTTATCGCCATTATTGCCATTTTGATTGGTTTGTTGCTCCCGGCCGTGCAGAAGGTGCGCGAGGCCGCCGCGCGCATGAAGTGCCAGAACAATCTCAAACAACTCGGTTTGGCACTCCACAGTCATCACGACGCACGGGGAGCTTTGCCCCCGGGCAAGGACTCGAACGGGTTCTCGGGGATGGCTTACCTGCTCCCGTACATCGAACAGCAGAACATCTACAACCTGCTCAACTTCAGTGTTAAAGCCAGCAACGCCGCCAACAACGCGGCTCGGGCGGCCGAGATCAAGATATTGCTCTGCCCGTCCGATCCGCAGAGCACCGTCCCGGCGGGGTCGGCCGGGACCAACTACCGCTTCAACCAGGGCTACAACATCCTGTACAGCGGCATCCCGGACACCGATCCGAGCAAATCCAACTACGGGATGCAACCGGCCGACGGTCCGTTCTGGGACAATAGCACCGTGAAGCTCACGGACATCACGGACGGGACGTCGAACACTGCGGCGATGAGCGAGAAACTGAAGGGCGACTGGAGCAACGCGACGGTGACGGAGCGCTCGGACACGTTCCTTCTGAACGACTACCCGAACAACCCGGACTGGTGGAACACCAGTTGCGACTCGCTCGACATCACCGACCTCTCGCGACAGACGAACTCCGACATCGGCCAGGAGTGGCTCCAGGGTTCGCACTCGAATTCCGGGTACTACCACACGAACTTGCCGAACAAGCGGTCCTGCAAGAAACCGAGCGGGCGCGTCGCGACGCTGGCCGGTAGTGCGCACACCAATGGCGTGAACGTGCTGCTGTGCGACGGCTCGGTCCGCTCGGTCAGTAACAGCATCAGCCTCGTTACCTGGCGGGCGCTGGGCAGCCGCGCTTTAGGCGAAGTCATCAGCAACTACTAACACACTTCTCCCGCGCCCCGGGTTTCGGGGCGCGGTCCGTCATTCTTTCAACTACGAGTTCCCATGCGTTCGATCCTGCTGGTCCCGGCGATCGTTTGCATCGCCTTGATGGGATGTGAGTCGTCGCTCCCGCCCCAAACCGATGCTGCGAAGGGGCGCGAGGTGATGAAGCGAGTGCTGGACACCTGGAAACAGGGCGGCACCGTCGAAGAACTGAAGGGCGGGTCGCCGTCTATTACGGCCCGCGACCCGGACTGGAGCGCCGGGAGCAAATTGACGAGCTACGAGATCGCCGACGAGGACGGGCGGGCCGGCGTGGACCTGGTCCTGACCGTGAAGCTCGCCCTGACTCGCACCGATGGTAGAACCCAGGACAAGAAGGTGAATTACACCGTCGGCATCGGGTCATCGACCGTCGTTGTTCGCAACGAGTAGCCCCCGGATCATTGACGCCCTCCCCTCTCTCCTTCACCCCGAGGAACCGACAATGCGTTTCGCGTTTGCACTCCTGACGGGACTGATCTTTGTCCCGTTCGACTCCGTGTTCGCGGCCGACCCCAAGCCGACGGACGCGCCGCTGCCCATCCCGCTCACGCGCCCGGAGATGAAGCAGTACCTCGAAGACATGAAGCTCCGCAAGCCGCGCATCCCGCTCCCGGAACTGACCGAGGAGGACAAGAAGAAACTCGGCGACCGCGGGCAGGGGTACGAGGGCCGGCTCCGCTACCACTACATGCCCAGCAGCGGCGACGGGCGCGGCGGCAGCGGGTTCAGCTTCGGCCCCGCGGGGACCGAGGCCGCCCTGGACAACACCTTCAAGGTGCAACTGTTCTGGATCGTGTGCCGCACCAACAACTGCCAATACTGCCAGGGCCACCAGGAGAGCAAACTGCTCCGCGCCGGCCAGAAAGAGGACGAAATCGCGGCCCTCGACGGTGACTGGAAGAACTTCACCGAGGCGCAACAAGCCGCGTTCGCGTTCGCGCGGAAGTTCACCTACGAACCGAACCGGCTCAACGACGCGGACATTGACGGGTTGCGGAAGCACTACAAGGACGCGGAGATCCTGGAAATGATCCTCTCGATGGCGGGCAACAACGCCATCAACCGGTGGAAAGAGGGCGCGGGCGTACCGCAATCGCAGGGCGGGGGCGGCTTCGGCGGCAAGGAGCCGGCCGACCCGACCGCGAAGCACACCTACCTCACGCCGACCGCGGAGAAGAACAAGACGCTCGTCTCAAAGGTCGCGCCGCTCACGATCGACGCGAAGACCGGCGAACCCACGCGCCAGACGATTTGCCGCCGGCCCGAACTGGAACCGCGCGACGTGGTGGAGAAGGAACTCGAAAAGGCCCGCACGCGCAAACCGCGGCTGCCGCTGGTGGACCAGGACAAGGCCCGCGCGGTCGTGCCGGAGGACTTCCCGAAGGGCGATCTGCCCCAATGGGTCCGGTTGCTCGCGACGTTCCCGGTACAAGGTAAGGCCCGGGTCGCGAGCCAGGTGAATGCGGAGGAGAAGGGCGACCTGAAGCCGCTCCTCAAAGCGCAGGTGAGCTGGATCATCGCGCGCCAGGACCGCGCCTGGTACGCGACCGGGCTGGCGAAGAAGCAACTGCTCGCGCTCGGCCAGTCGGAGGAACAGATCTACAAGCTCGACGGCGAGTGGAAGGACTACACCCCGACCGAACGCGCGCAGTTCACGCTCGCGAAGAAGTTGTCCGCGTCGCCGGTCGTGCTGACGGACGACGACGTGGCCGCGGCGGTGAAGTTGGTCGGCCCGCGCGACGTGGTGCAACTCATCAGCTACGTGACCACCCGTGCGTCCTTCGACCGCATCACCGAGTCCGCCGGGCTCCAGTTGGAGAAATAAGAACAACCTGCCGGCGCGCGGACCGGTCCGCGCGCCGGCAGGTCCCTCATTCTTCTACGTGACAGGCCGCGCGAGGGGCCGTATTCTGAGTGTCATGTCAATCACCGTTCTCGCACTCGCGTCTTACTTCAAGGGCAACCGGTTCCTTGAACGGCTCAAGGCCGAAGGGTGTACGGTCTACCTGCTCACCGTCGAGTCCGCGCTCAAAGAGGCGTGGAACCGGGGCGCCTGCGACGAGGTGTTCGCGGTCGGCAACTTCCACGACCGGCGCGCGCTCATCAACGCGGTCGCGTACCTCATGCGGGGGCGCAAGGTCGATCGCATCGTGGCGCTGGATGATTTCGATGTGGAGGTGGGCGCGAACCTGCGCGAGCACTTCCGGATGACGGACACCGGGCACGGGGAATCGGTCGCGCGCTTCTTCCGCGACAAACTCGCGATGCGCACGAAGGCCCGTGAGATCGGGGTGCGCATCCCGGACTTCTGCCCGATCTTCAATCACGACGACGTGCGGGCGTTTCTCGCCCGCGTACCGGGGCCGTGGCTCGTCAAGCCGCGCTCCGAAGCGTCCGCGGCCGGTATCCGCAAGCTCAAGACCGCCGACGAGGTTTGGAAGCGCATCGACGAACTGGGCGACGACCAGTCGTTCTGCCTGATCGAACAGATGGTGCCCGGCGACCTGTTCCACGTCGATTCGCTCTGCGCGGACGGGCGCGTGGTCTTCGCGGAGGTCAACGCCTACTGGCGCCCACTGCTCGACGTGTACCAGGGCGGCGGCGTGTACGCGACGCGCACGGTACCGCGCGACCGCCCGGAAGTGGACGAGTTGAAGCGCGCCAATGCTCAAGTGTTAGAGGGCTTTGGGCTGGGGTGGGGCGCGTCACACACCGAGTTCATGAAGGCCCACGCGGACGGGCAGTGTTATTTCATCGAGACGAGTGCCCGCGTCGGCGGCGCGAACACCGCGGAGATGGTCGAACACGCGACCGGCGTGAACCTGTGGTCCGAATGGGCGAAACTGGAGTTGTGTCGCGGAACGCACGCCTATGCGGTCCCGCCGTTACAGCAGCGCTTCGCCGGAGTAGTGATTTCGCTCGCGCGGCAAGAGCACCCGGACACGTCCGGCTTCACCGACCCGGAGATCGTGTACCGGATGACGACCAAGAACCACATTGGGTTCGTCGTCGCGGCCGACACCCCGCAGCGCGTCGAAGACTTGCTCACGCAGTACATGGACCGCATCACGCGCGACTTCCACGCGGTCCTACCGGCCTCGGATAAGGTCTCGATTTAGTTAGAAGGGCGAACGAGCCGCGCCCGCCAAGAGGAAATGGTTCTCTTGGCGGGCGCGGCTCGTTGTACAGGCACGACAGCGGATCAGAAGTCGATCGCGGTGCGCACCGCGAACCCGTGGATCAGGCCGTCGCCCGCCGTACCGACCGCGTTCCGCGCCGCCAGGAAGTAATTGGACTGGATCTTCATGTTCGGGTTGAGGAACCAGTTCAGCCCCAGCGTCATGTCATGGACCTGGCCCCCGCGAACAACCTTGTCGTTCAAGTCCAGGTACGTGTAGCGCGCGGCGACCTGCCACGCGCCGCACCCGGTGAACCCGGCCCGCGTCCAGGTGACCGGCGTGCGCGGGGTGACGCGGGTGAACGTGCCGGTTTCGCGGCTGTACTCGCGGTGCTCACCGGTCAGGAAGCAGGCCACCTCACCGTAAGCCGACTGCATGAACACCGTTCCCTGGTCGGTCAGGCGCTGGTTGTTCGCGCCGACCGCCTGGGCGTGACCGACCCAGCTCGCATAGTATTCGCTCTGGAACGACCACGAACCCATAACGGCCACCAGTTCGGGGACGAGGATCTGCTGGTGGTTACCGAAGAACAGTCCCGTATCGGCTACGAGCGGGGAAAACGCACTCGGGCTGTTGCGGGCGTCCAGACGGGCGCGGAATCGGGCCTGGTCCTGGTCCAGATCGCGGGCCGACGCACCAAGACCGACGTGGACCAGGAGCTTACCTTCATCCTCGTATACCGGCAAGTACGTGACGCGCCCGCTCACTTCCGTCTCGTTCCGCCCCACGTTGTACGCGAACCCGCTGCGGGTGTTTTTGTACACCCCCACCCCCCAGGTTCCGCGCTTCTCCGCGAAGGTGTCGAACACCGAAACGCCCGGCTCGAACCCGTTGTTGAACCCTTCGGCGAACGCATCGAACCCGAGCGACCGCTCCAGGAAGGTCAGGAACCGGCTGCTCGTCAGGTGCTCGAACGAGTACAGCGGCTTCTGGTTACCGACGCGGACGTTGCCGATCCAGGGGAGATCCTTGTACTGCACCCACAAGTCGGTCGGGGCGGGTACGTTGGACTGCCGGTTGTCCGCGACCGAGGTCACGAACCCGTTCACGAAGTCCACCTGCGCGTAGAACTCGATGTTCTTATAGATCGTACCGCCCACGTCGAAGCGGAACCGGCGGAACGAGACGCCGTCTTCGAGCGGGTTGTTGCCGGGCACGTTGCGCCGCATCGCGGAAGTCGTGAGGTAGTTCACCGCGTCGAACTGTACGCGCCCGCCGACGGCGACGGAAAACGCCTTGTCCGCGGACTCGAACCGCAGCCCGTTCCGCCAAAAATCATTCAGGGGCGTGCTGGCGGGCGCGGAAGACGGCGCGGGAGCCGGAGGTGGGGCGCGCAGCGCGTCCAGCGCCTGGAGCGGATCGGCCGCGGGCCCGGTGCTCGTTACGGGGGCTGCCGGGACCGGGGACACGGGCAGCGCCGTTCCCTCCGCCGGGCGGAAGGGGAGGGTGTTCGTACTCGGGGGCGCTGCTCCAGAGTTCGGTGTACTCGGGGCAAGGTCTTGTGCCGCTGCCGTTGCCGTTCCCACCAGCACGCAGAGAACCGCACGGGCTCCACTGCGCAGCCGGAAGAGGGGGACGGGCGATCGCATGATCGTCTCGCTCATGGGTGTTGTAGTGTCATTTGGGGACAGGGAAATATCGGCGATCTTGAGTCGTTTCGGGATGAAGATTTCGTGTAGGGCAAATTTCGGCCGCGCAACCATCGCACTCGGTGCTGTCAGAATCCGCGCCCCCGCCCGGACTCTTACCGGGACAGTGTCCGACTACCCAATTTCCGCTTCTACTCCCCTTGCCGCGCACGCAATTCTGGACGCGCCCTTTCCCAGTCTGCTATCATGTACTTATTCCTCTCCTCTCGCGCCAACCCGCGCGCTTGCTGTCAGTTGGAGAGCCGAGCCATGCCGCGCAGACCCGTTATCGGAATCGCCACACAAACCCTCCCCGGCAAGCCGGGCGAGCGGCAGCCGTGTTGGTTGATGGGGCGCAGTTACGTCGAAGAACTGCGAAAGGTCGGCGGGGTGCCGTGGGTGATCCCGCTCATCCCCCACGACCCGGACACGCTCCAGGAAATCTTCGACCGGCTCGACGGGGTGTTCATCACGGGTGGCGTGGACGTGGACCCCACTCGTTACGGTGAACCCAAGACGGAGCTGTGCGGCACCATCGACCCGGACCGGGACGCGGTCGAGATCGCGCTGCTCCAGCACGCACTGAACCGGCAACTCCCGGTGCTCGCGGTGTGCCGCGGGATTCAGATCCTCAATGTCGCGTGCGGTGGGACGCTGTACCAGGACGTCAGTACGCAGGTGCCCGCGGCGCTCAAACACGACTTCTTTCCCACACCCGAGCAGCCGAGCCGGAAGTACCTCGCGCACGACATCACGGTGAAGGCCGGGTCGCGCCTGGGGTACATCCTGGGTGAAGCCGTGGTGCCGGTGAACAGCATGCACCATCAGGCGATCAAAGACCTCGCGCCGGGGCTCGCCGCCACCGCCTTCGCGCCGGACGGCATCATTGAGGGTGTTGAGGGCACGGCCAGCCAGTACCTCGTCGCGGTGCAATGGCACCCCGAGGAGCTGACCGAGACGCAGCCCGGAATGAAGCGCCTGTTCACCACCTTTACCGGCGCCGCCAGCGCCGCGTGAGCCGATTTTGACGAGCAGCGACCGCTCCCTCGCGGTAGGATTTCGTGGGCCGTGACCGCCTTCCTGCGGTCGCGGCTCGTTGCATTTTGGGAGCACTCATGCGCCTGTTCACACTCGCTGTCATCATGTTTTTCATCGCACCTGCTTCTGCCGCCGATCTCGAAAGTCGCATCGCTCCGCTCGCGAAGGACCACAAGGGGAAGGTCGCGGTCGCGGTGAAGCACCTCAAAACGGGCGAAGAGTTCTACCTCAACGCGGACGAGGCGATGCCCACCGCGAGTCTCATCAAATTGCCCATTATGGTGGAAACGTACTGGCAGGCGAAGGAAGAGAAGGTCAAGCTCGACGTGAAACTGACTCTCGCGAAGGACGATAAGGTAGGCGGGAGCGGCATCCTCACATCCCACTTCACCGACGGCGCCACGTTCCCGCTCAAGGACGCGGTGCGGCTCATGATCGTGTTCTCCGACAACACCGCGACCAACATGGTCCTCGACCAGATCGGTATCCCTTCGACCAACACGCGAATGGAGAAACTCGGGTTCAAGAACACCAAGATCCACGCGAAGGTTTTTAAGGGCAGCACCACGAGCATCGACAAGGCGCGCACCGATAAGTACGGCCTCGGCAGCACCACCGCGAAGGAAATGGTGCAACTCCTCGAACTGATCGAAGCGGGCAAAGTCGCGTCACCGGAAGCGTGTAAGGAGATGCTCGGGCACCTGAAGGCGTGCGACGACAAAGAGAAAATGACCCGCTTCCTGCCGGCCGGAACGGTCGTGGCCCACAAGACCGGCTCCGTGAACGCCTCCAAGACCGACGCCGGCATCGTGTACCTGAAGTCCGGCCCGGTCGCGCTGTGCGTGCTCACCGATGGGAACGACGACAAGCGCTGGGTGCCCGACAACGCCGCCCAGGTGCTGATCGCCAAGATCGCGAAGGAAGTGTACGAGCACTACGGAGAGAAGAAGGAAGAGAAGAAATAGCCACGGATGAACGCAGAAAACACGGATAAGAAAAAGAGATTCATTTAGATGTTACGCAGTGCGGCATTTTTGGGCCTTGCGCGGGTGTGGGTGTGGGTCTACGATCGTGTCATGAGCGTGCCCAAGGTGTTCCCGCAGGACTACATCGACTTCTTGATCGCGACCCCGAAGGGGTACTCGGGTACGGAGGCAGCTCGGGTACAACCGAGCCAACCCGACCCGCCGGCCCACGATGCGTTTACCCGTCTGCTCGCGCGCGTGGAACCCGATCCCGACACCCTTTGGGCCGAAGCACGAACCCAGGTCCGGCGCGACGACGGGGTGCTGGTCGTGGACGATTCGACCCTGGACAAGCCCTACGCCCGAGCCATCGAACTGGTCACCCGGCACTGGTCCGGCAAGCACCACGCGGTCGTTCGGGGGATCAACCTAGTGTCCCTGCTGTGGACCGACGGGGACCGACACATCCCGTGCGACTACCGGATCTACAACAAGGACGCCGACGCGCGCACCAAGAACGACCACTTCGGGGACATGATCCGGGGCGCCTATGCCCGGGGCTTCAAGCCCCGGGGCGTCGTGTTCGACGGGTGGTACAGCAGCCTGGATAATCTGAAACTGATCCGCAACTGCGGGTGGGTGTGGCTCACCCGGCTCAAGTCGAACCGGCTCGTGAACAAGGATCGAGAGGGCACACGGGCGCTGGAGCACACGACCATCGCGGCGACCGGCACGGACGTGTGGCTCACCGGATTCGGGTTGGTCAAGGTATTCGGGATTGCCACCCCAGACGGGGGCACCGCGTATTGGGCCACCAACGATCTGGGGATGACGGACCTGACCCGGGTGCAACTCGCCGAGTTCAGTTGGGCCATCGAGCACTACCACCGGGGGATCAAGCAATGCACCGGGATCGAGCGGTGTCAGTGCCGAACGGCCCGCGCCCAGCGCAACCACATCGGGTTGGCCCTGCGCGCGTTCCTACGGTTCGAGGCGCATTGTTTTGCGACGGGCATCAGTTGGGTCGAAGCCAAAACCGCGATCATTCGTGAGGCCGTGCGAGACTACCTGACACGACCCCACATTGGCTTCCCAAACCACCGCACTGCGTAACACCTATCATTCTGGGAAAACCACATGAACTCGACCGACGACGCCCCGCGCGGTGACCTCCGACACGGTGAGACCACCGAGAAGATCATTGGCGTATTTTACGAGGTGTACAACGAACTGGGGTTCGGATTTCTCGAGAGTGTTTACCACAAATCTATGCTTCTCGCGCTCACCGATGCGGGATTGAGGGTCGAAACCCAGGTTCACTTACCCGTCTTTTTTCGCGGTCACCTCGTCGGCGATTTCTTCGCCGATATCTTTGTGGAACACGCCGTGATCCTCGAATTGAAGGCTGCGGATGATCTGGCGCCCGCCCACAATTCGCAGCTATTGAACTATCTGAAAGCTTCGTCCGCTGAAGTGGGCTTACTGCTCAACTTCGGTCCAAAGCCGCGCTTCAAGCGCCTCGTCTTCGACAACGAGCGCAAGCGGTTGCGGCCCAAGATCGAATCTGCTTGATCTGATCCGTGGTTTCTGTGTTAATCCGTGGCTCTGTCACTGTTTTCCTCGAGGTCTCTCCAAATGGCCAAGAAACAGCTCCGCGTGGGCATGATCGGGTACGGGTTCATGGGCCGTGCCCACTCGAATGCGTACAAGCAGGTCGGCCAGTTCTTCCCCTCCCAGCACGAAGTGGTGCTCAAAGCGGCCTGCGCCCGCGACGCCGAGAAGATCAAGGCGTTCGCGGACCAGTGGGGCTACGAGTCCACCGAGACCGACTGGCGCAAACTGGTCGAGCGCCCGGACATCGACGTTATCGACATCTGCACGCCGAACAACATGCATAAGGAGATCGCGCTCGCGGCCGCCGCGAACAAGAAGGCGATCCTGTGCGAGAAGCCCCTGGCCATGAACGTGCCGGAGGGCCGCGAGATGGTCGCGGCGGTCGAGAAAGCCGGCGTCCCGAACATGGTGTGGTACAACTACCGCCGCATCCCCGCGGTCACGCTCGCGAAGAAGCTCATCGAAGAGGGGCGGCTCGGCAAGATCTACCACTACCGCGCGAAGTTCCTCCAGGACTGGACGATCAAGTCCGACCTGCCGCAGGGCGGGCAGGGGCTCTGGCGGCTCGACGTGGCCGCGGCCGGTAGCGGCGTCAGCGGCGACCTCCTCGCGCACTGCATCGACACGAGCATCTGGCTGAACGGCCGGCTCGACAGCGTGTGCGCGATGACGGAGACCTTTGTGAAGGAGCGGCTGCACAACCTGACCGGGAAGGTCGAGAAGGTCGGCATCGACGACGCCTGCACGTTCATGGGGCGATACGAGAACGGCTCGCTCGCGAACTTCGAGAGCACCCGCTACGCCCGCGGGCACAAGGCCGCGTACACGTTCGAGATCAACGGCGAGAACATGAGCCTTTCCTGGGACCTGCACGACCTCCAGCGGCTCCAGGTGTTCGACTACAAGGACGACAGCAAGATCCGCGGCTGGAAGAGCGTCCACGTCACGGACAACGGGACCGACAAGAACGGTGTCGCCGAGCACCCGTACATGGACAAGTGGTGGGTGCCGGGGCTCGCGATCGGCTACGACTCGAGCTTCACGCACCAGGTCGCGGACTTCATCCAGGGGCTCGAGACCGGGAAGCCCCAAGGCCCGACGTTCAAAGACGCGCTCGAAACACAGTGCGTGCTGGACGCGATCCTCGATTCGGCGAAGAGCGAAAAATGGGTGAACGTGGCGAAGGCGTGATGCCGCTCGCTGTAGAAGGATCATCCGGTCGTTGGCACGCGCGGTTCGCCATAAGGCGGGTGAACCGCGCGTGCCAACGACCGGTGGGGCCAGAGCCCCTCGTCCACATATCGGCCCTGGCCCTTGCTGCCTCTTCACCGCGGGGGCAGCGGCTAACAAACGCTAACATTTTGGGGCCTCGGGCCGGGAGGCCCGAAGGGATATCGCGTCAAGTGCTGATATTTCAAGTCTTTTGACATCAATCGCCGCCTTAAGAACCACTCGCGCGGCTAACTTTCGGCTAACGATCGCCCAAATTCCGCGGCTCCGGGCTAACATTCTGGTGAAATTCGGTTGATACCGGCCCTGTCCCAAATCCGCTTGGGTACACCCGTCCACAAGGATGTGCCCCGCCGCCCTCGATAATCGTGTTCAGCGCAACAACTCGACAACTAGTAATTATACGATAGTGTACGGGGGAATACAAATAATTTGAGGTCCGATCGGGCTCGTGCCACCAGTAATTGGGTGGGGTGCGAAGGTGTGACGCGCTCTTGTCGCTCAGTGGGGCGCACGAATCCGATCGCCCGCGCTGTTTCACCTATTCGATGGGTTTGATGGGGTTCGGCAGCGCGGGCATCGTGGTGGTTTCGGCCGTCGGGTCGGCGCTCGGCAAAGTGAGTGGTGGTGCCGTCACGCGGGCCGCATCGGGCGCGGGGCGCTCGGCCGGAATGAAAAGCGCCATGTCCCGAGCGCAGCACCGCGGCCAACTTCCGCGCACGACGCTGCGCACTTCAGCCGGCGTCGCAGGGAGCGCGCGACCACAATGGGCGCACCGAAACAGCGAGACGCGCGCGCGATCGGGTTCGGGGTGACTCGACGTCATGTGCGTTTCGCCGGGACGTTTGATCGTCGGCGCCATTACCCGGTGCGCGTTCGATCTTTTGGGAAGCTCAGGATGGTGGTGCCAGTGGGTTGGTCGTCTGTGAGCAGCAGAACCGGCGCGGTTACCTGCGTCGCGTTCGGTTCCGGGCGCTCGGCCTCGAGGTAAAGGACCATGTCCCGTCTGCAGCACGCGGGCCACCGGTTGTACCGCGTGCTCATGCGGACCTCGTTCGGGGAGGACGCAAAGGTGCGCCGGCAGTGCTCGCATCGGAATAGCAAGAGGCGGGGAGCGTCCGAAGACATCATCGACCCTTTGAACGGAACGTGACTCACTCAACGGCGTGCGATTCGGCGTGGAATCCGGCCCGAGTGCGCGGCTTTTGTGGGTGTTTCCGGTGGACCACAAACGGTCCGTGACGGAGATCCAATGCCAATATGCACATAGCGGGCCGTCGGGATTCCACGCGAGGTCGTCTGAGTGGATTGGCCGAAACGTGGGATCGGGAAGATCCGTGATATGCAGCGAGGAGGCGATCGGACGTGTAGAACCGTGAGGCGACTACGTTCGCAATTTGTTTCCCTGCGAAGCGGGCTCGTGATCCGATTTCCACGTTTGCCAGAGTACGTCCACGACCGATAGCAGTTTGTGCGGATCGACGGGCTTAACGAGGTGCAGGTCGAAACCCGCCGCCTTGATTCGCGCGCGACTCGATTCATCGCTCATCGCGGTAATCGCGATCAGTACCAATTTGCCGCCCGTTTGCTCGCGGAGCCGCACGGCCAATTCGTCTCCATTCATCCCCGGCATGTTTAGATCGATCAGATAAAGGGCCGGTAGGAACTCTCTTGCCTCCGCGAGTGCTGTTTCGCCCTCATAGCACGCCCGTGCATCGAACCCGACGAGGCGCAAGAGATCGACCGCGGAATCGGCCAGATCTCGGTTGTCGTCAATGTACAGCACGCGAAGGGGCGGCACCCCTTCGGGGGCGTGCTGCCCGGTGTCACCGGAACTCACGATACGGCTCTCTTGGGTGTGCCCGGTTCACGGGCTCCGCGGGCGAAAAACGTGCGGGGACAGGGACATCCCCGGGCCAAAATTAGCAATCATCGTGCCAGGAAAATCCCGGCCCCGGCCCGCACGTACTGGGACGCGCCGCCGGAGCATTGGTGCGGGCGCTCAGTGCGCGGGGCCGTTCCCAGCGAGAGCCACGTGCTCGCCCAGAACGTGGAGCAGCTCGGCCGGATCGACCGGTTTGGTAAAGTGCAAGTTGAACCCGCACCCCGCGGCTCGTTCTTTCGTTTGCTCGTCGCCCAGAGCCGTCAGCGCCACCAGAAGTGGTCCGATCGATTGCGTCGCAGCGCTGACGGTGCGGATTCGACGCGCCACCGCGTACCCGTCCATTCCGGGCATCGTGAGATCGAGGATCACGGCGTCGGGCTTCCACTCCACGACCGCCGCGAGTCCCGTTTCCCCGTCGTACCGGGCGGTCACATCGGCCCCACAGATCGCGAGCAGTTCGGCCGTCGAGTCGGCCGCGTCCCGGTTGTCATCGACGACCAGTACGCGGAGCCGGAGCCGGAGCGGGAACGGTGCGGACCCGCGGATCGCGGATAGAGGAAATGGTTCGGTGAACATTGGGAAGGCCGGTTGAAGTGTGTGAGTAGGAAGGTATCAAACGGGAAATAGATAATGCAATCGGCGCGCCGGACGCGCGCGATTGGCACTTCGTGTGCATCGGCTAGGGGTGCGGTGGCCGGACCGATAACTCCGGTGAGATCCATCAACTCCGAGGAGAGCACCTGTCATGGCGGATACCATTCGCGAGAAGATCGAAAACGCGGGCGAAGCCGTGAAAGACGCCGCGAAGAAGGCGGGGGAGAAGGCGAAGGAAGGGGCCGAAACCGTTGCCGAAAAGACCGCGAACGCGGCCAAATCGGTGGGCCAGGCGGCGAAGGACGCCGGGGAGAAGTTGAAGGACAAGAGCGGCGCGTGACCTCCGCGTCGGCTCGACTGGACCCGCCCTTAATTGGGGCGGGTCTTTTGATTTTCGGCTCGTCGTTTGCAGTTTCTCAACCGAGATGTGGCAGAGGGCTGCCGCAACACTCGTTACACCTCTCACAGGAGCACAACTATGTCGAACCTCAAAGATAAGGCCGCGGACGCGGGCCAAGCGGTCGTTGATGCGGCCAAGAACGTCGGCCACAAGATCGCGGAAGGGGTTTCGGAAGCCACCGCCTACGTCAAAGAGAAGGCCGGAATCGGGTGCGATAGCAAGGGCCCGAGCGAAGGCGTGTCGGGGATCAAGGAGCACATGGAGGTGTACGCCTCGTGTGGCAAGAAAGTCGGGGTCGTGGATCACCTCGAGGGGAGCAGCATTAAGCTGACCAAGAGCGACAGTTCGGACGGCCAACACCATTTCATCCCGACCGCGTGGGTGGGGCGCGTTCACGAGAACCACGTTCACCTGACCAAGAACTCGGTCGAGACCGAGAGCGGCTGGAAGAGCGATGCCGCCTCGTGCGCGAGCTGTAGCGCTTAAAGCGCCAATACCAACTCCGACGCGACCCGCGGCCCGTTCCACTAAAAAGGAGCGGGCCGCTTCGCGTTCCCGTTACGGAGCGTTCTCAGTGCCCAGCCCCTCGTACCAGGTCCGATTGGGTGTTGACGTGGTCGGGCTCGCCTCACGTCATCTCGATCCCGAGCAGCGTGAAATCGTCGGCGTGGCGGACGTGCTGGAGCAACTCGCGCGCGACCGTGTCCACGAAGTCGGCGCCGGCCGCCGCGCTGTGCTTGGAGACCACTTCCAGCAGGCGGTCCGGTCCGCCGGGGCCGGGGTCGCCGGTGGGCCGCATCCCGTCGGTGCCGATCAGGAGCCGGTCGCCCGGGTTGAGGGTCGCGGACCGGGCCTGGTAGGTGGTGTCCGCGGTGCCGAGGAACGGTCCCGGGACGGCCCACACGTCCGGTCCGCCGGACGCGGGGACATAAACCGGCACCGGGAGCCCGGCACGGGCCACCGTGAGGGTGCCGGTTTTGGCGTTCAGCACGCCCGCCAGCATCGCGACGAGCGGGAGGTCGTCCGCACTCAGCCCGACCAGCAGCCGGTTCACGGTGCCCAGCACCTCGTCCGGCGGCACGATGCGGTAACTCTGGCCCGTGATTTCTTTCATCACGACGGACCGCAGGACGAACGTGCCGAGCAACCCGCCCGCCGCGGCGCCGGTGCCGCCCACGTCGCCCACGAGGAACCCGACGTGGTGCTCGTCCAGGCGCTGCACGTTGTAGAAGTCGCCCCCCGAGCGCCCGCGGGGGCGGTAGCACACGTGGAACCGCGCGCCGCCGATCTGTGGGAACGAACGCGGCAGGAACGTGGCGCGAACCCGGCGGGCCATTTCTTGCTCGCGCTCGAGTTGGGCCAGTGCCTTTTTCAACTGGTCGCCGAGGAGCCGCGCCTCCGTGGCGCGGACCGCGACGCGCGCCGCGGTCGATTTGGTCCGGGCCAGCGCGCGGAGCTGCGCCACGAACGTGCCCGGGTCGAGGGGGGGCGCCAGCACCACATCGGCCCCCGAGTCCAGCCCGGCCGCGCCCAGTTCCGGCGGGGCGATCCACAGTACCGGCACGATTTGGTCGCCGAGTTCCGCCCGCCAGCGCCGGGTTTGGGCCGCGGCCACATCCGCGCGCGTCCCCGCGTCGACGAGCGCGACCACGATCGGATCAAAATCCACTGCCGGCGCGGAGCCGAGCGCGTGGTCGGTGACCACGAACCCCGCGGACGCGACCAGTTTTCGGAGTTCGTCACCATCGGTCCGACCCGGCGGGCAGCTCAGCAGCACAGTGGCGGGGGTGGGCATCGGCTTGGGTGTTTCGTGTTTGGTGTTTCGGCTTTGGTGTTTAGTATTGGGTTGTCGAGTTTTTGGGGGACACCTTCTGCTCCAAAGGCGCGGTTCGGCCAAAAGCTCCCCACAAACACTAAACGCGAAACACCAATTACTGCAACCGAGGGTTGTCGCCGTGCCCGTTCAGATGGAACTCCGCCGGATCATTATCAGTGAACTGGTTGAACACCAGATCGTTGTGCTGAAGGAAGTGGACGGTGAGCGCAATTTTCCCATCGTAATCGGTATTTTTGAGGCCACCAGTATCGACCGCCGCGTGAAGGGCATCCAGGCCCCGCGCCCGCTCACGCACGACCTCATCACCGCCGTGGTGGAGCAAATGGGCGGGGAGATCCAGGACATCGTCATCAGCGACCTGAAGGAACACACGTATTTCGCCAAACTCCGAATCCGCAAGGACGGCGAATTGACCGAAGTGGATTGCCGCCCCAGCGACGCGATCGCGGTCGCGGTGGCCAACCGGGTGCCGATCTACGTGAACGAAGCCGTACTCGGCGAAGCACTGGAAGACGACGAATAGCACGCCCGCGGTCGGTCACGCGCTCAGGGGGCCGTGTCCACGATGACAACGTCGACCCCGTGTACCGCGTGGAGAAGCCGGTCGAGGAGCGATGGGCCGAGCCAGCGCCGGTACCACGGGCGCTGCGGGCGGCCCATCACGAGGTGCGTGATGCCGTACTCCGCCACGAACGCGGACACCGCGGACGGGAAATCGGCCCCCTTGAATGTGAGCGGCACCCCGTCGAGTTGTTGCGCGAGGGCGAGGGCGTCGGCCACGCGGCGCTGGGTCGCGGCGTCGGTCTTTTCCGTGCTTTCGCCCGGAGTTTGCACGTAGACCGCGTACCACGGGGCGCCGAGCCGGTCGGCGAGTCGCGCGCCCTTGCGGAGCAACCGCAGCGCGTTGGGGCTGCGGCTCGAGAGGCACACCATGACCCGCGCGGACGTGTTCGCTTGCGCTGAGCCGTCGCGCTCGTGTCGGCGCCGGTCCAGTACGTGTGCGACCTGTTCCAGCGCGATCTCGCGGAGCTGGTTCAGGTTCGGTTCCGTGAAGAAGTTCGCCAGCGCGCGTTCGGCCCGCTCCGGCGGGTACACTTTCCCGGCCCGCAACCGCTCCTGAAGATCCTCCGCGGGCAGGTCCACGTTAACCACTTGGTGCGCCTGCGCGAGCACGTAATCGGGCACCCGCTCCTTGACCTTCACTCCGGCGAACCGTTCGACGATGTCGTACAGGCTTTCGAGGTGCTGAACGTTCATTGTGGTGATGACACTGATCCCGGCCTGAAGCAGCGTCTCCACGTCCTGGTAGCGCTTCGCGTGCCGGCCGCCCGGCGCGTTGGTGTGCGCCAGTTCGTCCACGAGGGCGACCGTCGGCCGGCGGTGGAGCACCGCGTCCAGGTCCATCTCTTCGAGTACGACCCCGTGGTATTCGAGCTTGCGCCGCGGAACCTGTTCGAGATCGTTGACGAGCGCGGCGGTGTCCGCGCGCCCGTGCGTCTCGACTACCCCGATCACCACGTCCACGTTTTGCTTACGGAGCCGGTGGCCCTCCTGGAGCATCTCGTAGGTCTTGCCCACACCGGGCGCGAAACCGAGGTAGACCTTCAGCCGGCCGCGCTGCTGTTCCCGCAAGAGCGTCAGGAACCGTTCGGGGCCGGGGCGAGCCGTGTCAGTGGTCATGGTGTGCTCCCGTTCGCTCGTCCCAGGCGGGGAGCGTGATCCGGAACGTCGTCCCCTTTCCGGGCTCACTTACGCACGTGACTTCGCCCCGATGGGCCGTGACCACTTCCTTCACGATCGCCAGGCCCAGACCGGTACCGGCCTCGTCACTTTGCCCCGGAATGCGGAAGAACCGGTCGAACACATGCGGGAGGTGTTCCGCCGGGATGCCGACGCCTGTATCGGTGATCGTGAGGACCACTCGCCCATCCGCTTCTGAGCCGGCGGCGAGTATGATCCGACCGCCGGGCGCGGTGTAGGTGATCGCGTTGTTGAGGATGTTGCCGAGCGCCTGGCCGATTCGGGTTGCATCGACTGCGATCAGTGGAGTTGGTTCGTTTCCCGTGAGGGCCAGTTCGACGTGTTTGTCGGTGGCCCTTGATCGCACTTCTTCGGCTGCGTGTCTGAGTAGCTCGGCCGGGTCCGCGGGGGTGAAGGTCGTTTCGTCACGCGGGCGCTGGAGCCGTGCGAGCGCGAGCAACTGGTCAATGAGCGCGAGGAGCCGCTCGCTGCCGTCGCGTGCATCCAGGAGCAGTTCCGTTTGCTTGGGTGTGAGCGGCCCCACCGTTTCTTCCAGAAGAACGTGAACGGCCAGACGCACCGAGGTGAGGGGCGTTTTCAACTCGTGGCTCACGGTCGCAACGAGGTCCGACTTGAACTGGTCGAGCAAACGGAACCGAGTTACGTCGTTCAGGACCACGGCGGCGCCGAGGGTATCGCCCTCCGGGGAACGGATCGGGCGGATTTGCGGCAGGTACGTGCGCTCCTCGCCACCCGACCGGAACGAAACGACCTGATCGAAGCCTTCGGGCTGGTACGTGCGCTGAGCCTGGAGTGCGTCCGCCAGCGGCACGCGGAGCGGATCGGGCGGTTGCCACATCGGGCCGGTATCGCTCCCCACAGGCGCGACGCCGAGTAGCCCCTGTGCCGGAGGGTTCGCCAGTTCCACGCGCCCGCCCGGGTCCACCACGAGAATCGGGTCGGAGAACGAATCGATCGTCGCTTGCGCCGTGCGCTGGGCGCGCACCATTCGGTCCAGGTTCGAGCGCCGGTAGACGCGCAGTTGCGCGGTCATCGCGTTGAAGGATTGAGCGAGCTGACCGAGTTCGTCCCGGCCAAAGACGGGCACCTCGCGGTCGAGTTGCCCCGATCCGCCGATGGCCTGTGCCGCTTCGGTCACGGCCCGGATCGGCCCCAGGATCTTGCGGAGCAGGTACCACGCGATCCCGAACACGAGCGCGACCAGGGCGCCGAGGCTGATCCCGAATCCGACGAGTGCCCGGCGCGCCGTGTGGCGTGCATCGTCCCGGGCGCGTTCCATGCTCTGTTGATTGATGCGGAGGATCTCGCCGGACACGACTTTGATCTCGCGGAATGTACCGAGGAGGCCGCGGTCGCCCGGGGTGCCCTCGTAGTCCGCGTGTCGCCCCGTCTGGGCGCGAGACGGGGCGAAGAATCGCACCCCGCGCCGGCGGTAGTCGTCTTTTAGAGTTCGTAACCGCGTGACCAGTTCGTCCTCGTCCGGGTGAATGGTGACGTTGCTCTCTTCGATTCGGAACTGCTCCTCGAACGCGCGCCAGTACGCCTCGAACTGGTTCCGGGCTTCTGCTTCCTTTTCCTGTGTTCGCCCCGACAGTGCGAACTGGAACGACGAGTCCATTCGCTCCAGTGCCTCGTTCAACCGGAACATGGCCTGAACGCTGGCGTAGTTCTCTTCCAGGATCGCGTCGATCCGCGTGCCGGTCCGGTCGAGCTGCGCGAACCCGATGGTTCCGAGTGCGGTCAGGAGCGCGACGAGCGGCAAAAACGCGAGCAAGATGCGGGTGCGCAGTCTCATGGGTTCCCCTTCGGCGGGTTCGACCGCTTCCGCTTGCGCCACAACGTGCTCGGGTCGATGCCGAGAACCTGGGCGGCCTCGTCGAGCGACGGGGCCGATGCGATTACCCGGCGAATGTGCTCGGCTTCCAGGTCTTCGAGCGTGACGTGCCCGCCGATTTCCATTCGGGGTGCGGGCGCGGTGGTGAGTTGGCCGGGCAGGTGCTCCACCCCGATCTCCGGTCCCGCGGTCATAATCACGCCGCGCTCGACCGCGTTACGTAATTCGCGCACGTTGCCCGGCCACGAGTAAGCGCTCATGACCGCTTCGGCTTCCGCGGTGAAGCCGGTCACCGACTTGCCGGATTGACGGTTGAAGAACGCGAGCAGGCCGTGCGCGATGGACAGCAGATCCTTGCGCCGCGAGCGCAGCGAAGGGACCGTCAGGTCGATCACGTTGAGCCGGTAGAACAAGTCCTCCCGGAACCGCCCCGCGGCGACCTCGGCTTCCAGCGCGCGGTTGGTCGCGGCGACGATGCGCACGTCCGCCCGGCGCACGACCGGCTCTCCGACCCGCTCGTACTCGCGGTCCTGCACCAGCCGGAGCAATTTCGGTTGGAGCACGGGCGGGAGGTCGCCCACCTCGTCCAGAAAGAGCGTTCCGCCGTCGGCCGCGTCCACCTTCCCGGTTTTGTCCTGCACGGCACCGGTAAACGCGCCGCGCGTGTGCCCGAACAAGTCACTTTCCAATAACTCGGCGGACAAACTCGGGCAGTGGACCGTCACGAACGGGCGCTTGGAACGCTTGCTCCGGGCGTGGAGCGCCCGGGCGAGGACGTTCTTGCCGGTCCCGCTTTCACCGCGGAGCAACACCGTCGCATCCGTCGGAGCGACCTGAAAGGCCGCATCGAGGACGCGCTGCATGACGGGTTCCTGAGTTTCCAGTTCACTTGCCGGGTCGGGTCCGCCCACGCGCTCTTCGAGGGCTGCGACTCGATTCCGCAATCCTCGAACGAGGGCAGACCGGTCGAGCACCATCCGGATCTGGTTCGGGGTGAACGGCTTGGGCAGATAGTCGAACGCTCCCCTGCGCATGGCTTCGACTGCGGAATCGAATCCGGCGAACGCGGTCACGATGACGACGTGCAGATCGCCCGCGGAGCGGAGCAGTTCGGGGAGCAGGTCGAGCCCTTTCTCGCTCCCGAGACGCAGGTCGAGGAACGCGAGGTCGAAGCGCTGGCGCCGGACTGCCTCCAGCGCTTGCGCGGAGTTCGCGGCCTCGGTGACCTTGTGGTCCATGCTCTCCAGCGCCGTCCGGAGCGTCCGGCGCAGGGCCGTCTCGTCGTCGATCACGAGCAGGTTAAACGGCTCGGTCGTGTGCTTCATGGGTCACCGGGTTGCAGTTTGCAATCCTCGTCGTGCGGTTCGCAACCCGCGTCCACGCGGGGTTGAGAGAGCCAATTTCGTAAGTCTCGTCATTTCCAGCGGTTCGGCGATTCCGTGAGCTTCGGCGCGGGAACTGCCAAGAGGGATAACGCAACAACGCTGCCGGAGGATCGTGAGATGTCTCTTGAGTTTTGGGTGCCGCTAACCATCGGCGTCGGGTTGGTTGTTTTCGCGCTCATGTTCGCCTTCGTCGTCGCGTGCGACAAGGTGTGAGGAGAACTGCCGTGATCTGGATCACCGTGGCCGTGACCCTGTTCCTGTTCGTGTACCTGCTCGCCGCGCTCCTGCGGCCCGAACGGTTTTAGTTCGGTTTCGGGTTCCTTGTAACGAGCCGCGACCGCAAGGGAGCGGAGGCGCCTCCCGTGGGAACGTTCGTGACGAACCCGCAACTGTGTGCCTGAGCCGTGAGTGTGGTCCGCTCGCTCCGCGAGCGGGGCTTGGGCTTCCGGGGCTTCGGGCGCGGTTCAGGAAGCCATCTGCCCTGAAGTGTAGTCCGCTCGCTCCGCGAGCGGGTTTGGACCACCAGGACTTCGGGCACAATGTTACAGCGCGGGAAGCCAACCGCTCGCGGAGCGAGCGGACCACACTCACCAGCACCACACCGGAAGTCGCGGCACCCGCTCCCTTGCGGTCGCGGCTCGTTTAACACGATTCCGAACAGTTCCGCTTTAATGCGGGACCAAATCGGATTTCGCGCTCCCTTGATTTAAGAGTACCGCAATGTGGCTCCTTCCATTACTGATCGTCGGCACAACGGTTCTGCTCTCCGTTCCAATGGGGCGCTACCTGGCCGGCGTTATTGACGGCAAGTACAAGGGGTTCGGCCCGCTCCGCTGGGTCGAGCGCCGACTCGATACCGGATCGCAGAACTGGAAACAGTACGCGGTCAGTCTGCTCCTGTTCAACACGGTCATGTTCGTGTTCGGATACCTGGTCCTCGCGCTGCAGCCGGTGCTGCCGCTGAACCAGTCGGACCCGGTGTTCAAGGACGGGAAGGGGATGCTGTCCCCGACCACGATCTTCAACACCGTGACCTCGTTCCTCACGAACACCAACCTCCAGCACTACTCGGGCGAGCAGCACCTGTCGTACTTCTCGCAGCTCGTGTTCGTCGTCTGGAACATGTTCGTCTCGGCCGCGGTCGGGTTCTGCGCGCTCGCGGCCGTGATTCGTGGGCTGCGGGGCGACCCGCACATGGGCAACTACTACGTGGACATGTGGCGCGTGGTGATGTACGTGTTCGTGCCGTTCAGTGTCCTCACCGGGGTGCTGTTGATCGCGTCCGGCATGCCCATGACCCTCGAACCGGCGGCGGAAGCACAAACCGTGCAGGTCGGCGCAATGGGGACGGATACCGTTGACGGCAAGGACGTGCCGAAACCGCAAGTGATCGCACGCGGACCGGTCGCCGCAGTCCTCCCGATCAAGCACCTGGGCACCAACGGTGGCGGGTTCTTCGGCGCGAACTCGACGCACCCGTTCGAGAACCCGAGCGCGTGGACCAACTACCTGGAGTGCGTCAGCATCCTGATTTTCCCGTTCTCGCTCGTCGTGATGTTCGGGCGGATGCTGAACCAGATGCGCCACGCGGCTGTGATCTACGCCGTGATGATGGTGATGTTCGCGGCGATGATCGGCTGGGCCGTCTACCACGACACCCTGAAGCCGAACCCCGGGTTACTGGCGCAACCCGAGCGCACCGTGAAAGTCGCGGGCGCGCCGGAGAAGGTCGTTCCCGCACTGGGGGCGCTGCCGGTCGATCAGGAGGGACTCGGCAATCTGGAGGGCAAGGAACTGCGCTTCGGCCCGTCCGCGGGCGCGACGTTCTCGGCCGTGACTACTGCGGTCACCTGTGGGTCGGTGAACTGCATGCACGACAGCCTGAACCCGCTGGCGGGGATCACTCCGCTGGCCGGGATGCAACTGAACTGCGTGTTCGGTGGCAAGGGCGTCGGGATGATTAACATGCTGATCTACCTGGTCGTGGGCGTGTTCCTGGCGGGGCTGATGGTCGGCCGCACCCCGGAGTATTTGGGCAAGAAGATCGAATCGCGCGAGATGAAGCTGGCGATGCTCGCGCTGCTCATTCACCCGGTCATGGTGCTCGGTCCCACCGGGCTGTTCGCGGCCCTCGATTGGGGCACGGCGGCGACCAACAACCCGGGACCGCACGGGTTCAGTGAGATCCTCTACGAGTTCAGCTCGGCGAGCGCGAACAACGGGTCCGGGTTCGAGGGGCTGGGTGACACGCACGGGTTCAACGACGCGAAGAAGAACCTCTCGACCCCGGCGCCGTTCGCGGCCCACTGGGACATCGCGACGGGGCTGGTTATGCTCCTGAGCCGGTTCATCCCGATCATCGCCCCGCTCGCGCTGGCGGCCAGCCTCGCGCGGAAGAAGACGACGCCGTTCACGTCGGGCACCATGCGCACGGACACCGCCACGTTCGGGTTCGTGCTGCTGGGCACGGTGCTCCTGGTCGGTGCGCTGCTGTTCCTCCCGGCCATGTGCCTGGGGCCGGTGGCTGAGCACTTCGGGCCGATGCCGTTCGGTCGCTAGTGCCCGGCTCGGGGCCGCGGCTATTCGCGGCCCAGGGAATTCGCGGCCGGCGGACGCCGGCCGATCGCCCAAAACTCTAACTCCACACAACGAATATGTCCGCGACATTGATGCCTCCCGAAACCGATCCGAAGCTGGCTCGCCGCGCGAGTCGGCGCCTGAGCCTGTTCGCGCCCGACCTGCTGCGCGCGGCTCTGGTGCGTGCCGTTGTCATGCTGCGACCGGACATCCTGTGGAAGAACCCAGTGATGTTCGTGGTCGAAGTCGGCACTCTGCTGTCGTTCGTGTACACGGCGTACAAGGTGGTCGCTCCCGGCTCCACGATGGCCACGCTCGGCTACTTGATCGCGCTGGACGTGTGGTTGTTCCTGACGGTTCTCTTCGCCAACTTCGCGGAAGCCCTCGCCGAAGCTCGCGGGAAGGCTCAGGCCGATGCACTCCGCAAGACGCGCCAGGAATCGCCGGCGCAGCGGTTGCGCGTCTCGGACACGTCCCGCGTGCCGGCCGGTACGCTCGCCGCGTGGTTGCGCGAGCCGCGCTCGTTCATTGACGAAGTGCCATCCACGCGCCTCAAGCCCGGCGACTTGGTGATCGTCGAGGCCGGTCAGGTCATTCCCGGTGACGGCGAGATTGTTGAGGGCGTCGCGTCGGTGGACGAATCCGCTATTACCGGCGAATCGGCACCCGTCGTGCGCGAGTCCGGCGGTGACCGCTCCGGCGTGACGGGTGGGACGCGCGTCCTGTCTGATGCGATCCTGGTGCGCGTGACCGCGGCGCCGGGGGAATCGTTCCTGGACCGGATGATCGCGCTGGTCGAAGGCGCGGCCCGGCAGCGGACGCCGAACGAAATCGCGCTCTCGCTCGTGCTCTCCGCGTTCACGCTGATCTTCTTGATTGTGGTCGTGGCACTGTGGCCGATGGCCGCACACGCCGAGGACTACATGAAGGGGTTCGTCGGGGCGACCGAACTGAAGAGCTTGGGTACCGACGTTCCGACGCTGGTCGCGCTGCTCGTGTGCCTGATCCCGACCACCATCGGCGCGCTACTCGCGGCGATCGGTATCGCGGGCATGGACCGCGCACTTCGGGCCAACCTGATCGCCAAGAGCGGTAAAGCGGTCGAAGTGGCCGGGGACATCGATACGCTGTTGCTCGACAAAACCGGGACCATCACCCTCGGTAACCGTCGCGCAACGCGGTTCGTCCCACTCGGGAGCCTCGCCGCGACCGAAGTGGGCCTACTTGCAGCGTTATCGAGCGCGGCCGATGAGACGCCCGAGGGCAAGAGCATTGTCGAACTGCAGCGGCGCACGTCCACCGCGCTCGCGGCCGTCCCGCCGTCGGGCGCGCGGTTCATCGCGTTCACCGCGCAGACTCGAATGAGCGGCGTGGATTTGCCGGACGGCCGGGCGATTCGCAAGGGGGCGTCGGACGCCGTTATCAAATACGTCAAGGCGCAGAACGGAATCATCCCGCCGCACACTGAAGAGCAGGTGAACTCGTTCGCGAGTCAGGGGATGACACCCCTTCTGATCGCCGAAGGGAACGCGATCGTCGGGCTGGTCGTGCTGGAAGACATCCTCAAGCCGGGGATCAAGGAGCGGTTCGAGCGCTTACGGAAGATGGGCATTCGCACCGTCATGGTGACCGGGGACAACCCGCTGACCGCGAAGAGCATCGCGGAGCAAGCCGGCGTCGATGACTACATCGCGGAGGCGACCCCGGAAGCGAAGCTCGCCTACATCCGCAAAGAGCAGGCGGGCGGGCGGCTCGTGGCGATGATGGGCGACGGGACCAACGACGCCCCGGCCCTCGCGCAAGCGGATCTCGGGGTGGCCATGAACAGTGGCACCCAGGCGGCCAAAGAAGCCGGCAACATGGTGGATCTCGATAGCGACCCGACGAAGTTGATCGAGGTCGTCGAGATCGGCAAACAGCTCCTGATGACGCGCGGCGCGCTCACCACGTTCAGCATCGCGAACGACCTGGCGAAGTACTTCGCCATCGTGCCGGCGCTGTTCGCGGGTACGCTCCCGTGGCTCAAGGCCATCGACGTGATGAACCTGACCTCGCCGACCTCGGCGATTCTCTCGGCGGTCATCTTCAACGCGATCATCATTCCGTTGCTCATCCCGATCGCGCTGCGCGGGGTGACGTACCGGCCGGTGGGGGCGGACGCGCTTCTGCGGCGCAACCTCTTTGTCTGGGGGGTGGGCGGCGTGATTATCCCGTTCGTCGGCATCAAGCTCATCGACACGCTGTTGGCCGTGCTCGGTATGGCCTAGCCGATTCGTGCGGGAGCGAATGTAGTCCGCTCGCTCCGCGAGCAGGGCTTGGGCTTCCGCTCGGGATTTTGTGGCACAGGCCTCTGGTCTGTGTTGCGCCTCCACAGGCCAGAGGCCTGTGCCACAAGCAAATGAACGCAAAAGAATCGTGAGTGTGGTCCGCTCGCTCCGCGAGCGGGGCTTGGGCGTCCAGGGTATCGAGTGCGACGCCATAACGCAGGAGGCCAACCGCTCGCGGAGCGAGCGGACCACACTCACGAACATCACACTTGCGGTCGCGGCTCGTCGAGGCGCGACCTCGTTTCAAAATCACCCGGTCGCGGCAACGCGCCGGATATTGAGGGACAAATATGAAAGCTCATCTGCGTGCGAACTTGTTTTTGCTGGTATTCACGGTCGTGGTCTGTTGTGTTCTTTACCCCGCGGTGATGTACGCCGTCGGGCGCGGGCTGTTCCCGACCGCTGCGTCCGGGAGCCTGATTACCGAACCGGGACCGGACGGGAAGGACGTGGTGAAAGGTTCGCGGTTGATCGCGCAACCGTTCACAAGCGACGAGTATTTCTGGTCGCGGCCGTCCGCAGCCAGTTACAACGCGACCGCGTCCGGGGCGTCGAATTGGGGCGCGAACAACCCGAAACTCCGGGACCGCGTGTCGCAGTTCCTCGGGCCGATCGTCCAGTACAAGAAGAACAGCCGGTTCTACACCGGGGCCGATCTCGAAAAGACCGTTCAGAAGGATATCGAAGTGTGGTTCGCGGCCAAACCGGATCGGGTCGCGGATTGGGCGGGCGAGTTCGATCTGGCGGTCGGGAACTGGGCCAAGACAGATTTCGCGGCCAAAACCGACACGTCCGACGAGAAGTACGGGCTTCAGGGCGAGTTCATCCTCGCGTGGGTGAAGGGCCACCCGGAGGTGATTAGCGACTGGAAGGCCGCCAACCCGACCAAAACGGACGATCCCAAACCCGAAGATTTGGCCGCGGGCTTCTTCGCCAGTTTCGCGAAGACTCACCCCGGAAAGTGGCCGGGCGTCGTGGACGTCGAGCAGCCGGACAAGACCAAAGTCAAGCGCATCGAGCCGGTATCGTCTGATAGCGCGATCAGCGCGAACCTCTTCGAGTTGTGGTTGCGCGACCCGGCGAACGCGACTCGCGTTGCGGACCTGGAACCGGTAGCCGCGGACATGGTGATGGCCTCGGGTTCGGGGCTGGACCCGGACATCACGCTTCGCAACGCGCTATCGGTGTATCAACTTGATCGCGTGGCGAAGGCACGCACTGCGCCCGGTGCCGACGGCAAGAAGGTCCGCGACGACATCACCGCCCTCGTGAAAAAGCGTGCGTTCACCCCGCTCGGTGGGCTCGTCGGCGAACCGCTGGTCAACGTTTTGGAGGTGAATCGCGAACTGGACGCCAACTTCCCGGTGCCCGCGCCGAGCAAATAAGTCTCCGTAGAGAGTCGCACGGCTCGGCCTTTGTCAGTCGGGTGATTTCAATCCGACTGACAAAGGCCGAGCCTCGTTCCTTGCAAATCCGCGATGCGGAAAATAGGTTCCTGGGAACATCTCTTCGACTCGGCATACTGCATGTGTTCAGGTGGGCGCAGTGAATTGCGAAACAAACACCGGGGATGATTCTTTTCAGATCACCCGGACACCACGTTGGTCACGGGGTGCCGGGAACCCGCGGTGAATTCTCCGACTCGCAAATTGGGTTGCCACTCTGCACATTTTTTCAGATCTCGACACCTTCCTGCGTGGCGGTATAATCTCCATACCCCGACGCGGAACTCGCGTACCGATTTGAAGCAGGGTGAATGTTCTGGAGCCAGGTTCGCCAAACTAATGCCCCACGGAATCTAAAGCGACCAAAACCTGACTAATGGTTCCTGGTCACTCTTGAACGGAAGATTTGGACCTGTAAGAATTTAAGTTCGACTCGCTGTTTTTTACCCGGTAGTGTAACGGTAGCACAAGAGATTTTGGCTCTCTTCGTCTAGGTTCGAATCCTAGCCGGGTAACTTGACACAACTCTTTATCCCATCGATCAATAGTCGATGCCCAAATGCCACCGCACTTCCGCGGCATCCAAAACCGTCAGAATACGTTCAAAATCGTGGAGATCGTCGAGTACCGCCGGAGTGTTTCGCGTATCAGTCGGATTTGCGGCCAGGTACGCGAGAAGTGCGCGAACGGTCGCAAGCCCGTCGGCGGCTGCGAACCACTGTTCGGGTGGGAAGCCGCCTTCGGGTGCCGGAGGCCCGTCTAGAAATTCCGAATACGCAGCGGCCGCCTCGTCCGGCGAGGTGCTGAAAAATTCGTCCAGGGCGCGGAGCCCGTTTCCGGGCTTGCGGCTATCAAGCCCGGACCGCGCGAGCGCCTTACCCGACACGTCGAGATCGAAACGCTGATTCGCGGGCTCGGCGACGATAAAAACCGCAACGCCCATGTTCGCCCCTCACTCGTTCACCACGTCTTCCAGCTTCGAGATCGCGACCACTTCGCTCCGGCGCACGAGCACGCGCTTGCGGTTCCGCTTGATCCCGGTGGCGACCGAGTCCGCGACGTACAGCTCCCGCGTCGTTTCGGTGTCGCGGAGGTCGTGCAGGTCCGCGTTCTTCAGCTCCAGGAAGTGCTCGTCGAACCGCACCAGGCGCCCGAGGCACACGTAGGGGCTCACGAGATCGATCACGACCTTCTGTTCGAGCAACTCGTCGAGCATTTGGACCTCCGCGCGCGGGCTAACCCGATTCTACCGTCTGGGAAGTTCGCGTTCCCGGAATATGCCAACAGAAGGTGTTCGCGGGGAGGGAAACTCGTCCCCCGGCGACACTCGCGCTTGACCGCGTAGCGCCCCCTGCGCCACGATGGGCGCGTATCATCCTCGAAACTCAGGCTCGTTCCAATGCCCCGCCGCCCGGCCAAACGGCCCGCCCTGCCGGAACAACTCGTCACGCACCCGGCCCAACTGACCGCGTGCCTCGCGCACCTCGCGGGCGCGCCGCTCGTCGGTTTCGACACCGAGTTCGTGGGGGAAGATGCGTACCGCCCGGAACTGTGCTTGGTCCAGGTCGCGACCGCCGAGCAGCTCTTCGTCATCGACCCCTACGAGTGCGGCCCGCTCGACGAGTTCTGGCAGATCCTGCTCGACCCCGACCGCACCGTGATCGTCCACGCGGGGCGCGAGGACGTGCGCATGTGCTACTTTCAAGCGGGTAGCGCGCCGCCGAACGTGTTCGACGTGCAAATCGCCGCGGGCCTCGTCGGGATGACGTACCCGATCGGGTACGCGGGGCTCGTTCACGACCTGCTGCACCAGCGGATGCAGAAGGGCGAGACGCTCACCGACTGGCGCAAGCGCCCGCTCACGCCGGCCCAGGTGCGGTACGCCTACGACGATGTGCGCTACCTGCTCCCCGCGCACCGCAAACTCACGGAGCGGTTGAAGCGGTACAAGAGACTTGAGTGGGCACAGGAAGAATTCGCCACCGCGGTGCGGAAAGCGGTCGCGGACGACGTGACCGTCGAAAGGTGGCGGAAAATCAAGGGTATCGGCGCATTAGACCGGCGCGCACTTGCCGTCGCGCGCGAAGTTTACGGCTGGCGCGATAAGTTCGCGGAGAAACTCAATCGCCCCCCGCGGTTCCTGATGCGCGACGATTTGCTCATTGAAATCGCGCGCCGCGCGCCCACAAAAGCCGAAGAGCTGCACGCGGTCCGCGGGCTCCCGCGCGGGCAGGAGGAGGCCATTATCGACGCGATCAAGCGCGCGAAGGCGTTGCCGCCCGACCAGTGCCCCGAGCCGGAGGCCCGCGACAACGATACCTCGAACATCGTGCTGCTCGGCAACCTCCTGAACGTGGTCCTTGCCGACTTCGCGGGGCGGAACCGCCTGGCCGCGAACCTCGTGTCGTCGGGTTCGGACCTGAAGGCGATCGTGCGACATCGGGCCGCCGGCGAACCGCTGCCCGATGTCGCGCTGTGCCGCGGGTGGCGCGCGAAGGCGGTGCTCCCGGAACTGCTCGCGATCCTGTCCGGGGACACCGCGATTCGTGTCGCGAACCCGAATGCCGCGGAGCCACTGGAATTGGTCGAACTGGAACCGGAAGACGACGAACTACTGGACGACGAGGAGGTCGAGGAGCCGACAGAAAGCTGATCCGGGTTCTTTGTAACGAGCCGCGCCCTTAACTGTGCGCGGAAGGTGTGACAGGTTTGTGGTCGTGGCGCCCAGTTGGAGCGATGCGTTTGGGCCTTAATTATGTAGTGCAGGCGTCTGGCCTGTGTAGCGTTCCACAGGTCAGAGGCTTGTGCCACGGATCACAACACAAGCTCTCACTGACGAGAAGTCCTGAAAAACCGGTGCCCGCGCCCGCGCCGGTGACGGTACACTAATGAGATTGGTCGCGCGGCGAACGGACCCGCACCAGAATCGGACCCCCGATGAGCACCATGCTGAAGTGTCCGAACCCGAGTTGTCCGTACACGTTCGACCCGGCGCAGGTGCCGAAGGGTGTGGTGCTCAGTTGTCCGCGCTGCACCATGCAGTTCACGCTCGGTGCCCCTCCGGTTGCCCCCGTGCGCCCGCCGGCCCCCGCCGCCCCACCTCTGGAGCCGGACTTCGAGGTCGTGCGACGCGCTGCGCTCGAGGAGCGCGACCCGGACGAACCGCTCCCGGGGCGAAAGACCGGCGGGTACCAGGTGTTCATCCTCGCGGGTATCGCGGCCGTACTGATGGCCGGCACCTCCATCGCGATCATTTTCAAGATCCTCAACCGCGGCGGGAGCACCAGTTCCACATCCTCCGGTGGCACGACACTGGTGGACAAGGACCGGAACGTGAGCATCGACCCGCTCCCGACGGGGTGGGCACAGGACGACGCGACGCGGTTGCGGGTGCGCTCGCCCTTCGTCTACGGGTTCAAGCGCGAGAGCCCCGAGGCCTACGTCATCTTCGGCTCGACCGAGTACGCGAAGGGGCGCGCCCCGCGCTCCAGCGAAATGAAGCGCGATCTGGAAGTGCCTCTCAAGAAGCAGTTGTTCAGCGAGTACGCGAAGGAGCCGGTGCCCGAAACGTCCTGGCTCGGTCAAAAGATCTCGCCGGATCACGGGTTCCGGTTCCGCGCGAAGAGTGACGATCTGGTTTGGCAGGGCGAAGCCTACACCGCCACAAGTAAGGGGATCGCGTACTTTTGGGTGGGGTGGTGCGGGGAAAATGATTTCGAGGGCCTGAAGGACGAGTTCAAGGCGTTCCGTGGTAAGTTCAAACTGCTCGATCTTCGTAACGACTGGCGCGAGACGGTCGCGAAAGAGGTCGATTACAAGGGCGGTACGGTGCCCTACGTTTTCACCGATGCCGAGGACATCTGGAAAGAAGAGCCGATCGAAACCCCGAAGCAAACGACCCCGGAACTGGACCGGTGGTTGCGGATCAGCCACGCCCCGCGCGCCGACCGCAAAGCCCTCACGGACGATGCCGAGCTACAAGTTTACATCCTTGATGGCGCCGGGGAACCGCTCGACCGGGCACGCGACTTCGTGAAAGCGCGCTGGGCGAATCACGTGAAGACCGCGAACGACGAGCTCCCCGCGCCGACTTTTACCGAGCGCACGGGTGACCCCGAGGGCGACCCGTTACCGAAGGGGGAGACGCCGGTCGTTCGGTTTGAAAGTAAAGTGGTGGACCCGGCCGACCCCAAGGTCGTGGTCGCCTCGTCGGAATCGCGCCTTCTCGTGGTGTCGGCGGCGCGCATCGGCGAGAAGATCGTCGTCGTTCACTGCTGGTGCGAGCTGGCGAAGCGCGGGGTGTTCGAGGCGCGGTTCATCCAGATCGCGTCCACCCTGCGGTAACGTTTCGCGGGGCGGGTCGCTGGCTTTAAGGGGTGACGCTCGGCACGACACTCGGGACCGCGTCCGGCACGGGCGCACCCGGTGGGAGCGCCGCCGGCTTGGGCTTCGGGGGCCGGGGTTCGGCGGGGCGCTCGGCTTGTGGGAGCGTCATACCCCGCTGCCGGAGCTCCTCGGCCTTCATCAGAATGTCGTCCCCGCGCGCCTGGGTCGCTTCGGTGAGTTTGAAGTAGTAGCGGCGCGTGTCGCGGATGTGGAACGGCCAGACGACCTCGGCGAGGAAGTCGATCGGCGGGTAGGCGTACCACGGCGCCCGGACGTGGACGCGCTCCTCGATCGTCTCGTAACCGGGTTGAACGACTTTGATCGTGTAGTAGCCGTAGTACTCGTAGGGGGCGTGGGCGGGGGCCGCCCCGATCGACTTGTTGTCGATGTATACTTGGGCGTTGGGCACGTTCGATTCGATCACGAACCGGCGGTCCACGCACCCCGCGGCGGTCAGCCCGGCCAGCACCGCCGCCAGTCGCACGGTTCGCCCCGTCGTCATCCCGGTTCCCCTGCGGCACTAACGGTGTTGCATTTAATGAGGCGCCCGCATACCAGGGACGGGCGCACCGGTCAACGCCACCCGCCCTCGCCCACTCGACAGTTATTTCCGCTGGTGCGGCAGCATTGTGCGCGCCGATGGCGTAGGATAGTTGAAGACGAGTTATGAGGTGATCCGTGTCGGCGTTTGAACCGGTGCGATTCGCCGCCCTGACCGATGTGGGCGTGAAGCGCAGCCACAACCAGGACGCGTGTGCCGCGCAACCCGCCGTGGACGCGGCCGGGTTCGCGGCGCAGGGGCACGTTTTCGTCGTCGCCGACGGCATGGGCGGTCACGCGGTGGGCGAAAAGGCCAGCGCGAAGGCCGCCCGCGACATTCCCTTCCTTTATTCCAAGCACGCACGCGACGGGATCATTCCCGCGATCCGGCGCGCCTTCCAGGAAGCGAACGCCGGGATCTACGCGATCGGCCAGCAGAACCCGGAGTTCCGCGGGCTCGGCACCACGAGCACCGCGCTCGTGATCCGGCCCGAAGGGGCGTGGGTCGGGCACGTCGGCGACAGTCGCGCGTACCGTATCCGGAAGGGGCAGGCGGAGCAGCTCACGTTCGACCACTCCTGGGTGTGGGAGATCGCCCGGCGCCAGGGCGTGGACCCCGACGAGCTCGGGGACTTCAAAAAGAACGTCATCATCCGCTCGCTCGGCCCGGACCCGGAAGTCGAGGTCGACATCGAGGGGCCGCACCCGGTCGAACCCGGGGACGCCTTCCTCCTCTGCAGTGACGGCCTCACGGGGGTGGTCACGCCCCAGGAGGTCGGCGCGGTCGTGACCGCGATGAAGCCCGACGACGCGGCCCGGTTCCTGGTTCAACTCGCGAACCTGCGCGGCGGACCGGACAACATCACCGTGATGATCGTTCAGGTCCCCGACGGGCACGAGAAGGACGCCGGCACGAAGGCCGCCAAAACCGGTATTTTCGCCCGGCTGTGGGCGGCGTGGAGCAAGCGGGTGCCGTGGGCCTTCACGGTCCTCGGCGGGGGCGTCGTCCTCGCGCTGCTCTCGCTGCTGATGCAGGTCGGGGCCGTGCCCGGCGCGACGATCCTCTTCATGCTCGCCGCGGGGCTGATCCTCGCCGGACTGTTCGGCCTGTTCCAGCACACCCAGAAAGAGGAACCGGTCAGCGCGGTCGAGATCGCTGCGGACACCGCGCCGCGCGAGCTGAACGTCTACAAAAAGTACGATTGCCGCGCGACGCAGGAACTCGCGGAGCGCTTCGCGCGAGCGGAAGCGTCCCTCCTGGAGAGCATGCGCGCTCAGGGGATTCCGGTCGATTTGGACGCCCACGCGAAGCTCGCGGAGGCGGCCAAAGTCGCGGCGGGCCAGAGCGACTCCGCCGCCGCGTTCCGCGCCCGGTGCGCGTCACTGCTGTTCCTCGCCGAAGCGTTCCACAAGGCGCGCCACAAAGAAGAGTCGTTCCGCCCGAGCTGGACCCCGAGCCCGTCGTCGCAATCTTGATGATTCGGATCGCCGTTTTTTCTCCCCTCGTGCGCTCCCGTCGAGTACACTGACGCCACTGCCTACCGACGGACCTTCCCGGGTCCGTTCCAGCCACGTTACTCTCTTTGAGGGTGCCCGTGCGTCTCCACAGCGGCCCGCTCGGTTTGTCACTCGCCGTACTCGCACTGTTTTCGGCCCGTGCGGGCGCGCAACCCGTGCCCGCCAAGATCGATTTCAGCCGCGACGTGCGGCCCATTCTGTCGAACCACTGCTTCGCGTGCCACGGTCCCGACGAGAAAGTGCGCAAAGCGAAACTGCGCCTCGACACCCGTGAAGGGGCCGTTGCCGCAGCCGTTGTACCCGGTAAGCCGGACGCGAGCGAACTGATTACCCGGCTCACAGCCAGTCCGGACGACGCCAGCGTCATGCCGCCGGCCAAGACCGGTAAGAAGCTGACGCCGCGCGAGGTGGAGATCCTCAAACAATGGGTGAAGGACGGCGCAACGTATTCGCAGCACTGGGCCTACGCGAAGCCCGTGCGCCCGGACGCGCCGAAGACCAAGTTCCCGACGACCAACGCGATCGACAATTTTCTCTTCGCGCGGCTCCAGGCCGAGAAACTGTCGCCGATGCCCGAAGCGGACCGGTACACCCTCGCCCGTCGCGTCGCACTCGATTTGACGGGGCTGCCGCCTTCGGCCGAAGAAGTCGAAGCGTTCGTGAGCGACAAAACGCCCCGCGCCTACGAGAAGTTCGTTGATAAGCAGCTCGCGAAGCCCGCGTTCGGGGAGCACTGGGGGCGGATGTGGCTCGACCTCGCCCGCTACGCGGACTCCGCCGGGTACGCCGACGACCCACTGCGCACCATCTGGAAGTACCGCGATTACGTGATTCAGAGCTTCAACGCGAACAAGCCGTTCGATCAGTTCACGGTCGAGCAGATCGCGGGGGACATGCTCCCGAACCCCACGACGGAGCAACTGGTCGCGACCGCGTTCCACCGGAACACGATGACCAACAACGAGGGCGGGACGAGCGACGAGGAGTTCCGCAACGCCGCGGTGGTGGACCGGGTGAACACGACGTTCATGGTGTGGATGGGCACATCAATGGCGTGCGCGCAGTGCCACACGCACAAGTACGACCCCATTACGCAGATCGAGTACTTTCGGTCGCTCGCGTTCTTCAACAACACCGAGGACGCGGACCGGGTGGACGAAACCCCCATCCTGCCGTTCTGGACCGATGAGTTACTCGCCAAGAAGTCCGCACTCGAAAAACAAGTCGCGGACCTCGACGCGGCGCTGAAGGGCAAAAAGCCCGACGAGATGAAGCCCGAGCGCGACAAACTCGTGGCGCTGAAGAATGACCTCGCCGCGGTGAAGCCGCTCACGACCGTGCCGGTCATGAAGGAACTGACCGGCACAGCACGCCGGAAGACGAAGTTGCAGTTCCGCGGGAACTTCATGGATCTGGGCGACGAGGTGACGGAGGGTACGCCGGCCGCACTTCACGCGCTTCCCGAGAAAGCGCCGCGCACGCGCCTGGAGTTCGCGAAGTGGCTCGTGAGTGCCGAGAACCCGCTGACCGCTCGCGTGATCGCCAATAAGTTCTGGGAGCAAATCTTCGGCACCGGGATCGTCCGCACGAGCGAAGAGTTCGGCGCACAGGGCGAGCAGCCGAGTCACCCGGAACTGCTCGACTGGCTCGCGACGGAACTGGTCGCTCAGAAGTGGGACGTGAAGCAGTTCCTCAAACTCATTGTGATGTCCACCGCGTACCGCCAGTCGGCGAAGGTGTCGCCCGAGTTGTTCGAGCGCGACCCCGAAAACCGGCTGCTCGCGCGTGGGCCGCGCGTCCGGCTCTCGGCCGAAATGATCCGCGACCAGGCGCTCTTCGCGGCCGGGCTGCTCAGTGCCAAAACGCTCGGTCCCTCGGTCCGACCGCAGCAACCGAACCTCGGCGTGACGGCCGCGTTCGGTGGCTCGATCGACTGGCAGACGAGTACGGGCGAGGACAAGTACCGGCGCGGGCTTTACACGCAGTGGCGCCGATCGAACCCGTACCCCTCGATGTCCACGTTCGACGCGCCCAACCGCGACATCTGCATCGTGCGCCGGGCGCGCACGAACACGCCGCTCCAGGCCCTCGTGCTGATGAACGACCCGGTGTATACGGAAGCCGCACAAGCACTCGCGCGCCGAACCATTGAGAAGGGCGGGAAGACTACCGCGGAGAAGGCCGCGTTCGCGTTCCGGGCGTGTCTCGTTCGAGCACCGAGCGAGGCCGAAGTCGAGCGCCTCGTGACGCTCTACGAAGCGGCCGAGGCGAAGTTCGCGAAGGACGCGGCGAAGGCGACGCAGTTCGCGACGAACCCGCTCGGCCCGCTCCCGAAGGGCGTGGGGGTGACCGACGCCGCGGCGTGGACCGTGGTCGTCAACGTCGTCATGAACCTCGACGAAATGCTGATGAAACGCTGATGTCGGTGCTCCGGGCCTCGCTCCCGGATACTTCGTGCCCACCAAGTTTCTGAATATCAGGACGGGACGCATGCACCCCGCACTCGAACGCCTTCAGGCCGTTACTCGCCGGAACTTCCTGCAAACCTCCTCGATGGGTTTAGGGGGGCTCGCGCTGTCGTCGCTGATGGGGGGCGCCCGCGCCGATGGGCCGAAGATCGAGAACCCGCTCGCGCCGAAGAAGCCGCACTTCCCGGGCACGGCGAAGCGGGTCATTTACCTGCACATGTCGGGCGCGCCGCCGCACCTGGACATCTTCGATTACAAGCCGGAACTCCAGAAGCACGACGGTCAGAACTGCCCAGACGAGTACCTGAAGGGCAAGCGGTTCGCGTTCACGGCGGGCGTGCCCAAGCTCCTCGGCACGCGGCAGCCGTTCAACCAGCACGGCAAGGCCGGGGTCTGGATGTCGGACGCGATCAAGCCGCTGCACGAGGTCGCGGACGACGTGACCGTGATCCGCTCGATGAAGACGGACGAGTTCAACCACGCCCCCGCGGAACTGTTGCTCTATACCGGCTTTGCGCGGCAGGGGCGGCCCAGCCTCGGCGCGTGGACGTGTTACGGCCTCGGCAACGAGAGCGAGAACCTGCCCGGCTTCGTCGTGCTGATCTCCAACGGCGTGCAGCCGAGCGGCGGGCAGGGCTGTTGGGGGAGCGGGTTCCTGCCGAGCGTGTTTCAGGGCGTGCAGTGCCGCAGCAAGGGCGAGCCAGTCCTGTACCTCAGCGACCCGCCCGGCCTCGACCGCGACACGCGCCGGCTCGGCCTCGACGCGATGAAAGACCTCAACGAGTTGCAAGAAAAAGAACTCGGCCATCCCGAAACGCGGACGCGCATCGCGCAGTACGAACTCGCGTTCCGGATGCAGCTCTCGGCGTCCGAGGTGATGGACATTTCCAAGGAGCCGGCGAAGGTACTCGACTCCTACGGCGCGAAGCCGGGCGCGGGGAGCTTCGCGAACAACTGCCTGCTCGCCCGGCGCCTCATCGAGCAGGGCGTGCGGTACGTTCAGCTCTTCGATTGGGGCTGGGACTTCCACGGGACCAACGCGAACGAAGACATCCGCGACGGCCTGACGCGGAAGGGCACCACCACCGCGCAATCGGTCGCGGCGCTCATCAAGGACTTGAAGAACCGCGACCTCTTGAAAGACACGCTCGTGGTCTGGGGCGGCGAGTTCGGGCGCACGCCGTTCCGCGAGGGCCGCACCGCGGAGGGTAAGATTCTGGGCCGCGACCACTACCCGGACAGCTTCTCGCTCATGCTCGCGGGCGGCGGGATCAAGGCGGGGCACACCCACGGCGAGAGCGACGACCTCGGCTTCAAGGTCGCAAAGGACCTGGTCCACGTCCACGACCTGCAAGCCACACTCATGCACTGCCTCGGTTTCGACCACACGAAGTTGACGTTCCGCTTCCAGGGGCGCGACTACCGTCTCACCGACGTTCACGGTAAGGTCGTGAAAGAGATCCTGGCATAGTGAGCCCGGCCCGCAAGGGCCGCGGGTCACGACTCGCCCGCCCCGCGAGTCACGTATCACGGCCGTGAATCGTGGGTAAACTCGCCGCCACCCGTTCGCTCGACAACCCCACCGCCCGCAAAAGCTCGTTCGCCCCCAACCCCTACCTGTGTTTGTATGCGTATTACGGCACTCGCACTCGTTGCCTCAACACTCTGTTCGTCTGCAAGTGCAGACGACGCCAAGGCGCAGAAACCGGTCACCGCTCCGACGGTCGAGCGCGGCGCGACCCCGCTGCCACCGAAGGTCGAGGTGGCGACGGTCGACTGGTCGAAGCGGTTCGCCGACGGCCCGACCCCGTTGTGGGTGTGGGGCGCGGACGCGAAAAAGGACTACCGCATCGAGAAAACGTTTGATGCGAAGGGCATCAAGGCCGCGCGCCTCGTCGCGACGTGCGACAACCGCGTCACGCTGTACGTCAACCAGAAGCAGGTCGCGTCGTCGAACGAGTGGCAGGAACCGGTCGAGGTCGACGTCACCAAGTTGCTGAAAGAGACGGGGAACGTCATCGACGCCCGCGCGGGCAACGAGGGCGGCGCCGCGGGCTTCGTGCTCAAGTTGGTTCTGGTGCCCGAAAAGGGCGCGCCGGCGTACATCGTCACCGACGAATCGTGGACGTGTAGCGTGGAGGGGAGCAAGACGAAGGAGAACAAGCCGGTCAAGAAGATCGGTACCTACGGCGACGGGCCGTGGGGCAAGGTGTTTGATGCGAGTACGGGCGCGCAACCCGGCTCGAAGGTGCCCGCGAACACGTTCGTCGCGCTCCCCGGCTTCAAGGTCGAGAAGCTGTTCACGGTCCCGCAGGACACGCTCGGTTCGTGGGTGTGCCTCACCGCAGACGACAAGGGCCGGCTGATCGCGAGCGACCAGGGCGGACAGGGGCTGTACCGCATCACGCCCGGAAAAGTGGGCACGGAAGAAGAAACAAGGGTCGAGAAGATCCCCGCGAAGGTCACCGCGGCGCAGGGGCTGTTGTGGCACAAGGGGGCGCTGTTCGTTGTGTGTAACGGCGGCCCCGGGAGCGGGCTGTACCGCGTCACGTCTTCAGAGAACAACGACCAACTCGATAAGGTCGAGAAGCTGAAGGCGATCCAGGGCGGCGGCGAACACGGGCCGCACGCGGTGCGCCTCGCGCCGGACGGCAAGTCGCTGTACGTCATCTGCGGGAACCACACGCAGCCGCCGGAAAATTTCAATCACAGCCGCGTGCCGAAGAACTGGAGCGAGGACCACATTCTTCCGCGCCAGTGGGACGCGAACGGGCACGCACGCGGTATCCTGGCTCCGGGCGGGTACGTTGCGAAGACGGATTTCGACGGCAAGACCTGGGAGATCTTTACGAGCGGTTACCGGAACCCCTACGACTTCGCGTTCAACGCGAACGGCGAGATGTTCGTCTACGACGCGGACATGGAGTGGGATCTGGGGATGCCGTGGTACCGCCCGACGCGGGTGAACCACGCGACGAGTGGCAGCGAACTCGGCTGGCGCAGCGGGACCGGTAAGTGGCCCGCGTACTACATCGATTCGCTGCCCGCAATGGTGGACATCGGGCCGGGGTCGCCGGTCGGCGTCGAATTCGGGTACGGGGCGAAGTTTCCCGCGAAGTACCAGAAGGCGCTGTTCATCTGCGACTGGACGTTCGGCACGATGTACGCGATTCACACCGAACTAAACGGGGCGACCTACAAGGCTACGAAGGAAGAGTTCCTGAGCCGCACGCCGCTCCCACTGACGGACGTCGTCATTAACCCGATCGACGGGGCGATGTATTTCACCATCGGCGGGCGCGGGACGCAGAGCGAACTGTTCCGCGTGACGTATGTGGGCAAGGAGCCGACCGAGAAAGTGGAATACAAAGCAGCGCCGACGGCCGAACTAAAGTTGCTGAAGCAGATCGAGGAGTATCACAAGCTCGCCGATGACCCGGCGAAGGCTGTGGAGTTCCTCTACCCGCACCTGAAAAACGAGGACCGCTTCATCCGCTACGCGGCTCGCGTCGCGCTCGAACACCAACCGGTGAAGTTTTGGCAGGACAAAGTGCTTGCGGAGAAGGATCGGGGGGCGATTCTCAACGGTGTTGTCGCTCTGGCGCGCCAGGGCGACAAGGCTCTCCAGCCGAAACTGCTCGAAACCCTGGATCGAGTGTTCGTCGGGATCAAGGAACCGGGCAACGGGCTTTCTCTGGGGCAGTTGGTGGACCTCAGCCGGGTTTACTCGCTCGTGTTCCTTCGGACGGGTGAACCGGATAAGGCCACTGCGGAGCGGCTTTCGCAGCGGTTCGATAGGGCCTTCCCGTCTCCGGACGACACTTTGAATCGCGAAATGGCCCAACTGCTCGTCTACCTGAAGTCACCGACCATCGTTGAGAAGATCTGCGCGGAACTGAAGAAGCCGTCGAAGCCGCTCACGCAGGAGGGGCTGGACGAGGTACTGCTCCGCAACCGCGGGTACGGCGGTACGGTCGCGAACATGCTGAAGAACGCCCCGGATCAGCAAAAACTTTCCTACCTGTTCACGCTCCGTAATGCGACCGTGGGCTGGAACATGGACCGGTGGAAGACGTATTACGGCTTCCTCGCCGAAGCTCGCACGAAGGCGGGCGGCGCGAGCTACCAGGGCTTCCTCACGAACATCGAGAAAGATGCGTTCACCAACGCGACCGACAGCGACCGGCTCGCGATCGAGGCGGGCGGGCTGCGCCCCGCGTACAAGGTGCCCGCGCTCCCCAAGCCGATCGGCCCCGGTCGGGCGTGGGCGACCACGGACATCGTTGCGCTCGGAGACAAACTCAAGAGCGGGCGCGACTTCAAGAACGGCGCGCGGGCGTTCGCCGCGGCGCGGTGCGTGGTGTGCCACCGCTTCGGCGGCGAGGGCGGTGCGACCGGTCCCGATCTGTCGCAGGTCGCGGGGCGGTTCGGTCTGAAAGACCTGGTCGAATCGATCACCGAGCCGAGCAAGGTGATTTCGGACCAGTACAAGGCGTCGGTGATTCAGACCACCGACGACAAGACCATCACGGGCAAGATCGTGAATGATGCGGGCGGCAAGTACACCGTCGTCCTCGACCCCGAAAACTCGTCGAAGGTTCTGGAACTGAAGAAGGAGGACGTCGCGAGCGTCAAGGCGTCCAACATTTCGCTCATGCCCGAGAAGCTGTTGAACGAGCTGAACGAGCGCGAGGTGCTCGACATGCTCGCGTACCTCCTGAGCCGCGGAGATCCGAACCACTCGATGTTCAAGAAGTAGACCGGGTCAACCGGGCATAATGAACCCGCGGGTGCCCAGCCCGACGCACGCTTGCACGATCGACCCGGTTAGCAGGATCATCAACGCTACCGGGCGCCGGGCACAGAAACCGGCGCCCGGTAGGAGCAGGAACGCCCCCAGAAAAATCCACAGCCGAACCGTTTCGCCCCGGTTCACGCCCATCACATCAACGGCCGCGAGACACGTCAAAACGCTGAGCGCCAGGCACACCCCGGGCTCGCACGCGACCGCCCTCGGCCCGCTCCACCCTTCGGCCCCGAGCGCCCGCGCCATCCGGTACGCGCCAGTGCCGGCGATTCCCAGCACGAGCGCGGAGGTGAGAACCCCCGTATTCGAGAGCGTTTCGATCAGGTTGTAGACGAGCCACACCCAGTAGGGGCGGTTCTCCGCGATGTTGAACTCCGTCGCGTCGCGCAGGGCGAACAGAAACGCGCTCACGATCTCGTACCCGAAGAGTTGTGCCACAGCGAGGTTCGTCGCGAAGAACGCGAGCGGAATCAGGGTGAAGATCGCGAGCACGTGTGGCGCGCCGATCGCGCGCTGGGTCCAGGCCCGACCAATAAGCGCGAGGAACGTCAGCCCGGTGACCAGAGGGAGCGGTTCAAACAGGACCAGTGCGTACAGCGCGGTTCCGGTCGCGATCAACCAGCCCGGGTGCCGGTCCGCAAGGTAGCGAAGGAACAACCAGAGGGCGAACAGGATGAACACCGGCGTGACGGAATTCAGCAGCGGGAGGAAGAACAGTTTCGACGGCAGGAACAGGTACAGCGCCAGCGCCGCGAGCCCGGCGCACCGGTCCCGGAACAACTCGCGCGCGATCGCGTAGGCAAGGACCGCGCCGAGGTTCGACGCGCCAATAATGAGAACGAGCAGGCCCGGGGGCGTGTCCCAAACGGCCCGGATCACGTGGTAGAACAGCACCTTCCCGGCCATGTTCGCGCGGGCGTGGAAGTGCAGGTGCGGGGCGAGTTCCCGAAAGTCGCGGAGGAACTTGCCCGGCGGGTAGTTCCGGGCCTCGTTGTTGAAATAGTCCGTCGGGCTGCCCACCACGTGCGTGTCCGGGAACGGCGCGAGGGTGCGCATGACCAGTTGCGCGCCGGTCCCGAATACGAGCCACGCGCCAATGACGGCGAGGGGCCACCGCTCCACGAACCGGTACGAGACCCACACGAGCGCCGCGGCCGCGACGGACAGTGCCACCCCCATCTGCACCGGCCAGTCGGCGTCCCCGTTGACCAGCGGGTACACCCACCCGCCCTCAACGGACCCGTAGAACACGTCGTTGAGCATGGGCGCGCGAACTCCTGCGAGCGGGGGTGAGTCCGGCTATCGTATGGTCGGGGCGATCGGGAACCACTCGCCATCACTTGATGGTCAGGTTGTTATGCGACCGAGCATTTTTTGGAGGCGGGCGCGCCCCAGCCGGCGGAGCGTTTCGATGTTCCGCCGCGGGATCTCGAGGAGCTGTTCCGGGTCGTCGTTTACGGCGGTAACGCTGTCCTCGCGCAGCAGGTGCAGCATGGGGAACGGCGACCGGTTGGTGTAGTTCTCCACGTCGTCCGGGCGCGTCCCACCGAACTGATAGTGCGGGTGGAACCCCGCGATTTGGATCACGCCGGTCAGCTCGAGTTCCTCGAGCAGGGATTCGGTTTCGACAACGAAATCGTTGTAATCGAGGAAGTCGCCGAGTGCGTGCGGGTGAATCAGAATCGCGGTTTCGATCTGTTCGGCGGGAGTATCGGCAAGGGACTTGAGTTCGAGGGCCAGAGCGGTTCGGAGCGCTTCCCCGTTAACCGCGTCGGTGACCGAGAACCGGATCAGCCCGCCATCGAACACGCGCCGGGCGAACGGGCACAGGTTCAGTCCGATCACCACGTCCGAAATCCACCGGCGCGTCTGTTCGATCACGGTTTCTGCGTCCGGCATGTGCTCCCCCGATTGCACGCGAGTCGGTCCCGGGGTAGTTTATCGCTGTTGTGTCGCGTCGGGGTCTAGCTCGCTGCTTTGCAGCACCGGGCGATGTTGCGTCGCCCGAGAACGTTCCGAGCACTGCTGCGCGGGGAACGGCTGTTCCAGCACCGCAGGGGTGCTCGCCCCCAGGACCGGGCCGACCGCGCCGACCGCGGTCCCGATCCTGTACTCATTTTTTAGGGGCATCGCACCCCAGCGGTGCCGTGAGCCTTCCGCGCCCCAGGTCCAGAAGTAGAACCCGACGCGACCAACATTTCTCCGGCGCTCATTCTTCTCGGAATCACTCTCGTAGCGTGCAGAACGAGCCGCTCATGTGGATGGTGTCAGTGATTCCGCGTGGTTGTGCTCGTGAGTGTGGTCCGCTCGCTCCGCGAGCGGTGCTTCGGCCCGATGTGTTGGGTTGAGTGGTCCAGTTGGTGGGGTGAACCGCTCGCGGAGCGAGCGGACCACACTCCGAACTCCAGATCCCACACGATCAACATCCTCGTTGGTATCGCGTCGGCAGCAGTGAGTTGGCCGTTGCTGCGAGGCGTCTTGTTTGTGGAGGCACGAAGCGCCCCAACGAGAGCGGCCGCATGCACGTTATCCTCGCCACAGTGGGTACCGACGGGGACGTGTTCCCGCACCTCGGGCTCGGGTCGGTTCTGCGCGAACGCGGGCACCGGGTCACTCTGGCCGCGCCCGAAACGTATCGCGCCCGGGCGGAGGCGCTCGGGCTCGCGTTCGCGTCCCTCGTGACGACCGCGGAAGTCGGCCGGATGCTCGCCCATCCCGACCTCTTTCACCCGCTCCGCAGTGGTCGGATGATGGCCCGGTGGGGCGCCCCGATGATTCCCCGCCAGTACGAACTGCTGGCCGATCTCGCACGCGAGCCGGGAACCGTCCTCGTCACCAATCCCGGGCTTCTGGCCGGCCGGCTCGTTCAAGAGAAAGTGCGGTGCCCGACCGCATCTCTGCTCCTCCAACCCGGGCTGGTGCCGAGCAGCACCGCGCCGCCCAAAATGACCGGCGGGCTGACGATCCCGTCGTGGTTTCCCCGACCGCTGCGGGAGCTGTACTGGTTGGCACTCGACGTCGCAGGGTACTGGCTCGTCGCCCGATCACTCAATTCGGTTCGAGCCACGCTCAAATTAGCTCCTGTTCGGCGCCTGTTCCGCTGGTGGTGGTCGCCGGATCTCGTGATCGGGCTGTTCCCGAACTGGTACGCGGAACCGCAACCGGATTGGCCCCCTCAACTCCGGCTCGCCGGGTTCGGCCGGTTCGATGGCACGCGGAACGACCTGCCCGACGGCGTCCGGGCGTTCTGCACGGCCGGTTCGCCGCCGGTCGCGTTCACGCTGGGAACGGGGATGACGCGCGCGCGCGGGTTCTTTCGCACTGCGGTTGCTGCGTGCGAATCCCTCGGCGCACGCGGACTGCTCCTGACGAAATACCCGGAACAGCTCCCCGCCCGATTGCCGCCCACGATCCGTCACTGCGGGTTCGCCCCGTTCCGGGCGCTGCTTCCGCTGTGCGGGGCGGTGGTTCACCACGGCGGAATTGGAACGACTGCCGCCGCACTGGAGTCGGGGTGTCCACAACTCGTACTTCCGTTGGCGTGGGATCAACCCGACAACGCGGCTCGGGTTGCGCGATTGGGAGTGGGTGCGTCTCTCGGATCGCGGCAACGGACCTCTGGTCACATGGCCCGCGCGCTGGCTCGACTCGTGACCCCGGCCGTGCGTGCTCGGTGCGCGGAGGTCGCGGCCAAGGCGCGGGGAGAGAACGGGCTGGAAGTCGCCGCCGGGTGGCTCGAAGAGTTTGCCCGCGCCAAGTTTTGAATGCACATCCATACTGCACCGAAAGCCCCGCAGAGCCCGGGGCTTTCTCGCTCCCGGCTGGTATAATCGCTGCGTCCCCAGTTGCGCCGACCGCGAGAGCCGTCCCATGCTGAACACCGCCGTTCGTGAAGCCGTCATGCGGGTTTTGCCGCGCGTGAAAACGCCCGCTCAGTACTCCGGCGGCGAACTCCATTCCGTTGCGAAAGATCACCGCCAGGTGCGCGGAAAACTGTGTCTGTGCTTCCCGGACGCCTACACGCTCGGGATGAGCCACCACGGGTTCCAGGTGCTCTACACGATCATGAACAACGACCCGCAGTGGGCCTGCGAGCGGGCGTTCGCGCCGTGGATGGACTTCGAGGGCGAACTGCGCCGCAACCGACTGCCCATGTACGGGCTCGAGACCTTCACGCCGCTGTACGAGTTCGACGTGATCGGGTTCAGCCTCCAGTACGAGGTGTGCTACACGAACCTGCTCACGATGATCGACCTCGGCGGCGTTCCGATGTTCAGCAACGAGCGGATGGTGACGGACCCGCTCGTGATCGCGGGTGGCCCGGGCGCGCAGAACCCGGAACTCCTCGCGCCGTTCGTGGATCTTTTCATCATCGGCGACGGCGAAGAATCACTGCCCTGGGTGATGGAAAAGTGGATGGCGCTGAAAGAGGTCGCGATTCGTGAAGGGGATCTGACGCACAAGCGCCGGATGGAAATGCTGGCCGAACTGGTCGGCAGTACGAAGTGGGCCTACGCGCCCGCGTTCTACGTGTTCGACTACCACGCGGACGGCACCATCGCGACCGTCAACCGCACCCGGAGCGACGTGCCGGCGCAAATCGAGAGCTGCACGATCAACCAGGACCTCGACGCGATCCCGCTCCCGACGAAGCCGGTCGTGTCGTTCGTGCAGACGCCCCACGACCGCATCGCGATCGAGATCATGCGCGGGTGCCCGTGGCAGTGCCGGTTCTGCCAGTCCACGGTCATCAAGCGCCCGCTCCGGGTGCGCTCGGTCGAGACCATCGTTCAGGCCGCGCTCGACAGCTACCGCAATACCGGGATGAACGAAATCAGCCTGCTGTCGCTCTCGAGCAGCGACTACCCGCACTTCGAGGAGCTGGTCAAGCGGATGCACGAGGTGTTCGGGCCGCTCGGGGTCAACGTTTCTTTGCCGAGCCTGCGAGTGAACCACCAACTCCGTAGCGTCCCCCAACTGATGCAGGGGTGGCGCCGGGCCGGGCTGACGCTCGCGCCCGAAGTCGCACGCGACGACATGCGGACGCAGATCCGCAAGCCGATCAAGAACGACGACCTCATCGAAGGCTGTCGCGAAGCGTTCAAGGCGGGCATGTCGCACGTGAAGCTCTACTTCCTGTGCGGACTGCCGGGCGAGCGCTCGGTGGACCTGGACGGCATCGTGGAACTCGCGGAGGCGATCAGCGAGGTCGGGAAGCAGGCGACCGGGCGCTACAAGGAAGTGACCGCGAGCGTGTCCAACTTCATCCCGAAGCCGCACACGCCCTACCAGTGGAACGGGATGCAGACGCGCGACTACTTCCGCTGGGCCGGCGACTACCTGCACCGCCAGAAGCGGAACAAGTGGGTGAAGATCAAGCAGCACGACATCGAGACGAGCCTCCTCGAAGGCATCCTCACGCGCGGCGACCGGCGCGTGGCGCCCGGGCTCCACGAGGCCTGGAAGCGCGGCGCGCGCTTCGACGGCTGGAAGGAGTGCTTCCGCCCGGACATTTGGTGGAAGTCGTTCGCGGACCTGGGAATCGACGTGGACTTCTACCGCTCGCGGCAGCGGCCGATCGGCGAGAAGCTCCCGTGGGACCACGTCAACGTAAAGAAGGGCCGCGCGTACCTGGAGAAGGAACAGGAGCGGAGCGTCATTCAGCTCCGCGTGATGGCGGACGCCGTCAGCGGCGAGGGCGGGGACAAGAGCCCCACCGGGTGCGGGGGGTAAAGACCGGGCGTGTACTCATATAGTGAGCAATCGCGTTCCGAAATTGCCGTTTCAGCGTCCGGTCGTCCCCGTTGGCTCCGAGTTGCGCACCGATTGAGTAGGTCAGTCGGCGCTTCTAGTGCAGGTAACCCTTCGACTTCATCAGCGCGACGATGCGCTCGACGCTTTCCTCGACATTGGTTTGGTCGGTTTGCAGCACGAGGTCGGGCGCCTTCGGCTCCTCGAACGCCGCCGTCACGCCCGGCATCTGCGCGATCTTGCCCTCGTCGGCGAGCCGGTACGCGCCGCTCTGGTCGCGCGCACGCAGCACCTCCATCGGGGCCGTGCAGTACACCTCCAGCACGCGGTCCCGCCCGATCAACTGCTTCGCCTTCTCGCGCACCGCGTCGTGCGGGGCCACGAACGCCGCGATCGTAATCACCCCCGCGTCGTTCATCAGCTTCGCGACCTCGGCCGAGCGCCGTAGGTTCTCCGAGCGGTCGTCGGCCGTGAACCCGAGGTCGCGGTTCAGCCCCTGGCGCATGTTCTGGCCGTACAGCACCGTCACCGCGCGGCCCTCGTCCCACAGCCGGCGCTCCAGGCCGTAGGCGATCCGGCTCTTGCCGCTCCCGGTCAGCCCGACCAGCAGCACCGTCACCGGCACGTGTTTGTAGCGCTGCTCGCGCTCGGCGGGTGCGACGAGGCTCTGGCGTAGTTTGAGGCGGGCCGCCGGCTCCGCCCCCCACACGTCGCCCGGCGCCCGGCCGCTGCCGGCCTCCAGGATCATGCCGGCGCCGACCGTGTTGTTCGTCAGCCGGTCGATGAGGATGAACGCCCCGGTCGCGGCGTTGGTGCGGTACGGGTCGCACGCCAGTGGTTGCGTCAGGGCGAGCTGCACGTGCCCGACCTCGTTCAGCCCGAGCCGCGCGATGGCCCGGTGCTCCAGGGTGTTGACGTCGACGCCGTAGCGGAACGCCGCGACCTCCGCCGACACCTGCCGCGTGGTGTGCTTGAGTGTGTACGTCCGGCCGGGCACGAGCGGCTGCTCGGACATCCACACCACCATCGCCTCGATCTGGGCGCTGACGTGCGGCGGGCCGTCGGGCCGCACCAGCATGTCGCCGCGGCTGACGTCCACCTCGTCGGTCAGCGTGACGGTCACGGCCTGCGGCGCGAACGCCTCGTCCAGTTCGCCGTCGTAGGTCACGATCGACTTCACCCGGCTGCGCTTGCCCGACGGCAGCGCCATCACCTCGTCGCCCTTGCGCAAGATCCCGGACGCCACCGTTCCGGCGAACCCGCGGAAGTCGAGGTTCGGGCGCACGACGTACTGCACCGGGAACCGCAGGTCGGTCAGGTTGCGGTCGCTGGCGATGTGGACCGTTTCCAGATGGTCGAGCAGCGCCGGGCCGTGGTACCACGGCATCGCGTCGCTCTTGGACGCGACGTTGTCGCCCTTCAGCGCGGACATCGGGATGAACGTGATGTCCGGCAGCCCGAGCTTGGCGACGAACCCAGTGTAGTCGTCCTTGATGCGCTCGAAGACCTCCTGCGAGTGCCCGACGAGGTCCATCTTGTTGATCGCGACGACGACGTGGCGGATGCCCAGGAGCGACACGATGAACGAGTGCCGGCGCGTCTGGGTCTGCACGCCGTGGCGCGCGTCGATGAGGATGATGGCGAGCTGGCACGTCGAGGCGCCGGTGGCCATGTTGCGCGTGTACTGCTCGTGGCCGGGGGTGTCGGCGATGATGAACTTGCGCCGGTCGGTCGAGAAGTACCGGTACGCGACGTCGATGGTGATGCCCTGCTCGCGCTCGGCCTTGAGGCCGTCGGTGAGCAGCGCGAGGTCGATCTCGCCGGCCCCGGTGGTGCCCACCTTCTCGCTGTCGCGCTTCACCGCGGCGAGTTGGTCCTCGTAGATCATCTTGGTGTCGTGCAGGAGCCGGCCGATGAGCGTGCTCTTGCCGTCGTCGACGCTGCCGCAGGTGAGGAACCGCAGCAGCTCTTTCTTCTGGTGGCGGGCGAGGTAGGCGTGAATGTCTTCCTGACTCAGGTCAACAGCTTGCATCTCAGAGCTTTCTCTCGCGTTCCCAAAGGAATAACATCAGTGGTTCGTGGTCAACCGCAGCTGCCGATCCATGTGGCGGTGAAGTTCGTCAAACGTCACGCAGATCACGTTGTTGCTATCGACACTGACCTTGTCGGCTCTCCAATTCAGCCGGAACCGGTCGTAGGAGTCCGTGATCCCGGCGTCCCGGCCGATGATAAGCATTGCCGAGAACCGGATGTGCCCGTCCCCAAAATCCCGTTTGAATCTCTCACTCTTTTTCAGGTCGTCGAGCATCGTGTACCAGTCGATGATCTGCGAGTAGCCGTGCTCGAACCGGGGGCTCCACACCCGCGCGTTCCCGGTCTGTGACGGTTTGAAGATGCTCTGCAACCGCCCGTCCTCGAACTCGATCACGCAGAACTGACGGTACGCCTTGTCGCCCAGAACGAGGTCGGCCGCGTAGTCACCGAAGAAGCCGTATTCAAAGCAGATTTGTGTGGCCGGGCCGATGTTCCGCATGAACGAACCGATATACGCGGACGCCTGCATTCGGCTTTTGAAGAACGGCTGGATGTCGTACTTCTCTGACAGCTCGGTTTTGGTCCGGAGCATGGCCCCGAACTCATCGATTTCGGTGCGACACTGCTTCGGATCGAACGTGACGCTGGTGAATTGCTGGGCCACAGTCGATCACTCCGATGCGGCCCCGGCAATCTTTAACCGGGAGGGCTTTGCCAGGTCCATAATGACGATCTCTCTGTTCGCCTCGCTCAGGGTGAAGAAGATCCTCATATCATCGGACGTATTCAGGAAGTAGGTGTCCTTGTAGATCGTGGCCCTCGCCATCTCGCGCAGGTGCTCGTCGTTCTCCCAATTCCCGAGGTGGTCGAACCACGAGATCACCTTCCGCCGCTCGTCGACGTCGAGCGTCCGCAGGGCCGCATCGACATCTGCCGTCTTGGTGACCTTCATGGCGCTCTCCTGCTCCCGTGAAGCGGTTCGCTGGGTTCTCAACGGGTTCCGCCCTCATTGTACCAGCGTTCCCGCACGCCCCGCTCAGAAATACCCCTCGCGCTTCTTCTGCTCCATCGAGCCCGACTCGTCGTGGTCGATCATGCGGCCCTGGCGCTCGGAGTTCCGGGCCAGGAGCATCTCCTCGATGATCTCTGGGAGGGTCGTCGCGGTGCTCTCGATGGCCCCGGTGAGCGGGTAGCACCCCAGGGTGCGGAACCGCACGCGCTTCATCATCGGCACCTCGCCGGGGCGCAGCCGCATGCGGTCGTCGTCCACCATGATGAGTGTGCCGTCGCGCTCCACGACCGGGCGCACGTCGGCGAAGTAGAGCGGAACAATGGGGATGTTTTCCAGGTGGATGTACTGCCAGACGTCCAGCTCGGTCCAGTTGCTCAGCGGGAACGCGCGGATGCTCTCGCCCTTATTCACCTTGCAGTTGTACAGGTTCCAGAGCTCGGGCCGCTGGTTCTTCGGGTCCCACTGGTGCAGCCGGTCGCGGAAACTGTAGACGCGCTCCTTGGCCCGGCTCTTCTCCTCGTCGCGCCGGGCGCCGCCGAACGCGGCGTCGAACTGGTAGTGGTTCAGCGCCTGTTTTAGCCCCGCCGTCTTCATGACGTCGGTGTGCTTCTTCGAGCCGTGGTCGAACGGGTTGATGTTCTGGGCCTGCCCCTCGGGGTTGATCCAGATCTTCAGGTCGAGGTTCTGCTCGCGGCAGAACCGGTCGCGGAACTCGATCATCGCCCGGAACTTCCAGGTCGTGTCGACGTGCAGCAGCGGGAACGGCAGGCGCCCGGGGTGGAACGCCTTCTGCGCCAGCCGCAGCATGACGGCGGAATCTTTACCGATCGAATAGAGCATCACGGGCCGCTCGAACTCGGCGGCGACCTCGCGGATGATGTGGATGCTCTCCGCCTCCAGCACTTTCAAGTGGGAGAGGTTGTAACTGCTGCTGATGGCCCGCCCTCCTGGAGTCTTCACCCCTTAATTCTATGAGGTCGGGCCGCCAAATGGCGTGTCCGTCACCGCAAACTCAATCGCTGGCACATCAGTGGAGAGTATTTCACCGCAGAGGGCACGAGAGGGCGCGGAGAAAGGCCGAAACCGAACCGGCCCCGGCCGCCCGTGCGTTCCGGCGCGCGGGTAACATCGGCTAACATTTCGGGACCGCGGGGTACGCGCCTTCATTTCGCTTGGGAGAAACGACAGTTTCTCCTTATACCGGCTAGCATTCGCGCCACAAACCGCCCGCCCCGGGTCACAAGTGCAATCCGCTCGTCAGGGTAGTCCGCTCGCTTCGCGAGCGGTTGGCTCCCGGTGTGCGTGCGATTCTTGGTGTGGAGCGGCTCCCGCTCGCGGACTACACTCGCGCGATCCCGGTCGGCACAACGCGCACCGCTTCCTCGCGGCATTATACTCACATAAAAATAGCGATATCAAGAACAGTAGTGAAAATAAGAACAGAAGCCATCAAGGGGGCCGCCGAATCCCGGCCCTTAACCGAGCACGAGATCAACGCCCCGGCCTCTAGCGCACGTGCGGTCCTGGATCGCGGCAGTGATTCAGGACGTCGGCGCGGTCGCACCCGGCTCCGGGGCGCGCCACGGCCACTTTCCTTCCATGCGCCATTTGCGCAGCACATCATGGGGATGCCGGTCACCCAGGGCATTGGAATACCATGCGAGCGGGTCCGAGGAATTCGGGTCGAACTCACCGGCCGCGCCGGACTCCAAGAAGGTCGCGTAGTCGGCGAGGAACTCTGCCCACCCGGAGGCCGATGCACATTTCTGGTCCTCGTCCCGTCCGAAGATGATGACCTGCCCAACCGTGCCCGCGGGGCCGGGCGCGAGATCAACTCCGATGTGGTTGCCGCCCGCGTCCCGGGTTAGAGGAACCCAACCGGCATTCGTGTAATCGAGCGCGACCGCCCCCACCGGGAATGACTTGTGCCGGTCCCGAAACTCCTCATTGTGACCCGCAACGTCCCGCCATATTTGCCAGTCGTGGGCGGCGCCTTGAGTGGTTTGCAGCTCGCACCCGAAGATGAAACTGTTGTTTCCGTTGTGGATCGCGAACGATTCCCGCACGTCCGGCGGGAGTGGCTGCCCGATCGCTCGTTCGAGTTCCTCGATCTCTTCGCCCGTGGCGCCGGGTGCGAGGGCTTCGAGTAGCGCGGGGTAGTGTTGGCGGCACCAGTTTTCTAATCGTACCCACGCGCTCCGGGCCGACGCCGCCAGCCAGTGCGCCAAGGGATATCGGCCAATGGCTCCGCGCCACTCCTCGGATAAGCCCTCGCCGGCCCGTCGGTATCGAGCGAGCGCCTCGTGCCACTTGGCAGAGCCGGAGGGTTCGGCCGCGAGAGCGCACTCGGCGCGGATAAATTCGCCACCGCGCCGCCCGCGCTCGTCCAGCCAGTCGGCGAACACGAGGCGCGTGGTGTCGTCGCTCGGGTCCGCTTTGATCGCCGCCAAGAACGCGCCATCTTCGTTCATACGCTCTCCGACACCCAACGCCGTGGAACTGCTCCCCGCATGCCCGTTCCGGTGCCCGGAGTTCACACCGGGTGCCCGCGGGGCCGATGGTAGAATGCCCGTGGATCAGTTTCGCGATTTCCCTTACTGTGACCACGATACCTAAACAAATGGCGGTAACCGGGTGCAGGAGCTAGTGACACGACCGCTGCGGGGGCAACGGAAGTTTCGGTGCAAGCGCCCGACTGCCGCATGACCTTTTGAAACCGTCTCTAACTTGAACGGCGGGCGAGACGTGACCAACGACGTGATGAATTCCATCTCGAACAGCGTGGGCGCAGAGTCGGCCCCGCGCAAACCCTGGGAGCGCTAAGACAAGTATCGTTGATACCCTGGCGCGGAGTAAATCACTCAACGAACGCGGGCCGCAGCATTCGATGCTGCGGCCCGTCGTTGCTACTCGTTACTCCTACTTTTCGCACTTCAGCGTGTACATCGCCTGGTTGGTTTTCGTCTTGAACTCGGTCGGCTTCTCGCCGCCCGGCGCGGTGTAGATGATGCGGATGGTGTTGTCCTTCCGCTCGATCAGCCCGTGCATTTCTTTGTCCTTGTCACTGCCGGCGGTCGGCTTGATAACGATCACACACGGATTTTTGGTCGAGTCCAGTGTGAACTCGGCGACCAGGAACTCGGTGCCGTCCTTATTTGATCCGGTGAGTTTGTTGCCCGTGAACCGGAACGTTGCGCCCTTGAAATCAGCTTCAGCAACCGCCTGGCCGTTCCGCTCCCCGGCGACGATTTGGTGCTGGCCGTCCAACTTCGGTTTCTCGTTTTCGGCCGAAATTACCACTGCGTGAACGTTCAGAGACAGGACCGCAACCAGTGCGGCGCGCACGAACATCGACATGAAATCCTCCGTGTCGGGCGAGAGTGCCGGGCGAAATGTCGGGGCGATGGCAGCGTCGGACGCGAGAGCGGGCGACAGGTCAGTCGAGGTGGCCGTTACCTTCAACGGCGATGGCAGTGTAGGGGCAGCGCACCTCAAATAGCAATGGCCCGGGGAGATTCCGGGTTTTGAAATCGGAGCCGTTTACTCTTTCGTGAACTTGTTCGGCGCCTTCACGCCCTTATCCGTGTTCTTCAGCACGAAGAGGTGCTGTTTCTCCCGCGTCATGAACTCCTTTGGCATCTCGCCGCCCGGGAGCGCGTAGATCAGCGTAATCGTGTCGCCGTCCTTCTTGATAAGCCCCGTCGCGGTCGATTCTTTGGGCTCCTTGCTCTTCATCGTGATGACCCACGGGGTCTTCGACGTGTCAAGTGTGTAGGTCGCGGAGAAGAACTCTTTCTTGTCCTTGTCGGTACCGAGAACGGTATCGCCGGTGAACTTGACGATCGACCCTTTAATCTCCGCTTCTGGAATCGGTTTCCCGTCTTTTTCACCGGAGACGAGTGTGTACCCGCCTTCCAGGGAAGCGGCAGTTTGCTTCTCTGGAGTTGTCGGCGGCTTGTCCGGAGTGGGTGGCTCCGTCATGGTGGCGACGATGACGGTAGCGGCGAAAAAGAGTATTGAGCTGATCGTTTGCATCGGGTTGCTCCTCGGGCGAGGAAGATCGGAGTCCGTTCCCGCTCAATGACGTGCGGGAAACGAACAACAATCATGCAACCGATGTGCCGTCACGACCACTAACCGGGAAGTCGGCTCGCGCGGCTCCGCAAGAGGTGATCGACCAACACGAGCGCGATCATCGCTTCGCCCATCGGCACGAAGCGCGGGAGCAGGCAGGGATCGTGCCGGCCCTTCACGAGAATTTCGGTCGGCTCCCCGGCCCGTGTCACCGTGCGCTGGGAGCGGGGAATGCTGCTCGTGGGCTTCACCGCGACGCGACACACGATCGGCATCCCGCTGGAGATCCCGCCGAGCATCCCGCCGTGACGGTTCGATTCGGTTCGGGCGCGGGCCTCGTGGTGCGGTTCCCAGACTGCGGTGTTACAGTCGGCCGCGTCCGGTGCAACGGGCGATTCGTGCGCCTCCGCGGGGACGAACACGTCGTTGTTCGCGCTGCCGCGCATGTTCGCCACCGCGAAGCCGGCCCCGTACTCGAAGCCGAGCACCGCGGGGAGCGAGAGCAGCGCCTTGCCCAAATCCGCCTTCAGCTTGTCGAAGACCGGTTCGCCCAGGCCCGGCGGAACGCCGGTGGCGACGAGTTCACATACACCGCCGATGGAGTCGCGGTCCATGCGAACAGAATCGATCAGCGCGATCATTTTCGCCGCGGTGTCGGGGATGGGGCACCGGACGGGCGTCGCTTCGATCTGCTCCAACGTTACCGTAGTGGGATCGGGAACGTCCGCGACCACGTCGCCGACCTGCTTTACGTATCCGAGCACGCCAATACCCGAGAGCGCGAGTATCTTCTTCGCGACCGCCCCGGCCGCAACGCGACTCACCGTTTCGCGCGCGCTCGACCGCCCGCCGCCGCGGTAGTCGCGGAACCCGTACTTCGCATCGAACGTGTAGTCCGCGTGGCCCGGCCGGTACTTGTCCTTGATATCGCCGTAATCACCGCTGCGCTGGTCGGCGTTGCGGAACAGGATGCCGATCGGCGTGCCGTCCGTTTTGCCTCCAAACACGCCGGACCAGATTTCCGGGGTGTCAGATTCGTCGCGCTGCGTTGTGAGCTTGCTCTGACCCGGCCGGCGCCGGAGCAGATCGGGCAGGAGGTCGTCAACCGACAGCTCCAACCCGGCCGGGCAGCCGTCAATAATGCACAGGTACCCGGGGCCGTGACTGACGCCCGACGTGGTGACGCGAAACAGTTTACCGAATGTGTTGCCTGCCATACTTCGATTGTATTGCGTGCGGGGAAAGGGAAGAGCCGCGGATGAACGCAGATAAACGCGGATCGGACCCAAAACGGATTAGTTCCGAAGTGCCCCAGTTCACAATAGGACGCCGCGAGTAGTTCTTGAACACCATCTCTTCGTGTCTGATCCGCGTTTATCTGCGTTCATCCGCGGCTCTTCCCTTCTGCCGCTTGGGGTGGAGCGTTGCGACGCACCCGGGTAGAGTGGGGCAACTCGTTACGGAGGTTGCCGATGCGAACTGCGCTCGCTGGTGTCGTCCTGCTCAGTATCGGCGCGCTGGTCCACGCGCAGCCCGCCAAAGAACCCGACCCGCGGTACGGCGTTACCGCCCGCGTCCGGCTGTACCCGCAAGCCACGCCCAAGGGCACCCTCAGAACGGCCCTCGAGCGCGTTGATGCCGGCGACTACTCGTACTTCGTCGCACACCTCCTCGATCCCAAGTTCGTGGACGAGGTCGTCACCGATCGCGCGAGCGCGCTCGAGGCCGCTACCGAGCGCGAACTCGCCCAGCTCCGGGACTTCCAGCGGGCCAACCCGAACACCGTGGTGGAAGAGAACCGCGTCCCGCTCGATCCGAAGGAGTTCCGCGCGGCCGTAACAGCGAAGGCCCGCAATTTGGGCTTCAAACAGCTCCTCAAGGACATCGAAGCGAAACTGAAAGAAGATCCGCAGGCCCAGAAGGACATGCGGAAGCTCCTGCGCGACGGCGCGTTTGCGGAAGCCGACGGGACGGCAACGGCCTCCCACGCAGACGTAAAGGGGCGCACGCTGTATTTCAAGAAGATCGGCGAGCGCTGGTTCATCGAGAACAAGCAGGCCGAGGAACCGAAGAAAGAGCCGTAAGCGGCCGCACCGACCCGCGTTGGGCACCTCGAATGATCGACCTCCGCAGCGACACCGTGACGAAGCCGACGTCCGGCATGATGGCGGCGATGATGGCCGCACCGGTCGGTGATGACGTGTTCGGGGAAGACCCGACGGTAAACGAACTCGAACAGCGCACCGCGGCGCTGTTCGGGTGCGAGGCCGGGCTGTTCGTGCCCAGCGGCACAATGGCCAACCAGATCGCGGTGCGGGTTCACTGCCGCCCGCAGGACGAGATCCTCCTCGAAACCAACAGTCACATCTGCTTGTGGGAGGCCGGGGGCGCAGCGGCGCTGAGCGGCGTCACGCTCCGCACGATCGACAGTCGCACCGGGGACGGGCGGCTCGACGGAAGTGACTTTGCCGACAAAGTTCGCCCCGACGACATGCACTCGGTGCGCACGCGGCTGGTGTGTTTGGAGAACACGCACAACCGCGGGGGCGGCACGATCACCTCGCCGGACGCGGTCCGCGACATTTCGCACTGGGCGCGACAGCACAAACTCGCGCTGCACCTCGACGGCGCCCGCATCTGGAACGCGATCGTGAAGACCGGCGTGCCCGCGAAGGTCTGGGGCGGGATGTTCGACACCGTGAACGTGTGCTTCAGTAAGGGTTTGGGCACGCCGGTCGGTTCAATGCTGCTCGGCCCGCGCGACCTGATCGCCCACGGTCGGCGCATCCGCAAGCTGTTCGGCGGGGCGATGCGGCAAATCGGGTTCCTCGCTGCGGCGTGCGACTACGCGCTCGATCACAACATTGATCGGCTCGCGGAGGACCACGCGAACGCGCGAATCATCGCGGACGCGGTGGCGGAAGTGCCGGGCTTCACACTCAAGCCCCAGGAAGTGGAAACGAATCTGGTGTGGTTCGAGGTGGGTGAGAAGCACGGCAGCGCGAAGGATGTTGCGGAGCGCCTGAAAGTGAATGGCGTGCTGGTGGCCCCGCTAGGAACGCGCGTGGTTCGGGCCGTCACGCACCTGGACGTGACTCGCGCGCAGTGCGTAACCGCGGCTGCGGCGATTCGCCGATTGGCTTCATGAGGCGGCCGGTTTTACTTCTTGTCGTCCTTCTTCGGCTCGACCTTCTCGTCCTTCTTCTTCACGCGAACGAACTCTTCCTTTAACCCGTCCGGGTCGATGAGGATCAGTTCGTCGGCGGTGAGCTTCTTGATGGTGAGCGTCTCTTTCTTGACGCGCGGGCCTTGCTTCACGTCATAGGGCAGTTCGTTCCCGACGATGCGGTACGTGCCCTCGTAGACGGACACCGTGTCCTTGTCGAGCCGCTGGCGAATGACCATCTTCCCGCCCTGGGAAAAGTCGAGTTCCACGTCGGTGTCCTTGTTCCCGCGCGAATCGAGCACCATTTTCCAGGTGCCGACCACCTTCTCGGCCTCGGTGCGCTCCTTCGGCACCGGCGCCGCGCCCGCGAAACTACCGATCCCCAACGCGACCAGACTGATGACGGCGCAGCGCATGGCGGGCCTCCACTGTGGTGGGGCCAGCATACCACCGCCGCGCGAGCGCGTAAAGCGAGACGGCCGCGGGGAACAACTCCCCGCGGCCGTCGGCGTAACTTCGCGGCCCCGTTACTTCTTTTCTTTCACGCGGTTCATCGTGTCTTCTTTGCCCTTCGAGTCCTTGGCCACCAGCTCCGTGTCGGTGAGTTTGGTGATCGTGATCGTTTCCTTCTCGGTCTTCCCGCCGAAGCTCATTTCGACTTCCAGTTTGTTGCCGTCGAGCTTGTACGTGCCGTCGATCTTCTCGGTCTTCCCGTTTACGGTCACGTGCAGGGTGAACTTGTCCTTCTCGCCGATCTCCAGCACCATCTTCGGGCCGTCTTTTTCGGCCTTGGCCGGCTCCCACTTCCCGATCAGCTTCTTGGCATCGATCTTTTCGTCCGCGGCGCCGGCGAACCCGGCGAGGACGAGAACCACAACCGACGCGGCGAGCGCACGCATTTGCTTTCTCCGGTGAACGATACTGGTCCGGCGGCCGCCACGCGGCCGTTGTTAGGAGGAGAAGGTACGCGGTCTGCCCGAGCGCGGCGACAACAAATCGATGCGGGGGTACAAAAAACGGAGCCGGCCGCGAGGGTTATCGCGGCCGGCTCCGGGGTCCGATCGAACGCGGTCGTTACTTCGCTTTCACTTTCTTGAAGGACTCGACCTTCCCGTCCTTGTCCTTGCCTTCCATCTCGTCGTCGGTCAGCTTCGTGAGCGTGACCGTTTCCTTGATATCGAGGTCCATGAATTTCAGGGCGAAGGTGAGCTTGTCGCCGTCGAGCTTGTAGGTGCCTTCGATCTTCACTTCCTTGCCGCCCATGTCGCCGGTGACGGTGAGCTTGCCGTCCTTGGTGAACTCCATCACCATCGCCTCGCCCTTCTTGGGCTTGACCGGCTCCCACTTGCCGACGAGCTTCTTCTCGTCGAGCTTCTTTTCGTCAGCAGCGTTCGCGCCGCAGACCACCGCCAGAACGATCCCGAGTCCGAGTAGCGTCCGCATTTCACGCTCCTGTGAGGGTGCAGCGCCCCTGCGGCGCCGGCCAAAACAGACTATTCGAGCGCCCGATTATCGGCGAGCGCCAAAACGTCGGGAATGTGGCCCTCAAACGGCCGGTTCCTCGCGGTCCGATTCCGGCCCGCCCGTCGGATCGGCAACGCCCAGCGCGCGGATCAGGAGGGGCAGCGTGAGCCCCTGGCCCACCAGCGTGGCGAAGATCACGGCGAACGTGAGAACCTGGATCAGGTTGCGGTTGGGAAACGGCTGACCGTTCTCGGTGGCGAGCGGCAGCGCGAGGGCCGCGGCGAGCGACACGACGCCGCGCATCCCGGTCCAACCCACGACGGTCACGCCCTGCCACGGCGGGTACGGCGTCGGGATGCCGAGCCTGCGGTCGATCCAGCGCGGCACGTAGGCGCCGGGGAACATCCACACGAGCCGAGCGCCGATTGCCGCGCCCGAAACCACGGCCGCGGCCGCGAACAGCGCCCCCGGCGAGTACGCTCCCTCGGCCTGATCGATGATTTGCCGCAGCGCGAACCCGACCAGGATGAAGATCAGCCCGTTCAACAGGAACTCGATCCACTCCCAAACGGCCCGGGCCTCTTCGTAGAGTTCCGCGCTGAACACGCGCTCGCACCGGTTGCCGACCCAGAACCCGGCGCTCACGGCCGCGAGCACCCCGGACAGGTGCAGGTGCTCCGCCGTCAGGTACACCGAGAACGGCGTGAGCAGGGTAATGGTGATGACGAGCTTCGTCTCCGCGAGCTTCTTGCGCTCGAGCCACCCGTGGAGCCACACCACGAGCCACCCGCCGGCGATCCCGATCGCGATCCCCCCGACGCTGACGTACAAGAACTCGAGGCTCGCGTTGACCAGGGAGAACGTCCCCGTGAGCACGGCCGCGACCGCGAACCGCAGCGCCACGAGCGCGGACGCATCGTTCACTAGGCTCTCGCCCTCGAGGATCGTGGTGATGAGGCGCGGGACCCGCAGGCGCTGGGTAATGGCGACCGCGGCGACCGCGTCCGGCGGGGAAACGATCGCCCCGAGCACGAACGCCGACGGCCAGGGCAGACCGACGAAGTAGTGCGCGGCGGCGGCGACCGCGACCACGGTGAACAGCACCAATCCCACCGCGAGCATGGTGATCGGCCGGATCTGGTCGCGAAATTCCGGCCACGGCGTCCGGAACGCGGTCGCGTACAGAAGCGGCGGAAGGAACAGCAGGAACACGATTTGGGGATCGATCACGACGCCCGGCGCCCACGGCTGGAGCCCGAGAACCAACCCCCCGACGACGAGCAGAATCGGCTCCGCGATATTGAACCGACGCGCGACCAGACCGAGCGCCACCGTAACCGCGAGCAGGGCCAGAATCAGTTCAACCGGGTGAAGCACAATAACCTCCGTGTTGTCCATCGCGGCTAAAGATATCGTTCCGACCCCCTCCGTGACACCGGAGTTCGCCGCGATGCCGATGTACCAACGGACCTCGCTCGGGCCACAGCCGGTGATCGCGCGGGCGGCACTCGCGGACCGGGCCGTGGACCTACGCGCTCCGGGACGCTGGGTGCGATAGCGTCGACGTGCTCGATGACGGCCGCGCACGCGCGCGGGTGCGGGGGGGCGTCGATCTGGCGCCCGGATAAGGAGTAGCAGAGTCGTCGCTTGCACGCGGGCGCAGACGGGTGTGACCCGGCGTCACAGTCGCAGAACAGGCAGGTGACGCGATCCCCAATCCAGACGGCCGGCGGGGTAGAGGAGCCGATCGTGGGACGGGACGATGAATTCACCGCCCCGTCCCACGATCGGGGCTGTCAGGGCTTCGGCGTGGACTCCGCGCCGGGGGCCGTGACGAATTTCCGCAGGTCCTCTCGGAGCTTCTTGCGCGACGGTTCGTGGGTGTACATCATGTGCCCGGCGTCGTAGTACGCCATCGTCACCCGGTCCATCAGGGGGCGCGGTCCGAGGTGGGAGAACGTGTAGTTGGTAGCGGCGAACGGGGTCGCCAGGTCGCAGTACCCACTGGCCACGAACACCCGCAGCCCCTTATCCTTCTCCAGCGCCGCCCGCAGGCGGGGGGTGACGTTGGCGTACTGGTTCGTGCCCGCCGACCCGTAGTTCCACGGCTGTACCGGGGCGCTTAGCACATACGGGGCCTCCGCCTTATACCCCAACCCGTCCGGCAGGTACTGCCGCATCGCGGCCGTGAACAACGGGGAAAGCAGAGCCGCCGCCGGGTCGCCGCCGCCTACCCGTTCGCCCCGCGGTCCGCCACCGGGGCCGCTCGCGGGCGGGGGCGCGCCGTTCGCACCCGGTCCGGCACCCGGTGTGCCGTTCGCGCCCGGCGTGCCCCCGGCGGCCGGTCGGGACGCGACCTTCGCCGACACGCGGGAGTCGTACCGCCCGACCACGGTCTGCTGGTCCCGCAGCAGCTCGGCACGGAACCGGGTCGCCTCCACCCGCAGGTCGGACCGGAGCACGAACTCCTCCGACAGCCCGGTCAGCATGGCCACCTGTTTGGCCGCCGCCTGCCGCTCGTAATCGGTCAGCAGGGTGCCCTTGTGCAGCGCCTCCAGGTACGGCCCGGCCGCGTACTTCTGCGACTCGCGCAGGGCCGTCGGCAGGTCGACCGCCCACTTCTTGTCCAGCTTCCCGTGGTGGAACGCGGTGGCCGTGTAGGTGGGCAGGAAAAGGGCGTATGGCAGTTCGTTACTGCCCCCGAACCGGATGGTCTGGAAGTCCAGCACGGTAGAAATGAGGACGATCCCGGCCAACTTCACCCCGCCCCGGTTCTGGAGGTAGGTGGACAGGGACGCCGCCCGGGTGGTGCCGTAGCTCTCCCCGGCCACGTACACCGGCGACTCCTTCCGGCCGAACTTGGCCACGTAGTCGCGGATGAAATCCCCGACCGACTGGGTGTCCTCCTCCAGCCCGTGGAACAGCTTGGCGTCGGCCGGGGTTTCGGCCCGGCTCAGGCCCGTGCTCACCGGGTCGATGAACACTAGGTCGGTGACGTCCAGCATCGAGCAGTCGTTCTCCACCAGTTCGGCCGGGCTGGGGGCGGTCAGCCCGTCGTTGTTAATCAGCACCCGGCGCGGGCCGAAGAACCCGAGGTGGACGTATGATGAGGCGGACCCCGGCCCGCCGTTGAAGCAGAAGGTGAGCGGGCGGGCGGCGGGGGCGTCCCCGGACTTCCGGGTGTACGCCATGTAGAAGATGTTCGCCTTCGCCTTACCCGTCTTGTCGGTCCCCGGGAGCATACCGGCAGTCGCCTTGTACTCGACTTTCTGCCCGGCGATGATGACCGACCCGTCCGTAACAACGGTCGGTGGCACCTTCTTTTCGTCCTTGGCCCCGGGCGCCTCGTCTTTTGGGGGCGCCTTGCCGTCCTGGGGTGCCTTCTTGTCGTCCGCGGGCCGGGGTTTCTCATCCTTGGGTGGCGCCTGGCCCTTCGGCGGGTCGCCCTTCGGCGGCTGCCCCTGTTGGGCGGCAGACGACGTGACTCCCACGGCGATGAGGAAGGCGGCGAGGAGCGCGTAGCGGCGCAAGACCATGTGGCACCTGGCATTTGCGGAGGGGGTAAGTGGAGGTCGGTCAATTCTCAGCGCCAGGAGATCGCCCGTCAATAGGTCACCTGGCCCCCGATCACGGACGCGCGTTCGGCCGCCTTCATGACGCTCGGGTGGTGCGACACGCTCACGATCTCGATATCGCGGACGAACGGCGAGCGGCGGGGCTGGCACGCGGCCCGACGGAGGAAATCCTTCACACCTTCGCTCGGGATCGCGAAGCGGATCTCGATCACCACCTCGATCTCCTCCGCGCCGGGACCGACCACGTGTGAATTGGTGACCACCTGCCCGCGCCCGGGGATAAAGAAGCCGCTCCCGCTGCGCACCCATCGCCGGCGAACCCGACCCGGATGTAGACGGACGCTTTCTTGATTTTCTCGAGCGCCTCCGCGCGGGGGTGGTTTCGGAGGTCGTGGAGGGATTTGTTCGTAACGGACGGGAGCGGGCGGTGGCACCGGAGCGCGAACGCGGCCACCTGTCGCGGTGTCCCTTCACCCGTAACATGGTCGGTGGTGGTGCGGGAGGTTGCGGCTGTATGTCCGCGTGCCACGCGCCATCACAACAGGACATCTCCAATCATGGCAACCGAAGCGGAGCTGAAGGCGGCGGGCGAAAAGTACATCCCCAAGGGCTACGACCCCGCGCTCTACAAGTTGCGCCACTCCCTCGCGCACGTCCTCGCACAGGCGGTCGTCGAGCGGTTCCCGCAGGCGAAGCCCACGATCGGCCCGCCCGTCGAGTACGGGTTCTACTACGACTTCGACCTCGACGTGAACCCGTCCGACGGCGACCTGGAGTGGATCGGCAACCGGATGCGGCAGATCATCAAGGGGAAGCACGCCTTCAAGGTGCGCGAGATCAGCGCCGACGAGGGCCGTGAACTCTTCAAGGACAACCCGTACAAGCTCGAGCTCATCGACGGGCTGACCGCGGGTAAGGACGAGTACGGGAACGCCTCGGCCGACGCACCGACCATCACCGTTTACCAGCAGGACACCTTCTCCGACCTCTGCCGCGGGCCGCACGTCGAAACCACCGGCGATCTCGACGCGAAGGGGTTCAAGATTCAGCAGGTCACCGGGTCGTACTGGCGCGGCGACAGCAAGAACAAGGCGCTCAAGCGGTTCCACGCGACCGCGTGGGTCAACGGCGACGACCTGAAGGCGCACCTCGCGCGGCTCGAAGAGGCGGCCAAGCGCGACCACCGCAAGGTGGGCCGCGAACTGGAACTGTTCGCCAACGAGCCGGTGTTCGGTTCCGGGTTCCCGATGCTGCTGCCGAAGGGTGCGACCGTGCGCCGGCTGCTGGAAACCTTCATCACCGATTACGAGCGCCGCGCCGGCTACCTGCACGTGTTCACCCCGGACATTGCCAAGAAGGAGCTGTACAAGATCAGCGGCCACTGGGACCACTACAAGGACAGCATGTTCCCGCCGATGGACATGGGCGAGGGGGGGAACGACGACGAGGAGCTGTGCCTGCGGCCGATGTGCTGCCCGCACCACATCCAGGTGTACAAGACCAAGGCGCGGAGCTACCGCGACCTGCCCATCCGCATCGCGGAACTCGGCAACATGTACCGGTTCGAGCGGAGCGGGGTCGTCGGCGGGCTGTCGCGGGTGCGGTGCATGACTCTCAACGACGCGCACCTGTTCGTCCGGCCCGACCAGGTGAAGCAGGAGATCGCGGGCGTCCTGAGCCTGATGAAAAAGGCCTACACCGACCTGGGCATCACCGAATACCGGTTCCGGCTGTCGAAGAACGGCGACCCGGACGGTCCCGCGACCGACAAGTACGTCGACAACCCGGCGATGTGGGAGAGCAGTACCACGATGCTGCGCGAGGTGCTGACCGAATCCGGGATGCCGTTCTTCGAGGCGTGGAACGAGGCCGCGTTCTACGGGCCGAAGATCGACGTGCAGGTGAAAGACGTGATGGGGCGCGAGGAGACCCTCAGCACCATCCAGGCCGACCAGCACCTGCCGGCGAAGTTCGAGCTGGAGTACAAGGACAGCGACGACACCCCGAAGCGCCCGGTGATGATCCACCGCGGCGTCATCTCCACGATGGAGCGGATGATGTCGTACCTGATCGAACTGTACGCGGGCGCGTTCCCGGTGTGGCTTGCGCCGGTGCAGGTCGCGATCGTGCCCATCGGCGACCGGCACTTCGAGTTCGCCCAGAAGCTCGGCGACCAGTTGCTCGATAAGGACCACCGCGTCGATGTGGACCTGAGCAGCAAGCGGATGCAGGCGAAGATTCGCGACGCGCAGTTGCAGAAGATCCCGTACATCCTCGTCATCGGCGACAAGGAGATGGAAGCGAACGCGGTAGCCGTGCGCCTCCGGAGCGGCGAAGACCTCGGGGCCAAGCCGGTCGCGGAGTTCGTCGCGATGCTGGAGAAGGCCATTGCGACTCGCACCCTGAAGCTGGTTCCGGGCGCCTGATCGTTTCCCACCCCGGACCGCGGGCGCCTGCTCGCGGTCCCCGCGAAAGCCACCACGAGATTCGGCATGATCGGTGTTCGCCCGGCCCGCGCGTGGTGCTGGCGGTGGAGTTCCGTTCTGGTGGTCGCGCTCGCGGCCACCACCGTGACCGTGTACCCGACTTACGCCAACTGGCCGCCGATCCGCTCCGACGGCGCCGGGTACCACATCTGGACTTACGCCATCCTGAAGGGCGACCTGTCGTTCTCGTGGTACGAGGGCGAACCCGCCGACGTCGCGCTCCTGCAACCGGACCCGGCGGTGCCCCGGTACACGTGTAAGTACCCGCTCGGGGTGGCACTCATCCGCTTGCCGGTTATGGCGTGCGTCACCGATCCCGCGCGAAACGGTTTGCCCTATTCGCCCGCGGAACACTGGGCCTGCCTCGCACTTGGTGCCGCCGCACTTGTCGCGACCACTGCGCTCGGGCTCGATGCGTGTTACCGTCTCGGTGTGACGCCGGGGTGGGCGAACGCTTCCGTCCTGATGCTCACGTTCGGCACCGGGTTGTACAGTTACGGCACCTACGACGCGAGTTTCAGTCACGTTTACTCGGCGCTGCTCGCGGCGGGCGCGGTGTGGCTCGCGGTGCGGGCCGTACAACTGAAGCGCCCGCTCCCGCTGTGGCCCGTCGTCGCGCTTGTGACACTGTTACTTCTGGTGCGCACGACGAACGTCGTGCTGATCGGCTTTTGGAGCACCGCGTGTGTGGGGTGGGCGGGTGCGGGGCGCGCGTCGCCCGGCTTCCGGTTGCGCGCGACGGGCGCGGCCTGTGTGGGTGTGGGCGTCGGGCTCGCGGTCACGCTCGCGGTCAATCACGAGATGTTCGGCCGGTTCACGCTCAACACGTACCCCGGCGAAAGGTTCATTTGGAACGATCCCAAAATGCTCCTCGTTCTCGGGGGCGAGGAGCACGGATTGTTCCGCTACTACCCGGTGATGGCGGTCGCGCTGCTCGCGCCCCTCATCGTGCGGGAGTTGCGGGGCGCCGCCGTCGCCCTGGTGGGGGTGGTCGCGGCTTACACGGTGCTGTACGGGCACTGGTGGTCGTGGCACCTCGGCGCCGGGTTCGGGCACCGCGGGTTCCTGGAGGCGGTCCCGTTCGCGGTCCCGGTGCTGGCGATGGCCCTGGCTTCGCTGTCGCGCCGCGTTGCGATTGCGTTTACCGTTGCAGGCGCGGTGGCGACGATCTACACGATCGTGCGGATGTGTATTTACTGGGGCGGGCGCGAGTACCGCGTGGCTACGTTTTGATGTGAACCACCGTGCCGTAGTGCGGGCGAAACGTGCTGTACCCGTCCACCAGTCCCCAGAGCACACTGTACGGTGGCTCCGTGTCCGGGTACGAGATGTACCCGTCGGTGAGCACCAGCACCGCGCGGACTTCCGGGTCGCCCGCGAGTTCGTCCAGCGCGGGGCTCATGTCGCTCCCGCCGAACCCGGTGATCTTGTAACGCGCGAGCTCGGCCGGGTCGATCCACTCGTCGGCCGTCACGCCGACGTCGCACTGCACGACGTGAACTTGATTCACCCCCGCGCCCTCGCAAAACGACGCGAGGAGCCCCAGGACGTGCGGGAGCGTGTTCATCATCGAGCCGCTCGTGTCCAGCACGACGTGTAGCGCCCAGCCCTCGCGCCTGCGCCCGGCGAGGATCACGCCGTCGTCGCGCTCGGCCCCCCTCCGGCTCGGGCGCGCGTAACTGCGCGGACCGGGCGAAACGGCGTCGAGCCAGTGCTGGAGCGCGAGTTGCCACGGCGGTTGGTACGCGGTGGCGACCGCTTCCATGAGGGTGCGCGTCGCGCCGGCGTCCGCGCCGTGCCCGTAACCGGTCGCTTGGTCCATCTGGTCGCGGAGCTCCTTCAGGCTGATCGACCGGACCGCCTCGCGGCGCACCCGGTCGCGGTGCGCCGACCAGTCTTTCGGCCCCAACTCCGGTTCCAGTTCGCCCTCCTCTTCGGCGGTGAGCGCGTCGCCCGCCGGGAACTCGTCCGAATCGGTATCGTCTTCGTCGGGTTCATCGGGCTCCGGGGGAACCAGGCCCGCGCGCTCGAGTTCCTGCTGAATCGCGCTCTTGGGCCTCTTCACGCGCTTCGGCTTCTTCTTGCGCTCCACGGTCCAGCAGTCGTCGAGTCTGTTCCCGTTGCGCGCGAGTTCCCGGACCAGTGTTTCGAGCGATTCCCGGCGTGCTCCGGGGCGCACTAGCCCGCCGAGCGGGACCGGGCGGTTCAGTTCGACCGAGAGGATGTCGTTGATGACGTAGTCGTGTGCGATGTTTACGAGGCGCGGCTTGGCGTTCCCGCCCCGGCCGAACGTGTCGAGCGCGAGGTGCATCAGTTCGTGTGCCACCACGAACACGAGATCCGGGAGCGACGCGGACACGAACACGGTGGGGTTCACGAGCAGCAGCCCGGAGGCGCCGATGGCCGCGACCGGGTACTTTTTCGTGACCCGCACGCGGACGCTGTGGCACAGCCCCGATAGGTGCGGGAGTGTGGCGGAAACGAGTTTGAGCGCGCGGGCCGCGTTCGCGACAGCGAGTTGCTCGGGTGAAGGTGGCTCGGGTAGCATAGATCATCTCTGGGACCACGGGCTTTCCCTACGCTCCCGGGAAAGAATCATTCTCCCGGAGGCAAGCCGGTTACAGTTTTCAGTGTGTCGAGCATGACGGCGTTTGCGCCGAGTGCGGCCCACTGGTCGACCTGATCCAGCATCAGCGCGAAGCGGTACTCTTCGCCGACCGCGGCCAGGAACGTGTTGACCTTCGCGCCGAACGCGGGCGCTGGTTGCCCGTCTGGAGCGCGGAGCTGTTGCGCGCCGATCGCTTGTCGGACGCGGTTGACGACGAACCACATCGCGGTTTCCGACGCCGGTAGGAGCGCCGGGTTCTCGATGTAGTCCGCGGCCGGGCGGAGGTCGGCGAGGCCGTCTTCGCACAGCGCGCAGAACAACCCGGCGTCGTGTGGCGTCAGGCGCCCGAACGCGAGCGCGCGGCGCTCGTCCCGTGACAGCTTTCCGGCCCCTTCCGCGAGCTGCAGGTCGCGCGAGAGCAGCGCCCAGGCGCGCGGCGTGGAGAAGGGCACCGGGTCCGCGGGTACGGGGCGCTGGAGCGCGAGCGGGACGTGGCGAATGAAAGAGCGGATCTCCGGGCGCACACCGTTCCGTTCCGCCCACGCGAGCCATTCGTCGAGGTCGACACGCACCGGCACCACGAACACGCGGTTCACGAGCGCGCTAGAGAGTGTTCGCACCAGCGCGCGGTCCTCGCTCCGGTTCCCGGCCGCAACGACCCACGTGCCTTTGGGGAGCCGGTACTCACCGAGTCGGCGCTCCAGGAGCAGCGAATAGAAAGCCTTTTGCACTTCGGGCGGCGCCGCCGGGAGTTCATCAAGGAAGAGGCAGAACGGCTCGTTGTCATCCGGGAGCAGCAGGCGCGGCGGGCAGAAGACCGCGCGGTTGCCAACCAACTTTGGCACCCCGGACACGTCTTCGGGCGCGATCTGTGTTCCCAGAAGCGAGCGGAGTTCGAGGCCGGCTTCCCGCGCCGCTTGCCGTACCGCTTCGGACTTCCCCACTCCGGGTGGTGCGAGTAACAGTAGGCTCTCACTGTCCGCGAGGCACCGGATCAGTTCCTTGGCCTGCGATAGTGTGACGGCCGGCGGGGGGGCGGGTTGGGTCATAGTTGTGTCGGGCAGTGCCCGTTTTGCGAAGGCGGCGCGACCGCGTTACACCTTCATGCCCAAACTCAGACCGTGGAGCGCGAGTTTGGCCTTCACCTCGCGCAGAGTCGTTTCACTGAAGTTGCGAACCTCTAGTAACTCGTCGTCGTTGCGCCGGACCAGTTCGCGCACGGTCGCGATACTTTCTGACTCGAGACAATTGTGCGCGCGCGCGGACAGCCCCAGCTCCGCGAGTGCCCAGTTCAATTTTTCTTCCAGCGCGGTCGATTCGGCCGGGCTCCCGAGCCACGCGGTCGCGAACCGGCGGGCGTCGTCCTCGCTGACGCGCCCGACCGCGAGGGCACGAACCAGCGCGGGCGTGAGCTGACCGCGTGCGCCGACGAGGTCGAGCGCGCGCGCAAGTGAAGCCCACGCCCGCGGGGTGGAGAAGGGCGCGACTTTGTCCGGTACCGGGCGGAGCAGGGCGTCCGGGTTCTGCTCGATGAACGCCACCACGTCCGCGCGAACGTAGTTGGCGTGCGCCCAGGTGATCCACTCCGGTACGTCGATGCGCACGTTCAGAATGAGTACGCGATTCACGAGCGCGCTGGAAATGGTGCGCACAAGAGCCTTATCTTCCGCGCGGTTGCCGGCCGCGACGACCCACGTGCCTTCGGGCAACAGGTACTCCCCGATGCGCCGTTCGAGCAGCAGCGAATAAAAGGCTTTCTGCACGTCCGGGGCGCAGGCCGGGAGTTCGTCGAGGAAGAGGCAGAACTTGGTCGCGTTCTCGGGTAGCAGCACGCGCGGCGGACAGAACACGCTGCGCTCGCCGACGATTCGCGGAACGCCGGACACGTCTTCGGGCGCGATCTGCGTGCCCAGGAGCGATTTGCACTCCAGCCCTGCGGCGCGCGCCGCTTGATGCACCACGTCCGATTTGCCGACGCCCGGCGGCGCGAGTAACAGCACGCTCTGTTCGTGCGACAGGCAGCCAATGAGGTCGCGCGCCTGTGACAGTGTGACCGTTTCAGTGATCGGGCCGGAACTCATCAGCACTTCCCGTGAAGGGAGCGGGACACGGCGGTTCTAACACAGCGTCGGTCGGAAGCACAGCGTCGAAAACTCGGCGCGCCGGCCCGCTTCCGATTACACGCGCCACGTGAACGGACAGTGGAACGTCTTCCGCGCGAAGACCGGGCGGGTCGCGTCGCGCACGTCGTCCGCGGGGGTGTCGCTGTCGCGGAGCCCCTGAATGAGCAACTCGCGCACGGCGACCGGGGCCTGTGCGAACGCCGTCGTCAGTGCCATTCGGAGGAGCCGCGGCGGGAGCACGTTGGGGTCGAGCGGGTACCCCTGCGGGGGGCGCTCGGCCGTGCCCTGTCTCGCGTTGTATACGAGCACGAACGCCCAGGGCAGCGCGGGCCAGCACGCGCGTGCGGCTCCGGTTGGTGGAACCAGCCACAAACCGAACTTCGGAAAGTGGGCGTGGTACAGCACCGGGAGCAGGTTCAAGAACGCGCGCCGGGCCGGGAGCAAGTCGAGGAGCATCTGCACTTCTGCGGCCTTCAGCAGTTGCCCCAGGCGGCCGACTTGGGCCAGGTTGTCCGCGCCGAGCAGTTTCGAGAGGCCGTCCGCAACCGGCCCCGCGTTGTCTTCGTCATCGGTCCACTCGAACAGCGGTTCCAGGTCGAACCAGAACCACAGTTCACCGAGCGCACGCGGGCGCGCCGTCAGCGCCCCCACGAGGGCCGTTTCGAGCGCTGCCGGTTTCGCCGCCCCCACGACCTGCGCCGCATCGCGCCACGACCCACACGGCGCGATGCGGGTGCCCAGTTCGCAGAGCGCCGGGTACGGTTCGCGGGCGGCGACGTGTGCGGCGATCATCGCGACCGCGGGCGCGAGGTTGTGGCCGGTCGGTTTCTTTTTCTTACCGCCGGCCTTCCGGCTCCCCGCGTTCCGGCCCACGAGTTCGTCTTCCAGCTCTTCAGCCGCGCGCGCTTTTTCGTCAGCAGCTTCTCGGTCTCGGTCGCGGTAATCGTATTCCTCTGCGTCGTATGCCGGCTGAGCGTAGGTGGCGGGGTCAATCGGCTGACCCGGTTCGGCAAGGCCGGGGAGGTCGCCCTCGCGCGCGAACCCGTGCTTCACGAGGTAGAGCGCCTCCGCCCGGGTCAGCGCGCCGCGCGCCCAGAAGTGGTGAACGAGTTGCTCAATCACCCGCATGGTGTGTAGTTGCCTTTTACCTTTGGTTCATGCGCAGGGCGCGAGTACGCACAAGCGTGCTGCGGTCCCAGATACGGTCTTCGAGCAATGCGGCCGGGTACTCGGGCGCGCCCCAAGCGTCGAGCAGTTCCAGACCCGCCCACCGGTACCAACTGATACGGTGCCCCAACAACTCGGGAATACTCGATGGTAGCGCGTCGGTGGCGCGGAAATATTCGCGAACGCACCCTCGTTTTACGCCCGGGGCCACCGATGCGGTGAGCTGATCGATGGCCCGTTCGACAATGTCTCTTGCCTCCGCCAGACTGGTGCCGGCCAGTGCTTTCTGGTGCTTGATGAGCCAGATCTTCTGCGCCGTGAACCCGCCCGAACCGAACGCACACATGAGTGCGACGAACAGCAACCCGCCCTCGGGATTGCTCCCGACGCACTGATAAACACCGTCCCAATCCACCGCTTGTGGGGAGGTCGGTTCACCCGGGCGCGGGACGTGAACCGCGATCGCGGACTCTTCGTCCAAGTCCGGCGGGTATAGCAGTGCGTACACCCTTGCTACGATTTCTTGTGGCGCATCCGCAAATACGAGCACGAGATCGTGAAGTAGTTTGTGCGCACACGTGACCCGATCCGCCAACTCGCGGAGCACCGCCCATCCCCGGGCATTGTCTGTTGCTGCGATAACGGTTTCGCGCAGTTCGGGCGCCACGAGTCGCATCTGCCCGAGGTGCCCGAGTGCGACCGCCGCTCGCGCTGCGAGGGTCGGGTTCGGTTCGCGTAACAGCTCTCGCAGTTCGGGAGATACGTCGTCGGCCACCGAGGTGAGGTGGCGGAACAATGGTAGCACCAGCACCACAGATCGCTCGTCGCTGCTGGTCAGAAGCGCGACCAGGGCCGGCCACACCGTCGGCAACTGGTCCGGGTACTGGCGGAGCGCATCGGCCGCTCGCACCCGCACCTCGGGGGCCGGCGAACTCAGATTGTTTGCGAGCGCGGTCGCGTGCCGCCGGCGTACCTCGGTCGGCGCCGTCTTCCAGGCCGGTTGTTGGAGGACGCACTCCAGCGTGCGCGGGTCGAGGTTCGTGTCTTCCACCAGCGCTACGGCCCCGTCGAGATTCAGTCCCGCGAACACCTTGGCCAGAGCCGCGAACGCATCCGGGGTGAATACGACGGACCGCCGGAGCCGGTCGAGGGTTCGCGCGACCAGGGTGGTCGCGTTCGGATCGCCCTGCGCGATCCACGGCAGAACCGGGCACACCGTGCGCGCGGTTTCGGGCTGCTTCGCGATCAGTTCCAGAACGTCCGGTAGCACGGAACTGGCGCCCGAACCGAGCGCGTACAGCACCCGGCCCGCGGCCTCGAGCAAGTCCAGTGGCACCGCGCTGCAATCGCGCGTGCGCTCCAGAATCACGTTGTGTGCGTGGGGGCGCGCGAGCAGGCGCGCTGGAACGCACTTCGCGGCTTTACTGAATACGACCGCCCGCGTTTGCGCCGGTATGTTTGGATCACTGAGGATCGGGATCAGTACGGCCCACCCCCGTGCGCCGAGGCGAGCCACGCGCTGGACCGCGGGCACAAATAAGTCCTGCGCCTCGGTGCCCAGGCGCACCAAAAGCTCGCGCGCGAGTGGCTCGAGGTCCGGTCGCCGACCGAGGTGCTCACAGAGCACGTCCGTCAGGAGCGCGAGTAGGAGCGGGTCGTTTTCAAATTGCGGGCTTTGCGGATCGATAGTTGCGAGCCACGCGCGGTTGACTCGCCACGTCAGTCGCCAGAGCGCGGCACCGGCCGCGAACCCCGCTTCGGGGTGGAGCAACCGGGCACGAACGGGTTCCAGTGTGATCGAGAGGTCGCTGGTTGCGTGTCCCGCGCCATCGGCCAGACCCATGAGCAGGGCGGATTCGACTTGCGGACCGGCGTGACCGAGAAGCGCCAGCCAAAGTTCCGCCGCGCGTTCGCCGGAACGAACCACAGTTTCGCCGGCCCATTTTTGGTCCCCCGGCGCCAGCCCGCGGAACTCCGCCGGCGCGTGAAGGGCGAAGTCCACGATCAGCGGTCCGGCCCGGTCCGGCGCGAGTTTGCGCATCACGGCGACCGCGTCCGCGGACGCGGCCAAATTCGCTCGACGCAGCACCCACGCGAGCGCGGCACCGGCGGCACCTTCGTCGCGGTACACCTCGACCATCGCCTCGGCCGCGATCACCCGGCGCGCGGGGAGCGCTGCGTTCAACTCGGCGCGGATGAACGATTCGAGCGCGGCGGCCTCGGCGGGGGTCGCACGCAGGTGGGCGTAGATCTCCCCGCGCACGGCGGGTCCGCCGGTGCTCCATTGCGTGAGCAGGTTCGCGAACGTGGGGGTATCGGACATGCGCGGGTGTTCGAGCGCGATCTTCAGCGGCGGAGCGATAACCATTGCAGTTGGATGGTATCACACGGTCTGGGATGTGCCAACGGGCGGCGGAAAAGCGGTGCCGATAATCGGAAGACAGCGCCGGTCGCGAATTGGTTCGTTTGCGTCGTTTTGGGCTCATTTCTCGTGATACGCGGGAGTAAATCGGCGCCGCCGGGCGTTATACGAATGGCGGGGTGAACGCGACCCCGTCGGTGACTCTACTTCACTTCGAGGAGGACGCGAACGATGATCGTTCCACAACCGTGTGCACGGTGCGGCGGCGAGATCCCGCCCGAGCGGTTGGAAGCCATCCCCGAGACGAGGGTGTGCGTGGCGTGCAGCAAAGAGATGGGCGGCGAGTTCACGGTGGTCGCGACACCGGAACGGATCAGCAAGGAGGGCAGCCTCAAGAAGAACTACGGCGGGTACAGTACCCAGAAGATCCGGAGGCCGATCAAGCCGAAGAGTAGCGAGTGATTCGATTGAAGATGCGTGGCGAGGGCCGCTGGTAGCAAACCGGTGGCCCTCGCCACGCGCAAACGCATTCACCCGTCAGTGGCGCCGCCATGCTGCTGGCGGGGCACCGGAGACACTGGGCGAGATTGTGACGTGCCGCCTCTCCCCGCGGGCGAATCGCGGTTCTCGGTCCGCATCGCCGAGCACTACACCTTGAACACGTCCTTCACGTTGTCGCGCAGGAGCCGCGTGCCCAGTGCGACCGCGTCCGTCTCACTGAGTGCCCCGGGGCGGACGAACTCGTCTGCCAACACGCCCGCAAGAATGCGCCGGTACATGCCGTACTTTGGCTTCACGAACTCCAGCTTGTAGGCGTCCGAATAGTACCCGATCAGCTTCGTCTTCGGCACCGCGGTGATGCGCTCCGTCAAGTCCTTGCGGATGAACGGCGGGGTGTTCGAGTACCACCAGTGGCCGTTCGGCAGCACGTTCGGGAAGATCCACGAGTACGCCATCAGTTCCTGGTTCTGCGCGCTCGTCAGCACCGAGACCGGGAACGTCACGTCCGGGAAGGCGTTGAACAGTTCCTTGTATTGCAGCAAACTGGTGCGCTGGTCGAACAGGTCTTGCCCCTGGTAAACGCCCTTCTCGTAAACACGACGGTTCACGCCGATCATTAAGTCGAACGGGAGCCGGAAGTCGCGGCAGAACTCGGCGATCAGCCAGAACATGCCGGGCGCGAGGTCGTGGTACCCGTGGAACTGCATCTGTTCGTAGAAGTGCTCGTCGTCGAACTTCGCCGGGTGGAAGTTGGGCGGGAGCGAGATCGCACACGCCTTCGCCCCGTTCCGCGTGAAGTGCAGGAACACTTTCGCTAGCGCCATTCGCAGCGTCGCCCCGTCGTGAACGTGGACGCCGCTGATCGCCTCGAGCCGGCGCCGCGTGTCGGGCTTATCGAGATTGAACACCAGTGAGTCCGTCCGCAAACACGGGACGTACTTCGTGGTGTCGAAGCCCTGGAGCGGGTCGTCGAACTCGTTCGTCAGGAAGATCTTTTCGAGGCGCGACTTCGCGAACACCTGCGCTTCCCAGTCCGGTTGCGCGAACGTCTTTTGCGCAGCGTCGAAGAGTTTGTCCGCGTCGGCCGCGGTGACGTGCGTTTCCTGTTCGTCGAAGCCCAGAAACGTGCGGGCGATGTCCACGAACCAGCCGTACTGGGCAGTGTTGTCGTACCGGTCCATGAACCGGACGATTTCGCGCACGCGCTCGCGCGGGTCCGCGTCCCGTGACAGGAGTGCCTGACCCATCCCGGCGGAGTGGGCGAGTTCGGTGTAGTAGTGGTAGCCGAGGATGTCGTCGAGGGACTTCGAGACCGGGCTGAGCGGGTCGATGTGCGAGTGCGGGTCAATAAGGGGAACCTTGGACAGTGCGGATTCCAGGTTCTGCACCAGTTGATCGGCCGGCATGGCGCCCTCTTCAGCAGCAGGTAGAAAGGTGGGCGGTTGTGTCAGTTTTACCAATGACACGTCTTACAACGCCCGGCAAGATTTACAAACTAGGCGAGGTTTCCGAACTGTGGCACGAATTTTTGCCGCGGTACACCGATTGGTCAATTTTCGCGGACTTATGGCATCAGAGGAGTTGCGCCGAATCGAGCATTTGGTGCCCCGCGATACTCCGGCAATTGGCACGGTCGCTGCTTTCAGTTATACCGTCCGCGACGAACAACCCCCAAGTGAATCGCGGATCGGTGCCGGATCGCTCAACGACGAACTTTCCCCCAAAGTTCGTCACCCCCAAGGGCGACCCGGAACTGCGGAACACCAGGGCCACAACGACCTTCCCCCAAGGTCGCGGCCACGGGAGAGATTTCCCCCCTCTCCCGAACCTTTCAGACAACACGTCCGTTCCCCCGTCTTACGGCAACACTCCCCCATGCCGCCGCCTCCCCCAGGCGGCGGCTCGTCTTTTTGATACACGTGATGGCTTCAAGAGTTGGGGAGCTTACACCAACCGATTCACGCCGGCCGTTCGCCAACGCATACCGTTATTCCAAATCCATTCGCCACCACGCGAGCGCCGTGAACACCGCGCCGAACGCACACAATGCCGCGCACGCGGTGAGCACGGCTGATATGTCCGGGGCCGGGGTCGCGAGCAGTTGGTTGTAAGCGTCCAGCGCCCAAGCGTGTGGGGTCACGAGGCTGATCGTCTTCATCTGTTCAGGCATCAGGTCGCGCGGCATCAGTGATCCGCTCACGCCGCCGAGCACGAGTACCAGCAGCGTGCCGTAGACCGCGACCTGTGTTTCGGTGCGCGCGACGCTCGCGACCAGAATCGCGAGCCCCACGGCCGCGAAAGAGGTGCTGGCCACGAGGGGCAGTAGAAGCTCCGGGCGCGAACCCCACGTCATCCCGAAGAGGAGCTGCCCGGCCGCGAGCAAGAACGCCCCCTGGAGCAGCGACACCGCGAGGCACGGGAGCAGTTTGCCGAGGAGGATCTGCCCGCGTGTGAGCGGGGCGGCGCGGAGGCGCACCATCGTGCCGTGCTTGCGCTCGCCGACGAACAGCCAGCCCACGCTCAGTACCAGGAAGAACGCGAACATCACCGTGTACGACGGCACCAGGATCTGGTACCGCAGCGCGCCGCGATTTAGCACGCCGCTACCGGCCGTGTCGTGGTACTCGATGCGGTTCGCGGCGACGCCCTCGCGGGTATCGCTCTTCACCAGATCGCTCCATCGCGTCGCCTCGAAGTTGTAGTTCGAGAACAAATCGCCGACCCCGCGCTTCACCGTTGGTCCCACCTGCTTTTGCACCGAGGGCGTGAGTACCTCGCCGAACGCGACGTCTTTACCCACGCGCTCCATGATCGCGCGGTTCTGGAACGCCTTATGAACCGCGCGCTGGAACTCGCCCTTGCGGTTCGCGATGACGAGGGCGTCTTCACTGGCTTTGAAGAAGTTGCTCCCCTTTGTTGCGCGAAACTCGTCCAGCACGATCTTCGGAAAGTCCTTATCGCTGGTGAGCGCGACGAGCAGTTTCTGCACCACCGGGTCGAGTTCCTGAAGAACCTCCGGTGCGATCGGCTTCACACCGTTGAGGCGGTTCGCGACCAGTTCCATGAACTTCTCGTCACCGACGCGGGCGAACGCCTTCCCGATCATCCACGGAATCACCACGCGCAGGAGCGTGACCTGCGTGACCTGCTCGATGATGGACGCGGACACGGGTTGCGTGCGGTCGTTTAGCAGCGAGGCGCCGAGTTGGTTAAGGCGCACGCCGTCGCGCCCGAACGGGTTAACGGAATCGGCACTCGTGAGGAACGAGCAGCGGTGCATCCGTTCGCTGAAATCCTCCTCGAACACGATGACCGCGGCGCGCCGGTTCTTCGCGATCAGGCGCTCGGCTTCACCGCGGTCGCGGATGATTTCCAGCCGAATGTCTTGCGTCGCGCTCATGTCGTCGATCACGACTTCCGACCACGGCTTTTCGGGGAAGGGCACCTTTCCGGGCAGCCCGCGATCGAGGTTCACGACGGAGATGCGGAGCCGATCGTCCGGCTTCTCGCCGAAACCCTCACCCAGCGCCAGCCCCAGCACGAGAATGAGCAACAGCGGCGTGACAAGCAGAATGACCGCGCTCCGCGGGTCGCGGAGCAACAGTCGAAGGTCTTTCGCGGCGAGTGTGAGAATGGGCATGCGCTAATCCCTTAGCCCGCGGCCAGTGAGGTTCAGGAACACGCGCTCCAGAGTCGGCTCGGTGGTGGTCGCGGAGGTGAGGTTCGCCCCGCTTGCGGCGCACTCGGACGCAATCCGCGCCAGGACTGGGCCGATGTCTTCGACCACGACATCGAAGGTGGAGAAACCTATGCCCGAAGAACCTAACCCCCCAACCCCCTTCCCTAAGAAAGAAGGGGGAGCAGAGCCAAGAACAGGTGCGGAACTGTTTTCGGTATTAAGCCCCTCTCCGTTTAGGGGAGGGGCTGGGGAGGGGTTCTGTTCTGTTCCCCCTTCCTTCTTAGGGAAGGGGGTTAGGGGGTTAGGTTGTCTTTGCTCCCCCACTCTCTTCACACCCGGTATCGCTTGCAGACGCTGGAGGAAGTTGCTCGGCGCGCCGGACACCGTGACGCGGACGGTCGTGTCGAGGCGCCGGAGCAGGTTCGGGAGCGTGTCGCAGGCCCGGAGCGTGCCGTTGTCGAGGACGGCAATGCGCTTGCACAGCGTTTGCACCTCTTCCATGTAGTGGCTCGTGTAAATCACCGTGAGCCCGGCCGCGTTGAGGGCCTTCACCTGCTCGAAGATGTGGTTGCGGCTCTGTGGGTCCACGCCCGTTGTCGGCTCGTCCAGAATGAGCAACTTCGGCGCGTGTACGACCGCGACCGCGAGGTTCAGCCTGCGCTTCATGCCGCCGGAGAACGCGCCGGCGCGGTCGTTCGCGCGATCAGTCAGTTCCACTGCGGCGAGCACCTCGGCGACCCGCGATTCCAGTTGCTTCCCGCGAAGAGCGTAGAGCTTGCCGAAGAACCGGAGGTTCTCGCGTGCGGTCAGGTCGGGGTAGATCGCGAGGTCTTGCGTACCGATGCCGATGAGGTGGCGCAGTGCGCGGTCGTCGTGCGTGAACGGTCGGCCGAAGAGTTTCACCGACCCGCCGTCGGCGCGCGTCAGCCCGGCCGCGATCGAAAGCAGCGTCGTCTTGCCGGCACCGTTGGGACCGAGCAGGCCGAAGACTTCGCCCGGTTGCACGGCGAGCGAAACACCGTCTAGAGCAACGGTTTCGCCGTACCGTTTGCGAATGTCCGTGACTTCGAGTACCGCTTCTGGCATGGAGGACTTTGTTGAAACGATGGTTGCAGTTACCGGAATCTACGGAATGGTTACTCGCGTGGCCTTAACCATCTACCCGCAATGGATTTAAGTCGCCTGTCGAAGCTCGTAGGCTAACAATTGCTAACATTTTTGGCCCGGAGCGGTCGCGCGGCCGATTCGTGTCGCGCTCAATGCGCTAACTGCTGATTTTTCCATTACTTGTAACAAAGGTTCCCTTTCGCCGCCCCAAGCCTGTGGCTAACAAACGCTGACATCTCGGCTAACAAATCCACCCCTCAGAGTGCTCGCTGTCAGTCGCTCACCACTCGCATCATTCTCGCGCCAGCACCCTAACCCGACAAATTATACCATAGTGAACAGAAGGATACAATCGGTTTGGTCGGGGTATCGCGAACGTGTCGTAGAAACTTCATCTCCCGTGGCAGTCTTGGCCACCACTCGCGGTATGCGGCCGGGGTCTGCAGTTCTTGGTTGTATTCCCCCAGCGCCTTACGGTTACTCCGTGATGCGCCCACCGAAACTAGAAGGACCGAGGATCGTGGACCAGGAACTGTTGGCCAGCGCCCGGGTTCGGCTCGCGAACGAGCGGCCCGTTAATACGAAGGGCGAGTACATCCTGTATTGGCCCCAGATGTTTCGGCGGCTGCACTCGAACCACGCGCTCGATTGCGCGCTCCGGCTCGCCGCCGAATACAAGAAGCCGCTCGTGGTGTACGAGGGGCTGAAGCTGAACTACCCGTGGGCGAATGCCCGGCACCATGCGTTTATTCTGCAAGGAATGCGCGACAACGCGGTTGCGGCGAAGAAGCTCGGCGTCGCGTACTGGCCGTTCGTGGAGACGCTGGGCGACACCGGACGCGGGCTGGTGAAGCGACTCGCCGCGAATGCCGTGTGCGTTGTAACCGATGATTACCCCGCGTACATCGTTCCCGCACACAACCGCGCGCTCGCGGCGAAGAGTGACGTGCCGGTGATTCTGGTCGATGGCAATTCCGTTGTGCCGCTCGCGCGACTCGGGGCGCCTGTTGCGGCCGCTGCGCACCTGCGCCCCCGTATTCACAAGCTGTTTGCCGAGGAGTGGCACCACCGCTCCGCACCAGTCCCCGAGGTGTCGAAGGTCGCGAAGAGCAAGCTCGACCCGCCGTTCCGCGCGTGGAACCCCAAAGAAAATATCGCGACGTTCGTTGCCGCGCTGCCGGTCGATCAGAGCGTACCACCGGTGCCGGGGATCGAAGGCGGCTCCGTGGCGGGGCGAACCGCGCTAGATTCGTTTATAGCTGAGAAGCTGCCGAACTACGCGGAGGGGCGCAACGAACCGAATGACCCCGCGCACAACGCGGCGAGCGGCCTGAGTCCGTACCTGCACTACGGCCATCTCAGCATTCAGGAGGTCACGGAGGCCGTTTTGGGTGACGAGTGGACCGCGAAAGAAATCAATCCGAAGACCCGGAACAAGGACGATTTCTTTTGTCGCGATGCGAACGTGAACAGTTTTTTGGACGAGGCGATTACCTGGCGCGATGTGGGTTATCACTGGCATTTCGCACGAAATTCGACGAATAACGCGAATTTAGAATTCACCCTCAATGTCAGTTGGTGCGCGCCCCCAACAACCGACATTCCGCGATTTAATTTCGAGATGATGGATTTTTCCCCGGGTGGCGAACGCACCCTGGACATCGTGTTGCCAGACTGGGCACGAACCACGCTCCGCAAGCACGAATCCGACCGGCGCGAGCACCTCTACGACCTCGAAGAGTTTGAAGCCGCCGCGACCCACGACGACCTTTGGAACGCGGCCCAGCGCGAACTGGTCGCGACCGGGCGCATTCACAACTACCTGCGGATGTTGTGGGGCAAGAAGGTATTGGAATGGAGCGAATCGCCGGCGGTCGCGTACCGCGTGCTGGAGTACCTCAATAACAAGTACGCGATCGATGGACGCGACCCGAACTCGTACACGGGCATTTTGTGGTGCTTCGGGCTGTTCGACCGCCCGTGGCCCCCGGAGCGCGAGGTTTTCGGAGGGGTGCGCTACATGTCGTCCGCGAACACCGCCCGGAAGTTCGACCTCGATGGCTACTACGAGTACGTTGATCGGGTCGCCCCGCGCTCGTGATCTCGTGCGAAACACCGCAACGCTTCGCCTTTGCGACAACCGCGCGCAGGCAAGGGGAACCGATTCAATAATCGGTCGGGTGGAGCGGGTTCGGTGCGGCACCGCGCGCCATCTCAACGGCTTTCGTGGTGATGTAGTACCGCGCGAGCGCGTTCGGGCGCTCCCACGGCGGAACGGCACGCGGCGCGTGGAAGTACCGCACGAACTCGTCCATTACGGCCGCGAAGTGGTCCTCGTGGCTCGCGCGCCAGTCGTCCGGGATGACGACCTGGGCTTCGGTACCGAGATCGGAGACGAACATCCCGGTGAAATCGCGCTGGAACGCATCGCACCGACCGCGGAGCCGGTCCACCATTTCTGCGTGGCGCGCCGGGTCGGTCGCCGTGACGAATATCTCCGGCCGCGCGCCCGGCTGCTGGCGGATCGTGAGCGTCGCCCGCGTTCCCCGCGCGACGCAGGCGTGCGTGTCGCCGCCCGCGGGCGATTCAAACTCCCAGGCCGTTTCCAGTTTCACGTGAACGCCGCGAAGTGTGTAGGTCGCGCTGTTGTTCCCGGCGTAGTGCAAATTTCGCCCCACCACATACGGGCGCAACTCGTCCGGGAAGCCGCCCAGACCCGTGACCGCGCCGAACTGCTCCCGGGTGAGCACCAGCGGCGCCCGGTCCGCGGCGAGCATCTGAATCTGCGTCGCGTAGTCGATCGGCTGGTCCGGCGCGGTGATCCACATGGAGAGGTCCGCGAGGTGCGTGCCCACGTCGGCCATCGCTTCACCGGACGTGGCCGGGTCGAACCACCACCAGGGCCGCACGAGCGGTCGATCGTTGACCAATTTCTTGAGGAAGTGAACGCTCCGCATCTGCAGGGCCGGCTCGTTCGGGGCGCCGGTCTGCCACGAACCGAACAGGTCCGCGTCGCGGGCGAACTCGCGGACGAGCCAGTTCGTGATCTCGAACCGCTCGGTGAGCATGTCCCACATGAACACTTCGCGCAGCTCGGACTCGCGGAACAGGGCTTCGAGTTTGGGGAAGTCCGCGTGTTCGATGATCCAGGGCTTGTCCGCGATAACGGGTAGGCAGTTCGACACGGCGAGCCGCATCAGGTCGATCTTCGGCCGGTTGCGCCCGCTGAGGACGACCGCGTTGCCGGGCTGCTCGCGCGCGAACCGTTCGAGGTAGTCGGCGCCGGCCCGGAGGTCCACTTCCCAGGTCGTCGGTTGGTCGGGCCGGTTGTTGAACGCGGCGATCCGCGCGAGGTGAGCGAGCGTGTCGGCGTCGAGCGGCGCGTACACGTGCGTGCGGGGGTCGATCCCGTACAGCGCGCGCTTTTGCACGAGAGCCGCGTGGAAGTGACCGGGGGCCACGGTCATGAGACGAAGTAAGCGGAACAACGAAAACTCCGCGGTGGGCCGAACGAGCGGGGGTGTCGGTTGGGAAAGAGCAAGTTGCGGGCCGGGGCGCGGGGGCGTAGAGATAACACCGAACTTCAGCGGATCTCTGAACCGGGCGGTACTCATGACAGCACGTTTTGTAATGGTTGGCGGATTCCTCGGCGCCGGAAAAACCACCGCGCTCGGGCGGCTCGCGCGCCTGTACCAATCACAGGGCAAGCGGGTGGGGGTCGTTACCAACGACCAAGCGCACGATCTCGTGGACACGAACACGTTCCGCGGACAGGGGATCGCGGTGGAGGAGGTTCCCGGCGCGTGCTTCTGCTGTCGCTTCGACGATCTCGTGGGCCGCGTCGGTGCGCTCGAGGCGTCCGAACGGCCCGATGTGATACTCGCCGAACCTGTGGGGAGTTGCACCGATCTCGTGGCGACCGTCGTCCAACCGCTCAAGGACCTGTACGCCGGCCGGTTCGAGGTCGCGCCCTACGCGGTCCTGTTCAAGCCGAGCCACGGGATTCGCATCCTGCGCAACCAGTCCGCCGGCGGGTTCAGTCCGAAGGCCGCGTACATCTTCAAGAAGCAGCTCGAAGAGGCCGACGCGATCGTGATAAATCGGATCGACGAACTCGACCCGCCAGCCATCGAGGAACTTTCGCGGTTGCTGGGCGAACAGTTCCCCGGGACGCCGGTCCTCCGTGTGAGTGCGACCACCGGCGCGGGCTTCGACGCGCTCGCAGAACTGCTCGACCAGACGGGCGCGTTCGGGCGCAAGATTTTGGACATCGACTACGACACGTATGCGGAGGGCGAGGCCGAACTCGGCTGGCTGAACGCGACCGCCCGGCTCACCTCGGACGCGCCCTTCGACCTCGACGCGCTGCTCACCGCGATCCTGGGCGATCTGGCGACCGTGTGCCGCGCGCTGGGCGGCGAAGTGGCGCACCTGAAACTCATCGGCATGGACGACGCGAGCGCGTTCGCGGTCGGGAACGTGATTAGCAGCGACACCGCGCCGAAGCTCTCGCTGCCGAGCGGCCTGCGCCCGCGCGAAGCGGACCTCATCGTGAACGCCCGGGTCGCGATCGACCCGGCTGTGCTGGAAGCGGAAGTGAAGCGCGTCGTCGCCGTGCAGTGCGCGCTGGCGGGCGTGATCGCGGACTTCCGCACGAGCCAGAGCTTGCGCCCCGGGCGCCCCGTTCCGACGCACCGGTACACCGAAGCGAAGAACTAACTGGTGGGGTGGCGGAGGAAGAGAAATGCGCCGCGGATGAACGTCGATAACACGGATCAAGATAAGAATATTTTGACAGGATCGACAAGATTAACAGGATTAAAATTTCGGAATCCTGTCGATCCTGTTAATCCTGTCCAATAGTTTTCTGTCCTGTCTTGATCCGTGTTATCGGCGTTCATCCGCGGCGCATTTGATTTCTTTTCACCGCTATTCGCGGTCCGCGTCGTTCGGCAGCGGGTTGCGGGTGAAGATCCATTCTTCGATGGGCCGACCTTCCACCAAGTGCTCCTGCACGAAGCGCGGGATGCGGTCGGCGGTCATGCCCGAGTACCACGTCCCTTCGGGGTAGACGACCATGATCGGTCCGCCGGCGCAGACGCGCAAGCACCCGACCTTTGTGCGGTAGCACGCGGCCGGTCCGGTCGCGAGCGAGAGCTGGCGGTCCTTCAGTTCGCCCTTCAGTTTGTCCCACGCGGCTTCGGCTCCTGCCGCGCCGACGTCCGCACAGCACGCTTCGCCGAGGCACAAGAACACGTGCCGGTGGAAGTGGCCGATCAGCAGCTTGTCGGCGATCGCGGTGAGTTTCTCGTTCGATACGGCCATCGTAACGACCCCAATGACCCCGCACGGGCGGGGTCAAACTTTTCTCTTGGTGTTCCACAAGCGGACGCGCCTGGTGACCTCCGCGAACAGGAGCACGCTCGAGGTCGCGGCGGCGACCACCAACCAGTCTACCGCTCTCAGCGGCTCGACATTAAACACCGCGCCGCCGAGCGTGACGATGAGCACCTGCCCGACCACGGTGAGGGACGCGATCGCCAGGAACTGCCGGTTCTCGAACAGCCGGTGCCAGCCGGATTCTTCCGGGGCGAGCGAGCGGCAGTTGATCTGGTTCCACACCTGGAAGAACACGTACACGCTGAAAAACAGCGTGACCTGGCGCATCGTCAGTTCGGGGAACTCGCCCGACTTCGGCCCGTCCCCCGCGAACCACCCCGCGTGCTGCATCCCGAGTAGCATCGCGATCATCACCACGACGAAGAACGCGGCGGTGCTGCCGATGGTGCCGAGCATCGCGGGCGTGAGGATGTTCTCGTTGCGCGTCTTGGGCGGCCGGCGCATCAGGTTCGCACGGGGCGGTTCGCTGCACAGCGCGATCGCCGCGAACGTGTCCATAATGACGTTGATCCAGAGCAGTTGCAGGACCGTGAACGGCGGTTTGAGCCCCAAGAACGGCCCCAGGAACGCGATCAACAGGGCCGACACGTTGATCGTGAGCTGGAACTGGATGAACCGCTGAATGTTCTCGTAGAGCGCGCGGCCCCAGTGGACCCCGCGGACGATCGTGCTGAACGCATCGTCGAGCAACACGATCTTGCTCGCTTCCTTCGCCACTTCGGTGCCCGAAATGCCCATCGCCAGCCCGACGTCCGCTTTCTTGAGCGCGGGGGCGTCGTTCGTGCCGTCGCCGGTCATCGCGACGACGTGGTTCTGCGCTTGCAGCAGTTCCACGATGCGGAACTTGTCCCCGGGAAGCGCGCGCGCGAGGACGCGCAACCGCGGGAGAATCGCGGAAAGTTCCGCGTCGGTTAACTTCGCGAATTCCGCGTGCGTCAGCGCCAGTGCATCCGGCTCGTCGAGTAACCCGATCTCTCGGCCGATCGCGCGGGCGGTTTCGATCGTGTCGCCCGTAATCATCTTCACTTCGATGCCCGCAGCGCGGCACTGGCGGACGGCTTCCTTTACGTCGTCGCGGAGCGGGTCGCGGATGCCGACCCAGCCGTCGAAAATGAGGTCGTTTTCGATCTCCGCGCGCCGGTCGTGGATCGCGCCTTCTTCGCGCGGGAAGTCCGGAGGGAGTTCGGTGTGCGCGAACGCGAGCGTGCGCATCGCGTCCCCCGCGGCCGCGGAGATGCGCGACTGAATCTCGGCACGAATTTCCGGCGTGAGGTCGTGCGTTGAACCATCGGGAGAGCGGTACCGCGTGGCCTGCGCGAGCAGCACCTCCGGGGCGCCCTTCACGAGCGTGACGGCGCGGCCCGCGTCTCGCACCACGGTCGTCATCCGCTTGCGGTCGGACGAGAAGTGGATCTGGTACAGCACGGGGTGCTGTGCCCGGAGTTCGATGTAATTCAAACTGTTCGGGTGGGTCCACGCGCCCGCAGTGAGCCAGTTCAACAGCGCGCCTTCCGTGCTGTTACCGATGACCGCGGTCTTGCCGTTTTTCTGTTCGAGGCTCGCGGTCGAGTTCGCGGCCGAGTTCACGATCACCCAGAAGAGCGGCGAGTGTACCCAGGGTTCATCGCTCTTCATCCCCGGCGACGCGATCGCGCTGTCTTTCTCGTAAACGGCCGTGCCCAGCCCGACGCGCGACACCGTCATCTTGTTCTGAGTGAGGGTGCCGGTTTTGTCGGAGCAGATCACGGTCGCCGAGCCGATCGTCTCGCACGCGACCAGTTGCCGCACGAGCGAGTTCGACTGGCTCATCTTGCGCCACGCGATCGCGAGCGACACGGTCACGCTCATCGGCAGCCCTTCGGGGACCGCGACGACGATGACGATGACCATGTAAACGAAGTACGAGAGCAGCGCCCGCACGCTCCCGAGCAGCACCTTGCTTGCGTCTTCGCCCTCTTGAGGGAGCCGCACTTCGCCCAGTATCAGCCCGCGAACGAGCAGCGCGACGAAGATCGCGCCGGCCGCGGCGTAGCCGATTTTGCTGATGAGCTTCGCGAGGACTTCGAGCTTCTCCTGGAGCGGCGTGGACGCTTTCGAGATGGTGAGTTTCTGCTGCACGCGCTCGGCACGCGACTCGGGCGTCGAATCGCTCGCGTCCGGTGCGGGGGACTCGCCCGACAGACGCCGGGCGATCTGACCGAGCATCGTGTCGTCGCCGATGTTGGTCACGACCATCTGGCCGACGCCGTCGCGCACCTGCGTCCCGCGGAACACGCACCCGGGCTGGTCGGGACCGTCGAAGTCCTCGTCAGCGCGCCCCGCCGTTTTTTTTGCCGGCTCGCTCTCACCGGTCATGAGCGCCTGATCGACGTGAAGTTCGTTCGACCGCACGATGCGCCCGTCGGCGGGGATCTCGTCGCCCATTTCGAGCAGGACGAGGTCACCGACCACCGCGTCTTCGAGCGGAATCGTGTGGACCCCGCCGTTCCGCTCGACTTTGACGCGGATCGCGTCCCGAGTCGAATTAAGTTTCTCGAACTCCCGGTCGCTACGGAACTCGCTGAAGAAGGCCACACCGGTCGCGAGGAACACGGCGATCATCACCGCGAGCCCCTCGTAGGACGGGTCGCCGAGCGCAGCGCTCGCGCCGACGAGGAGCCCCGCGAGCGCGAACAGAACCGCCGGGAGCCACTCCCCGAGCTTCGCCACGACCGCGCCGATCACTACGGCGAGCACCGCACCGAGGGCGAGCCCGCCGACGAGCGGGGACGTGTCGAACAGGTCCACCACGATCTTGAGGAGCGAGGCCGCGAGCAGGATCTTGATGATCGGGTCCGCGAACTTTTCGAGGAACTTCTTCCAGACGGGTTCGCGGGGCAGGGGGGTGAGCCGGTTCGCGCCGAATTTCGATCGGCTCTCGGCAACCTGTTCGTCGCTCAGGCCGGCTTCGGTCGCGCGCGGGAACAGCTCGGACACGGCACGGAGGGATCGCATGTGGCAGCTCGGCGGGTGTGTGCGGTTCGTATTGGGCGCTTCGCTCGCGGGGTTCGGCGATTTCGGAAGGCGCGAGCCGCAGGCGAGCGCGTCGGGACGCGCTGACCTGCGGCTCGCGGATCGACCGGCGACGAAGCACCGAGCACGATTACTGTTCCATCACTTCCTTTTCCTTCTTGTTGGCCAGGTCGTCGATCTTGCCCTCGTAGGCCTTAAGCAAGTCCTGCATCTTCGCCTTGCCCTTGTCGCGGTCGTCCTCGGTCATGGTCTTGGCTTTTTCGGCGTCCTCGAAGTGCTTGTTCCCGTCGCGGCGGATGTTGCGGCACGACACCTTCGCGGCCTCGGCCGATTTCTTGAGCTGCGCAACGATCTTCTTGCGCTGGTCGCCGCTCATCGCGGGCATCGACAGCCGGATCACCTTGCCGTCGTTGTTCGGGGCCAATCCGAGGTCGCTCGCGCGAATCGCCTTTTCGATTTCCTTCAGGCTGTCGGCCGTGTAGGGCTTGATGACGATGGTCGCGGCGTCCGGGCACGTCACCGAGGCCATGTCGCGGATCGGCGACATCGTGCCATAATTGTCCACGCGGAGCGCGTCCAGCATTTGCGGGGACGCGCGGCCGGTCCGCAACCCCTTCAGGTCGTTGCGGAACACGTCCGTCGCCTTCTCCATTCGGTCCTCGGAATCCTTCAAAATCTGTGGTGCGGTCATGGCACGTCCTCTGGCGTTGGTCCGTGGTCTTTGGCGTCGAATTATTCCTATTGTCGCAGGTCGGCGGGCGGTAGGAAAGGTAGCCCGGGGCGGCGATTCCGGTTCGGACGTCACCGGGGAACGCGCCCCACGACCCGCCGGACCGAAACCGAATCCGTCAACCGGTGACGATGGTACCGATCGGCTGACCGGCAACGGCCCGTTCGATCGCGCCGTCCTGCTTGTAGTTGAACACTAGGATCGGAAGTTTTGCGAGCCGGCACATCTCGAACGCGCCGATGTCCATCACCCCGAGTTGCTTCTGGATCACTTGATCGAACGTGAGGCGCTCGAACTTCTCGGCGTAGGGGTTCTTCGCGGGGTCGGAGTTGAAGACGCCGTCAACCTTTGTGGCCTTAAGAAGAACGTGTGCCTGGAGTTCGGTTCCGCGAAGTGCCGCCGCGGTGTCCGTGGTGACGAACGGGTTCCCGGTGCCGCCGGCGAGGATCACGATGCGGTTCTTCTCCAGGTGCCGCAGCGCCCGGCGCCGGATGTACGGTTCCGCGACCGTTTCCATGCGCACGGCGCTCTGGAGGCGCGTTTCCACGCCCATCGCTTCGAGTGTGTCCTGGAGCGCGAGGCCGTTCATCACGGTCGCGAGCATTCCCATGTAGTCGGCGGTCGCGGGCTTGATCCGCTCGTCGCCGGCCGAGAACTGTGCGCCGCGGAGCAGGTTCCCGCCGCCGATCACGACCGCGAGTTGCACCCCGCTCGCAGCAACGCGGGCGAGTTGTTCGGCGATGTGCTTCGTTTCATCGAGGTTGATGCCCAGTTTGCCCCCGCCGAAGCCGAGCGCTTCACCGCTGAGCTTGAGCAGAACGCGCTTGTACTTCGGTGCGGACGTGTCGGTGTCGGGCATAGCGGTACGGACCGGACGTGTACAGATACGCGGCGCGACGTGCGCACGCGGAGGCGGGTACCCCTCGACAGAGTACGAACCGCCTCCGCGGACGGCACGCTAGCCGACGTTCACGCCGACCCCGATTCCGGCCCCGGTGCCCAGCGCGAGCCGGAACAACCCGAGCACCATTCCCGTGAGAATGATCCCGGCCACGATGCGCAGGAGCAGCGCTTCTTGGGCGCGCAGGAAGCCCAGACACCCGAACGAAACCAGCATGAAGCCGAGCATCGAGCCGTAGCCCTCGTACAGCCGCGACCGTTTGTTCCCGATCTCGGTGTAGCGCTTGTCCTCGTCGGCTTCTCGCTTCTGAATGACGAACTCGTCCTCGATCTTCTTCTTGTCGTCGTCGTATTTTTTCTGTTCCTCCGCGGTGAGTTCCGAGCGGTCCTTCTTGCCCTTGGGGAGCAACTTGCGGACGCGGATCTCTTCTTCCAGGGCGACCTTCTTTTCGTACTCCACCGCGCGCTGGGTGGACGCCGTGGAGAGCACCTGCATGAACGTGAAGAACAGTACGAAGAACACACCGATGCCGAACAACAGCCCCGGGACGCCGCCGATCGCGGCCAGCGGGTTCTCCCCCGAAAGGTACTTCTTGCGCCTCCGTGAGAACGACGATTCTTTCAAGTCGCTATCAAAATCCTGGTCCTCGGGGGGCCCCGATTCGGTCCCCGTAGCCGCGACCAGGCCGGCGTCCGTAACCATGAGGGCCGTGCGACACTTCTTGCACTTGAGCCGCCGACCGATGTCCTTCTCGGCCACGTTGTAGAGTGCCCCACACGATGGGCATGTGTTGTTCATAGCCTGCTGCTGTTAATTAGAGGTAGGGCCGGACCCTCGCGGACCGGCCCGAGACGGTGGAACCGTTCGCGCCACACTCTTCGTGTCGTGCGCGGACTCGGATTCTAAGTTGTGAGAAAGAGTGTTGCAAGCGAGCCGAGCAGAAGCCGTTAAATTTCACTCACCGTCGGACAGATGACGCGGGTGGGCGACTCGGCGCTTGAGCAGTGCGGCCTCCGCTACGCCATCGAGCAGGCCGTCCAACAACCCGGCAACGGCGACGGGGGCGTCCCCGGCCACCGCGGACTGCACGTTCCCGCTCACATCAATGTGAACCGCGTGCGCGCCGGGCCGGGCCGACAGGATGCCCATCCCCACGCGCGTGAGCCGGTTGCCGGACAGGTCCAGGAATTGAAGGTGCTCGAACAGTCTGCCGAAGAGTTCGCAGCAGGCGCTTACGCCGTTGTCCGTGAGCTGGTTGCGCCCGAGCCGGAGCGCTTGCAGCCGACCAATGTGCGGCGAGCGCAGTAACGCGGCGACGCCGGAATCGCTGAGGTAGTTGTGCGACAGGTCGAGTGCGGTACACGCCGCGAGCGCGGGGCACGCGGCGAGCGCCGCCGCACCCGCCGGGCCGATCATGTTGGCGCGGAGTGATAGCTCCGGTTGGGCCTTTGTCACGCGGGCGAAAAGGGGCGCGCGCGTGAGTCGGGTGACGCCCGCGTCGCCGATGCGGTTCCCCGTGACCCGGAGCGAGTGCAGGCGCGTGAGGGACTTACTCGCGATTACGGCCCCGAGCCCCGCGTCACCGATGTCGTTGCCCGAGAGATCGAGGCCGGTCAGTCCCGCGAAGAACGGCGATTCCGCGAGCGCGGTCGCCCCCGCGTCGCCGATCGTGTCGTTGTCGTTGAGCGCGAGCGTGGTGAGGTTCGGGAACGCACTGCTCCGAGCGAGGAGGTTCACGCCGGAATCTTCGATCCGGTTGAAGCCGAGATCGAGCGCGGCGAGGTTCTCAAGGAACGGCGATCGCGCGAGCAGGTTCACGCCGCCGTTGCCGAGATCGCAGTTGCACAGATCGAGTTCCCGCACCCGCGCGAGGAGCGGCGACGCGGCCAGTTTCGTCATCACGGGTGCCGCGTCGCGGAGGCTCAGCCTGCGGACCCGGAGGCGCGCGAACAGTTCTTCGCCGCGCTCGAGGAACGTTGCGGCGTCGACCGATGCGGAATCGGGTACGCCGCGCCGGAAATCGACCGTTTCGACCAGTCCGGCGAGGTGCGCGGTCCACGCGGCGCGGTTCCTGGTGAGCAGTTCGTCTTGCCGGTCGCAGAGCGCGGGCCGGAGCGGGTCGTCTTCACTCAGCCGCGCGAGTGCGAGCTGCACGCGGATCAGCTCCGCGCGCTCCGGCGCGCCCGAATCGTCGAGGAAGTCGGCGTACAGCAGGCGCGGTCCGTCGTCCGCGAACCGAGCGAACACCGCGTCCAGGAATGGTTGCTCGTCCGTGAAGTACATGACCGCATCGTACCTCGTGGGCCGGGGCGATGCAGCAAAGAATCGGGTTCGATCCGCGAACGTCAAACTTCGCGTTCTGGAACGATCGACGGCGCCGTCACGCTTGGTCTACTCACCGCTTTGAATGGCGGCCTCACTCGCTGAGGCGCCGACCGAGGCGCTCGATGAGCGCGGTTCGGACCGCGGAGTGGGCGTTGTACATTCCGCTGATGTCCAACTCCGTTTGGGGCGAAAGGTACTCGGATTCCGCCAGTGGCGAAAGATCGTCCACGTCAATTTCGTCGTTCCGGCTCAGATCGAGTACTTGAAGGCGCGCGAGGCGCGGGGACGACGCGAGCACGTCCAGCACGCTCCGGCGCAGTTGGCACTGAGACAGACGCAGGCCGCTGAGCCTCCAGTGCGGCGAATTGAGGATCGCGTCCACGCCCGCGTCGGTGATGCGCGTGCCGCTCACGGAGAGCACACGCAGGTTCGCGAGGTCGATGCACTCCGCGAGCGCACGCAGCCCGTTGTCGGTGAGCGATTCGTAGTGCTCGGCGCCGTCCTGGTGGTACACACTGTTGAAGTTCAGGTGCAGCGTGTGGAGGTTCTTGAACCGCCCGCTGCGCGCGAGGGCACGAAGTGCCTCGTCCGTGAGGTAGTTGGACGACAGATCGAGGTACGTGAGCGACCCGGCCCAGGGCGCCTCGCAGAGTTGGGCCACGCCCCCGTCGCGGAGCCAGTTCTGTCCCACATCGAGAACACGGAGTGCGGGCGAGCCGGTCGAGGTGAAAAGCGGGTCGAGCGAGATTTCTGGCACCGACCCCTGCTGCATTCGGAGCGCTTCGGCGCGCGTCCAGAAGCGGGATCGCGCGAGGGCGCGCAAGTTCGTGATCGCGCTGCCGCACCCGTTTAACTGGAGGCGCTGGAGTTCTGCGACCGAAGCACAGCCGAGAAGGTTATCGAGCGAGATCGCACCCAGAGGGGTGCCCGAAATGTCGAGTTCGCGCAGGCGACACTTGGTGTCGCGAAAAGCTTCCCAGCCGTTCGGCGCGATCTGGTTGTAACGAATGTCCAGCGACGTGAGGCTCTGGCAGCACGCGGCCGCGAGCAGCCCTCCGAGGTCGTCCGCTGTGAGTTGCGCGCCGGCCGCGGTCAGTTCTTCGAGCGTGTTCTCCGTTCCGAGTGCCCGGACCAGTTCCCACACATCGAGCCGGCCTTCGTCGTAGTATTGGGCCGGGGCGCCGCACCGCAGAATCTTCAACTGGTCCCGAAAGGGAGCGTACCCCAGGAGTTCGGGGAGCGCGTCCAAACCCGGCCGGGCCGTGAGGTCGAGTTCGCGGAGGCGTGCGAAGTTGGACCGGCACAGGAATTGTCCGAGTTCGCCGATCGTCGTGTACCAGCCCGCGAGGTCGATCGCTTCGAGTCGCCCGAACCACGATTTCTGACCCGTTTCGCGCAGGTCTTCGATCATGTCCATCTGCCCGCCCTGCACGCGCCACCGGCGGACCGGGTGTGCCGCACACAGATCGGACCCGGGGCCGAGCATGAAGTACGGGTTGGCCGCGATCTCGTTTACGAACCCGCGCTCGAATTCCCATTCGGTCAACCCGTCCATATCGTCGGGGGCGACGCCGAGCCACGCGCGCTCGTGCTGCGCGAGCAGGTCGTGTTCGCGGTCCTCGAGTGCGGCGCGCTGCGGGGCACCTTCGGGTAGGCGCGCCCGTTCAACCTGCACGCGGATGAACTCGGCGCGCGCGGCATCGCCCTCTTCATCGAGGTAGTCGGCATAAACGAGACGCGGGGTGTCCTCGTCGGGCATTTCGCGAATGGCGCGGAGCAGGGCAGCTTCGGTGGACATGCGGGTTACCTGGTTCCCACCGCGGAATCGTCTCCGAGCCAGCGCGTGGTGCCGGCCCCCGGAGAAGTACCGGCGCCGGCGCCGGCAACGGGACCGGGAACCCGAGAAAAATCGCGTGCGGCTCGACCGCATGATAGCAGACGCGGCGGGCGATCCAATCTGGTAGCAGTTACAGCACGCCCGGTTCGTTCGGGTCCACCGCGAGCACGCCGTTGAAGCTTTTGAGAACTTCGACCACGAAAAGATAGTCGTTGAAGTGTTCCATGAAGGGATCGGGTACGTCGGTTCCCACCTCGACGCGGCGCCCGGACGCGATCAGCGCCTCGGCTTCCGCCGGTTCGATGCCCGCGAGGTGCCCCACCAAGCCGTTCGTTTCTTCGCGGATGTGGTCCCCGTTCGCGAGCGCCAGCGCGATCCACCAGTCGCCCTTACTGACGGTGACCGTTTCACCCTCGCGCGCCACGCTGAAACCCGGGAACTTCGCTGCGAGTCGCGTGCGAGCTTCGTCGAGTGTAAAGTCCGAATCGGGACGGAGCAGGCCGAGCGCGCGGTACATGGGAACCTCGGGTACATCGGGATCGCGTCCACTGGGTGCGTGCCGTCACGCACCCTTTTCGCACTGAGGCGTCCTCCACAATAGCCTATCGCAATTGTTGCGGGTTCGCTTGAGTATCCGCAGCGTTGTAGGGCGCCACCCGTCATGTGCATGACTTTTGCACCAATGCAAGCACTTCTGGTGTCCGCTCTACCGCTTCACGTTGTTGAGCGTTTCCAATGCCAGTAGCAGCGCCTGCGTGCCCTTGCGCCCAAACCCTTGTGCGCGAACGGCTTCGTAGAGCTGTTTCGCCAAGCCCAGGCCCGGAAGCGAGAGGTTCATCTTCTCGGCTTCCGCCAAGGCTATGCCCATGTCCTTGATGAAGTGCTCGACGTAGAAGCCCGGCTCGAAGTTGCGGGCCAGCATGCGCGGGCCGAGGACTTCCAGGGCCTTGCTCCCGGCGGCGCCGACGCTGACGCTCTTGAACACGGTTTCGAGGTCGAGCCCGGCCTTGTGGCCGTACAGGAGCCCTTCGCACACTGCGATCATGTTTGACGAGATGAGGATCTGGTTCACCATCTTGGTGTGCTGGCCGGCCCCCGGCGCGCCCTGGTGAACGATCGTCTTTCCCATGCACTCGAACACCGGCTGCACGGCCGCCACCACCTCCTTGTCCCCGCCGATCATAATGGAGAGCGCTGCGTTCTTCGCACCGACGTCGCCGCCGCTCACGGGCGCATCGAGCGCGGCCACGCCTTTGGCCTTCGCTGCCTCGTAAATCTCTTTCGCCAGCGAGGGCTCGCTGGTCGTCATGTCCACCAGCACCGCGCCCGGTTTCGCCCCCGCGAGCGCGCCGTCCGTGCCCAGGAACACTTCGCGCACGTCCTTCGGGAAGCCGACGATCGCAAACACGATGTCGGCTTGCTCGGCCACTTCCTTCGGGCTATGAGCGAGTTTCGCGCCGGCCTCGACGAGCGGTTGGGCCTTGTCCGCGGACCGGTTGTAGACGGTCGCGGAGTACCCCTTCGTCATGGCGTGTTGGCACATCCAGCGTCCCATGACCCCGGTGCCGATCCAGCCGATGCGGGTTTTTCCGGGTTGCGCGACGGGAATTTGCATTGCGTGCGTCTCGTTAAGGAAGTATGTATATTCTTTACAGTTTTCGCAGTGGTTGAACCGTGCCGGGACAAATTCACTTCCCTGGCAAGAAGCCGGCGACTGGCGCTCATGTTAGTGAACCCGCCTCCACGCTGACACAACCGGACGCGAACGGAATACCTTCCCATCTTTTGTCTCTGAAGAAGAGACAAAAACGGGTCGTTACATTCATCGAAGGAACGCCCCGCGTGACCGCGAACGACACTCCCAAACTCGGTGCCCCGATCGTGCTCGTTCACGGTCTGTGCGGGTACGACCGCGTGGTGGCCTTCGGGCGGACGCTCAAGGACTATTTTCCCGGCATCCGCGAGAAACTCGAAGCGGCCGGGAACCGCGTTCTAATGCCCCGACTGAGCTGCACACTCGGTGTTTCCGCGCGCGCCGGGGAATTGAAGCGGTACATTCAAAGGCACGTGCCGGCGGGTCCGGTCCATGTGATCGGGCACAGCATGGGCGGGCTCGATGCCCGTTACATGGTGAGCGAACTCGGTATGGCCGACCGCGTGCGGTCGCTCACCACCGTGGGTACACCGCACCGCGGGAGCGCGTTCGCGGATTGGGGCGTGGGCCGGTTCGGTCGGGTGCTCTCACCGTTCTTTCAGTTCCTCGGACTGTCGTACCAAGCGTTCATTGATCTCACCTCTGCCGCGTGCCGTCGGTTCAACGCCACGGTGCGCGACGCGCGGGGCGTGCGGTACTACTCTGTTGCGGGCGTGTGCGAGGGCTTGTGGGTCGGCCCGGGGTGGCGGTTCCCGCACGGCATCGTGAGCCGCGCGGAAGGGCCGAACGACGGGGTGGTATCGGTCGCATCGGCCTCGTGGGGCGAACACAGCGAAGTGTGGGACGGGGACCACCTGAACCTGGTGAACTGGCCGAACCGCCAGGCGCGGAAATGCGGCGTGTGGGACTCGTTTGCCCCGGACTACGGGCGCATCGTGCGCCGCATCGCGGTGAGCGACTGATCGGTTGGCCCGACCCGCAGAGCCGGGCGAGGGTGAAGAAGCCGACCGATCGCTAAACCTTGCCCGCTCACTTTGCCGTGTGAAGGCGCCCCGTGCGCCGCGACCGTGCTAACACGAGCGTCGGCGGCAATTCCCGCCCCCTACTTCAACGTTTCTCAACGTTCGATGTCCCGGGCTCTCCGATTGAGAAATAGCCGCCACGGAAAGCGGCGTTCCACCTCGGAAGGGTCTCCACGATGCGTAACCTGTTCCTCGCGGCACTCGGCGTGTTCGCCGTCTCCGGTGCGGTCTCCGCGCAACAGCCGCAGTACCAACCCGTGCCCCAATATCCGGCCAGCGTGCCGAGCGCCGCAGCCGCGACCCCGCTGCAACCGGTTTCCGGCACGACCGTCATCCGCGGGAACGGGGGCTGCACGAACTGCGCTCCCGTCGGTCCGGTGACCCGCGGGTTCAAGATGTCCAGTGTGACCGGCGGCAACTGCCAGTACGGCGCGCCGTGCCAGAGCGGGTGCGGCAGCGTGAAGAGCGACCTCGCGTTCCACTTCGGCTCGTGCAAGTCGTTCTTCTCGCCGTGCGGCCCGAATCTGGGTCACGGCTGCGGGATCACCCCGATGGCCGCGCCGTGGGGCACCGGCTTCGGCTGCCCCCGCGCCTACGACAGCTACGCCAACCACTAAGACTGGTCCCAGGTCATCAAGTCGTAAAGTCCCAAGTCAGAAGACAGTCTTCTGACTTGGGACTTTACGACTTGATGACCTGGGACTTATTTTCGGACCCTGTTCCACAAGCGGCCGAAGCGCTCGCCCAGCCACCACTTCGGCTCGCACTGCGGACCGTAGGTGAGGCCGAACCGCTTCATCGCGACGTCGGTGATCCCGGACACCACTTCGCCGGGGTTGTCCGACACGATGAGTTGGTCCAAATCGGTCGGGTCGATGGTCTTCTCGTTGGCCATCAGCCGGAGCTGGTCGAGCAGCGGGCGCCAGTAGTCGACGCCCATGAGCGCCACGGGGAACTGTTCCAGTTTGCCCGTTTGAATGAGCGTCGCGACCTCGAACAGTTCGTCCAGCGTCCCGAACCCGCCCGGCATCACCACGAACGCGTAGCTGTACTTCACAAGCATCAGCTTGCGGACGAAGAAGTATTCAAAGTCGATCCACGAATCGACGTAGGGGTTCGGCTTCTGCTCCATCGGCAGCACGATGTTGCAGCCGATGGACCGCCCACCCACGTCGCGCGCGCCGCGGTTGGCGGCTTCCATGATCCCGGGGCCGCCACCGGTCATCACCGTGAACCCGGACTCGGCCAAATATTTGCCGACCTCCCGGGCCATGCCGTAGTAGCGGTGGTGCTCGTCGAACCGCGCGGACCCGAACACGGTCACGCACGGGCCGACGAAGTGCAACTTGCGGAACCCGTAGACCAGCTCGCGGAAAATCTTGACCGCCTGCCAGAACTCGAACTTCCGCGCCTGCGGACCCTGAAGGAACTTTTTCGCTTCCGGGACCGCGCGGCCCGCGTGCCGCTGCCACTCACCGGACAGTTTGGCGGCATCGGTCAGTTTGGTGACATCCGTTTCTATCAATCGATCGGCCATCGCAACTACTCCGCCGCGGAAATGACGAATGACCCAGCGAAATTGAAGGGAAACCGGGCCGCGCCCGGCTCCCCTTCGCTGCGTGGGTCATTCGTGCCCGCGGATGGACTCTTCCCACTACTACCATTATTCGCGCGCGATGCCGGCCGCTTGCATCAAATCTGCCGTGGACCGGTACGCTTCCGTTACCCACTCGACGATTTTTTCGGGCTCCGGTGAATACTCCAGTTCGATGCTAATCGCCCCATCAATCCCCAGCGCCGCGATCTCTTTCAGGTAGGGCACGAAATTCACCACGCCGCGGCCCGGGGGCAGATCCCCGTGAACCTTCCCGTCGCAATCACTGATGTGAACATGAATCGCCTTGCCCTTCAATGCGCGTAGCTCCTCGGGTTTACTGCCCGCAAGGTGGAGGTGCGAAACATCGATGTTCGCGCGCACGGCAGGGTGATCGACTTCGTCGATAAAGCGCACCATGTTCGGCACGTCGTTCAGCAGTGAGAGCTTGAACGGTTCGAGTTCGAGAGCGACGTCGAGCCCGAGGGCCGCCGCGTAATCGCCGAGCGTTTTCAGGTGCTCCACGCCGGTCTTCCACTGTTCCGCGGGCGGGATCACCTGGCGCTCCCAGATGTACTCCCCGAGCACGAGCAGCAGGTTCCGCGCGCCCAGTTCGTAGCAAAAATCCAGGTACGCGCGGCAGCGGTCGAGGTGAAAGCGCTGCACACTTGGGTTGAAGTCGATCAGCCCCACCGCGACGCACGCGACGCTCACGACGGGCAGGTCGGCCCGCGCGCACTCGGTGCGGATGAGCTTGCGCTCCTTCGCGCCGGTGTCGAGCGGGTCCGCGAAGATGTCAATGGTGTCGAACCCGATGGCCTTCGTCTGCCGGATACCGAACGCCGTGCCCTTTCCCGCTTGCGCCCAGGCCGAGTTGATGAGTCCGAGTTTCATGATTATTCCGTGTTTCGTGTTTGGTGCCGGGCCGGTGCCCCGTGCGCACCGGCGCCCGGCTCGCACACAGTAAACTCCGCGCACCAAACCCCAAACACAAAACGCCAAACACTGGCCCAAGCCACCGGCGCTGGTAGGTTGACCAGACCGCCCGGCGGCGCCGGGACTTTACACCGGACCCATTTGATGCTGGAACATTTCGGCGATTACGGCTACCTCGGCGTGTTCGTGGCGCTGATCGCGTCGGCGACGGTGGTCCCGCTCCCGGAAGAGCTGCCGGTCATCACTGCGGGCATCCTGGTGGGGCACGAGGGGACGTCGCTCCGGTGGTACATCATGCTGCCGGTGCTGATGGCCGGCGTGGTGATCGGCGACGGCGCGCTCTACGGCATCGGCCGGTTCTGGGGGCGCCGGCTGCTCCACATCGGGTGGGTGCAGCGCAAGATCATCACGCCGGAGAAGCGCGAGCAGATCGAGAAGAACTTCCACGACCGCGGGATCATGATTCTGCTCGGCGCGCGCATGTTGCCGGGCATCCGCGGGCCGATCTTCATGATGGCCGGGGTGCTCCGGGTGCCGCTAGGCCGGTTCCTGCTCGCGGACGCGATCTACGCCATTCCGCTCGTCAACATCATATTTTGGCTGTCCTACTTCCTCACCGATCAAGTGCTGCTGATCTTTAACAAGATCAACGAGTACAAACCGCTGGTGATCGTCGCCATTCTGTCGGGGATCGCGGGCGCGATGATTCAGAAGTACGTCTTCGGCCGCCACGTCTCGACCGGCGAACCGCCCCACGTGCCCACCATCATCGCCAAGCCCGCGGTCGCGATGGGGCACGTGGTCGGTCAGGCGGTTGAAATGGCAGTGGATACCGTGACCGGCCGGCACCACGACAAACCGCACGAGGGGGCGCCCGCCGCGCCCGACGGCGCTGCGGACCAGGAGTTCGGCATCCGCGTTCAGGAGCCGAGCGCCAACGGCAACGCGGCCGGGAACCAAGTGAGCGAGAAGAAAGCAGACGAGAAGGCGGGCGGGTGAAGCCCCGTAGAGTAGTGGGGCGAACGGCCGGTGTCAGCCGGCCGGTGTTCTTGGCTTCCCACCGGCCGGCTGACACCGGCCGTTCGCCCCACACCGCAGGCCACACTCGAGTGCGCCTCATTTCGCCAGTTTGCCGTTAGTTTGTAGGTGCGTCAGGTAGGTGTGCCAGTCCTTCTCGAACGCGGGCAGATCCTTATCGACCAGCGCCGCGAACGCCTTCTTCGGATCGCCCCCGCTGTTGAGCGCGACCAGGTATTTGTCGAACTCTTTCGTGCCGATCAGCCGGCGGTCGAACGTCAGGTAATAGGCCAGCGCCCAGCACGACAGGTACGCCCGATCGGATACGGCCTTCTGGTCCGCGTGCGACGCGATGAATGCGTCCCGCCCGGTCGCGAGCAGGTCGCCGAGCGGAACGAGCGCGTTGCCGTTCTTCAACTTGAGCCAGTCCTTGGTGCGCTGGAGCCGGTCCTTGTCCGGGTGGTCCGCGCGCAGCTCGCCGGCTTCCACCACGGCCGTCTCGAACACCTGCGCGAGCCCCTCGTTCAGCCAGCGCGGGAGCTCGCCGGTTCCCTTCCCGGCCTTGACTTCGTCGGGCTTCAACGGCGGGTACACGAACGTCGCGACGTAGGCGTGAAACGATTCGTGGTACAGCAGCGCGAAGAGCAACTTGCCGGTCGCGGTGTCGAACTTGATGCCGTTGTTCACGTCGGCGGTGAAGACGCGCTTCTTCTCGGTCGCGATCGTTTTCAGGTGGCGCGCCAGTTCCTCGCCCTTGTACAACTTGCGCACCCCGTCCTCGTAGCGGTCCAGCCCCGCGAGTTGCTGCCCGTGGTGAACTCGGGCGGACTGCAAATCGGTCCCGAGGCGCGTCAGATCGCTGCCGCACAAAACGCGGTTGTTGGTCACGTCGTACACGGCCGGGTTCAGCACCCGCGCGCCGCCGAGCAGCGCCCCATACTCGTCCGGCGCGGTCGCGAGCATGATCTTCGTCGGGCGCCCGTTCTTCACCGTTGGCGGGAGGAACCGGGTGAACGCGGTGTAGATCTGCTCCAGACGCACCGCGGACCGGCGCGTGAGCTCCTCGGTCCCGGTGCAAACGAGGGTAAAGTAGTCCGAATCGTACAACTTCGCGCCGCCCGGTTTCTCCGGCCAATCCGCGGGCACCAGTTCGAGCGACTCCATCCGCTTGCGCTCACCCTCGCCGGTCGGGTCCAGTTCCGCGAGCCGCTCTTTCAGGGTCTCGCGATCCTTGTCGGAGAGCTTCTTGGTGTCGGCAATTTCGGCCTTGCTTAAGAAGCTCGTGAGTGTGACCGTGGGGCGCCCGGGGGGGCGCGAGACGGACTGGAACTCGATGCCGTCCAGCAACTCGTGCAGGATCAGCCCCTGCAACTTCGCGCCGTTCGTCAGCGTGATCTCGTCGAACGCCCAGTTCGAGAGCCCCGCCGGTTGCGCGGGCGGTTGTGCCACCGCGCCGGCACACGCGAGAGCGACCAGGAGAACGAGCAGTGCGCAACGCATGGATTCGTCCGGCACGGTTGAGGGGCGTGTTAACTATTGTGCGTCGGGAACGGTAGGATTGGAAGTGAGTGCCCGGTTCTCGAGGTGACTTCATGGCCGCGTCGGATCTGGTGGTGGCGTTCACAGGTGCGAGCGGATCGCCCTACGGTTTGCGGCTCGTGGAAGTGCTGCTCCGGGCGGGTCGTGCCGTGCATTTGACCATCAGCCCGGCCGCGGTCGAGGTGTTGGAAACGGAAGCCGGCGCAACGGTTCAACTCGACTCGGACGAGTTCGACCCCGCCGCACTGCTGGGCGAACGCGCTGACGGGCTGGATCTCGCGCGCTTGCACTACCATCACTTTCGCAACTTTCGGGCGGGCATCGCGAGCGGGTCGTTTCTCACCGGCGGCATGGTGATCTGTCCCTGTAGCCTCGGCACCCTCGCGGCCGTTGCGCACGGCGTTTCGGAGAACCTGATTCACCGCGCCGCGGACGTTCACCTGAAGGAGCGGCGGAAGTTAATTTTGGTGCCGCGCGAGACCCCACTTGGTCTGATCGCTTTGAAGAACATGGTGGCAGTGACTGAAGCCGGAGCCGTGGTGCTTCCCGCAATGCCGGCCTTCTACACCCGGCCCCGGGGACTCGGCGACATGGTCGATTTTGTCGTCGGGCGCATCTGCGACCAACTAGGGGTCGAACACGGGCTTTCGCGGCGCTGGGGGGAGCCGGTGGACGAGTAGCGCCCGAAATTCCTGCGGCATAGTCCGAACATTCGGCACATTTTTGATTTTCTGTTCTATGCTCAATTCGTCGTACCTCATGCGAGGTCGTCGCACCCCCTAAAATCATTGGAAACGACGGGCTATGGCAGCCATTGCCCCGGTTTCTACAACCGATCTGCTCGACCTCATCAAGAAGAGCAACCTGCTCCCGACGGCGCGTCTCCTCGCGCTCCCCGGGCCGGAATCGCTTTCTGTGGACCCGCGCCAGGCCGCGGGCGCGCTGATTCAAAAGAACTTTCTCACCAAATTCCAAAGCACACAACTGCTGGCCGGGCGGTACAAGGGCTTCCGCATCGGGCCGTATGTGATTCAGGATCTGCTCGGGCGCGGGGGCATGGGCGCTGTGTACCTGGGCGAGCACCTGGAACTGAACCGCAAGGTGGCGCTCAAGGTACTCGCGCCGGTGCGTGGGGAGGCCCAGCAGCTCGCCACGGAGCGGTTCCTGCGGGAAGCCCGCGCCGCGGCGGCTCTCGATCACCCGAACATTGTCCGAGTTTTCGACGTGGCCCGGCACAACGAGACGCCGTACCTCGTGATGGAGTTCGTGGACGGCGAGACGCTCCAGGAAACGCTCGACCGGGACGGGAGCGTGCCGCCCGAGGTCGCGGCCGAATACGTTTCCCAGGCCGCGTCCGGGCTCCAGCACGCACACGAGCGCGGGTTCATTCACCGCGACATCAAGCCCGCGAACCTGATCCGCGACCGGTTCGGCGTAGTGAAGGTGCTGGACATGGGGCTGGCGCGGTCCGGGAGCGACGAGGACAAGCTGACGGAGGTACTCGACCGGGGCGCGGTGGTGGGGACCGCCGATTTCATCTCCCCCGAGCAGGCGATCAACTGCCCGAACATCGACGGCCGGGCGGACATTTACAGCCTGGGTGCCACGCTGTTCACGCTGCTCGCGGGCAAGACGCCGTTCGACGGGAACACGACCCAAAAGCTGATGCAGCACCAAATGAAGGACGTGCCCCCCCTCGCCGGGCTGAAGCCGGACCTGCCGACGGGGTTGACCGAGGTGGTCGCGCGGATGCTCGCGAAGAAGGCGGCCGACCGGTACCCGACGGCCGCGGAAGTGATTGCCGCTCTCGTGCCGTGGGCGGGCCACAGCTCGCACGTTGTGGCGGGCCTCTCGCGGACGAAGATCGGGCAATCCGCGGACCGACAATCCGTGCTCGGGGGGTGGTCCTCGTCCGGCAGCTCACAGCGCATCCGGCTGGTCCCGCTGGGCACGGAACCGAGCGATTCGGGCGAACTGGATTTTTCCGATACGGGGAAGGCCACGATCGCCCTCTCCGGTGCCGAAACCGCCCGTTCGCGAACGCCCGCGCCCGTGTCGGTCCCCGTTCGCACCGTTCCCGCAGATCCGCTGCTCGTGCCGGTACCCGTGCCGCGCGCGGGGCGCGGTACGATGGCGCTCGTGGCCGGCCTCGCGTTCGCGATGCTCGTGGCGGGGGTGCTGATCGGCTGGCTCGCGTTCGGGCGCTGATTCACCTCGGCTGGTGTAACTCTGTACCCCACGGTAACATAACGGTCTCCCGAAACTCGGAGACCCGTTGTGGACCTTTTTGACGACCTGCGCGAAGAGAACCGTTTGCGTGCGCGGCCGCTCGCCGCGCGGATGCGCCCGCGCACGCTCGACGAGTACGTCGGGCAAAGTCACTTCCTCGGGCCGGGCAAACTGCTCCGGCGCATGCTCCTCGCGGACCGGCTGAACTCACTCATCTTCTACGGCCCGCCCGGGTGCGGCAAAACCGCCCTCGCGCACGTCATCGCGAACCACACCAAGAGCCGGTTCAAGCCGCTGAACGCGGTCGCGGCCGGGATCAAGGAAGTGCGCGAGTTGCTCGCGGAGGCGCGCAGTCACCTCGAAGAACTCGGCGAGCGCACCATCCTGTTTCTCGACGAGATCCACCGCTTCAACCGCGCGCAACAGGACGTACTCCTGCCCGACGTGGAAGACGGCGTGATCGTTCTCATCGGTGCTACGACGCAGAACCCGTTCTTCGCGATTAACACGCCGCTCCTGTCGCGGAGCCAGATTTTCCGCTTCGAGCCGCTGACGCGGGACGACATCCGCACGCTGATTGCCCGCGCCCTCACAGACAAAGAACGCGGACTGGGCAAACAGAACGTGACGATCACCGAGGACGCGCTGGCGTTCCTGGTCGAAACGTGCGACGGCGACGCGCGCCGGGCGCTCACGGCGCTGGAAATCGGCGTGAAGTCGGCCCTCGCGCCGGAGCGGGCGAAACCTACCCCCCCGTCCCCCCTCGCTTCTTGTGAGGGGGAACCCCCTGCGGGTTCCCCCTGCAACCCCCTCCTGACAGGGAAGGGGGGGAACAACCCCTCCCCAACCCCTCCCCTAAACGGAGAGGGGCTTAATACCGAAAACAGTTCCGCACCTGTTCTTGGCTCTGCTCCCCCTTCCTTCTTAGGGAAGGGGGTTGGGGGGTTAGGTTCTGCGCCCGGTATCCTCTTCGACCTCACCCTCGCGCAAGATTCCATCCAGCAGAAAGTGATCGAGTTCGACCCGACCGGCGATACGCACTACGACACCGCTTCCGCTTTTATCAAGAGCCTCCGCGGGAGCGACCCGGACGCGGCACTGTACTGGATGGCCCGGATGCTCGAAGGCGGCGAAGATCCGCGGTTCGTGGCGCGCCGGTTGGTCATCTTCGCTTCCGAAGACGTCGGCAACGCGGACCCGTTCGGGGTGGTGCTCGCGAACGCGACGTGGGACGCGGTGGAGAAGGTCGGCTTGCCGGAGTGCCGAATCAACTTGGCGCACGCGGTCTGCTACCTCGCGACCGCCCAGAAATCGAACGCGAGTTACATGGCCGGTGAAGCCGCTGCGAAAGACGTGAAAGAGGGCCGCACGCTCCCGGTTCCGTTGCACCTCCGCGACAAGAACTATCGCGGCGCGAAGGAAACGCTCGGTCACGGGGTCGGGTACAAGTACGCCCACGACTTCGAGGGCGGGTGGGTCGACCAGGAGTACATCCCAACGGACGCGGAGTATTACCAGCCCACCGACCGCGGCCACGAGGGGAAGATCAAAGCGCGTCTCGAAGAACTGCGGAAGCGGAAGAAGAAGCCGACAGAGGGCGAACGGCCGGCGTAAGCCGGCTGGTGGGGCGGTGCTTGCGCTGTGGATGTAAGCGACGCCGTGCGTCAGCAGGGTTCACGTGCGCGGGTGTTGGGTCGTCGATCTCGTCTTGGGAAAAGTCTGATGCGCCGCGAGCGCCGGCAGTACCACATCGAGTATCGGCGCGATCCAGCGGTGATCGTCGTGAAAGAGCACGATGTCGCCGGGGCGCACGAGTTCCAGCACTTCCCGCGCGCACTGAATCGCATCGGCTTCGCTGCGGCACTGCCAGTCACCACTATCGAGCGACCAATTCACGCACTCCAGTCCCAAGCGCTTCGCGGCGAACCACGACCCGGGTCTCAGTTTGCCGAGCGGTGGGCGGAAGAGGGTTGCCCCCGGTACTAGCGTTTGGCACTTCCGCACGTCGGCGCGCGGTTCCCGAATGTCGCGCCAGCGCGGAACAGTGTGAGCGAACGTGTGGTTCCCCAGTGTGTGCCCGGCTGCTGTGATGCGTTTTACGAGCGCCGGGTCCGCGATGCGCTTGCCGACCAGGAAGAATGCCGCACGGACGTCGAACACTGCGAGTCGGTCCAGCACCGCGGGGGTGTGTTCGGGGTGCGGGCCATCGTCGAACGTGAGCCACACGTCTGAACCCGCGTAGCGGGTTCGGCTGAACGGTGCGAGCGCAGCGCGCTTCAACCAGTTCGTGCGTCGGGCGAACGTCATGCCGCGCGCCTTGTCCCTTCGAGCGGGCGCGGAGTGCGTTCCCAGCCCGAACTTCGGCGCACCAAACCTGCCAGTGTCACCCAGCCCAACCGCGCCACCACGAACGGCGACCGGAGTAGCAGCCCGAGTCGCTTGCGCGATAGCCCCACGACCCACATCGCGCGTAAGTACAGCATCACGATCACGGATACGAGCACGGCCGGCCATAAGACGAAGCCGCACGCGAGACCGACCGCCGCCGTGAGCGCGAGATGCGCCAGTACAAGCGGCTTGCTCGCGAGCAGCCCGGCCCCGCGCCAGCGCCGGCGCTGTTGGCACAAATCCGCGACCGACGGCGGCGCTTCACACGCCACTTCCGCGCCGCCGCAGTAGCGCACGCGAACGCCCGCGGATCTCAGCCGCTGCGAGTATTCGGCATCTTCTGTTGCGCCGAACGCATCCCACGGCACGCGCGCCAACACACTGCGGCGAAACACCATTCCGGTTCCGCGAAGTGGGACCGAAAAGCCGAGCCGGTCCCAGCCCGCGGCGATGGAATCATCGAACGCCGCACCCACGGCCGCGACGAACCCGGCCGGCCCGTCGTCCGCGTTCCGGGACCGCACGGCCACTTGTGCCGCTTCCGCGCCGGTCGTGAACGTTGCGTCGAGTGCTTGAAGTGCATTGCGGTTCAGCGTGCAGTCCGCATCGAGAATAAGCACAACGTCCGGCGCCCCCCTCAGTACGCGCTCCAGTCCAAAGGCGAGCGCGTACCCCTTTCCGCGCTCCGCGAGGTCGAGCCGAACGAAGCACGTAACTCCGGCTTCGCGCGCGACCGTTGCGGTGCCGTCCGTGCAGTTGTCCGCGACCACGCAGACCCGCACCAGTTCCTGCGGATAATCGAGGATCGCCAAACTTCGCAGTGTCCGCGGAAGCGCGTGCTCTTCGTTGTGTGCGGGGACCAGGATGGTGAAAGTGTTGGTCGGCGCGCGCGATCGCTCGCGCCGGCGCCAGAGCCCGGCGAGCGTGGGGACGAGATAGCCCAGGCACGCCACCGTCGCCAGGACGAGGCACGCCAGAAGCCCGGTCGTAGCGACCATGCCTCACCGACGATTAAGGATATTTTGGTTCAGCGCGGGCCATACCGGTGCGTCGCGACGAGAGCAAGTCGTTTTTTGGCGGGCGCTCGTTGCCTCGCGGTTCGTCCCTAGAACCGTGAGTGTCAACGAGCGCGTGGTACATTTCGTTCCATCTTCTGTTGACACACGGCGCGGTGCCGCTATACCTCGTGGCCGAAAACGGGCGGCCGCCGACGGGGGAAACGACCGGTAGCCGCGCCAAACAAACACGAGTCCGAAACGCCCCGGTCCGCGAGACGCTCTGCTGACAGGGCCGGAGGGGGCACAATGGACGCGACCACTTCGGTGGAATCGCTCAAAGACGGTATTCGGAGGTTCGCCACCGTGCGCGGGTGGGAGCCGTACCACACGCCGAAGAACCTCGCGATGGCCCTCGCGAGCGAGGTCGGTGAGTTGTGCGACATCCTCCGCTGGCTGACGCCCGAGGAGTCGGTCGCCGTGGCTGCGGACCCGGCCACGCGCGAAGCGGTCGCGGACGAACTGGCGGACATCGCGAACATCGTGTTCTTGCTCAGCGCTCACACCGGGATCGATTTGTCCGAGGCGATCGCGGCGAAGATGACGAAGAACGCGATCAAGTACCCGCCGCCGGCCTAGCCCGGCGCGGAAGGGGAAGGGATCACGATCGGGCGCGGCTCCGGGGGGAGCCGCGAATTCGATGTCGGGCCGGCGCGCCGGCGTTGAGAAACGGATCGACCTGTCGAGGGGGAGTAGGCCGTGCGTAAACGACCGATTGTGCTCGCGGCCGCTGTTGCGGTCGCGGGGCTCGCCGTGCTGGGGACGGTGGTGGCGCAGCAACCGAGCAGCGGGTACACGCAGCCCAAAGTGGTGCCGGCCAGCGGCACGCTTCCGGCAACGACGCGCCCCTACAACGAGTGGACGCCGAACTCGAACCAGCCCATTCCCTCGCCCGCCGCGGGCCTCGGTAGCGGGAACCCGGGGGGAGCGCGACCCGCGGGCGGCTCTTACCCGGCTCCCGGCGGTCAACCGCAGAATGGTTACCCGGCGGGCAGTCAGCCCGTGAATCGGCCGCGCCCCGGCATCGCGGGGGCCGATCCGATCCGCCCCGCCGGGGGATTTGACATCCCGGCCCCGAGCATGGACCTGCCCGGCGCGGGCACCCCTCTGGCCCGGCCGCTCCCGCCGCCGAGCCTGAGCGTCGAGCCGGGGGACAACAAGTTCGCCCCGCCGCCCGCGCTCGGTGGGCCTGCCGTTCCGCCGGCCCCGGGCGGTACTCCGCTCGCACCGTCGGCCCCGCCGTTCGTTCCGGTGCCGCCGGCGCCGGGGGGAATCGCGCCGCCGGGCGCAGTTGCGCCGCCGACCGTTCCGCCCGGGCTGCCCGCGTTCCCGTCAACGCCGATCGCCCCGCCGGGTGGCGGGACCAAGCCGATCCCCGCTCCGGGAATTGTGCCGCTCGTTCCCCCGGGACCGAGTGTGCCGAGCGTGTCCGCCGCGCCCACCGGCGCGCCGCTCCCGAGCCGCGTGTCGCAGAGCGTGACCATTGACGCGGTCTGCCCCGAGTCCGTGGTGTTCAACTCGGAATGGCGCTACGAGATCGTGATCCGCAACTCGGGCAACGTCGTCGTGCAGAACGTCCGCGTGGAGGACGACATCCCGGCCGGTGCCCAGTACGTCGGCAGTGATCCGCCCGCCGAAGTGAGCGGCGACAAACTGGTGTGGGCGCTCGGCTCGATGGATGGCGCCACCGAAAAGCGGATCGCCGTGCGGGTGCGACCGACCGAAGAGGGCGAACTCCGCAGCCGCGCATCCGTGACGTACTCCGCGTCCGTTGATGCGAAGACCAAAGTGACCCGCCCGCGCCTCGCGGTGACCGTCGGGTGCCCCGAAGTGGCTCGTGCGGGCGAAGAGCCGTTGTTCAAGATCAAGGTCACGAACTCCGGGACCGGCCCCGCGCAGCAGATGGTGTTCAAAGCGCTCCTGTCGGACGGGTTGGACTACCGCGACCAGGGTAAAGAACTCGTGACCAAACTCGCGAGCCTGCCCGCGGGCGAATCGCGGACGGTGGACCTGCCGCTGAGCGCGCTCAAGTCCGGCTTGCAGTCGTGTCAGGTGACTGTGGCGGCCGAGGGTAGCCCGGAAGCGACTGCGAGGGCGTCCGTGAACGTGGTCGAACCGCTGCTCCAGATCGCGCAATCGGGTCCGGCGAAGTGCCTCGTCCGGGCCGAGCCGACCTACGAAATCAAGTTCTCGAACCCGGGCACCGCCGCGACGGACGCGATCACGGTTTACTCCGTGCTGCCGGACGGCTTCGACTTCGTCCAGGCCAGCGACAGCGGCACGTTCAACGCGACCAACCGGGTCGTGAGCTGGAAGCTGAGCGGGCTGGCCGCGGGCGGCACCAAGGCCGTCGGCATCAAGTTGCGGGCCGGGGCCGCGGGTGACGTGGCGCTGCGGACCACGGCGACGGCCGCGCCGGAGGTGCAACCGGGCGGCGTGGCCCCCGCGGGTGGCGTTGCGGTCCGGGCCGGGCGTGTGTTAGAGGCGAAAGCCGATACCGCGATCAAGGCCGAGGGCGTGGCCGCGCTGCGGTTCGATGTGGCGGGGCTCGAGAACCCGGTCGAGGTCGGCAAGGAAGCGGTCTACGAGATCCGGATCATGAACCAGGGCACCGGGGCTTGCACCAACGTGCAAATCATGGCCGCCCTCGCCGACGGGACCACGTTCACGAACTCGAACGGCCCGACCCAGGCGAAGGCCACCGGGCAGACACTGGTGTTCGAGCCGATCCCGACGCTCGCGGTGAAGGGCGAGACGGTGTACCGCGTGCGGGTCCGCGGGGCCGCGGCCGGCGACCAGCGGTTCCGGGTGCAACTCACCTGCGACCAGGTCCGCACGCCGGTGGTCAAGGAAGAGAGTACGCGGTTCTACAAGGAGTGACGCGGCCCAAGGGCAGGGGACGGGAGCACCCCGTCCGCGCGGCCAGGGGTGTCAAGGACAGCGGCGGCGCCCGCGAGGGCGAAAGGCAGTGGCGACAGATCGGTGAGTTGCCCCCGCTCCACAAGAGCGGGGGGCGAGACGGCCTCGGCCGTGCGGGGGCACGGGGCGAGGTGCAGTGGAAGGGAACAGCGGGGGTTGCTACAGTCCGGCGACTTCATACCGGCTCCGTGCGCGGGACGCGCTGCGGGGCCGGACGGGGGAGGGAGTCCGTTCATGAGCATTAGTCGTGCGCCACGCAGGGACCGGATCGAAACGGACGCGAACGCGATCCACATTCGTTGGATGATCCGGCGGGACATGCCGGACGTCATGGGCATCGAGTTGTCGAGCTTCGAGTACGCCTGGACCGAGGACGACTTCCTCCGGTGCCTGCGCCAGCGGAACTGCATCGGGATGGTCGCCGAGCGGGGCGACACGATCATCGGGTTCATGATTTATGAACTGCACCGGGCGCGCCTCCAGCTCCTGAATTTCGCGGTCGCACCCGCGGTTCGTCGGAGCGGGGTGGGCGGGCTGCTCATCAACAAGCTGATCTACAAACTGTGCAGCCACCGCCGGCAGAAGCTGAGCCTCGCGGTGCGCGAGGGGAACACGGCCGCGCAACTGTTCTTCCGGGCGCACCGGTTCAAGGCGGCCCGCGTCCTCCGCAACTACTACGAGGACAGCGGCGAGGACGCCTACCAGATGGAGTACAAGCCCGCGGAAGAGGAGTGGGCCGAGTTCGGTGGCGAACCGATCAACCGCGTCGCGATGTTTGAAGAGAGCTGAGCGCGGCGAAATTGCCCTCGTCCGGTGGGTATCCGCCCGACAAAGGCACTTACGGTGAATGCGATTGGTTTCGTTTTTGTGATCGTCGTAGCGGGCAAACGAGCCGCGACCGCAAGGGAGCGGTCTGCGGCTCCCCGCGTTGAGCCGGAACCATTGGGAACCGGTTGTGCCTCCCGCTCTCTTGCGGTCGCGGCTCGCTTCCAAGGAATCAGAAACCGGACGAACCGGACTAACGGGAAAGGGACGCCCCAATGACGACGGAACGCAAACTGTGGTGGCGCAAGGTCGTGGCGGTCGCGATCGGTGGGGGTGTCGTCGCGGGCGGACTGGTCGGCGTCGTTCGGGCAACCACGGACACTCATAAGCCCGTGCCGCCCGTAGTCGAAGACGCCGCCTGGACGCGGTTAGCAGATCCGGTTGTGCCGGCGGTTGCCGAAGTCGATCGGCGTGATGTTCCGCCCGGGGAAGTGATTCAGGTCGGGGCCGCGCTCCCGATACCCGTACCCAGCGCGCCGACCCCGGTTGCACCCGCAGTGCCCGTTATTCCGGCCCCGCCCGCGCCGTTCCCGCCGAATCTCGAACCGGTCGGAGCGGGTCCGCGCGTTCCCGATGCGGGTTCTGGTGCCGATAAGAACTTGCTCCCGCCGGTGCCGTCGCTCCCGCCCGTCGAGCTGCCGAAGGTGCCGGCTGCGCAAACTCCACCGGCCGCGAAGCCGACCATCCCGGCTCCGCCGATGGACTTGCTGCCGCAACTGCCGGTTCCGAGTGCCCCTCCCGCCGCTGGGTTACCAGCGCCGACCACACCGGGCTCCCTGCCCGCACTTCCCGCGCTTCCCGGTGGGACCGCGGAGCCACAAAAGGTACCCGTCGTTCCTGCGCCGCCCGCGCCGGTAATGCCCGTAGTTCCCCCGCCGGCGGGAATTGCGCCGTTGATACCACCGGTACAAACTACCGAGTCGGTGCAGCCGATGTTACCGGGTAAACCGGATTCTGGCTTGAACCCGACTATTCCAGGGAATACGCTCAATCCAACGCCGCCGACTGGTGCCGCGATGCCTGCCGGCTTCCCACCGAAGAGCCCCGGGGGGCGCGACGTGCCCGGCACGCCGGTCGATCGGCCGAAGCCGCCCGAGCCGTCATTCGGTTCGACCGACAAGTTCTCGGTCCCGGCGGCCAACCCACTGAGCCCGACACCACGAGAATCCGCCATGCTCAACCTGAAACAGACGGCCGCCCTCGCGGTCCTTAGCGGTGCGATGCTCACCGCGGAGCAGGCCCGGTCCGCCGTGCCACTTCCGCCGATCGTTCCGGCCGTGCCGGTGAAAGCCGCCGAGAAGACGGAGACGGAGAAGCTCAGAGACGACTTGACCGAAGCAAACAAGAAGATCACGGCGCTCGAAACATCTGTTAAGGGGCTTACGGAACTGTTGAAGGGCAAGAAGGACACCGACGGGACGACTATCCTTCCCAGCGATCCCGGCGCGGTCGAGGAAATCAAGCGGCTCAAGAACCGCATTGCGGAACTCGACAACGAACTCAAATCGCTGAAGACGCAGACCGCGTTGAAGCCGGCGATCGTCCCCGAGGCGAAGCCGAGGGGCATCGTGAAGGTGGTGAACGAGTACCCGGTCGAGATCTCGATGGTCATCAACGAGAAGTCGCACCGGATTCTGCCGAACACGAAGATCGATGTCGAAGTGCCGGCCGGAGAGTTCAGCTACCAGCTCCTCCAGTCCGGGGCCGCGGTCACGCGGAGCGTCATCAAGGACAAAGAGACTGTTACGCTGCGGATCAAGTAAACCCGAGAAGTGCGGGACACGACGCTCAGAACGGAAGACGATTGTCTTCCGTTCTTGGTTTTCTGCTCCGCGCTCCGCATCCCGCGCTGCACATGATCGTTACCATTGATGGTCCGTCCGGGGTCGGCAAGAGCACCGTTACGAAGGAACTCGCGGCCCGTTTGGGGTTCGAGTACCTGAACACCGGCGCGATGTACCGCGCCGTTGCGCTCGCGGTTCTGCGGGCGGGCATTCGCCCCGGCGACGAGGCCGCGGTGACGGCGGCGCTGGCGGGCGTGCGCGTCGAGGTGCCGCCGGGCTGTATCCTGCTGAACGGCGAGAACGTGGTCGCAGCGATCCGCGCGCCGGACGTGTCGCGTGGCGCGAGCGAGGTCGCCGTTCACCGGGCCGTGCGCCTGATGCTCGTCGCCGCCCAGCGCGCGACGGCGACCGGGCACGACATGATCTGCGACGGGCGCGACCAGGGTTCGTTCGTGTTTCCGACCGCGGAGTGCAAGTTCTTCCTGATTGCTGACGCGCGCGTGCGGGCCGAACGGCGCGCGGCCGAACTCGCCGCGAAGGGCGACGTTGTCAGCGTCGCGGACGTGATGCGCGACCAGGACGAGCGCGACCGGCGCGACGCGGCGCGCGAACTCGCGCCGATGGCCCCCGCCCCGGACGCGATGGTCCTCGATACAACACACCTCACCACGAACGAAGTCATCAACCGCTTAGAGAACGTCGTCCGCGACCTCCGCGCGTGCCTGCGGCGCTGAGCGTTGGGGCCGCAGAAAGCACTTCGGATATGGCAGACCGCCCGAACTTCGTCGGCCGCGTGTGGTACGACACCGTTTTCTGGTCCTCATTCACGTTCTTCACGTTCGGGTTCAGCATCCGGCGCAGCGGCTGGAAGAACATGCCGCGCACCGGGCCGGTGCTGGTGCTCGCGAACCACCAGTCGATGTTCGACCCGGTGATGGTGGGGCTCTCGTCGCGCCGCTATCTTTCGTATCTCGCGCGAAAGAACCTCTTCGAGCAGCGCGGACTCGCACCCATCATTCGCAGCCTGAACGCGATCCCGATCGACCGCGGCATGGGGAAGGACGGCATTCAGGCGGTGCTCGATGCGCTGGGCCAGGGGCAGGCGGTGCTCGTGTTCCCCGAAGGCGAGCGCACGCAGGACGGCGCGGTCGAGCCGCTGAAGCCGGGCGTGTCGCTGCTCATCAAGCGCGTGAATTGCCCGATTGTGCCAGTGGGGATCGCGGGCGCGTTCGCGGCGTGGTCGCGGCACATGAAGTGGCCGAAGTTGTCGCCCCTCTTGTTACCACCGGACCCGAGTACGATTGCGATTTCCGTGGGCGCTCCTATTGAGGCCGCGCGCTACCAGAACATGAAGCGCGACGCGATGCTCGCCGACCTGCACCGCGCGCTCGTGGAGCAGCACGCGGACGCCGAGCGCCTGCGTCGGAAGTGATTACCGTCGCCCAGTGGCAATTCACATTGGCGTGCTGCTCTCTGCGTTGTCTTCCCGGCCCTGTCAGCGGAGCTTCTCGCGGGCCGGGGAGTGGGAAGTGCTTCCGCTCCCCGGCGGTCGCGGCTCGTCCAATTCGCTCCAACGATCCCGAAACGACATTAGTGGGCTGACTTTTCCGGTACGGAGGGCTTCGGGTCGGGTGCTCCCGCCCCCCCACGAACCCGGTCGATCGTGCCCGAGGGCTTCTCCAGATCGACGATTACTTCTTGGCCCCAGACGTGTTCGCCGGTGTTCGCGGCTTTGTCCACGGCCTGTGCGCGGACGTAGAACTTCCACAACTTTTCGTCGGGCACTTCCCAGGCGTAGCGCCCGGTGGTGGCGGTGAGATCGTTGTCGAGCCGGTACTTGATCTCGTTCCACTTCGTGGCGGTCTTGTCGAGCGACCACTCCAGCCGCACGGGTTGCGGCATCAGGTTCGCGTCGGACGCGCTCCAGGTGATCTCGACGAGCGGCCCCTTAACGCCGCCCGGCTTCACCTGCACGCCGGTGATCTCCACGCGCGGTTTCGTGGTGTCCACCACCACGAGCACCATCGGCGGGTCGTCCTTTTTGGGGTCGTCGGCCTTCTTACCCGCGCCGCTCTCCGGGATGATGTAGAACCCGTAAATGCCCTCGTTGGGCGCCTTGTACGCAAGAGGGATTTTGTGCGGTTCTGCGTCGCCGGGCATCAGCTTGCTCGGTTGTTTCTTCACGAATTCCCAGGTGCCCTTGTCCTTCTGCACGAAGAGGTGCGCGGCCTGAACCCCCGAGCGCCCCATGTGTTGCACGGTGTACTCGAAGTCGAATTCGAGTGCGTTTACGTAGTCGATGCGCGGTTCCGGCAGGGACGGCACGGACCCGCCCGCCCACGCCGGTCCGCCCGGTTGTTTCGGCAGCCCGACCGGTGTGCCCGGCTCCGCGGGGACGCGCACGACCGGCGAGAGCCCCTCGTGCCCGGCCCGGTCCCGGGCCTTGACGCGCACGTCGAGCGACTGCCCCGGCTTGAACTTCCATGCGTAGAAGTCACTCGCCCGGAACGGCTTATCCGCGGGCACGTTCTTCACCGCCGTCCAGTCGGTACTGGACGGCCATTTGCACTCGAGGACGATGCTCGTTGGGTCGAGGTTGTCGTCGGTGGCGCGCCACTCCACCCCGGTGCCCGACGGCGCGAGTTGCACGCGCGGGGCCACGGTATCGACGACGGCGCGAATTTCCGGCGCGAGCGCGTCCGCTTTGGGTGCGACGGTCTCGTCGGCGTAGACGAGCTGCACCGCGAACTCGTAATCCCCGTCGCGGGGGGCCTCAAAGATGAAGCCGCGCCGGTCGTTGATCTGGCTCAGCCCGCCGACCGGTAACTTCTGCCCCTTCTGAAACGCGCCGCGGTTCAAGGAGTAGTAGAGCTGGAGGTGCGTGACCTTGTTCTGGAGCGCACCGAGGTTCTGAACGTTGACCGGGATGCTGACGGACCGGTTCGGCCAGTAGTGCGGCTGAAGGCCGCCGAACGGGTCGCGGGTGTCTTGGGGGCTCGCGGTCGGGGTCAGCGCGAGCGCCGTACCCAACCCGATAACGACGATCAGGATGTGTTTGGAGCGCACGGTTGACCTCCTCTCGTGGTGCGCCGGGACCGTGCACCACACAGAAGATCGACCGGGAGGGATGGATGGCTTGAGCGAAAGGGAGCGAAGTTGGGGGAAATGCGGGCCGGAGTGAAGCCCGAGGAACGCTTCCCGGAGTGCGTGCGTCGCGCCCCGGGACCACCACCTGCCACTCTTCTCGCGCCCCGCGGCTACTTGCCCTTCACGTACTTTTCTGGATTCTCTTTGAACTCGTCGCGGCACCCGGAGCAGCACACCCAGTAGTCCTTGCCATTGTAGCTCACGGAGATGTTGGCGGAACCGCCCGAGACGATGCACTCCGGCTTCTTGGGTGCGCCGGCAACGACGCCGTCCTTGCTGCCGTTCATCGCGTGGACCGCGGAGAACAGGCCCTTCCCGCCGTCCTGCTTCTCGTACTTCATGGCGAACCGCTCGCCCTCGGCAGCGGTGTTCAGTGTGAGGCGGTACACGTCGTTGGTCTTCGGGTCCTTGCGCTCGACCTTCAGCGCGCCCTTCGCGTAGGCGCCCTCGAACGTCTGGGCGGCTTCGCCCTTCGCGGACGGGGTGAGGGCGAGCAGGTACTTCTTCTTCTCCGCGTCGTACTTCAGTTCGCCGCTCGTGAAGTATTTGCCCTTACCCTCGGCAAACGAAACTGTGATCCAGGCGTCGCCGTCCTTGAACTTCCAGCCCCAGCTCACCTTCTCCTTCCACGCCTCGGTCTTCGCGCCGACCTTCTGCGTGCCCTCGAGGTTCCACAGCCCGATGAAGTCCTGAACTTCTTGAAGGGCCTTCTTCGACTTGGCCGAGTCTTCCGGCTTCGCTTTCTTTTCGGGTTGCGCGCCGCTGTGAAGGGCGGTCAACCCGAGGCCGCACACTGCGAGCGCGGCGATGTACGTCGTCCGCTGAAACATCGTAAACGTCCCTCTGGGAGTGGTGAGTGGGTGGGAATAGAACCCGTTACTGGTTCGACGCCCCGGCGGGCCGTTCGGTTCCGCAACATCATTCCTAAGTCATAAACCCGCTCTCCGCCACTGAATACCGGTCGCCCGCCTCACTTGGCGAGGCCGTTGGGGTCGATGCGGAGGACGCGGAGCGGCTCGTTCGCTTCGGCCGCGCCGCGGAACTCGAACGTGTCCCCGAACGGGACCGCTTGCGGGACGAGGACCGACCGCGCCGGGTTGCTCGGGTGCGGGACGACGAACCAGAACAGGTTCCCGGCCCCGAAGTAAAGACCGCCGCCGGCCGGCCGGGTGACGACGACCGGGCCGAACTTGTTCTGGTCGTCGCTAAACCACACGACCCCACTTTCGGTAATCACACCGGCCGAGGTGTCGTTGACCCAGAGCGCGCCCTTCGGTGCCCCCGCGCCGGGTGGCCACAACGAGGTCACGGGCCGCGACTCGGCGCCGAGCGGAAGATAGAACAGCGCGCGGTCCTTTTTGCCCTTCCCTTTCGTCTCGAGGGTCAACAGGAGTCGGCCGGGGGTACCGCTGGCGGCGACGGCGAGCGGCTTCACCTCGCCCCCGAGGTCGTGTACGCGGAGCCGGTCGAGGGCCGCTCCGGCCTTGATCTGGTAAAGAACCCCGCCCACGACGAGGACGATCGATCCGCCCCCCGCGGCGCGGGCGACGGACGCACCCAAGATGACTTTCCCTCGCGCGCCGCGGGGCGCGATGAACTCGGACACGGTGGCCCCGCGGCGCACGTCGAACAGGTGGACCGCGCCGGCCGTGGAAACGGTCACGATCTGGTCCGGTTGGGGCGCGAAGAACGCGGCGGCGAGACCGTCTTTCTGGTGGTCCGGCTTGCCGGCGAAGGGATCAACGGCATCGGCCAGCTTCGTGTTACCCTCCAGATCCCACACCGTGAGCTTCCCGCCGGACGCGGCGAGGAACCGCGTGGCGGTGGCGGAGGAGTGCAGGTCCCAGATCGGCTCGACGGGGTCGGCGGTGAACTCCAGGCGCGAGACGCGCACCCGGGACGACGGACTGTAGGCGTCGAGCGCGAAATTCGTACCGGTTCGCACCACGACAAAGGTGTCGGCCGTTTTCGGGTCGAAGGGCGGGAACGCGCGCCGGACGAGGTCGAACTCCGTTTCGAGGATGAACCGCGGTTCACTCGGCTTGTCCGCGCGCTCGAACACGATCGGCTCCTTACCGACAGTGAACGCGGGGCGCGCGGCCGTCAGTTCGAGCGCCGGGCGCGTGCCCTCGGGTTCGAGAGCCTGGTCCGCCGAGTTCGGGTCCGCCGGAGCCGACGGGTCTTCGTTCTGCGCTTCCGTTTTGATCGCTTCCGGCGGTTCCGTGTTCTTCATGTACGCGATGACCGCGGCGGTCCCCAGAGTGACCGCGAGAAGTCTGGCGCCGACCCTGGTCCGCAGCCTCCTGTCCGTCCCGCTTTTTGCTTCCGGGCACTGGTAACGGGACGTGTTCTCTGCTGTTTCCTCCGGCTCGTTCTCGCGCGTCTTGCGGGGTTGTGGGCCGTCGGCGGGGATTTCGGACGAGTGCGCGACGGGCTGGGGCGCGGGGGGCTTCGGAGCCGCTTGATCGAGGTCGACCGCACCGGCGCCCGGAAGCCCGGAGAGAGCTTTCACCGGTGCGGTTGTCAGGTCCGGCGCCGGTTGCGCCGGTGCGAAGTCGGTTGGGTCGGCCTTATTTTCTTTCGACAGTAGAGCCGCGGGTGCTTCGGCTGCATCGAGTCTCTGCGGTTCACGGGCGACGCGATTCACCGGGAGGGGCGCGAGGACGCGGAACGAGTGCTGACACCGCGGGCACCGGACTTTTCTGCCGATTCGACTCTCGGGCGCCTTCAGTTTCACCCCGCAGTAAGGGCATCTTATCTTGGCGTATTTTATGCCGTTGGATAAAGGAAGCGCGGGCGCCTCGGCTGCGTCGATCTCCTGCGGTTCACGGGCGGCGCGATCCGCCGGGGTGAGTACGGGAATGCGGAACGAGTGTTGACACTGCTGGCACCGGACTTTTCTGCCGATTCGACTTTCGGGCGCTTTCAGCCTCACCCCACAGTTGGGACACAGCACCAAGACCACGATAACCTCACGGGCGTGCGCAGTCGAGCGATGAGAGGTGAATTTCAGGCTATCAGCCGCACCCGAATGTTGCAACGAACAAGGCGGGTTAAAGGGCTCGAGTGCAGAAACGGACTGTGGCGTGTCAGGCGGGCCGTACCCGGTAGTCCTCCCGCTGCCGGCCGGCTTGGACGGCGCACAGGGTCGCCATCCGAGCCGCGCGCTACACTCCACCGCGCCACTGTCGGCTCCAGCCGATGGCACACCGCCCGCTCACACGATCCCTCCACCAATCCACTGCCGATCACCCGCCTTTCGGACGACCGCGCCCCGTAGCCGGTGTGCATGGAAAACCCTTCCGATCAGTGACGCGCACCCGCGAGAAAGGGTATTGGGGAGCTACCGATCGGCGGGCGCGCGTTTGAGCCGCTCCTCAAGGACCGTGGCGAGTTCGTTGGGGTCGTATGCCTTGGCCACGAGCTTCCCGGTCGGGTCGAGGAGCCAGTACGTCGGCACGCTCGACACCCCACTCGTGCCGCTGGCCCCGAGGCGCCCCTGTGCCCACCCCACATCGAGGCCCTTCAGCGCCGTCTCCCAAGCCGTCGCGTCGTCGTCGAGCGCGAGCGAGAGCACTCCCAATCCGCGCGCCGCGAACCGCTCGTGTAACGTCTTCAGCGCCGGGAGTTGCTTCTTGCACGGCGCGCACCAACTCGCCCAGAAATGCACCACCATGTACTTGCCCCTGCAGTCCGCGAGCGTCCCGTCCTTGCCGTCGGTCCTCTTGAAAGACAGTGCCGGGACGTCCCCGGGGCTCAGAACGGGTTCGACCTCTGCTGTGATCTGGGACACCTTCAGTTCCCCGCGGGCCGCATCGGTGGCCGTCACCGTGACCCGGACCACGCGCCGGGCCACCGGGTCGATGAGGCACCCGCTCGGCTTCGCGTACACCGCGACTGCCAGGTCGTACTCCCCGGCCGGCACACCGCTCACCCGGAACGTGCCGTCGGAGGCGAGTTTCACGAACCAGTTCTGAAGGGTGCTCAGGTACGCGAGGCCCTCGGTGCTCTGGTGCCACGTGTCCCGCCACCCCTTCCGGGCATCGAACCCGGCGGCCGCCACGTCGGGCGGCGGGGTGATCCCGGGCTCCCGGCGCACCAGGTAGTTCAGCGAGTACGTGCAGTCGAGGTCCGGTGGAACCTTGCCGGCGAGCTTCACCTGTCCGGTCACGACGGCCCCACCGGACCCGAGCGCGAGGTCGACCCGTGCGCCCGGCTTGAGGTCGAGCGGCACTCTCGGTCCGGAACGGAACCCCTCGTCCTTCCACGGACCCAAGTAGACCCGAACGCTCACCGGACCGGGCGGGACGCGCGGGAACTCGAACCGGCCCTCGGCGTCTGTAGTCGCTTGCAGGTCGTAGGAAACGCGCGGCCGGGTCAGGTCTTGGATGCGGACCGCGGCCGCGAACACCGTGGCCCCGCGCACCGGCTTTCCGCCGTCGTACAGCGTGCCACGGACCGCGCCCCACGGTTGCAGCTTCAGGGTGCCCGCATCGACCCGGTCGGCGGAACACTCGGCGAACGCGAACCCCGCGCCGGTCCGAGCGACCACGGCCCACGGCTCGCCCGGGTCCGGGAACTCGAACCGCCCCTGCTCGTCCGTGAACGTGCGGTGGGTGTCGTCCCCGGAGAGCCGGACCTGCTCGGTCGGGGTGGCGAGGAGCACTTCCGCCTTGGCCGCGGGCCGGCCGGTAGCATCGACCACCAGCCCGGTCCGCGCGCGGCTCGGGGCGAGCCGGAAGTTCTGAACTCGGGCCGCGTCGTCCCCGACCCGGAACTCGGGTCCGTCCTGGGTCCGGTACCCGGGCGCCTCGATCCGGAGCCGGAGCGGGATGTCGGTCCGGTACGCCAAAAAGTCGAGCCGCCCCGCGGTGCCGGCGGCCCCGTTGAACCGCTCCGCGCTCAGGTGGTCCTTCCCGAACACGTCCACCGGGATCACGGCGAAGCGCGGGACCGGTTTGCCGGTGGCCGCGTCCGTGACCGTACCGGTGACCCGATGCTCGGCCTTGAGGGTCACGGTCCGATCCGGCGACCCGCCGGTGACCTCGAGCTTGAGTGCCGTGTACCCCCGCGCCTCGATTTGGACTTTCACCGGCTCGTTCGGAGCGGCCGCCCATTCCCAAGACCCGTTCGCGTCGGCCCGGCGCGGGATCCCGGTGCCCGTCCCCTTCGGGTGGTTCGCGTTGTGTACCGAATGGATCGATTTGCTCCCCTTCCACTCCATCAGGGATACGGACGCAGCGGGGACCGGTTTACCACCGGTATCGACGGTCCGAAGGCGCACCAACTTACCCGGCACCAGACGGAAGTCCTGGGCCGGGGAGTCGGGCTTGAGTTCGACCGCGCGGAGTTGCGGCGCCCAGCCGGGAGCAATCACCGTGAGTGACGTTTTTCCCGGGGCCAGGGCCGGGAGTCGGAACCGGCCGTCGGCGTCGGTCGAGAATGTGTTCGTCGTGTCGCCCCCGTCGGGGGCGTCGCTGTGGGCCACGAGCGCGTCCTTGATCGGCTTGCCGTCCGGATCGGTCACCGTCCCGCGGACGACGACGCCGGTCTTGAGCACGAGAATTGCGGTCCCCTTCCGCAGGGCTGCGGTCGTAATCCCGGTCTCCTTAGCCACCTGTGCCCAGCGGGGTTCGGTGACATAGTCCGGGTGCGTCACGAGCAGGCTCAGTTCGACCTCCGGGTGGTCCGGCACGGTGTCGATGCGCCACCGGCCGTCGGCGTCCGTCGCGGGCGCGTCGCTGCCCCGTGCCAAGGTGTCGCTGTAACGGACGCGCCCATCGCCCCGAACGGGCCTCGGGTCGTTCCCGAGGCGGACCTCGATCTTGGCCCCGGCGACCGGGCGCCCCTTCTCGTCAACGATTCGGCCCCCCGCGGTTCCCGTGGGCTCGAGCCGGAACGTGTACTCGGCCGGGACGCCCTTGCCGTTCAACAGTTCGGCCTGCTCCCAGTTCGCGAACAGGGTCGCGCACCCGATCTTACTGGCCCACAGGCGCAGGATGTAGAAAGTCTTTGGGAGCTCGATCCGGGCGACACCTGCCGTATCGGTCTCGGTGTCGCGGTTGGCTTTAAAATCCTTTTCGTCGGTCCAGACACCCACGTGAACGTTGGCCCCCGACAGGGGCTGGCCCCGGGCGTCCAAAACGACCACGCGCATTGCCCCGGCCGCGACCGGTGGGGCGTGCGGTTCGGGGGCTCGATCCAGGGGCGCGGTGGTGCCCGTTGGTGGCGCGACCGGCGCCGCGGGGGCGGTGCTCGATGCGACCGCCCCGACCGCGAGGAACCCGCCGAGGATCAGTACGCCGAGGGTAGCCCTCATCTTGTTCCGACCCGTCATCCCGATTCCTCCACTAACGAGTTGAGCAACCCGGGACGAGATTACCCCGTCCGGATTTCCGGTAGCGAGTGTCCGCACGATGTGTGACATGCTCTGGACAAGGGGTACGGGCACCGCGTGCGCGGGGCGCGCGCCCAGAAGTGTCCCGAGGAGAGCCGCAGAAAGGCCCAGCCCGCGCCGGGCGAGCGCGGCTTGGAGCCGGTCCCGGCCCCGCTCCAAGCGGTTCTTGAGTGTGGCGAGTGGACACCCCAGGCGCGCGGCCGCTTCGTCCCGGGTCGCGCCCTCGAGGTAACACAGCACGAGCGGACCCCGGAGCGGCTCGGGCAGCGCGAGGAGTTCCTCATCGAGCACCGCGAGCAACTCGCGGGCGGTGAGCTCGGCGAGCGGGTCCGCGGGCACCCGCGGCGCGACCGCGCCCTCGCGCCGGGTCCGCCGGGCCGTCCCGCGCCGGACCTTGAGGGCCAGCAGGTGCGCGGTCCGGTGCAGCCAGCTCGCGACCGACGGGTGCCAGTGCCCGGACGGGGCTCGTCGGGCCAGGAGCACGAACGCGGCCTGGAACACGTCCTCCGCGTCGTGTGCGTTGCCGAGCACCCGGTGCCCGGTCGCGATCACCATCGGCCCGTGGCGCCGGACCAGGGTCTCGAACGCGCCCTCGTCTTGCCGCTCGGTGAACTGTCGGAGCAGCTCCCGGTCCGTGGTCCCGGGATCGACAGTCCCCGTTACCAACTGCCGAACGCGCTGTCGGTCGATCCCGGCGCCCCGTATCGCCATTGTCGTCCCCACTCCGGTGATCCGAAGTCCCATTGCTACCCTACAATCCCCGCCGACAGCGAACCGGCTAACCGAAATTCCCGGATCATGAAATTGTTCCCAACCAGAACCGAAACGGTCCGCGCCGGCTCGGACCCCGAACCGAACACTTCGGGCGCCGGCGCCGCGAAGCCTACACCCGCTCGCAAGCCGGCGAGGGCTGGGCGCTGGTGCCCGAGTAGTACGACGACGGGGTACACGGGGTAACGCGGACCGTCCGGGCTCCAGAAACTCATGGCTCACCCGGAGGCGTTTGATGAGTAACTTCAGCGGTTTCGGCGCATCGAGGAACTCGCTGCTGTGTTTACCGCAATCGAAGCGGTGCGGGCGGAGGTGTTCGCGCGTTGCACGGGGTCTTGGCGGACCGGAACCCAGGGCGTGGGCCAGCGCGGGGCCGTGGTCGCGTGCGAATGGGGCAATGGCTTCCAACGAGCGCGTGCCCGCGAGTGTGGCGACGATCACGAGGTTCAGAACTACCGGGAGCGGGTACCGGCGCCCGACGGATCGCGCGGATCGGGAATCGTGGCCAGAACTTCGGTCAGCGACGGCACGGCTTCCATACCGGTCTCCCCGAAAAAGGACCGGGAGCGAATACCCGAACTTCACCCAACTGCCAAGACCAACGAACTAAACGGCCCGCGCGAGCTGCAGGACTCGTCTTCCCTGCGGCCCCCATCTTTGCTAAACCGGCGCCCCAGCCCCGGGCAGAAGCGGGGGCATTGGTGCGGCCTCCGGGCGGCACCCGGTCGCCGAGGCCAAAGTAGAGGGGTGGGGTCTCGTATGAGAAGGTTTCCGAGGCGACGGTATCTCGTGCTCGTGTTACTTCTGGCCGCGGCGGGAACCGCTGCGTTCGCAGCGAACCACCCCCGCAAGAAGAAGCCCAAGAAAAACAAGCCCGATTCAGTCGCAACCAAGATCGATTACGCGCGTCATGTCAAGCCCATCCTGGAAGCTCACTGCTACTCGTGCCACGGGCCGAGCAAGTCCGCGGCCGGGCTCCGGCTCGATACCGTCGCGTCTATCCGCAAGGGCGGCGACAGTGGTGGCGTGGTTGTCCCGGGTGACGGTTCCAGAAGCCTCCTTGTCACGGTACTGACCGGCGCCGATGACCAGGTCCAGATGCCGCCGACCGGCGAACCGCTGAACGCCGAGCAAGTTGCAATCATCAAGGCTTGGATCGACGACGGGGCCGGCGCGTCGAACGAATCCGGCGCGCCGAACGAATCCGCCCCCGCTCCCCGGTCGGATCACTGGGCGTTCCGGCCCCCGGTCGCAGCCCCGGTTCCGGCGGCCGGGCACCCGATCGACGCCTTTCTCGCCGTCGGTCGCGAACGGCACGGACTGACCCCCAATCCGCCCGCGCCGCGCGCGATCCTGTTGCGCCGCGTCTACATCGACCTCATCGGGCTCCCGCCGACCCGAGAGGAGCTCTCCGCGTTTCTGGCGGACACTTCCGAAAGAGCATACGAGAAGGTAGTCGAGCGCCTCCTCGCCGACGCGCGGTACGGCGAGCGCTGGGGCCGGCACTGGATGGACGTGTGGCGCTACTCCGACGCCGACGGGCGCAAAGCCAAAGCCGACATCTGGTGGGGTAACGCGCACGTCTGGCGGTGGCGCGATTGGATCGTCCGCGCGCTCAACGAGGACAAGCGCTACGACCGTATGGTACTCGAGATGCTGGCCGGGGACGAAGTCGCCGGCGGGGACCACACCACCGCCGCGGCCACCGGCTTCTTGGTGCGCAACTGGTTCAAACTGGATCGCGACATCTGGCTGACCAATACGGTCGACCACACCGCGAAAGCGTTTCTCGGACTTTCGCTCGGGTGCGCCCGGTGCCACGACCACAAGTTCGACCCGGTGAGCCAGAAAGAGTACTACCGGTTCCGCGCGTTCTTCGAGCCGCACGACGTGCGCACCGACCCGGTTCCTGGCGAAACCGGCCCGGCGGCCCACGTCGCTCGCGTGTACGACGCCAAACCGGATGAGCCGACTTGGGTGTTCGTGCGGGGGGACTCCAAAGCGCCGGACAAATCGGTCCGCATGCCCCCGGGGGTCCCGGCGGCGCTCGGCGCGGTCGCCGTCGCTCCGCCCGCGGCCGGGGCGAACAGCACCGGGCGGCGGCTCGCGCTGGCCAAGTGGATCGGCGCCCGGGAGAACCCACTTACGGCTCGTGTCGCCGTGAATCACATCTGGATGCGGCACTTCGGCCGACCGCTCGTGAACAACGTTGCCGACTTCGGCCTCCGCACGCCGGCGCCCGCACAGCAGCAGTTGCTCGACTGGCTGGCCGTCGAATTCATGGAGCGCGAGTGGAGCGCCAAACACCTGCACCGGCTCATCGTGACCTCCGCCGCGTACCGCATGAGTTCGTCGAACCGGGGCGCGTCGGCCGGGAACTTGACCGCCGACCCGGACAATAATTTCTACTGGCGGGCGAACTCTCGGCGGATGGAGGCCGAGGCGGTGCGCGACTCGCTCCTGTGGCTGGCCGGGGCGCTGGAACCAACGGCCGGCGGACCGCCGGTCGATCCGGCCCGCGGAACAGAAACCGGGCGCCGCAGCCTCTACTACCGTTACTCGCGCGAGGACAAGATGGACTTGCTCTTGGCGTTCGATGCGCCGGGCGTGGAGGAGTGCTATCGCCGCGAGCAGAGCATAGTGCCTCAGCAGGCGTTGGCGCTCGAAAACAGCGCGTTCTCGTGGGACCAGGCCCGGCGGATCGCCCGCCGGCTCGAGCGCGACGCGCCCGCCCCGGCCGCGTTCGTACCGGCCGCGTTCGAGCACGTCCTCGGGCGCCCCCCCACGGCCGCCGAGGGCGCGGCATGTGAGGCGTTTCTGGCCCGCCAGCAGGCGCTATTAGCCGATCCGAACGGGCTGACCCCGCTCCCGCTCCCGCCGGAGCCCGTCAAACTTGATCCCGAGGCCGCCAAACAATTAGCCACGCGGGTGCGCGGGTTACCGCTGGTGCTCGGGGACGCCAAGCCGCTGCCGCCGGTGCCCCCTGCCGCCGGCCCGGTCGCGCGGGCGCGCGAGTATTTGGTTCACGCGCTGCTGAACCACAACGACTTTATCACCGTTCGCTGAAGTAAGGAGACCGATATGGCGGTGTCACCGCGCCCCGTTGGGCGGAGGCGGTTCCTCGCGGACCTCGGGATGGGGTTCACCGGCGCCGCTCTCGGGGCCATGCTGTTCGAAGACGGCATCGCCAAGCCGGTGACGGCCGGGGGCGGGGCCGCGCCGGCCGCGCGGGCCAAGAGCGTGATCTGGCTGTTCATGCTCGGCGGGGCCAGCCATTTGGAGACCTTCGACCCCAAACCGGCGCTGAACAAGTATGCGGACAAGACGATCGCCGAGACGCCGTTCGAGCGGACCGTCAGCGACCCGAAGGTGACCAAGAACTTCCGCGTGTTCGCCGGGGCCGCCCGACTGGGGACCAAGATCCTGCGCCCGCAAGTCGGGTTCCGCGAGCGGGGGCAGTGCGGCACCGCGGTGTGCGACTGGCTGCCGCACGTCGGCGACTGCGCGGACGATATTGCGGTGGTGCGGTCGCTCTGGACCACCGACTTCAGCCACGCGGCGCAGGCCCTGGCCCACACCGGCCGGATCATCATCGACGGGCGCGAGCCGTGCCTGGGCTCGTGGGCGCATTACGGACTGGGCACGCTCAACCGCGACCTGCCGAAGTTCGTGGTGATGGGGCGGCCGCCGAGCGACTTCGGCGGGGGCTACGGGGCGCACCAGGCGAGTTACTTGGGGCCGGAGCACGACGGCATACCCGTCGAGGTGCAACCGGATCGCGCGGTGCCGTACCCGCCGCGCGGCGCCGGTCTCACGCGCGAGGCTCAGAAGGCCGAGTTCGACCTCGTGGGCGAGCTGAACAATCTCGCCGACGTCGAGTACCCGGACGATCCCGCACTCAGGGCACGAATCAGGTCCTACGAACTGGCGTTCCGGATGCAGTCGGCGTTCCCGGACATCGTGGGGCTGGCCGACGAGACCCGCGAAACGAAGACCCTGTACGGCTTGGACGATCCGGTAACGGCGCCGTTCGGCCGCCAGTGCCTGGTGGCCCGGCGCCTGGTCGAGCGCGGGGTACGGTTCGTCCAGATCTACCACGGCGGGGCGGCCGACGACGACAACGGGCTGTGGGACTCGCACCAGGAACTGCGGAAAAACACGAGTGACCGGTGCCGCGAGGTGGACCGGCCGGTTGCCGCGCTGCTCAAGGATCTCAAGCGCCGCGGGATGCTGGACAGCACGCTGGTAGTGTGGGCGACCGAGTTCGGGCGGACGCCGAACGTCGAGCCGCGGCCGGACGGGGAGAGTGATCGCGAGGAACTGCGCGGGCGCGATCACCACATTTACGGGTTCTCGTCGTGGCTAGCCGGGGGCGGGATCAAGGGAGGGATTGTCCACGGTGCGACCGATGAACTCGGGTTTCACGCCGCTGAGAACCGGCACTTCGTCGCCGACATTCACGCGACCGTGCTGCGGCAACTCGGGCTCGACCCGCAGCGGCTGGAGATCCCCGGTCGGCGGCGCCTGGACCTGGAGCGCGGCCGCCCGATCACCGAAATCATCGCGTGATCGGGCCACAAAACGCTCGAGCAAATTCCCGGCGTGGCAGGCCGCCTACTGCCGGGTCCGCGCCGGGCGCCTGAAACTGCACTAGCAACGTTCACCGAACGGACTACCCGACCGCGATCGCGGTCGGGACATCGGCCGTGGTCCGACGGGGACGGGGTGCAAGATCGCGGGCCGCCGGTTGCGCGGCGCGGGTATGAAGTGGTGGAAGCCCCGGTCCGCTCAAGGCGCGGCGCTACGCGCCCTCTTGCTCAGCAACGAGGGCTTCTGGAATGCCCCCCGGACCACAAGCCGCTTGAATACCGCGCACATTCCTCGGACTTATCCCCTCGGAGGAGCGCACTCGACCGTTCTGCCCGTTGCCACCGGAATCGCGACCCGTCATACTGAAGGGCACCAGAGGCCGCTGCTGGTTCGATCTATTTCTGTTCGCACACACAGCTCCGCCGCGCCGCTGTCGCCCGGCGAACCACATGACGCACCCCCTGTTCGCCGTGTTTAGTCCCGCGCTCGCCGCCGGCGCCGCCGTCGTCGCTCTCGGCGTGCCCCTCGTCGTCCACTTGCTCTTCCGCAAGCGGTACCAGATCGTGCCGTGGGCCGCGATGCGGTTCCTCCTCGTCGCGGAGCGCCGGCACAAGCGCCGCATCGACCAGTGGCTGCTGCTCGCCCTGCGCACGCTCGCGCTCCTGTTGTTCCTGTTCGCCATGATCGCGGTGATGCCGTGGGCCGAAGGACTGTGGCAGCAGATCCGCCCCGGCGCCGCGGAAACGGTCGCGAACGTGCCCCGCACGCACCACGTTCTCGTGATCGATGCGTCCCTCAGCATGACCGCGCGGGCCGAAGGCGATCGGACCCGGTTCCAGCGCGCGATCGCGCAGGCCGAGAACCTGGTCCGCTCGGGGAACCCCGGCGACGGGTACACCGTGCTGGTCCTAGCGACCGCGCTGCAGCCCGTTGTGCCCGGGCCGTCGAACGACCCCGAGAAGGTGGTCGCCGAGCTGCGCAAAATCAGGCCGGCACACGGTGCCGCCGACCACGCCGCCGCACTCGCGCACGTCGCGGACGTCCTCACGCGGTCCCCGCGGGCCTACCCGCGGCGCCAGCTCACGTTCTTTACGGACCTCCAGCGCTCCTCGTGGGTGAACGCGGTCCCGCGTGCCGAGAACAGCACGGCCGAGGTCTGGCAGAGGATCGTCTCGCGCTCGGACGTGGCCCTCGTGGACACCGCGGGCCACGACCCCGAGAACCTGGCCGTTGCCGAGATGACCCTCGCCGACCCGATGCCGCTCGTCGACCAACCGGTCACGGTTACGGTCACGGTCGCGAACTTCGGGCGCAGCGAGCGCAAGGGCGTGCGCGTCGAGTTGCTCGTGGGGCGCCCCTCGGCCGGAGGGGACGCGCTCGCGTCCGTCGAGCAGAAGCCCGTCGAGCCGATCCCCCCCGGCGGGCGCCAGAGCGTGAAGTTCGACCTGGACCACCAGCACCGGTTCCGCAGCCGCGGGGTCCACGTGCTCCAGGCCAGGATCGTCGAGGGCGACGACCTCGCGGCCGACGACAGCCGGGCGCTCGCGGTCGAGGTGCGCGACGGGCTGCACGCGCTCCTCGTCGACGGCCGGGCCGACCCCGACGTGAACCGGCGCGGGGCCACGCACCTTCAGCGCGCGCTGTTCCCGCCCGGCGCCAAGTACACCGATACCCCGAACCGCCCGCGCGTGGTCGCGCCCAACGACTTCGCCGACCCGTCCTGTGACCTCACCAACGTCGATTGCGTGTTCTTCTGTGACGTACCGAACCCGACCGCGGAGATGGCCGCGAAACTCGATGCGGTGCTGCGCCGCGGGGGGACCGTCGTCATCGGGCTGGGGCCGAACGCGGCTTCCGCCGCGAGTCGCGCGAAGTACAACGCGGAGTTCTACCGGGACGGGGCCGGCGTGCTCCCCGGTGCGCTCGGCGACGTCGTGACCGCGACCGGGCCGGACGACCCCGGGTTCCGGCTCGCGGCCGAGGAAGACGATTACCGCAAACCGCCGCTCGCGATGTTCGGCGCGGACAAGTTGCGGGCCGAGCTCATCAACGAACCGTTCCGCACGTACCTGCGGATCGACGCGCCGGCCGACGGCCGCGCGCGCCGACTCATGACCTTCTCGCGCGCCGGGACGGGGCCGGCCCCGATGACCACGTCCGCCGCCAAACCCGACCCGGCCCTTATTGAGTGGAGCAAGCACCGCGGGCGCGTCTGCGTCTTCACCAGCTCGTTCAACCGCGACTGGAACGACTGGGCGACGATGCAGACCTATCTCGTGTTCTGGCACGAGTTTCTGAAATACTCCGTCGCGAACCCGGACCGCCACACGGTCCGCGTCGGCGAGGCGCTCGAGGAGTTCTTCCCCGCGGCCGCGGTCGGATTGACCGCCGGACTGAGCGGCCCCGACGGGCTTTCTGCGACCGTTCCGCTCGTGACGCAGGACGAGGCGGGCGTCGCGCGGTTCGCCAACACCTCACTGAGCGGGTTGTACCGCGTGGGGCTGAACGGCTCGCGCGACCGCGTGTTCGCGGTGAACGTGCCGGAGGTGGTCGTCGGTGCCCCCACGGAATCGGACCTCGCGCGCATCGATCCGCGCGAGTTCAAGTCCTTCAGCGCCGTCCAGATCGTGCCCGATGTGACGGAAGTGAAGCCCACGAGCGCGAGCGGCGCGTTCGTTATCACCGCACCGAAGCCGCACGGCCCCCGGGTCGCGCGCGGGGCGGCTCTGTTCGCGGTCCTCTTCCTGGTGACCGAGCTCGTTTTGGCGTGGCGCTTCGGCCCGTCGCGGTCCGGGGCGGGCGGGGGGGCACCGGCACGCTCTCGCATCGGGCGCGCCCTCGTGCTCGTCGGCGCGCTCGTTCCGCTCGCGGTCGGTACGTTTGTGATGGTTTCGGTGATCCACGCCGACCGCACCGGCAACCCGCTCGGGTTCCTCCCGCACGGCCTGCGCTCTGGCATCGAGGCCGCGGCCGATGTGCCCACCGCGGGACCGGGTGAGGGAACCCACTGGCGCCTCGAATGGTTCCCCGCGCTCTTCAAGAACAGCACTACGGACCGGCGGACGGTCACGGCGCTCGCGTGCGCGTGCCTCGCGCTCACGTTCGGCGTGTACTGGATCGAGCGCCGCGCCGCGGGCGGGCTCGGCCGGGTCACGGTCCCGGCGCTGCTCCGGTCGGTCACATTCCTGCTCGCGCTGTTCGTGGTCCTGGCCCAGATCCGGCTCGCGTTCGATCGCGAGGGGTTGCCCGAAATCGTCATCCTGCTCGACACCTCCGCGAGCATGAACACGCGGGACGAGCTGAAAGACCCCGCCGTGCGCGCTCGGGCGGAAGAACTGGCCGGCACCACGGACCTGTCCGAAGTGAGCCGGCTCAAACTGGCCCAAATGCTCCTCACGCGGAAAGACGCCGACTGGCTCGACCGGCTGCTTCGCGAGAAGCAGGTCAAGGTTCACCTGTACGCGGTCGACACGCAGACTCGGCAGATCGGGTCCGTGGAGGAGGAGAGCCAACTCGCCGACGCGCGCGACGCCCTCACGAAACAGCAACCGACGGGCGAGGGGTCGCACCTCGGCGAGGGCATCGAGTCGGTGCTGAAAGCGTTCCGCGGGAGCACGCTGTCGGCCATCATCATGTTCACCGACGGCGTGACAACGAGCGGCGACGATCTGCCCAAGGCCGCGCGCGCCGCGGCCGACGACGGCGTGCCGCTGTTCCTCGTGGGCACCGGGGACCCGTGGCAACCGCCGGACCTCGCGCTCGCCGACATTCAGGCCGAGGACGTGGTGGGGAAGGGCGACCAGCTCGTTTTTAAGGCGCGCCTGAGCGCGAAGGGCGACGTGCCCGCGAACCCGGTCACGGTGTTCCTCCAGGAGCGCCTCCCGAACGGCAAGTTGGAGGACCGCGGGCGCGCGACCGTCGCGCCGGACCCGAACGGGAACCCGGTCGACGTCACGGTCACGCACGTCCCGATGGAGGTGGGCGAGAAGACGTTCATCCTCAGCGTGCCGGCGGTCCCGGGAGAAACCAACGTCCGCAACAACAAGATCGAGCGCACGGTGCTCGTCACCGAGTCGCGGCGCATCCGGGTGCTGTACGTCGAGGGGTACCCGCGGTACGACTTCCGCTTCGTGAAGGTGATGCTGGAGCGCGAGTCGGACAAGTCCGTCGGCGGCAAGGCGGTCGAGGTCCACGTCGTGCTGCTCGACGCCTCGAAGGGGTGGGCGGAAACGGACCGGTCCGCGTTCCGCGGCGATTTCCCCACGCGCACGGAGCTGTTCGGGTACGACGTGGTCGTGCTCGGCGACGTGGACCCGAAGCAGGTGCCGCGCGCGGCGATCGCGCTGCGCGACCTCGCGGACTTCGTGAAGGAGAAGGGCGGCGGGCTGCTCTTCCTCAGCGGCGAACAGGGCACCCCGGCCGCCTACGCGGACACGCCGCTCGCGGAGGTGCTGCCCGTCGCCCCGGGCGACCAGCCGGTGGCGACCCGGCCGCCCGAGGAGCAGCCGATCACCGAGGGGTTCCGCCCGCGCTGGACCCAGACCGGGAAGCAGCACCCGCTGTTCCTGCTCTCGCCGGACGAGGCCGCGTCGGGCCGCGCCTGGAACCAGTTCCAGGAACTGTTCTGGTACGCGAAGGGGTACCGGCCCAAGCCGCTCACGCGCGTGCTCGCGACGCACCCGACGCGCCGGGCGGACGGCGGCGCGGCCGACGAGAACCACGCGCTGATCGTGCAGCAGTTCGTCGGGAACGGCCCGGTGCTGTTCTTCGGGTTCGACGACACCTGGCGCTGGCGGTTCCGCACCGACGAGGAGAACTTCGATCGCTTCTGGATGCAGACGATGCGGGTGCTGTCGCGCTCGCGCGTTCGCCGGCCGGAGGTGCGCGTCGCGCCCAAAACGGAGTTCTGGCGCGACGAGAAAGTCACTATCCAGGTGCGGTTCCCGGTCGAAGCGCCGGCCCCGGCGGGGGCGGCGCCCGTGCGCGTGACGATGACGCGCGGCCCGGTGCTGAAGCCGGACGGCACCCCCGCGCCCGGCCCCACCGAAACGAACACGCTCACGCTGACCCGCACGCCGGGGCCGACGGTGCTGTTCGAGACGACCCTGGCCCGCGCCGCCGAGGGCGAGTACCGCTTCGAACTGGCGGACCCGGAAGTGCAGGGGACGCGGCCGTTCGCGACGGCCCGGGTGCTCCCGCCGATGGGCGAGCGCGAGCGCACCGAAATGAACCGCGCCGACCTCGCGGCGGCGGCGAACATCTCCGGGGGCGGGTTCTACACGCTCGACCGGGCCGCGGACGTCTTCAACGACCTCAAAAACCTCCAGCGCGTGCCGCTGAACCAGCCGTGCCCGCCGGTACCGCTCTGGAACCACCCGCTCCTCTACGTACTGCTATTGTCACTTCTCCTGAGCGAGTGGCTTTTGCGGAAGCGCGAGCGGCTGTTATGATGGTGGGCGCGCTGCACAGCCGAACCGGACAAGAACCCGGGAAGTGACCCTCCCGGGTTCGTCGTGGCGAAAGGTCTCCGCATGGCACTGCTCCTGCGCCCGCCGGAAGAGCGCGAATCGCTCCCGGTCCGCCTCGCCGACCTCGGGCGCGCGCGGAAACGGGTCGCGCTCGCCGCGGGCGCGTTCGGGTTCGTCGGCACCGTCGTCGGGATCGCCACGGTCTCCGGGCTCCTCGACGCGGCCGTTCACCTGTCGCCGTTCGTTCGCACGCTCGCGCTCGTCGCCCTGCTCGCGGCCGGTGGGGTCGCCTGGGCGCGCGGGATCGGCCGCGCGCGGCGGTACCGCGCCGATGCGCTCGCCGTTGCCCTCGAACTCGAGGACCAGTTCCCTTCGCTCAACGACGCGCTTGCGTCGGCCGTTTCGTTCCTGGGAACCGACGACGACGGCGATGCGGCCGATGACCTCCCGCCGAAACGAACCGGCGTGTCCAACCGCCTGACCGCGTCCGCGGTGCGGGTCGCGGAGCGCCGGGCCGGGCGCCTGCCGCTCGACCACCTCGTCCCGACCGGCCGGTGCTGGTGGAACGGATGGTTGTGCGGCGCGGCGGTCGCGGTCGCGGTGCCGCTCGCGCTGTTCGACACGGACCGCGCCGCGACCGCCGTCGCGCGCCTGGCGGACCCGTTCGGCACGCACCCCTGGCCCACGAAAACGCGCATCGAGTTCCTCGCCCCGAAGGAGTTCCCCGCGCGCATCCCGAAGGGCGAAGCGTTCGAGTTCCGGTTCGCCGTGCGCGACGAGCTCGCGGGGCCGGCGGTCGTTTCCGTGCGCGTGAAGGACGGCGGTGAGTTCGAGGAGCCGTTCCCGCTCGCGCGCAACAACGACCCGCAGGTGCCCGGGGCCGCGGTCGTCACGGCCCGGTTCGACCCGTCCCGCGTGTCCAGCACGTTTGAAGTTCGGGTGGCCTCGAACGACGCGGTCACCGACTGGCAAACGGTCACCGTGGTGCCCCCGCCGCGCCTCGTCCCGCTCGACGGGCGCCCGTCCCCGCAGTTCAACATTACCCCGCCCGCGTACACGCACCTGCCCGCGGTCGAACTGCCGCCCGGCGCGTCGGTGATCGAGATCCCGACCGGGACCGTGGTCCGCTTCCGGGCCGCGACCGACGTCCGACTCTCGGCCGCGGTTCTCGCGTTCGCGGGGGACAAGAGCGGCGTCACAAGTGCGGCGCCGCTCGCGCATTTGGCGCACCTGGACCCCATAGCGGCCCTCGGCGCGCAGGCGCTTGCCAACGAGATGACCGCCGACATCCCGCTTACCATTTCCGAGGACGGGACGCGCTTCTCCGCGACGTTCGTTCCGGTGCTGTCCGGCACTTACGCACTGAAGTTGACCGACGACACCGGGTTGACCGGCACGCGGACGATCAAGATCGACCTCACCCCGGACCCGGTTCCCAAAGTCGCGCTCAATCAGCCCGTTACGGGGCGCGACCCTTCGTACCTCGCCCCCACCGCCTCGGTGGTCGTGCGCGCGACCGCGGACGACCCGCTCTACGGCGTGCGCGGCGCGTTCCTCGAGTACCGGGTCGGGCGCGACGGCCCCGTGCGCTCGATCCCGCTCGGCGCGGCCGGTAACTACCCCGTCGCGGCCCTCGCGGGGGTGGTCGGCGGGCCGGCGGTTGTGCTCACCCCGCCCGCGGGGAGCCTCGACGCTTCCGCGAGCGTCCCGGTCAAAGTGTTCCTGCGGGACGACGGCACGCCCGTGCGCGCGGGCGACTTGCTCGTCCTGCGGGCCGCGGCCGACGACTGGGATGACGTCGCCGTGCTCAAGGGGCGCGGGCGGAGCGCCGGCGAAGTCGAAATTCGCATCGCGGCGCCGGAAGCGATCGATGCGTGGCTCCAGAGGGAACTGGCGGCGATCCGCCCCGAACTGGTCCGCGTCCGGGAGCAACAGCGCGACGCGAAACAGAAGACCCTCGAGGTGATGCCCCTCCCGGGCGGGGCACTCGCCCCGGCCGACCGCGACCGGCTCGTGGGCGCGGACCAGGGCCAGCGGCAAGTCACGGGCAAGATCGCCGACCCCGCGCAGGGGCTCCGCGCGAAAGCGGACCTGCTCCGCGAAACGGTTCGCGCCAACGGGCTCCCGAAATCGAACACGACCGACCGCGTGGAGATCGTCGCGACCGAGCTCGGGCGCGCGGCCGACCGCGACCTGGGCGCTGCGCAACAGAACCTGGCCGACGCGCTCCGGCTCGCGGGGCAGTCCCCCAAAGCCGGCCAGGAAAAGGAGCTGGCGGACTACCTGCGCAAAGCCGGGCGGAGCCAGAAGAACATTGAGGACACCGCGACCGCGCTTCTGGACCTGCTCGCGCTCTGGGGCGGGGCCGGCGAGATCCGGAGCGAGGCCCGCGTGCAGAAGGACGCGATCTTGCGCCAACTCGTGGGCAACGAGCAGCTCAAAGAGCGCGTCAAGGAGGGCAAGCAGAACCCCGCCGACGACGAGCAGCGCGAACTCGACCGCGCTGCACTCCGGGCCGACCAGTCCGCGGACCAAGCCCGCGAGCTGATCGGGCGCGCCGCGAACCTCGCGGCCGAAAAAGACAAGCAAGCGGACGACCTCCGTACCCAGGCCGCGGCCAAAGAAAAGGAAGCGGCCGACCTCAAGCGCCAGGCGGGCGCGACCGACAACCCGGTCGAAAAATCGTCACTGAACGCACAGGCGGACGCGGTCGCGGCGACCGCAGCCGATCTGAAGGCCGCAGCAGAGAAGGCCGAGGCCGAAGCGAAGGCGCTCCGCAAGGGGCTCGAGGCGGCCGGCGGGCAGGGACTGGCGGATGAACTGCGCACCGCGGCCGATCTGCTCCGCAAGAACAAACAGAGCGGTGCCGAGACCGCGCTGCGCTCCGCGGGCGGGCGCCTCGACGCGCTCGCCGACGCACTCGCGGAAAAAGAAGTGGACGCGGTGCCCGAACTCGCCAAGCCGAAGATCCAGCGCCGCGCCGCCGACCAACTGGACGCACTCGCCGGGAACGTGGACAGCCTCCGAAAGCGCGTCGAGACCGCGGCCCGGCTCGCGGACCCGGTTCAACGGGCCGAAACGCTCAAGATCCTCGGCCAAGAGCAGGACAAGCTCGTCGAGCGCGGGCGCGAGATGCTCCAAAAATTGACCGCGGACAAGGCCGAGGACGCGGCCCGGGACCTCCGCGCCGCCCTCGACCGGATGGAGGCCGCGCGCGACGACCTGGAGCAGGGGCAGCCGAACACCCGCTCGCAGCGCGAGGCGGTGGAGCGCCTCGATGCCGCGCGCGACAAGCTCGACCTCGCCGCGGCGCAGGGCGGCCGGCAGCTCTCCGACGAGAAGCGCCGCAAGCTCGCGGACCAGGTGAAGTCACTACTCGAAAAGCAGCGCGCGGCCGTGGCAGAGGCGAACCGTATTCACGGCGAGGTCGCGAAGCAAAAGGGGTGGGACAAGCTCCTGCTCACGAGCTACTCCGACATCGACGCGGTGCGCGAAAAGGACATCGCGATCGAGGTCCGCAAGCTCGCGGAAACCGACTTCGCGCCGCTCCCGGTTTTCGCCCGTTTACTCACCGATTCCGCGAAAGCCATCGATACGGCCCGCGAGAAGATCAAGACGCGGTGCGACGATGCGGACCTCGCCGCCGCGTTCGACGCGGACCTCGAAGCGCTCGGCGACCGCAAGGTCATCCGGCCGATGGAACTCGCGCTGCGGCGCCTGGAACAACTTGCCGACGCGCTCAAGCCCGACGACAAGAAACCGCCCACCAAGAAGAACAACCCGCCCGAGAACCCGCCCAAGGTGCCGAACCCGCCGGCGAATCCCAATGGGGGTGGCGAGCAGGACGTGATTCCGCCGCTCGCACAACTGAAGGTGCTCCGCGCGCTCCAGGCGGAACTCAACGACCGTACCGTCCAGTTCGCGAAAGATCACCCGGACCCTGATAAACTAACGGACGGCGAGAAGGAAGAACTCGGGGAACTGGAACAGGCCCAGCGCGAGATCGCCGAGTTGTTCGAGCAGATGGCGAAGCTGTTCCCGTCGGGCGAGAAGGAAAAGGACAAGAACGAAAAGGAAAAGGGCGCAGAGGCGAAAGAGAAGACCGACCCGTAACGTGGTGCCGGCTCGTTTGTACTTTCTCACGCTCGACCTTACAGCAGGTGACCCATGAACCGCGTCTCGTTTCTCGTGCTGTTCGCTGCGGTGGGTTCCCTCGCGAACGCGCGGGCGGGGGCCGAGGTGCCCGTCGCCCCGCCGCCCCGCGAGATCCGGCCCGACGGTACCCGCGACCCGGTCCCGCCCCCGGAACCGCCCGCGAAGGGCGAAGACCCGGCCGTCACCGTCAAGCGCATCATCGAGAACTCGAAGGACGTCGGCGACAAGCTCGCGAAGACCGATACGGGCACCGACACGCGCAAGACCCAGGGCAAGATCCTGTCCGACATCGATGCACTCATCAACCAGCAGGAGAACCCGCCGCCCCCGCAGCCCGACAAGGATAAAGACAAAGAGAAGGACAAGGATAAAGACAAGAGCGATAAGAAAGACCCGATGATGAACACGGGCATGCCGATGAAGAACGACACGCCCATGAAAAACGACATGCCGATGGGCGGTATGAATATGGGTGATCCGCCCCCAATGGGCGGCGGGATGGGGGACTCACAGCCGATGGGGCGCAAGCCGCGCATGGGCGATCCGATGAACGATTCCAAAAAGGAGCCGGGAGGCAACGCGAAGGAGCCGAACAAGTCGGAGAACGACCCCAAAAAGGGCGGGACCGAGCCGAAAGGCCCCCCGGGTACGACCGGCGGGAACCCGATGGGCACGGCGAAGACCGGCAAGCCGTCGCTGCCGTTCGAGGAGGACGTCGCGAAGGACGTGTGGGGGCACCTGCCGGACAAGCTCCGCCAGCAGATGTCGCAGTATTACAAGGAAGACTTCACGCCGAAGTACGCGGAACTGCTCCGGCTGTACTATTCGTCGCTCTCGGAAAAAGGCATGAAGCCCGGCGACCCGAAGAAGTGATTTGTTTTGTAGTTTTGTAGGGTGGGTCAAGGCTTCGCGCAGGCCCACCAGTCGTGCTTCAGCTCTCAGTATGGCCACGGGTCTGCCTTTTCAGGGTGGCGTCCATCAGGAAACGGCGGCCCACGGGTCGTGCTTCAGTTCGCAGGGAGATGGTGGGCCTGCGCAGAGCCTTGACCCACCCTACAAAAACAAATACTCCCAGGTACAGCACCATCGCAAATGTAAACAACACGTTCGGCGTAATGCCCGAACCCGGTATACAATCGAAGCGTGCCCACCGAAGGTTCCCGATTCATGCGTAACCCCCTGCGGTCCGTGTCGCGGCGCGACTTCTTCCGGGCAACGGCGGTGGGCGGGTCCGTGGCCGCGCTCCACCTGGGCGGGTTCGCCCAACCGGGCGGCGGACCGCGCGCGGACGAACCGGCCGCCCCGCGGTCGGACACGGGCGCCGAGTTCATCACCCCGGACACGCAATTGGCCATCGACCGCGGGCTCGCGCTGCTCGCGCAGAGCCAGGGCGCCGACGGGTCGTTCGGGGACCGCATCGGCGGGGCCACGGCGGGGATCACGGGGCTGAGCGGGCTGGCCCTGCTCGGGGCCGGGCACCAGCCCGGGCGCGGGAAGTTCGGGAAGAACGTGAGCAGGGTGGTCGACTACGTCACCGGGCTGGTGGCGGGCACAAACCCCGGGTTTCTGAGCGACAACCAGTTCGGGCGCATCAGCAATCAGCCCAGCGCGATGTACAGCCACGGGTTCGCGAGCCTGTTCCTCGCGGAAGTGTGCGGGATGCTGCCCGAGGCCCAGCGCCAGAAGCGCGTGCGCGCGGTGCTCGAGAAGGCGACCGCGTTCGGGGTGAGCGCACAAAACACCGAGGGCGGGTGGCGGTACGAGCCCAACGCCCCGTTCGCGGACGTGTCGGTGACGGTCGCGATGATGATGGGCCTGCGCGCGGCCCGGAACGCGGGCGTGTTCGTGCGCAAGGACGTCGTGCGGCGCGGCGCGAAGTACATCCGCGAGTGCCAGGTGGCCGACGGCGGGTTCAGTTACTTCAAGGGCACGGGGCCGTCGGCGTTCGCGCGGAGCGCCGCGGCGGTCGTCGGGCTGTACAGCGCGAGCATCCCCGAGGACGAGAAGGCGAACAACGCGGCCATCGAGCGCGGGCTGCGGTACCTGCAGCAGTTCACGCCCAACCGCCAGTTCAACCAGCGCGAGCTGCCCCCGGCGCACTACTACTACGGCCAGTACTACGCGGCCCTGGCGATGTGGTCGGCCGGGGGCGACTACTGGCGCACCTGGTTCCCGGCGATCCGCGACGAGCTCCTGGGCCGCGCCCGGGCCAACGGCGGCACCTGGAGCGACCACTTCCACGGCACCTCCTACGCCACCGCGATGAGCCTCATCGTGCTCCAGTTGCCCAACAACTATCTCCCCATTTTGCAGAAGTAGTGCGGCGGGGCCTCTTCCCCTTCTTTGGGGAAGAAGCGACGACGTTCCGGTCGATGTCGTGGTTCGGTGCGCACACTCACCCACGGGATTCGATCATTTTGCGAGCTCTTTCAGCCGGATCTTACGGTACTCCATCTGCCCGCGGTCCGCTTCCAGACCGATGGGACCGGTCGCGGGGAGCTTGAACTTCGCCTCCAGCACTTCGCCGTTGCACGTGCAGTACGCGACCTCTCCCTTCACCACGACCACAATTTCGTTCCAGTCTTGGGGTTTGTACTTTTTCAGTTCCTTGTACGGCCCGGCAACGAAGTAGTCCCGCACCTGGAGTTGTGGTCCGCGAACGAACAGCCCGCTGTCCGCGTTCACCGCCGCGCGGAACTCCAGGCGCAGCTCGAAGTCTTTGGGGAACTTCGCACCGGTCCAGAGTTGCTGAAGTCCCTTCCCGGGGTTCACGGTCAGAACGCCGTCCTTCGCGGTGTAGCGCTTGTCGGACGCTTCTATTTTGCCGTCGAACGACTCGAACTTGTCACCCGACTTGTAGCCCCACCCGGTCAGATCCTTGCCGTTGAAGAGTTCGACCGTTCCCGGTTCGAGCTTCTGTGCCCGCTCCCACGCGAGCCCCGGAGTATCAACGCGAAACTGCACGACGCGGTTGAACTCCACCTCAGTTACGTAAGCGGTGCGACCGTCGGGGCCGCCGAAGCAGATGTTGCTCGGCTGCTTGCCCAACACGGCGATTTCCTTCAGGATTTTGCCCTCCGGGGAGAGCTTCACCACCGTACCCGCACCGTATCGCGTGATGTACAGGTTGCCGGCGGTGTCGCAGCGCATGCCGTCGAAGCCGTGGTCGTCGAACTTCTTCAGGAGCGTCTTTTCGCCGAGGCTCCCATCCGTCTTGATCGGGAACGACCACACGTTTTGCTGCGCGCTTTCGTTAACGTAGAGTAGCTTCCCGTCCGGGCTCACCTCGATGCCGTTCGTGGTGCCCATGTCGCTCGCCACTTTCGTGATTTTTCCGTTCGTGCTGATCTTCCAGAGTTGACCCGTGCTTTTTCCCCAATTGGGGTCGCTCGCGTACAGGGTGCCGTCCGGCGCGATGGCGAGATCGTTCGGCTGGTTCATGGTCGGTTCGTGGGCGAATACCTCGATCTTCTTCGTCTTCGGGTCGATCTTGAGGACGTTGTGCCCTGTGTAATCCGCTACGAACATGAACTCGTTCTTGTCGAACACGATGCCGTTCCCGACGCTCTTGTTCGGTAGCTCCACGAACACTTCCGTTTTGCCGTCGGGCGTGACGCGCGCGATGTCGCCGTTCTTCTTCAGATTCACAACGTAAAGATTCCCGGCCGCGTCGCACGCCGGGCCTTCGATCCCGGGTGTGAAACTGTTCTTCTCGGTAAGCGGCTTCGCAACGAACAGTTCGTCCTTGCTTTCGGACGTGTTCGCGGTCGGGACGGCTTTGGGGGCGAGTTCCAGCACCGTGTACGGACTGAGCATCAGCACATACACACCACCCGCCTTCGTTTGGCAAACGCCGAGCGTAACGTAGCGCGAAGTCGTGACGCCTTCGGGCGTTTTGAACGTGCCCGCGTGGTACGGGAGCGGTTTGCCGTCTTTCCCCACGAACGCGGTGTAATCGGGGTTCTTAATTGCGACCGGCCCGTGATCCTTGGGTGCCCCGGTGCCGGGCGCGTAGCTCACCGCGTGGTGCAGGTTGATTCCCCACGCGCTCGATCGTGTGACGGAAACCCACACGTCCCCCTTCGGCCCGACGCACATCGCCCTGCAATCCGTCCCCTTTGCGCCTGGCACGAGTGGGCCGAGGTCGCGCCCCGGGAGCGTGTCGCCCGCGGCAGTCAGGTCGTAGGCGTACAGGTGGTTGCTGCTCATCGGCACGCAGTAGAGCGTCTTGCCGTCGGGCGACGTGTCCCAATTAATGGGGTGGCCTCGCGGCTGCTCCACCAGGTTCGGATCGAGCTTCGGCTCTTTCCCGTCGATGGTCTGCTTCAACTTGTCGAGCTTGTCGGTCTTCGGATCGTAGCGCGCGATTTCGCCGCCCAACAGCGGGTGATAGGCGCGGCCCAGGTGGTCCAGCACGATGAAGCCGTAGATGTGTTTTGTGTCGATCAGTTCGCGGTACTTGCCCGTCTTCAGGTCGAGAACGAGGAAGATCGAACTTTCGCCGGGTCCGGGGCGCCCGTCCGAGCACGTCGAAATGTACGCGACTCCGCGGCTCTCGTCGGGCGTGATGCTGTTGATCCCGTGGTGCTTCACCGGGATGTCGTACACCTTCGTTTCGCCGGTCTTCGGGTCGTAGACCATCGGGTACCCGCCGGGGTAGTCTTCGCGCGTCTCGGACTTGTCGGGGTACCCCTGCTTGGTGCCGAAGTAGATTTTCCCGCTCGCACCGACGTTGTTTCGCGTGTGGATCTTGGCCTGTGAACCGAACCCCTTGAGGTCTTTTCCGATCACCTTGTGGCAATCGACGACCACCTTCATTTGCTTCGTTTTCGGGTCGAACTCGACGAGCCAGGCGTTTACGCCGTTCGCGTGCGTGCCGATGTAGAGCTTCCCGTTGTGCCCCTCGATGATCGAGAAATAGCCCTCGCCTTCGGGGGCCGTTTCTTTCGGGATCGCGTGCGCGGTCGCGGGCACCCAGTGGTCGATCTTCTCGGTCGGCGGTGGAGCGGCGGTCGCGAGCGCGACGAGGGCGGAAAAGACGATCGGGGTCATGTGCTGACTCTGCGCGTGGGACGAGCGAGTGAGGTAGGAATCGGTGGATTGTCGGTTGTGGTTCCACGAAAGGCAAGCGCTCTCTACGCGCTCGCACCGCGTAGTTCTGCGGTCGCGAGTTCGCGCATGCGGAACTTCTGCACCTTACCCGTAACGGTCATCGGGAAGGTGTCTACGAACTTCCAGTGGCGCGGGATCTTGTACGTTGCGATGCGCCCGTGACAGGCCAGGAAGAGGTCGTCTCCGGTCAGGATCGCACCGATCTGGAGCCGCACCCAGGCCATGACCTCTTCGCCGTACTTCGGGCACGGGATGCCGATCACCTGGGCCTCCGCGACGCCGGGGATCGTGTGCAGGAACTCTTCGACCTCGCGCGGGTACACGTTTTCGCCGCCGCGAATGATGACGTCCTTGAGCCGGCCGACGATGCTCACATACCCCTCGTCGTCCATGACCGCGAGATCGCCGGTGTGCATCCACCCGGTGGAATCGATGGCGCGGGCGGTCGCGTCCGGGTCGTCCCAGTAGCCCAGCATCACCATGTACCCGCGCGTACATTGCTCGCCCGGCACGCCCCGCGGAACGACGGCTCCCGTTGCGGGATCGATGATCTTGATCTCGGCGTGGGGAACCGGGCGCCCGACGGTCGCGACGCGCTTTTCGAGCGGGTCGTCGCGGCCGGTCTGTGTTGAAGCCGGTGACGTTTCCGTCATGCCGCACACGTTGGTGATTTCGCGCATGTGCATCCGCGTTTGTATCTGTTTCATCACCTCGATCGGGCACGGCGCGCCGGCGGTGATACCGGTGCGGAGCGAAGACAGGTTGAACTCGCCGAACCGCGGGTGGTTGAGTTCCGCGATGAACATGGTCGGCACGCCGTAGAGTGACGTGCAGCGCTCGGCTTGAACCGTTTCCAGCACCGCGAGCGGGTCGAACGACTCCGCGGGCACGACGATGCACGCGCCGTGGGTGGTACACGCGAGGTTCCCGAGCACCATTCCGAAGCAGTGGTAGAACGGCACCGGCACGCAGACGCGGTCGCGTTCCGTGTAGCCGAGGCCCTCCGCGGTGAAGAAGGCGTTGTTCAGGATGTTGTGGTGCGACAGCGTCGCGCCTTTGGGGAAGCCCGTCGTGCCGGACGTGTACTGAATGTTGATCGGGTCATCGAACTGGAGCTTGGTTTCGATCTCTGTGAGCCGCTCTTCGCTGGTCGCTTCTGCGCCCGCGAGCAGGGCGTCCCATTCGGAGTCGATGACGAGTGCCGCACGCAGCGCGGGACAGCGGTCGCGGACTTGGTTCAAGATCGCGAGGTAATCCGTTTGCCGGAACCCGCGGGCCAAACAGAGCAGGGCGACGCCGCTCTTGTTCAGCGCGTATTCCAGTTCGGTGGCCTTGTACGCAGGATTAATGTTCACGAGGATCGCGCCGATGCGCGCGGTCGCGTATTGCAGCACGACCCACTCGAAGCGATTGGGTGCCCAGATCCCGACGCGATCACCGGTTTTCACCCCGCGCGCGATCAATCCATAGGCTGCGCGCGCGACCAGCTCCCACAATTCGCGGTAGGTCGCGCGGAAGTTCTGGTGCCGCACGACGAGCGCATCGCGCCCGCCGAACTGCTCGACGGTCCGACGCAAGTTCGCGCCGATCGTTTCGCCGAGTAGCGGAACCGGGGACGCGCCGTGCGCATAGGAGGGGAGCGGCATCGCGGGCTCGCTTTCGCGACAGGAGAATAGCCCGATTGTGCCGATCGGGTTCGCGAAAGTCTACAGGCGCTCGTGATTCGCTCTGCGAGCGATGAGGCGTTCGCCCCGCGGGGCCGACCCGATCCGCTGGCCGTTCACTCGCTGGGTGTGAAGGCTTTGAGCATCGCGCGGGTGTCCCGGAGCGCCTGGACGACCGTGCCCGGGAACGCGCTGCGGAACTTCGCTTTGCGGTCGGAGGGCCAGCCGGTCACCAGGATGGCGAAGGCCGAGTGGCGCGCGGGCTCGAACCCGGCGACCTTGTGTTTGTCCTGAACGTAGTTGGCGAGCGCATCAGCCGCGGAAAGGAGAGCGACGAGTTCGCGGTGGAGCTTCTCTTCCCCGGGCCGGTGGTGGTTCAGGATCACCCGAACGACCGGCTCGGGCAACGAGTTCTGGGTCGCGAACTGGTACCCGATGGCACAGTGGTCGATGCCCAGCACGTTCCGCTCATGGGCGAGTGTGTCATCGTCTTCACGGAAATCGAGTGGGTCCGCGGATTCGGCCGTTTCGGGCACCTTGACGGTGGCTACGATCCGACCGATGTCGTGCAGCAACCCCGCGGTGAACTCCGTTCCCTCGAATTCGGCCCCGGTGAGTCGCGCCAGCCCCGCCGCGACCTGGGCCACGAACAGCGAGTGCCGGAGCAACACGTCGCACCGCTTCTGGACTTCCGGCGGGTGGCTCTTGTACAGGTTTCGCATTCCGATCGCGCAAACCAGGGTCGCGCACTCTTTCAGCCCGATTCGGAGGACGGCCTGAAGCACGTCCCCGACTTCCGCCCGTCCGCGGTACGTCCACGTGTTCGCGACACGAAGAACGGCCGCCGTGAGTACACTGTCCCGGCGGATGACGGCCGCGACCTCGGCCGCCGATGCGTCCGGGGTGCTCGCCAGGGCCGCCGCTCGGACGGCCGAGTCCGACAGCATGGGGTACGATTCGACGCGCTCCAGGTCCGACAGGACGATGTCCCGGGTACACGGAATCGGTGCGCGGTCGGTGGGTTTTGGGTGGGAGAGAACGGGCATTGGGGTGCTGTCCTTCAGCGTTGTGTGCCCCAAACGTAGAATCGGTTCGCACCGCGAGCAAACCCGCGCGAACCGACGACGAGATAAATTATTACGTTGTTACGACTTGCGGATTGTTATTGTCGCATCCCACAGCACCTCGAAAACTATCGGGCAGGCGCGGACGCAACGGAAGCGGGTTGGATTTGGATTTTACCGTCCCGGATCGTGACTCGATACCGCGGTTGGGGCGCGGACATCCATTCGTTAAACACGATCTGCGTGGTGCGGCGGTTGTGGATCTTCACCACGGGATCGGACGCTGCGTAATCGATCTCGAAGCTGAAGCCCGGTTCGCGCCGGTGTGCGTCCACGAACGTTTGGACGGCCCGTAACGCGCGGGTCAGTTCTTGTTCTTGCTGCGTTACAGTGAGGTTTGCATCGCGGATGTGCTCGGCCCCCAGGGTGCTGAGGGCGAGAAGTCCGATCACCAACCCGGTGCGAATGCGACCACCCCACGAACCGACCGCGAACCACGCGGCCGACACTGCCAGCAGCCCAAACAGCAGCGCAGTGTAGGCGTAGTACGAGTTCGAACTGAGGATAAACGGGCTGGGGCGCATGTTCATTCGGCCGAGTACGGTCATCGCGCCGTAAGCGGCGTACAGCACGGTCGGCAACAACAACGTGAGCAGCGGTAACCGTGCCCGTGTGCCAACGAGTCGCCACAGACCCACAAGTCCCAGGATTACGGCGGCCCCGAGTACGGCGATCGATGTTGCCACTGCCGGCGACAGGAACCGCAGCCGGATCTTCCACTCCAGGCTCTCTGCGATCTGGAGGCGCTGCCCGCTGTACGTCGTCTGGACCAGCGAGGGGAAGAACGGCTGGACCGCAGTGTAGCTCCCGTAGCGCACGGAGTGTTCCAGCGTCGCGCGCGTGAGCGCCTGGTCCACGATGGCCGGTCCCAGATTGTCGGCGACGTAGTTTCCGCGGTGGGCGTGTAGGTCGATTCGGTTCGTTGTTTGGTAGATGACTATGATCGACGCGAACGCCGCAATCACGAGTGCCGCGCGCTTCTTTCCGATTTGTGGGAGCAGCACAGCCGCCGTAAACGCACCGGCAAGGACGGCGTAGAGTTGGCCCAACTCGTAAGTGAACGCCGAAAGAAGTGCCAGTGCCCACGTCCCCCAGAGGTATCCGCGTGCGGGGGTGCCATTTTGCACTCCGCTTGCGTATCGGAACAGACAGCTCACGGACCCGAGGAGAAATAGCAGGAACAGCAAGTAACCGTGCAGGTGGCTCCAGATGACGAGTTCCTGACCGCACGGGTTGAGCGCGAAGAACGCGAGCGTGGCGTAGATGAGGTAGTCGCGTCCGGGGTCGGATGTGGCCGAGCCCTCACTCGGTGGCCGAACGATATTCGCGATCTGACGCAGTAGCACGAAGAACAGTACACAGGTGGCACAATGGAGGGCGATGCCGAACCCTTGTGTGAGTGCGAGATTGCCCTCGAACGCGGTCTTTTCTGCTGCGAGTAGAGCGAACAGGATCGGCCGGAACAAGTCGGTGTCGCCCGGCATCATCTGCCGCGTGCGATTATAGGAGTACGTGTGGCGCAGGGCGTCGAAGAACGAGTGGTCGTTCATCGCATCGACGAGGTAGCACCACTGGTCCGCGCGGGGCGGGTGCTTGAGCGAGGGCGCGTGGGCCATCATCACGAACCCGAACACGCCGGCGAGAACCAAAAGATCCGTGACGGTCCGCCGACCGATCGGGGTTCGGGTCCATTCCGCGAGTCGGCGAATCATCCGTGGCGCGCCTCAATAGGTGATTTCGGCGCTCAGCGCCAGAGGAAGAAGTCCCGGAGGAACTGGAAGTAGTACGATGCGCCCCACCGGATCACTCGGAGTTTGCGTTCGCCACCGATCCGAGGGGGTTCGTCACCCGCAATCTCTGCCACTTTGAGGCGCCGGCGGGCCGCGCGCACGGAGAGCAGCGGCTCCCAACTGATGCGGCACCCGAACAGGCGCTCGGGCGTTTGGTACCACCGGTCCTGGTCGAGTTCCAGTTCGCGGACGAGGCGGGTGCGGTACGCCCGGTAAATCACCATCGCGTCGGTGTACCGGCCGCCGTGGAGCAGGTTCACCGTGCGCGTGAACAGCCAGTTCCCGAACGCGGTCACCCAGTCGTCGTCCGTGCTCTTCGCGGGGGGCTTGTAGCGCGACACGATCACCATGTCGTACCCCTCGTCGATCTTGGTGACGAGGTCGACGAGCAGGTCGGGGATACTGTTCCCGTCCGGGCTGAAGGTGACGATCACGTCCCCGCGCACCTTCGGGAGCACTTCCATGTACGCCTGGCGGATACCGGGTTCACTCTGGACGTGGACCTCGTAGCCGTTGGCCCGCGCCCACTCGACCGTGCCGTCGGTGGACCCGCCGTCCAGAATAATGATCTGATCCACCCATTCGGGGCGGATGAGCGGCATGATCGCCCTCATGCCGTCGATCTCGTTGAGAGTCGGCACGACGAGCGTGACCGTGCAGGTGCGCACGGGGGGCGCGTGGTCCCACGCCTCGGTCGGCTGGTGGGCGGGGCCGCAAACAGTTGTGAGGAGCGGGGCCATAGTGAACGAAACCCGCCGGCTCGGGGTAGGGGCGACGCGGGGTTATAGGGGAAGTGCGCGGCCGGGTCAATCGCGACCGGCCCGGCCCGTTTGCCGGCGAAAAGTGCTGATTTTGGACCAAATGCGGGGTTAAATCCGCGCCGGACGGCTTCGCGCGAATCGACGCGGCACCGAATTCGGGTCATTTTGGCGAACGAGTTGATTGTTCGCAGGTTGCTGGGGGGCGCAAAATCACAGCGCGAACGCAATTTCGTGTGTCTGGGCGCGCCCGTCAGCGGGGTTCTTCTTGGTGATTGTGGAACACGACTCGGAACAGACCGGACCGGCGACACTGGAAGCCGACCGGATTGTGGCAGACGTGCTCGCCGGTGACACCCCGGCGTTCGCCGGGCTCGTGCGCCTGTACCAGGAAAGCGTGTGGCGCATCGCCGCGGCCGTGCTCCGCGACCGCGACGCGACCGAAAATCTCGTGCAACAAGTGTTCGTGGACGCTTACTTTCACCTGGACCAGTACGCTCCCGGTACGGACTTCGGCGCGTGGGTGCGGACCGTCGCACGTAACCGCTTGCGGAAAGAGCTCCGGGCCGCGGGGCGCGAGGACCGGCGGTTGGCCGTGTACCGCGAGCGGCTCGCGGAGCGCCTCCGGGCCGAATCCGGTTCGGCGAACGACGATTCTGAGAACTTCGTCGAGGCCCTCCGCGGGTGCCGGGATCAGCTCCCGCCGCGTGACGCTGTACTCGTGAACTTGCGGTACGAGAAGGGCCTTTCCTTCGAGGCCATCGCCGAGGAGCAGGGGCAGACGCCCGAAGCCGTGCAGCGAATGATTTCCCGCATTCGGTTCCGGCTCCGCGCGTGCATCCAAAATAAGCTAACCGACGCATGACTCGCATCACCGAACTCACCCTGCGCCTGCTCGACCACACTCTCAGCGACGCCGAGGGTGCGGAACTCGACGCCCTCATCGCGACCGATCCCGACGCGGAAGCGGAACACCTCGCGCTGCTTGAACTCGAAGCGGAACTCCGCGGGCTCCGCACGGGCTTCGATCTCTCCGAAGCGACGCTCGCGCGAGTACAAGAATTCCAGACCGAGCGCACAACCGACGCGGTGCTGGCCGAAATCGCCGACCGAGCGCCACCCACATGGGCCGCGCGTTCGGAACTCGCGCCGGTGCCGCGGGCTGAATCGCGTCCGCAGCGCCGGAGGTGGGCCGGAGTGGTTGCGCTGACCGCGTGTGCGGCCACGATCGTGCTCGTTGTGTGGTTGGGCACCAAACCCGCGGAAGTTGTTCAGCCCAAGCGCGACGAAGCGGCAGTTCCCGAGACACGGGCGTTCGCCAAGCTGTCGCGGAAGGCGGGGTTCGTCGAGGTGCTCAACCCCGCGGGTGATGCGATTCCCACAGAGGAGGGCGGCGACCTTCCCGCGGGGTTCACCCTTCGCACCGTGGGTGATGACAGCCTCGCGGTCGTGGACGTGCTCTCCGATAACTCGCGGTTCGAGATCGAACCGGACTCCGTTGTGCGGTTCCGGGCCAGCGCGCCGGAGAACGCGACCAAGTCGCAATTGTTCCTGGCCGCGGGGCAACTCACGGCCGCGGTCCCGCAGCAATCTGATAACAGACACATGGTCGTGGGCACGCCGGTGGCGGAAGTGTTCGCGCGGAGCGGATTGTTCATTGTTTCTTCGGCCGGCCCCGATTCGGCCCGCGTGGACATCAAGCGCGGGAAGGTGGAACTGGTCCGCGCCGCCACTCCGAAGCCGGTCCTGGTCGGGGTCGGCTCGGCCGTCGTGAACGCGGGTTTTGACAAAGTTCACATCGAGCAGTCGTGGAACGTGGACCGTGTTGCAAGGCGCACGCTCACGGCCCCGGTACCCGGTTACCGCGACGCGATCTTTTCGCCAGACGGCTCCGAGGTGTGGACCGCGAACGGGCGCGCGTTCACGCGCTGGACCCCGACCGGTCCCGTCGAACTCAGCTTTTACGTTCGGAGGCTCGAGGGGCAGGCCGCGTTCGCACGTAACAAGCAGCTCCTCATCACTTTCCGCGGTGAGAAGGACGACCGCGTACTGGTTCGCACCCTCCCCGACGGCGGGGAACACGCGGCGATCAACGTGCGCCCGAACGAAGCGCGACTGTGGACCGCGGCGCCGGATGCGTCCTGGCTCGCGCTGGTTGAACCGAAGCCGAGCAAGCGCGTCCGCATCTTCGACGGCGGAACCGGGAACGAGCGGTTCGTGCGCGAGTTCGACGAGAACGTGGGGTGCATCGCCGCCAGCCCCGATTCGCGCGTGCTCGCGGTCGGGTTGAACGACCCGAGCCGCAGCCCGAACAACAAGATCGCTCTGCTCGATGCCGCGACCGGTGACCGGCTCTCCGCGCTCTCCACACCGAAGAAGCCGCTGACCGCGCTGGCCTACTCGGACGACGGGCGATTACTCGCGGTCGGCTTCAACGGCGTCATTCAACTTTGGGACGTGCGAAACCGCGAGCTGTTGCGATCGATCACCGGGTTCGAGCGCGTGCTGACGTGCTTGGCGTTCTCGCCTGATGGTAAGCGCCTCGCGGCCGGGACGCCGGACGGCCACGTGTGGCTTTGGCACACCGAAACCGCTCAGCAGACGCAACTCATCGAAACGGGCGGGCGCGTCGTTCGGTCGATCGCGTTCCACCCTACGGGGACGCAACTCGTTACGGTTGCCAATGGCGCGCCGGTCGCGGTGTGGGACGTGAACGAGGCGCTCCTGGGTGCCAAAATTCAGTGACCTCAACCGAGCCGAGAGTTACTCGAACAGTTCCTTCACCACGTTTCCCTTCACGTCGGTGAGGCGGAAGTCGCGCCCGGCGTGCTTGAACGTCAGCTTTTCGTGGTCGAGCCCGAGCAGGTGCAGGATCGTGGCGTGCAGGTCGTGCATGTGGACCTTCTTGTCCATCGCGTAGTAACCGAAGTCGTCGGTCGCGCCGTGGACCATGCCCCCAGTTACTCCCCCTCCGGCGAGCCACATGCTGAAGGCGTGCGGGTTGTGGTCGCGCCCGTCGCCGCCCTGCGCCGCGGGCGTGCGCCCGAACTCGCCGCCCCACCACACGAGTGTGTCTTTCAGCAGGTCGCGCTGCTTCAGGTCGGCCAAGAGCGCCGCGATGGGCTTGTCCACTTCCAGCGCGTTCTTCGTGTGGTCCTTCTTCAAGTTGTCGTGTTGGTCCCACTTGTAACTGTGGGTGCATTGAATGAACCGCACGCCGGCTTCGGCCAGCCTCCGGGCCGTAAGACACTGGCGCCCGAAGTTGTCCGTCGGTTTGCCGTCTCCGATACCGTAGCTCTCGCGCGTCTTCACGGTTTCTTTCGACAGGTCCGTGACCGTCGGGGCTTCTGCCTGCATTCGGAATGCCAGCTCGAACGACCCGATGCGGGCTTCGAGGGCCGCGTCGGGTCCGCTCTTCGAGAAGTGACTGGTGTTGATTTCTTTTAAGAGTTCGAGCTGCATTCGCTGGAGTTCGGGGGCGGCCGCGGGCACGATGTCCTTCACCGTGGCTTGTTTGGCCGGAATGCCCGAGTGCCCGATCGGTGTGCCCTGGTACGCGGCCGGCAGGAACGCGCTCGACCAGTTCTGTAACCCGCCGTGCCCCAGCGTGGGGCAGAGCGTGATGAACCCGGGCAGGTTCTGATTTTCGCTACCGAGGCCGTAAGTGACCCAGCTCCCGATGCTGGGCCGGACGAACGTGTCGCTCCCGGTGTGCAGTTGAAGGAGCGCGCCGCCGTGCGCGGAGTTGTCCGCGTGGACCGAGCGGATCACGCAGAGGTCGTCCGCGCGCTTGCGGACCTCGGGGAACAGGTCGCTCACCTGGATGCCGCTATCGCCCCCGGGCCGGAACTCCCAAGGCGACTGAAGGAGGTTCCCGGTCGCGGCGAACTGCACGCGCGGCTTCTGTCCCGGGTAGGGTTTGCCGTGGTGCTTCTTCAGCATTGGCTTGGGGTCGAACGTATCGACCTGCGACGGTCCGCCGTGCATGAACAGGAAGATCACGCGCTTCGCTTTTGGCGCGAAGTGCGTGGGTCGCGGCGCGAGGGCGGAGGCGGATTTCGCTTCGCGCGCGTGGAGCATGTCGGCCAGCGCAAGCAGCCCGAAGCTGTTCGCCGACAGCTTCAGCATGTCGCGCCGGGAAACGGCGGGTGCGAGCGTGTTACAGAACGTCGGCATCGTTGCTCCCGGGCGAACCCCGCCCGCAAGGGCGGCGGGTCTCATCATGTGAATCACCCGCCGCCCTTGCGGGCGGGGTTCGCCGAATCAGTTCACGTACACGAATTCGCTGCTCGCGAACAGCACCTGGCACCACGCGGCCCAGGCCTTCGTGCGGCGGGTTGCGGCGTCCGTTTCTTTCGTGCTCAGCGCGGCATCGAACCGCTGAACGAAGCTCACAGCGCGACTCACGTCTTCGTCGGTCGCGGGGCGCGCGAGTGCCCGCAGGTACGCGGCTTTCACGCGGTCCGCGTCGTTCCCCTCGGGCTTCGAGAGCGATGCCGCGAACGCCTTCGCTTGTTCCGTTACAAACGGGTTGTTCATCAGGTACAGTGCCTGCGACGCGATCACGGTCGAGGCGCGCTTGCCGTTAGAAACGTGCGGTTCCACGAAGTCGAAGGCCTGGAAGAAGTCGAACACGTTGTTGCGGATGACCGGCAAATAGATGCTACGGCGGTGGCTGTCGTACCGCGTCTTCGTGTTGGACTGGTCGTTGGTGACGTACTCGAAGTTGCCGTTGCTGAGGAGCGAACCGCCCGCAGTGTGGTCGAGCGTCCCGGCCACCACGAGCATCGAATCGCGCACGGCTTCGGCTTCGAGGCGCTGGCGGTTGAACCGCCACAGGAGGCGGTTCTCCGGGTCCGCGAGCGCGGCTCGCTCGTCGTGGGTGCTGTTCATCTGGTAGGTCGCCGAGAGCAGGATGAGTTTGTGCAACTTCTTCATCGACCAGCCGTTCTTGACGAACTGTACCGCGAGCCAATCGAGCAGTTCGGGGTGCGTCGGCCGGTCCCCGAGTCGGCCAAAATTGTCCGGCGAGCGCACCAGCCCTTCGCCGAAGTGGTGCTGCCAGACGCGGTTGACCATCACGCGCGCGGTCAGGGGGTGTGCGGGGTCGGCGAGCCAGTTCGCGAGTTCCAACCGGCCGCTCGATGTGCGGAGCGCGCCGTACCGGATCTTGTTCGCTTCGAGCTTGTCCGCCGGGTTCGGTTTAATCTCGACAAAGGGCTTCTGCTCCTCTCCGGCGATGATGCGCGGGAAGACTGCGGGGGCTTCAGCGCCCGGCGTCGAGTACGTACCGCGTACCTGCACGTAGAGATTGCGCCCGTGCGTGCCGTAAGCGCCGCCGCTGCCCTCTTCGACGGCGAGTACCACCGGGCTCGCGGGCGGGAGTGCCGCTTCGAGTTTTTTGATTTCCGCCCGCTTCTCGTCTGCCTTAGCCGCGACCTCGATGCGCTTCTGCTTCTCTGTTTCGGGTACCTTGCTGTACTCCACCTCCAACTTGCGGACGTCCTTACGCAGTTGTTCGAGTTTCTGGCGGTCCGCCCGGATCTCGGGCTTTTCGGGACCGTCCGGGGACCGCTCGAAGGCGCGCGCGACGGTGTTCAGGTTCTGCATCGTGCGCGTGCTGGTGAACACGGCGAGGAGGCTGTAGTAGTCGCGCGTCGGGATCGGGTCGAACTTGTGGTCGTGGCACCGGGCGCAGCCGAGCGTGAGGCCCATGAACGCTTTGCCCACGGTGTCGAGTTGCTCGTCGGCGATGTCGAGCAGCATCTTCTGCTTGTCCGGCTCCGCGAGCACCTTCGGCCCGATCGAGAGGAGCCCGGTCGCCGTCAGTTGTTCCAGTCGTGCCGCGCCCGAATCGGCGGGGAGCAAATCCCCCGCGAGCTGTTCCTTCACGAACTGGTCGTAGGGCTTGTCGTCGTTGAAGCTCTTGATGACGTAGTCGCGGTAGCGCCAGGCGTTGCCGAACGAGGTGTTCTCATCGAGGCCGTTGGAGTCGGCGTAGCGCACGACGTCGAGCCAGTGGCGCGCCCAGCGCTCGCCGTAGGTCGGCGCCGCGAGCAACCGGTCGATGACTTTTTCAAACGCCTCGGGCGAATCGTCTTTGAGGAACGCTGCGACTTCTTCTGGCGTGGGCGGGAGCCCGGTGAGATCGAACGTTACGCGCCGGATCAGCGTCCGCTTGTCCGTGGGATCGGCCGGCGACAATTTCGCGGCGCTGAGCTTCGTGAGGATGAAACGGTCAATTTCATTCCGGCTCGCGTACTTCGGATTTTGGATCTCCGGTACCGGGGGTAACTTGGCTGGCTGAAACGCCCAGAACGCCTTCTGCTCGGGGGTGAACAGCGGACCGGCTGGTGCTGCTGGGTTCGTGGTCGCGGTGTCATTGGGCCACGCGGCGCCGGACTTCACCCACTTCGTCAGGTCCGCGATCTGCTGATCCGAGAGCTTGCCCTTCGGGGGCATTTTGAGCCCCTCTTCGGTGTACTCCACCGCTTTAACGAGCAGGCTCTTGTCCGGTTCGCCCGGTACGAGCGCGGGGCCGGTTTCGCCGCCCTTCAGAAGCTCCGCGCGCGACGTGACCTTGAACCCGCCCCCGAGGGACTTGCTCCCGCCGTTCGCGGGCGGCGTGCCGTGGCACTTCAAACAGTGGTCCGCGAGTAGCGGCCGGATCTTCTTCTCGAAGAACTCATCATCGGCGGATGCGTTGGCCGGCGCAGCGGGTGGCGCGGCAGTGGCAGTGAACGGAGGCGCGAGCAGTAGGGTCGCGACAACGCACGCAGCACGGCGGAGCGGGGCCGTCATGCCTGTTGACCTCGGAGGCGTGATTCGGGCGGAAGAGGCGGGTGGGAGGGCTGCAGCTATTCTATCGCCGAACGAACGGGGTGCAAAACGAAAGCGGCCCGCCTCGAAGAGTTCGGGCGGGCCGGATGAAGATTTCAAAGGTCGTTGCATCAATCGTCGATCGGGACGGGCCGACTCGGGTACCGGTCGGGGTGGTCGAGTTCCGCGGGCCGTAACCCGAGCTTCACTTTGAAGACCTTGCGCTCGGTCCCGCGCTGTACTTCGATCTCGACGATCGCGCCCGGTCGGAACGAGCAAATGTGCGCGACCGCGTCGCTGTAGTCCCGGGGATTCAGGGTGCCGACGCGCAAAATCACGTCGGCTTGACGGAGGCCGTATTTCGCTGCGGGCGCGTTCGGTTCGATGCGATCGATCACGACCCCCTCGCCGAGCGTGACGCCGAGGTACCCGCGGCCCATCGGGTCGGGCCGCAGTTCCGGCGGCACCGGGGCAAGAGTGTGTGTCGCGCCGCCGAGCAGCAGCGCGGTAATCGCGGTCATCATGGGAGACCCTCCGGTGGCGCGAGCGCCAGGGCCGCTGAGGGCTACGGCCTACATTCAGTCATGCCCGAAAGTGCAGTTGAATGCAAGGGAGAACTGCGGCGATTGGAAGGCACGAAGGCAAGACGTCACGCCGCGGTTTGCGTGGTGCCTTGCGCTGTTTTGGCAACGGGATAGGTCAGCCATTCGTCGATCGGCCACACGCGATCGGCTAATCCGGTGACCAACGCTGGTACTCGTCGGTGGCCTCCAACACGACGAGCGTTGGCCCTCCAACGGCCCGAACCGGGTGACCAACTGGTCGAGCCCGCCATCGGTGTTGAGAGCCCGGCGCCGGGGGCCGGCGCGGTAACCACGATACTTGCACCTACTTGAAACTACTTGAAACTACTGGAATCGAGTTGCTCCCCGCCGGCCGGCGCGGTCCAATGACCCCGCGCCGGAGACCCAACCGGCCGAGTTCCCGCGTGACCTCTCCCCGTGATCGAGGAACCATCTCGTGCGCCCTCTCAACTGGTTGCTGGCTGCTTGTGTATTCTCTGGCGTCGCGGGTTCGTCGGCCGCGGCCGACCCCACCGCACACCGGATCATGTTTGCGGAATACGGGAAAGGGCCGAACCGGTTGGTCGAATTGGGTGCCGATGGAAAGGTGACATGGGAGCACAAGTTCCCGAGCACCGCGGTCATTTTTGACGCGCTCCCCAACGGGCACGTGATCTACGCCTACGGGGGCAAGCCGACCGGGGTGCAGGAAATCGACCGCGACCACAAAGTGATCTGGAATTACGAGAGCAAGTGCCCCCAGGTGCTCGGGAGCCGCCGCCTGCCGAACGGGAACACGTTGCTCGCCGAGCAGGGGCCGTGCCGGGCGGTGGAGGTCGACAAGGACGGGAAGGTTGTGCGGACGACCCCGCTGACCACAACCGAGAAGGGGTATCACCTCCAGGTGCGGAACGTTCACAAGCTGGCAAATGGAAACGTCCTCGCCGCGCACGAGGGCGAGGGGGCGGTCCGAGAGGTGGACGCGGACGGGAAGGTCGTGTGGGAGTACGCGAAAGTGGAGAACGCCGGGGAAGCGGTTCGCCTGGCCAACGGAAACACCCTGATCGCCTGCGGAACCCAGAAGCGGATTATTGAGGTCACACCGAAGGGCGAGGTGGCCTGGGAGTTCGGCCCCAAGGACGCCCCGGAGTTAAACCTGACGTGGATCTCCAGTTTGCAGGTGCTGAAGAACGGAAACTACGTGGTGGGTAACTTCCTCCGCGGGCAGGAGGGGAAGGGCGCCCACGCCTTCGAGGTGACCCGGGGGAAGAAGGTGGTGTGGATGTTCGCTGACCACAAACTGGCGCAGTCGATCACCACCGTCCGGGTTCTTGGCGACAAGTGATTCCCGGCGGGCGACCCGATGTCGAGCGACGGAACCGCGGGGCGCCTACTGCCCAGTTACTAAAAGGTGTACACCGAGTACGAACGCGGCCATTCCCAGGCCGCCGGCGAACTCGGTCCCGCCGCGGCCCGGTCGCCCGGTTAAACGGGTTCCCGTTCCGCACCTCCGCAATCACCTGGCCCGCGTGCGCCAAATACCAACGATTCGCGCACGCCCCAAACCATTGCGAGAGCGAACCCGGCGACCGGTGCGAGGCGCGGCCACCCACGTCAATCCAGTTCCCGTCGGGCGGCCGGGTGTGACGTCGGCCACCTGAATTTGTCACGGCGTCACGTCCCCGGTGTTCATACCGTCATCGAGTTGAAGTTCGCGTTGGCACGGTCGGCCACCGGTCGCTCGATCCCGGGGTTACTTCTTCCACCGGCGGGGGGGCAGTGGCGGCCCGGCCGGAACCGACAACGAGTTACCACCACCGAGGGCTTGGTAGGCATTTACGACGGCCGCCAGTTGCTGCCTCTTCGTTTCGATCAGGACCATTCTCGCGTCCATGAAGTCGCGCTGGGCCAGCAGCACTTCCACGTATTCCGCGCGGGCGTTATCGAACAGTTTGCTGGCAGAGTCGACCGAGGCCTCGAGCGCGGACAACTGCTGTTTCTTGATCTCGATGCTCTTGCGGTAGTTCTCCACCATCGACACGCGGTTGACGACCTCGGTGAAAGCGTTGAGGACCACGCGCTGGTAGTTGTACACGCTCTCCAATTGTTTGGCGTTCGCGCTCAGGTACTCGGCCCGGATCGCCTTTTTGTTGATTAGCGGTGCCATCAGGTCGCCGGCGACGTTAGCGGCCAGGGCCTCCGGCGTGTTGAACAGGTACTTGGGATTGAAAGCCTGGTAGCCCACGCCGGCGGTGATGGTCAGGTCCGGAAAGAAGTGGGCGCGGGCGACCTTCACGTCGAGTCCGGCGGCTTCCAGCTCGCGCTCGGCTTGCCGGATGTCGGGGCGGTTCTGAAGGAGCTGCGAGGGCGCCCCCAGGCTCAGGGTGTTAATGTTGAGATCGAAGAAGTCCGCGGACGCACGGGCGACGGGCGCCGGTACGCGATTGAGGCGGAAGTTAATACGGTTCTCGCCCTCAACGATATCCTGTAGAACGATCAGCTTTTCACTCTGGTTCTTGCGAACCTCGGCCTGGAAGCGCTGGACGCCGAGTTCGGTGCCCCGTCCCGCGTCCTTCTTGGCGATGGCGACCTCGAGGCTCCGTTGCTGCAGCTCGATGGTTTTGTTCAGAGTTTCGAGCCGCTTGTCGAGCGCCATAAGGCCGTAGTAATTCTCGGCAATTTCGGCGACGAGACGGGTCACGAAGTCGTTCCGCTTCTCGCTGGCGGCGATGTAGCGCTGGGCCGCGGCGTCCCGTGCGTTGCGTAGTGCCCGCCAGATGTCCAGCCGCCAGAAGAGGTTGAGACCCATTCGGAAATCGGGCAGCGGGTTGTGAATGGGCTGGTTGGGGCGAATATCGAGTTGGCTATCGACGGCCCCGTCGCGCGTGAAGCGGCTGGACAGATCCAACCCCGTACCGCCCCCGGCGGTGACGAAGGGGAGGTACGCCCCTTGGCGCGCAAGAACCTCGTTCCGGGCGACCTGAACTTCCTCGTTGAGGATCTTCAGTTCCCGGTTGTTAAGCATCGCCTGATCGATCAACTGCGTGAGAATTCTGTCGTTATAGAATTCTTCTACCCCGAGCTGGCCAGAGCTTCCCGAACTGATCGGTGGGCCGATTAGCCCGCCGATCAGCCCACCGGCCGCCTCGCCGATCGTTCCGCTAATCGTCCCGCTGGGCGCGTCACTGATCGCCCCGGTGAAACTCGCCGGTAGGATCGGCCCCGGGTCCGCCTGGCGCAGTTCGGGTATCCGACAGGATGGCAAAACCAGCGCGCCGCACGCGATCACTCGCGCGATCACGTACCTCCGGCGCTTCGCGTTCGGAAATCGCACTAAGAGATTCATCCGCCTCATCCTTGAGGAGTTAGCGCCCAGTCGGAAACCCTACGTACTTGATCGGCAATCCTGCCTAGCAGTATTAGGTGATCCAGGCGCTATAATCGGGATCTTTGGTATTTGGGCCGACCACAGGGCTGATAAATCAATCCGCGGTCGGTCCGGGGTCGCAGTGAAACGCTTCTGTCTCGAACCGACCGGTCAGTTCTGGGCTCCGTCCGACGGGGGGGAGTCCGACGGCGGATGGTGGGGCGGAGACTCGGGGGGCGGCGGGCTGGCGGGACCGGCATCGAACGGTAAGTGCTCGCTCTCGGCGCCGTGCGACTCTAATGGGGCACGCTCAAAAATCTCGCTGAGAGGCCCGTCCACCTCGTCCTGGAGAAGTTTGCGCCCGTCGGCGATCCGACCGAACAAGTAATACAAGCCGGGAATTATCAGAACCCCGACCACAGTACCCACGAGCATCCCGCCGGCCCCCGTGGTGCCGATGGTTCGGTTCCCGATCGCCCCGGCGCCGGTGGCCAGGACCAACGGAAGGAGCCCCGCGATGAAGGCGAAGGAGGTCATCTGAATCGGCCGGAAGCGCAATTTCCCCCCTTCGATGGCCGCGTCCTTGAGTGACAGCCCCTCCTGGCGCCGCTGGACCGCGAACTCGACGATCAGGATCGCGTTCTTGCCGAGCAGACCGACCAGCATGATCAGACCGATCTGGGCGTACACGTCGTTCGCCAGCCCCATCGCCTGCAGGCAGAAGAAGGAACCGAAGACGCCGATCGGCAGCGACAGGATTACCGCCAGCGGCAGGATAAAACTCTCGTACTGGCCGACGAGCACGAGATAGACGAAGGCGATGACGACCAGAAAGATATAGATCGCCTCGTTCCCCTTTTTCGACTCGTCGTAAGAGAGGCCGGCCCAGTCGATCCCGTACCCACGCGGCAGCGTCTCGGCTGCGACCTCCTGGATCGCTTTGATGGCTTGCCCGCTGCTGTAGCCGGCGGCGGGGGCACCTTGAATGGTGGCGGAGGGGTACAGGTTGTAGCGCGTGATCTCGTTCAAGCCCTGCTTCTTCTTGAGTTCCATGAACGCGGAGTAGGGGACCATTTCCCCTTCTACACGGACCTTTTCCATGTTCCCAGTTTTTTCGTTCTTGATCTCGATCTCGCGTTCGCTCTTGATGAACATGTCCTTCAAATCCTTGGGGAGCCGCCGGAACTCCGGCGACGCCTGAACGTAGACCTTGTAGAACTGGTTGAAGAGAATGAAGCCCTGCTCGTAAGTGCTGCCAATTTGGATGTTGAGATTGTCCAACACTTTTGCCTTCGTTAGCCCCTTCTGGTAGAGGATGTCGTCGTTGATGATCAATTCGTACTGCGGGTAGTCGGTGGCGAAGAAGGTGAACAGATTGTTCAGTTCTTTGCGCTTCTTCAGGGCGGCCATGAACTTTTCGTTCACCTCCCCGAGCCGCTGGTAGTCGGACGTGTTCGTTTTGTCGAGGAGCACCACGGAGACGCCCCCGGCCGCGCCGAAGCCGGGAACCGCGGGGGGTTCAAAGAACTCGAGTTTGACGTTGGACATCCGGCCGCATTTTTCCTCGAGTTCTTCAATGATCTGGCGCGCGGTCCGTTTGCGGTCGGTCCAGTTTTTCAGGTTGATGATGCAGGTTCCCGCGTTCGAGCCCCGGCCCTCGGTCAGCACCTCGTACCCGGCCAACGAGGTGACGGAGGTGACTTCTTCGACCTCTTTGGCGATCTCCTCGAGTTCGTGGGACTTGGCGTTGGTGTACTCGAGCGTCGAGCCCGGCGGAGTCTGGATGACCGCGTAGATGATGCCCTGGTCCTCGCCGGGGATGAACCCGGTCGGGAGCTTCGTGTTGACGACAACAATGCCGGCGGCGAAGCCCCCGACGACGGCCATGCTCAGCGTCCGGCGCGTCACGATGCGCCGGAGGACCCCCGCGTAGCCGCTCGTGACCTTCTCGACGGCGCGGTCAAAAGGCCCCCGCACAAAGGGCAGCAGAATGAACAGGAAGCCGACCGCTCCCCACAAATAGTACGCCAGATAAGTGATTGGCGCCAGGACCAACAGCCCGCCCGCAACGTACACCAGAACGACTTGTAGTCCGAGCCGCTTTTTTGCGTGGGTCGTGTGGTTCGTATGGTTCGAGTGGCCGCCGGCGTGGGGCTTGAGGATCATCGCACAGAGCACGGGCGTCAGCGTCAGGGCCACCAGACCGGAGAGAACGATGGACGTGGCCATCGTGATCCCGAACTGGCGGTAGAAGGTGCCGACCGGCCCGGGAATGAACGTCACCGGAACGAAGACGGCCGTCATCACCAGGGTGATGGCGATGATCGCGCCGCTGATCTCGTGGAGCACTTCCATCGTCGCTCGGTACGGCGACAGGTGCTTTTCGCCCATCTTGGCGTGGACCGCTTCGACCACCACGATCGCGTCGTCCACCACGACCCCGATCGCGAGGACCAGTGCGAAGAGCGTGATCAGGTTGATCGACAAACCCATCAACTGCAAAACAAAGAAGGTCCCGACGAGGGACACCGGAACCGCGAGGATCGGGATCAGCGTGGACCGCAGATCCCCGAGAAACATGTAGACCACCAGAGACACTAAAATGAACGCCTCGAGCAGCGTGTGCAGCACCTTTTCGATAGAGGCGTCGAGGAAGCGGGAAACGTCGTAGGCGAGTTCGTAGTCCATGCCGGGCGGGAACGATTCCTTCTTAATTTGCTCGAGTTCCTTCTTGATTTCCTCAATGACCACCGCGGCGTTGGAGCCGGGACTTTGCTTGAGAATGATGGACGCCGCGGGGTGACCGTTGATGTCCGAGTAAATATCGAAGAACTCGGAGCCCAGCTCGATGCCGGGCGGTGGGGACTTAGGTAGAACCGCCGCGCCGGCGCCGCCGATGACGGCCGGCAGCGCTTTCCGGACGTCGGGCTTGATCGGGTCCGGGACGCCACAGACCTGGTGGAGTCGCAGGATCTCGCCGTTGGCGTTCGCCCTCAGAATGATGTTTCCGTAATCGTCCGCCTTGTTGTATCGCCCCTTATAGGTCAAGACGTACTCGATGGACTGCGACGTCTGACCCGTTGCTTGGCCGATTCGCCCGGGCGAGCCAATTATACTCTGCTCCGCCAGGGCCTTCATGACATCTTCGGTGGATATCGCGCGGGCGCGCATGAGGTCGGGGTTCAGCCAGATCCGCATCGCGAACGTGCGGTTGCCGAGGTTTCTGGGAATGCCCATGCCCTGGATCCGCTTGAGCACGGGCATGACGTTGACGTTGGTGAAGTTGAACAGGTCCTTCTGGTCGGCGTTCGGGTCCGTGCTGAAAATGTTCACGTACATCAGCATGCTGGGGACGACCTGGCTGACGAGAATCCCCTCCCGCACCACCAGCGGCGGGAGCCGGCTCAGCATGATGTTGACCCGGTTCTGCACGTTCACGACGTTGATGTCGGGGTCCGTGCCCGGCTCGAAGTAGATCAGGATCGCCGCCTCACCGGCGCTGGTAGCGGAGGAGACCATGTACCGCATGTTCTGGACGCCGTTGATGGATTGCTCCAACGGAATCAGAACCGAATCGACCAAAACGTTGGCACTGGCCCCCGGATACGCAATGGACACCTGAACGGTCGGCGGCGCGACGTTGGGGAACTGTGCGACCGGAAGGGTCTTGATCCCCAGCACGCCCAGGAACAAGAGGAGGATCGAGATGACGATCGCCAGTGCCGGCCGATGGAGGATCTGTGTGAACATGGTTCTGAGATAATCTCGTTAGGTTCCGTATTCAGGGAGCGGCGGGAAACGGGTACTATTCCGCGTGATTTTTTTGGTTCGCCAGAGCTTCTGCCGACTTACGGAACTCGTACTCCACCTTCTCGCCCTCGTGAACCTGCCGGCCCCCCTCGAGTATGATCTTCTCGTCCACACCGATTCCGCTCTTGATGATAAAGACGTCGTCCATTTCGTGCTGGATCGTGATCAGGCGCTGGTGCACCACGTGGTCCTCACCGACGACGTACACGTACCGCTTGTCGAGAACCTCGAACGTCGCCCGCTGCGGGATGACGATGGCGTTGTGGACCGTTTGGTGAATCAACACGCTGCCGGTCTGACCGTGGCGCAGCAGGCGCTCCGGGTTCGGAAAATCCGCGCGGAAGGGGATGTTCCCGGTCTCGTTGTTGAATTTTCCCTCGATGGTGACGGTGTCGCCGGCGGACTGATCGAACTTGCTACCGTCCGCCAGCACGAGTTCGATTCGCGAATCCAAGAGTTTGAGCTGCCCGTTCTCCTGACTCTTACCCTGGTGCATTTTGTAGTCGAGGTAGCGGGCCTCGGGGACGTTGAAATAAACCCACATCACGCTGTTGTCGGACAAGGTCGTGAGGAGGTCCTCCTTTTTCACCAAACTGCCCTGCTGCTGGTACAAGCGGTCGATGATGCCGTCGAACCGTGCGGTGACCACGGTAAAGTTCAGTTCGGCCGCCGCCTGTTCCGCCCGGGCCTCGGCCTTGGCCAGTTTAGCCTCGTACAGTGCCACCTCCTGAATCGAGATCACTTTCTGATCGCACAATCTCTTGGCGTTATCGCGCTCCACCCGCGCGAACTGGGCCTCGGCCCGCTCGGCGTCCAACTTCGCCTTGTACAGCGTGGGTACCACCCTGAACAGCACGTCGCCCGTACTCACCGTCTGGCCCTCCCTGACCGGGATCGGCTCGAGATAGCCTTCCTGCAAAGCACGGACTTCGATGTTGCGCTGAGAGCGGATCTGGCAGACGTATTGCTGGGTGAGAACGACGTCCTTTGCCTGAGGGCTGGTGACCACGATCTTTTGGTGCTCCTGGTGCTGCTCCTTCTCCTCCGCGTGCGTGCGCTCGCAAGCGGGTAGAGAAAGGGAAATCAGCGCCAGACTGACGGCCAGGGTCGACGAGACTTTCATAGATTTTTTCGCTCGCTGGTTCCCGGTACTGGTTAGAACACCAAACCAGTGCGGTTTCGTAAGTCCACATTCCGGCTTAATATTTCGAGTAATGCAATCTTCGGACCAATGCGATTAGCCACCGACAGATCCGGCCCTCCGAGCGATCTGCCTCTAAACCTAGCACCTAACCGGAATTTCATTCGATAAAGAAACCCGTTCGAGACAGAAATGCGATTGGCAACTTCCGGCTGATCCGCCAGCGTAAATCCTTTGCGCACAAGATTTGCGAAGACCATGAAAAGTGGGCTTCGGAACCCAGAAGACGTGTCGCTCGGCTCTGCACTTTCTCAGCCCGCGTGAAACTTTGGTCCCTGTTTTTGACCCGATCGATTGCGCAGTTTTAGGGCTTATGGAGTGCGATGTGATCAATTGTTCATATTGCGCGTGATTCGTGTCGAACTGGGGGGTAAATGGGTGCCAGACGACCAGACTGGCACGACCGCGATCTCTAAGCCGGTGTTTCGGCGGAAGGGTTACCATCTCCACCCAGGGCGCTCTCGAGCGGTTCGATTCAGCGGGAGTGCGCTGGGGGCTTTTGCGATGCAACTGCAGATGGTGGAAGACGATACCGAGATCAGCCAGTCGCTGCGCCGCGGTTTTCTGGAGACGGTGACAAATGTCTCTCTCGGGTGTGCGGGTCGTGGCTGACGCCAACTTGCTCCGCGTCCGTACCAGTTGATGACCGTGAGACCCATCCGACACTGATTTTCCCCACGAAGCGGGGCACTTCAATTACATTCGTGAAATGTGTCAATCCGTGGTCATGTAATTAGCCGCAGGCACTGTGGGCCTTGTCGTTGGTCGGGCACGCGCGGAGGACCGCGATCTTATCCGTGAGGCGACTCGTCTTCGCCGATGACGAGATCGGGGGGCGGTGCAGATCGTGCCCGCGTCTGGTTTCGGATCCCGCGTCTCTTGTTGCCGGGCGCGCCGAGCCGGAACAGTAGAATCAGGCTCGTCTTTTAGGCGCTCGGGCGCGCGAACGACCCGGGTCTTGTTCTCGGGCGCGGAGCCGTTTCGGGCGCGTGAGACAGAAGGCGCCGAGCGAACCGATGGTGCGCGATTCGCGGCGCGAAAGGCCGTCGCAAAAGCGGGCGGAATCGGGCGCGGACACGGAGAACCTTAAAAGGCTCGCGCGGTGGGAGAGTTGCGAGCGCTGGAGGTCGGTAGTGAATAGAGTATGCCGCAAGCCGTCTCCGAAATGAAGTGGAAATTCCCGATGCGCGTGTTCGTTTACGAGTACATGACCGCAACCGGTACCGGGCGCGAACCCGATTCGCCCGATCACGGGATGTACCGCGAAGGCTCCGCGATGCGGGACGCGGTGGCCGAAGATTTCGCTCGCGTGGCGGGAGTTACGGTCGAAACACTCGATCGATTTGAAGGGAACGATCACGAACGCGAGCTCCAGCGCGTTGCGGAGCGAAGCGATTGGTCACTCGTGATCGCGCCCGAAACGGACGGACAACTCGATCGCGACTGTCGCGCGGTGCGCCAATCGGTGAGTGCGCTGCTCGGGTCATCGGTGGGAGCCGTTGCCCTCACCTCAGATAAGCTCGCGCTCGCGGCCCACTGGCGTGCGCACGGCGTGCGCACGCCGGCGACAACGGACCGCGCCCCGACCCCGTGTGAAGCCTTTCCGGTGGTGTGGAAGCCGCGCGACGGGGCCGGATCGACGGACACGTTTCTGATCCGCGACCGGTTCGAGTTGGCGCCCGCGCTCGCGGCCCGCACACCCGCGCACTCGATGATCCTTCAGGAGTTCGTGCCCGGGCGCGCGGCGAGTGTCGCGTTCCTGTGCGGCCCGCGCGGGCACTTACCCCTTCTGCCCGCTTTCCAATTACTGAGTAGCGACGGGCGATTCAAATACAGGGGGGGGGAGTTGCCGATCCCGGACGACCTCGCGGCCCGCGCCGTGAAACTCGGCCGTGCTGCGGTGGAGTGCGTGCCCGAGTTGCTCGGATTCGTGGGCGTCGATCTGGTACTGGGCGACGCGCCTGATGGCTCGGGCGATTACGCTATCGAGATCAACCCGCGGCTCACCACATCGTACATCGGGCTCCGCGCGCTCGCGGATTTCAACCTCGCCGAGGCCGTGCTCGGTGTCGCGAAGGGAGAGGACGTTCGCGCGCCCCGGTGGAAGCCGGGGCGCGTGCGGTTCGGTCCCGACGGGTCCGCGCATCACCTATGAATCTGGTGGCGCGGAACCTCCGCGGCTCTACTTCTTCGGCGGCAGCGGGTTCGCGAGTTGCGCGGCGCGGCCGGCGAGTGCCCGAGCGTGTGCCGCGCGACCGGGAAACCCGGCGTGTGCGACGGAATGCTGCTCGTAGGTGCGCCACGCGGAGAGGGCCGTCTTCCACGAATCCGTGGCATCGGACCTCAGACGATCTGCCTCGGCCCCCACCGCAGTGTCCGCGCGGGCCTGGCTCCGTTCCGCGAGTTCGTGCTTGCACAGCGCGAGGAGGTACGTCGATTCCGCGAGACCGACTTCGGACGACGCCCGGTCCACGAGAAACTGTACACCGGCGTGTTTCCAATTGTTGTCGATCTGGCCGACGATGTTCGCCTCTGTGACCTTATCCGCATTCAGTTGGGCGCGCCCGAGTTCCTGATAAAGGCCGTTGATGAGCTCGATCCACTCCTTGATCTGCTGGTCCGCGTCCTTGTTCAGGCGGAGGCGCTCTAAACCGTTGGCGAACGTTTCCTGTTTCGCCACGAGGTCTTTCGCCGCGTCCTGGAACTGACCGCGCTGGATGCGCTCGCGCGGGTTGGGCGGTTCGATGAACGAAATTCCGAGGACCGCCGCCGCGGTCCCACCGAGGCGCGCCCGGGCGGGCACGGGCGCGAGGGCGTCCGGGAGTTTGAACACGCTCGTCGGGAGTTGCTCGCGCCGGAACGCATCGAACAATCGGGCGGAGGGCGGACCGCGATCGGTGCCGCCCATGTCGAGTGGGAGCAGCGAGCGGCTCGCGTGCCCGTAGGCGAACGCGTCCGGTTGGCTCGGCTTGTCCTGCGGGTTCCAGAACGCGGGCTTCGGGTCCGGGAACGAGTCCTGCAGCGCCTTCGCGTTAAAAGCCAGCTTCGCGCCGAGTTCGCTCTTCAGTTTGGATTCCACCAGAGCCATGCGCGGGGCGAGTGCGTTTACGGGCACCGCGAGGAACGCGGTTGCCTTTTTCGCGTCTTCAAGCGTTGCGCCGCTGATGTTGGCCGGGTCCGCGAACCACGCTTTTGCGGCGTCGGGGTTCGCTTTGAGTTGCGCGAGTGTGACCGGGAAGGGTTGCCCGCGCCACGGGTCGAAGAGTTTCACGTCGGAGCCGATCCGCACACCGACCGCCCAGAACGGGCCGCGCGGGGCGCCGCTTATGAAGGCCTTGTTATCGTGAGTCACCAGCGGCAGCCCGGCCGGTTGCTCCCCCGCGTCCGGCCCACCGATCAGGCACCCGTCGAGTTCGAGTTGTTGGAGCAGCGCTAGGAAAACGTACATCCGCTCGAGCCCGGAGCCGAACCCGCGCCGCAATACCGCGGTCGGGGGGAGCGCGCTGGCACCGTCGGAGCGGCCCGCGACCCGCATCCACGGCTGTAGGTAGACTTGTCGGCACACCCAGGCGAACGCCCGTTCCGCGCGCTGGTCCGGCGGGAACCCGTTGAGTGCCAGAGAATCCGCCGAATCGCGCAAGTACAAACAGTCCGAGAGGTAAACGCTGTCGTGTGCGCTGAACGTGGTGGCGCGAACCTCCTCGCGATCGTCGGGGGAGAGCGGCACGAGGTGCGCGAGTTTCGTGAATTCCGCTTCCGACAGCGCGGGGAGCGCGTCTTTGGTTTGGGTGTTCAGGTCGGTCGCCAACCCACCGAGGGCGGTCCGGCACGCGGCCCAATCGGTTTCCTTTTTCAACCGCTGACCGGCGACCTTCCAGGGATCACCCTTCGCGGTGACGGGTTCCTCATTATTCTTCACGCCGCTCGGCGGCTTCGTACACCCGCTCGCTCCGGTGAGTACGGCGCCGACCACGAACAGTGCGGCGAGGGTGAGAGCGGCGAGTGGTCGGCGGGAGCGGGCGTCGGGCCAGTGGTCGGGGGTCATGCGGGTTGGCTCGTGTGGCAGTGGCTTGGCAGAGTTCCTGTTGCAAGTTCGAGTTCGACGCCCCGCGACGGACCAACGTGTTTCGCGTCCGGCCGACGTTCACCGTCACGACGCTTTCTTGTCATCCGCCGGGAATTTGGACCCCGAACCCTGGGAAACAGCGTTACTGAGGGCGGCTCGGATTCGCAGGCACCGCGTGAACAACTCGGGCAGCGCGTCGAGCGGGAGCATGTTCGGCCCGTCGCTCTTCGCCTCGTCCGGGTTCGGGTGCGTTTCGAGGAACACCCCGTCGCACCCGGCGGCGACCGCGGCGCGGGTCAGGACCGGCACCATGTCGCGGTCCCCCCCCGTGCGGTCCCCGAGCGCTCCCGGTCTCTGTACGCTGTGGGTGGCGTCGAAGATCACCGGAGCACCGGTTTCTTGCATCCACGGCACGGATCGCATGTCGTTGACCAGCAACCCGTAACCGAAGGTCGTGCCGCGCTCGGTCAGGAGCACGTTTCGGCTCCCGAACTCGGAGAGCTTCGCGACCACGTTCTTCATATCCCACGGGGACATGAATTGCCCCTTTTTGACGTTCACCACGCGCCCGGTCCGGCCGCACGCTTCCAGCAAGTCGGTTTGGCGCGCGAGGAACGCCGGAACTTGAAGCACGTCGCACACTTCTGCGGCCGGGGCCGCTTGTGCGCACTCGTGAATGTCGGTGGTTACCGGCAAGCCGGTTGCTCGTTTAACGGCTTCCAGAGTTTTAAGGCCCTCGTGAAGCCCCGGCCCGCGAAACGACTTGCCGGAACTCCGGTTCGCCTTGTCGAAGGAGGCCTTGAACACGAGCGGGAGCGAGAGCTTGTCCGCGTACCCGCGGAGCGTTTCCGCGATGCGCAGCGTCAGGGCGTGTGATTCGATCACACACGGACCGCAGATCCACAGCAACGGGTTGCCGGCGCCGATCTGATAAGACCCCACGGTCACGACGCTCATAGGGGGGTGCGGCTCCATCGGTTCTCCTTGCGCGCGAGCGCGGGACGGGCAGAAATTGAGATGTAGCGGGTTCGCGCCGCGCGGGGCAACCCCAACTGTGGCGCGCCCAAATATTAGGGAGGGCGCGTGCGTTCAGGTCCGGGCGAGTCAAGTGGGCGAAAATTCCGCGATCCGGTGCGATTCGGCCCGAATCTTTGCAACTCTTGCGTTCCGCCGCCCGATTAGGGACTGTGCCCTTCGGCTCTGCTACATCCAATCGCCTTTAAAACGGGCCGAACTTGAATCGACCCTCCCGGTCGCCGGGTTCCGGTGGCATCGGAAAAAGTTGCTCTCGTTTTGTAAGAACGCACTTGGTAGAGTCCGCCGCCTTCACGGTCCCGAAATCATTCCGGGGCGTGGGGCCGCACTCATGGACGGGTGCGACTTGACAGGAGGTCGTTGCGTGGCTCGCCGCCGATTGCGCCACAAACTGATGCTGGGCCTGGTCCTCGTGGCCGGGAGCATTGGGCTATTGGCGAGCGGCACGGCTTACGGCATTTACACGTATTATGTGAGCGTAAAGACGATCGATCGCAAGGTTAGTGAGCTGGCGATCGTGACTCAGATGATTGGTGCGTTGAACACTTTTGACCAGGGCGACCCTAACAACGGTGACGGTTGCCTTTTGGCCATAGATTCCACCCGGGCACTTCTGAACGGAACTTACGGTTTCGACCAAGCGAATAAGAAAAATGTTCAGGCGGGGTACGACCCCGATGATGGCGCTCAGGAGTCATTTCTTATACCGGAATTAAACAGAAATCTGGATGCGCTTCAGAAAGAAGTCAATGACGTAATACAAAAGCCACAAAGTGGTAGCACAACTGTAGCGGTCCGGGATCAGGAACAGGTTCGTAGAGAGTACGGGAGCGCCCGGCGCACTGCGGAAAATTTACGTCACGCACTTCTCGACGACATTCAGAAGAGCGGCCAGGAATCTTTCGGCGCGATCCGGCGGACCGCCTGGGTGGTCGGGTTCGCGATGGTCTGGGCGCTGGCGCTCGTCGCGACGATGCTGTACTACTTCCGCGTGTGGATGTTCGCCCCGATCCGCGAGCTGCAAGCCGGGGTCCAGCGCGTTCAGAGCGGGACGTTCGATCAGCCCCTCACGCTCACTTCCGGCGACGAGCTCCAGGAGCTCGCGGACGAGTTCAACGCGATGGTCGCCCGCCTGCACGCGGTCTACGCGGACCTCGCCCGCCAGGTGAACGAGCGGAGCCGGCAGCTCGTGCGGTCCGAGCGCATGGTGTCCGTCGGGTTCCTCGCCGCGGGCGTCGCGCACGAAATCAACAACCCGCTCGCGAGCATCCTCTTCTGTTCCGAAGCGCTCGAGCGCCGGTTGCAAGACGTGCTCGCGTCCAGCACCGCGCCGCCCGCGGAAACCGAAGTCCTCACGCGCTACCTGAAGATGATTCAACAGGAAGCGCTGCGGTGTAAGGACATCACACAGAAGTTGCTCGACTTCAGCCGCACGGGGGAGCGCACGAAGGATCCGGCCGACCTCACCGGCCTGGTCCGCGGCGTCCTCGAAGTCGCGCGGCACCTGCCGTCGAGCCGCGGGAAGGGCGTCGCCTTCGAGCCGGCCGGGTACATCGTCGCCCCCGTTAACGCACAAGACTTGAAGAGTGTGATTTTGAACCTCGTGGTGAACGCGCTCGACAGCATGGAAGACGGCGGTCAGTTGGGGATCACGCTCGGGACCGCCGGCGGGTACGCGGAACTGATCTTCGCGGACACCGGGTGCGGCATGGCGCCGGAGGTGTTGCAGAACATCTTCGAGCCGTTCTACACCAAGAGCCGCACGGGGAAGGGGACCGGGCTGGGGCTGTTTATCAGCCACCAGATCGTGGACCAGCACGGCGGGACGATCACGGCCGCCAGTGCCGGACCGGGCACCGGGAGCACGTTCACCGTTCGCATCCCGCTGCAGCTCGCACCAGGTGTATCGGATGCGCCGGGGAGCGAGGGCGACTCGGAACCGGCGCCCACTGTGCTGACATTTCCCGGCAGCCGCACCGCGGCATGATGGGCGGCTGAAACGGGCTTGTAAATCCTGCAAGCCCGTCTAAGCTCCGCCGCCCCCAAGTTCGGATCGTGAAACGGAGACCGCGAGTGGCAACCACACCCGCACACAACCGCCTGCGAATCCTGTTCGTCGACGATGAAGCCCACCTGCGGGAGTTCATGAAGTCCGAACTGCCCCGGTTCGGGCACGAGGTCACGACCTGTGCGGACAGCAAGAGCGGCATCGAGACGGTCAAGAAGCAGACGTTCGACGCGGCCATCCTCGACATGCGGATGGAGCACGACAAGGCGGGGCTCCAGGTGCTCGCCGCGCTCAAGCAGGTCGCGCCGGACACCGAAGCCGTCATCATGACCGGGTACGGCAGCACGGAGACCGCCGTCGAAGCGCTCCGGCTCGGCGCGTTCGACTACCTCACCAAGCCGTGCAAGCTCACCGACATCGAGGCGCTGCTGATCCGCATTCAGGAGAAGCGGAAACTCAAGAACAAGACCGCGGCCCTCGAGAGCCGCGTCGAGGCGGCCGAAGGCCCGTCCGGGCTGATCGGGGCCAGCGCCGCCATGACGCCGGTGCAGCAGTTCATCGACCGCGTCGGGCCGACCGACGGCCGGGTGCTCATCACCGGCGAAACCGGCACCGGGAAAGAGGTCGTCGCGCGCTCGCTGTACACGAAGAGCAAGCGCGCCGACATGCCGTTCGTCCCAGTGAACTGCGGGGCGCTCACGCAGACCCTCGCCGAGAGCCAACTGTTCGGCCACAAGAAGGGCGCTTTCACCGGCGCGGACAAGGACCACAAGGGGTTCTTCGAGGTCGCGAACGGCGGCACCCTGTTCCTCGACGAACTCGGGGAACTGGACAAGAATCTTCAGGTGAAACTGCTCCGGGTTCTCGAAGCGGGCGAGATCCAGCGACTGGGCGAGAGCCAGCCCATTACCGTGGACGTGCGGGTCATCAGCGCGACGAACAAAGACCTGCGGAAGATGATTGAAGAGGGAACGTTCCGCGAGGATCTGCTGTTCCGGCTGAACATGTTCCACGTTCACCTGCCGCCGCTCCGGGACCGGCGCGAGGACATCCCCGAACTGGCCCGGCACCTGCTCGCCAAGCACGCCAAGCGCCCGGTGGAGAACGTGGCCCACCTGCTGACCCCCGAAGCGCTCCGGATCATGCTCAACCATGATTACAAGGGGAACGTGCGGGAGCTGACGAACGCGATGGAGTACGCCTGGATCGTGTCCGGCGGCGGGCTCATCACGCCGGAAGCGCTGCCCCGCGACATGGTGTACCCGAAGACGTCCGCGACGATTCCGATGGCATTCCCGGTTACTCACAGCGCGCCTGCGCCGAGCGCCTACCCCGCCCCATTCCCCGGGAACGCGCCGACATCGTTACCCTTCCCGGCGACCCAGGGCGACCAAGGTACAGGTGGGCCGACGAAATCGCTGGCGGACGTGGAAATGGAGTACATCCTTCAGGTGTACGCGAAGAACGGGATGAACAAGCAGAAGACGTCCGACGAGTTGGGGATCAGCCTGAAGACGCTCTACAATAAACTGCACAAGTACGAAGAAGAGCGCCAGCGCCGGGCGGGGTGAGTGGTCGCCGGTGCGTGAGAGATTGAGACGGGATCAAGATCCGACAGGATTCACACAGTGGATCGCGTCGGATCTTGATCCCGTTGATCTTGTTAATCCTGTCAGAAAGACTTCGTTCGTTCTCGCCGGCCGTTCGCCAACCACATCGCCGGGCCGACCTCACGCCGCTCGCGTTCACCTGGAATCTCCGGTGCCACAAGCGGGAGGGTTCAATCGAACTTCTTCCAGGTGAGTGTTTCCTTACCGGTCATCCCGATGCCGCCGACCCCGGCCGCCGGTTGCTACTCGATCGTTTGCACGCGGATAACGGGCAGACGATCGGGCAACTCTGCGCACACCTGGACGGGATGACCCGTCAAGCGGTGACCAACACCTCGCGGTGCTCGAAGACGGGTATTGGTCCTACGGTCGGGATTGGCTGTACAGTCGGATGAAGTACCATAGCGCGCCGAGGTGATTCCTCGGGCACTTGGAGCACGTCCGGGTCTTACGGGCGAATCGCGCGCACCTCGATCTCAGCGTAAGCCCGAAGCGCTCGATGTGTGCGGTGTACCCGGTGCCCTTGCCCGCGGCTCGGTGCCGAGGAGCGGGGATCACGGCTCGGTACGAGGCCAGGAAGTCGGTGAACACAATGACCCCGGTTCGGTACCCGCGCGGGAGCGCGCTCCAGAGGCGCCGGGCGGTGCCCGCGGACCGATCGCCCACGACCATCGCGGGTGTCCGCGTCGAGGGCCACCCAGACCCAATGCACGTCGGCCTTGGATCCCACGAAGCTCCACAATTCGTCGGCCTCGATTACGACCGGGCCGGACTTTTTGGGGGCAACCCGGGGTCGTGCGGGGTGCCCTCCCGGTACAGCGCGTTGACGAACCCCTGGAGCCACGACCGGGACACCCCGACGACCCGGGCGATGGCCCGGATCCCGACCCGCTCGGCCAGCAGGCGGCGGATCAGATCCTTGGTCGCGTCGGGAACCGGTCCGGTCTTCGGAGCGGCGACGAATCGCCGGTCGCACCCACGGCACCGGAACCCCGGCGTACCCGAGTGGGTGAGCCCATTGCGGACCACATGGGTCGCCCCGCATCGGGGGCACGGCGGAATCGGTGCCCGAGGGCGAGTTGCGTTCGGCATCCCAACACCTTATGGCAATCCCGACTCGTGGGTCACTACCGAAAAAAGCCCGCCTCGTCACACGCGGGACCGCGCCGGACCAAGTCCCGTTCGTCGTCGGCGACGGCTACTTCAGTGTCATCAGGAACTCGATCAGGTCACGCATCTCGCGGGTCGTCAGCGTGCGATCGACCGCCGGCATCGGCGAGAGCGACGTGGAGCGCCGCTCGATCTCGTCGGCTTGCACGGTCACTTTCTTGCCGTCCGGCGTTTGCACGACGAGCGCGCCCTTCTCTTCCGACAACAGCGTACCGCCGATCGTGCGCCCGTCCGCCAGCGCGAGCGTGACCGTGCCGAACCCGGTCGCGATTTTCGCGCTCGGGAGCACCAGCGATTCCAGTAAGTGCTCGCGCGTCTTGACCGGGGTGCGTGCCACCACTTTCGTCAGGTCCGGGCCGGCCGTGCCACCGGACCCGTTGATCGTGTGGCACCGCACGCACTGGGCCGCCGTATGGTTGAAGAACACGTCGCGCCCCGCGTCGGCGTCGCCCCCCGTCAGGCTCACCTTGAACTTGCCAACGGGATCCTGTGGCAACGCGGACTCGAACTTCAACCGCAACCGATCCCGTAGCGGCGACGGGGCCGACTTCAGCGCGTCGAGCATATCAACTTGCAGATCGGCCGGCACCTCACCGGCCGCAAGGCGGTACGTCCAGGCGTCGAGGACTCGTTCCGCGGCCGGGGTCTTCAATGTGGCGACCGCGGCGAGTGCCTGCTGCCGTTCGCGCGTCGAAGCAGCTTCATCGGCGAGCACTTCGTCGAGCAGCGGCACCCCGCGGGCCGGATCGGATTTCGCGACGAGTTCGCGCGCCTCGGCCCGCACCAGCGGCGCGTTGCTTTTCAGCGCGGCCGTGAGTACCGCGTCCGCCTGCTTCGACTTGTGACCTGCGAAGAACCGTACCGCCGCGACGCGCAAGTTCGGATCGGCCTTGGGGTCGCCCGCGAGTGAAGCGAACCGGGCTTCATCGGCCCGCGCCCCGACCGCGACGACCAACCCGACCGCGTCCGTTTGGAGCCGACCGGTCGTGCCGGCGAGGAGCGCTTCGAGTCCGCTCTCGACGACGCCGCGAACGATCGCCGCGTCGCGCGTCTTCTCGGTCCGCCAGAAGCCGGTGACGCGGTCGCGCGGGGGCGGGTTCGACCAGTCTTTCAGGGCCGCGAGGGCTTCGGCCCGGACCGCCGTCGAGAGCGTCGGGCAGGTCACGGCCGCGAGAACGACCCGCGCGTGTTCGGTTCCACCGAGCCGGTAGTTCGCGTTGATCGCGCGACGCGCGAGCGCGTCGCTATCCGCGATCGGCGAAGCTACCAGTTTCGCGAGTTGTGCCGCCAGCGGGGGCAGCAGGTCGTCCATCGGGAGGTCGTGAATCGCGCGTGCGGCTTCGGTGCGCACCAGCGGGTCGGCGTCGGCCAAGAGGTTCGCGACCCGCTTGTCGGCGAGCTTGCGCTGAACCAGCACGACGGCCATGCGCACGGCCGCGCTCGGATCGCCGGACCGGGCCGCAACGGAATCGGCGTCCGCGATGCGGGTCAGGGCCGCGACGCAGGCGTGGCGGATGAAGGTGTCTTCGTCCTTGTTCGCTTTCAGCACGTCGAACAGGGGGCCGACGGCCGGCTTGTGTTTCAACTTGCCGAGCGACTGTGCCGCGAAGAACCGCACCCGCGGGTTCGCATCGGTGAGGCGCTCGACGAGTGTGGCCGCGGCCGCGCCGGTTCCGACGTCACCGACCAACTTCGCGGCCTGAGCGCGGACTTCATCGTCAGCGTCGGTGAGCCGGGCCGTGATCGGACCGACCGCAACAGGGTTCTTGCGCGCGAGCTGCCCGAGCGCCCACAGCGCGTGGATTCGCGCGAACTGGCTCTCGTTCTTCGCGGCGACCTTTTCCAGCGTCGCGCAGATCGCGGGCGTTCGTCCGGCTCGCTCCACGAGCGCGAACTGCACCCGCTGGCGCACGCGCTGGTCGGCGTGCCCCAGCAACTTTGTGAGTTCGTCGGCGCTCCGCTTGTCGAAGCCCTCGGCAAACAATTTCTTCGTGTCTTTCACGACGGGGGCGTCGAGCTTCGCGGGGTCGAACACCGTGTAGATGCGACCGCCGAGGCTCTTGCCGCCCCAATCGAGGTTCACGAAATCCGCGACGTACAGCTTGCCGTCGTAGCCGAACTCGGCGTCGGTCGCCTTGATCGGTTTGAAGAAGTCGTGGTAGTCCTCGATCTCGAAGCCGGCCCCCTTCGCCTTCACTCGGAACGCTTCCAACCCGGCGTCGGGACCGCTGGTGTAATTGCACATCACGAAGCTGTTCTTGTAGCGGTCCGGCAGACTCGTTCCGCTCGTGAACAGGAACCCGCTCGGCCCGGTGCCGATTTTGCCGACAGGGGGCACGATGTACGCGGGTTGCCCGCTGTGCGGCAGGTGCCAGAGCCGTTCCGCGAACCACGGTCCGGTGGTGTACGGCCCCGGGATCGTTTGGTACGGCATGTTCCAGCCACTGTTGCCGTCCTCGACCACGTACACGAGGCGGGCGTGGTCGCCCTTGTCGCAGTTGTTGTCGTCGGCGAACAGGTTGCCGTACTGGTCGAACGCGAGCTCCTGCGGGTTCCGCAAGCCGCGGTGAACGACCTCGAACTCGGTGCCGTCCGGGTTACAGCGGAACACCGCACCCGTTCGCGGCCCGCTGTGCGTGGCGCCCTCTTTGCTGGTGACGTGGAAGCCGCGGTCGCCGACGCTGAAATAGAGTTTCCCGTCAGGCCCCCAGGCGAGGCCGTGCAGGTCGTGACCGAGGAACGCACAGTTCACGCCGAACCCGGTGAGCAGCGCCTCGCGCACGTCGGCCTTGCCCTCGCCCCTGGTGTCCTTGAGCTTCCACAGGTTCGGAATGCAGGTGAAATAGACGTCGCCGTTAGTGGCCATGACCCCGGCCGCGAGGCCGTCGAGGGGGGCGTTGAAGCCGCCCGCGAAGACCGTGCTCTTGTCGGCCCGGCCCGTGCCCTTAGTGTCCTCGAGGAGGCGGACCTGGTCACTGTGCTTGGTGAACCAGTCCATGCCGCCGTCGAACTTGTTGGCGTGCTTGCGGTACATCGCAAGGCGCTCTTCGGGGGTGCGGATCTGCAGGTCGTCGTCGAGGAGGAAGCTGCGGCTGCGGTTCTCTTCGGTACCCCGGTTGAAGCGGTACTCCTCGGCAACGAACACGCGATTCTTCTCGTCGAGGCCGATGGCGACCGGGCTCGCGAGCATCGGTTCCGCGGCGAACAGCTCGACTTTCAACCCGGCCGGGACTTTGAACGTCGCGATCTGCTTGCGGGCGGCATCGGTGCCGTCGGGCAGGTCGGGTTCCGTGGCCGCTTTCGGACCCGCGGCGGGATCAACGGCCGAGCCCGCGGAAACGAGGGCGAAGAACGCGAACAGCGCGGCGATGCGGGAGGGGTGCATTGCGACCTTGGAAATGGGTCGGGGGGACAGACGATACCGGGGTGGTTCATGATATTGGAACGACCGGACCCGGTGGCCACATACCGAACACGCGACGAGCTTCGGTGTGGTGTTCGGGGCAGAGGGTATCGAAGTGAAGCGCGTGGGTCCGCGTGCCTCAAACGTGAGCGCGTGCGCCGGGGGCCGGGTTCAGGCGCTGCGCCGGGGCGTTCGGTATCACTCCGGGGGGACGACCTGCTCGTCGCGCCGGTCGCCCAGTGCGTCGAGCGTGCCCGGGGCCAGCCCGTACCGCAGGTGCCGGACGCTCCCGTCGCCGAACACCGTGTTCGCGCCGGACGGGTGCGCGGAGCCGAACTCGTAGTCCATTTCCTTGCGCTCGTCGCGCCCGAACGGGCGGGAGGTGATGGCGATGATGTCGTTGTCCCAGCCGTCCGTGAACCCCTGGTCGTCGCACCAGTCGCCCGTGGCGTACCGGTCCGGGTGGAGCCGCTTCTCGCTGACGACCAGGGTGGTGCTCAGCCCGTCCGTGACGCTCGCGGTTGTGGTGCGCAACGGGTTCCGCACGATCACCCCGAAGTACGGGCCGGTTTCTCCGGCCGTGCCCCCGGTGCCCGTTGCGGCGGCGTAGTCGCCCCCCGCGCGCGGCCCGAACGACTGGGCTACGACCGTCGGCCCGCGGCGGGCCGGGCAGAAGTAAAGCGGGACCGGGGTAGTCAGCACGGCGGCCGGGCTCCGGTGCAGCGCGTCTTGCTCGATGAACGGCAGGAGCTGGAACGCCCACCCCGCGTTCTGTGCGGGCGGGGCCGCGGGAACCCCGTTGACGTAGGTCGGGGGCGGGGCGAATGACGTCCCGCCGGTCGGGAAGTAGCCCACCGCGTCGTGGTGGCTGTGCAGCGCCAACCCGATCTGCTTGAGGTTGTTGGCGCACTTGATCCGGGCCGCGGCCTCTCGGACCTTCTGCACCGCGGGCAGCAAGAGCCCGATCAGAACCGCAACGATAGCGATGACAACGAGCAGTTCGATGAGGGTGAGGGCCGTTCGGCGCATCTGCGGTCCCCCTTGAAGGACAGGTGCCGATCGATCCGCTACGGGGCCACGGCCCTCCGAGCTGATCCGAAGTCCTTCGTTTCGTACTTGTGGCACTTGCACCCTCGCCGAAATCGTTCCGGTACCGTGTGGGAGCGTTCGGCGTGTCTACTAGTGTAGCTGAGCGCTGGCGGCCCTGATACCGAATCGTGTAGACCAATTCTGACAGGAACCGACGCGAACCGATCGTAGCCGGTATTTACTTGAACCCAGCGAGCTCAGACATTAGCATCGACTCGAAAACGGCTGAGAGCAAGATCGGTGGGAGCGCGAACCGCTCGGTTTCGGTTCGGGTCCGAACTGCTCAGCGCCCGGACCGATACCCAAGTAGTTCACCCGATGAGTGCATTTCTACCCGCGTTCGATCCGGACCCGGAAACCCGTGCCGCGGGGCGGACCGCGAAACTGCGTGAGTACACATACAACCACGACTACGTTTCGCCGCTCGCGTTCGTCGGGGAAGTGCCCAGCCGCGACCGGTTCCCCATCGACTTCACCACGCTCGTTCTCGGCAAGATCATGACGAACGTGGCGAACCAGGCCGACGCGGATTCCGCGCTGCGCCGGCGCCTGCGCGTGATGGACACCCCGATCACCGACATGGTGCTCGCCGGGTCGACCGCCGTTCGCGCCGTCGGCGCCGCGGTGGGTGCCGTGATCGGGGCGGCGGCGGACGCCCGTCGGTTGCAAACGATCGACGACTACAACGCGCTCTTCCACGTCATCGGGCTGCCGCCGATCGCGAAGGACTTTGAATTCGACAGCACGTTCGCGGAGTTGCGGCTCGCCGGGCCGAACCCGGTGATGATTCACCGGATCGACAAACCGGACGATCGGTTCCCGGTCACGGACGCGCACTTTCAGGTGGCGCTGCCCGGCGACGCCCTCGCGGCGGCCGGGGCGGATGGGCGGCTGTTTCTGGTGGACTACCAGAAACTTGACGGGGTCGAAACTGGGGTGAGCCCGTGTGGGCTGCCGAAGTACCTCTACGCCCCACTCGCGCTGTTCGCGGTGAACACGGACACGCGAAAACTGGTCCCGGTCGCGATCCAGTGCAAGCAGCGACCGGGGCCGGAAAACCCGATCTTCACGCCGGACGACGGCTACAACTGGCGGATCGCCAAGACGATCGTGGAAATCGCCGACGGGAACTACCACGAGGCGATCACGCACCTCGGGCGCACGCACCTGACGGTCGAGCCGTTTGTGGTCGCGGCGCACCGGCAGTTCGGTCCGAATCACCCGCTCAATGTGCTGCTCCAACCGCACTTCGGCGGCACGCTCGCGATCAACCACCTCGCGCGCCTCAAACTGATTTCGCCCGACGGCGTCATAGACCGGCTCCTCGGCGCGAAGATCTCCGCGGCGCTGGGGCTTAGTGCATGGGGGGTGCAGGGCCATGCGTTCATGGATCTGCTGCCACCGGCGTCGTTCCGGCGCCGCGGGGTCGATAACACGGCCACCTTGCCGAGTTACTCTTACCGCGACGACGCCCTCCTGCACTGGGAGGCCGTTCGCGAGTGGGTCGCGACGTATCTGCGGTGCTTCTACCGGTCCGATGCCGAAGTCGCGGCGGACATCGAAGTCGCGGCGTGGCTCACGGAGGCGTCCGCGAAGACCGGCGGGCGCATCAACGGGATCGAACCGGCCCGCACCTTCGCGGAACTGGTCGACGTGACCGCGCTTGTGATTTTCACCGCGAGCGCGCAGCACGCGGCGGTGAACTTCCCGCAATACGACATCATGAGTTACGCCCCCGCGATGCCGCTCGCGGGTTACGCCCCCGCGCCCACGAGCAAGACCGGTGCTACAGAAGCCGACTACATGGCGATGCTGCCACCCCGGGACCAGGCCGCGCTCCAGATGAACACCGGCTTTATGCTCGGAACGGCGCACTACACGCGGTTGGGGCACTACGAGCCGGGGTACTTCGGCGAACCACGCATTAACGAATTGGCGGCGCGCTTCGCCGCGAAGATGGACGAGATCGAGGCCACTATCACGGAACGAAATCGGCACCGCCGGCCGTACCCGTTTATGCTGCCATCGGGTGTCCCGCAGAGCATCAACATTTAAATTCCTCGGTGCGGTAGCCGTGGGTCGCGCGCTCTCAGCCGATGGGGTAGCCGCGGTCAATTTACCACCCGTGAAGCGCCCTCGTTCCATGAGCGCGCCAGACTGGAAGACACCTTCCGTGAACGAAGACGATATCGTCCTCAACGGCATCAACGGTGCGACGGGCGAGTACCTCGTGTCGCCGATCACGCCGGCTCAGGCCGTCAACATCGCGAGCGGGCGCCCCGCGGAAAGTGCCCTCACGACGTGGCTCAGAGCCATCGCGAGCGTCTTCAAACGACCGAAACTCGGCCTCCCGATGGACGTCGATCCGGTCAACCCGGCGCGCGCCGGGTGGGCGATTGTGCTCCCCGCGGGCGCCCCACCGGAACTCAGAGCCGCGGTTCAACCGCTCATCGACCGCCGCAAGTCTGTTGTTCCGCCCGACCGGTGTAAGGTGCTCGAGTACCGGCCCGGCGAAACGATGAAGAAGTGGCTCGCGCGCCACGGCGTGGCGCCGGGCACGGTCGCGCCGACGAAAGTCCCGTACTACGTCACGCTCGTCGGCGGGCCGGCCGAGATCCCGTTCGACTTCCAGTACCTGCTCGACGTCGAGTACGCGGTCGGGCGCCTCTGCTTCGATGCCCCGGAGCAGTACCGACGGTACGCGGAGAGTGTCGCAGCGTATGAAACGGCTTCGAGCGTCAAGAACGCGAAGGAAGTCACTTATTGGGGTCCGCGACACGCCGCGGACCGCTCCACGCAAATGAGCGCCGATTCGCTCATCCGTCCACTGATGGACGGCGTGCCGGCCGCGGGCGACCAGCCCGCGGAGGCGCCGGTCGCCACCGAGAAAGGGTTCCGCTCGAGGTGCTTCCGCGCCGCAGACGCGACGAAGGCGAAACTGCTCGAGACGTTGCACCCGACGACCGGGACCGCGCCGCCCGCGGTGCTGTTCACCGCGTCGCACGGGATGGGGTGGCCGAAGGACGACCCGCGCCAGCGGCCGGCGCAGGGCGCGCTGCTCGCACAAGATTGGGCCGGGTTCGGGCAGGTGACGCCGGCGCATTACCTGACCGCGGCCGAAATCGAAGACGGTGCGAACGTGGGCGGAATCGTCGCGTTCCTGTTCGCGTGCTACGGCGCCGGCACGCCCGCGACCGATGCGTTTCTCACCGACCGCGGGCGCGGACCGGTGGACATCGCCTCGGCGCCGTTCGTCGCCGCGCTCCCGCAACGGTTACTGTCGCACCCCAACGGCGCGGCACTCGCCGTACTCGGGCACGTTGAGCGCGCGTGGGGGTATTCGATCCGCCCGACCGGGGCCGGAACGCAGATCGGGCAGTTTCGCGATTTTCTCGCCCGCATCATGTCCGGCGAACCGGTCGGGCACGCGACGAAGAACTTCAGCGAGCGCTACGCGGTGCTTTCGACGGCCCTGGCGGGCGCGCTGGACGAATCGAGCAAAGAACCGAAACTCTCTCCTCAAGAAATCGCCGCGACCTGGGTCGAACGAAACGACGCGCAGAATTACGTTATCCTCGGCGACCCGGCCGTGAAACTGCGGACCGATTTGTTGAAGTGACGTGTCCTTCGCGCGGAGCGCCGCGCGACCGGGGCGCCGACTCCCGTCCCCGGAACCCGGTCACTTATGCCTGCGCCCTACCACGTCCGGCTCGCGGTTTCGCAGTACGGTGAGCAGTTCCGCGCCGAACTTTTTACCGAAGACCTCGGCGACACCGAGGGCGACGTGCTCACCGAACTGCCGCCGAGCATCGCCGAGTGGGTGCCGTATCTCGCGCAGGGAGCGGACCTCCCGCCGGACGCGGCCCGGCAGCTCGGAAAGGATCTGTTCGCGGCGCTACTCGGCCAACCGGAGAACGCGAAGAAGTGGGCCGAGGTGCTCGCCCGGGCTGACCGCAAGGGCCAGTCGATCCGCCTGCTCATCGACGCCACGACCGAAGCCGTTCGCGATCTCCCTTATGGTCTGCTCTGCGAGCCGCACGACGACTGGTTCCTGTTTCGCGGGAAGAAGCGCCCGGTCGAGTTCGTTCGCATCCTGCGCCGGTGCTCGCCGCGCACGCTGAAGCTCCGCGGGCGGCTCCGGGTCGTGATCGCGGTCGCGGAGCCGAGGAGCGCGGACGTTCCGCCGTTCGATGCGCCCCTCCGGTTGCAAAAGTTCGCAGCGGCGGTTCACAAGGAAATCGACCTCGTCGTTTGCGGTCCGAGCGGCCCGAAACCACTTGCCGCAATCGCCCCGAATCCGGAAACCGCTGATCCCGCGGTGTTCGCCCCGTACACGAAGACCACTCGCAGCGCACTCCGCCAGGCACTCGCGGGCGAGTTCGACGTGTTCCACCTGCTCGCCCACGGGCACGGGGCAGGGGTGCTGCTTTGCACGGACGACGGCGCACCGGCCGAAACGACCGCGAGCGAACTCGGCGAGTGGTGCGGCGCGGGCCAAACGCCACTGGCGTTCCTGCAAGTGTGTAAGGCCGGTCAGACGGCCGGGCGCGGGGGCTTCGGCGGGGTCGCCCAGCAGTTGCTCAACCCGCGCAGCGGGAACATGGCGGCGGTGGTCGCGTCCACGTTCCCGCTCGACGCCGAGCACAGCACGGACGCGGCCGTCGGGTTCTACCGTCAACTCGCGGCGGGCAAACCGCCCGAGGAAGCACTCACCGCGGAGCGCCCGGAAACCGACTGGTGTTGGGCGTTCCTCGAACTGTGGGCGCGCCCCGGCGCGCTCGGTGGCACGCAGCAGCGGGCCGCGTTCCAGTTCGTCAGCCCGTACCGCGGCCTTTCGAGTTTCGGTGAACAGGACGCCGACCTGTTCTTCGGCCGCAAAGTCGAGGTCGCGGAGCTGCTTCAGATTTTGCGCACCGAGCCGGTCCTCGGGGTGGTCGGCGACTCGGGCAGTGGCAAAACGTCGCTGCTGCAAGCGGGGCTGGTTCACGCGATCCGGCGCGACGGGCTGGCCGGCTCGGACAAGTGGCGCATCGTCTCGCTCCGTCCGGGGTACCGCCCCGCGCAAGCGCTCCTGTCAGCGCTTACAGGTACCACCGGGGAACCCACGCCGTCCGCGCTGCGGGCCGCACTGCGAGCGGACGCACAGCCGTTGATCGTGGTGTTCGACCAGTTCGAGGAAGTGTTTACGCTCGCGCGTGACGTGAACGAAGTGCGGATGATGAACGAGGTACTCGCACAGGCCGTCGATCAGCAGCGCGACCGGTTCCGGCTCGTCATCGGAATGCGGAGTGAGTTCCTGGGGCAGTCCGCGTCCGCGCCGGAACTCGGCCCGCGCATTCAGCGGCCCTGGGTGCTCCGGCCGCCCGGCGCGGACGACCTGCGCGGCATCGTTGCGGGACCGGCCGAGCACTGCGGGTACACGTTTCAAGGGCCGCTCGCCGACGGCAACCCGGCGCACGCGGTCGGGCTGCTCGATCGCATCCTCGCCGACCCGTTGCTCGACCGCAACAAGGGCGGGGCGCCGCTCCCGCTGTTGCAATTCGCGCTCGAGCGGTTGTGGCTGAAGGCGGTCGAGAAGGGCGTGACGGAGTTCACGCACGCGGAATTCGACGAGATCGGCGGGATGGGCCGGGCGATCGCGCAGCACGCGGAGGCGGTGTTCCAGGCGAGCGCCACCGCGCCCGAGTTCGGGGCCGGGGGGCGCCACCTCGTGGAGCAGATCGTCACCGCACTCGTCAGCGCGCAGGGCACGCGCCAGCCGCGCTCGCGCGAGGGGCTCCAGGCGGAAACAGGCGCCCCGGAGGCGGCGCGGGCGGTGATCGATTTCCTCGTGGGCGAGCGGCTGCTGACGATCCGCACCGACCCGGAGGACATGTCGAAATCGCTCGTCGATCTGTCGCACGAGGCGCTGATTCACAACTGGGACCGGCTCCGCGGGTGGCTGGCCGAAGACCCGCAGGGCCGGGCGATGCGCGAGGAGTTCCGCACGGCCGCGGAGAAGTGGGAGGTGGGCTTCGCGGGCACCCCGGCCCAGAGCCGGTATGCGCTGCCCGGTACCGACGTGGCCCGGAACTACCTCGCGTGGATCAGCACCAGTAACCCGCGGCTCGTGCCCGTGCAGCAGGAGTTCGCACGGGCGATGCGCGACATGCTCACGCGCCACCAGCGCCGCCGGCAACTGGTAACGGCGGTGCTGGTGGCACTCACGCTGTCGGCGTGCGCCCTGGCGTTCTACGCCGACGGGCAGGCATCACTGGCCCAGACCAACGAGTCCAAAGCGAACAAGAACGCGGCCCGAGCCGAGGCGGAAAAAGAGAAGGCCGAGCGCGAAGAGGAGAAGGCCAAGCGCGAGAAGGAGAAAGCCGAGCGCGAGGAGCGACGGGTACAGGAGCGGTCCGCCGCCCTACTTCTAGACCGCGGTATAGATCTGTGCGAGCGCGGCCGGCCCCGGATCGGTATGCTCAGCATCGCCAAGAGCCTCGAAACCTGCCCGCCGGAGGCCGAAGCCCTGCGCCGGGTCATTCGCACCAACCTGTCCGCGTGGGCCTGGTACCTGATGTGCCTGGACGGGGCGCGACAGTTCCCCGGTCCGGGCATCGCGGCCAGCCCCGACGGACAGGCGGTCCTGATCGCCGTCGCCCCGGGAACGGCCCAACTGTTCGACGCGGACACGGGCCACCCACTCGGGCCGCCCATGAAACCGGGCGAGCGGAACGCGGTATGGGGCGAGGTCATGCGGGCCGGGAACGAGTGGGTCGTGCTCACCTACGGGTCACACACCGCCCGGCTCTGGAACGGCACCACGGGTGCCCCGGTGGGGCGCGTGTTTGAAACGGCAACCGCCCCCGGTGTGCCGGCCCAGGGCGAGATCCTGATCGCCGCTATCAGGCCCGACCGACAAGCCCTTGCCCTCGGGATGGCCCACGGAGAGGCCCGGCTCTGGAGCGTGACAACGGGGGAGGCGCTGGGGCAACCGTACAAGCACGAGGGGCCGGTCCACGATCTGGCGTTTACTCCCGACGGCGGGATGCTGCTGACCGGCTGCTCCCGGCGCCCGAACCGCCCGCTGCTCCCGGACGTGGCGGCCGTGGCCCGCGTTGGGGCCGAGCGGCGCGCGGCCGGGGTCGCACGGTTCTTGAACCTGTCCACGCGGGAACTCGCCTGGTCGCGCACGATGAAAAATCCGGTGACCTCCGTCGGCGTCAGCCCCGACCCCGGCGGGCGGTACCTCGCGGTCGGCGGGTTCGCAGTCGCGATCTACGACCGGCACGAGAAAAAAATTCTCACCAACAGTCAGAAGGACCACGAGCCGGCCAACTGGACCGCCTTCGACCCCGAGGAGCCGGGCACGATGTTCATGTCCCGCTCGTCCGGTGACGTCGAGCTTTTGCACTTCCCGGATTCTTCGCGCGCTCCGACTGATGACGCCGAGTTCTCGCATGGGCAAGAACCCTCTCACGACCTCTCGAACCCCGTGACGAGCGAGCGCCTGTCACCACAGGGGCTTGTGGTCGGGGCGGGGTTCCGTAAGGATCGGAGCGTATTCACGTTCAACCGCGACGGCACCATGCGGCTCTGGCGGCGCCCGCTCACGCAGAAAGCGCAGCGCGAGTTCGTTCACACCGACGCGGTGCTTTCGGTAGCGTTCGGGCCGAGCGACAAGACCCTGGCGACTGGGTGCCGTAACGGGTCGGCGTACCTCTGGAACACCGACGCGCCCGATAAATGGAAGCACCAGTTCACGCCGCCCCGGAAAAAAGAGAACTCCCACCCGCTCACCCAGGTTCGGATCAGTTCCGACGGCGAACGAGTGATCGCCCAGGACCAGCACTTTAACCAGTTTGTTTGGGACGCGGCGACCGCGCGCCCGGTTGTTCCGGTCGCCGGGGAAGCGCTCGTCGGAGTGGCCGACGACGGGGCCACCGCCCTCGTGCGGCTCCCCGATCTGACTTACCGGGTGAAGAACCTGCTCACCAAACAGGCCGGGGCGCCGTTCGTCGTCCCGGGCGGGGTCGGTCCCGACGCGGCGCACAACGACGACGAGACGACCATGCTGCGGGTCGTGCGCGTGGCATTCAGCCCCGACCGTTCGGTCGTGGCGACGATCAACGAGCCCGGTCAGGTGCTCCTCTGGCGCTCGGACACCGGGGAGGCGGTGGGGCACCCGATCGCCCACACGATCCGGGGCGGAACCGACAAGATCCGTGCGGTGAGCTTCTGCCCGGACGGAACCCGGCTCCTGACTCAGAGTTCCCGTGTCCGCGGCGTCTGGGACGCGGCGACCGCACGCGAGGAACACGTGCTCCATAACCCCGTCGGCGTGCAACTGTCCCGGTTCAGCCCGAACGGGCGGCTGGTGCTCTCTGGCACCAACTTTAACATGGTGCAGATGTGGGACATCCCCGGCCGGTCGGTCCGCGAGACCGCGCTGCTGCACTCGGCTCAGGTGTGGGGGGTGACGGCCAGTGCTGATGGCTCGCGCGTGCTCACCGCGAGCTACGACCGCACCGCACGAGCCTGGGACGCGGAAACCGGCAAACCGATCTCGCCCCCGCTGTTCCACGGCGAGGGGGTGAGTGAGGTGGTGTACAGCCAGGACGGTAAGTGGATTCTGACCGGGAGCTGGGACCGGCGCGCGCGGTGCTGGGCCACGGTGGAGCCGGTGCCCGACGAGGTCGAAAGGGTCAAGCTCTGGGTCGAAGTCATGACGGGGCTCCAGATCGGACTCACCGGAGCCTCCGACCTGCTCACGGCCGAGGAATGGCACAAGCGGTACCGGCGGCTCGACGCGCTCGGTGGGCCGCTGGTGGGGCGTGCCACTCCCGAAAGATGACCGGTCCGGCGGTCACCCCGCGGTCAGCGCCGCCTGCCACACCGCGTGCGCCACCTCGGGGCGACAGATGTCGTTGTGCGCGCCGCCGCGCCCGCTCCCCTCGCGGATCACCTCGCTGCACTCCAGGTTGTACGCCGCGCCCGGCACGAAGTTGTAGTCGGTCGTTGCCGGGAGCAGCGCGAGGTCGGTCGCGTTCGTGCCCGGCCCCTGGATGCCGTGCGAACCCACCGCTCCGTACTTCGGCAACTCGCCCGGCGCCGCGAACGCCACCTGGCCCGCCACCCCCGCGCCCAGCGGGTACCACCTCCCGGTCGCCGTGTCGAACACCGACCGCGTCGAGATGATCGGCCCGCGCACGCGCTTGTCGGAAAACACTTTGTTGAAGTAGCCCGGTTGACCCGGCGTCGCGGGGATGTCGTCGCAGTACGACCAGATCGACAGCGCGCCCTGGACCAGCGCGAGCGAGTCCACCGGGCGCGCCACGCGGCCGCGGCCCTTCGGCCCCGCGAGCGCCGCGGACATCACGATGCACCCGAAACTGTGCCCCATCAGGTGGAACCGCAGGTTCCGCGGGGCCGCCTGCATCATCCGCGCGAGGAACCTCGAGCCGACCGATTCGCCGAACCACCGCGCGCGGTCCTTCATGCGCCAGAACGAGAGCGTCCGCAGCACGCCGAAGATCCCCCCGCCACTAAAGAGGCCGAAGCTCGGCGCGTCCTCGCGGAGCGACTGGTACACGCCCTCCGGGTCGAACCCGGAGCGGTCGCCGCCCGGACCCGCGCCGACCCCGCCGATGCCGAGGTCGGCTTCGAGGTTCAACTGCCGGTACGCCGCGAACACGTCCGGTGGCAGCGCCTCCGGCTCCACGTCGTCCATCGCGCCAACGACGATGCGCCGGATCGCGTCGCGCGCCGCGGGCGTGTCGGCGATGCGCGCCGCGTAATCGTCGACCATCGCCTGAACCGGGTCGTCCGCGGGGGCGCCGTCGATCGGGACCGTGAACGATCCCCCCTCGCCGAACGACTCGTCGCCCCACGGCATGCTCGGCCAGTGAATGCCGATCACGTGCGGCTTGAAGCCCGGGCGCGCCTGGTTCATGCGCGCGACGTCCGCGGTGCAGGCGGTCATCGCCTCGACCCACTTGTCGTACTGTGCCCGGGCGGACGGGACGTCTCCCATCCACCCGTGGCTGAGAACGAACACGTCCGTGACCCCGGAGTCGTCCGGCGCGAGGGTGCGGAGGACCAGATCGGACATGAGGCCGTTCGGATCGTCGGTGCGCTCGCTTCCGCCGGAATCGAAACAGACGAGGTCGTAGGCGGCCCGTCGATCGGTCGGGGCGAATCGGGGCATAGTTTCCCCTCGGGTCCGTGTGGAACCACGATTGTGGAATAAAAAACAGCCGGAATGCTGGTAGAGTGTAACCGACCTTTCGGTTGACACAATCTGTTAACCCAGGTCGCGCCAGATTCGCTGAAATCACTTGTGAATGGTCCTAGACAGCCGCCTTCGCTCCAGTTACTCTCACACAATAAACTAGCACTTGCACACCAAACACAATCCCGCCGCGGGGCGGACCAGAGTGACGCCCCGTGCTACCACCGCCCCCACACAAACCGGACGAAGCCACCGCCGATCGAACCACGTCCCTTCCCCATCCGGAGCCTTCGGGGGCCGGTGAGCACTTACTGCCTACGGGCGCCCCGACCGGGAACCATACGGGTAGCGTGCCGGACCCGTCGGCCGCTGTGTCCGCGGCTTCCGCGGAGTTAGAAGCCGCGTTCGGCGACCGCTACGAAGTCGGTACACAACTCGGGCACGGCGGGTTCGGGACCGTCTACCACGCGCGCGACCGGCGCCTGAATCGCCAGGTCGCGCTGAAGGTGTCGTGGAGCGTGACGGCCGACACGGACCGGCTCCTCCGCGAGGCCCGCGCGCTCGCACAGCTCCGGCACGCCGGGATCGTCACGGTGTACGACGTCGCGGTCGCCGGGCGGTGCTGCTTCGTCGTGTCCGAACTGCTCGCGGGACCGAGCCTTTCTCACTGGCTCGACGAGTACCGGCCGGCGCCCGCCGAGGCGGTTGGGATCGCTGCCGCGGTCGGGGACGCACTGGCTCACGCCCACGCGCGGAGCATCGTTCACCGCGACGTGAAGCCGTCGAACATTGTGTTCGCGGAGGACCGGCGCCCGGTGCTGATCGACTTCGGGCTGGCGCTCTCGGACCTGGACACGGAGAACGAACTCGGGGTCGTGGCCGGTACGCCGTCGTTCATGTCGCCGGAACAGGCCGGGGGGCGCGGGCACCGGCCCGACGGTCGCACCGACGTTTACGGATTGGCCGCGACCCTCTACGCGATGCTCTGCGGGCGGTCGCCGTTTCGCGGGCGCACCCGGAGCGACGTCATGCGCCAGGTGCGGGAAGACGAGCCCCAACCGCTGCGCCAGCTCCGGCCCGACGTGTCGCCGGAACTGGAGCGCGTCTGTCTGAAGGGGATGGCGAAGCTCCCGGGCGACCGCTACACGACGGCCGCCGACTTCACCGACGCGCTCCGCCGGGCGGTCGGGCTCCTGCCCGCGCTCCCTGCGATTCCGGTGCCGGTCGTGTCGGTGCCGAAGCCGGCTCCGGCAGTGGTTCCCGCGCCGAAACCGGTACCCCCGGCCGTAGCACGCGGCGCACGGGCCGAGTGGCGGCAGGTCACGATCCTCCAGTGTTTGTGGGAGGCGGGAGAGAACGACGAAGACCCGATGGAACAGGTGACCGCGTTCCAGACGGCGTGCGCGGAAGTGGCCGTCGCACACGGCGGGCTGCCGTTGCAAGTGTCCGGCACCGCGTTCCTGGCCTGCTTCGGGTACCCGGTCGCGCGCGAGGACGCGCCGCGCCAGGCCGTTCGCGCGGCTCTGGCGCTTAGCGAACGGTGCGCGGCGGTCGCGGTCGGCACCGGGCCGGCCGTGGTCACCGAGCACCCGCCCGCGCCGCCCGTCGTGGTCGGGGACGTGGTCACGGTCGCATCGGCGCTGCTGTCACAGGGAACGGCCTCCGGGGTGACAGTTTCTCACGCGACGTTCCAACTCGTGGACGGCTTCTTCGACTGCGAGCCGTTCGGTGCGGTCCGCCCCCGCGGGCTCCCGCAGGTGCCCGTTTTCGTCGTGCGAGCCGAACGAACTGCGCGCAACCGCGTCGATGCCACGGACCCGGCACGGCTCACCCCGCTCGTCGGCCGCGACCGCGAGGTCGAGCTGCTCAAAGAGCGGTGGGAACTCACGGCCGAAGGGGTGCAGAACGTCATTTTGCTCGTCGCGGACCCGGGGTTGGGGAAATCACGGCTCGTCCGCGTGTTGCGCGACCACGTTGTACAGGAAGTCGACGCCCCGGCGTTCGAGTCGACGCGCTCGGCCTCGGTCGGGGGCGCGGTGATCGAGTGGTTCTGCTCCCCGTACCACCAGGGGAGCCCGTTCTACCCGGTGATCGAGTACTTCGACCGCGCCTACCGACTGAGCCGCGAACCCGACGCGGCAGAGCGCCTCGATCTCCTTCTGGCGCGGCTCCGCGAAGAGGGCGTCCACGACGCCGAAGACCAGGCGCTCCTGGCCGCGGTGCTATCGGTCCCGACCGGTGACCGGCTGCCGCTCCTCGCGCTCACCCCGGAGCGGCAGCGCGAGAAGACCCAGGACGCGGTACTCAACTGGCTGATCGCCCGCGCCGCCTTCACCCCGCTTTTGTTTGTCGTCGAGGACATGCACTGGGTCGATCCGTCCACGGAGGCGCTGCTCGCGCAGTTCGTCGAGCGCGGCGGCGAGGCCCGCGTACTCGCGGTGTTCACGTTCCGCCCGGAATACGACCCGCCGTGGAAGGGGAAGGCCGTTCAGACGGTGGTCGCACTGAACCGGCTGACCCGGGGACAGATCGCCGAAATGATCCGCGCGCAAACTGGGGATCGGGCGATCCCGCAGACGGTCGCGGACCAGATCGCGGAGCGGACCGACGGTGTCCCGTTGTTCGTGGAGGAATTCACGCGGCTACTGGTCGAGCGCGGCGCGCCCGCGGACGAGGTCGGTGCCGACATCCCGACCACCCTCCGCGACCTACTGCTGGCGCGGCTCGACCGGATGGCGAGCGACAAGGCGGTGGTGCAACTCGGCGCGGTGATCGGGCGGACGTTCGCGCACGCGGTCATCCGGGCGGCGTCCGAGTTAGACGAACAGGCTTTGCGAGTTGAACTCGACAAATTGGTCGGAGCCGGGCTGCTGTTCAGCAAGGGCTCATTGCCGCGAACGACGTACACGTTCAAGCACGCCCTGATCCAGGACGCAGCGTACCAGTCGATGGTAAAGAAGCGCCGACAGCAGTTCCACAAGGCCGTGGCGGAGAAACTGGAGGAGCGGTTCCCGGAGGTGGCCCAGACGCAGCCGGAACTGCTCGCCCGGCACTTCACCGAGGCGGGCGAAGCGGACCGGGCGATCGACTACTGGCTGAGGGCCGGGCGCCGCGCGCGGGCAGCGTTCGCTAACGCCGAGGCGATCGCACACTTGCGGCGCGGGCTCGGCGTGCTCGCCACGCAGCCAGAGTCGCCGGACCGGAACGCCCGGGAACTTCAGTTCCAGGTTCCCCTCGCGGTCGCCCTCATGACCGCCCGCGGGTACGCCCACCCGGACCTGGAGTCGGTTCACGCGCGCGCCCGGGAACTGTGCGAGCGGCTCGGGCCATCGGCCCCGTTGTTCCACGTCATTTGGGGCAACTGGGCGCTGCGCCTGATCCGGGACGAACTGGACGAAGCGAACCGGTTGGCGGGCGAACTGTGCGAACTGGCCGACCGACGTGCCGACCGCGGGATGCGGGTCGAGGCAGATTTCGCGGTGACGATCACGAGTCTGTTCCGCGGAGAGTTCGCCCGGTGCCGGGCTGCCGCCGCCCGGTGCCGGGAACTGGAGGATGCCGGCGCCGCGCTCGCGCACTCCGCTCACACCGGGCAGAACGTCGGCATGGCGTACCGGTGCTACGCCGGGCTTTCGGCGTGGTACCTCGGCTTCCCGGACGAGGCCGCGGCCCGAATGCGCGAGGCGGTTGAATTCGCGCGGGGCCTGGGCCACCCGTTCAGCCACGCCTATGCGCTGCACCACGCCGGCTGGCTCGCCTACCTCCTGCGGGACGGCGAGGGCGGCATCCGGTACGGGAACGAGTGCGTGGCCGTGTCCGAGGAACAGGGGTTCGCGTTCTGGAAGGCGCTGGGGATCATCAGCCGCGGCACCGGGCACATGGTCGCCGACCGGCCGGATCAGGCGCTGGCACAGGTCAGCGCGGGGCTGACTCTGTACCACACAACGAGCTCGCGGAAGTCGCTCTCCGAGTACCACGGGTTCCTCGCCGAGATCCACCTCCGGTCCGGGCGCCCGGAGGTCGCGCGGACCGAGATCGAAGCGGGGCTGGCCGCCTGTGAGCGGACGAACAACCGCGTCTACGAGGCCGAACTGCACCGCCTCGCGGGTGAGGTCGCGCTCGCCACCGCTCCCCCGGACCCGACTGCGGCGGAGGCCGCGTTCCTCCGCTGTTTGGGGGTTTCACAGCGCCAGGGGGCGCGGTCGTGGGAACTGCGGGGGGCGACGAGTCTGGCCCGGCTGTGGCGCCGCGTCGGGCGCGCTGCCGAAGCCCGCGCCCTGCTCGCGGCCGTTTACTCGCACTTCACCGAGGGGCTGAGCACCCCGGACTTGCGCGACGCACGTGCCGTGCTCGACGAACTCAACACCGCGGTGCCCACATGACCCCGCCCGTCGCCCCCTCGCCGCTCGAACAGGTTCCACCGAACGAGACAGCAGCGATCGCGGACCTCGTGGCCCTTCAGTCGCGCCTCGGTGATCCGGCCCGGCCCCGGCGCGGGCAGCACGCCAAGGGGCACGGTCTGGTCCGCGGAACGTTCACCGTTCGCGCCGACGTCCCGCCCCCGCTGCGCGTCGGCCTGTTCGCGGCCCCGAACAGTTTCGCGTGCTGGGTCCGCTTTTCAAACGGGTTCGCCGAAGACGACCGCCTACCGGACGTTCACGGGATCGGGATCAAGGTGCTCAACCCGGTCGCGGATCACGACTTCTTACTCGTCGATCACGAGACGTTCTTCGCGGCCGACGTGCGCCGAACGGTCGGTGTGTTCTCGCGGCACGTCGACCTCCTCACATCCGGTGCTTCCCCGGCCGAACACGACCGCCTGCTCGCGGCCGAGTACCCGGTCGAGGCGGTGCTGCTGGGCGGGTTCGTTCGTCCGGCCGAGCCGTCGCCGCTCGAACCGCGGTACTTCAGTGGCACCCCGTATGCCCTCGGGGACCGTGCGGTGAAGTACCAGTTGCTCCCGCGGCCGCAGAACCTCGCGGTTCAGCGCATCCCACCCGACACGCCCGACTTCCTTCGGGCCGCGCTCGCCACGCACCTCTCCGCCCGGCCCGCCACGTTCGACTTCTGCGTGCAACCGCAGCGCGACCCGATCTCCGATCCCGTGGAAGATCCGACCGCCGCGTGGGGCGGGGACGCGGTCCCGGTCGCCGTTCTCACGCTCCCGGTTCAAGAGTTCGACACCGCGGAGCGGGAAGCTCTGGCGGACGCGCTGGCGTTTTCGTTGTGGCACGCTCCGGCTGAACACCGCCCGCTCGGGGGCATCAACCGCGGCCGGAAAGCGGTGTACGAGATGAGTGCGACCGCGCGCCGATCAAAGTAACACCAGGAGCCTATCCATGATCCGGTTCGCACTGGCGCTGACACTCCTCGCTCCGGTGGCCGTTCGCGCGCGCGGGGCGGACCCGATCTACCTCGACCAGGGGTGGAGCGGCGACGAGCGCGCGGCGTACTACGCACTGCCGCAGGGTTCGGAGGTGATGCCGTACTCTTGGTTCCTCGCGCTCGAACAGCCGTGGGCCGAGAAGCCGTTCCGCGATGACGCCCACATCGAATCGTTCCGCTACATCCCGGCCGCAGTGAACAAGTTCAACCCTGATGGGCTGCCGGTCGGGTTCACCAAGGGGCGCGGGAAGGACGGAAAGGACTGGTTCGGGCTGACGTGCGCGGCGTGCCACACCGGGCAGTTCACTTATAAGGGCAAGACGGTGCGGGTCGACGGCGGAACCGCACTCGCCGACGCCCTCGGGTTCCAGTCCACTTTAGTCACCGCGGTGAAGGCGACCCTCGCACAGCCGGCGAAGTTCGACCGGTTCGCCCGCCGGGTGCTCGGCGAAAAGCACACTCCCGAGCGCGCGAAGGTGCTGGCGACCGAGTTGCGCGAACAGCTCCGGGTGATGGCCGACTGGGAGGCCACCAGTCGGCCATCACACCCCGGTGGGTACGGTGTTTGGGACGCCCTTGGGGTGCTGCTCAACACCATTACCGGCACCGCCCCGGGCACCCCCGACAACTACCGCGTTCCCAGCACCCCGGTCAGTTACCCGAGCATCTGGTCCACGAACCGGTACGACCGACTGCTGTGGAACGCATCGGTCGAGAGCGTCACCCTGAGACAGGTGGGCGAGGTCATCATCGTCTTCGGCCGCGCGCGGGCAACCGCCGGCCCGGACGGAAAATTAACGTTTGAATCCAGCGCGGACCTGAACACGCTCGCGAAGGTGTACGATTACACCTCGATGTTGACGCCACCGGCGTGGCCGGAGGACGTGCTGGGTAAGATCGACCGCGACCTAGCGAAGCGCGGCGAGAAAATCTACCAGGACCAGAAGTGCGCGACGTGCCACCCGCTCGCGCCGTACCCGACTGTGGAAGCGAAGGCCGGCGGCCGAAAGCTCATCAAGACGACCGCGACCCCGTTGAAAGAGGTGGGCACGGACCCGCTCTACGCCGAGTACTTCACGAGACGAACCGCCGTGCCCGGTGCTCTCGCACCCGTATTCAAGGGGACCATGTTTGAAGGGCAGCAAGAAGTGCCGGCAGCGATCCAGTTCCTCGCGACCCTCACGCGGATCACCGAGGCGGACCTCGACCGGGCGGCGAAGACTCCCGCCGACCGCGCGCGATTGCTCGGCGACCGCCCGCTGCCTCAATTGCCCAAGACCCCGGCGGAACTGCAGCAACTGGTGAGCGCCCTACACGCTTACAAGGCCACGCCCCTGACCGGTGTGTGGTCCACGGCCCCGTACCTGCACAACGGGTCGGTGGCGAACCTGTACGAGCTGCTCCTGCCGCCGGAGAAGCGGATGAAGTCGTTTTACCTGGGGCACCGGGAGTTCGATCCCAAGCACGTCGGCCACCGCACCGGGCCGTTCGAGCACGGGTACAAGTACGACACCGCGCTGCCCGGGTACTCGAACCGCGGGCACGAGTACGGGACCGGCCTCGCCGACGGCGATCGCTGGGCGCTGGTCGAGTACCTCAAGACGCTGTGACCGGTGCCCGCGGCCGGAACCGCGCCCTCATGCCCTTGGGCATCATCACCGCGAAGAAAAACGACTGCTGGTACGGCCGGGAGACGTCCACGTCCGGCTCGCTCTCGCGGTAGATCGTCGCGAGCACGAGTCGGTGAACGAACTGTCCGAACGCGGCCCCGACGCACGCGCGCGGCCCGCGCCCGAACGGGAAAAAGTGCCCGCTGCCATACGGGTTCGCCTCCGCGCCGCCGTTGTCCCAGCGCTCCGGCGCGAACCGCTCCGGTTCCGCCCAGTGCGGCGCAAACTTGTGGAGGTACCAGTTGGAGATGAAGATCAGCGTGTCGGGCGGGAGCACGTGCGAACCGAGTTTCACCTCGCGCCCGCGCGCCGTGTTGCGGAAGTAGATCGGCACCGCCGGGTAGTACCGCATCGACTCGCGGATCGCGAACTCGAGCGGCCGGACCGCATCGAGCGCGGCGCGGTCGAACCCGTCGGGCAGTTCGTCCCGCACCGCCCGCGCGACCTTGGCCCCTTCCTCCGCGTGTTTCGCGAGAAGGTACAGGGTGGTGTTGACCGTGCTGCTACACGAGAACACCCCGCCGAAGAAGTTCGTCGCGAGCGCTTCCGCGAGGGCCGCGTCCGATAGCGACGTACCCCGCGCGAGCACGCAGTTGAGCAAGTCGGGTGCGGCCGGGTCCGGGTTCGCGCGCGCCTCTGCGACGGCCCGCGTGAACGTGCCGTACCAGTTCTCGCGGGCCGAGTGGAAGAACGGGTGGAGCGGAAAGACCTGCTTCGGGAGGGCCATCCGACCCGTACCGGTGCGGGCCAGGGTCCGGAACCAGTGGAACCGGTTCGGCGGGAAGACGCGCCCCCAGAACGCCCGCGCGAACACATCGAACACCAGGCGCTGCACGTCCCAATACAGATCGACCGGTTCGTGCGACCGGCCGGCCCACCGCCCCACCGTTTCAGCGACCACCGCGCGGAGCGGTTCGACCTGTCGGGAGAGCCATTCGTCGAGTGGGATCGTGGAGAGCGGGTTGTCGCGCCGCGCCTCTTCCCACCCGCGCCCGAAGTTGGTGATGAACAGGCTGGGCCGCGTGATGACCGGTTTGAGCGCGTCGACGGGCGCGCCCTTGTAGAACTCCGCGGCGCGCGTGTCGAGCACCTCGCCGATCAGGTGCGGGTCGTTGAGTACGACCGCCGGTTTGTTGAACAGCCAGACCAGGGTGATCCCGCCGTACCGGTGCCCGTACTCCGCGCACAGCTCCCACGGCCACCGCCCGAAGAACGCGGGCGCGGTCCCGAACGGGAACCGCGGGGTCGGCCCGGGAATGTGTTTCAGGCGCGCGTGCTTGTGGTCGTTGATCGTGCGGTGCAATCGGGCGAGCATCCGGTCTGCTCCGAGGAAACGAGGGGCGGTCGCCGACCGGCTCACCAGAACCGGCTACGCGAGAGCGGAACGACGAAACGAACCGATCCGCGGCCCGTTTCTCTATCCGGGAGTGGAATCGTCTAAATGTAATGTGTGGTGTGAATTTAATGGCTGATACAGCCACTCGCAAGTAATTTCGCCCGGGGCTGCGCGAGCTGGGGGCTATTTGGCGGCGCGTCTCGGCGGTCGAGCGCGCTGCCTCCGGGGAACTCGCTACGACCAAGTTGCCGCGCCAACTGACGTTCATCGTCAGCCGCGGACATCCGGACGCCCACTCGGTGGCAACGGTCCGGACTGGTTCCAGATAATGGATCGGGACGGGTTCGTGTCGCGAGAAGAGCTTACCAGGAGCAAGAACGTTTTCGCCCGACTCGATCTCGACAAAGGCGGCCCGATTGCCCCGGAACGGCATGATCTTGCGTAAAAGTGTCGCCCGCACAAACCTCGCGGATCAACGGTATCTGTGGTCATTTGGGCGGAATGGAGGGCACGAACTGGCCGCATGCGCGACATGAATTCACTCTGGCAAATGATCTGCGACGCATTGCAAGGAAGTGGTAGTTTGGTGAACGGGTGCCGATCGAGTCGCTGGGACGGGAGAACTGCGACATCCGCGAATCGTGCTCCCGAGAGCCACGACGCGCGGGCGCCCGGCGAGGGGAACCGAGGTGATCGCCCGCTACTTCACGAACCTCTTGGCCTGAGTCGGCTCGGCGGCCAGCTCGAACGGTTCCAGTTCGGTCGGCCCGGTACCCATTTTCGCGCGGAACTTGGACGTCTTCGGTACGCGGTATTTACCGGCGAATAGGTCCGCGGCCTTTTCCGAGTTGGGGTCCGACTGCCAGATGAACGTGACCACGTACTCCCCCTCCGCGGCTCCGTCGCCCTCCTTATTAATGGACATCCGGAAGAGCCCGTCGGCGTCGGTCACACCACAAGGGGCGGAACACCCACCCCACTATCGTGAATGAGGTCTAACCTGTACCTCGGCTTTGAACTGAACGATCAAGTTGGGGGTAATTGAAAGCCGGTCTCGAGACGCCTTACGGGGTCGGGCTCACAAGCTTCAACCGGGTGCTTTCCGTAAGTCTATGGGGCATGAGCTGCGGGGAGCCGCCCGCCACACCGATCGAGGGTGAATCCGTGCCACCGTTGCCGACACCCGTTCTACCCAAGCGGCTCCCGCACGAACCGCACCCGGTCGCGACGGCCCACCACGTCTCGCCACTGCTCGTCGAGGCATCTGCTGCCGACCCCGACGCGGTGTTACAACGGTTCGGCACCTCGGCGGCGGGGCTGTCGGACGAGGAAGCCGGGCGGCGGTTGCGGGAGAACGGCCCGAACGTCGTGGCCCGCGACGAGCGCCACCCACGCATCCGCCTGCTCCGCAAGGCACTCGTCAACCCGCTCGTCATCCTGCTGGTCGTGCTGTCCGCCTCGTCGTTCCTCACCGGCGACCTCCGCGCCGGGTGCGCCATCCTCCTGATGGTGCTCCTCGGGGTCGTGGTGCGGTTCGTCCAGGAGGCCCGCGCCGACTCTGCCGCCGCCCGACTCCGGGCGATGATCAGCGTTCACGCGACCGTTCGCCGCGGCGGGCAGGCGCGCGAGGTGCCGATCGCGGATCTGGTGCGGGGGGACGTGGTCGAACTCGCCGCCGGAGATATGATCCCGGCCGACATCCGGCTGCTCGTGTGCAAAGACCTGTTCGTCACCCAGGGCAGTTTGACCGGGGAGTCGTTCCCGGTGGAGAAGTTCGGCGCGCGGGAGGACACCGCCGGCCGGTCGCCGCTCGAACGGACCAACGTCTGCTACTTGGGCACCAGTGTCGAGAGCGGGGCGGCGGCCGCCGTCGTCGTGGCCACCGGGCTGACGACCTGCCTCGGGAGCATCTCCGCCGCCCTGGTCGAGCAGCCGCCGCCGACCAGCTTCGACCGCGGGATGACCCGGTTCACGTGGCTGATGATCTACTTCATCTTCGCCATGGTCCCGACGGTTTTCCTCGTCAACGGGCTGACGAAGGGGGACTGGGCCGGGGCGTTCTTCTTCGCGATGGCGGTCGCGGTCGGGATGACCCCGGAGATGCTCCCGATGATCGTCGCCGTCTGCCTGTCCAAGGGCGCGATCGGGATGTCCCGCAAGCGGGTAATCGTCAAGCGGCTGAACGCGATCCAGAACCTGGGGGCAATGGACGTCTTGTGTACGGACAAGACCGGCACCCTGACCCAGGACCGGATCGTCCTGGAGAAGCACTGCGACGTGACCCTGAAAGAGGACGACGAGGTGCTGCTCCTCGCGTACCTCAACAGCCACTTCCAAACCGGGCTGAAGAACCTGATGGACCGGGCGATACTGTCGCACGCCGAGGTCCACGCGCACCCGTCGTTCGCGGACTACGCCAAGGTCGATGAGATCCCGTTCGACTTCTCCCACCGGATGATGTCGGTCGTGGTCAAACGGCCCGGGGGCGGGCACCGGCTGATCTGCAAGGGCGCGCCGGAGGCGCTCTACGAGCGGTGCGCGAACTTTGAACTCGACGGGGAGATTCGGCCCGTCAGCCCGATGTTCCGGGCGGACCTCAAAGAGGAATTCGACCGGCTCAGTGCCGACGGGTTCCGCGTGCTCGCGGTCGCGTACCGCGACTTCGGCGCCCGGCCGTCCTATTGAAAAAAGAGGACGAGCGGGACCTGACGCTGCGCGGGTACGTGGCGTTTCTCGACCCGCCCAAGGACACGGCCCGCGCCGCGATCGCCGCGCTCCGGACGGGCGGGGTCGCCGTCAAGGTGCTGACCGGGGACAACGAGCTCGTCAGCCGGAAGATCTGCCGGGAGGTGGGCATCGCCACGGACGCGGTCTTGGTGGGCGGTCAGGTCGAGGGGATGTCCGACGCGGAACTGGCGGCGGCGGCGGACAAGACGACGCTGTTCGCCCGACTGTCTCCGGCCCACAAGCGGCGGGTGATCCGGTGCTTGCAAGGGGCCGGGCATGTCGTCGGGTTCCTGGGCGACGGGATCAACGACGCCCCGGCGCTGCGGGCCGCCGCCGTCGGCGTCTCGGTGGATACCGCGACCGACATCGCCAAGGAGTCGGCGGACGTGATCCTGCTGGAGAAGGACCTGCTGGTGCTGGAAGAGGGGGTGCGGCAGGGGCGGAAGGTGTTCGCGAACATCCTGAAGTACGTCCGGATGGGGGCGAGTTCGAACTTCGGGAACATGTTCAGTGTCCTCGGCGCGAGCGCGTTCCTGCCGTTCGTGCCGATGCTCCCGATCCAGATCCTGGCCAACAACCTGTTGTACGACTTGTCCCAGGTGGCGATCCCGACCGACGACGTGGACCCGGAGCAGGTGGCCGAACCGCGGCCGTGGTCCATCGCCCAGATCACCCGGTACATCCTGTTCATCGGGCCGTGCAGCTCGGTCTTCGACTACGTCACGTTCTTCGTCATGCTGTACGTCTTCGGGTGCTGGGCTCCGGCCAACGCGTCGGTGTTCCAGACCGCGTGGTTCGTCGAGTCCCTGCTGACACAGACCCTGGTCATCCACGTCATCCGCACGAACCGCATTCCGTTCTTCCAGAGTCGGGCGAGTCGGCCACTGATCGCGACCACGGGCGCGGTAATGCTCGTCGGGGCGTCGCTGCCGTTCTCCCCGGTCGGTCCACTGCTCGGGTTCGCCCCACTGCCGGTGCTGTACTGGCCGATCCTCGCACTGATCCTCTTCGGGTACGTCCTGCTCACGCAGGTCGTAAAGATGTGGCTGGTGCGGAAGTGCGGGGTGACCGGGTAACGGGAAGGCGTTACTCGAGTCGTGACGGGTTCCCTTCCCGTCCGACGTGACGTCCGCTCACGGCACTTCGGTCGGTGGGTCGACGTGCTCGGACCCGAAGGTGATGATGAGCGGTCTCGGCCCGCCGTCCTTGGGCGTGAGCCGGGCGAGCAGCTCATTGGGCGGGGTCTCGCCCTCGTACACGATGGTCAGACCCGTGCGCCGCACCGGGGAGCCGACCTCCGACTCGGTTAGATTGGGACGTTCGTATTGGGCGATGGGTCTTCGACTTCGATCTGGTTCGCGACCACCGGCACGCTGCACCGGCGGCGCAGTTCGTACAGTGCGAGCTGCTTGCCGTAATAGGTCCGCGCCGACCCGCAGATGACAATGCCCCGCGGCACGACCTTGAACCACAGTTCGCGCAGGTGGTTACGGTGGTCGTGACAAATCTCGGCCGCCCACTCTCGGAGCCCGCGCCCCGAATCGTTGTCACACGCGAGCGCAGCGCTCATTGTCACGTCCCGCCGTTTTGTGCCCCGACGAATTTTGTTTGGCTCAAAGCAACACTCGTGCCGGGGTGCGCCGGCACAACTCCGCTGTGATTACCCTAAGCTGGCACGGCGGGTGTGACCGAACCGCACACTCCGAGGAACACCGGGTGTGTCGGGGCGGCACACCCGGCCCCGTGACCGCCACCGTCTGAAGGCGCGCGGAGTCCGAAACCTCGGTACAACCGCGTCCCCCGGGCGCACAAACGGCTGGCACCCGGATTGCGATGGCCCCCAGCGACCACCAACTCCGGGAGCCCACGATGCAAACCTTGGTTCAAGCCTCGATCATGCTCGGCTTCGGCGCCGTGTTGCTCACGTTCCTCGTCGCGTTCACGCACATCTTGCTCCGCAAGGCGCCCCCGCGCTAGGCGCCCGCGCCCGGAGTTTGGAAGCTCCCCGTTGTTGACACGCGCGCGCGGATCGGGAACCATCTATGAATTGCACCGTCATTCGGTCCGACAACGCGGGGCGCAGGAGCGCTGTGATCGCACGTATTTCCCTCGACCAACTGGCCGAGATCCTCGACATCACCGAAGACGGGGTCGTGACCGCCGACGTGCGGCACGAGATCGTCCTGTTCAACCGCGGCGCGGCCAAACTGTTCGGGTACGAGCCGGAAGAGGTGCTCGGGCGCCCGCTCGAGCTCCTGCTCCCCGAGCGGTTCCGGCACCCGCACCCGGGGCAGGTCGAGGAGTTCGCCCGCGCCCCGGCCCCGGCCCGGTTGATGGGCGAGCGCCGGGAAGTGTTCGGCAAGCGCAGGGACGGGTCCGAGTTCCCGGCCGAGATCTCGATCTCGAAGTTCGGCACCGGCCCGGAAATGCTCTTCACGGCCATTGTCCGCGACGTGACCGAGCGCAAGCGGTTCGAGGCGGCCCAACGGGAACTGGAGCACCTCCGCTCCCAGGCCGAGCTCGCCGAGGCGCGCGCCCGGGCGGACGAGCGGCTCCGGGAAACGGCCAGCCAGCGCGAACAGGCATTAACCGAGCTCCAGACCCGGACCGAAGAGCTGCGCGCCACCACGCAGCAGTTGTGGCAGGCGGCCAAGCTCGCCGGGGTCGGGGAACTGGCCGCGAGCATCGCCCACGAGCTGAACAACCCCCTGGGCACGGTGAGCCTGCGCATCGAGGGGCTGATCGCCAAAACGCTCCCGGAAGACCCCCGGCGCAAGCCCCTGGAGATCGTCGGGGGCGAGGTCGAGCGCATGGCCGGGCTGGTCGCCAACCTGCTCCAGTTCAGTCGCGCCGGGCGCGAGCAGGTGTCTACTGTGGACGTCTGCGAAGAGGTCACCAAAACGGTCGAGCTGATCGGGCACCACTTGCGGAAGCACGGCGTCCGGGTGCTGCCGGAGTTCGACCGCAAGGTCACCACGATCCACGCGGACCGCCAGCACTTGCGCCAAGTGTTCCTGAACCTGTTCACCAACGCGGTCGACGCGATGCCCGGGGGCGGGACGCTCGTGCCGCGCGTGCGCCCCGGGCACCTGCCCGGTGGGGCGCCGGCGGTGGTGATCGAGGTGACGGACTCGGGCGTGGGGATTCCCGCCGAGCTCCAGGACCGGGTGTTCGAGCCGTTCTTCACCACCAAAGAGGACGGCAAGGGGACCGGGCTCGGGCTGGCCATCTGCCGGCGCATCGTGCACCAGCACAACGGCACGCTCGAGGTCGAGAGCCGGGTGAACGCGGGGACCACGATCCGCGTCACGCTGCCGGTCCGCCCGGACACGAACGTCGCGCGCCTGCGCGACTGACGCTCCCGCCGTAAACGCACCGATGAGTGAAGCGCCTATGACCGGTACCGACGACAAGAAGCCGCGCGGCCGCGTGCTCGTGGTGGACGACGAAGTGGAGCTGATGCGCGCCCTGTGCGAGTCGCTCACCGACGAGGGGTTCGAGGTCCGGGGGCTCTCGGACCCGGCGCTCGTGCCGGACGCGCTGCGGGCCGGCGAGTTCGACCTGCTCCTGTCGGACCTGATGATGCCGGGGACCGACGGGATCCAGCTCCTGCGCCGGGGCCTGGAGATCGACCCGCACCTCGTGGGGGTCATCATGACCGGGCAGGGCACGATCCAGACCGCGGTCGAGGCGATGAAGGCCGGGGCGTTCGACTACGTCCTGAAACCGTTCCGGCTCCAACAGGTGATGCCCGTTCTGGACCGGGCGCTGGAGGTGCGCCGGCTACGGGTCGAGAACGTCCGGCTCCGGCACTTCGTCCAGCGCCTCACGTTCGAGTCCGAGCGCTACCGCATCGTGGGCCAGAGCCCGGCCGTGCGGAAGATCGTCCAGATGATCGAGAAGGTGGCCCCGACGAACGCGGGGGTGCTCGTGCGCGGGCCGAGCGGGACCGGTAAGGAGCTGATCGCCCGGGCGCTCCACGGCAACAGCGCCCGGCGCGACAAGCCGCTCGTCACCGTGAACTGCGCCACGCTGCAAGAGAGCCTGCTCGAGAGCGAGCTGTTCGGCCACGAGAGGGGCGCGTTCACCGGGGCCGACCGCGCCAAGCCGGGCCTCTTCGAGGTCGCCGAGGGCGGCACGCTGTTCGTCGACGAAGTGGCCGAGATGGGACCGGCGCTCCAGGCGAAGCTGCTCCGCGTACTGGAAGACGGGCACTACCGGCGCGTCGGGAGCACCCAGGAGAAGCGCGCCGACGTGCGCGTGGTCGCGGCCACCAACAAACCGCTGGAAGCCGAGCAAGCGGCCGGGCGCTTCCGCGAGGATCTGTTCTTCCGGCTGAACGTGATTTCCATCACCCTGCCGGCGCTAAAGGACCGGCGCGAGGACATTCCCGAACTCATCGCCCACTTCCTGCACACGCGGCAAGTGGGGCGCGGGCTCATGACCGTCGACCCGCCCGCCCGCGCCGCGCTGTGCGCCCACGACTGGCCCGGGAACATCCGCGAACTCGCGAACGTTCTGGAGCGCGCCCAGATTCTCGCCGAAGGAACCACGATCACGCCCGACGACCTGCCCGAAACTGTACTGGCGGGCGGCACATCGGGACCGGGGGTCGAGCCCCCGATCCGCGCCACCAGCCCCGACGACCTCGATCGCGTGGAGCAGCACCACGTCGCGGACGTGCTCCGGCGCCACGGCGGGAACAAGGTCCAGGCGGCCAAGGCGCTCGGGGTGAGCCGCCGAACGCTGTACCGCCTCATCGACAAGCACCGGCTCGCCGCGGAGGGCCCGTAGGCGCCCTGCGGCACACGGTTCTACGCATACGTCGGGGCGGCGTGGGTCGATTCGGGTGCGAGAGCCGGCGCGGGAACGTGTACCGGCGCGGCCTCGCGCTCCCGACACACCCACCACGCGAGCGTCGCGCCGATCACAGATGCGACGCTCAACCAGCCGATCGCGCACATCGCGGAGATGGCGATGATCTCGGAGGCGTCGAGTCCCGTTGGCATGGTCATGTGTCTTCTCCCGCCACCAATCGGGTGATGCGGAACCGGCCCGTTGGTGGCGCGCGGGCGGTTCCGGTCAAAATTCGTTCGTGTGAAGTAGTTCAGCCCGCGGACCGGTAATCCGCCCCGCGTGCGCACCGGATGCACGTGCGGGCGTAAGGCACGGCGTCGAGCCGCGCTTTGGCGATCGCGTGGCCGCACCGGGCACAAACCCCGAACGTGCCCGCGTCGATCCGCTCGAGGGCCGAGGTCGCCTCGGCCAGAATGTGCTCTTCGGGAACGAGGAGCGTGCGCGCCACATCTTCTTCGGTTTCGCGCGTGGCGCGGTCGGCCTCGTGTGCCGGCATGTCGTCGACTCCCCGCTCCGCCCCCGTCGGCCCGCGTAACCCCTCGGCTTCGAGTCGCGCGACGCCGTCTGACAGGCGCGCGACCAGATCGCGCAATGTCTGCTGGTACGTTTGCAGCGCAGGCGCGGTCAAGTGTGCGTGGGTCACGACGGCCCCTCGTAGGTGTGCGTTCCGCATTTTGATCGGGAGTAAAGCAACGCCCATGCCGGAGCGGTCGAGGTGGGCAGAACCTCACTAAAACGCTGTAAAAGCAGGGATATGCAGGGCGACAGCGCCTCGGAAGGCAGCGCACGTGTGCGGGGGCGTCACAACCGCGTGCCCGTTCCGCACGCGCGCGCCACAAGCGATTTTTGGCCGAACCAGAGCGGGTGGTCTGCGAATGTTTCGCCGGGCGAAATACCCGGTCGAGGTGACGAGAGGTTCGGCGATGATGTGCTAAAAAACGAAGGCTTCGCAGTGCGAAGCCTTCGGGGTGCAAACGTTCCGAAGCGGCGCGTATCAAACCGACGCGATTTCCTGTACCTCTCGGATCGCTGAGGGTGCCAGTGCGTGGCGGAACGGCCCGCGCACGGTGAGCACAGGGCACGGGGCCTTCCGCATCACACTCTCGGCCACGCTCCCCACGAGTAAGCGCACCAGTCCACTCGTTCCGTGAGTGCCCATCACGATCACGTCCGCACTCGCGTCCGTCGCGAGTTTGAGGATCTGCTCCGCCGGATCACCTTCGGGCAACCGGTGCTCGACACACACACCGCGCCCAATCCCAACTTTCACCAGACGCGCCCGCGCTTCGTGCGGTTCCTCGACCGGTACCGCCACGCCCATCCCGTTAGCTGCGAAGGCGTGCCCGGGCGCGAGGACGTGAGCCACGATCAGCGTCGCTTTGTAGTCGCGGGCCAACGCACAAGCCAACTCGAACGCCGACTCCGCCGAAGCGGAAAAGTCCGTGGGGAACAGAATCGTTCGGATGGGAAGCATGTGGTACTCCGAAAGAGGTGGTACGGGCGCGAGTGGCGGTGGGAGTTCGCCCACAACCCGTGTGAGAACCGGTGCCCGTTGGTTACTTGTTTGCGAAGGTCGTGGGTGCGGGGGCGGCACTGATGCGCTCTTCCCGCAGGTGCTGGTGGCACCGCACACAAGTGAGCGTGAGGTCCACGTAGGCCAGGGCCGCGGCGTCGGTGTTCTTGTCCTTCGCGGCTTTCTTGAGGCCCTCGGACCGGCGCAGGAATTCGTTACTGTACAGCAGGTACTTGTCGGTCTCGTTGATCTTCCAAGTGGAGTCCTTGACGCACTCGATCAGCCCATCGGCCCCGACATCGATCTTCTTGAAGTCGTTGGTCGCCAGCCCCTCCAATACCCTCTGCGCGTGCGCCAGCTTCCGCTGCATCACGGTCGGCTTTTTCGATTCGTCTTTGGGTTTCGGCGGATCAACAGCGCGCCCGGTTCCGCCGATCATCACGGCGGCCGCGACACCGACCCACACTGCGGAGCGAACTGATGACTTCATCGGGCTCTCCAAAATTGGGGCGCTGCACCGAACTGGAGGAAGCTTCCCGTAGGCAGTGGCGAGCGCTACAGGTGGAAAAGCAACTCGGGGGCCAAGACGAACGCGACCGAGAATCTGAGAAACAATCGGTGGCACTGAGGTGTTACAAACGGTGCGGTTTCGGCCCGGCGCGAGTACCTGAAAGTACCGGCGCGCCGCCCCGTCGTTCGCAATTCGCCGCGATTTCCGTGCCGCGGGTGTGTCGCGAATCCGGCGCGCCAAGTCCCCCGCCACGACGTTGGGGGCGCCGTGCATGTGCGAACGCGGCACACCCGCGGCGGAAGTGTACCAAACCCGCTCACCTCGAAATACGTGCCGGGCACCCGCGGCGAACCCCAGACCGGTCATGTTCATCGGGGTGCCACACCGGGAACCGCGGCCAGTTTTTTGACGCAGTCATTTCCACCATCACACGACTAGCAGAAACGAACCCTGAGTTTGCGAGATGTCGGAACCGGTGTACCTCCCCCGTCCCCGATCACGGCCCGCCGAACGCCGTGGCGCTGGTTCTCGCGTTCGCGCTCCTCGCGGAAGGCGTTCGTCGCGCGGAACTCGGACGTGTGGCTGCACCTCGCGACCGGGCGGCTGGTGGCTCACGGCGACTACCACTTCGGCGCGGACCCGTTCGCGTACACAATCGCTGACAAATACTAGTGGGTCAACCGGTCTGGATTGACGGGCCGCCTGTGATCTGATTTCCTGGCAGTCCGAGGAGGCCCGTCATGGAACGGAAGGCGAAGTTCGTGGTGCGGTTAGACGAAGCGGAGCGCGGGCGGTTGCAGGAGATAGTGGGTCGGGGAAAGGGCTCCAAAACGATCCGCAACCGCGCGGGCGAACACGGGCCGGGGTAGCCGGACACGAAGATCGCCGGGGCCTTCGGGGTAGGCGTGCGGACCGTCGAGCGCACGCGCCCAGCACCGGACACATCTGCGCGATCGGTCACTCGCCCTTGCGTTCCTCGATCCAGGCGAAGATCAGTTCGGCTGGCTGGCGAAGAACGCCGTCGCTTTTTTTCTAGGCCGGCAATCGCGACTGGATCGGCAGCGGTTGATCCAATAGGCTTTGGGTCGTCCCAGGAGGATGACCCGTGAAGACCGCAAAGACGGCCGGGCCGACGATCACCCACGACCTGACACCCGAGCGGACCGACTGCCCGCACTGCGTGCGGCCGATGACCGCCGACTACGCCAACCGCCGGACCCTCCACACCTTGGCCGGCGTCACCCGCCTCAACCTCACCATCCGACGTTGCCACAACACCGCGTGCGTCGCCCACAAGCGGCCCTACCGGCCCGAGGTCGAGGGGTCATTCGCGTTGCCACGGCACGAGTTCGGGTTCGATGTTGTTGCCCTCGTTGGCCGCCTCCGGTACGCCGAACACCGCTCTGTTCCCGAGATCCACACCCACCTCGTCGGACGCCAGGTGTCGGTGTCCGAGCGGACCGTCACCAACCTGCTCGACCGGTACGACGAGTTGTTCGCCACGACCCTGGCCGACGACCGCCGACTGAACAAGGTACTCACCGCACAGAAGAGGGTGATCCTGGCCCTCGACGGGCTGCAACCCGATGTCGGGCACGAGGTGCTGTGGGTCATCCGGGACGTGCTCAGCGGCGAGATCCTTCTCGCGAAGAGCCTGTTGTCGGCCCGGAACCAGGACCTCGCCGACCTGCTGTTGGCCGTGAAGGCGAGTTGCCCGGTCCCGGTTGCGGGCGTGGTGTCCGACGGCCAGCACTCGATCCGCAAGGCGGTCGCAAAGGCGTTCCCCGGTGTGCCCCATCAGTTGTGCCAGTTCCACTTCCTGCGTGAGGCCGCGCGGCCCATTTACGAGGCCGACCGGCACGCCAAGGTGGGGCTCAAGAAGAAGGTCCGCGGGGTGCGCGCGATCGAACGCAAGGTCGAGGGGCGAACGGACCCCGAAGCGGACGTGGTGCGCGGGTACTGCTCGGCCGTGCGGAGCGCCCTGACCGACGACGGGCGCCCGCCCCTGGAGGCGTCGGGGCTCAAGCTCCACGCCCGGCTGTGCGCGGTCGTGTTGAGCCTCGGGAGGGCGGAGACCGAAGGGGGCTGCCGACCGAGCTGAGCCGTCTGCGGGCGCTACTGCGGGACGGGTTGCGTGTGGCCGGCGGGGCGTTCGCGCCATTGTACCTGGCGTTCGGGTGGGTGCATCGGGCCGCCCACGTCCTGGGCCAGGTCGAACTCGGCGGTGCGTCCGTCCGGGCGCAGTTGAGCGGGTTGCTCGGGGCGATGACGCGGCACCGGGAGTCGGTCGGCGCCCTGGGTGCGGCCGTGGATCACTTCGTGAAGGTGAGCCGGAGCTACTGGCCCGGGCTGTTCGCCTGTTACGACACGCCGGGCCTGCCGCGCACCAATAACGACCTGGAGCGAGCGTTCGGGAGTCACCGGTACCACGAGCGACGGGCGACGGGCCGTAAGGGCGCCAGTCCGTCGCTCGTGCTGCGGGGCGCGGCCAAGCTGATCGCCGGGTTGGCGACGCGGTCACGTGAAGTGACGGCGGCGGACCTGGCCGCCGCGGATCGGGCCGCGTGGAAGCGGTTGCGGGCCGAGTTGGAAACGCGGCGCGAGCGCCGGGTCGAGCGGAGACGCTTCCGACGCAATCCCGAGAGCTACCTGAAAGCCCTGGAAAACAAGCTCATCCAGTCACGTCTGCCGACCTAGTTTTTTTAGGATGTCGCGCTCCGCCTGCAGTCGCTTCACTTCCACCCGCAGCTTGCGGTTCTCCTCTTCGAGCGGTGTTAAGTGCCCCGATCCGGGGAACGCGTTGGCCCCGTCCTTGGCGAGGGCCTTCTTCCAGGTGTGCAACAGGTTCTCGCCGACCCCCAACCGGCGGGCCGCCCGGGGGACCGACAGCTTCTGCTCGGTCACCATCTTCACGGCGGACAGCTTGAACTCGGCGGTGCATGTCTTCCGCTTACCTGCCATCGGTGTATCTCCTGGTGATCCGAGTTTACACCGCTTTCCCGCTGTCTACCATTCGTGGGGAACTTCAATCTTAAGCAGTTGGGCTGTCCGTCAAATCGTCAGCACCTCAGTTCTCGCCGGCCGCGCGCGTGCAGAGTGCGGCGAACGTCGCGAGGCTCAGTTCCTCGCGGAGGAACTGGACGTGCCCGTCTGCGAACAGGAAGTTCCCGCCGCCCGTGTGGAACGAGTACGGTTCGTTGTCGTTTCGTTTGTTCATCACCGACGCGCAGTTCACCCCGCACCCCTCGGCCGATCCGTCGGCCGCCGACCCGTCGAAACTGAACGGCCCTTCGTTGTCCGCCCAACCGATACCCTGGTCGTTGGTCACCCCCGTGTTCGGCACGCGCCCGCGGTACACGAGCGGGCGCCCGGCCGCTTCCACGACCATGATGGTCGATGACGTTCCGTCGCTGATGGCCGTCATTGCGTTCTTCGAGTCCCGGTGCATGACCGAGAACCGGTTGTCGGCAGTGTAAAGCGGGGCGGAGAAGTGCGGGTTGATGCTCCCGTGTTGGACCCCTTGGATCGCCTCGTAGTCGGTTGGCGCCAGGGGTTGGGTGAACGTTAGCGCCGGGCGCCCGGGGGCCGGGGACGGTTTTGCCGGGGCCGCGGTGATCGGCGTTCGCGAACCGGTGCTGGGGCACTCGTACATCGGAACCCGGTAACCGGCCGCGGACAGGTTCGGGCCTTCCCACCAGTGGAAGTTCAGATCGAACACCTTTCGCAAGTTGTCTTGCTCGACATACGGGAGGATGGCGGTGCGCCACGAGTGCCACTTCCCGGCCGGGTTCCCGGCCCCGGCCTTCGTCCACCCGGACGCGGGGAAGAATTGGTAGCTGTCGTGGTACCCGTGGATCGCGAGTCCCATTTGCTTGAGGTTGTTCTGGCACTTCATGCGGGCCGCGGCCTCGCGCACCTTCTGAACCGCGGGGAGCAGCAGTCCAATGAGGACGGCAACAATCGCGATCACCACCAGTAACTCGATCAGCGTAAACCCGCGGCGAAACATGGTATCCCTCGTGTGGTGAGAAAACGACCGTTTCGTTGGAGGTAGTCGGCAAACGTGATTGTGACTCGTTACTTCAGGAGCCGCCGTAAGGCGGTCATGCCGAGTTCGGTGACCTGCGTGGCTTTCAGCGCCCATAGCACCGGGTTCATCAGTTCCAGGGAGACGGCACCGGTGTACCCGATCTGCGTGAGCCTTTGCACGAGCGGTTCGAGGCGGAAGTCCCCTTCGCCCGGCATCACGCGGTCGCTGTCCGTCATGAGCTCGCGGGGCACCCCGGCCACGTCACACACCTGAACGTGAAACAGGTTCCGTGCGGTCAGGCGCTGCAGGTCTTCGGGCTTGCTCGGTCCCTTGTAGTAGTGGAACACGTCCAAACACACGCCGACGTTCGGCTCGCCACATTGCTCGACGAGCGTAAGCGCCGTGTCGAGGCACGAACAGAACGTCTCGGTTCCCCGGAACTCGAGCGCGAGCCGCACCCCGAACCCGGCGGCCCACTGTGCGGCCTGCGTGAGCGACACCAGCGCGCGACCGAGTAACTGAGGGTCCAGCGCGTGGCCGGTCGCCGGGCCGAAATCCGTAACGAGCAGAAGGGTCGGGATCGCGAACTGCTGACAGAGTTCGAGCCGGCGCTTGAAGTGGTCGAAATGGACCTTGCGCTGTTCGCCCTGCGACAGAAGCAGTCCGCCCTGGCTCGCGGCGGCGACGAGGGTGATTCCGCGGTCCGCGAGCGCGATGCGCGTGTCCGCGGGTGAGACGGCTTCGAGGTGCTTTTCCAGCTTCGTTAGCCACACTTCAATGGCCGTGCATCCGCCGGCCGGGTAGTTCGCCACGTCGTCCGCGAACGACCCGGGGAGCGTTGTCACTTGCGAGATACAGGGAATCATGCGTTAGCTTTGGGGTTTCTCGCGGGGCTGCTTCGCCTTGGGCTTCTCTTTTTCCTTGTCTTTCTTCTCGACCGGATCGGGGCTCGAATCGAAACTGATGTACCCGCCCACCCACGCGGCGAGCGTGCCGAACGCCGTCAGGTGCAGGCACAGCCCGAGCACGATCAACAGCCTCGAGCGATTCTTGTCCTTGCTGGACAATTTTCTCCGGCGCGTTTGCCCCGAATCGGCCGCGGACGCAGCTTGGGCCTCGGCGAAGGCGTCCGGGTTCACGCCCCAGCCGTCCGGTTCCGGGGGGGCGACCGGCACCGCCACGGGCATCGCGACTTCGCGCACGACCGGAATGGAGGTCACCGACGAAACCGGTACGGCCATCGGCACCGCGGGTGGCGGTGGAGGGGGAAGAATGCCCGCGCGACAAAAGGGAGCCAGCGCGTCTTGTGCTTCCTGAGCAGTCTGAGGCCGATCTTCGGGTCGCTTCGCAATCATGCGCATGACGAACGCGGCAAACTCGGAAGGAACGTCGGGTCGCAGTCGCTCGAGCGGGGTGGGCTCCGCGGAGCGAATCTTGTCCGCGAGTTCGCTCAACGTTTCGGCGGTGTGCGGGGGCCGACCTGCGAGTAACAGGTAAAGTGACGCGCCCAAGCCGTAAAGGTCACTACGCGCGTCGTAAATGTTCTCGTCCAAGCTCTCCGGTGGGAGGTACGCCAGGACATCGGGGACCGGCAAGTTTTGCGTACCCAGCGCGTGGGCCGGGATCAGTCCCGTTTCGGCGAGTTTCGCGGTCGCGTTGTGCGCGGGCCGGCGCTTCGTCGTTCCGTCGGGGTAGGCTTTCGCCGTGAGCGGGCCGACGATCACCAGTCCGGGTCGGACCTCGCCGTGCCAACCGCCGCGCTCGTGGATCGTGCCCAGCGCCGCGGCGACCGCCCAGCCGTATTCGGCCGCGAGGAACCCCGGCATGGCCCCGCCGATTTCGATCAAGAGCGAACCGAGATCCGCCGCATCGCTGGGCTGTTCCAGCACGGCATACGCTTCCCCGCGGTACTCTCCTGCATCAAGGAGCGGGAGCAGGTTCGCGTGTGGGAGCATCCCAAAGGCGCGCGCGCGTTTGATGACGCCCGATGTCGAAGTGTTTTGCCCGAACGCACTCGTGTTCAATCGCCGCAGGACGACCGGGGTGCGGAGCGACGGGTGAAGGGCACGGTATGCGGTTCCCCCCGGGCACGGGCCGATCTCATCGACCACCGGGTAATTGGCGAAACTCAGATCCTGGCCGCGCCCCTCGCGGATCGCGTCGGCCTGGAACCGCGTGAGTACGCCCTTTTCCAGTAAGTACGAGCACAGCGCGGTGAGGTCGGTTTGTGGGGCGTCCGGCTGACGAATGAGCTGCTCCACCTGATCGGGGAACAGCACGCGGTTCGCCTTGGCGTGATCGAAGAAGCCGGCAATCGAATCGGAGGGCATCGGGTGACCCAGGGAAGGGCAGCGCAGGCAGGTGTCGTCTATTCTAGCGTGCGGAACCGGGTTCGGGGGACAGATTGGGCAAGAACCGCGTCACCAGCGGGCGACCCATTCGGCCCAGGTCACCCGGCGCGCGAGCGCACCCGCGCCCCGTTCGGGGCCGGGTTCGGCCGTGCGCTCGTGAGCGTCGAACCGTGTGACCGCGGCCATGTCGAGGAGCCCCCGGAGCGCGAACGTGGACACGGCGCGCTGCGGTTCCGTCAGTTTGTCGGCCCAGCCCATGTGCGGGATGCTCGCTTCGATCGTGCCGCCGATGTTCTCGAACGCGATCACGAACGGGTCACGGCCCAGCGCGGGTGCTCGTAGTTCGACTTCCGCCCGTTGGCACCCGAACCGTACCGCGCCCACCTCGACGGCAATTTCGCCCCAATCCTTGTTACCGGCCAAAAGGGGCAGGAGTTCGCGCTCGATGAACCGGTGAACGCCCTCGGCCGCGTGTTGCAGTTCGTGGTGCAGACGGGCCGCCTTCGCCCGATCACCCGCGTCCAGGGCGTGTCGCGTCTTGCGATGTAATTTGGGCACGGTCCCGGAGTGGAAACCGGGCCGCAGGAGCCCGCGCATCGACTCGCCGTGCGAACCGAGCATCACCGGCTTGAGATCGGGCGACCGGTTCGCGCGGTACAACCGCCAGTTCTCCTTCAATTCCCACGCGACGAACCCGAACACACCGGGGCACCCGTTAATGATGACCGTGGCGGGCACCCACCCGATTATCTCTGCGAGCGCCGGTAGCGTCGGCCACACGACCTTGTGACCGACCGTGACGACCGGGAAGTGTTTGACCGGGTTCACCTGCGGTTCCAGCAGCAAATAGAACGCGAATCGTGTCACGTAGGCGATCGGGAACCAGATCAACCCGAGGAGCGCTTTCAGGGCGAGCGACCCTTGCGAATCGCCACCGCGGAACCGCATCCACTCGTCTACAGCGTAGAGCTGTCGTTCGACCCAGTTCGCCAGAGTGCGGAACACGTCGATGATCGTGCCGATCAAGCCGGGCACGAGGTTGGAACGGACGAGGCGCCACCAATCCGACAATGCCTCCGCGATGCGGTCCTGAAACATCCATCCGAACGGCGTGTTGTAAAACACCGTCAGCGTCACAAACAGGATCCAACCCCACCATAACAGGAACCGTGGGCTCAAGCCGAGTACGAAAAAGACCCCCACCAAAATGAGGCTCAGGAGCAGCGGGCTGAAAAAGTGGCGATACAGGAACCGGGCGGTCCCGCTGAGTCGGATCGCGCGCAACGACCGCGACCGCCAGACCGCGTGCGGCAGATCCCAAACGACCCCCCGCACGGCCCACCATACCAATCCCACGCCCGCGAGCACGGCCCGCCGGAACGGGGGGGCGTGGAACATCAGTAGGAGGAAGATGCCTAGCCCCAGGATCGCGGGCCAAGTGATGAGATCCGTGCCGTGACCGTGGGGCACCACCTCGTGGAATTCGAGTGTGTTCTCATCGAACTCCCACACCGCCCCCTTTTTCGGTGCGGACGACGTGAACACGTTAGTCACGAGTTCGACGCGGTCTTCGACGTTCTTCGTGACGAACTCGAGTGTATCGGGGTCGAAGTCGGTCGGGGTCGCCACCTCGTCTTCAAAGAATTCGAGCGTGTCTTCGTCGAAATCCCATTCCCACTGTGCTGCTGGCGCCGTTCCGCCGTTAGGCACAGGTACCATCGTACCTGGGGTGGCCTGAGCCTTTGGCTTCGACTCGAACGACCGGCTCACCAACCCGACTACATTCCCGCCGATGTGCCGCAACTCTTCGGCGAACATCAGTGCGAAGAACGCGCCGCCGAACGGCAGGAGCAGGTACAGCGTGAGCGCCCGGCCCCACGGGGTGCCGAAGAAGATCGAGCTGAACCGCTGGATCATTCGGAGGTAGATTTCGCCGCGCCGGTACACACCGTCGAGCGCATAAGCGAGGTTCCGGTCCGCGCGCAACAGTGGGTCGCCGGTCAGGAACTCGCCGACCCCTGCGAGATCGGGGAGTTTGAGCCGGTTTCGTGCGACCGCGTCGCGCAGGTCGCCGATGCGCAGAAACCCGCGATCGCACACGCGGTCGAGCAACTCCGCAACGAGCTTGTCGCGTGCGACTTCTTCGACCCGGTTGGCGGGCACCACCCCCGCGTCCGTGATCGCGCGCACAATGATCGGCTCGAATTCGTAGCGGATCGCGTGCTCGCGCCGGTGGACCTCGTGGTGCATCAGGCGGTCGAGGCGCAGTTGCTCCTGTTCGTCCAACCCGGCGCGGAGCAGTTGTTTGTGTGCCTTGTTGAGCGCCATCAACAGCATGACCGGACGCGCGTGCGGTAAGTGTCGGCGCACCGGGCGCCGACCGAGCGTGCGGATCGCTTCCGGTAGGTCCACGGCGTACACTTCGCGCGCGAGGTCCGCCGGGATGCGCTGCAGTTCGTACAAACAGCGCGCGGCGCGCGGCCAGATGCCCGCCGCCGCGAGCGGGAGGAGCGGCCCGAGTGCCTGTCGCCACTCTTGGCGTGTTTCGTGGTCCCACCCCAATACGTCGCCGAGTCGGTCCACCAGTTGTCCGAGTGCGGCGATGGCACCCGCTACGGCCCGTTCGCAGTTCTCGCCCTGTCCGATCTCGGCCGCTTGCGTGCGGAGTACCGCCGCGCGGACGAGGTTCCCCTTCTGTTCGGCTTCGAGCGCCTTCTGGAGTTTCCCGCTCGTATCGCCCCGCGCCGCAGCGCCCGGAGCAGGCGTTCGAGGCGCGCACGGGGCGCACCAGCGCTCGTCCGGGGGCGGATCGCGTTCCGGGTCCGCTGCGCCCGCCGGGCGCGACGCGGTGGCGAGTTCCGCGAGGGTGATTCCGTCCGACAGCAGATCCCGGACGGCGTGGCCGTGGGGCAGGGCGGGGAAGAACTCCTCCGCCGCGTGGGTCGTGAAGTGGTCGAGGTCCAAGTACACGGCTGAGAACACGCGGTAACGGTCCACGTCGTTCGCTTCCGGTGCGGCGAAGTGCTCGTTCTCCAGAACGTAGCGGATCTCGCGCGCCGCGCCCGGACCGAAGGCACTCAGGCGTGCGGAACACGTTTCCGGGCTCAATTTCCCCGACGCGAGTTGCTGATCGATCGCGCGCATCACGGCCGCGCGGAACAACACGCGCCAGTAGACACGCAGTTGTTCTTCCCGCGGTTTGCTATCGATCAGCCGGTCGTTCGGGTCGGTCACGAGCAGCAGGCGCGGCTCCGTTCCCTCCAACACGGCGCGCGGCAGCACGTCCGCGGCGACGAGGTCGGTTCGACTGAACCAGTGCGGCAAATCCGCGCGGGTGGGCAGCGCGCGCCCGCGGTCGGCCAGGAAGTTCAGCACCTGGCGCAAGTGCCGCTCGGACACGAGCCTCAGGGCCGGTTCGACGGCGCGGAGAATCGGTTCGATGCTCGAATCGTGCGACAACGCCGGCTCCTACGGTAATCGAATGCGCCTACCGACGATCATCCGGGAACCCGGGCGCCGGTCAAGCCTCTGCCCCCGAAGTTCGGGCACAAGTGCCCGCGCGCGGCCGTCAAACGCTGAGCGGTCACGCACCAGTGGCCGCGGGGCGTATGATTCAAGTGAGGCGCTCGTGATTCACGGCGCCCGGAACCGGAGCGGCTCGCCATGCCCGACATCCCGAAGTTGACGCACCCGTGGTTCGTGGCCGTTTGGCCCGGGATGGGGCACGTGGCCCTGAACGCGGGCGTTTATCTGCTCGCGAAACTCGGCATGACCGCCGTGGCCGAGTTCGAGTCCGGTGAACTGTTCGACGTGACCCAGGTAGAAGTAAAGGACGGGGTGATCCAACCCGCTCGCCGGCCGCGGAACCGCTTTTTCGTGTGGACCGACCCGGACAAGCGGCACGACCTCGTTGTTTTTCTCGGCGAAGCCCAGCCCCCGGTGGGCAAGTTCCCGTTCTGCCGGCAAGTGATCGAGTACGCGCGCGAACTGGGCGTCGAGCGGGTGATTACGTTCGCGGCGATGGCGACGGACATGCGCCCCGAGCACCCGTCGCGCGTGTTCGGCGCGGCCACCGACGAGGACGGCGTGGCGGAACTGCGGCGGCTCGATGTGACCATTCTCGAAGAGGGGCACATCGGGGGGCTGAACGGCGTGCTGCTCGGGGCCGCGGCCGCGAGCGGGCTCCGCGGGAACTGCTTCCTCGGGGAGATGCCGCAGGTGTTCGCTCAGGTTCCGTTCCCAAAAGCGTCGCTCGCGATCCTCGAAGCGTTCACGATGCTGACGGGCGTGGAACTCGATCTCGATGAACTCGCGGAGCAGGCCCGGGCCGTTGAGGAGCAATTGGGCGAACTGCTCGCCCGCGTCGAGGACCAGTACGAGCGCCCGAGCGAGGAGGGCGAAGGGGAAGCGGACGAGGACGAGGGGGGCGAGGATTTTTCGGGCGACGAGGAGGAAGCCGAGAGCGAGAGCGGCCCCGCACACGAGGGGATCGGGTACCGGTACGAGGGGCCGGACGAGCCCGTTTCGCAGACCTCCGTGCAGCGGATCGAGGAACTGTTTTCGCGCGCCGCGACCGACCGCACCAAGGCGTTCGAGCTGAAACGCGAACTCGACCGGCTCGGGCTGTTCAAACGGTACGAGGACCGGTTCCTCGACTTGTTCAAGCACACCGACTAAATCTGAAGGCAAGAACCGTCCTCCTCGCACGGGACTCTTGCTATGCTTCGCTCGCTCGCGGCCGTTATTGCGGTCGGCTCCGTTATTGGGCTCGCGCTGGTGCCACACGCCACCGGTGCGGCACCAGCCGAACCCGACGTACTCTCCCCGTTCCCGCACCCCAAGGGCTACGTTTGCTACCGCGCCGCCGGGCCGGTTGCGATTGATGGCGACCTCAAGGACGCGGCCTGGGACGCGGTCCCGTGGACGGACACGTTCGCAGACATCGAGGGCGACAAGCAACCCAAGCCGCGGTTCCGCACGCGGGTGAAGATGCTCTGGGACGATGAGGCGCTGTACATCGCGGCGGAACTCGAAGAGCCGGACGTGTGGGCCACGCTCAAGGAGCACGATTCGGTCATCTTCGCTGATAACGATTTCGAGGTCTTTCTCGACCCCGATGGCGACAACCACCTCTACGGCGAACTCGAACTGAACGCGCTGAACACCACCTGGGACCTGCTCCTCACGAAGCCGTACAAGGACGGCGGAAACGCCGTGAATGCCTGGGAAATCACGGGCCTGAAGACCGCTGTGAAGGTGAACGGCACGCTGAACGACCCGCGCGACAAGGACACCGGCTGGACGATCGAAATCAAGTGGCCCTGGAAGGGGCTCAAGGAGCTCAGTGGGAGGCCGATGCCGCCGAAGGACGGCGACCAGTGGCGCATCAATTTCTCGCGCGTGGAATGGGACACGGAACTCGTCGGGGGCAAAACGCAGAAAGTGAAAGGCAAGCCCGAACACAACTGGGTCTGGTCCCCGCAGGGGTTGATCGACATGCACCGGCCGGAGCGCTGGGGGTTCCTCCAGTTCAGCACGGCCAAGCCGGGCGAGGCGAAATTCAAGCCCGATGTGGACTGGGACATTCGTGACACGCTCCACCGCTGCTACTACGCCCAGCGCGCGTACCACAAGAAGAACGGCAAGTACACGCCGACCGTGGCGGACCTCGGGTTGAAGGACTTGCCCGGTCGCGTACAAGCACAAACGACGCGGACGGGCTTCGAGGTGTCGTGGATGGACCGCGACACGAACCCGCAGAAGCCGATCTACACCATTACTCACGACGCGCGCATTCGCAAGGAATGACCGTCTTTTCCTGGGACCGCGGACGCCCCGTCCGCAGTGGTCACGAGCCGCGACCGCAAGGGAGCGAGAGGTACCGCACGTCCGCTGCGGCTCGGTGCGATAGACGGGAGTCGCGGTTCCGCTCCCTCGCGGTCGCGGCTCGTTGCGATGGTCCTGAAAGGTGGCCTGTCGCAGTGGTTCGCAGAGTAACACCGCGCCGTATGGCACGGAGAGCAGCGGACCGGACGTCCGCGGTCCCGGGGGTAGCTCACGCACCTTTGCTCGAATCGGGCGCGGTGTTTTCTTGCGCTCGGATGGACTCGCGGATCGCGGCGAGAATCTCCTCCCCGCGCGTTTGGGTCCACGGATCGGGATCTTGCAGCGCGAGCGCCAGTGCGGGAATCGCAGCGCGCCCGTAGGAGATCAAAGCACGAAAGGCCGCGGCCCGAGTCTCGGGTGAGCCGAACTTCATCACCAGAAGTAGTGGCCGAACCGCGTCGAGGTCTTTCAATTCTCCGAGCACATCGGCGGCCGGTACTGCTACCTTTGGGTCGGCGTATTCGAGTGCCCGAATCAGCACGGTCGTTGCACTTGGCCCCTGGCGCCGGAGCGCGTTGAGTGCCGCGTCGCGGACCTCGGGCATCATGTCTTTGAGCAGAACAAACAGTTCGTCGCAGGCCCACGGTTCTGTGATCCCGCCGAGGTGATCGGCCACTTGTTGGCGCACATTGGGGTCGGAATCGCGGACTCGCGCAGCAATGGCTCGTTGCGAGATGTGACCTTCAGCACCCAGGACGCGCTTGAACCATTTCAGCATGGGCGGGCCTTGCCTGAAGTTGTCCGTGAAGCTCACCCAAGCGGGAACTCTCCCAACCTATGTGGAGGAAGGGAGAGGCCGAAACGCTCTCACAAACCCTTGCCGGGGGTGACGGTGAGCTTCTTCTCCTTGCCGTCGCGCTTCACGACGAGTGTCACGGCTTTGCCCGGCTTCACGAGCGACGCGGCCAGGAAAGTGTCGGCGATCGTATCGGTCCAGCGCCCGTCGAGCGTCAGCAGTCGGTCGCCTTCCTTCAGTCCGCCGATTGCCGCGGGGCTCTTCGCGAGCACTTTGCCGACCACCACGCCCGCGTCTTCGTCGTCCTTGTCGCGGGACACGTCAAATCCCCACACCGCAGCGGGGGCGACCACGTTCGGTTCCGGCTTGGTGCCTTTGGACGCGCCCATGAGTTTGTCCATCAGGCCCTGCATCGCGTCGCCCGGGACGTACCCGCTGGGGGTGAGTGTCATTTCCTTCTTTTCGTAGTCGATGGTCATCTTGTAACGGGCGAAGAACGGGAACCCGATGATGCCCTCGACCGGCCCGACCACGTCCGCGATCGCCGCGACCGTGGGGTGGTCCATCACCATCGTGGGCATCCCCTCGAGCTTCAGGTCGCCGATTTCGAGCTTCTTGATGGTCTTCGCGCCCATCGAGGCACCGAACAGCGGCAACCCGCCCTTATCTTCCTTCGATAGTATCCCGGACGCCTTCGCGATCTTGTTGTTGACGAGGTTCGTGGGGGCGCCGGTGTCGAAGATCAAGCGGTACGGTCCCTTATCGTTGATCTTCACCTGAATCGCCATGTGTCGCGATTTCAGCAGCTCGAACGGAACCACGATCGGCTTTTCGTCGCTCTTCAGCGGTTCCTTTTCCGGCGGCGCAGCAATGGCAACCGGTGCGAAAGCAAGAGCCGTGAACAGGGAAAGTGTACGTGCGAATTTCATGATTAAAGCCCCTTTCCGAGTTCGACCACGATCTCTTCTTCTTTGCCGTCGCGTGTGACGTGGAACCGCCACTTGGTGCCGACCCCGGCTTTCGCGAGCGCCTTCGCTAGGTCTTTGCCCGAGTCGACCGTGTCCGTTTTGACGCTGGTGATACGATCGCCGACCTTGAGTCCGGCTTTTTCGGCGGGGCTGCCCGTGAGGACCGATTTGACGACGACTTTGCCGTCTTTCTCGTCGAACTCGATCCCGGTGAACCCGCGCGGGGCGATATCGAAGTTCGGCTTGATGCCGAGGAGCGATGTGAGCATTTTCACCATCGGTCCCATCGACTGGATGCCCTCGCCGCCCTTGCCGCCGAGCGGAAGGAGCGGCGGCGGGTCGAACGCGAGCGGCTCGAACACCAGTTTGTCGCGGGTGAGGTCGTACTCGATGCGGAACCGCGCGAGCACGTTGTAGCCGATCACGCCGTGCAGCTCGACGCCGGCTAACCCCATCCCGTTCATGCCATCAAGTTGAATCAGGTCTTCGACCCGACCACGGGCCTTTTCGACCTTCAGTCCGCCTTCCAACTCGAACGAGTCGAAATCGACCCAGCCCTTTTCGCCTTCCTCGGCCTTGGCCTTCTTCGCAACGCCCTTCGTGATGAACACGGCCGGGGCGCCTGTATCCACGATGAGGTTGAACGGCCCCTTACCGTTGATCTTCGTGCGCACCATCACGTGCTTCGTGTCGGTGAGGCGGTACGGTACCTCGACCTTCGCCGCTTTTGCGGTCACTTTCGCGTCCGCGGTGGCTTTGGCCTTATCGTCCGCACGCGACGCGGCGAGGGGCACCAGCCCCAAGAACGCCGCGAGCACGAGCGCGTAGCGGAATCTCATGTGCGATCTCCGTAGATTCTTCGTTAAAAATGCTGATCTCGGTTCCGGAATCTCAGTGGACACTCGTTCGATTCTTGCAATCATTAGTATATTGGCTAGATCGTTTCGCTCTACGTTGGCTACTGGGGTAACAATTGCTAACTTTTTGGCCCCGGGTCGGCTCGTGCGAACGCGGCGGGGAGCGAACAATGCACCAAATTCTGATTGCTTCAGGACTTCGGGCATTATTGGCTTCCTGACCTCCTCATGCGAACGGCTACCGCGGGCTAACAAGTGCTAACATCTCCGCGATTTCGGGGTTCATTGGGCCAACATCTCGGTAACAAAAGTGGCCCTCACTTACCTCGGCGCTGGTGTCGTGAGGAGACACTCGGGCAACTCGTAACCGCGCTACATTTTAATTGTACACTCGTGCATCATCAAGGCAAAGAGTTCGGGTGTGGGACGCGCGGATTCGCGTGAATACAGCGTCAGCCGAGCCACCCGAAAACTGAGGGTTGATGCTGCACGAGTATGTCGACTTTGCGAAATTGATTGAAGCGGCTCCGGGCGCCACTGAGCTGGTGGCGCATGAAGGTTACCGACCACCGGGTCATTAGTGCTCGCCAGCCTGTGAGGGGTGTCACGGCTTGTCTTTGAGTCGGTCCAGTGCTTCTTGGGCCATCTTGGTTGGCTGCGCGTCGGGATGGCCCGTCGAGAGATCCTTCAGGATCGCCACCGCGTCCGGGGTGCCGAAGAACTCGAGTAACGAAATCGCCCGGACCGCCCGGGTCCACTTGCGCTTGGGGCACCCCACGAACTCCCCGACGTTCAGCCGGTCCACCCGGTGCTCGGCCCACCACGACCCGTCGGCCTGAAAGTTGTACCCGTCCCCCTTACCGAGCGCCCGCAGAGTCACCGCTTTGTTCATCAAGTGCTTGTTCAGGTAGTCCAGGGTCCGGCCACTCAAGACCGTGACCAACCGCTGACGCGCCGGGGCGTCTGTCACCTGATCCATGAGTCCCACCAGATCGATGGTTAACCGGGGGTCGAAGTATTCCAGTTCGTGGAACGCGCCCTTCCACACCGCTTCTTTCTCGCTCCCCAGGTCGGTCAGAAGCTGTTGCACCCGGTCCTTGGTGAGCTTTAGAGGCTTCAGGTTCTCACGCAGGTAGGGGATCGCGTCCTTCGGGCGCCCAGCGAGTGCCAAGAGCGACTTGGACGCGGCCGGCTCGTCCTTCTCCAGTTCGGCCCACTGGATGTCCAGTGCTTTGCGCACCGCCGCTGGGTCGTTCGGGACCGGAGCGGCGGGAGCGGTTGAGAATAGCGCGATCAGGGCCGCCGGGACCAGCAATGAGCGGTACATCGGAGTTCCTCCGTTGGTGGGAAATATCCTACCAGACGCTCGAGCGGTCGTTCCATCTCGATCTGGGCGGTGCTGCTGCGCGGTGAACGGATTGTGAAGGATTCTATCGGAGGGGAATGCGGAAGTGTGGGGCGAACCCCGCCCTTGTGGGCGGGGTTCGGCAAATTGCACTTACTTCTTGTTGGGGTCGGTTCGCAGCACGCGGACGCGCTCCTTACCGACGGGCGTGGCACCGAGGAACCCGAACAGCATTTCATTCGTGGTCTCTTCGCCGAACCGCACGAGTTTCGGCGGGTTGCTGGGGTTGTGGGGGTTCTTGTCGGAGTTATCGAACACGGCCTCCACATCGATCCTGGTACCCGCCTTCGCGAACACGGGTTTCGCGAACCAGTACGATTCCTGCCAGTTGTAATCCCAGTCCTTGATGTCCACGAGCACGACGGTTTCGCCGCCCGGCGGGGTCAGGCTCACCTTCACGCTCCGGCCGAGCAGGTGCATGTGCGGCATCACGCTGTGAAGGTTCGCGTCCGCGGTGGTCCACGCGGAACCTTTCTCGACGTGCTTGGCCTTGCCCGCGGGGATGAGTGTGAGCGGTGACATTCCCCCCACGACGAGCGTGGTCCACGGCTTCTCGACCGGCTTCTTCGCGAAGTACAGCCCGACCTTCGTGCGGTCCTTTTCGGGCTTCCCGGTGCGGTGGTAGTGGACCTGGAGCACGATCTCCGCTTCCTTGGGCAGCAGCACGCCGGAACTCTCGGGGAATTGCGTGCCGAGTTGCCCCGGCGCCCAGCCGCCGAGCGACCCGACCGCCGGGATTTCGGGGCGCGGCGCATCCGCCTGGTTCGGGATGAAGCCGAGGCCCATTGCCACCGGGTAACCGGAACCGCGATCCAGTTCGTCCGCGAGTTTCTTGCGCTCGCGCTCGGCGGTTTCGAGCTTGCGCGCCTTACCGGTGGTGTCGAAGTAGTTGAGCGTGTGGTGAACGACGGTCGCGTTGCCCGGCCTCACCTCGTAAGCGACCACGTACTTGTCTTCCTTCAACCCCGTGGGGAGCACGAAGCAGCGGAACGTGTCCTTGCCGGCAGCGCCGACATGGAAGTCGTCGGGCACTTCGACCACGAGGTCCGGTTCGCCCAGGCGCCAGCCGGCCGGGAACTTGACGGGCGGCGGGGCGTCCTTCGGGTCACCCTCGGGGCACCCGGTCTTTTCCCACAACGCGAGCGTGTCGAGTTCGCGTGCGGTCAAACTGCGGGCGTTCTTGAACTCCAGCCCCGCGCTCGGCTTCCACGGCGGCATTTCCTTCGACTGTGTGTAGTGGACGATGTCGGAGGCCCAGTTGAGCGCCTGTTTGTACGTCATCAGCGCGAACGGCCCCACGTCACCGGGTCGGTGGCAGCTCTGGCAGTGTTTTTGGAGGATCGGCTGCACGTCGCGGTGGTAGGTAACGGTGTCGGAGGTGACCTTCCGCTCTTTCGCGTCAATGTGACAGCCGATGGCCCGCGTCGCGGGGGCCGACACGTTCTTGCCCGCGGTGAGCGCTTCGAGTGCGTCCCGCAGGTCGTGTTCGGTCACCTGGGGGTTCTTCTTCAGACGGCCGTAATACTGATTGTCGATCCGTCCGCGGTACCGCAGGACGTGGTTGTGATCGAGGACGAACGCTTCCGGCGTGACGATCGCCTTGAACGCTTCAGCCGCCGCGAGTTTGCTGTCAGACAGGGCGGGGAAGGGGAGTTTGAACTCTGTGCTTTTCTTCGCGATCCGCTCCGCGCTGTCGTCCGTCGGGACGAGTGCAAGGAACTTGACGCCCCTTGCGGCGTAGGTTTTGTGAAGTTCCGCGAGGGCGCCCGCGTAGCTGTTCGAGACCGGGCAGTCGAACGAGAGGAACACGACGACCGTGCCCTTTTCGCCCGCGAAATCCCGGAGCGCGGGCGTTTTCCCGTCGACCGCGGCGAACTTCACGTTCTCAATTTCCTTGTTGAGTCGGTCCGTGCTGACGTCCGGGTCCGCGGCGGACGTGCGCGCCGGCTCCGAGAACCCGACCAGAACACCGACCATCGCGAGAACCGCGCCCGTCAACCCGATGTGAGCCGCCCGAGACATCCGCGCACCTCCACAAGACCGCAGCAACGCAAGAGGCGACGTTGCCACACCCTCATAGCATACACGCTCCAGCCGGGGCGGGTTTCAGGTTCACGGAAGTATCACGGGGCGGGTTCCATTGACAGAGCGATTCCTGTCAGAGCGAAAGAGCCTTGGCCAGAACCGATTAGACACTCGCGATCGCCCGGCACGCTTGACCGAGCGCGAACCCGGTGCCGGCCAGTGCCACCATTCCGAGTGCGAGCCGCTGACCCTGTGTGCGGTAGCGGGCGAACTCGTCCGACGCAGCACAGGCCCGCCACGGCCAGTGGACCCACGACACATACGTGAACAGGACGCAGGCCGCGAGCCACACACCGGCTTTCGCGGTCATCAGTGCGAGCCACACGATGTTCGAGCCGTCCCACTTCAACCCGACGAGCGCGAAGCCGGACAGCCCGCACGTCAGGAGCCCGGCCGTCACGAAGTACCGCATGTTGTGCGCGAGGTGCGTGGAGAAGTGCTCGTAATCGGACCGCTTGTCGAAGAACGTGTACGCTTTCGCGTCGACGACGAGTGTGCGGTAGAAGATCGCTCCGAACCACGCCGCCGCCGACATCCCGTGGACCCAAAAAAGCAGTTGTTCCAGGGCTTTCATGGCGAATCTCGCTGTTGTGTTCCCCACTCCTCACACCGAGATCGCGAGCGGGAACACAACAGCGAAAACGCTTTCACACCCCGGACGCCAGGAGCGGGATGCCGTCGGGCGGAGTCGCGTTGAGGTCGCGGGCGGATACGGGCTGCATCCGCGCAACGATGACGGTGATGTTGTCGAAGCCGCCGGCGTCGTTGGCCGCAGTGATAAGCGCGCTCGCGGCGAGTTCGGCGGACGGGGCGCTCACGAGGATGTCGTGAATCGCTTCGTCCGTCACCTTGCGCGAGAGGCCGTCCGTACACAGGAGCAACTCGTCGCCCGGTTGAAGGGTCGCGTGGTACAAGTCGGGCGTAACATCCCTCTGACCCGCACCGATGCAGTTCCAGAGCGCGTTGCCGAGCCCGGACGCTTCCGCTTGTGCGGGGGTCAGCAAGCCGTCGTCCACAGCGCGCTGCCCGACCGTGTGGTCGGTGGTCCAGAGCTGGAGTTTGCCGTCGCGTCGGAGGTAAAAGCGGCTGTCGCCCGCGTGAACGACGTACACGCGCGGCCACAGCACGCACGCGAGGGTGAGCGTCGTGCCCATTTTGCGGAACCGCGATTGCTCGGCCGCGTCTTTAACTGCTTCCTGAACCGCCTGAACCGCGTTCTTGAGTTCGTTCTCCAGCTCCTTTTCGCGCCCGTCCTGGTAACGGTAGAACCACGGCATCGTCTTCGCGACGTACCACGAAATCGTTTCCACCGCGAGGCCGCTGGCCAGTTCCCCGCCGGCCAGTCCGCCCATTCCGTCGGCCACAACGAACAGGTGCCCGGTAACGCCCGATTTCCACCCGTAGGAGTGGGGCGGGGTCAGGCTCGTCTGCGTCACTTGGAGCTGTTTCGTGAGGTCCGCGATGAGGAAGTGGTCTTCGTTATTCTTGCGCACGCGGCCGATGTCCGTCAGCCCGGCGTACTCGACCGTGACAGCCATTTGATGCGACTCCCGCTTGAGGAAGAGCTCACGCTCTCACTGCAATGCAAGCGGTGTGCCGTCGCTCCTGCTTTTTAACACCTAATGGAATTAGACCTTATTCACGATAGCGGGTCGAGTGTTCTGCCCCTTCCCCAGAGCCGGTTCAGGAGGCTCGGTGTTTGAGCATCCGGTTGACCAACCCGGCAATGGCCCGACCCGCATCGCGTGCCTCGGTCGCGGGTGTCGGTTTAAGTGCGCCACCGCCCGGAACCGCGCAACCGCCCGATCGCGTGTTCCACTACGATCCGGCGCCGGCTGAACGCGCGGTTGTACTTCCGGTCTTCTGGCGGACGGTCCTTCCCGCGCGGCTTGCGTCGCGGGGCCGCGCCCAACCCCGTTGGGTGCAGTTCGCCCATCCCGACGTAACCCAGATCGCCGATCCCGCCGACCCCCCCTTCGGGAGCCGCTTCATGAGCCGCGACTTCTTGAGCCGTTTGATGTCCGCCCACGGCCCCGGCACCGAGTCCGAGACGTCCACGATGGCCCCGGACTCCTCATCTACGGCCACTTGGCTCTTGAGCGTGTGGGCCTTCTTCTTCCCCGAATAGTACGCCCGCGGACGGCGCTTCAGGCGCGGGGTCCTTTGCTCGAACGAGTCGATTACCACCGCCAGACCGGGCGTGCCGGCGAGCAACGCCGGCAACCGCTGCGCCGGGCCGTGCCGGGGTCGGGCGTGCGCATCGTGTCCCGGCCCGCTTGCTCCAGTGCCGGCAGGCACCGGGTGCGGGCGGGCTGGCCGTCGAGTCGGACACCCCGAACAGGAACCCGAGTACCTCATTGGTCGGGTACTGGCGCAGCCAGATGACCGTCAGCAGCACCTGATCGGCGGTCGACAGGTCGAAGTCGTCGCCTCCTCCGACCGCCCGTTGTCGGTTGGGCCGCTCGAGTGCCTTCTTGTGCGCGGCTTCAACGGCCGGGACCACATCAGCCGCCAACGCATCGAACGCGGCAACGGTCAACCCGGTCAGGTGACCAAAAACGACCGAGGACTTCCGCAGGTTCTCAAGGCGCGCGATCATCGGCATCATCCGACAGGGCAAGATTCGTCCCGACATCCTACGAATCAACTGCTATCGTGAATGAGGTCTATTAGCTAGCGCGTGAAGTTCGGTTTCGTGCCGGTCCAGTTGCCGACCTTCCCGCCGCCATTAGGACTACCGGACAAACCTGCTGTCTTCCAGCGATTTTCGATGATGGCCAGGGTTTTGTCGTTTAGTCCTAGTGGAGAGTCATTCGGTTTGTTGTGAGGGGTCAGTTGGTTGCGAATAATGGTTCATGAAAGCACTGTTTCTTCGTGAGTTGACGGAATCCGAGCGCGGGGCGCTCCGACAGGGCCTCCGCAGCCGGGAAGTTCTTACCCTCCGCGCGCCCAGATCCTGCTGGCCAGCGCCGACCAAAAACCCCGTCCCAGATCTCGCGCCGGGTCGGCTGCGCTCGCAAACCGTTCGCAACACGATCCATGCCTTCGAGAAGGAGGGGGCCGGCTGCTTGGCCGAGAAGAAGCGCGGACCCAAGGATGCCCAGCCGATCCTCGACGAGGCGAAGGCCGATCCGCTCAAGGGCATCCTCCACCAGTCCCCGCGCCGCTTCGGCAAGGCCCGGAGCACCTGGACCCTGGATCTGTTGGCCGAAGTCGCCTTCGAGCAGGAGTTGCCCCGCGCCGGCTCTCCCACGAGGCCGTCCGGCAGGCGGTCAAGCGCCTGGGGCACGGGTGGAAGCGGGCCAAGCAGTGGATCACAAGTCCCGACCCCGCCTACGCGCGAAAAAAAAGCGCGACCGGCTGATCCGATTGGCGGCGTCGCACCCGGAGTGGGTGCTGGGGTACCAAGACGAGTGCTGGTGGAGCCGGTTGGCCCTCCCGCGATGCACGCCTGGTCCGACGACCCGTTGCGGCTGGTCGAGCGCGAGGTGCCGAAGGGCGATACCGACCCGAAGGCGCTGTCGTGCTACGGGCTGTTGCGCGGGGACACGGGCCGGATGATGTTGCGGTTCGTGTCGGGCCGCCCGGTCTCGCAAGTGACGGAGGACTACTTGGGTTGGGTGTGCGAGCGGCTGAAGGCGGAGGGGAAGAAGGCGCTACTGTTGGTGTGGGACAACGCGGCGTGGCACGTCAGTAAGCGCGTGCGGGTGTGGATCAAGGGCCACAACCGGAAGGCTCGTGCGGAGGGCGGGGTTCGGATCGTGGCGTGCTTCCTGCCGGTGAAGAGCCCGTGGCTCAACCCCATCGAGCCCAAGTGGGCGCGGCAAGAGGGCCATCGTCGAACCCGACCGCCTGCTGGCAGCAGTCGAGGTCCGAACCCGCGTGTGCGACTACTACGGATGCGAGCACCTGGAGCCGCTCGCACAACTATCCGCCTGAAGCTGCACTAGTACCGGCCGCAAGGCCGCGGGTGAGCAGGTATCATTTCGGCCTTTTCGTCTCCGTTTGCGGAGTTGGTCAATCCTTGCGTGGGTGCTTGAAGTCGTCATTGTCGATCAAGTTAGGGATGGAGAACCACGCAAAGTAACTCCGTACTATCCGGCGGAATTGGTGCTCAGCCGTGATAACTCGAAGGATTGTCATTTCCCCGACCTCAAATCGGTTAGCTGAAGAGGTCGTTTACAACGGGCTGGTCATTCAAAGGCAAGGTATCGTTACAACTATTCGCACGTCACCACGTTGGGATCATTGCCCTGTTTCCGCTGTCGTGTATTTCATGACCCATCTGGTAAGCCGCCCGGTGTTGTCCTCGCCAACAGCGAATCGGCCATCGGGTAAAATGACGCCTGAACAACCTTCAGTCAAAAGGTGCAGCTTGGTTCGGTCGGCCACGTCGCGGGCGGCGACACCGTGCTGCTCCAGCTCGGTGACTCCCGCTTCCAACTCCTCTACTGGCACATCCACACATGACAAATCGAGTGGGGCGGAATCGCGATTGCAAAGTAACTTGACCAGCGTAAACGCGGACAGGCTGACGAAGCAGGGCGACCAAGCGGATTCAGTCTGAGCCTGATCTGTGGTAGCAGGCAATTCTTCTAAGACACTGAATGACCATCTTTCTTTGCTCTCGGGTTTCGCATCGACGAATCTGTCCCATGCATCATTCGTGAGATCTTCACCAAACCATGATGAAGGAATGAAACCTAACAGGTTCAGTCTTGTCCAAATTGTCTCCAACAAAACGTATGCGGGGGTCAAGACGTTGTTCGTCATGAGTAGGGGCCACCACCCGTTAAATGTGGGAGTACCCCACGGCATGGCCGTGTTTTTGACAGCTGAGTAGCCTGGCCCGATGATGCAACTGGGGATGGAAGCCGCGTTCCAGCCTGGAGTCTTGTCGAGTGACTCCAGGTGCTTGAGTATACCCTTACGGAACGAATCGTAAGAGGCGTACCCGTAGTACCCGAGCAGAATGCGGACGGGCCAAGCGGCCTCTGTAACAAGGGACCAGTAGATGCCTTGGTGGAGCAGTGGCAGGCTGTTTTTGTCGTCGGGCAAAGGGGTCCGGGTTAGGATGTGAAAGCACTGTCGCACCATTCTACTAACGATAGGCGGCTGTTCGTGGTCGAGCCGGAGTACGCTTCTGAGGTTATTGAATCCCTCGTCAAGACCCTCGGAGTACAGGTTTTTCTTGACCTCCACGACTGCGACAACTTCGTCAAGAGTGAAGACACGGGAATCGGTGTGTGGCACCTGAGTTCCCTCACCGATCACAACCATGCAATCAAGTTGCTTGCTCCACTGGTCAGTACGGTCTTTGATAAACCCCGAGGCAACTCGCAATCCCTCAAACGGCAAGTGCTTTTCCAGTGCGTTCCTCGACAGTCCTTCGTACATATCACCAATCGTAGGATTGTGGGGCAGTTTCCACTCTGCCAGCTTGGCCTTTTCGATTTCAAGGAGTGTGTGAAGCAGTTCGGCGGCGGTGCGAATCATCTGGAGCATCCAATTTTACGGATTTTCGATCCGGCTCAAAAGCTGTCCGCGATTTACACCGCTCGCAAATCTACAGGAGCCGTGAGCAGGGCCTCGTGCATGTCATTGAAAAAGACAGTCGTGCTCCAAGTAATCGCGTTCTCGGTCAGTTTTTGAAAGCTGCTGGAAAGATTTCAGGTTTCTCTCTGGGCATGAAACAAGTTCACTGGCCACACCCGCCACTTCCGCATCCCTTCGGTCCCTGATCGTCGCTGAGTAGGGGAAGGGCGGTCTTACCCTTTTCGGCCACGATCTTGGCCCATTGCGAGCCGCCGTGTTCGGGGAGGAGTTCTAGCTTTCCCGTGGTTTGAGCGTAAATGCCCTTCGCGAGCACGTACCAGCAGAAGTAACAGTGGTTGCTCGTGGCGCCGGGGAGGGCGTTCGGGTCGCGTGCCAGGATCTCGTCGCGGATCGCGGTCAGCCCGTCGCGGAAGACCGTACCCACCACCGGGTGGTTGCGCGCGAACTGAACGATCTGCTCGAGGCTGTCGGTGTAGATGTTCCCGATCGTGAGCTGGTCCAGGTCCGAAGCAAACCCGCAGCACGGCTTTACTTCGCCCTTTGGGTTCACGATGAGCGCTTGCCCCGGGCCTTCGCAGTAGTCCTCCTCGAACCACGTGCCGTCCCAGGAATCGCCGGGGAGTTCCTCAGCGCGCTCCACGGTGGCGAGGTGGTTCCAGCACGCGGTCATCGTGAAGTCGTCGCTCACGAGCAGGTAGCGCCCGAGCACCTTCGACCACTCGACCACGCCGTCCAGAGCTTCTGCGAGGCGCTTGATCGGCTCCAAACCCTTGTTAGGGGCGCGACTCGCGTAACTCAGCGAGAGGATCGTGTCGCGTGCGAAGACCGCGCGCGTTACCCGGCAGAACTCCGCGAGCTTCTCGATGTCCATGCCGTGGAACTTATCCACGCTCAGGCCGATTTTGCCGTTGAACCCCGCGTCGCGGAGGTCGGACAACACCGCCGTGGCGTGCTCCGCGTCGCGGTGCCACACGCCGTTCGTCATCAACTTGTCGAACCGGAACCCGAGTTCCGCAGCGCGCGCGGTGAGTACGTTCAGGAACTCCGGGTACAGGAACGGTTCGCCGCCCGTGAAACCGACCGTGCCGATGCCCGCGTGGTGGGCCTGTTCGAGGAACCGGACCGCGGTCGGGATGTCGAGTCGGTCGGGCCACTCGATCGGCACGCAGCAGTGCGGGCACGCGAGGTTGCACTGGTAGAGGGGCGCTAACTGCACCATTCGCGGACGAAACATCCGGGCGGGCGGCTCAGAAGGGGCGAAGCGCTTGATAATTGAGGTACTCATGAGCCACTCTGAGAAGGCTGGCGAGTTATTCTACAAACGTCGGCGCCGTCTGTTCGCTAACTCTCCCGCTATCTCAGGCGCCGCTGCGGTGGGCGTGTACGGATTGACACGCCCGACCATCCATATTCTGTTTTCTCACCGACGGATGACGGCCGTCACCGGGAAGTGGTCCGAGGGCGTCCGGCCGGCCTTCTCGGTACGGTCGATTTCCCCCGCGACTACCTTCCAGTCGCGTGACACACCGATCCAGTCGATCCGGTTCCCCTGATTCACTCCGGCCTTGAAATCGGTCGTCGTGCCCTCACCCGCCTCGCGCTTCGGGTGCGCCACCCGGAAGCTGTCCAAGACCGGCGACTGGTCGTTCCCGCGATTGTGGAACAGGGCCTTGTACGGGTCGCTGTCCTCGCCGGAGTTAAAGTCGCCGGTGAGGACCACGGAACAGTCCTTCCCGAGGGTGGCGATCTGCTCGCGGATCAGTTTCGCCGACTTGAGCCGGGCTTCCTTCCCGATGTGGTCGAAGTGCGTGTTCACGAACAGCACCGGTTTGCCACCTCGCTTGTCCTTCAACCGCACCCACGTGGCCATGCGGGGCAGGGAGCTGTCCCAGCTCTTGCTGCCCGCGTCTTTCGGCGTCTCGCTGAGCCAGAAGTGTCCGCCGTCCACCTTCTCGAACCGGGCCTCGCGCCAGTACAGGGCCATCATCTCGCCCTTCTCCTTGCCGTCGTTCCGGCCGACCCCGAGCACACCGTACCCCTTGAGCTTCTCGGCCAGGAAGTCGCGCTGGAAGCCCAGCGTTTCCTGCGTTCCGAGCAGGTCCGGGCCGAACGCCTTCACCGTCTCCGAGAGAAACTCTTTCCGCTTGTCCCAGTGGTTCTCGCCGTCCTTGGCCGTGCCGTAGCGCACATTGAAGCTCATGACTTTGACATCCGAGCCGGCCGGACCTTCACCGGCGAATGCAGGAGCCGACAGCCCGAAGATTACCGCCAAACAAATCACCCGAGCAACCATCACGAACCTCGTGGGAGAATTGGTTCCGATCACAGACGGAAGGGGCAAGTTCGTTCGCTCGTTCCGAGCGTTATTTCTTCTCGAACACCGGTAGAGGCGCTGCGGCCTTCGGGCTCGCCGCACCGAAATCCTCTCCCACCAGAGCGGCAACCGTGGCGGCGACCTGACTCTGCGTCACTTCGCGTTTCTCGCGCTCGCCCGTGGCCGGTGTGTCCGGTCCCATCACCGCGATCCAGATGTGTTCCGCCCCCTCCACGTTCTTCCCGTGGTCGGTCCAGTCCACCCGCGTGCTCCCGCGGCCGTGGTCGGTCGTGATGAGGAGGGCAGTTTTGTTCTTGTATTGCGGATCTTTCTGCAGCCCGTCCCACAGTTCCGCGAGGAACCGGTCGGCCTTGTTCGCGGAGTCCAAGTACAGGTCGTACCGCCGACCGTGCCCCCACTCGTCCGTTTCACCCAGCCCGATGTACAGCACGCGGGGCTTGCGCCGCTCCAGTGCCGACTTCGCCGCGCCCATCGTGAACACGTCGAACGCATTGTCCGGCCAGTACCGCGGGAGTAGTTCCATCGTCTCGTTCAGGCCGCGCTCGCGGTCGGTCAACTTGTCGGCTTTGAGCGGCTCCCATCCGGCCTGAATGCGTAACCCGTTCTGTTGCGTCCGAAAGATCGAAGGAAACACGTCCCAGGTGCAGACCGCCTCGACCTTATCCTTGAAGCCCGGCCGACCGTTCAGGAACTCCAGCACCGAGAGATTGGGATTGGCTTTCTTGGCGTTCGAGTCGATCCGCGGATCGGCAAGCCCGCAGAACATCTCGCTGTAGCCCGGGTACGAGAACTTGAGCCCGTTGGTGATCTTGGCCGATGCGCCTTTGGCCGGGTTCCCGAAGACCTGGCCGTTCTTGGCCACGGTGCCCCACAGGAACGGCATCAGCGCCGCCCGCCGGTCCTCGAGCTTCTCGCGCGAGTACCGCTTTTTCAGCCCGGGGACGTCCTTAACCCCGCCCTGCTTGGCGTCCATGAACGACTCGTCCCCGCCCTCGAACAGCTCCTGCCAGCGGAACCCGTCGAGCGTCACAACAATGACGTTTTCGGCTTTCCGTGCCGGCTCCGAGCCCGACGCGGGCGCCGTGAGTGTGGCGAGCACCACAAAGGCGGCGGATGAGATCAGGCAGCGTTTCGCGCCGCCTTTGGAGCGCACCGCGGCGCACAGGTTCGACAGGTCCAACATGGCAGCATCTCGGACGGAGAGTGTGAGTGCTAGAGAGCATACGAACCGCGTTGGTGACGCGGTTAAAGTTCGGATGAAGGTGCGGCGAGCGGTCGCCGCTGTGGAATTGTGGAGGGTGGGTAGCGAATGGGCACGTTTTACTTGCTCCCGGTTGTGAGCTCTACGAACTTCCATAACAACCAGGCCGAGCAGAACGCGCGGACCACTTCGTTACCCCGGATCGGTGCCGTGCCTACCGGAAGGTACAGTGTGACCTCCCGCCGCGCGAGTGCGCCTTCGACGAGTACCGCTCGGAGCAGCCATATGGCCGTACTCTCGTCCGGGGCCACGATCCCGCCCAACCGGTCTCGACCGATTCGAGCAAATTTCGGTGGGAGGTAATAGTGGCCTCGGCGGGTGTCGCTAGTTCCCAAGTGCTGGTAGAGGGCAGTTTCCTTTTAACCCTCCGTCAGGTGACTGTCCCAAACGACAGATAGTTGGGCCGGAACGTGCGGGGACGGTTCTTCACCGCGCGCTCTTCGCCCGATAAAGCACGGGAACTGGCTCCCGCATTGTGCAAACGCGCGCTGCGGGTGAATCGTCTCTTACATGAGTACGTGTCGTGGCCGGCGCGCGGCGTTAGGTTGCGGGTGCCGGTTCGTCGTACAATATCGCCCCTCTCCATGTAACGGGATGCGCCGACCGCCACTTCCCCGGCCGAACGGGAGCGGGTAGATTTCTCCTTGTGAACCGTGCGGGGAAGTGACAAAATCGGTCGGGTGCGCCGATCATTCGCGGCGCACCGGTCACGGACAGAAATGGGAACCGCCATGCGTGGCTTCAAAATGCGGCTGCTGTCCTGTGGGGTACTCGCCGCGCTCTGCGCGTGGCTCGTCACCTGGAGTGCCCACTCGGTGAACGGGCAGCCCGCCGCCGTCGCCGGGGTCGCACAGCCCGTCAGACCGGGCCAGAAGAGTGACAAGGACAAGGAGAAAGACAAGGGCGATCGCTCGGAGATCGATGACAACCTCCCGTTCGCCCCGCCCTACCAGCGCGACGCCAAGAACCAGCTCAAGGCCGCGCGCGACTACCTGACGTTCAAGGATCCGCCTTACAATACCATCTGTCCGCTGCTCCAAAACATTCTCGATACGCAGAGCGACTCGTTCTTCGACGTGAAGTACAAGGTCGGGAACGAGACCCGCGTCAACCGCATCAGCGTGAAGACCGAAGCGAACCGTATCATCGCGGAGTTCCAGCCCGAGGGGCTCCAGTTCTACCAGCAGGCCTACGGCGCCACGGCGTCCGGGCTCCTCGACGACGCGATCCGGGCCAACTACGACCTCGCGGTCCTCGCCGACGTGTCGCAGCGGTTCTTCCACACGAAGGCCGGGGCCGAGGCCGCGATCCTGCTCGGCACGCTGTACCTCGAGCGCGGCAACTTCCTCGAAGCGGCGTACTCGTTCGAGCGCGTGCTCCCGCGGAAGGACGTGGACGAGCTCTTCACGCCGTACACGCTCTTCAAAGTGGCCCTGGCCTTCAAGCGCAGCCCCGACCCCCGGCACAATGAACTGTTTAAAGTGGCCGAGGACAAGCTGTTCAAGGCGACCCGGGACGGGCTCACGATCGGCCGGAAGAAGTACACGCCGGAAATGGTGCGGACCGAACTGGACCGCCCGATCGAATTGATGCGGGCCAATACTGTCGTCGGCGAGTGGGGCGTGAGGGGCGGCAACGCGGCCCGCAACGGCGTCGTGGACGGCGGTCCGCCGTTCCTCGACAAGGTGTTCGGGTTCCCGATGTTCTACGATGGCGACGACGAGGCCAACCTCTTCATCAAGGGCGAATTGGACCGGCTCTTCGCCCGCGACGGCAAGGCGCCCAAGAACATCCCGCTCCCGGGGACGTTCCCGGTCACCACGGCCGACCTCATCATGTTCCGCAGCTACGACGGGGTGTACGCGGTCGCGACCCGGGACCGTGTGGTGAACGGCCGCGTCGTCCGCGCGGGCGAGATCGTCTGGCGCTCGAAGACCACGGCCGGGATGCACCAGTTGATGAAGAGCGACGGCACCAACGACGTGGACATGACGCGCGACGCCAAGAGCTGGTGGAGCACCTACAACACCAAAGCGGTCAACGTTTCCAGCATCTTCTACGAGAACCCGCTGATCGGCTCGCTGTCCCACGACGGCCAGAACGTCTACTTCGTGGACGACCTCGCGATCACCCCGCCGCCGGTGTTCAACAACCCGGAGTTCGGCATCAACAACGGGCCGCAGTTCCGGCACAGCGGCGACCTCGCGGACATGGTCCGGGCCGGGCGCCTGGCCGCGGTGGACATGAAGAGCGGGAACCTCAAGTGGGAACTCGGCCGCGTGAAAGAGGCCACCCAGGACCCGAAGGGGCCGCAACAACAGCCGCTGCCCCCGCGCCTGACCGAAGAAGAGGCCGACAAAAACACCGACGCCTTCCGCCTGTGCCTCGACGCGGTGTTCCTCAGCGCGCCGCTGCCGATCAACGGCCGGCTCTACGTGCTGATCGAACAGGCCGGCGTCATCCGCCTGCTGTGCCTCGACCCGAAGAACCTCGTCAAGGCCCCCGGCCCGGACCCGACCCCGAAGCCCACCCTGGTGTGGAGCCAGAAGCTCGGCAAGCCCAACAGCACGCTCCCCACCGACTCGGTGCGCCGGTACCAGAGCGCGGCCCTCGCCGCGAGCGACGGGATCATCGTGTGCCCGACCAACTCCGGCGTCGTCGTCGCCGTGGACGCCCGGTCCCGGAGCCTGCTGTGGGCGCACGGGTACCGGAAGGTCTCCCAGCAGGCCCGCACGATCAACCCGCAAACCGGGATGCCCGAGATCCCGGAGCAGCTCCGGAACGACCGGTGGCGCTCGGCGGGGCCGGTCATCAGTGGCGGGCGCGTCATTCTGACCGCTTACGACTCGAACCTGCTGGAGTGCCTCGACCTGCGCACGGGGAAGATCCTGTGGGAGGTGACGAAAGAGGCCACCGACCTGTACGTCGGCGGCGTGGTCAACGACCGCGTGATCGTGGTCGGGACCAACCAGATCCGCGCGTACCACCTGACCGGCGAGGACAAGGCCACGCAGAAGCCGAAGGTCGCGTGGGCGCCCGTCACGATCCCCACCCCGACCGGCCACGGGGCCACCGGGCGCAACGCCTTCTACGTCCCGGTGCGCCAGGAGACGGCCGGGCGCGACACGGTCCCGGCCGGCGAGATCTGGGCCGTCAACATCGAGGACGGCAAGATCGTCTCGAAGACCGGCGCCCGGAAGCGCAACGACACCACCGAGCTCGCCAAGTACGGCATCGGCAACCTCGTGTTCCAGGACGGGCTCGTGTTCGCCCAGTCGCCGTGGGAGCTCGCCGCGTACCCGCAGCTCGAGCTCAAGATCGCGGAGATGAAAAAGCTCCTCGACAAGAACCCGAACGACCCGCTCGGGCTCCTGGCCCGCGGCGAGCTCTACCTCGACGACGGGAAGCTCGCGGACGCGATCGCCGACTTCAAGGCGGCCGAGAAGAACAAGCTGCCGGTCGAGAAGCTCCCGCTCCTGCGGGACAAGCTCTACATCGTGTACACGGAACTGCTCCGCGCCGATTTCAACGCGGGCGAGGGGTACCTCAAGGAGTACGAGGCGCTCTGTGATGTGCCGGCGGTCGCGATGGAGACCCCGGAGGACAAGGTCCGGCGCGACGACGAGGTCAAGCGCCGCAAGCGCCTCCACTACTACCTCCTGGCCCGCGGGCGCGAGACCCAGGGCCGGCTCAGCGAGGCGTTCGACCACTACCTCGCGCTCGCCAACCTCGGCGAGGGCAAGCAACTGCTCGAAATGCCCGACGAGCCGAACGTGCGGATGCGCCCCGACGTGTGGGCGCGCGGGCGCATCGAGGCGATGATCCGCCGGGCCGCGACCCCGGAGGCAAAGAAGTCGCTCGAGACCCGCGTGGTGAAGGAGTGGAACGCGGTCAAGGACGGGAACAACCTGCAGCGGCTCCGCGAGTTCGTCGCGGTTTTCGGGCCGTTCTTCGACACCGGGACCGAGGCACAGTTCAAGCTCGCCGACGTGCTGCTCGCGACCAACAACGACGCCGACACGCGCGAGGCGCAGACGCACCTCTCGCAGCTCCGCGTGGCCTCCGACGACCCGGTCGTTCGCGCCCGCGCCACCGAGGCGCTCGCGCAGCTCATGATTAAGAACCGGATGATGGAGGACGCGGTCGGTTTGTACCTGCAGCTCGGCAAGGAATATCCCAACGTCGTCATCCGCGACGGCAAAACCGGGGCCGATTTCCTCACGAACCTGCTCACCGACAAGCGCCTGTTGCCGTTCCTCGAACCGAGCCGCTACCCGCTCCCGACCCGCGTGAAGGCGGAGCAGACCCAGCCGATCTCGCCGGTGTCCTACAACCAGCAGTTCGAGGTCGAGTCGCCCGCGGACCTGTTCCCCGCGTACCGCCAGTACCGGTTCACCCTGGACCAGAGCATCTCCGGCAACGGGACGTGGGCGCTCCGCGGGTTCGACCGCTCGACCGGCAACGAGCGCGTCCGGTTCCCCAACATGGCGAACCAGAACCTGTACTCGCGCAACGGGCTGCCGATCCCGTGGTCCAAGTTCGTTCAGGGCAACGGGCACCTGATGCTCGTTCAAATGGGCATGACGGTGTACTGCTTCGACCTGGCCGAGAAGAAGGAGCTGTGGAACAAGAACCTGCTCTCCGACAACCCGCTCCAGCCGAACATGAGCTACCAGGTCGAGATCCTGCCCGACGGCGAGTGCGAACTGTGGCTGGCCAACGGCGTGAAGGTGCCGATGGGCCGGTCCGCGATCCTGCAGGCGAACTACGCGTGCCTCCTGACGTCCGACGGGCTGGAGGCGATCGAGCCGCTGACCCGGCGCGTGCTCTGGACCCGCAAGGGCGTGCCCGAGCGCACCAACATCTACGGCGACGGGCGCTACATCGTGCTGGTCGAAACCGACACGGGCGCCAACCACAAGCCGCTCTCGACGAAGCTGCTCCGGGCCGTGGACGGGCTGCAGGTCGAGAACTCGCCGGACTCCGGGCGCGTGCTCGCCGACGCCAAGTCGTACCGCATCATCGGGCGCACGGCGCTCGTCACGACGGGCACCGGGGAGCAGCCCCGCGCGATCCGCTTGTACGACCTCGCGACCGGTAAGGACGTGTGGAAGAAGGAGTACGACGCGAAGGCGGTCCCGGTCACCTCGGCCCTCAACCCCGATTGGGCCGGGTTCATCAAGTCCGACGGGACCGCGGAGATCTTCTCCATTCGGACGGGCGAGGCGCTGGCGACGCTCAAGATCGACCAGAAGAACCTCGAGACCCACCTGAAGCCGTGTACCGGGGCGCAGGTGTTCGCGGACGCGGACCGGTTCTACCTGGTCCTCGACCGCGACCCCAACGCGGTCCGGCAGATCAACGTCAACAGCATGCTCCGGTCCCAGCGGGTCAACGGGCCGATTTACGCCTTCGATCGCGGTACCGGCAAGCGGCTGTGGATGTACGAGGGGGTGCTCGAGAACCAGCAACTCGTGCTGGAACACTTTAACGAACTGCCGGTCATCATCGCGGCCGCGGTGGTGATGAATCAGAACGGCACGCAGTACAGCCACACCGTGGTGGTCATCGAAAAGGAGCGCGGGCGCCTGCTCTTCGATAAGCCGCTCGTGTACAACGGGAACCCGTTCAGCCTGGTGATCGACTCGAAGAACGGGACGATCAGCTTGAACCGGTACGACACCCGCGTCCTGATCCAGCCGGACGAGCCGAAGAAGCCGGACGAGCCGAAGAAGTAAGTGTTTTTCTGTGGTTCGGCCTCTCGCGCGGTGTTGTGTTGTCGAGTTAACTGTACTCTCGGACCGGTGTCGCGGTGCTATTCCGCGGTACCGGCCGTGAACCGTTACCGATTCGCCACACGATCTCTCCTCGCTCTGTGGCCGAAAAACTCATCGCATCGCGCTTTTTTCGGTCCCTCTCCCAATTCGGTGGGCAGACCGTGCCCACCGGTGTTAATCCTTTGTCCCGCGATCGTCTTTTACCCATACCCCATTTTTCCGACCGGCCCTCGCAGGTCGAGCCGAAGGTGGGTTCTCGTTGGAGAGCGTCATGCCCCGCAGTTGGTTGCTCGCGACCCTGACGGCGTGTGTGGTCGGCGGTGTGGTCACCGTTCCCGCACCTCGACCGGCACGGGCCGCCGACGAGAAGAAAGACAAGGACCAGAAGAAGGCGATCGAGTCGGCGATCGACAAGGGGCTCGAGTACCTGAAGAAGACCCAGGCCCAAGACGGTCACTGGGAAGCGCAGGGCGGTCAGTACCCGACGACCATGACCGCCCTCGCGGGGATGGCGTTCCTGATGGAAGGCAGCACCCTCAAAGAGGGCAAGTATTCCGATCAGGTGAAGAAGGCCGTGGACTGGTTCCTCGCGCCGGCGCGCCAGCAGGCCAACGGGATGCTCGGGGATTCCCGCAACCCCACGGAATCGGTGCGGTACATGTACGGTCAGGGGTTCGGCACGATGTTCCTGGCCAGCGTGTACGGCGAAGAAGAGGACAAGGAACAGCGCGACAAGCTCGAGAAGCTGCTCAAGAAGGCCGTCGAGTTCATCTGCAAGGCCCAGACCCTCAAGAAGCACCGCAAAGCCGAGGGCAAGGACGTGGACATCGGCGGTTGGGGGTACGTGAGCGCGGCCGACGGCGGGAACTTCGACGAGGGCTCGGTGACCATCACCGCGCTCCAGGGGCTCCGGGCCGCGCGCAACGCGGGCATCCCGGTCCCCAAGGAGAACATCGACAAGGCCGTGAACTACCTCGAGGCCTGCACCACCACTGATGGCGGCATCATCTACAACTACCTCGGCGGGGCGGCGGGGCGCGGTCAGGAGCGCCCGCCGCTGACGGCCGCGGCGATCTGTTGCGGGTTCAGCGCCGGGCAGTACAAGGGCGAACTCCCCAAGCGCTGGCTCAAATACTGTAAGGACCACGAGAGCACGTTCTTGGCCAAGGGGCGCCAGGCCCACGACGAGTATCAGACGTACTACTTCGGCCAGGCCATGTACGCGCTCGGGGACGAGAAGTACGGGGAGATGTTCCCGGACCAGAAGGAAAAGGACAAGTGGCTCAGTTGGGCGCGGTTCAAGGACGTCTATTTCCCGCAGATCCTCGACAACCAGGACAAGACCGGTGGCTCCTGGACCCAGAGTTCCATTTCGCCCGTCTACGTGACCAGCATCAACCTGTGCTTGCTCCAGTTGGAGAAGGGTATTCTGCCCATCTACCAGCGCTAACCGCAGTCGTGCCGGCGGGCCGGGTTGTACCGGCTCTGCCCCTTGTTCGCTTTGTCGGGCGCGCGAAACCGGATTTTTATCGCGACACGACGACCGGACTGAGTGTATTTCTATCCCTACATTCGACCCCCTTCACCCAACCCTCCGAGAGCTGAGCCGCGATGAGCACAACCGGGCAAATGGCGCAGAGCGACGTCGACTCCATTCAGAAACTCAAATCGGCGTTCGATAATATCAAGAAGCAACTGACCCGCGTCATCGTCGGGCAGGACCTCGTGATCGAGGAGCTGCTCATCGCGCTCTTCAGCAAGGGCCACTGCATGCTCGAGGGCGTGCCGGGCCTCGCGAAGACGCTCATGATTAGCACCCTGTCGCGGTGCCTGTCGCTGGAATTCAGCCGCATCCAGTTCACCCCCGACCTGATGCCCGCCGACATCACCGGGACCGACTTCATCGAGAAGAACCCGGCCACCGGGTCGTTCGAGCTCCTGTTCCGGCCCGGCCCGCTGTTCTCGAACATGGTCCTCGCGGACGAGATCAACCGGACCCCGCCGCGGACCCAGGCCGCGCTCCTCGAGGCCATGCAGGAGCGCCAGGTGTCCGTCGGGCGCGTGCGCCACAAGCTCGCGAACCCGTTCTTCGTGCTCGCGACCCAGAACCCGATCGAACAAGAAGGGACGTACCCGCTCCCCGAAGCGCAGCAGGACCGCTTCATGTTCAAGGTGTACGTCCACTACCCGACGTTCAACGAGGAGTTCGAGATCGCCCGGCGCACGACCGGGGTCGCGGCCGACGAGATCACCCCGGTCCTCTCGGGCGAGCAGATCCAGGAGATCCAGACGCTGGTCCGCAAGGTGCCGGTGACCGACCACGTGATCCACTACTGTCTCGCGCTCGTGCGCCAGACCCGGGTGGGCGAGCCCGGCACGCCGAAGTTCATCAAGGACTGGCTGAGCTGGGGCGCCGGCCCCCGCGCCGTGCAGAACCTGATCCTCGGGGGCAAGGCCCGCGCGCTGCTCTACGGCCGCGCCCACGTCACCACCGAGGACATCAAGGCCCTCGCGCTCCCGGTCCTCCGGCACCGCATCCTGACGAACTTCACCGCCGCGTCCGAGGGCGTGAACACCGACACGGTCGTCAAGAAGCTCGTCGAGGAGACCCCGGAAAAAGAAGGCGCGCTGCTCGGCGACCCGCGGTTCCAGAAGATGTTCGCGTCCTGAATCGGGTTCCGGGTTCCCGGTTCCAAACTGGGACCCCGGATCGGCGCCGCCCCAACTTGGACCCGCACCCCGACCCCTGGAACTGACTGGAACTGAATCGTCATGGCCAAGCGCAGCGACTCCGACAACCCGCGCCGGTTCCTCGACCCGAAGGTGATCGCCCGCATCTCGCAGCTCGACCTGCGGGCGCGCCAGGTGGTCGAGGGGTTCCTCGCGGGGATGCACAAGAGCCCCGTGTACGGGCAGAGCGTGGAGTTCGTGCAGCACCGCGAGTACATGCCCGGCGACGACCTGCGCCGCATCGACTGGAAGGTGTGGCAGCGGTCCGACAAGTTCGTCATCAAGCAGTACGAAGCGGAAACGAACCTGCGATCTTACGTGGTGGTGGACGCGAGCGAGTCCATGCTCTACGGGGCGGACAAGCACCGTAAAGCGGGCACGCTGTACAAGTACGACTACGTCGCCACGGCCGCCGCGTGCCTCGCGTACATGACCGTCAAGCAGCAGGACTCGTGCGGGCTCGTCACGTTCGACTCGGACGTGCGCGAGGCGATCCCGCCGCGCAGCTCGGTGCGCCACATGGACGCCGTGACCAAGGCGCTCCACGTGTCGAACCCGCGCGAGAAGACCGACATGGTCAAGATCATGCGGCAGGTCGCGGAGAGCATGCCGAGCCGCGGCCTCGTGCTCGTGTTCTCGGACCTGCTGTGCGACCGCGAGCAGCTCTTCAAGGGTCTGGAGATGCTCCGGCACCGGCGCCACGACGTGATGGTGTTCCACATCCTCGACGACGACGAGCTCCTGTTCCCGTTCTCCGGGATGACGAAGTTCGAGGGCCTCGAACAGCTCCCGGACCTGCTCTGCGACCCGCGCGCGCTCCGCGACGGGTACCTCGAGGAGCTGGAAATCTACCTCACGGAAGTGCGCCGCGGCTGCACCCGGATCGGCATCGACTACACGCTGCTCCGCACCAGCGACTACATGGACGCGGTCCTCTCGAAGTTCCTCTTCCAGCGGATGTCCACGCGGGCCGCGCCCGCCCGCCGTTAACGGCGCGCTCCCCGGGCCAGTGCCCGAACGAACCGACCGCCGCCCAGAGCGTTGTCTGGGTTCCCGCTCCCGCCCCGTGAGATGGGCGGGAGGGAGACGCGCGGCGACCCGTACCGACCACCGACGCCGAGATTCGCACCGATGCTGTCGCAGTTCCTCAACCCGTGGACGTTCCTGGCCGGCGCGGCCCTCGTCAGCGTGCCGATCATCATCCACCTGATCAACCGGATCCGGTACCGGCGCGTCAAGTGGGCGGCGATGGAGTTCCTGCTCAAAGCCCAGAAGCGCATGCGCCGGCGCAAGATCCTCGAGCAGTTGTTGCTGCTCCTCCTGCGCTGCCTGCTCGTGTTCTTCGCGGGGCTGCTGTTCGCGCGCTACATCGGGGGGTGCTCGGGCTCGAAGGGCATGGAGACGCGGCCCACCACGCACCTCGTCATCCTCGACGACACCCCGAGCATGGCCGACGCCTGGCGCCGCGAGGACGGCTCGCCGACCGACGCCTACGCGGAAGCCAAGCGGCTCGTCTACGAGAAGCTGATGCCGGCCACGGCCGAGGCGACGACCAACCAGACCATGCAGGTGCTCAAGCTCTCGGAGCTCGACAAGCCGTTCCCGGCGAAGACCGACGACGCGAAAGTGACCGCCCTCGGCATCAGCGAGATGGAGGGGCACCTGAAGCCGCTCCAGGTCACGACCGTGCGCAAGAGCCTGCGGGACGGGCTCGACGCGGCCCGGGCGCTGCTCGGCGACGCGCCCGCGACCAACGCCAAGGTCGTCCACGTCATCTCCGACTTGCGGAGCGTGGACTGGGCCGAGGACGGCGACACGATCCAGGGCAAGCTCACCGAGTTGAAGGACCTCGGCGTCACGGTCCACTTCATCGACGTCGTGAACCCGGCGCGCAAGCCGGACCGCAAGTCCCCGCAATCCGCCGACAACGTGTCCATCGTCGAGGTCAAGCCGCGCAACCGCGTCGTCGCGGCCAACCAGCAGACCGACATCGAGGTGCGGATCAAGAACTTCGGCGGGACCGACCTCAAGGAGGTGCGGGTCGACTTCTACCTCAACGGCGTCAAGGACACGATCCCCTCGATGGTGTTCCCCAGCCTCCCGGCCAACCAGGAGCGGGTCCAGTCGTGCCAGGCGACGTTCACCCAAACCGGGTCGCGCGACAAGCCGCTGGACCGGTTCAACCTCGTGACCGCGGTCCTGGGCACCCCGGAGGCGGGCGGCCTGGCGATCGACAACGTGCGCCACACCGTCGTCGAGGTGCGCCCGAAACTGCAAGTGCTCGTGGTCGACGGGCGGGTCGACAAGCGCGACAAGCAGGAGGGCGACAGCTTCTATCTCCGTAAGCTGTTCCTCGACTCGTTCGGCGGGATCGACTGGGTCGTGACCGAGGCCCCGAAGCTCGACGGGTACGACCTGCGCCCGTTCTCCACGGTCTACCTGCTCAACGTTCCCCAACTGAGTGCGGCCGCGGTCACGAACCTGGAGCGGTTCGTCACGGGCGGCGGCGGGGTCGGAGTGTTCCTCGGGCCGGACGTGAAGCCCGAGGACTACACCGCGCGTATGTTCCGCGGCGGGCAAGGGTTCTTCCCCGTGCCGCTCTCGATCAAAGAACCGGTTGTGCTGAAGGAGGAACAGAAACTGGCGCGCGAGATCGCGTTCGGCAAGCGCGTGATCCTCCGCGACCCGGCCAACCGGCTGCACCCGGCGCTCAACGCGATCTACACCAACGAGCGCGGCGGGACCGCGAAGGACAGCGAGGTCGAGCGATACTTCTTGTTCACCAACATCGACTCGTACTGGCCCATCGCCCGGCGCGGGAGCTGGCGCGACGACAAGTCGGTGCAGGAGCTGTACTGCATGCCGAACGAGAAGCCGATCGCGGACTTCGAGGCCCCGGCCAAGGAGCTGGCCAAGGCGGTGCGCGCGAAGTACGGGGACGCGAAGTTCGAGAAGGCGCGCAAGTACCTCACCCCACTGATTAAGAACATCGAGGAGACCCCGGCCCAGGTCGGGCTCCCGCTCTCGATCCTCGCGCGGCACCTGGACCAGTTGCTCTGCGACCAGATCAACGACGGCGACGAGAGCGAGCCGATCCTGCGCGACTTCTGGAACCAGCCCGAACTGGCCGAGATCAAACCGCTGGCGATGCAGCTCCGCGACGAGGCCAAGTTCGGCGACCCGCTGTACGTCGCGAAGACGTTCGGGCGCGGGCGCGTCGCGGTGATGACCACCGACGCGGGCGGCACGCACGGCACCAGCAAGCAGTGGACCGACTGGCCCTCGGGCAAGGGCAGCCCGGGCTGGGTCGTCGTGGTGAGCGAGATGCAGAAGTACCTGTCCGGCGGCGGGGGGGAAGGGAACCTGTCGCTGGGCGACCGGTACTTCGCGGAGTTCGAGGCCGGGCGGTACAAGCCCTCCGTGGCGCGGCACCTGCTCACGTTCGATCCGGTGAAGTCCGAGAAGCCCGCGGGCGGGCTGATCCCGAAGGCGCTCGGCGACCAGGCGCTCGACCAGCCCGCGAACGCGGTCGACGCGGCCCCGGACGCCCCGCGCCGGCCGTTCCAGTTGTCTTACGCCGACGCGAAAGTGCCCGGCGCGTACATCTTCAGCCTGACGCGGCTCAAGGGCGACAAGGACCCGCCCGGTACGCCCGCGGAGCAGCCGGACTACGCCGCGGTTGCCTTCAACGTGGACGCGACGCGCGAGGGCGACATGCACCGCGCCAACACGGACGACCTCGCGACCCAAACCAACAAGGCGCCGCTCCACAACATCGAAGACCTCTCGTGGATCGATCAGCTCAAGCAGAAGCCGACGGACATGTCGAGCCGGCGCTGGCTGTACCTGCTCATCCTGCTCCTGCTGATCGCGGAACAGGCCTGGGCGGTGCGGATCAGTTACCACTCGAAGCCGGAGGACCTGGAACTGTTGGCCCCCAGTGCGGCGGCGGCGTTCGCCCACACGACGGCCCCGCCGGTTCCGGCCGGTGCGCCCGCCGGGGCGGCCTGATCCGAGGCGGACCCGCCCGACCCAGGGGCGGGCGGGGTCCGCGAGCGAAACACCAACACACGAACAAACACGACCGGACACCCGCGAGCAGGCGATGAACGAAACAACGACGACGAAAAAGAACGAGTTCGTGTTCCGGCGCGTGTCCGACTCGTTCGACCAGTTCAGCGGAGACGCGATCGGCGCTTTCGCCGGGAACATTTACTGTCAGGTGCTCCTGGCCCTCGTGGTCCTCGCGCTGGTCGCGCGCGTCACGTACAAGTACGCGAACGCCGCCAAGCACCAGCCCGGCGCGAAGGACCCGGTCGCGGCGAAGCTCCGGTCCGGGTTCTGGCTCTTCCTGATTACTTACGTCGTGGTCGGGATGTACTTCTACAACGTCCGCGACGCGGAGCCGGCGAAGGGCACGGGCGAGACCCTCTCGACGGGCAGCGCCGGGAACGTCGTGAAGTGGTACGCCCTCACGATCGGGCTGTTCGCGCTCGGCTCGGTCTTCGTCGTCTTCATGTACCTCAAGGACACGCGGACCGTGCGGTGGTACTTCGCCGGCCCGCTCGCTCTCATGCGGATCACGGTGTACGCGATCCTCTGCTTCGTCTTCCTGCTCCCCGCGATGCAGACCTGGGAGGACACCAACAAGCAGTCGCGCGTCGTCCTCCTGCTCGACATCAGCCCGAGCGTGACTGATGTGACCGACGAGATCGGCTCCGGGGCCGCGAAGAAGTCCCGGACCCGGATGGACATCCTCATCGAGTTCCTGACGGACGAGAAGGTCGCGTTCCTGAAGAACCTCCTGGAGAAGAACCCGGTCGCGGTCTACGCCTTCGGCACGCGGCTCGACGAGTCCCCGACGATGATCGGGCAGGGCGACGCGGGGTGGTCCAGGGCGGACTGGGAAGCGTTCCGCAAGTACGACTTCAAGCCGTTCGTGCTCCGCGGGCTCTCGGAGGCTGGCAAGACTCAAATCCGGGGCGTGCGGGAATGGGGCGACGGCCCCGGGACCGCGGACTGGGCACAGACCTGGTTCGCGCGCAAGGCCGACGCGGAGTTGAAGTCGTTCTCGGGCCTCGAGTCGGAGGACGATATCACGGCCCTGCGCAAGAATCTGGAGAAGCTCGACAAGCGGATCGATGTGGCCCGCACCATCACGATGGGCACCAACGTTCCCGACTCGATTTCCGCCGCGATCAACCGCGAGTCGTCCAACATGGTGCAGGGCATCATCGTGTTGTCGGACGGCCGGAGCAACCTCGGGTCGGATTCGAGTTACGTCGAGCTCCGGGACCGCGCGGTCCGCGAAAAGATCCCGGTGTTCACGATCACCGTCGGCGAGGAGCGGTCCTCGGCCGCGATCACCATCACCGACGTCCAGGCTCCCGATAGCGCACCGATCGACGAGGCGTGGAAGATCATCGTCGAGGCCGACGGCGTGAACCTCGCGAACAAGGAAGTCGAAGTGTTCCTCGACCTCTGGTTGCCGGGCCGCGACATCAAGGCCGTGGGGCCGGACCATCAGATCACGCAGAAGCTCACGTTCGCGCCCGGCGACCCGCCGCACGGCCAGACCGAGTTCGTCATCGACCCGGCCAAGTTGCCGGAAACGCTCACCGTCGAGTCGAAGGACGCGGCCATCAAGAAGCGCGTGCTCCCCGAGGGCAAGTGGTCCGCGCGCGCCCGGATCGCCAAAGACCCGCTCGAGGCGTTCCCGGACCCGGAGCACATCAGCGCCGTGCGCGAGGTCAACGTCGTCCAACAGAAGCTCCGCATCCTCCTGATGGCCGGTGCCCCGTCGCGCGAGTTCAGCTTCCTCCGCACGCTGCTGGTCCGCGAGGTGATGGACAAGCGCGCGTCGCTCACCACGTTCGTGCAGAACGACGCCGGTACGACCGGCAAGCTCACCGCCGAGCAGGACGAACTCGTCATCCCGCGGTTCCCGACGAAGTTCGACCTGAAGCCCGCGATCAAGGACGACCCGGAGAAGGCGTACAACCTCAACGAGTACGACGTGATCGTGGCGTTCGACCCGGACTGGTCGGAGCTCTCGGTCCAGCAGGCCGAGGACCTCCGCCGGTGGGTCAAGGAGGGGGGCGGCGGGCTCATTTACGTCGCCGGGCCGATCAACACGTTCCAGCTCGCCCGCGTCGAGAAGGACAGCCGACTCGACCCGGTCCTGGACGTCCTGCCGGTCCAACCGGCCGACATCATCGCCGTGCGGTTCAAGGGGACCCCGCGGACCCCGCGGCGCCTCTACCTGAACTCGAAGGCGATCATCGGTTCGGACCTGCTGAAGCTCGACGACAAGGTCGCGGACGACCCCGTCGCCGGGTGGGAGCGGTTCTTCACCGACCGCGAAAAGTACGTCCCGGACGGTGACCTCAAGTCGGAACTGTTCCCGGCCCGCGGCTTCTTCTCGTGCTACCCGCTCAAGGCGGACGTTGGCATCGGCGGGGTCAAAGCCGGTAGCGCGGTGCTCGCGGAGTTCGCCGACGTGGGCGACACGGGGGAACTCGTCAAGCTCCCCTATCTGGTGACGAATAACCCGTCCGCGTCCTGGCGCACCTGCTTCCTCGCGTCGGGCGAGTTCTACAAGATGCGCGTGTTCGAGCCCGGCGAGGGCACGGGCCGCGAGTACTTCGAGCGCATCTGGATCAAGATGATTAAGTACATGGCGGGCAAGCGGAACATCAAGGCCCCGCGCGGGCGCGTGCTGGTCGCGAAGGAGGCCGTCTCCGGCGCCCCGCTCCGCGTCCAGGCCCGCGTCCTCAACGAGAGCGCCCGGCCCTACGACATCACCGCGGCCGCGCCGAAGTTCACCATCGTCCAGGAGCCCGCGGGCGGGGGCGACAAGCGCTCGTTCGGCCCGTTCGACCTGGCGCCCAAGACGAACCCCGGCGGCGCGTTCGACGGCTACTACGGCGGCCAAGTTCTGCTCGACCCGAAGACCTTCGCCGCCGGCGAGGCGCTCTACCGCGTCGAGATCGACGTCCCGGACTCGTCCGAAAAGCTGTCCGGCGAGTTCAAGATCCGCGCGGCCGACCCGGAAATGGACAACAAGAAACCCGACTTCCCGTCGATGCTCCGGATGGCCAGCGAGTTCGACAAGGACTTCCAGGCCCGGTTGCCGGACAAGGTGAAGGTCGAATTCGGAACCAAGCTCCCGAAGGACGCCGGGGTCCACCGTCTCGCGTTCAAGGTCGGCGAGCCCGAACTGCTGAAACTGATCCCCGAGTGCATGGTGACCAAGAAGGTGAGCACGCAGAACCGCGGACCGGTGAACGACCTGTGGGACCGCGGGTTCGACATGCCGACCTGGACCCCGGAGAGCGAGGGCACCAACAAGTACCTGGCCTCGTGGTGGTCCGGTCAGCGGCTCTCGGTCGTCATGCTGGCGGTCATCTTCCTGCTCTCGTTCGAGTGGCTGGGCCGCAAGCTCCTCCGCTTGGCGTAACGCGACTGGTGCTTCGCGCCCGGCGGACCTCGAACCCCGCCGGGCGCGGCGACGAACACCGAACTAACGAACACGACACCACTGAATACTGGGTGACGACGATATGGCAACCGCGGAACAAACCCGACGGTCCGAGGGCTCCGACCGGGCGCGCGACCCACAGGTGTACCACCCGCTGGACCGGCTCCGCGGCATCATCCGGCGCTACATCGTCATCGAGGGCGCGATCTCCGCGATCCTCTTCGTGGCCGCCTGGTTCGTGCTCGGGCTGGTCCTGGACTTCGGGCTGTTCAAGGTTTCGGGCTGGGACTGGGCGCTCGACGCGGGGCGGGGCTTCCGCGTGGTCGCCCTGATCGCCGCGCTGGGACTGTTCGCGGCGTTCCTGGTGTTCCGGATCGCCACCCGACTGACGAAAGAGTTTTCCTACCCGGCCCTCGCGCTGGTTCTGGAGCGCAAGTTCCCGAAGGTGCTCGGCGACCGACTCATCACCGCCGTCGAAATGGCCGACGTCGACGCGATGGGCAAGTTCGGGTACTCGAAGGAGATGATTAACATCACCATCGCCGAGGCCCGGGAGCGGGTCGGCACGGTGCCGGTGAACGAGGTGTTCGACTGGCGCCGGTTGTGGGTGATGGGGTTCGTCGCGTTGGGGCTGCTGGTCGGCACCCTGGGCGTCGCGTTCGCGAGCCACGCGGTCGCAACGAAGGCGGCCAGCCCGTACCGGTTCGGGTGGAAGTTCGCGCACGTCACCGGGATCTTCCTCGAGCGCAACGTCGCCCTGATGAACACGCCCTGGCCGCGCCGGGCGCACATCGAACTGGTCGGCTTCCCCGAGACCGAGGCGACCGTCAGCCGCGACGTGGCGACGGTGCCGGTCACGGCCCGCGCGTACAAGTGGGTCGTCGCGGACGCCTCCGCGCCCGAGGGGTGGCGCCCGATGGTGTGGGCGGACGTGACCGAGGGGCTCGTCGGGCGCAAGGCTCCGGAGCTCGATTTTGAAGTGCTGCGGTTCGCCGACGAGCCGAAGGGCAGCGTGCCGAAAAGCGCGTCCGAATGGACCGTGGACACCGTCGAGCGCCGGCTGTTCGTCCCGGACGACGCGCCCGACGAATCGCTCGCGCCCGAAGCGGCCGCTTACCGCGCGTCGCTGCGCCAGTCACTCGGGGACAAGTTCGCCGAGGCGCAAGAGGTGTTCAAGGCCCTGAGCGCGAGAGCGGACCAGCCGAGCATGGGGCGCACCCTGCGTAAACTCGAACTGACGCGGTGGGTGACCAAGTCCGACAAGGACGGGAACGCGGAGCGCGACGAGAGCGGGCAGACGTTCCGGGTCGAGGTGCCGATCGAGGTGTCGTTCAAGTACGTTGGGGCCAAGTTCCGCGGCGGCGGCACCCTGACGCCGAAGCAGAACAACGAGTTCACCGGTGACATCAGCGGGCTGAAGGAGGACGTCGAGTTCGTCGTGAGGGCCGACGACTTCTCCACCCGCGGGCACCGCATCCGGCTCATCCCGCCCCCCTCGCTCAAGCGGCTGTACCGCGTCCAGGAAGAACCGAGTTACCTGCACCACGCGCCGCCCCAGGGGGCGAGCTTCGACGACCTGAAGGGCAAGCGCCAGGTGATGACCGAGCGGAACCTCTCGCTCACTGGCGAGCGGTCCGTCGTCGTGGTGCCCGCGGGCTCGCAGGTGCTCCTCGTCGCCGACGCCTATACCGACGACGAGGGCAAGTTGTCGGACAACGACGCGGTCGTGTCCGCGGTCGCGGTCCCGGTCACCGGGAAGTTCCCGGGCGCGGCATTCGGCGACGACGGCAAGATGACGCAGGCGCCCGTGCCGGTTCAGGTGACCGAGGGCGGTAAGGGTTTCAGCATCATGTTCCGCAACACGTGGGACGACCTGGGGCCGGTCTCACAGGCCGCCGTGTCGGTTCTCAAGGGCGCCTACCCCGAAAAAGACGCGCGGGCGAACGTCGACTTCCGGCTCAAAGACCCGGTCGAGTTCAAGGTGACGTACACGAACAAATACGCCGTCAGCACGACGCGGTCGGTCCTGATCCAGGTCACGCAGGACCAACCGCCGGTGGTGGAAGTGGGCGTGGACGTGATCCGCAAGTCGGGCAACGTGTACCTCGTCACGCCGGTGGCCCGCATCCCGTTCAACCCGGACAGCTTCATCAAGGACGACAACGGGCTGAGCAAGGTCGAGTACCAGTTCAACTACTACGCAGAAGACTCCGACACGGTCCGCGCGATACGGACGAAGTACGCCCTGCGCTCGCTCCTCGACGCGCCCGGCGCCGGTCAACGGTACCTCCCGGCCCTTATGCTCCCGCGCCTGCACGCGGACAACTTCCGCATGCTCGACAAGTCCGACGACCGGCTCAGTGCGTCGGTGTTCGTCAGCGAGTTCGTGAACCAGAGCAGCAAGCTCCGGCGCGACACCAAGGAGCGCCTCGACGCCCTGCTCAAAACGCCCAGCGCGGACGAGACGAACCCCGAAGCGGTGCGCAAGATCGAACTGAAGAACGCGGACCGCGACTACTTCGACCTGAAGGAACTCAACGACCAGGGGATCATCAAGATCCTGGCGCCGCGGGGCGACATCCAGCCGAGTTACCGCATGGACCTGTTCGTGCAGGCCACCGACAATAACGCCGACGCCGACGGCGGCCCGCGCGTCACCCGCAGTAGCGAGCCGATCCGCCTGCGCATCGTTTCCGAGGGCGATCTGCTGCTCGAAATTAGCAAGGAAGAGGAGCAACTCGGCACGCGCCTCGACGAGGCGCTCGTGAAACTCGCGGCGGCCAAACGGAAGTACGACTTCATCCGCAACTCGAACGGCTTTAAGGACGAAACGCCCGAGCAAGTGGACGCCGTCAAGGTGCGCCACCAGGACGCCTCCCAGGACGTCGAGAAGGCCCGGGACATCGTTCAGACGGTGCTCCGCGAGTTCCGCCGGATCGCCCGCGAGTGCCAGGTGAACCGGGTCATTGATGTGACCACGAATAACTACCTCAAGTATTGCGGGCGCCTCGAGGGCATCCTGAGCGAGGACCCGCAAGCGTCGGTCGCGTTCCCCAAAACGCAGAACCTGATGAACAACGTTCAGAACGTGCTGAACGGCGGCCGCTGGGCGCCCCTCGTCGCGGTGAGCGACGCCGAGCAGTCACTGTGGACGCTCGAGCAACTTCTCGCGGAGATCCGCAAGGAGATCGGTGAGTCGCAGAACAAAGAGTTCGTGATCAAGATGATTAAGAAAATCAAGGACGATCAGCTTGTCGTCCAGGCGCAAATTGAAAAGATGAAAAGGGCTTTTGACGATATTTACCTCAGTGAGAAACCGACCATCGGCCAGATCGGTGCGGTGGCCCTGACGAAGGGCGAGGCCAAGAAGTTGAGCCACACGATCATCTGGGCGAAGTACAAAGAAGACGACCTCACCGTAAAAGTAATCGCGTCCGATCCCTCCATTACGGTACCCGCGGAACTGAAACTCACTTACGAAACGCACCAGTTCCGGTTCGATTACGAGGTCAAAGCGGGAGCAAAAGAGGGCACTTATAAGATCACCCTCACCCCGGCTGTTGGTGCCCCGGTTGAAGTGACGGTGGTCGTGAAGTAGTTCTCAATCACACAGGGGTTCCGCCCTGTGCTACGGACGCCGGCCCCTCCGGGGCGAAGACTGGTGCTTCCTGCTGTGAAGGAGCGGCGTCCGCCTTGTTCTTTCTGTTCCAAACCTGCCCGCTCACAGAGCGAATGTGCCCACAAGTAGATCGCTCCGCGGTGCAATTACGGGCAGGCAGAAATCGAATTCGTAACGGACTGTAACATCTGCCCGAACGCTTGTGGTTTTTCCCCCGTTGTCTGTTGGCGGCCCTCTCGCAGGTCGTCACAATGGCAGACGAATGAACACCCGGCGACGCGGATTTGCCGCATCGCCCCCTCGGAGGGAGGCTTCCCATGTTCCGCCGGTTGCCGACATTCCTGCCGCTGACTTTCGCAGCGACGGTCGGCTTGTTCGTGCTCACCTCGGTCATTACCGCCCAGCAGCCAACGCCCGTGCCCGCTACCGGTACCAAGCGGAGTCAAGAAGAGAACCTGAAGTTCTACAAGAGCTTCACGGAACAGGTGTTACGGCTCGCCCAGAAGTGGGAGAAGAGCGACAGCCCCGAAGACAAGGATCGGGCCAAGTCCCTCCGGTCCGTTCTGAAATTGGCCGAAGAGCGGGGCGTCGAGAAGCTGTTCAAGGAGCTCATTGAGGGGCTCAACGGTAAGAACCTCGGCGGCAGCGACTTCGAGTCGCTACTTGGCAAGGACAAGAAGCTGATTGACGCGCTGACCGAGATCCTCAGTATCCTCGAAACCGATGACGAAAGCGCCCGGTTGCGGAAGGAGATCGAGAAGCTCGAAGCGGCGATCAAGGCGATCCGCGAGGTGAAAACCAAGCAGGAGAACCTGCTCGCGCGGACCTTCAACCCGAAGAGCGACGCCGACAAGCTCGCGAAGGACCAGAACGACCTCGCGAAGAAGACGCAGGACCTGGCCAACGCGCTCGCGAAGGCGGCCAACCCGAACGACAAGGGCAACCCGAACGGCGGCGAGAAACAGGAGCCGAAGTCCGAGAACAAGGCCGAGCCGAAGCCGGGCGAGAACACCGCCGAGAACAAGCCCGACACCAAGGAAAACAAGAGCGACAACAAGGCCGAGGGTATGGGTGGGATGCCAATGGACCCGAAGGGCGGGGGCGAAGCCAAGCCGGTGGGCGGGATGCCGATGGCCGGGATGCCCGGCGGCGACAAGCCGGCCCCGATGGACCCGAAGGGCGGCGAGGCCAAGCCGAGCGGCGAAGCCAAACCGATGGACCCGATGGGCGGCGAGCCCAAGCCGATGAGCGGCGAGAGCAAGGCCCAGGGCGCGGGTAAGGCCGATAGCAAGCCGTCGGCCGGCCAACCGGGCGGCGAGGGCAAGCCGATGGGCGGCGAGGGCATGGGCGGGATGGGCATGGGCCAGCCCAGCCCCGGCGGTTCCAAGAGCGGCGGTTCGCCCTCGGGCGGTAACCCGCCCCCGCAAGGCGGCAAGAAGGACCCGGCCGCGCAGAACGTGCAAGAGGCCGTCCCGCAACAGCAGGGCGCTGAAGAGGACATCAAGAAGAACGAGAAGACCCCTGCCACCAAGAAGCAGGACGAGGCGATCAAGAAGCTGGAAGAGGCGCTCAAGGATCTGGAAGCGCGCCTGAAGCAGCTCCGCGAAAAGGAACTGGCCAAGCTCCTTGCGAACCTCGAACAGCGCGTCACCCTGATGCTCAAGCTGCAAACCGAAGTGCAGGGCGATACCGTAAACATTTACAAAACCGTGCAGTCGCTCGGCGGCAAGCCGGCGGTCGCGGAGATCCAGAAGAGCCAAACTCAGGCCGACAAGGAGAGCCAGATCATCGGGATCGCCGACGCCACGCTCAAGCTGATGGAGGGCGAGGGCAGCGCGGTCGTGTTCGCGGGCGTGCTGAAGGAAGTTCGGGGCGACATGGAAGCGGTCCAGAAGCGCCTCAACGAGGCCCGCGTCGGCGAGGACACGCAGCAGATCGAGGGCGACATCATCGAACAACTCAAGATGATGAGGGAGGCTCTCAAGAAGGCCAAGCAGGACCTGGAAAACAAACCGAGCGAACCGAAGCCGAACGACCCGAACGCCAAGAAGCCGGACAACAAGCTGCTGGAACTCCTCGCCGAACTCAAGTTGGTGAAGTCACTCCAGGAGCAGGTGAACAAGCGGACGGTCATGTACAACAAGCAAGATCCGGGCGAACAGGCCAAAGATCCGCTGATCCAGGCGGAGTTGAACCAACTCGCCGCCCGCCAGAAAGTGCTGCAAGACATGCTGCACAAGATCGCGAACAAGGAAAATCAGTGAGCCGAAAATGAGGAGTGCCTGATGGTGGCACGAAATTTGTTGTGTCCGTTTCCAGAAAAAGGTAAGTTGCAGGTGTGAAAAAAGCGTGTGGTGGTCGTCTTCTGATCAGAGATGGCCACCGCGTGTCCGCAAAAATCGCAAGTGACTCTCCGCTCCATTTCCGAACCCGAGGAGTTGTGTCGTGAAGATTCGCCAGCTGTTTGCGGCCGCCGCGGTCTCCGCGGGACTGGTCACAACCGTCACCCCAGCGTTCGCCGCTGAACCGGCCAAAAAGCCGACGTTCGGCTTCAGCACGCTGAAAGCCGCCACCCCGGAATCCGCCAAGGCGAAGTCCGAAGCGTGGTTGAAGTCGGTCGGCAAGTTCGATCAGGCCGCTTTCGACAAGGTTTGGGCCGACGAGAAGCGAACCGTTCTCGACCGCACCGCCGACGCGCTCGCGCTGGGGAACTCCGAAGTCGCCGCGATGCTCGCCAGCGTGCGCAAGCAGGACGCCGTGGCCCCGGCCGCGGTCCCGGGCATTCTGAAGGACGACAAGCAGGACGCCTTCTTCCGCACCAACGTCGCCCTCGCGTTCGCGAAGGCCGCGGCCAGCAAGAAGGTGTACGAAGAGGCCATCGACGCCCTCAAGGGCGTGAACCCGGACGTCGCCGTCGACCCGGCCAGCCTGTACTTCTTCAAAGCCGTTTCGCACCACGCGACCGCGATGAAGACCGGCGACAAGGAAGCGGCGATCACCTCGATCGTCAAGCTCCTCGACGACGTGTCCGACGCCCCGGACCGCTACAAGATCGTCGCCACCCTCATGTTCTTTGAAATGCAGAACTGGGCCAGCGACCCGAAGGACCTGTCGAACATCGAGCGCCTGATGGACAACAGCGGGCGCCGGCTCGACCTGTCCCGCGGCGGCGAAAAGACCCAGGACATCCAGAAGAAGATCGTGTTCCGCCTCGACGAGATCATCAAGGAACTCGAATCCCAGTGCAAGGGTGGTCAGTGCAACGGCGGCAACTGCCCCGGCGGCGGCCAGGGCAACGGCAACGGTAACGGCAACAACCTGAACCCGAGCAAGCCGGCCGCCGACAGCAAGATCATGGGCGGGAGCGGGCCGGGCAAGGTCACCGACCAGGAGCTCCGCAAGATCGCCGAACAGTGGGGCTCGCTGCCGGCCGCGCAACGGGCCAAGGTCGTCCAGGACATTACCCGTGATCTGCCGGCCAAGTTCGAGCCGATGATTAAGAACTACTTCGAGTCCCTGGACAAGATCCACGGGTACAAGAAGTGAGTGGTCGGCGCGTTACGGCGGTATAATCTAGGCGGTGGCCGACCGCAATCGGCCACCGCCTCTCCGTTCGCAGTGGGTGCGGTCGACCGCGTGCCCGGGCCACCCGTCCCTTCCGTCAGCGCGAGGAACTCAACGATGCGATTCCCCCGCCGCGCAGTGGCTCTCGCCGCCGGACTCACGGTTCTTGCTCTTACCGGACCCGGTGCTACCGGCGACGACGTGACCACCAGTGCCGGCAAGAAGCTCAACGGGAAGCTCGTGGCCGTGGACGCTCAGGGCGTGATGTTCGCCGTGGGCGAGAGCAAGGCGCAGATCCCGGCGCGCGACATCGTGGTGGTCGATTTGGGGAACAAGGTCGCGCCGGTCCCGAAGGACGTGACGACCTTCTCCGAGATCGAACTGACCGACGGTTCGACGTTCCGCGTTGTGAAGTTCTCCCTGAAAGACAAACAGTTTGAGGCCGACCCGGTCCCGGGTCCGCAGGGCCTCCCCCTTCCGAAAATCGAGCTCCCGATGGGCGCGGTTTTTTCCGCGATGAAGCGGGCCGACGACGCGAAGGTGCGGGACGCCTGGAAGAAGATGCTGGCGAACCGCGGCAAGCGCGACCTGTACGTGATCGCACAAGAAACCGGCTTCACGTACATTCAGGGCACCGTGCTGAGCGGGACCGCGACGGGTAACAGGCCGTTCGTAACCTTCGAGAAGGAGGGCGGCGGGAAGGACGAGCTCCCGTTGTCGCGTGCGGCGGGGCTCGTGTTCTACCAGCCGCAACCGCCGGTCATCCCGGCGACGCTGTGCAAAGTGACCGACGTGTTCGGGAACGCGCTCACCGCGTCCGCGATCTCGATCGCACCCGAGGGCGTTTCCGTGACGACAGTGGCCGGCGCCACGATCAAGTACGCCTCGACCGCGGCCCTGGTGAAGCTCGATTACGCGCTCGGCAACGTCGCGTACCTGTCGGACCTCGACCCGCAGCTCGAACTGCCCGAGGTGCCGCTCATTGAGAAGCGCCTCAACCCGACCGCGGCGTACCTGAAGGACCGGTCCCTCTCGAACGAGACGATCAAACTGGAAAACCAGTCGTTCCCGAAGGGCGTGTGCATCGCCCCGGAAACGGTCGCGACGTTCAACCTCGGGGGCGACTACACGCAATTCAAGGCGACGGTCGGGATCGACGAGAACGGCGCGAACGCGACGAGCGCCGCCCGGGTGACCATTGAGGCCGACGGTCAGGTGCTGTTCACCGAACAACTGAAGCGAAAGGACAAACCCAAAGGGTTAGTTCTTGCCGTTAAGGGCGTCAAACAGTTGCGCATCATCGTCGAAGCGGACACGCCGCTCAACGGGAACTACGTCACGCTGGCCGAGGCTCGCGTCCAGAAGTGACCGTACCGTTCGCTCTTCGAGTGGGTCGCGCCGACAATTACGAACCTCAACTTGCGGGCCCACGCACCCGCTCGCTCCGCGAGCGGCCCGCGCCGAATTCACGTTCCTTCCGGGGCTTCACCATGAGCCGATTTCTTCGACCGTCCCGCCTCGCGGCGGTGGCCGCGTGTGCGGTCGTCGCGACCGCCGGTCTGCTGGTGCCGGTGGCCCCGGCGGCCCCGCTCGACGTGGACAAGGGCGTACTCGACGCCCAGGCCCAGCGCATCGCCGCGATCAAGAAGGTCCACCCGGCTGTGGTGGCGGTGTGCATGCCCAACGGGGAGGGGTGCGGGTCCGGCGTGCTCATCGACGCCGAGGGCTACGCGCTGACCAACTTCCACGTCGTCCAGGCGACCGGGCCGCTGCCCCGCGCGGGGCTCGCCGACGGCGTGCTCTACGACGCGGTCGTGTGCGGCATCGATAAGGTCGGGGACGTGGCCCTCATTCGCATGGTCCCGAAGGAGAAGGGCAAGCCGTTCCCGTTCGTGAAGCTCGGCGACAGCGACAAGGTGCGCGGGGGCGACTGGTCCCTCGCAATGGGCAACCCGTTCTCGCTGGCGATGGACTTCACCCCGACCGTGACCTACGGGCTCGTGAGCGGGGTGAACCGGTACCAGCCGCCCGAAGGGAAGGGGCTGCTCGAGTACACCGACTGCATCCAGATCGAGACCTCGATCAACCCCGGGAACTCGGGCGGCCCGCTGTTCAACATGCAGGGCGAACTGATCGGGATCAACGGGCGCGGGTCGTTCGAGAAGCGGGGCCGGGTGAACTCCGGCGTCGGGTACGCGATCTCGATCAACCAGATCAAGAACTTTATGGGCCACCTGCGGGCCGGGATCGACACGGACCACGCCACGCTCGGCGCGTTCGTCGCCAGCAAGTCCGAGGACGCCCCGCTCGCCCAGATGGTCGTGAAGCAGATCCTGGACGAGAGCGACGCCTCCCGGCGCGGGCTCGAGAACAACGACCAGTTGCTCGAGTTCGCCGGGCGCGCGATGACGAGCACGAACCAGTTCAAGAACGCGCTCGGGATCTACCCCAAAGATTGGCGCCTGCCGGTCACGATCCGCCGGGCGAACGAGCAGAAGGAGCTCCTGGTCCGGTTGATGGGGAACATGGAAAAGGAGCGGGAGAAGCCGCCGGTGCCCGGCGAGGGTCCGCCCCAACCGGCGCCCCCGACCCCGGCGCCGAAGGCGACCGGCGAGATCGCCAAAATGTACGAGGCGAAGAAGGGGTACTCGAACTGGTACTTCAACGCGCTCGAGCGCGACAAGTTGCTCGCCGCGTTCAAGAAGCACGGCGACTTCTCGACGGCCACCGGCTCGTGGACGATCGAGGGCGGGTTCAAGATGCCGGACCGCGAGGGGGCGCTGCGCGTCGAGATCGCCGAGACCAAGGACACGACCAAGGTCACGCTGAAGATGAACGTCGAAACCAGCCTCGAGCCGCTCAAGCAGACGGACATCGGGCTGCAGAAGCAGCCGCTCGGGAGCGGCGGGCTGATGACGGCCCTGTACCAGTACCAGCGGCTCCTGACGCTCGGCGCGAAGGGGTTCGAGGGCGAGTTCGCCCACGGCGGAAACGAGCCGTTCTACCCGTACCCGGCCGACGGCTCCGCGCCCAAGTCGCTCGCGGCGCTCCGCGTGGACTGCGCGGTGATCGTGAGCAAGCACGGCTCGGTCAACTGCAAGTGGTTCTTCTCGCTCAAAGACGCCACGCTCCTCGGGTTCGAGTCGTACATCGCGAAGGACTCGAAGGACGCCGAAGCGGACCCGTGCGAGGTGTACTTCTCCGACTACAAGGACGTGGACGGGCGCAAGGTGCCGGGCCGCATCGAGGTGCGCCACGCCGACAAGCGCTACGCGGTCCTCACCCCGACGAAGTGGACACTGGGCAAGTAACTCGGGCCACCGCGCGGCCCGCGCCCGAACGCGCGGGCCGCACGATCCCTCACCACGGCACACCACAACTACCATGTTTACGCGACACTCCGTTTTCCTCGCGGCCCTGGCGGTTCTCGGCGCGCCGGCCCTCGCGCCCGCGGCCGACCCGTTCGCGGACACGGCGGAAAAGGCGAACAAGAAGCTCGTGAAGATCTTCGGCGCCGGCGGGTTCCAGCGCATCAACAACTACGGCACCGGGATCGTCATCAGCAAGGAGGGGCACGTCCTCACGGTCGCGAGCCAGTTGCTCGACACGACCGCGCTCGTCGTCCACCTCTACGACGGCCAGCGCCTCCCGGCGCAGGTGATCGTGACCGAACCGCTCCTCGACGTCGCGCTCATCAAGATCCGCCCGGAGGGGAAGAAGCTCGAGGACCCGACCGGGCTCGACCTCGACTACTTCGACTTCGGCGCGGCCGCGAAGCGCCCGCCCGCGGGCGCGGGCGACTGGATCATCGCCATGAGCAACACGTTCGAGATCGCGCTCCGCGACGAGCCGCTGAGCGTGCAGCGCGGGGTCGTCTCCGCGTACACGAAGATGGCCGGGCGCCGCGGGATCTTCGAGTTCCCGTACACCGGCGACGTGTACGTGGTGGACGCGATCACCAACAACCCCGGGGCCGCCGGCGGCGCGCTGCTCAACCGCAAGGGCGAACTGCTCGGCATCATCGGCCGCGAGATCAAGAACAGCCTGACCGAGACGTGGATGAACTACGCGATCCCGGTCGGCGGGAAGGTCGACGTGAAGGAAAAGGTGCTCACCAAGGACAAGGACGGCAGGGACGTCGAGGAGGAGAAAATCACCACGATCGCGATGCCGGAGTTCGTCACCCTGGCGCTGCAGGGCAAATACAAGCCGGTCGTTCGGAAGGACGTCATCGGGCAGGGCGGGTACCACGGGATCGTCTTCGTCCCCAACGTGCTCGAGCGCACGCCGGCGTTCATCGAGGACGTGGTGCCGGGCTCGCCCGCGGACAAGGCCGGGCTCCGCCCCGATGATCTCGTGAGCTTCGTCGACGGTGAGCCGATCGTGAGCATCAAGGCGTTCGACGATTTCATCAAGAAGCACACGCGAACGGGCAGCAAGGTCCGGCTCGAAGTGCGCCGCGGGGAGGCCCTCCAGACCATCGAGGTGGACCTCGGTGCCCACCCGCCCAAACCGAGCAAGCCGGTGCCCCCGGCCCCGCCGACCGTCCCGACCCCTCCGAAGAAGTAATCGGGCTCCGTTGCGCCGGCCCCGGTCGGCGCCGCGAACGACGTCACAATTATTAACAGACCGCACTTATTCGGAACACACCGATGACATTCACAGTACCCAGAACCGCGCGGCCGTGGGGCACGGTGGTCGCCGCGGCTCTGCTCGCCGCGCCGGTTTCGGCGCAACCGAAGCCGGACATCAACGAGGCGACCGAGAAGGCGATGAAGGCGGCCTCCGCGAAGGTCGCGCCGTCGCTCGTGAAGATCGAAACCACTGGCGGGGCCGAAACCGTTTCGGACAAGAAGGGGGCCGGGCCGGGCATCCGCAAGGGTGTCGGGCCGACCACGGGGCTGGTCGTCTCCCCGGACGGGTTCATCATCTCCAGCGCGTTCAACTTCGCGAACAAACCCGCCAACATCTTCGTGACCGTGCCCGGGCGCGACCGTGTCGTCGCGAAGATCGTCGCCAACGACCAGTCGCGCATGCTCACGCTCCTCAAGATCGAGCTGAAAGACCTGCCCGTTCCCGACGCGGTCCCGAAAAAGGACGTCGAAATTGGTCAGTGGGGGCTGTCGCTCGGGCGCACGCTCGACAACAGCGTGGACCACCCGCCGTCGATGAGCGCGGGCATCGTGAGCGCGACCAACCGCATTTGGGGCAAGGCGATTCAGACCGACGCGAAGACCTCGCCCGTGAACTACGGCGGGGCACTCGTCTCCATCGAGGGGCGCGTGTACGGTGTCATCGTTCCCGCCTCGAACCGCGCCGAGGGCGAGACGGCCGGAGTGGACGTGTACGACGGCGGGATCGGGTTCGCGGTCCCGCTGGAAGACGTTCTCGCGTCGCTGCCGCGTTTGAAGGCGGGACAGGACTTGCGCCGCGGGTTGCTCGGGGTGCAGCCCAAGGGCGAGGGAGTGTACAACCCGGCCGTGATCGGGGCCATTCAACCGGACTCCGCGGCCGCACGAGCCGGGCTCCAGGTCAATGACAAGATCGTCGAACTCAACGGCAAGAAGGTCCAAGACTATTCGGCCCTCCAGCACATTTTGGGGCCGCTGTACGAGGGCGACGAGATCGCGCTTAAAGCGGTGCGCGGCGACAAGGAGATGGAGTTCAAGGGGATCAAGCTGCTCGGCACGACGACCGCATACGTCAAAGCGTACCTCGGCATCCTGCCGATGCGGGACGACCCGGGTCCGGGGGTCGAGGTCCGCTTCGTGTACCCGAAGAGCCCGGCCGAGGCCGCGGGGATCAAGGTCGGCGACCGCATCATGAAGTTCGGCGCGACCGCGCAACCCGTTCAGAACCGCGCCACGTTCCTGGCGGCGATCCAAACCCTCACGCCCGGCGTCGAGGTCAAGGTGGAGGTGAAGCGGAAGGAGGGCGGAAAGGTCGAAACGGTGTCCGCGAAGCTCACCCCGGTGCCCGACGAAGTGCCGGAAAAGCTCCCGCTGCCGTCCTCCGCGGGCAAGGCGCTCGAGGGGCAGCCCAAGCCGAAAGACCCGCCCAAAGACCCGTTCCCCAAAGACCCGTTCCCGCCGAAGGGCCTGAGCGACGTGCGCGCGGACGCGGGTGGCCAAGACGAGAAGAAGGGCGACAAGAAAGACGAGAAGAAGGACAAGCCGAAGGTCGAAACGGGGTACCTGACGCGGACCAACGAGGCGCTCGGGCGCGAGTACTGGGTGTACATCCCGGACAACTACGACCCGAACGTGTCGCACGGGCTGATCGTGTGGTTCCACCCGGCCGGGCAGGGCGGTAAGGACGGCGAGAAGATGTCCAAGACTTTCCGCGATTTCGCCGAGGACAATCACTTCATCGTGATGGGACCGAAGTCCAACGGCGCCGACGGGTGGGTCGCGAGCGAAACGGAACTCGTGGTACAGGACGTGAAAACGGTGCTCGGTCAGTACACGATCGACCGCACCCGCGTCGTGGCCCACGGCATGGCGAGCGGCGGGCAGATGGCGTTCTACGTGGGGTTCAACGCCCGCGACGTGTTCCGCGGGGTTTGTACCGTGGGCGCGACGCTCGGCACCGCGCCCAAGGACAACGTGGCGAACCAACCGCTGTCGTTCTTCATTACGGGCGGGGACAAAGACCCGCTCATCAAGGAGATCGTGGAGCACAAGAACTTGCTCATCGAGAAGCGGTTCCCGGTGATCTTCCGCGAGATGAAGGAATCGGGCAAAGAGTATTTCGACGAGACCACGTTCAAGGACTTCCAGAACTGGATCGACTCGCTCGACCGGATCTGAGTGGGCGACCGTGTAACGCAGAAGCTCTGTGGGCCACGCGCATCGTGCGCGTGGCCCACAGAGCTTTTTTGCCTCTCGTGGTTCACGTTTTGACGTTGGGGCGGTGGGGCGTGTTCGTGCGGAAGCTGGGGCGCGGATCGGCGGTTTCGCGGACCGTATAAACGGCCCTTCGATCGCTCTCGTGCTCCCCACAGATAATTATTGCGGCAGCACGATCGGAAAAGGTAAGCTATGTTTCGGGACGATAAACCGCGGACATGTCGCCCGTCTTCTCGCGGTTCCCGCACCTTTCTCGCGTGACAATAAAAATGCCTGCACTACCTCTGCCGGCCACAACCGCGGAGCTCCTCGCTCTCATTCGCGGGAGCGGGATTCACACGCCGCCGAGCGCTCTCGAGGAGCGCCTGGCCCAAATACGCGACCTCCCGGACGAGCCGATTCGGGCGGCCGAACTCCTGGTCCGCCAGGGGCTCCTCACGCGGTTCCAGGCGAAACAGCTCCTCGCCGGGCGGCACAAGGGCTTCCGGCTCGGGCCGTATGTCATTCAAGACGTGCTCGGGCAGGGGGGGATGGGCGCGGTGTACCTCGCGGAACACGGCACCCTTCGTCGGCGCGTCGCGCTCAAGGTGCTCCGCTCCCAGCGCGGTCCCGACCAAAAAGTGAGTGTCGAGCGGTTCATGCGCGAGGCCCGCGCCGCGGCCGCCCTCGATCACCCGAACATCGTTCGGATTCACGACGTGGCCCAGCAGGGCGAGGTCCACTATCTGGCGCTCGAATTCGTCGAGGGGCGCACGCTCGACCAGCTCCTCGAGCGCGGGGCCACGGTCGCGCCCTCGCTGGCCGTGGGGTACATCGCACAGGCCGCGGCCGGTCTCCAACACGCGCACGAGAAGGGGTTTATTCACCGGGACATCAAGCCCGCCAACCTCATTTTGGCCTCGAACGGCACCGTCAAAATCCTGGACATGGGGCTGGCCCGGTCGCTGACGAGCGAGGGCGACAATCTCACCGAGATGCTGGACAAAGGCGCGATCGTCGGCACGGTCGATTTCCTCGCGCCCGAACAGGCGCTCGGTGACGACCAGATCGACATCCGGGCCGACATTTACAGCCTCGGGGCGACGTTCTACGCGCTCGTGACCGGCAAACCGCCGTTCCGCGGAACCACGTCCCAGAAACTGGCCCAGCACCAGATGAAGCCGGCGCCGGACCTCGCCGCGGAGGACCGGACGTTCCCGCCGGAACTGGCCCAGATCGTCGCGAAGATGTTGGCGAAGAAGCCCGAGGACCGCTACCAGACCCCGGGGGAGGTGATCGCGGCGCTCGCGCCGTGGTTGTCCGACGCCAGCGAACAGAAGGTCGTTGTCGGGATCTCGGCGAGCGACCAGGACAGCGCCGCTCGTTTGCGCGCGACGCTCGCCGAGGTCGCGACCAAACGGACGAAGCGCACCACGAAACCCGCGCCGGTCGAAGCGCCCCCCGAGCGCCGATCGGGGCGCCGGTGGATCGCGATCGGGGCGGTGCTGGCGCTGATCGGGGTCGTCGGGGCCGTCGGCTACGTGGTCTGGCCGGCCCCCAAACAAACGGTACAACTCCCGCGCACCGAACAAACGCCCGGTCCCGTCGAACCGGGGCCGGATGCGAACGCTCCGGGTGCTCCGGGTACCCCGGCGGGGCCAAACGCTCCTCGGCCCAACCCGAAAGTCGTCATCACCGCCGGCGCCGAGGGGCTGCAGGTTCAAACGGCCAAGTACGAAGCCCTGATCGACAAGGCGGACGGCTGTCTCAGCAGTTTCCGGGTCGCGGGCGTCGAGTTCCTTCGGAACGGGGCCGCTCTCGCGGGCGGGCAGACGATCGCGCGCGGCGGGTACTTTTACTACGAAAAGGCCGGGCACCACGGGCTGGTCAAGTTGACCGACGTGAAGCAGACCGCCCCGAACGTCATTGAGGCGAAGAACGGTCAATTTAGCATCCGCTACGAGTTCAGCGCGAACGCGCTCACGATCACCGCGAACAACGCGACCGACGACACCGTGCCGTATTACCTCCTGCTCGATTCGGGCGCGGTTCACGACGTGGCGAACGATAAGGGCGAACAACTCTCGGTCCCCGCGGCCCGAACCCAGGCCGATCCGCTCGACCCGAAGTGGCGAACGACGACTTGGTTCGCCGGGCGCGCGGCGCTCAAGGTGACGGACCTGACGGAAGACCCCGCGACCAAAATTTGGGGGCCGTTCTCGGAGTTCCGGTCCCAGGTCTGGGAGAGCGCGGCGAAAACTTACAACCGCGTGCAGTTCACCCTGGAACCGACCATCAGCGCCGAGGTTCCGAAACCCGTGCTGACGCCGGGGGCCGTTATCGTCACCCGGTCCGGCCCCGCGCGCGTCGTTCAGACCGAACTGTACGAAGCGACGGTCGATTCGGACGGGTGCATGCCGAGCCTCCGCATCGACGGGGTGGAGGTGCTGAAAGCCAACATCAACGTGTCGCGCGGCGTCTATTTCCTGCCCGGGTACCCGCTCCCGTTCGACATCAAACAGTCCGCCCCCACGACCATCACCGCCCAGTGCGACAAGGCCGCGATCCAGTACGACTTCGCTGCGAACAAGATCACCTGGACGGCCGAGAACCGGTCCGACCAGGGGATGCCACTCTTCGTCGTGATGGACACGTCGGTGACGGGGGTGCGGAACGAAAAAGACGAGTGGTCGAAACTGCCCGTCACGAAAGACGCCGGTGCCCCCGAGGGCGCGGGGTGGGGGACCACCACCTGGTTCGCGGGGCGCGCCAAGATGAAACTGACGGGCGCGAGTAAACTTTGGGGGCCGTGGGAGGGGAAGTACCAGGTTTGGGAGGCGTTCCTCGCGCCCAAAGAAAAGCGCGTCATCACGGTTGAGATCGGGCTGACCGACGCGACCGAAGCGGGCAAACTCGGCGACCTCACCGGGGCCAAGCCGGCGCTCGCGACCGACCTGACTCTGGACGCCCCAACGGATTACCAGGTGTTCCAGCGGAAGACCAAGCTCCAGGGCGCGGTGGTCGTTCGCGGGCGGATGCGCTCGGCCTACGACCGGTTGGAAATTCGCACCACCGGGAAGCCGCTCCAGGGGATGCTGCCCGATCAGTGGCGCGAGGTTCCGCTCGCGGACAAAGCACGATCCTTCGAGGCCACGGTCCCGGCACCCGCCGGGGGGTGGTACAAGGTCGAGGTTCGCGCGCTGAAGGACGGTAAAGTCGTGGGCGAGATGAGTGTGGACCACGTCGGGGTCGGCGAAATCTTTATCGGGGCGGGCCAGTCCAACTCCACCAACTGCGGTCAAGAGCGGATCCAGCAAAAGTCCGGGATGGTGTCCTCATTTAGCGGCAGCGGCTGGCAGCTCGGCGACGACCCGCAGCCCGGCGTTCACGACAACACCTCCGGCGGGAGTTACTGGCCGGCGTTCGGTGACGCGCTGTTCGAGGAGTACCAAGTTCCCATCGGTGTCGCTTCGACCGGGCACTCCGGGACGAGCGTCAACCAGTGGGCGCCGGGCGGCGAACTGTGCCGCTGGACCACGGGGCGCATGAACCAATTCGGGCCGAACGGGTTCCGAGCGGTGCTGTGGCACCAGGGCGAATCGGACGTCGGGATGCCGGCCGAGGAGTACACCCGCAAGATGACGGCCCTGATTCGGGAGACCCGCAGGGTAGCCGGCTGGGAGGTACCGTGGTTCGTGGCGCAGGTCTCGTACCACAACCCCAATCAGGTCTCGTTCCCGAACCCGCGCGCGGGACAAAAGAAGTTGTGGGAGACCGGCGTCGCGTTCGAGGGGCCGGACACCGACACCCTCACCGGCGACAACCGGGACGAGGGCGGAAAGGGCATTCACTTCAGCCCCAAAGGGTTGAAAGCTCACGGCAAGCTCTGGGCCGAGAAGGTCGCCGCGTACTTGGACAAGGAGCTGGTCAAGTAGCAACCGCCCACGCGCTCGACTGAAACGCAACGGCCGGCGCTTCTGCGCCGGCCGTGACTTTTGTGTGCCTTGCGAAAGTGTAGTCCGCTCGCTCCGCGAGCGGTTCGCTTGGTTCGATGCGACTCGCTAACTGCTCTGGAAGCCAAAGCCCCGCTCGCGGAGCGAGCGGACTACACTTTCGCGTCAACGAGTGACGAACGTCGCCTACCGACCCGGCCCACCACCAACTCCACCGGGGTTCGGCTGCGGGTTAAATGGAGGCGTTTGTAGTATGGGTTGGCGCGGTACGGGCGGTTGGAACGTCTTCGCGTTTGCAGCGGTCGTGACGTAGTAGATGTTCCCCGCATACACCATTTTCAGTTCCGCCATATCCGCGAGAACCCGCACCGCGTCGTACAGGCGCACGTCGTTCAGGGTTACTGTCAACCCGGGTTTCTTGTCCTGAGTTTCGCACCGTGGGTCCAGCACGATGTTCGCCCCGGTTTGCTTCCGCAGGTCGGCGAGGATATCGGCCAGTGGCTTGTGTTCGGCCGAAACGCTCACCACCCCACCGTAAATTTGTTCGCTAGACATTTGTAAATTGATTGTTTCTACATCATCATCGGTGTGATCGAGTGGATTGACTCCGGGGCGAACCGCGGGAACGTAGGCCGGCACGATGACCAGTTGTGTTCCTCGAATCTGATACGTGCAGGGGTGCTCCAACCGGACCTGTGCCAGGGCATCCACGAGAGCGTCACGCAGCGATAACTTCTCCGCGCGCGATGGGAGCACAATCTTGGTGTCGTAAATCGTTTTCAGTGCATTCGTTGGGAAAGCATTTCCATCCGCACCCCCAGCGGGGCTGATTACACCAATTCGCCGGAACGCGGCGATATCGACGCGGACGATGAGGCCAGTTTGTTGCTCAATCTTGGCAAGAACCTCCTCTACCGTCGCGCCCTCGGGGGCGAGTCCTGCCCCCACCAGTTTGAGCAGCGCGGCCTCTCCGGTTGCGTTCACATCCGCTTTCGCCTCGGGCACAGCGGGCTTCGCGGCCGGTGGAGCGGTGACGAGTTCCGGGGTGAGGGGGCGGTCGGCGGCTTTCGCCGGAGGTGCCACCGGGTCGGCCGCGGTGAGGTAGAACCCCGCGCCCGCGCTCCCCAACAGCCCCAATACGAGGCCCAGTGTTGCGAAAACTCGAAGATTCGTCGTCATTACAGTTACTCCTCGTGCGAGTTCGATTACCGCGGGCGAGACTGCCCCGCCCCCCGGTCCGGCGGCCTCGGTGAGCACCGCCGAAATAGTGCTGGTAAACAGTTCTGTGAGTCGCGGGCCGGCCGCTTCTACCGGTCCGCCGAGCAGTTGTTCGAGCGCGATCCCGGCCCCGACCGCCACCCCGCGGCGCGTCAACCGGGCCTGAAGGGTTTTTCGCGCCGCGCTGAGCCGGGAATCGACCGTGCCGGTGGGCACCGCCAGCGCCGCGGCCGCTTCCGTGTTGGTCCGGCCCTCGATCAGGCACAGCACGATGACCGCCCGGAGTTTATCCGGCAGGCCGGCGACTTCCGCATCAATGACGGTCTTCAGCTCGTCGGCTTCCCACACTGGGAGTTGTGATTCGGGCATCGGCACCTCGCTCGTCGGGAGCGCTGCGACGGGGCGCCGGGCGCGCCGACCGGCGGCTTTCAGGGCGATCTGATGGGCCACCCGGTACAGCCAGCCGGACAAGGACTCGCGCTGCCGTATCGTTGCGGCCGAGGTCGCCAGGGCGAGGAACACGGCCTGGAACGCATCTTCCGCGTCGGCCTCGGCTCCCAATCGCCGGCGGCACACCGAGAGAACCATCGCCCCGTGGCGCTGAACCAGACCCGTGAACGCGGTCTGGTCGGCGGTTCGGACGAACCGTTCCAGGAGGTCCGCGTCGGAATCGGCCGACAGCGACGGGCGCAACCGGGCGACGAAGCCGAACAACCCTCGGGATGACCCAGCCATTGCCCCCTCCGACCGAGTACCGACGCCAGAATAGTTCCTGCTGGGTACCGAACACTTCGGAAAAACTCGAAAGAATTTTCCCGAAGGCGCGAGAACGCGAGAACGGTATTCGGGCCTGTTTAAGTCGATTTGTGCCGCTCGAACACCAACGGCGGGGATGTGATATTCGTTTGCGCGCCGCACGCACCAATGTTTGAAGCGCGGGCGCCGAACAGGGATTCGGGTGAACGGAGCGTTCGGATAACCTCTTCGTTGATCTGAGAGCCTCGACTCGTTCGCCGCTACAAGACCTCTTGCTCCAGGACGTGCCATTCTCAGTTGATTCGGTATCACTTGTCGGCCGTCGGTGGCTTGGGCGCGGCCGGTTCTTTCAGGTACCGGTCGGCGAACTTCAGGAAGGTCGGCCAGTTCGGGCCGGTGGTGTGCCCGCCCGCGTGCTGGCGGAAGGCGATTTCGCCGTCGGTGAGGGCCGTCTCTTGCGCCGGGAACTCCGAGGTACCCAGGCCCTTCTTGCCCAACAGCTTGTACACCGGCTCGGCCGCGACTCCGGCCATGAACATGCCGCGTGCGTCGATCCACCCGCCCTCGACCTGGAGGGACCCGACGCTGATGAGTACCGGCCGCGGGGCGCACAGCGCGACCAACTCGTGGGCGTCCACCGGAAGATCCTTTGCCGTGAGCGGCCCGGCGTACTTGATGTAGTTCCCGGCCATCCAGTGGTACTCACCGGTCCCGGCGACGTTCTCCACCTTCTCCCCGTAGTCGCGGCGGTGGAGCTTCGCGCCGCCCGCGCCGGACGACCCGATGAACCCGATCGCGAACCGCTCGTCGTAAGCCATCGTGACGATAGCTGCTTTCCCGTACCGGGACAGCCCCTCAATGCCGACGCGCTTGGCGTCCACCGCCGGGTCGGTCTCGAAGTGGTCCAGCGCCCGGCTCGCGCCCCAAGCCCAGGCCCGCAGCGCGCCCCAATCGTCGACCGCACGGGGCTGCCCCCTATTGCACAGCCCGATGATTCCCGTCGTCAGCCCCGCCCCGTTGTCGGCCTGAACGCTCGTCGGGGTGATGATCGCGTAGCCCCACCCCTTCGCGAGAACTTGCTGCTGCCAACTCGGGGGACCGCCGGCCTTGGGCGCCGGCCCCTTGCCCCCGAAGTTGAACCCGAACTCCATGATTACCGGTACCGGACCCTTCGCATCCGCGGGCGTGGTCAGTGTCAATTGAATGTCCACGGTGACGAGCGGGTACGCGGAGTTGTCGACGTGACCGACGAGCTTCTTGGCGACGACCGGCACGTCGCCGACCGTTTGCTTCTCGGTGGCGGTCACCTCCCACTTCACTTTGGGGGTGTTTTTGGGCACCCGGCCGTATACCTCGCGGTCGAAGTCCTCGATGATCTCGGCCCGGCGCTTCGCCCACAGCGCGGCGGTCACCTTCGTGCCGTCCTTCATCACGAGCGGGTCGGGCAGGTCCGGGTACGGGTTGGCCTTCGACTCGTCCAGGTTCGCGGCGTTGGCCGATTTCGGGTTGCCGTCGGCGCCGCGGCGGATCTCCTTGATCTTCAGGAGTTCCAGCATCCGCTTGTGGTCCTCCTGGGCGGTCATCTTGACCGGTGGTTTGGGCGGGTCTGCAGCGCGGCTCACCGCGGAGAGGTGCCCCGTGAGAAGGAGCGCCACCGCGACCGGGACGGGAGAGCGTCGCATGAGGGTCTCGTTGTGTGGTGAATGAACCACGGTCACACGGAAATCGATTTTGCCCCGTGTGCCGCAGTTTTGTGAAGCGGTCGTCATTCTATCGACGGCACGCCCGCGATCTCGAGCCGCGTACCTCACGAGATGCGAACGGGCACGAAACGTCGCGCGTATTTCCGCTTTCTTCGGGCACCGCCGAGCGCGGTACGGTCGAGGTGATTCGAGTGCGGCTCTCGTACCCACAGGGCACAGAACTTCTACACCACTTCTACTGACCGTTTCTCCACTGTCGGGAGGTATCGAATGAGAACCGTGCTGGTCTGTGCGATCGGCCTCGGACTCGCCGGAGCCGCCGTCGTGACTCTCGCGCACGCGACGGGGCAACCACCGGCCTCCGCGCAGCCCCCGAACCCGGACTCCCAGTACCGGCTCGGCCCCGACTCCTTGCCCCAAGAGGGCGTTCCGAAGGGCGAGATTAAGGGGCCGTTCACGCTCCCGTGCGCGGTTTACCCCGGCACCCAGCACACGCACTGGGTGTACGTGCCCGCGCAGTACGATCCGAAGGTTCCGGCCGCGCTCATGGTGTACCAGGACGGGCAGGCGTTCAAAGACGAGAAGGGGGACGTGCGGGCACAGAACGTGATGGACAACCTGATTTACCGTCGAGAAATTCCGGTGATGATCGGGGTGTTCATCAACCCGGGCCGCAAGCCGGACCAGCCCGAGCCGACCCCGCGGGATTGGGGCGACCGGAACACCAACCGGCCGACCGAGTACAACTCGCTGGACGACAAATACGCCCGAGTAATCACGGACGAGCTGATACCGGCCCTCGCGAAAGATTACAACCTTTCAAAAGACCCGGAGATGCGCGGGATCGGCGGGTCGAGCTCGGGTGCGATCGCGGCGTTCACCGTGGCGTGGGAGCGCCCGGACCAGTTCCGCAAGGTGCTGAGCAACGTCGGCAGCTTCGTCAACCTGCGGGGCGGACACGTGTACGCGGACAAGGTTCTGGAAGCCGAGAAGAAGCCGCTCCGGGTGTACCTGTGCGACGGGCGCAACGACAACCGCGGGCTCCGGGGCGGGAAGTACGATGAGAAGATGGACTGGTTCTACCAGAACGTGCGGCTGATGAAGGCGCTGACGAAGAAGGGGTACGATGTGAACTACTCGTGGGGCATGAACAACCACGGGCAGAAGTTCGGCGGGGCGATCCTGCCGGAGATGATGCGCTGGCTGTGGCGGGACGGGCCGGTCTCGACCGACCCCAAGGACGCGGACGAGCGCGGGTTCCGTCAACCGGCGAAGAAGTAAGGGGCGGAGCCCTGGGTGCCAAATCGCGTGAGCAAACAGAAGAAGCCGGTGGTTCGGGCTCGCGCCGTTCGCAAAGGCCACCGGCCGGCTGCAGCTGATCGCACACCTGCCGGTCCTGCCGTTCGCGCGTCTTTGCGTCAGGACGGCTGCGCGGTGGACGCGGGTGGTGCGGGGCGCTTGAAGCAGAGCAGCAGCACGTCCTGCTCCGCTTCAACGTTGTGGTAGACCGTGGACGAGACGAGCTCCCACCCCTCGGCGCCGAGCTGGTTGAGGGCCGATTCCAGGTCGCCGGCGCCGGACTCGTTCCCAAGTCCTCGGGTGACAAACTGAGCCGTTGTGTACTGCCACTTGGTCACGGCTGGTGCTCCGCGTTACGACCTGTTCGGGCGAGCGGTCCGAAAACGCCCGTCACTCCACCGGGTACTGCATCCGGCCGCAACTGGCGCAGGTGCGGAAGGTACCGTTGCGCAGGGCAATGAACTGCGATTCGGTCATGCTCGTGCGGCACCCCTGGCACACCCGGGCTTTTGATGCGGCGAACGAGTCCGGTCCCTTTGTCTTCACGATGTTGTCGTAGGTCGGTTTCACGTCGGGCGGGAGCGTCGCCTCGGTGCGGGCCAGGTCCGCGGTACACACTTCTTGGTCGCCCTTCATGCCCTCCAGCCGCTCGGCCGCTTCGATCTGGAACTGCTTGAAGTCGGCTTGCGCCTGTGCCCATACCTGCTCGACGGCCGGGATCGCGGCGGTCCTCTCTTCGAGTTCCATGATCGTGGCGAGGATGGCGTCTTCCAGCTCGCCCTTCTTCGCTTGCGCCTGAACGATTTCGGACTGTTTTGCGGCGTACTCCTTCTGCACGCTGATCCCGGTGAGTTGGTCTTCCAGTTTTGCGAGGCGCGTCTCGGTCTGTTTCAGGCTGCCCTCGTCCTCACGCTGTTTGAGTTTGAGTTTTGTGATGGAGTCGTGGTGATCCTTATGGGACTGACGCGCGGTGTCCAAATCGTCCTGGTACCCCTGGAGCACGCGCGGCCCGCGATCGATTTCGGCCTGGAGGTTGCGGAGGTGAACTCGGAGTCGGTGGCACTCGCGAAGCGCAGAAGTAACAGACGACATGGCGGCTCCTTTGCGGGCATTGTATTAAAGGCGCACGGCCAACGTGAACTTGCTGGTGGTGCGGGCGTGCCAACCGATGTTGAAGCCCTCTTTTGTTTTGTGGCACAGGGCTCGTGTCGCGCCGGTCGCCAATACCCTGAAATGCCGCGGCCGGCGCGGGCCGGCTGGTGAGGGTCGGGCGCTCTCGGGCGCCTTCATCTCGACCAGTCGGCCCGCGCCGGCCGCGTACCCGAAAGCCGGATCTCACGTCTTGTTCTTCAGCCCGTCAAGGAATCCTTCGAGTTGCCGGCTGCGGACCGGGTGCTGCAACTTGCGGACGGCCTTCGCCTCGATCTGGCGCACGCGCTCGCGCGTCACCTTGAAGATGCGGCCGACCTCTTCGAGCGTGTACGTGTAGCCGTCGCCCAGGCCGTAGCGCAGCTTGATGATCTCGCGCTCGCGGTACGTGAGCGTCTTCAGCACGCCCTCGATCTTGTCCTTCAGCATCTCGTTGGTCGCGGCGTTCACCGGACTATCGACCGAGTTGTCCTCGATGAAGTCGCCGAAGTACGAGTCCTCGCTCTCGCCCACTGGCCGGTCGAGGCTGATCGGCTGGCGGCTGATCTTCAGTACCCGCTTGCACTCCTCGTAGGAGATGTTCGCGGCCTTCGCGGTCTCCTCGATCGTGGGTTCGCGCCCGAGCGCCTGGAGCAGTTGCTTCGAGACGTTGCGGAGCTTCGACATGGTCTCGATCATGTGGACCGGGATGCGGATCGTCCGCGCCTGGTCCGCGATCGCCCGCGTGATCGCCTGCCGGATCCACCACGTCGCGTAGGTGCTGAACTTGAACCCGCGCCGGTGCTCGTACTTGTCTACCGCCCGCATGAGGCCGGTGTTGCCCTCCTGGATCAGGTCGAGGAAGGAGAGCCCGCGGTTGCGGTACTTCTTGGCGATGCTGACCACGAGCCGGAGGTTCCCGCCGGACAGGTCGCGCTTGGCCTGCTCGTACTCCGTGAACCGCTGCTTCATGATGCCGACCCGCTTGCGCAGGCTGGCCGGTTCTTCGAGCGTGATGAGCATCAGGTCCTGGAGCTCTTTCTCCAGGTTCGCGCGCTCTTCCTTGGCCGTGCGGTTGCCCTTGAGGGTTTCGATCTCCGCTTCGAGTTCGTCCATCCGCTGGCTGATCTGCTCCAGCTTCTTCATCAGCGGCTGCACCTTTTGGGTGCGGATCGACAGCTCCTCGACGAGCGTCACCGTCTTGCGGCGGCGGAGCCGGAGGCGCTCGCGGAGTTCGTCCTTCTCCGGGGCCGGGGTGCGGTCGTCCCCGAGCCGCTGGAAGTCCTCGACGTTGCCCTCCATGAGCGGTTCGAGGGTCCGCAGGTTGTGCGGCATCCGCGCGAGGATCTTGTCCTTTTCGAGGTTCTCGGTCTGCGAGACCTTGATCGTGCGGTCGAAGGGCAGGTCGCCACTGTGCACGCGCTTGAGGGTCTCGACGACCTGCCGCATCGCGTAGTCGCACTCGAGCACCTTGCGCCGGAACCGGCGGCGCGTGAGCTCGATCTTCATCGCGAGCGAGACCTCCTGCCGGCGGTCCAGCAGGTCGATCTGGCCCATCTGGGTCAGGTACATGCGGACCGGGTCGTCGATGTGCCGCCCGTCGCCGTCGGAGTCCTCGAACGCGGACGATTCCGGGTCGGCGATGATGGCGTCCACCGCCACGGCCGGGGTGTCTTCGGCCTCCTCGTCCGCGTCGATCAGGCTCACGCCGTGTTGATCGAGGAGCTCGGTGATCTCGGTCAGGCGCTCGGGCTCGGCGTCGGCCGAGAGCGCGGCGTTCACCTCGTCGTAGGTGAGCGTGCCGCTCTGTTTACCCTTCTCGATCAGGGCCTTGAGGACCTCGTCGTTCTTCCAGTCCATCCGAACCCCTCCCACGCTGGTCGTCCGCGTCGAGCCGTCAATGGCTGCTGCGGCGGGTGGTTCTGAAACTCGTGGTGCGAAACTTGGGTGGCTCGTGTCGGCGGCCCCGGGCGGTTACGCCGCGGGGGTCGCCTGCTGGCCCGGGTCGTCTTCGGGGCTTCCGTTGTTTCCGTTTTTCGGGCGCTTTGGTGGTTGCGTTTTCTGGATGCGGCGGAGCAGTTCGATCGTCTCCTCGTCACTCGCGCCGGACATCAGTTCCTTGGCTTTCTTCGCTTCCTCTTCGGCCTTCATCTCGTTGAACCGCTTCAGCAGTCGGGTCAACCACTGTTCGCGGTCCTGCATCTGCTGGCCGACGAACTGGAGCGTTTGGGCCGCGTCGAACAGGTCGGGCCGGTCGTTGAGGCGCTCGCGGAGCGCTTCCAGATCGGGCACCATACCGGCCGATTGCGCCGCGAACAGCTCGGTGAGGAGCCGGCGCAGGCCGCTGTGCGTGATCTCCTCCGGGGCCAATCGTGCCGCGGCTGCCGGTACCAGTGTCGAGTCGGCGAGCAGCAGTTCGACCAGTTGCCTCTCGGCCGCGGCCGCGGGACCGGCTTTTGACCCGCCCCGGGGGCGCTCGTTCGTCGGGAGGATCGCGTCCGGCCGCACCGTGGGTGTCGGGCGCCCCTCGCGGCCCCTCTGTTCGCGCTCTTTCTGTTCGGTTTCGCGCTCTTTCTGCTCGTGGGCCTTGCGCAGTTCTCCGAACCGCGCCCACAGTGTTTCTTGCTTCGAGCCGAGCCGGTGCGAGAGCCGGGTGATAATCAGTTCCCGTTTCATCTGGGCCGCGGCCCCGGGGATCGGGGGGGCGGACGCCATGATGCCGAGGATGTCGTCCGTGATGCGCCGCTTCGTTTCAATTGAGGGTACCGGGTCGCGCTCCAAAAGCTTGTTCAGTTTAAAATCGAGCGCGTCCGCCGCCGATGTCAGTACCTCTTTAAAGGCGTCGATTCCGTTGGGGCGCACCAGTAAGTCGCACGGGTCGAGCCCCTCGGGGAGCGTCGCGACCGCGAGTTCCACGTCCTGCGAGACGAACATTTCCAGCGCGCGGTCGACGCCGGTGTACCCGCCCGCGTCCGCATCGTACAGGAGAACGACCTTCGGGGCGTAGCGCCGGAGCTGGGCGACGTGCTTGGGGTTCAGCGCGGTGCCCATCGTGGCGACCACTTGCGGGACGCCGCACTGGTGCGCCATCATCACGTCGGTGTAGCCCTCGACCACCGCGATGTAGCCCGCGTTGGCGTGGCGCGCGAGGTCCAGCCCGTACAGCAATTCACTCTTGTGGAAGAGGGGGGTTTCAGCGGAGTTGTAGTACTTCGGTCCGCGGGCGGCTAAGGGGTTGTTCGGCATGATCCGGCCGCCGAACCCGACCACCTGTCCGCGCACGTCCTTGATCGGGAACATCACCCGGTCGCGGAACCGGTCGTAGTGCCCGCGGCTCCCGTCGCGGGGGGCGATCAGCCCCACCTCAACGAGCGTATCAATGGGCACGCGCTCGGCCAGCGCGAGCTTCGCGAGCCAGTCCCCGGTAATCGGCGCGAACCCGATCCCGAAGTCGCGGACGGTTTTGCCGGCGAGCTTGCGCTCGCCTATGTACTTGCGGGCGGCCGCACCCTCGTCGGCCTCCAAATACTGGTAGGCGTACTTGGACTGCGCCCAGCGCATCACTTCGAGCAACTTGGTGCGGTGGTGGTCCTGCGGCGATTGTTGCTCGTCGAGCTTGATTCCGGCCTTCGCCGCGAGTATAGCCCGCGCTTCCTTGAACCCGACCTTCTCCTGAAACATCGTGAAGGCGAAGACGTCCCCGTGGGCCTCGCACGCCCAGCACTTGTACCGCTGGCGCTGGGGATCGATGTCGAGGGACGGGCGGGTGTCGGCGTGGAAGGGGCAGACGGCTTTGAAGATCTTGCCGGCCGGGATGATGTTGATGTACGAACCGACCACGGCGACGATGTCGCTAGCGGCTTTGACCTGTTTGGTAAGCTCCACCTGGTCGGACGGCACGGGACACCTTTCAACGTGCAAAGTTGAAAATGAGAAGTTCAAAATGGAGAACGATCCGTCATCCATTCGCCACTTGTCATTTTGACTTTTTCACTGAAAGCGGTCGGTCGGCCTTGGCGGACGTCGAGCGGACCCTGGAACCCCGTGCTGGTGGAGCTTGGCGAACCGGCATTGTGTCTTGCAGTTCTCGTGTGTTACCTGTCCTCGGTTCGGAGTACCCGGGGGTACTACCGGGGGAGGCCGGGAACGGAACGGGCAAGAGCGAGTGTGCCTGAGTCGCGCCGTATTGGGGGTGGGGAATCTCGAGTGGTGCCGTGGCTCCTCTGAGCCATAAAGGTCGGTGCATCAATCCGTTGATGCTTGGCGAATTATAGCCGGTCCTGAGAACCCGTCAAGGCAAGCTCCCGCCCAACCGCCGCACGCCGCAAACTTAACCCACAACCCGGATAGCGGCGGCCCGGAGAACCCGAAATCTCGGCGCAAAGTCCCGTTACCGTCGGTGATTCGTGCGCGGGCGCTTCAGCCGGCACGACCGGCGCAGTGGGCGATTTCGTTCTGATACCTTTCTCGTTGCCCCCTGCCGCGGCCGGGCTTAGACTCATTCTCCGAAGCCACCCACGGGGCACTTGCTCCACAGCTTCTCCCACGCTCGCTTCCCAAAACGGTTGGTTGGAGACCCTCACATGACGACCCGTCGGATCACCCGGCGCCAGGCGCTCGCCGCGTCCGCTGCCGCGCTCGGCTACTTCCACCTCGCGCCGGCGGTGTCCTCCGCCCGCGTGTACCGCGCGAACGAGAAGCTCCGCGTCGCCGGCGTCGGCGTCGGCGGGAAGGGGGACAGTGACATCGAGCAGGCCGCGAAGCTGATGGACGTGGTCGCCCTGTGCGACGTGGACGAGAGCAAGCTGGCGCCGAAGGCGAAGAAGTGGGCCGCGGCGAAGACCTTCACGGACTTCCGCAAGCTGTTCGACGACACCGCGCTGCTCAAGAACATCGACGCCTTCACCGTGTCCACGCCGGACCACAACCACGCGGTCGTCAGCATCCTCGCGATGCGGGCCGGGAAGCACGTGTACTGCCAGAAGCCGCTCACGCACGACGTGTACGAAGCCCACCTGATGCGGGCCGAGGCGAAGAAGAACAAGGTCTGCACGCAGATGGGCAACCAGGGCACGGCGGCGAACGGGCTGCGCCGCGCGGCCGAGCTGCTGCAGAAGGGCGTGCTCGGCGACGTGGCCGAGGTCCACGTGTGGACGAACCGCCCGATCTGGCCGCAGGCGCCCGGCGTAACGGACCAGAAGCCGCCGAAGGAAGGCGCCGTTCCGAAGGGCATTCACTGGGACGAGTTCCTCGGCGTCGCGCCGGACCGCCCCTACGCCGCGGGCATCCACCCGTTCGCGTGGCGCGGGTTCTGGGACTACGGCACCGGGGCCATCGGCGACATGGCCTGCCACACCGCGAACATGGCGTTCATGGGGCTGAAGCTCGGGCACCCGACGAAGGTGTCGGCCGAGGCCGGCGACGTGAACCCGCTCACGTGCCCCAGTTTCGCCCAGGCGGCCATCGAGTTCCCGAAGCGCGAGGGCCTGGTGCCCGTCACGCTGCACTGGTACGAGGGCAAGAGGGACGGCAAGAAAGTGCTCCCTTCGGACAAGCTCGTCGAACAGGCGACCGCGCTCTCGAAGGGCAAACTGGTGGACAGCGGTTCCATCATCGTCGGCACGAAGGGCTTCGCGTACTCGCCGGACGACTACGGCGCGAACGTGTTCTTCAGCACCGGCGAGAAGACCGGCAGCAACACCAAGCCCGAAACGATGCCCTCGAACGATAAGGGCGACCAGGGCCAGAAGAACGAGTGGGTCGAGGCGATCAAGGCCGGCAAGCCGGAACTGGCCCTCTCGAACTTCGACTACGCCGGCCTGCTGACCGCTGCGTTCTTGCTCGGCAACGTGGCGATCCGCACCGGCAAGGCGTTCAACTTCGACGGCGAGAAGTGCCAGGCCGACATCAAGGAAGCGGCCCCGCTCATTCGCCGCACGTACCGCAAGGGCTGGGACCTGATCGGCTACAACGCCTCGTGATTGAGTGACGAAGCAACGCGCCACGGCCCGCCAATGTTTGGCGGGCCGTGGCGTTTTGGTGAACGGCCGGTGCGGGCTCGCGCCGCGTCGCTCGCAATAACTCACCAACTCAGCAAATCCCAAGTAACCCGCCGCGGAGCGCGGGTCGCGCGGCATCGCGTGCGGCGGTCCGGTAGAATCCCTGATGGGACCGGCGCCAACTGGCACGGTTCCAACAGCGGGGGGCCGGACGTGAAGCAGTTCCTGTTCGCGCGGTACTCGTGGCCGCTCGTCACCCTCGGCGGGCTGGTCGCGGCCGCGTGCCTGGCCAGTACGTGGTACATCAACCGGCTCCAGGGCGATCTCGCGCGCGCGGTCCGGCACGATGCGTCCAAAATGGACGCGGCCGACGAGCTCCAGGTCCAGTTGCGGCACCTCCGGTTCCACTCGGTCATTTTCGCCGCCGAACCGACCGCCGCGCGCGCCGAGCTGGTGCGGGCCGATACCGCTCAAGTGGAGGCGGCGTTCGACAGCATCCGGCGCAACCTCATCGCGGACGACGAAGAGTTGCTCGCACTCATCGAGCGCGACTACGCCGAATACAAGCACCGGCTCGGGCCCGACGGGTTGCCGCTCCCCGCGCGCACCGTGCCCGACCTCATTCGCTGGTCCGATGCGCACCCGATGCGGGAACTGTTGCAGCCGGTCCGCGAGCTGTCCGATCGCCAGCGCGCCCGCATGGAAGCCGGGTTAACCCGGAGCGAAGCGCAGACGACCTGGGCCGGGCGCGTGCTGATCGTTCTGGGACTGGCGGGGGCGCTCGGCGGGCTCCTGAGCGGGTACGCGACCGCGCGCGGGTTGACGCGCCGGGCCGCGCACCTCTCGGTCCGCGTCCGGGCCGTCCAAGCCGAACTGGACCAGGAAGTGGGTGCGCTGACGGTGGACGCCGCGCGCTCCATTGGGGACCTCGACGCACAACTCGACTACGTGGTCGGGCGCGTCAAGGAGGTCTGTCAGCGGCTCCAGGAGCAAGAGCGCGGGCTGCTCCGGGCCGAGCAACTTGCCGCGGTCGGTCAACTCGCCGCGGGGATCGCGCACGAGGTCCGCAACCCGCTCACGGGAATCAAGTTCCTGGTCGAAGGAGCACTCCGCCCGGCTCAAACGATTCCACTGACGAACGAAGACCTCCGACTGATCCGCCAGGAGGTCGTTCGCATCGAGCGAACCGTGCAGGGGCTTTTGGACTTCGCCCGAACCCCGGTACTCGACCGGCACCGGTACGACCTCCGCGAACTGGTCGCCGAAGCCGCCGGGGTCGCACGCGGGCGCGCCGAGGCGAAACCGGTCGCCCTGCGCGTGGCTCCCGCGCCCGCCGCGGCCGTGGCGTCCGTGGACCGCGACCAGTTCCTATCGCTCCTCACGAACCTGCTCCTCAACGCGATCGACGCCACCCCGCCCGGCGGCGAGGTGCAGGTTCGCACCAGTACGGCGCCGAACGGCGCCCTGACCGTAGAAGTCGCCGATACCGGAACGGGAATCGACCCGCGGATCGCCGACAAGCTCTTCACCCCGTTCGCGACCACCAAGCCGACCGGCACCGGTTTGGGGCTGACCATTGCCCAGCGCGTCGCGCGCGATCACGGCGGAACGCTGACCGCCGCCAACCGAATCAGCGGCGGGGCGTGTTTCACCCTGACTCTACCCGCCGCGGGAGACCTCCATGCCGAAGCTCCTGGTCGTTGACGACGAGCCGATCATCTGTCACTCGTTCCGGCGGGTGTTCGCCGCGCCCGATGTGGAAATTCTGACGGCCGGGACGGTCACCGAGGGGTGGCGCCGGGTCGAGCAGGAGCGCCCGGACGTGATCGTGCTGGATTTGCAGCTCCCGGACGGGTCCGGGCTCGATCTGTTCGAGCGCATCCGGACCGCGGACCCGAAGCGCCCGGTGATCTTCATCACCGCGCACGGGACCACCGAGACGACCATTGAGGCGATGAAGCACGGCGCGTTCGATTACCTGCTCAAGCCGCTCGACCTGGAGCAGATGAGCGGCGTGCTCGGGCGCGCGTTCGAGGCCGCCCGGCTCATGCGCGAGCCGGCCGCGCTCCCGGACGACCCGGGCGGCGATCGGATCATCGGGCGGTCGCCGCTCATGCAGGAGATGTGCAAGCAGATCGGGCGAATCGCCCCGCAGGACGTGAACGTGCTGATTCTGGGGGAGAGCGGAACCGGCAAGGAACTGGTCGCCCGTGCGATCTACTCGCACAGCCGGCGTGCGTCCCGCCCGTTCATGGCGCTCAACTGCGCCGCGATCCCGGACGCGCTCGTCGAGAGCGAATTGTTCGGGCACGAACAGGGCGCGTTTACCGGGGCCGACCGCAAGCGCATCGGCAAATTCGAGCAGTGCGGGGACGGGACGCTCCTGCTCGACGAGATCGGCGACATGCCGCTCGCCGCGCAAGCCAAGATGCTCCGCGTGCTCCAGGACCAGACCTTCGAGCGCCTCGGGGGGAGCCAACCCATCGCGACGCACGTCCGCGTGCTCGCCGCGACCAACCAGCACCTCGAGCAGCTCATCGCCAACGGGCGGTTCCGTAACGATCTCTATTACCGGCTGAAGGTGGTCACGATCCACGTCCCGGCGCTGCGTGAACGGAGGGCCGATATTCCCGAGCTGGCGCACTATTTCCTCTTCCGCTACGCGCGCGAAGCCAACCGCGACTTGCGCGGGTTCGCGCCAGAAGCCCTTGATTTGCTCCAACGTTACGATTGGCCGGGGAACGTCCGCGAGTTGCAGAACAGCATCCAGGCGGCCGTTTACCAGACCGCGGGCCGAACGCTCCTGCCCACGGACTTGCCGGGGTTGGCCGACGCACCCCTTGCGCCGGCCGCTCCCCTCGCTCCCGATGCGCCGCTCTCGTTCGATTTGGCGGCAACGATTGAATCGATGCTTCAAGAAGGCGGAAAGGACGTTCACAAGCGGGTGATCGCGCTCGTGGAGCGCGAACTGATCGCTCGTGCGCTGCGGCACACGCACGGGCACCAGATGCAAGCGAGCGACCTACTCGGCATCAATCGCACCACTCTGCGAACCAAGCTCCGGGAACTCGGCATCACCCTGGATAAAGTCGTCACCGACCAGAACGGCGAGTGATTGTTTGTTCCGAGACCGGCCTTTGCCGCCTGTACGTTTATGAAGAATTCAAAGCGGGCGAATGAGGCACTCCCGGGCGCACAACCGCACGGAACCGCACGAACCAAGTCAGGGGCGCGACTATCCTTCCCGGTACGAACTCGGGGCCGGACCGGGAGCTATCATGCGCAAACTTGCCAGCATTCAGACGGTGAACGCCGCCGAACCGATCCCCAACGCCGACGCGATCGAGAAGATCCGCGTTCTCGGTTGGTGGGTCGTCGTCAAGAAGGGCGAATTTAAGCCCGGGGATCGAGTGGTGTACTGCGAAATCGACTCCCTGCTGCCGGAAACGGCGGACTTCGAGTTCCTGCGCCCCAACTGCTTCAAGCCCGCGCGAACGGACGCGGCCGGCGCGGTCGTGCTCCCGAGCGGGTTCCGCATCAAGACGATCAAGCTCCGCGGTCAGGTGTCGCAGGGCATTTGTTTCCCGCTCGACATTCTGCCCGCCGGCGCGCCCGCCACCGAAGACGCGGACGTGACCGAGGCCCTGGGCGTGTCCAAGTGGGAACCGCCCCAGACCGGCGCCAGCGGTCGGGCGCGCGGGAGCTTCCCCGGCTTCTTGCCGAAGACGGACGAGACCCGCGTGCAGGTGCTCGAAAAAGTCCTCGCGCGGTACCAGGGCGTGGAGTTCTGCCTCACGGAGAAGCTGGACGGCACCTCGTTTACCGCATTCATCCGGGAGGGCGAGTTCGGCGTGTGCAGCCGGAACATGCTCCTCGATACGACCGACCCGATGAGCGCGCTCGTCGGGGTGGCGAAGCGCCTGAACCTCGAAGAGCGCCTGCGCGCGATCGGCGCCGCACGCGGGTTCGAGGTCGCAGTTCAGGGCGAGGTGATCGGTCCCGGAGTGCAGCAGAACAAGTACGCACTGAAGGAGGTCGGGCTCCGCGTATTTAACGTGTTCGACGTGAGCGCGTATCGGTTCCTCGACCACGCGGACGCGCTCGCCGCCGTCGCCGAAATGGGGCTGGAAGCTGTCCCGCAGCTCGGCACGCTCGTGCTGGGCCACGGCGTGGACGAACTCGTCGCGCTGTCCGAGGGCACGAGCGTTCTGAACGCCAAGGCCCAGCGCGAAGGAATCGTGCTGCGCCCGCTGCGCGAGGTGGACGACGACTACCTCGGGCGCCTCAGTTTCAAGGCGATCAACCCGAAATTCCTGCTCAAGTACGACGAGTAGGGACAGGCGAGTACGAAATTGCGCCGCGGATCAGAATTAAAGGCGGATTGGCCACAAAAACGCACAAAGGACACAAAAGAAAACCGAGAGCAAAGGACCGAGAAACAGAGCGGCAGAAGATCGAATTTCTGTTCTCTGATCTCGGTCCTCTGACCCTCTGGTTTTCTTTTGTGTCCTTTGTGCGTTTTTGTGGCCAATCCGCCTTTAATTCAGCCTTCTGCTTACTTACCGGCGACGGTGCCGTTCGTGCCGGCCGCGGCGACGAGTTTCGGGAACGTTTCGGTCAGGTTCGCTCCGGCCTCGACGATGATCTTCTTCTCTTCGACCACGAGCTTACCGTCCACCATGATCTCGGCCTTCACCTCGTAGAAGAACTTCTGTCCGACCGCGAGCGGCGGGGTGTAGAAGTGGCGCTCCGGGCCGGCGCCGGCGGCCGGCTTGCCGTCCACGAAGAGCTTGGCGTCGGCCGGGAGGGTGAACTTCAGGTTCGCGCCCATCGGCTGGCCGTCCGAGCCCGGCTTGGGCGCCGGGGCGACCGGGACCGTCATCACCGGCGGGCGGTTCGGGTTCGCCGGGGCGTTCGGGTTGGTGATGGTGCCGTAGACCGCGTGCGGGTCGGTCAGGTTGGTCGTCGGGTAACCCGGCCCCCACACCGGCGAGGCGCCGGAGTTGTACCCGTGGAGCGTGTACGGCGGCATCCCGATCGGCGGCCCCCAACTCGATCCGTATTGGAACGCGCCCGAGCACCCGCGGCACGAACCGTAGCAGGAAGCGTAGTGCGCGTACCCGTTGCACGAGCCGAAGCACGAATACCCGGTACACGAGGTGCGGTGCCCGAGGAACCCGCTGGAGCGCACCCCCGCGAACGAACCGCCGTGGCACGACCCGTGACAGGAGGAGCCGTAGCACGACCCGTAGCACCCGACCGACACGGCGCCACAGCACCCGGTGGCAAGGGGGACAACCGCGGCGGGTTTCGCGGGCGGGGTGACGTCGGCACCGGCCGACATCGCGGTGAGCATCACGATGCTGTACATGAGTTGCAACCTCTACATTCGGAACGGGCGGCGACGGTGGAGACGGTCCCCGTGTTCACGATGGTAGAGTTGGGGTAAAAATACGTCAAAGGCAAACGGCGGAAACTAGGTGGTTTAGGGTGTTATTGGCACCGTTACGACCGGACCCGGTCGGGACGACGAAAATCCTTCAAATAAACGCTCAAGTTGCGAACGCAGAGGCACGACAACGCGGAAGGCAAAAAAGAGCCGCGGATCAACGCCGATCACGCGGATCAAAACAGGAGCGCACAGGGCGGGAGCCCTGTGCTACGAACACCGGCCGCTCCGGGGCGAAGACCGGTAACCATCTTCCGCCGCGGATCTATCTCCGTTTCTGCCTGATCCGCGTGATCTGTGTGATCCGCGGCTGCATTGTTCATCACCTCACTCCACGAAGATGAACTCCTTCGCGTTGAGCAGGACGTGGGCGAGGTCGGCCCACGCCTTCGGGTGGTCGGGTTTGCCGTACTCCGCGGCCTGTTCTGCCACGAACGCGACCGCACTGGTTCGTTCGTCGTTCGTGGGCTCGCGCCCGAACGCGGTCGCGTACATCTGGCGCACGCGGTCCTCGGGTTTCTGGCCCGGTGCCGCGAGCGCGCGTTTCGCCCACAGTTCCGCTTGTTGGAGCACGAACGGGTTGTTCAGCATCACAAGCGCCTGGGCCGGCACGTTGGACACGGTGCGCCGGCCGATCGCGGTGAACGGCGTGGGGTAGTCGAACGCGGTGAACATCGGGTTGATGAAGTTTCGGCGCACTTGCAGGTAGACGCTGCGCCGGCCGTCGCCGTCGAGCGGCCCGGACGCCGGGCGCCCGCGCCCGACCTGGTGGTCGGTGAGGCTCGGTGGCGCGCCCTGGCCCCCCATCTTGAGGTCGAGTCGTCCGCTGACCGCGAGGATGCTGTCGCGGATCGCTTCGGCTTCGAGGCGTTTCACGTTCTGCCGGTGGAGCAACTTGTTCTGTGGGTCGGCGGTGACCGCTTTCACGGTCTGTTCCGGTGTCGCGCGGCTCGATTGCCGGTACGCGGTGGAGAGCACCATCAGCCGGTGCATCGACTTCAGGCTCCACTTCTTCGTGACCAGTTCGGTCGCCAACCAGTCGAGCAGTTCCGGGTGCGTGGGGCGTTGCCCCTGGAGGCCGAAATCGTCGGGGCTGCGAACGAGCCCCTCGCCGAAGTGGTGCTTCCAGAGCCGGTTCACGATCACGCGCGCGACGAGCGGGTTCGACGGATCGGTGACGGTGCGCGCGAGTTCGAGGCGCCCGCTGCCGGTGGTGGCGAACGCGGATCTGCCGAACGCTTCGAGGGTGGCCCGCGGTGCCTCGGTGCCGAGGTTCTTGTGGCTCCCGCGGATGAACACGTGTTCGTTGATGCCGTTGCCGTCGGCCATCGCGGGGGCGCGCCGGGGATCGGGGATTTTGGCCTCGATCTCGCGCACGCGGGCAATGAGTTTGTCCGCGTTGGGGTCAGCAGGCAGTTCGGGGGACCGCACCTTGGCTCCCGGTTCGCTCGGGGGCGGGGCGTCCGCGAACCACGCTTCCGCGATCGCGACCCAACCCGGCCCGTCGTCGAGCAACTCCAGGTACGCGGGCTGGCCCTTCCACATGCGCAAGTCGAACACCATCCAGCGGAGCTCTTCGCCGTGGTTGATCGACTGGGCGAGCCCGCCGTAGATCGGGTCTTGGATGAGTTGCAGACCGTTGAGCACGAGCCGCGCCCGCGCGCTGCGCCCGGCCACGCGAACCGCGAGGTACGGCTTGTCGATGGCGAACGTCGGTGAGCGGAGCGCGCCCACGAGTTTGCGCGACTCCTGCCCGCTGTGGGGGAACCCGTCGCCGGCTTCGGGGCGGAACGCCAACCCGTCGGTGAACCAGCGCTTCTGCCAGTCACCACCGAAGCGCTCGAACTCGACGGCCTTCTCGCGCCAGGTCGTTCCTTGAGGGGAACGAGGGGCATCCGCTCCCGGCTTTGCGAGCCCCAGAACGCGGTCCAGTTCTGCGCGGGCGGTCTTCATTTCGTCGAGCAATTTTATCGTCGGGGCGGGGTCGCTCACATCGGCGCGGTTGTAGCGCGAGCTACTTAGCACGCCGAACAGGGCGTAGTAGTCTTTGGTCGCGATCGGGTCGAACTTGTGATCGTGGCACCGGGCGCAACTGATCGTGAGGCCGAGCACCGCCTTGCCGAACACATCAATTTGGTTATCGATGCGGTCGGCGAACTCGGCGCGCGAATCGACCGGTGAGTGCTTCGCCTCGCCGAGCCACCAAAACCCGGTCGCGGCGAGCGCATCGTTCGTGCCGTCCGGCGCGCGCCGCGGGGGGAGGAGGTCGCCCGCGATCTGCTCGGTGAGGAACTGGTCGAACGGCACGTCCGCGTTGAGCGCGCGAATCACGTAGTCGCGGTAGCGCCACGCATCCGGGATTTCAAAGTCGAACTCGTGGCCCTGCGTTTCTGCGTACCGCACGAGGTCGAGCCAGTGTCGGCCCCAGCGCTCGCCGTACTGGGGCGACGCGAGCAGCTTTTCGACGACCTTCTCGTAAGCACTCGGCGATTCGTCTTTCAGGAACGCATCGATTTCCGCGGGCGTGGGGGGGAGCCCGGTCAGGTCGAAGTATATTCGGCGCAACAGCGTGCGTTTTTCGGCCGGCGGAGCGAACGTTAAGTCGGCTTTGTCGAGCTGTGCGAGCAGGAACCGATCAATTTCATTTGTGATTTGTGATTTGTGATTTGTGATTTGTGGCGGTTGCGGGCGCTTGATCGTGGCGAACGACCAGTGCGCCTTTGCCCGCGCGTGCAAATCGAACTTCGCGCTCGTGCCGGCCGAACCCGCGCCGTCGTTGGGCCACGGCGCGCCGCCCCTCACCCATTCCGTGAGCACGGCAATGTCGGCGTCCGAGAGCTTGCCCTTGGGGGGCATCTTGACTTCGCCCGCGTAGCCGACGGCGGCGACGAGTTGGCTCTTGGCCGGGTCACCGGGCTTGACCGCGGGGCCGCTCTCGCCGCCCTTCGCGAACTCGGCCTTCGCGTCGAGCCGTAACCCGCCCTTCTGCTTCTTCGCGTCGTGGCAACTCACGCAGTTCGCGACCAGGATCGGCCGCACCTTCTTCTCGAAGTAATCGTTGTCTACCGGCTCGGCTGCGCGAACCACTGCGCTGGGAGACAACAAAGCGAGAACGGTGAGGATCGAAATGCGCATGTGGCGGGCTCGTGGCTCGATGAGCGGGCGGGAAGGCGGGCGGGAGTGCATATATCTTGCCCGACGCGGGGGCCGGGATCAACCCGAGCGAAGCAGTTTCAAGCCCTTTGGGGACACTGCCGTTGTTTTTCTAGCCGCAGAAGTGTGGGCGCGTAGCCGGGTGAGAGTAACCTTCGGTGCGCCGCGCGCGAAACCGTGGGGCGCGAGAAGCGTCATGGATTGACCGCGGTACACGCGGGCGCGCGCCGCGGTCAACTCATAGAAAACCCGTATGGCCTCCGAACGCGAATCGCCGTCCGTTGCCGACTACGTCGTGACCGCGCTCAGCCCGGCGCTCGTCATGCTCATGGTCGGCAGCCTCGTGTTCTTCCTCATCGAGGTGCTGTACGAGGGGCGGTACTCGGACCGGCTCCTGTACACGATGTTTTTCTTCGTGTTCGCCGCGGTGCTCGTCGCGCGCATTGCCATCCAGCACGACGCCGGGCGCGCCAAAATTTATGGCATCGCTCTCGCGATCGTCACGTACCTGGCGCTGCTCTCTTACGTCGAGTACCCCGGTGGGTGGCTCAAATCCTGGGGCTGGCTCGTCAACCTCGGGCTGCTCGTTCTCGTCTGGTGGAGCGCGCACAAACTCACCTGGGACTGCACCCACATCGATGAGAAGGCGGAAGCGAGCGGGCGCGGGTTGCTCTCGGCTGCGGGCCTCGATGCGGACGACGAGAAGGTGAACCCCGACCGCGAGGACGGGGGGAATTCTCAACCGAAGCCCAAGCCGGAACGCAAGCGGCGCGGGAAGAAAAAGAAAGCGCAGCACGATTCGCGCTTGTGGGACTGGATCGAGAAGTACAAGGCGCACCGCGACACGCAGCGAAAAACCGGTCACACCCCCGGCGTGTGGGTGCTGTACTTCGCGCTCGCCGCGCTGCCGTTATTCGCGCTGGGGCAGTCGCTCGTCGATCCCAACGACGACAAGCGCCGGTGGGCGACGCTCGTTCAGATGACCGTGTATATCGCGAGCGCACTCGGACTACTCGTTACGACGAGTCTGTTGGGAGTACGGCGCTATTTGCGGCAGCGCAAAGCAAAAGTGCCCGGCGCGATGACCGCGAGCTGGCTCGGCCTGGGCGGAATACTCATTGTGGCGTTCTTGGTACTCGGGGCGTTCCTCCCCAGACCGCACTCCGAGGTGCCCTGGTTCGGCATCGAGCGCGCGGGGAAGGCCAAACGAGATGCTTCAAAGTACGCCCAACTCGGCGATTCGGCCGGCGAGGGGGACGGCCGCGGCGGGAACAAGACCAAAGCCGGCAACGGGTCCGCGAGCGGGAAGGGCGGCAACCCCGGCGGCGGAAGTAAGGGCGAGAAGGGTTCGGGTGGGAAGGGGCAAGACGGCAAGGGCGGAAGCGGGAAGAAGGGGGACCAGTCCGGCGGGAACGAAAAGGGCAAAGGAAAGGGATCGGGGAACGAGTCCGAAGCCCCAAAGGACCAGGACGACAGTCGCGGGGGCGGCCCGGATCGCGAAGCCGACGACGCGAAGGACGATGGCGGGGACCGCAACCAGACCCGTGACTCGCCGCCCGATTCGCAGCTCGGCGGCGTGCTAGCTCAAGTCGCGAAGGGCGTGAAGTGGCTCGTGTTCGCGCTGATTATCCTCGCCGTTATTTTCGGTCTGTTCTTCGGCGTGCTGAAGTACCTCGCGCCGTTCACCGATTGGGCACGGCGCTGGCTCGAAGGCATCCGCGCGTGGTGGGCGAATCTGTTCGGCAAGAAGGTCGACACCGTCCGCAGGAGCGCCGGAGTGGACGCGAAGCCGCTGGCGCCGGTGCGCCCGCCGCCCTTCAGCGCGTACTCGAACCCGTTCGCCGATGGGACCGCGGACGGGCGCGACCCGGCGGAACTGATCGCGTACACGTTTGAAGCGTTTGATGCCTGGGCGTGGGACCGCGACGTCGGGTGCGAGCCGACCGAAACCGCGCTGGAGTTCGCGCGCCGAGTGGGAGAAGCGGTTCCCGATCGCGCGGAGGCGCTCGCGCGGCTCACCAACCTCTACACGCGGATGGCCTACTCCACGCTCCCGATACCGGGCAACGCGCCCGCGGTACTGGAGGACGTGTGGGAGCAGTTGGTCCACGGTGCGGGTGTTGGGGTGTAGGTGAAGCCCGCCCACAAGGGCGGTGGGTGTGGGGCGCAACGGGGCAGACACGCAATCAACTGCCCGGTTTAGTGTGGAAATGGGCCAATCGGAGTGCCCACCCGCTCGTTAACACTCGCTGGTGGAGTTGCGCAACTACAAAACGGCTTTGTGGTATTTACCCACCGCCCTTGTGGGCGGGGTTCACTTCCCCATCTTGTGGGGCGGTTGCCAGGAAAGGAGGCTCGCGGCACAATCGTTGCACTTGTTTGCACTTCTTACCCGTAAGCGCGCTCGTGCGTCTGGCGGGCGGGCCGCGAATCCGGTACTTCTTCCTTATCTCCACACACTCTCATCGTGCTAGGGTCATCAATGAGTCACGCCGGCGAAACGTCCAAGTTCCTGCCGTTCGGCTCGGACCCCGCGCCCTCTGTGCCCAACCCTTCTGCTCCCGGCGAGTACGGCTGGTTCGGTCCGCAGGACATGTACCTCTTTAACGAGGGCAGCCACCTCCGGCTCCACGACAAGCTCGGTTCGCACCCCGCGACCGTCGACGGCGTGAGCGGGTACCACTTCGCGGTGTGGGCGCCGAACGCGGATTACATCAGCGTGGTCGGCGACTTCAACGAGTGGGACCGGGGCAAGCACCCAATGCGCGCCATCGGCTCGTCGGGCGTGTGGGGCGCCTTCATTCCGGGCGTGAAGGCGGGCACCTGTTACAAGTACCACGTCGCCGCGCCCGGCGGGTTCATCGCCGAGAAGACCGACCCGTTCGCGTTCACGTGCGAGATCCCGCCGAAGTCGGCCGCGGTGACCTGGGATCTCGGCTACAAGTGGAACGACGCCGACTGGATGGCGACCCGGAAGGCGAAGGGCGGGCACGACAAGCCGGTGAGCATTTACGAAGTTCACCTCGGCTCGTGGATGCGCGAGGCCGACCCGCCGTACCACTCGCTGAACTACCGCGACGTGGCCCCGAAGCTCGCCGCGTACTGCCGGGACATGGGGTTCACGCACGTCGAGCTGCTGCCGATCACGGAGCACCCGTTCTTCGCGTCGTGGGGCTACCAGACGACCGGGTACTTCGCCGCGACCAGCCGCTACGGGACGCCGCAAGACCTGATGTTCCTCGTGGACACCCTGCACCAGTACGGCGTCGCGGTGATCCTCGACTGGGTGCCGAGCCACTTCGCGACGGACGCCTGGGCCCTGTCGCGGTTCGACGGGACCGCACTCTTCGAGCACGCGGACGCCAAACAGGGGTTCCACCCGGATTGGGGCAGCTACGTCTTCAACTACAGCCGCCACGAGGTGCGGAGCTTCCTGCTCTCGTCCGCGATGTTCTGGCTGGACAAGTACCACATCGACGGGCTGCGCGTCGACGCGGTCGCGTCCATGCTGTACCTGGATTACTCGCGCAAGGCGGGCGAGTGGGTGCCGAACCAGTACGGCGGCCGCGAGAACATCGACGCGGTCAACTTCCTGCGCCGCTTCAACGAGGAAGTGTACCGCCACTTCCCGGACGTGCAGACCTTCGCGGAGGAATCGACCGCGTGGCCGATGGTGTCGCGCCCCACTTACGTCGGCGGCTTGGGCTTCGGCTACAAGTGGGACATGGGCTGGATGCACGACACGCTCAAATATTTCATGATGGACCCGATCCACCGGAAGCACCACCAGAACGACCTCACGTTCCGCATGCTCTACGCCTACAACGAGAGCTTCGTGATGCCGCTCTCGCACGACGAGGTGGTGCAGGGCAAGGGGCCGCTGTGGGACAAGATGGCCGGCGACGAGTGGCAGAAGTTCGCGAGCATGCGGCTGCTCTTCGCGTACCAGTGGGGCATGACCGGGAAGAAGCTCATTTTCATGGGCGACGAGATCGCGCAGCGCCAGGAGTGGCGGCACGACCAGAGCATCGACTGGCACCTCCTGAAGTACGGCCCGCACAAGGGCGTGCAGGACGTGGTGCGCGACCTGAACAAGCTCTACGCGGCCGAGCCCGCGCTGCACGAACTGGACAACCAGCCCGGCGGGTTCGAGTGGATCGACTGCACCGACGCCGCGAACAGCGTCATCTGCTGCGTGCGGAAGGGTAAAGGTGAGGACGTCATCCTCATCGTGTACAACTTCACGCCCATCCCGCGCCCGGGCTACCGCGTCGGCGTACCCGGCCCCGGTGCGTGGACCGAGGTGATGAACACCGACGCGGGCGTTTACGGCGGGAGCAACGTCGGCAACGCGGGCGGCGTGTACGCCGAGTTCCAGCCGATTCACGGCCAAAAATATTCCGTGGCGCTGAATCTGCCTCCGTTGGGCGCCGTCTTCTTCAAGGGGAAGTTGTAATCCGACTCGCTCTCGGGGGTTCACGATGCCCGCAAAAACGTGCGTTCTGATGTTGGCGCTCCTCGTGAGCGCTGTGGGGCTGTCCGCGCCGGTGGCGGACGAGCCGACGAAGAAGGAACTCGAAACGGTGCTCCGGAACCTCAAACAAATCGGGCTCGCGTTCCACGGCTACAGCGATGCACACGAGCTCCAGTTGGCCGACGACATTACGGACAAGGACGGCCGGGTGATTTTGAGCTGGCGCGTCGCGCTCCTGCCGTATTTGGACGAGGACAAACTGTACAAGGAGTTCAAACTAGACGAGCCGTGGGACAGCGCGCACAACAAGAAACTCGTCGCCAAGATGCCGAAGATTTATGCCCCCGTGCGCGGGAAAGCAAAGGCCGGCGAGACGTTCTACCAGCGGTTCGTCGGGAAGGACACGCTCTTCAACGAGAAGGGCAGCTACAAGCTCAGCACGATTCCCGACGGCACGTCCAACACCGCACTGGTGGTCGAGGCGGGCGACCCGGTGCTCTGGTCGCAACCCGCGGACCTTCCCTTCGGTGCCAAACAGCCTCTACCCAAACTCGGCGGATTGTTCGACGGCGAGTTCCACGTCCTACTCGGTGACGGGTCCGTTTTCCGTGTCAAAAAGGACTTCGACGCGGACGAAATGAAGAAAGTCATCATGCCGGACGACGGCCAACCGGTCGATACGCGGAAACTTCAGAAGTGAGTCGGTTGGTATGAAGAGCACAGGGCGGGAGCCCTGTGCTCTTACCCGTCATTTCTTCTCGCCGCCCAAATGAGAGACATGCTCATTGCGCGGCGCGGGCTGGAACCGTCGCCACGCTGCGCAGGCTCCGCGCGGGAACGGGAACAGACGACATGGGCGTTCCCCGGTGGTGATTGGGTCATCCGGCCATCTCACCCGGTGGAACGACCACGCGGGGTAATCGTTGGCAGCGAATGCGAATTTTCGGGATCAGACCCCGCGCGTGGTCGGCTCCCAGATGTACTTGTGCATCTGCAACTGCATCCGCACGCGGTGGAGGCCGGATTCGAGCAACCAGTCGACCAGTTCCACCGGTTGAACGCTCGTGAAGACGCAACTCACGAGACAGGTGAAGCGCTCGTCCAGTTTGTGCGCGCGGACCGCGTTCGCGGCCCAATCCCAGTCCGCGCGCGACGCGATCACGAACTTGATCTGGTCCGTGGGCTTCAGCACATCGAGGTTCGCCCACCGGTTCCGGTGGCTCTCGCCGCTATCGGGGCACTTGAGGTCCATGATGACGTGAACCCGCGGGTCGACGTCCGCGACCGAGTGCGAGCCACTCGTTTCGAGCAGCACAGTCTTCCCCGCATCACACAACTCGGTCATCAGCGCGAACACGTCGGCTTGCAGCAGCGGTTCACCGCCGGTGATCTCCACGAGCGGGCAATCGAAGCTGAGCGCCTTCGCCAGCACGTCCCCGCGCGACATCCGCGTGCCCTGGTTGAAGGCGTGCGGGGTGTCGCACCAGCGGCACCGGCTGTCGCACACCGACGCGCGCACGAACACACACGGCAACCCGGCGAAAGTCGATTCGCCCTGGACACTTATGTAAATTTCGTGGACCAACAGTTCGCCCGCGGGCACGTCGCGCAGGAGCGCAACTCGGTGGGCGGCTTCTGCGGGCACATCGAGTAACGGCATTCGCATCAATTGGCTCATCATCCCATCTTAGCCGGTCCCGCGATTTCGGGCTCCTATCACGTATTCCTCCAACCTGTTAATGGAGGTGTACCGTTCTACGCGGTCCAATGTGATAAATTGTATACTAGTTGGTAGCTTTTCCCCAACGGTTTCGGGGTACGAATCTGCCCCTCAACGCAGCTCCGCACGAGCGTGTGCGACGGCCGGGCGGGGCCGGTGGCGCGGGTGGAAATCTTCGCGTGGTAGAGTTTCGGTGAATTCGGCCGGGTGAAGTCGGAATCGCGCCAACACGCGGCGGGTACGGGCACTTACAATGTCACCATGAACGCCATTCTGCTCGCCGGCGCGGCCCTCGTCGGACTGCCCATTCTGCTGCACCTCATTATGAAGCAGGAGCCCAAACGGCTCCCGTTCCCGGCGTTCCGGTTCCTCAAACAGAAGCTCAAGACCAACCAGCGCAAGTTGCGGCTGCGGCACTTCATCCTGCTCGCGCTGCGAATGCTCATTATCGCGCTGTTCTGCCTCACGCTCTACCAGCCCACGTTCAAGAGCGACCAGCTCAACATCCGCGGCGAGCAGCCGGTCGCGACGGTCATCATCATCGACACCAGCCCGAGCATGGGCTACGTGGCGAACGACAAGTCGCGGCTCGAAGAGGCCCGGTTGCGCGCGCTCGAACTCCTCAGCGAACTGCCCGATAAGTCGCCCGTGGTGATACTCGAGACGAGCGACCTCAACGCGGCCTGGCTGCCCGACGTGGCCGCGGCCCGTCGGCGCCTCGAAGAGATCAAGGAGCCGCGCGGCGGGAACCAGTCGGTGAGTTCCGCGATCGCGACCGCGTACCAGCTTCTGGCGAAGGTGGAACAGGAAACCGAGTCCCCGGACCCGCTCCAGAAGCTGGTCGCGGTGTTCACCGACCGCACGGCCGCGTCGTGGGACGCGAACCGCACCGAAGACCTGAAGAAGCTCCGGGAGACCGTCCCCGACCCGAAGGCCATTCACGTCGTCTTCGATTTCGGCGCGGACCAGCCCACGAACGTGTCCATTCTCTCGGTTGACATGAAACCGCAGGTGATCGCGGAGAACAACACCGCTCACGTGCTCGTTACAGTGGGCGCGGTCGGGGCGGCCGGCGAGAGCGTCGAAGCCACGGTCGTCGCGCGGCCCGTTGCCGGGGGCACCAGAGCGGACACTTCGGTCAGTAAAGTGGTGACGATCCCCAACGGCCAAACGCGGACGGTCCCGTTCGAGTTCCGCGACCTCAAAGCGGGGCTGAACCAGTGGGAGTTCGCGCTCAAGGCGCCCGACAATTTGATGATCGACAACAAGCGGTTCCTCACGTTCAAGGTGGGGGCCGCGCGGCGCATCCTGACCATCACGGACGACAAGAAGGCCGCGGTGTTCTGGCAGGTCGCGCACCTCGTGCAGGAAGAGTTCAGTTGCCTGGTGGTCACCCCGGACCAGATCAAGATCGGTGACGGCGGGCAAGCGGTTGTGCAGTACGAAGCGGACCCGAAGAAGCCGAACGACCCGCCCACGGTGGACGACCTCCGATCGTTCGAGGCGGTGTGCCTGCTCGCGGTGCGCGATCCGAACCAGCCCGCGGGCAGCGCCCTCTGGGACAAACTGCGGCCGTACCTCCAGACCGGCGGAAAGCTCATCGTCGTCCCCGGGCGCGACGGGTGGATGAACCTCACCGATTACAACGTGGGCGCGAGCGACCTGATGCCGGGTACGTTCGGGAAGGTGATCGAAACGAAGAAGCTGACCCCCGCGCCACCGCTCCAAAAGGCATCGAGTTGGGACGAGCCGCGCGAGGGCAAGAACGGGGTGACGTTGGTACTCGACGAGAAGGCTCTGAAGCACCCGCTGCTGAAGCCGATCGAGGACTGGCGGCAGCAAAAGAGCGACCGCGTGGACGTGATCGCGAACCCGCGCACGGCGTGGAAATTCTGGGACGTGACGCGCGACCCGAACGCGACCGTGGTGGCGTATTATAACGACGCGGAGAAGCCCGAAGCGCGGCACCCGGCGATCCTGGAGCGCCCGGTTCTCGACAAGGAAGGTAAGCCGAGGGGCAAGGTGGTGCTCCTCACCACGCGGATGGACGTGACCAACGACAAAGACGATTGGAGCGACTACTGGGCACAGGAGGGATCGAGTTGGTTCGTCGCGTTTCCCAATTTGCTCGTGCGCTACCTCGCGGGGGACACGGCCGACGCGAACTTCAACTACCCGACGGGCGCCACGGTGACCGTTCCGTTGCCGCGCGGCAAACTGACCCGCGAGAGTGTAGTCGTCTTGGAAGGCCCGCGCGTGGAGGGGAACGACGCGATCATCCGCCCGGGCGACAAGCAGACGGACATCCGACTCGTCTCGCCGAAGACGAACAACGCGGGCAACTTCGCGCTCTCCGTCACCAAGGACGAGCGCGAGATTTGGAGGGACGGGTTCAGCCTGAACGTGCCGCCGGACGAGAGCAATTTGGACAAGGTGCCGCTCGAAGCGGTGGAAGACTTGGTGGGCGCGGGGCGCGTGATCCCAGTGACGCGGAACGTGACCCTGGCGGACTTGCTCAGCGTCACGTTGGGCCAGCCGGTGGACCTGTTCCCGTGGCTCCTGATCGCGGTCCTCGCGGCGCAGGTCGCCGAAGGTTTCATCGCCAACCGCTTCTACCGCCGTGCGAAGTGATGCGATGGAGTGGCCCGCTCACGTCTGCTAAACTTGCGGTGAAGTCGTTTCGAGGGACGCGCTACGCCCGACCTGCTCGAAGTCATTGCCGAGAACGACACCGCTGTACTGAGCGGCTGGGCCACTGTGTTCAATGAGCGCGCGCCCCGAATCGAAACATTGCCCCAGGACAAGCGCCGCGAAGAGCTGTTCACACTGGCCCGTGAATTCACCCGACGCGCGGCGTGGGCGACCGAAACCGCCGAGGGGTGGCTGGCGGAATTGATGACGCGCCTTCGCACGGGAATGGGCGGCGACAAATACCGCGCGCTGTTTCGCAGCGGTCGTGAACTGTGCCGGATGTGCCAATCGGTAACGGAAATTGCGGGTTACTTGTGGCGCATGACGGAAGCGGTCAGTGTACCTGTGGCCGAAATTCGCGATGCAGAAGGCACCCTGAGTGCCGCTCGGCAGCGCCTCACCGCTGTCGAAAACGAGATCGCCTCGTTAACCCGACGGGCGGGACGCCATTTTCCCGAAATGGACTTGGAGCGGCTCGAGAAGGAAAAGCAGCAGATCGCAGAGCGAAAGGTGCTGACGCCGGAGCAATCGCGCGCGGCTTTCCTGAAACCCGAGTGAGGTTTGGTCGTGACTTTCAGCGTCCAAATCGCTCAGGCGGTGGTTTTTCCGGGCGAACGGCCGGTGTGAGCCGGCCGGTGAGATATCCGTATTCTGGCGCTTATACCCAGTGCAGAGTACGCGCCCGCGACGATGAGTGATTTGGGGTTTGGTGCTACTATCACCGGCCGGCTTACACCGGCCGTTCGCCAGATGCGGCTCGCTTCACCTCACGAACCGACTCACCCGCGTGGCGCCGTCTTGTAGCTCGAAGCGGTAGCCGTCGGGGAAGGCGTCGGCGAACTCTTCTTGGTGCGACACCAGCAGGATGCAGTGCAGGTGCCCGCGGAGGTTCTGCAACTCCTGGATCATCACCTGCCGACCGGCGCGGTCGAGGCAGCCGAAGCCCTCATCAATGATGACGCTCTCGATCGGTCGGTGCTGCTTGCTCGCGTACTGGCCGATGCCCAGGGCCAGCGCCACCGCGACCCGGAACCGCTGGCTCCCGCTCAGGAACGCAACGTTGATCGCGCCGCCGCCCGTGACGCGGTTGGCGCACTCGAGGTCGAGTGCCTTGTCCGTGCCGGTTTCCGCTTCCACCAGGCGCATGAAGAGCTGCCCGCCGCTCAGTCGGTCGAGCACCGCGTTCGCGTAGTCGACGATTTGCCGTTCCGCTTGCCGGACGAGGTGGCGCTGGAGCCGGTCGCGGCCGAGGAGTTCCGCCAGTGTTTTGTGCCGGTTGTGCTCCGCGTCCACGGCTTTGAACCGCTCGCCGAGTTCGTTGCGCTGGTGACGGTAGCCGTCGAGTATGCGTTTGCGCCCCTGTGCGTCGAGCAGCTCTTTGTTGCGCGCGTCCAGTTCCTTGCGCGCGGCCGCGGCCTCGGCGCGCACGTCGTCCGGCGACCGGCGTTCTTCTTCTGGGAACGAGTCGGACTCGGCTTCGAGTTGCTTGATTTCGGCCCGGAGCGGATCGAGCCCGCCGCGCGCCGCCTGGAGCTGCGTGAACTTCGCCTCGGTGTTTTTGCCGATGAGGGCGTCGAGTTCGTCCTGCCACTTCGCGCGGTCGGTGAGCCCGGCGTTTTCGAGGGGCTTTTGCCACGCCGCGGGGAGCGTCTTCTTCGCGCGCTCGATGGCTTCTGCGCTCTGCTTGCGGCTCGCCTCTTCGAGATTCAGTTTGCCCGCGATCTCGGTCAACTCGCGGTCCGCTTCGCTCAGCGCGCGCTGGTAGCGATCGATTTCCGCTTCGGTCGTGGCGATCTCCTTTTTGCCCGCGACTAGCGAGCCGGTCACGCTCTTTTCTTCGCTCTGCTTGCCCGCGAACTCTTGGCGCAGCGCGCCCGCGTCGCCGCCGGGGAGTCCGCGCTGGGCGCGCGCGAAACGCTCCCGGGCGGAGTCGAGTTTCGCGCGGAGCGTTTCGATTTTCTTTGCCTCGTCTTGCGCGGCTTTCAGTTTGCGCTTGGTGGTGTCGATGCCGCGCGCCTCGTCGTTGAGCGCGGCGAGGTCTTGCCGGTTGGGGTACGTGACCGCGGACCAGTCCGAGGGCTCGGACGCGCCCAGTTTGTGTTTGAACTCGTCGGGGAGCGCGAAGTAGGTTTGCCGGCACGCATCGGTGAGGCGCTTGATGTCGCCCGCGGACTGTTTAACGGCTGCGTCGGCGTCCTTCCATTTGTCTCGTAGATCGCCCAGTCGCTTGCGCTCGGTCGTTTCTTTGAGGCCGAGATCGTCTTCGAGTTGGCGGGCCTTTTCTGCCTCGGCGGTAAGTGTTTTCAGCTTCTCGTCGGACTTCTTCGCGTTCGCTTCGCGCGTCTTCTTTTCGTCTGCAAAGTGCTCCGGGGTGAGCTTCTGACCACACGCCCGACACTTCGTCTGGCCGGTCATCGTTTTGAACTCGTCGGCGAGTTCGCGCGCTTGGCGGGCGAGTGCCCGCGTCTCGGCCATTAACTGGTCCTTCGCGGCGCGGTCCTCGCGCGCGGCCTTCGCATCAACTTCGAGCCGCGTGAACTCCTCTTTGGCTTTTACGCCGTCGGACTTGAGCTTGGCTTCGTCCGCGCGGGCCTGCTTTTCTGTCGTGACGGCCTTTGTGAGTTCGGACCGGTCCTGGTGGAGCCGTTCGAGCAGCGCGACGTGTTGCGCCAGGAGCGCGAGGCGCTCGTGCTCGGTCTGGAACTTGCGCACCGCAGACTCGGGGTCCGCGGGAAAGGGCTGCAACTCGGCCTCGAGGCGCGAAACTTCGCTCTCCGCGTCCTCGACCTGCTTCACCTTTTCCAATATGCCCGCGAGTTCGCGGAGCCGGGTTTCGAGTAGCGCCTTTTTCGCTTCGTCCTCGGACTGCGTTTTCTTCAGCGAAGTGAGCTTCTTGCGCCCCTGCGAGAGCACGTTTTCCATCTTGCGCCGATTATCTGCAACTTCCTCGCGTTCCTTCGTGAGCCGCTCGGTGTTGCGCTCGGACGCACTCATGCGCCCGCGCTCGGTGACGATGGTGTTCACCGCGGGGAGCACGTCGCGGAGTTCCCGGAGCCGCGTGTAGTCTTTCTCGATCGCGATTGCGGTGCCGAGCAGTTTTTCGGCGTCGGCGAGTTTCAGTTTCACCCCCGCGAGTTTGGCCTGGGTGTCAGTCCAGCGCCGGGCGCGCAGTTCCAGTGCGTTCAGGTGGTCGATGCGCGTCTGCGCATTGGTCCGCGCTTCCTCCACAACGGCAATATGGCCCTCGACCTCCGCGTACTCCTCGGGGCTCACGTCTTTGACGCCGAGGAGTTGGTTGGTGATCCCTTCGAGTTCGCTCTTGAGCGCGCGCCGCTTGTCGTCGGCTTTGCCGTGGAGCTTCTGGTACCGCTCCAGGTCCACGATCCGCGCGAGAACCCCGGCGCGCCCGGCGGGGGTGCTGTCGAGCAGTTTCTCCGACTTGCCCTGCAACAGCAGCACCGACGACGTGAACGTTTCGTAATCGAGCCCGATCTTGTCCTTCACCCACGTATCGAATTTCGCCTTGTACTCGGTGCCAGAAACGGCCTCCCACGACTCGCCCGTGATCTCGCTGTTCGTGAATTTCAGCACCTGCTGCGTGCTGGCGACGCCGCTCTGCCGCTTGCGCACGGTGCGCTTGATGCGGTACAGTTGCTTCTCGCTCGTGAAGTCGAACTCCACGCTGAGCGTGGTGGACTCCTTGTTAATCAGCTCCGCCGCGCTCTGGCTCCCGCCCCGGTGGTGGCCGAACAGCGCGAACGTGACCGCGTCGAACACGCTCGACTTGCCGCTCCCGTTGGTGCCCGAGAGCATCCACAGCGGCGCGCTGTCGAACCGGATCTCCTGCTCGTCCTTGTACGACAGGAAGCCGGACAGCTTGATTCGTTGCGGGATCATCACACACTCCGGGCGAACGGCCGGTGTGAGCCGGCCGGTGGTCTTTTCGCCGATCAAAAGGGCAGCGGTTGAGGGTGGCACCACCGGCCGGCTTACACCGGCCGTTCGCCTAACCCCAAGCTGAAATTAGATCCTGTCGAAACTCTTTTTCTTCGTTCTGATCCGCGGTATCTGCGTCATCCGCGGCCCCATTCCGTTCAACTTTACCACACCGGTTAGTTCTCCATTTCCTTCAGCAATCCGTCGGCGATTTTCAGGATCGCGTCGCGCTCGGCCTCGTCGTGCTGAATTAGCTCTTGCCCCAAATACTCGTGGACCGTTTCGGAGAAGCCTTTCCCCCCGCTGGCCGCGGGGTTCACCAGCGACGGCCCGAGAGCGCCCGTTTCCTTCCAGTCGCGCGCGTACCAGCGCGGGAAGATCTTGTCCAAATCGCGGAGCACGTCTTCGAGTTGGTCCTTGCCCGCGGTGTAGCGGATCTGCAGGTTCACCAGGTCGGTGTTCGCGTTCGGGTACTCCGCCCTCAGGCGCGGAATGTCCTCCGCGGGGTCGAGCACCACGACTTCGTAAATCGGCGTCGCGGGGAGCGAGTGGACCACCGGCTCTCCGTTCCGCCCGTCCGGGCCGATCTCGACCAAAACGACGCCCTTTTGGTCGGCCTGTTCACCCAAGTCCATGCGCTCGATGCTGCCGGAATAGCGCATGTGCGATGCGCCGAGCCACTGCGGTTTGTGAATGTGGCCCAGCGCCACGTAATCGAACTGGTCCGGCAGTTCCGCGCCCTCAACAACAACGTCTTCTTCCGTGGTGATGCGGAACAGGCTCGGTCCGATGGTGGAGCCGTGAACGTGGACGTGTGCGCCGAGTACCGAAGGCGCTTTGGGGTCGTACTTGGGGTGCGCGCGGATCTCGCGCAGTGAATCCGCCCATGCAGAAACGAGCAGCGCGTTCTTTTCCTCGGGGCTGCCGTACTTGAGACCGGTTTCGCCCCGGAAGAAGCAGTGCGGGGTCGGGTACGGCATCAGCACGAACTGGACCGGGAACCCACTCATCCGGTCTTCGAGCCGGAGGAACGTGGGGCCGGCCGCGAGGTACAACCGGCCCGGCGGTACTGTTTCGCCCGGCTTCCCGACCGTGGGCGAGGCCAGCGACATCGCGCTCACGAGCGTCTGGCAGAAGTTCTCGTTGTCGTGGTTGCCGGTCAGTGTGAGGATCGTGCCGCCGGCTTCGAGGAACGGGCTGAAGACGCCCTGCCAGTGGCGGATGGTTTCGCGCAACCCGTCGGGCCGGGCCAACTCGCTGAAGAGGTCGCCCGCGACGAGCAGCACGTCGACGTTTTCTTGCTTGCAGCAATCGGCGACGCGCTCGACCGCTTTGCGCAGGTCGTCGGTCCGGTCGATCCGGCCGAGCCGGTCGCCGAGGTGCCAGTCCGCGGTGTGGAGGATTCGCATATCCCGGTATTCTGCCGGGATGCGCCGACCGGCGAAAGGTCAGATGGGCCGGACCGTCGAAACGGTGCCGGCCCAAGTTCGTGCGGGGCTTAGCTTTCCGCCACGACGGGGTTCTTCAGGGTGCCGATGCCCTCGATCTCGACCTCGGCCACGTCGCCGGCCTTCAGCAGGATCGGCGGCTTGCGCGCGATGCCCACGCCCGGGGGCGTGCCGGTGAAGATCAGGTCACCCGGCTCCAGCGTCACCACTTGCGAGAGGAACCACAGCAGGTGCGGCACGCCGAAGATGAACTCCTTCGTATTGGAGTTCTGGAGCGTCGTGCCGTTCAGCCGCAGTTGAATCTGCAGCTTGTGCGGGTTGGTCAGTTCGTCAGACGTGACGAGGACCGGGCCGGTCGGGGCGAACGTGTCGAACGTCTTCCCGATGATCCACTGCTTCTCTTCGCCGCGGAACTGCCAGTCGCGGGCGCTCACGTCGTGGCCGACGGTGTACCCGCCCACGTACTCGAACGCCGCGTCGGTGTTTGGGATGTGCTTCCCGGTCTTGCCGATGACGATCACCAGTTCGGCTTCGTAGTCCACCTTCTCGGCCACCTTCGGCAGAACGATCGGTTCGCCGTGGGCGATGAGGGTGTTCGGGAACTTGCCGAACACGACCGGCTCGGTCGGGATCGCCTTCCCGCCCTCAATGGCGTGGTCGCGGTAGTTCAGCCCGATGCACAGGATCTTGCCGGGGTGCGGGATCGGCGGGAGGAGCTTGACCGCGTTGGCCGCGTACTTGACGGCGTTCTTGTTGGACGCGACTTCGCTGGCGGCCTTGCGGATCGCGGGGGACGCGGCCAGAAGGGTCTTCACGCAGGTGGGCAGGCCGGGGTCGGTCGCGTGCAGGTCGATGTACCCGTCGGCGACGGCGAGAGCGGCCCGGGGACCGTGGGGGGTGAGAATCGTAGCAAGCTTCATAGCGGTACTCTGGGTGAGGGATAGAGGATATTCAATGATTCCGGGCGCTGTCGGGAAGGGCGGTTCGCGGAACCGGTGGATCTACTGGCGCCTCACGGGTGCGACAATCGCGGTGGGACTGTTCGTGCGGTCGCCGAAGTGCGGGAGCCTGTGTTCTGGATCGCGGGATGTGGAGAAGTGGCTGCGCCCGGCGCCTGGGCGGATACGGCCGGTGTTGCCGCTCGCCGCGCGCTGTTCATTGGCCGGCGAATGACCACCGGCCGTTCACACCGGCCGTTCACCTAAATATTGGCTACTCGCCTTCACTTGCTCGGTTTACCAAGCTTCTTGCGCAGGTAGTCGAGGGCCTTGTGCCGGTACGGGTCGAGCGCGGGGTCGTCGAAGTCGAGGCCCTCGGTGCTGTCGAACGGGCGCAGCGCGTGCAAGTCGGCCCAGCGCCGCAGTTCGGCCGATTTATCCCGAGTGACCGGCACTTCCAGCCCCTCGTCCGGCTTCAAACCCCAATCGTCGGTCGGCCCACTATCGGGCTTTCGCTGGCGCGATTTCCCGTTCGGGCGGAACGATTCGCCGGTCGTCACTTTGAAGTTGAGCCCACCGAACCCGGCATCAACGACGTGCTGAATGGACGCGCGGCCCACCGTGCGCTGGCCCATCAGCACGCACCGGTTGTTGTCCCGAAGGGCCGCGGCGATCAGTTCACCACCGCCGGTCGTCTCGTTGCCGACCAGCACCACTAGTGGGTACGTGGGCGGGCGTGCGGGGCCGAAGGTGTTGCGGTACTCGGTTTCGCTGCCCGCCCACTGCGGGTTGCGGTACTTCATTTGGGCGATCGGCGCGTTGTTCGGCAGGAACAGGCCCGCGATCCGCACGCCCGGGTCGACGTACCCGCCGGGGCACCAGCGTAAATCGAGGATCAGCGCGCGGCACCCTTTTCGGTCGAGGTCCGCGAGCATTTCGCCCACCTTCGTATCCAACCCGGATTCCACCGCGCCGAGCCGGATGTAGCCGATCTTGTTCGCGCGATCGAGTAAGCACTCCCATTTGTCTTCGGGCGTGCGCGTCGCGCCGAAGGCGCTCGCCGGCGTGTAGGCCTCGCCTTTCAACTTCACGGTGAACGGCTTCGCACCCGCGCGCCGGAACGAAAGCACCCGGTCCGGCACGATGTCCAGCCCGGTCTGCGGGTCGATCATTCGGGGCGGGAGCGCGAACTGGCCGAAGAGCTTGTTCGCGTTGTCGGCCGTGATCTCGGTCCGGTTCAGGTGCGTGATAATGTCGTCGGGCTTGATGCCCGCTTTCTGGGCGGGGCTGTCCGGGATGACGCGCTTGACGCGCCACAGAGAGCCCGCGGGCGCCGGTATCGCTTCGGCGCGCGGTGCCTGTTCGAGCCAACCGGTGGTCGAGTAGTACCCGAGCGCGGTCTTGTACTCCACTTGGTAGACGAGCCACGGGTTCCCGCTCACGCCCTCCAGCTCGATCCCGACGCCGAAATCCATGTCAATAGACGCGAAAGCGTTCGCCCGCGGGCTGGCGAGTTGGCACGCCGGCTCGGTCGCCTGGCGGAAGCCGTTCATCGCCGCGACCAGCGCGCGGGGGCCGCGCAGCGCGGGCTGGTCCGCCAGGAGCAGGCGCACGTCCACAAGTACATTCAGTAGCTCGTGCCCGCTCGTGTCGCGCAGGGCCTGAGTCACCCGGTCCGGCACCGTCGCGCCGCACTCGTCGTAAAGCCCCTTGATTGCCGCTTCGATCAGCTCCTTGACCTCGACGGGGCGCGCGTACCGGAACGCCACCTGGTCGGCCGCGTTGTACACGATGCGCGCGAACTCTTGTGCCCGGAAGCGGTCCGCTTTTGGCACGGGAACCGCGGGCTGCGCGGGGACGGGGGCGGCGGGTGCGAGGAGCATCAGCCCGAGTGTGGTGATCCCGACCATAACCCCTCCGAGAAGTGTTGGGTGTTGGGCGGCGTGCGAATCGGGAGTAATGGGTCGAGGGACGAAACACAGATGGGGTTTAGTTTCCCTTCTTTCCCATTCCACCACAAGGCGCCATTCGTAACTAGAGACGAGTCGGCCTCACGGAACGAACTTATGAATGCAGCAGAGCGAACATCACCCGTGGTACCCGGAGCCCCCGATCCCCGGCGCGCGGCCGTGGTGTGGCTCGTCCGGCACGCGGAAACGGCCGCACCGACGATGTTTCACGGTGCGGAATCCGACATCGAGCTCGGTGAGCACGGCCACCGCCAGACGAGCGCCGCGATCGAGTGGTTCTCGGCGCTGAACCCCACGGCGGTCGTGTCGTCCGAGATGCAGCGCGCCCGGCAGACGGCTGCGCCCATCGCATCGGCACTCGGGGTGCCGCACCTGTTCGAGCCGCTGTTGCACGAGCGCCGGGTCGGGCCGCTGACGCGCAAGCCGCGCGCGGAGGCCGATCACATCTGGGACGAAACGACGCGCCACTGGGTGGGCGGGAACACGGCGTACTCGTTCCCCGGCATGGAATCGTTCGACGAACTGCGGGACCGCACGCTGCCCGCGTTCAACCGCGTGGTTGCCGCACATCCGGGCGGGCGCGTCGTGATCGTGTGCCACGGCGTGGTGTGCAAGGTGCTGCTGCTCTCGCTCTTGCGCGGGTACAGTTCGGCGAACTGGGCCACAATCGGCCGCGTCGTGAATCTTGCGGTCAGCGAAATCGTGCCCGACGGCGATCTCTGGGCGCCGCGACAACTCCTCGTCGTGCCGCCGCAAGTGGCCGCCATCAACGCGGCGTTCGAGGAAGTCGGGGTGAAGAAGACCGAGGCGTGAATAGAAGGCAAAAGGAAAAAGTAGAAAGGCAAAAAGGGAAGGAGACGAGCAAGGCAAAAAATGGGGAGTGGTGCGCTGCGAGAGTTTCACCCGCCCGTTAGCACTCGCGGGTTGAACTTCCACACAGGCCAGAGGTCTGTGCCACGAAAATCAGCCCAAACGCATCAGCTCAACCGGGTGCCGCTTCAGTTTTTCCTTTCTCCTTTTTCCTTTTGCCTTGTCCCCGGTTCCGATTGTGCGGTTCGTATGAAGTGTTCTCATCGGAGCAGTCGATACCACAGGCGAGCGGACCGTACAGTCCCGCCCGGAGTCGGCCCGGGCGATCGCCCGGAAGGGCGGTCGGGATGGTGACGGGAGCCGCGGTGCCGACAGTGAATGCGGTTCGTGCGCGGTTCGCGTGAGTCCGGTAACGGCGGCGAGCGCCACGGCCGAGGGGAGTCGAATCGATGACGAGCGAAGACGTGCTGGCTCCGGTCAGTGAAACCGAGGCGCTCCGGCAACAGTTACTCCAAGCCCAGAGGCTCAGCAGTGTCGGCGAACTCGCGTCCAGCATCGCACACGAATTTAACAACATTCTTACGACAATCATTAACTCCGCCAAGCTCGGCAGCCGGAACCAGGACCCGGCCGAAAAGCAGCTCGCGTTCGACCGCATCGTGAAGGCCGGGCAGCGGGCCGCGGCGATCGCGGGCGGGATGCTCGGGTTCGCCCGCAAGAGCGCCACGCACCGGCAGCACTGCGACATCGCCCGGCTGGTCGAAGAGGTGCTGATCCTCACCGATAAAGACCTGTCGAAGAACCGCGTTCACGTGGAAACGAAGTTCCACGCTCGCCCGGTGGCGTGGGTGGTGCCGGGGCACATCGAGCAGATCCTGGTGAACCTGATTCTTAACGCGCGCCAGGCGATGCCCAACGGCGGGCGGCTGAAAATCGAAGTGCGCGACAACGTGGACAGCGAAACGGCGGAGATCAAGGTCTCCGATACGGGCCTCGGCATCGCGCCGGACCAGCTCCGCATGATCTTCGAGCCGTTCTACACCACCAAGCTGCCCGACGAGTACGGCCGCGGCGGGACCGGGTTGGGTCTGAGCGTGTGTCGCCAGATCATCGAGCAGCACCACGGGCGCATCCGCGTCGAGAGCGTGGTCGGCAAGGGCTCGGCCTTCACCGTGAAACTGCCGAAGCGCCTCACCGACGACCCGGAATAAGGATTTTGGGTTGTGTGCGAGAAACCAACACGGGTGCCGAGCCCGTGTTGCTGCGTTTCGGGATGTGGGGTCCGCGCTAGGCTGAACCTGGGACCGCGGACGTCCCGTCTGCTCTTCGCTGCCAATGTCTGGAAGAGCGGACGGGACGTCCGCGGTCCCAAGGGCAAACCCCTCAATCCTCACCAATCTTCACGACGTGAACGATCGCGTCCTTTGCGGCGACGTTTTCCGGCCAGTGGTAGACGACGCGGGCGCCGGGCCGGGCGGCTTGTTCCTGTGCGAGGGGCAGCACCGGGAGCCGCGAGTGCGGGGTCGCGGCCTTGTTCTCCATCACGATGTACGTGGCACGCGATTCGGGCGGGTTGTACCCGTCCGGCCGGTAGAGCGTGCGCCCCGCGTACCACGCGGCCCAGCAGAACGGGTCGATGAGCGCCTCATCGGGCTTCATGTTGGCCGCGAGCCAGTGGCCCGCGTGCTTGTGGCCCACGCGGTTCGGGTGCATGGGCTTGAGTGCGAACGGGAGCGACGCGACCACCAGCGCGACCAGAAGCCCCGCCGCAGTGACGCGAACGCCGAGCCGCTCGACGCGCGGGAATATTTGCCCGATCCCGGTCGCCAGGAGCGGCAGGCCCGCCGCCGCGAACGGGCACGCGAGCAGCGTGAGCAGCACCGTGTGGCGCTCGGACACGTACCCGACGCGGGTCGCGAGGTACAGCAAGAGCAAGAAGTTGCACGCGGCGATGATGACCAATACCCACGGCCCGGCTTCGGCCGCGAACCGCCGGCGCAGTGCCAGAATCGCGAAGAGCGCGAGCGGCCAGATCGCGTAGTTCGCGCTCTTGCTCACCTCTTTGAAAACGGCCTGAACTCCCCACACCGTTTTCGACTTCCCGCTATCCTTTTCATCGTTCCACCACTCGGCGAACAGCGGGCCGGTGGTGGTCGTCGCGGTCGCGGCCTGCGCACCGGAGTAAACCGGGCGCGGCGGCGCGAACGGGTTCAGGAGCTCGTTCCCGGCCGGTTTGTGCGTGAACTTCCCGATCAGGACCATGTACGGCACCGCGACGAGGCACGTACCGACCACGAGCGCCGTAATGCGGCCAAAGGCTTGATCGCGCGGCCACCGGCGCAACAGCCCCAGCCAGAGGGCCACGGCCCCCGGTCCCGCGGCGATCATCAGCCCCTCCGGGCGCACGAGGTAGCTCGTTCCGGTCGCGAGGCCGCACAACAGGAACCCGCTGATGCGCGGGACCATCACGGCCCGCACTCCGAGCGCCACGGCCACGGTCGTCGAGAGCAGGTACACGCCCTCCGTGAGGCCGTCACTGGTGATCCGCGCGGGAACCGGTAACACTTGGAAGAGCAGGGCGGCTGCGAACCCGATATTTCGCCCGAACAGCATCCGCCCGATCAGGTAAATTGGGATCACGAGCAGCACGGCGGCGAGCGCGTTGGCCAGTTGTGCGGCGACCAGCGCGCGGTCCGCAACGGGCGCGGTCGACACGAGCCCCAACCCCTTATAAACCGCCAGGATCGCGAGCGGGTAGCCGGGCGGGTGCTCCGCGGTGCGGACGAGGTCGATCGCGTTCTTCGGGTGCCCGCCCTTGTCGGCATCGTTCGGCGGCGCGGCCGCTGGGGTCTCGAAACATAACGCTTGCCGCGCGAACCCGAGGCTGTCGCGGGCGGTCAGAGCGGTGTGCGTGAGGAGCCAGGCGTGGACCGCGACCGCGACCAGCACGAGTGCGGCCAACCGGAGGTAGTCCGGGCCGAACAGGGACCGCTCCGATGTAACCGCTTCCAGGCGCCCACCGACTGAGGAACTCATCTGCTGCGCTCCGTAAGTAGCGCGATTCGCGCCGGCGGACGATAGGCAAACTGCGCTGGCCCGTCAAGCCGGAGCGGGATTGACCGCCCGGGGAACGCGGGTGTATCGCACGGTTGTTGGAACTCAAGGAACTGTGCGGAATTCAGGCGGGGCCAAACACCCGCACTTTGACGAGAAACTCACATGCTCCCGATCACCGAGACCATCACCATCGCGGACGACGAACTGGAGTGGAGCTTCGCGCGCGCCGGGGGACCGGGCGGGCAGAACGTGAACAAGGTCGCGTCCAAGGCGGTGCTGCGGTGGAGGTCCGCGACCACGACCGCCGCGATCCCGGCGCCCGCGATCGCGCGGATGAAAACCACGTTCCCGAGCCGATTCACGACCGAGGGTGACGTGGTCATTCAGTCGCAGAAGTACCGCGACCAGGAGCGGAACAAGGAAGACTGCCTGTTGAAGTTGACGGAGATGGTGCGCGTTTCGCTGGTCGAGCCGACCGTGCGCAAGAAAACGAAGGTGTCGAGGGGGGCGAAGAAGCGCCGCGTGGCCGACAAGCGCCGGAACTCAGACAAGAAACAGTCGCGCCGCGCCAGCGGGGGCGATGATTGATCGCACAAGCAAAGATCGCACAGGGCTTCCGCCCGGTGCTACGAACGTCGGCCCCTCCGGGGCGAAGACAGAAAACCATGTGCCCAAAAGCGCACCGCACTGGGTGCTTCCCACGGCAGACGGCGCCCTCCGGGGTGAAGACAAATACCTTCAGTGCCTTTCCGCCCCGGAGGGGCCGGCGTTCGTAGCACCGGGCGGAAGCCCTGTGCGCTCTCCGAGGGCGAGTAATGACGGAAGCAGAATGGCTGACGTGTGTGGAACTGAAGCCAATGTGGTCGGCACTACCTCTCGAAACCTGCCTACGCAAGTCCCGGCTCTTCATGATTGCCTGCTGCCGGCGTCATTTCCACAGGGCTGTCGATCAAGAATGCAAGGAGGCGATCGAAGTTGCCGAGCGGTTCGCGGATGGCTCAGAACAGTTGCAAACACTCACTCGACTTGGGGAACAAATACCACCGTCTGATCAAGACGACTACGGAATGCCGCCTCCATTCCCTGCGGCTGCAAGATGGATTACCCGCGGCGAGTTCACACAGAGCAAAGACATACGATTTCTAATGGATCAGGTGACGCTTTTAATGCAGGATGCTGGCGGTCGGGGTGAACAGGCAGCCCAGGCCACCCTCCTCCTCGACATCTTCGGCAACCCCTTCCGCCCTATCGCTCTTGAGTCTGAATGGTTAACCTCAACAGTTCTCGCTCTCGCCGAGGGCATTTACCAAGACCGTGCCTTTGACCGGATGCCGATCCTGGCCGACGCGCTCCAAGACGCCGGGTGCGATAGCGACGACGTCCTCACCCACTGCCGCGGTCCAGGACCACACGTTCGCGGATGCTGGGTTGTGGACGTGTTGACTGGTCGGAAGTGACGGTGCTACCCACCGCCCTTGCGGGCGGGGTTCACCCCACCGCAGGCACGACCGGCGCCTCGGTCTGAGCACTGGCACCTTCTTCAGCCGTGGGAACCGCTTCACTGGCGATGATCGGCTCCAAACGCGCAATCGCCTCGCTTAGTAACTGCGCAAGATCAGGATCGGTCTCGCTCGTGGCGCGCTCGCGGAGCACTTGAAGCACGGCGGGCGCGGCCGGGGGAATCGATTCGATCATCTCGAAGGCCGCTTTGCGGACGCTGGAAGCCGGGGCCACGAGCGCATCGACCACGGCCGCGGCGGTCGCGGCATCGGCCGGGTCATCCGTGAGCAGCCGGCGCGCGGCAATGAGCCGCAACCGCGGACTGGGGTCGTCGAGGAGCGGGTGGAGGGCGTCGGCCGCGGCCCGGCCCGGAGCGGCCTGGAGCGCGAGCGCGGCGTTCAACCGCAAACCGGCGTCGGGCGCCAGCGCGCACTCCGCGAGCAGCGGAACCGCTTCGGGCGGTACCGGGTCCAGTCGGCTGATCGCGTGGGCCGCGTTCGCGCGCACCAGAACCTCGGGATCGTGAAGCGCTTCGATCAACACCGGAACGGCTTCCTCCGGGATCGCCCCCGCTTTCCGCCAGCCCGCCGAGGCCAGCTTGCGCACGCTCGGTTCGGCGTCGCGCAACCCGGTGGTGAACGCGGTCGCGGCTTCGGGCGGCTGGGCGACCGCCAGCGCGCGCATCGCTTCCTCGCGCAGCCCGGCCTCACCCGTCTGCGCGGCCCGGAGCAGTGCCGGCCCCGCCGGTGCCGCCGCCGATCCGAACTGCCCCAGCGCGCGAGCGGCTTCGGCCCGGACCCAATCGCTGTCGTCGGCCGTGAGCCGGTGGTCGAGTGCTTCGATCACTTCCGGGGTACCTTTGACCAGTCGGGGGAGCACCCGCACGACGCGCACTTTCACCTCATCGTTCGCATCGTCGAGGAGCGCGAGCAGTTCGCTCTGGAGTGCCTCATCGACCTCCCCCCACGCGCCAAGCGCTTCGGCCGCGGCCGCGCGGGTGTGCGGGTCGGGGTCCGCGAGCGCGGCACGAACCACACTTGTTGTCGAAGGTGTCGGCGCGCCGATGATGCCCAGCGCGTAGATGGCTTGCGCCCGAACCCCGCTGTCTTCGTCCGTCGCGGCCCGTTCGAGAGCGGATACCGCCGGGCGCCCGCCCGCGCCCAATTTCCCCAGTGCTTCCGCGGCGTTTGTGCGCACCTGTGGGTTCGGGTGCCGGAGCGACCGCGTCAGCGCCGGAATCGCTTCGTCGGCGGCAGCGCCCATCTCGCCGAGCGCTTCGGCCGCGAGTGCGCTCACCCAGTTGTCCGGGTCGCGCAGCGCTCGCACCAGGTGCGGGACCGCGATCTCTGCGGCGGCTTCGCCCATTTTCCCGAGCGCTTCCACGGCCTTGGCGCGCACGCGGTCGTTTTCGTCGGTGGCGGCTTCGACCAATGCCGGGGCGACGTCGGCTGCGGCTTCGCCGATAGTTCCGAGGGCTTCCGCCGTTCGCGCGCGCACCACGTTGTCGGTGCTGCTCAACCCCTCCGTGAGTGTGTTCGTCGCGGCTTCGCAAAGTGTGCCGATTTTGCCCACGGCTTCGGCCGCGGCCGTGCGGACCGCTTCGTCCCGGTCTTGAAGCAGCGGCACGAGGTGCGAAACGGCTTCGCAGGCCGCAGTTCGTAGCGCGCCGAGTGCGCGAATAGCCGCGATCCGTATCGCGGGGCTGGGGTCTTGGAGCAACCCCACTAGCGCGGCTATCGAAGCCGGGTCGCTGGCCCCCAACCGACCGAGCGCCTCTGTCGCGCGCTCGCGGACGGTTTCGTCGGCGTCCGCCAGGAGCCCCAGAAGGTCGGGCGCCACTTCCGCTGCGAGAGTCGGACCCAACTGGCCGAGAGACGCGGCCGCGGCCGCGCGAACGGACGCCGCAGAATCCCTGAGCGCGTTCCGGAGTGCGGGAACTACCAGCGCGACCGGGTCGCCGTGGGGCGGTGTGTTCCAGCGCCGGACGGCGATCACTCTCCACACGCGCCACTCCCCCCGGCGCCGGCGTGCGCGCGGAAGGGCCGGCGCGGACGCGCTCACGATTTCGCCCAGCGCCTGAGCGAGACTCAGGCGGACCAGGTCGCTCGAATCGTTGGCACGCGCGATCATCTGCGGGAGCCCCGCGGCCGCGCGCAACCGGCCCAGAGTGGCGACCGCCACCGCGCGGACGTGCTCGTTCGGGTCGTCGAGGTGGCGGATGAGGTCCGGCACGGCGGCCGGGCCGATGGTCGCGAGTACCTGCGGGAGCTGGTCCCGCTGTTCGCGCGTCAGGGTGTCGGTGGCGCGGAGCGACAGGAGCAGCGGCCCGAGTGCCACCGCGCCGTACTGCGGGAGCGCGGACCGGGCGCGCTCGTGGATCGGCTCGTGCGGGCTCCAGAAATCGGAGACTGTTTCGGTCAGCAGTCGGCCGTTCCGCACCGAGGCGAAGATCTGCTGGAGCAGCACCAGAGTGAAGAACGATTTGAACATCGCCAGCATCGTGCCGGCCGGGGCCGCTGCGGGCCGCGCGACGACGACCCGCGCGAGGTGGTGCGTGTCGGCCAGATTGAGCAGATCGACCACGCTCAGCATGTGAACGAGCACCGACGCGATGAAGTCGGAGTAGATCGGATCGGCCGCGGGCGAAGTGTACCACTTGGTCCCGAGCAGTTGAAACAGGCCGAAGTTGAGTAGCGCGAACCCGCCGATCATCCCGACGGCCGCGGACGCGAGCAGCGGCACCTCGACCTGCGGGCCGTAGCGCGCGAGTTCGGCGGCGAGCTTCTGCCCCTTGAGCGGGTTGTGGAGCGCCTTGTACCCGCGCGCCACTTCGTACCGTTCGACGTCGATGAACATGTACGCGAGGCACGCCGCGAGCCCCATCGCGAGCGGCGCGAGCGCGCACACCACGGTCAGCCCCGGTACCGCGCCGGCGCCGAGTGCCCCCACGGTGAGGAGCGCGAGCTGCGTACCGAGGAACAGCGGCCACGATGCCCACGAGAGGAACTGTTCCCACACCCGGAACCCGGTCCGCGTGCCCCCTCGAATGACCGCGCCCGCGAGCCACACGAGCCAGTCGATCACGCCAGCGAAGTACAGGAGCCCGGCCAACAGGCCGATCCCGATCAGGGCCAGGAACAGGAGCGTCGAGGACCGCACCTGCTCGGGATCGATGAGCCAGTTCGAGGCCGCGAAGGTGGCGGAGACGGGCGCCCAAGCGTCCATACGCGCTCTCAAATAAAAGGACCGGCGCCACACGATGGGCGCCGCGGTGAGATCGGAGGTTTATTGTGACGTATTGCGACGGGTCGCGTCAGTAGCGCGCCCGCGTTGACGAGTCGAGTTCGGTGAAGAGCGGGCTACGCGCGCCCGGCGAGTTCCTGTTCGGCCGCGAGCCAGAACGTCGCGCCGTCTCCGGGCGGTGACCCGGCGGCTTCCCATTTGTAGTACGCGAGTTGCCGGATTCGCTCCGCGCTCGGCGCGGCCTTCAGGGGCACGGTCGGCGCCGGTGGGGTCGGCGCAACGGTTCGGGGCGTCACGCGCCCGCCCACGAGACGAAAGGCACGCGGCGCATCAGTTTGTGGGCTTTGACGGTTGTTGCTGAGGCGGGGCATTGCGTGTTTCCTGTGTTCCTGGTCGGACTAGATATGCCCATAGCAATTGCCGTACCGCGATCCGGGTAGAAGGTACTTCGATGCACGATACCCACAGAAAGGTGCTTCGTGCGGCCACGGGGTTGGTGTACAGTGTGGGCCATTTCCCCGTTCGAGAGGTGCCCCCGATGCGAACTCTGCTCCTCACCCTGGCCGTCGCCCTGATCGGCGGCGCGCGACTGTCGGCCGCGGACGAGCCGAAACCCGCGGACACGCAACCGACACTCAAAGTCGGCGACGCGCCCCCGCCGCTGAAGGCGACCAAGTGGCTCGCCGGCTCGGAAGTGAAGGCGTTCGAGTCGGGCAAGGTGTACGTGGTCGAGTTCTGGGCCACGTGGTGCGGGCCGTGCGTCGTCATGATGCCGCACCTGGGTGACATTCAGGAGGAACTCGCCGGGAAGGTGACCGTTATCGGGTTCACCGCCAAAGACGCGAGTAATACTCCCGAGCGCGTCTCCGAGTTCGTCAAGAAACGTGGGAATAAGCTCGGCTACACGATCGCTTACGCCGACGACCGGGAGACCTACGACGCCTACATGAAGGCCTCGGGGCAGAACGGCATCCCGTGCTCCTTTGTGATCGGCAAGGACGGGAAGATCGCGTACATCGGGCACCCGCTGTTCCTGGACGAGGTGCTGCCGAAGGTTCTGGCCGGTACCTGGGACGCGGCCAAGGGCGCGCCCGAACTGGAAGCCGCGGACAAGTTGTGGGACGAGACCTACTCCGCGCTGATGAAGCCGGGCGACCCGGCCGCCCAACTGAAGCAGTGGGAAGAGTTTTCGGCCAAGTGGCCGCGCCTGGCCGCGGACCCGTACATGACCAGCGCCCGGCTCAAGCTGCTCGTCGCGGCCAAGCGGTTCGCGGAAGCTCAGAAGCTCGCCGAAACGGTGGTGACGAAGGCCGCCAAGCGCAACGACGTGGCCGCGCTGGGCACCGTGGCCGACGCGGTGTCGGCGGACGCGGCCGCGGGCCAAGCGGACCTCGCCGCGGTCGGGGTGAAGGCGGCCGAGTCCGCGCTGGCCATTGACGGGGAAACGGCCACGGCCCTGATCCGGGTCATCAAGGCGCACGCGGTCGCGGGGAACGCGGCCAAAGTGAAGGAACTCGGGCCGAAGGCCGTGACCGCGGCCGAGAAGGAAGTGACCGGGGACAAGGACGCGATCGGCACCCTGCGCGTGGCCGCAGCTCACTTGGCCGCGGGCGACAAGGCGAAAGCGAAAGCCGCGGCGGAGAAAGCGATTGGCATGGTGGACGCGCAGAACGCCGGCCTGAAGAAGTACATTGAGGATCAGGCGAAGAAGTACGTCGGCGAGTCGAAGTAGCAAGTCGTCAGCCGTGGGTGATCGCCCCTGTGAGTGGCGATCACCCACGACCCCGGCGGCGGGGTTCACCAGCGCACGGTGAGTGACCCTCCAAAGCCATCGGGTACCCCCGCGTGTGCGGTGACCTACCCCGAAGGGGTTACACTTCTCAGCCCAGGGGCGACCGCAACGCGGGCGCGCCCTGGGAACAAACTATCACCCCACGAAAACGCCTCCGGTCGTTGTGATTCCGGTCGCGAAGAATGAGTCGACCGGTTCGAGGGTGAGCAGGTCGTATCGGCGCACCGTCGGGGACGTTCCCGCGCCCGCACCGACCACGAGCGTCGATCCGCCGGCACTCACTTTAACTCCGCCCGTGAACCCGGCGTCGAACGCCAGGAAGCTCGCCTGCTCGGTCCCGGATTGAGAAAACACTTTCACGTGAGAGCCCGTGCTCGCACCGACCACGACCTTGCCCTGATCGGCGCCGACACTGATTCCGCCCGCGAACCCGGGCGCGAACGCCAGGAAGCTCGATTCGACCGCGAGCGAGGTGGCGTTGAACACCTTCACGTTGGAAGCCCCACCCGCGCCCGCACCGACGATGATTCGGCCCGTGTCACCGGCGACGGTGACTCCACCTCGGAACCCGGCGTCGAAGGCCAGGAAGCTGGCGATTCGAGCCAGGTCCGCGAACCGGAACACCGTAACGTGGGGATCGGCCCCGGCCCCGGCCCCGATGAGGATCTCGGCGCGCCCGTCCCCGTCGAGGTCCGCGGCCCCGACGTTGACCCCGCCGTGGAAGTTGGGATCGAACGCGAAGAAGCTCGCGAGTTCGGCCCCGGTCGCGCCGTCGAACACCTTCACGTGCGGCCCGGCCCCGGGTCCGGCTCCGGTCACGATGTCGGGTGTGCCGTCGTTGTTCACGTCTCCCACCGCGACGCGGGCGCCGCCTGTGAACCCGGCGTAGGGGGCCAGGGTGAAGCGCAGTGAGCCGTCCGCGTTGTACACGTTCACCCGGGCCGCAGCTCCGGCGCCCGAACCCACCGCGAACAGAGGCCTGGGTGACGTGGGCGGAACGGGCGGTGGCACGAGCCACGTGAAGGCGGTAGCGGTGGCGTCCGCGGGCGTAGGGTCGGTGACGCCCGCGGGCGGGGTCGCGGTGGCGGCGAGCGTGAGGCTGGCGGTGAGGCGCCCCGTGATCGCGTAAGTAATGGTCGCCCCGGTGGGGAGCGAAAGGGTGTCACCGACGGCTCCGGTGCCACTGACCGTGTTGCCACTCGCGCTACCGGCTGCGGAACTGGTGAACGTGACCCCGGTCAGGCCCGCGGGTACGGGAATCGCGAACCCGACGAGTGCGGCCGTTTGGGGGCCGGTGTTGGTCACCGTGACGATGTAGGTGACGGTGCCCCCGTTCGCGGCCGATGGCGAACCGGTGGCCGTCACCTGGACGTCTGCCGAGAACACGGTCGTGTTCTGAAGCAGGGTGACATCGTTGCTGCTGGAGTTGGCGACCGCGAGATCCAGTCGCCCGTCCCCGTCCAGGTCCGCTGCCGTGATCGAGAGCGGGCCGGTACCGGTGGCGACGACGGGTGCGGGGGTGAACGAGGCGGCCCCGTTGCTGAGCAAAATGCTCACGTTGTTACTGCCGAAGTTGGTGACCGCGAGGTCCGTGTCCCCGTCCCCGTCCAGGTCCGCGACCGCGATCCCAAATGGGCTGTTACCGGTGGCGACGACGGGTGCGGGGGTGAACGAGGCGGCCCCGTTGTTGAGCAAAATGCTCACATTGTTACTGATGGAGTTGGCGACCGCGAGGTCCGTGTCCCCGTCCCCGTCCAGGTCCGCCGCCTTGATCGAGAGCGGGCCGGTACCGGTGGCGACGGCGGGTGCGGGGGTGAAGGAGCCGGCCCCGTTGTTGAGCAAAATGCTCACGTTGTTACTGATGGAGTTGGCGACCGCGAGGTCCGTGTCCCCGTCCCCGTCCAGGTCCGCCGCCGCGATCCCGCGCGGGCTGGCACCGGCGGCGACGGCGGGCGCGGGGGTGAAGGAGCCGGCCCCGTTGTTGAGCAAAATGCTCACGTTGTTACTGCCGTAGTTGGCGACCGCGAGGTCCGTGTCCCCGTCCCCGTCCAGGTCCGCCGCCACGATCTCGCGCGGGCTGTTAACGGTGGCGGCGGTGGTCGCGGGGGTGAAGGAGCCGGCCCCGTTGTTGAGAAAAATGCTCACGTTGGTACTGCCGAGGCTGGCGACCACGAGGTCCGTGTCCCCGTCCCCGTCCAGGTCCGCCACCGCGATCGTATATGCGCCGTTGCTGGCGACGGCGGGCGCGGGGGTGAACGAGGCGGCCCCGTTGTTGAGCAAAATGCTCACGTTGTTACTGCCACCGCTGGCGGCCGCGAGGTCCGTGTTCCCGTCCCCGTCCAGGTCCGCCGCCACGATCCCGCGCGGGCCGGTACCGACTCCGATCGGGGAACCGGGGAACGGGGTGAAAGTGGCGGGTACGTCTCGAGTTTCGAGTTGCTCGATTTGGAGGCGCGAGGACATCAGCGTACCATTTTTAAAGGGTGATTCCTGATGGCGTTATGTTGGTACAGCGGCCCGCGGTGCGGGAGACGGATTCGTAGGCGGGGAAGAATGGGGATAAATTGACGCCGGTGTAATCGGCATAATCGATCCAATGCGACTTACAGCGTGTCCGATTCCCCGAAGGTGAGGAGGCGCTCGATCTCGTCGCTTTTGAGCCCCAGCGCCCAGGGGCGCGTGACCCCGGGTAGCGCGACCACGTCATACAGTTCAGTCACAGGGCCGTCGAGCCGCACCCAGTGGGCGGTAACGCCGGTACGCAGGTCGATCACGTTCAGCCCGCACCGCGGTTCGGCCCCGCGTGCGGCCAGCGCGCCGTCGAGCGCCAGCCCGCCGAAGCTGTTGTCCCGGCGCGGTTTCGATAGCCCCACGACGGCGAAATCGCCCACGAACGTGAGCCCGCGCAGGTACCCCGGGCAGAACGCGACCGGCTCGAACCGCCCGGCCGCGAGGTCCGCGCGCCCCAGGAACCCGGTGCCCGAGTTGTGGAGCCACAGCGCCCCGTTGTGGACGCGCGGGGAGTGCGGCATCGACAGCCCGGACAGTACCACCTCGTTGGACCGCACGTCCACCACCACGCCCCCGTCCGCGCGCCGGTCGCGCCACCCGTCGGCCACGTCGGAGGTGGCCACCGCGGTGACGTACCGGGCGCGCCCCGCGTCCAGCGCCAGGCCGTTCAGGTGGCACCGGTCTTCGGGCACCAGTGCGCTGATGAACGGGGGCTTCCACAGCGGGCGGAAGCTGGCGCGCTCGTCGACGGTGGCGAGGCAATTGAACTTGGTGTTCACGAACACGAGCCGGCCCGAGTCCTCGGGCGCGAGGTCGTGAACGTCGAGGTCGCCGGTCGTGTGGGCCGTGCGCGGGACGAACAGCCGGTCGCGCCCCTCGTGGAGCTGGTCGGGCGCGAGGGCGTTGGCGAAGCGCCAGATCTGGTAGCGCGTGGCGAGCCAAAGGGTCTGCCCGTCGGCCCACAGCCCCATGCTGTTGCGGAACGTGCGCTCGCACACGGCCGGGCGCCCGTCGGGTCCGGCCCCGAGCAATAGCAGCTTGTGCGACTGGTACGTGGTGAACGCGAACCCGACCCGTTCGCGGAGCAACCAGCCCACGAAGTCCGGGGAGCAGGTGATTTGCAGCCAGGGTTCGCCGGGCACCTTCTCGTCCGCCATCGGCCCCTCCCAGAGCGATCTCGTTTCCTCGATTCTCGGCTACTGTACCCTCTGGCGCGCGGGCCGGCCCGCTTCTCTCGTAGCGAATCGGCCCGAACCAGCCACCCACGCCGAATCAATTGCTCCGCCCGCTTTTGTCCTCCCTCTGTTAGCATCGGGCGCCCGGACGGGGGGCACCCGGTGTGGGATTATGAGTCTTGAACGTGTACCAGCCGTCGCAGGTGACTAAGTGTCCGTTCACTATTTCGTGAACCACCATTTCGCGCATCTCACTGCAAAAAAGACGGCGATTCGGCACACAAGTTCGAGATGTGATCGTGTGTTCAGAATTGTAGCGCAACCGACCGGGGAGAATGACCGAGGTTGTTTGTGTTTTTTTGAATATTAGTGTACAATTGGTTAAATTGTGACTCTGTCGACATGGTGCGGCGCCAACCACTCACGCTACGAGCCGACCGCCCTCAAAAAAGCTAACCGCGATCGGAGCCGGGTGACCCGAGACGCGCGAAATGTTGGCGATTGTTAGCCGTTATTAGCCCGCATTGGGGAAGGGTGCGTGTGCAAAGCCTTGAAGGATCAGCAATTGGGGCAATGATCGCCGTGCGACGGAGCCCTGGGGCCAAAAAGGTTAGCAATTGTTAGCCGACGGGTCGGGTGAACGTGCTGTCCGGAGTGATGTTGTGAAGGGCGCGTTCCCGAAATTCCGAGGAGCGAGAGCACGCGGTTCACAATATTCAAATCGCTGATCTGTCTCTCGCGCGGTCCCGGGTGTTATCATCGGGCCTGCTTGCGAACGCAGAGGGCGACCGATGGGCGAGGACGAATGGTTCGCTGGTTCCGACCCCGAGCTGATGCTGCAACACGTGATGGGTGCGGTCAGCGACCGGAAGTTGCGGCTGTTTGCCGTTGCGTGCTGTCGGCGGATCGGGGACTCGTTCACCGACGAAGGCGATCGGGCCGCGCTTTCTGTGATCGAGCGGTTCGCGGACGGTCTGGCCGGTGCCGTCGAATTTGCGGCGGTTCCGACCCGGACAACGAACCAAGCCATCGCCGGGGCCGCCGAAATACGCGCGAACGCGGCTGCTGCTGTGGCTTCGGCGGTCAGTGCGGCCCTGATCGCGGCCCGCGACGGTGACCCGGACCACCCCAAGGGGCAGGGCGACTACTACGCGACCGAGGCGAGCGAGCGAAAGGTGCAGGCGCGCATCCTCCGCGAACTCTTCCGGAACCCGTTTCGCACGGTGGCGTTCTCTGCGGAGTGGCGCACGGACACCACGGTCGCGCTGGCGCGCGGGATGTACGAGGCGCGCGAATTCAGCGCGATGCCGATTCTGGCCGACGCGCTCCAAGACGCCGGGTGTAACCACACCGACGTGCTGGCCCACTGTCGCGGGGCCGGTGCCCACCTGCGCGGGTGCTGGGTGCTCGATCTCGTGTTGGGGCGGGCGTGACACCGGCGTGGGCGCTCGACCGGCGCGGTCATCCGTGACGCAACCAGGGCCAAAGAACGCTTGTGCGAAGGCGCGATCCACGGACCGCGTCGAAAGCATGATGATGGGTAAAGTGTGTTTTGTTCGCGCCGGGAGGCGCGGCCGTTCGGGTGAAGCATCGAGCGAAATTTGGTGGGAGCACATTTGATTTCGCCGCGTCCATCGCTTATCCTGCCCGAAGCGCCCGGCTTGGGCGCTTCTCGCTCGCGCCTCTCCGTGGTTTCAGTCGAACTCAGTTATCCCCTGCAGATCGTTCCGGCGCGGTCAGCTCGCTCTCTGACTCTCCGTAGCGGTGCGAACGGGGTGCTCGTTTCTGGTCCCGGGGCACCGCCCGGCGATTCGAGGAACGCGGTCGGGGCGGCGCGTCCTGTGGGAGCCGGAGGGTGCCATGAGTTGGGCGCCGAAGGACGAGAGCGAACCGGGCTCCGACTCGTCCGCGGGGCCGGCGAAGAGCGCCGGTGCTTCCGCGGACGAGTCGGGTGGCCGGCGCCACTTCGTGACCGTGCCGGGAACGTGGTACTCGTTCCCCACCACCGGTGGGCCGGTGGACTGGGTGCGTGTCGGCGCGGCACCGGGCGCGTTCGCGTTCCACCCGGACCGCGTGTACGGCTTTTATGCGCCGGTCGCGGTGACGGATTCAGACCTGGAGGGGATTCGTGCACTGGCGGACGTTGCCGCACTCGTGATCTTGGTTCTCAGGAACTGTGAAGCCGTTACGGACGCGGGGCTCCTGCACCTCAATGGACTTACTGCCCTCCGCGCGCTCGACTTGTCCCAATGCCGGCGGGTTACGGACGCCGGGATCGCCGCACTCGCGGCCGCGCTCCCGGAATGCGAAATTACCATCGAGTGAGACCGAGGTCGAAGGCCTCGGGGATTGAATTTGAGTAGGTTGCCCGGGTGGAAACGATAACCGGGCAATGCGCCGAAGGCGCGCGTGCGCAAGGCGCGGCATCCTTCGTGGCGTATGATGGGCGGTGTTGTTCCGGGACGCGGTCGCATTCACTCCAATCAAAACGACCGGCGCGGGCTCGAAGCATTCCCAAGAGCCGGGTCCATCGTTCCGTTCCGAGTAGCATCGGTGGTGAGGACGGCGCCCAGCATGCCCGACGTACCCGCCGTGTTTATCATCGAGGACGACGACCTGATGCGGGATCGGGTGCGCACGCTCATCGCGTCCACCGGTCTATCCGTCGAGGCGTTCGTCTCGGCGCAAGAGTTTTTGGACGAATTGGACGAGGCGCGCCCCGGGTGCGTGGTTTCCGACCTCCGGCTGCCCGGGATGAGCGGCCTACAACTCCAGCAGTACCTGGCCGCGCGCTGGTGCCCGCTGCCGCTCATCCTGCTCTCGGGCCACGGCGACATCCCGTCCGCGGTGGCGGCCCTGAAGTCCGGTGCCCTCGACTTCCTCGAGAAACCGTTCCGCGCCCAGGCGCTCCTCGACGCGGTCCAGACCGCGCTCCGCCGCAACGCGGAGCTGCGCCGGCGCCAAACTGAGCGCGATGCCGCCCGCGCGCGGTTCGCCGGGCTCAGCCTACGGGAACGGGAAGTGCTGGACCTCATCGTCGCCGGGCACCCCAACAAGGTCGTCGCGGTCCGCTTGGGGATTAGCGAGAACACGGTGGAAAAGCACCGCGCCGCGATCATGCGAAAGACCGGGGCGGACCACGTCGGGGAGCTGATCCGGCTCGCGGTGGTATCGTCACCCGGGAACGCGGTTCCGGCCCCCGGGTGACGATACCACCGCACCGGGCGCATCTCGACCCGCCCGCCCAATTCTCCCGGCGAACGTCGATTCAACAAGGCCCTCCGGCGCGGTCACTTGCGGATCGCCCGGCGGTCGAGAACTTCGCGGAGCCGGGTGGCCAAATGCGCTATCGTGAACGGTTTCGGAACGAGCGCGTCGGCGAGGGCCGCGAGCCGAGCCCGGGACTCTTCGGGGGCGTACCCGGAGACGAGGACCACACCGGCCGCCGGGTACAGGCTCCGGAACCGGAGGGCCAGCGCGGAACCGGTCATTCGGGGCATCTGGACGTCGGACAGCAACAGGTCGATCGCCCCGCCCCGGTCCGCGGCGGCGCTCAGGGCCTCCTCGCCGTCGGTCGCGGGAACGATCGTGTACCCCAGATCGGTCAAGGCGCGCACGAGGAACTCGCGCAACTGGGCGTCGTCCTCGGCGAGGAGCACGACCTCGGTCCCGCCCCGAACCGGGGCCGCGGGTTGGGCCGGTGCGTCCCCGTCGGGCTTCGAGTCCCCGGCCCGCGGGAACAGAATATCGAACCGGGTGCCCGCCCCGGGGGCGCTCTGGATCTGGATGTGGCCGTCCCCTTGTTTCACGATCCCGTAGACCGTGGCGAGGCCCAGCCCCGTCCCCTTGCCGACCCCCTTCGTGGTAAAAAACGGCTCGAAGGCCCGGGCCATGACCTCGGAGCTCATCCCGCACCCGGTGTCCTCGACGGTGAGCTGGACGTACCTGCCGGGCGGCGGGTCCGCGCCCCCGAACGGCTCGCCCGGTAGGACGTCGGTGTCGCCCGTGGTGATCGTGATCCGCCCGCCGGAGGGCATGGCGTCCCGCGCGTTGACGACCAAGTTCATCGCCACCTGTTCGATCTGCCCCACGTCCCCCCGAATGTCCCCGAGTTTCGCGGCCGGCCGGAAATCGATCCGGGTGCCCGACCCGATCAGGCGGTCGAACATCTGCTGTAGGTCCGCGAGCACTTGGTTCAGGTTCAAGCGGACCGGGGCGATGACCTGGTTGCGGCTGAACGCGAGGAGCTGCCGGGTGAGGGTTGCGGCCCTGTCCCCGGCGGCCTGGATCTGGACCGCGTGTGGGGCGACCGCGCCGCCCCGCGCGTCCCCGATGATGAGGCCGGCGTAGCCGCTGATGACCCCGAGCATGTTGTTGAAATCGTGAGCGATTCCCCCGGCGAGGCGGCCCAGGGCGTCCAACTTCTGGGAGTGCTGGAGGGCCGCTTCGAGCGCGCGCCGGGCCGTGACATCGGTGGCGAGGCCCGCGACCCGGTGAACGGTCCCGCCCGGACCGAAAATGGGGAACGTGCGCTCCTCGATCCACCGAACGAGGCCCCCGGGGGTGACGACCCGGTAGCACGTCTGCCGGGGGCGGGCGGGGTCCGGGGCCGCGAGGTGCGCGGCGAACTCGTCCCGGTCGTCGGCGTGAACGCAGCCCAGTCGCGCGGACGGATCGGCGAGCGGGGCCGCCACCGGCGTGCCGAACACCCGCTCCCAAGCCGCGCTCACGTAAATGAGCCGCGCGCCCGCGACCTCGTACAACCAGAACACCGCGTCGATGTTCTCGGCCAGTTGTCGGAACCGCTCCTCGCTCTCCTTCAGGCCCGCCTCGGCCGCGATCCGGTCCCGGACGTGGCGCGCGGACCGGAGGGCGCGGTCGACGATCTCGGGCAGGGTCCGGAACATCTCCGGGGACTTGACCACGTAATCGAGAACCCCGGCCTTCATCGCTGCGACCGCGCGGTCCTGGTCGCCCTGGCTCGTCATCACGACGACGGGCAGAAACGTGCCCGAATCTTCGAGCAACTCGGTCGCGGCGCCCCCCGGGAGGCGCAGGTCGGCCAGAACGAGGTCCGGGGCGCGCGCGCGGAGCCACGCGCGCGCCGACGCGAGGTCTTCGACGACGCTCACCCGGTACTCGTCGGCCCGCCGGTCGAGAACGCGCCGGCAGAGCTCGACGTGCGCGGGGTCGTCCTCAACCAGGAGCAGTTCCACGGCCATGTCGGGCTCTCGTTCAGGGGCGGGCGCCGCGCGCCGGCGCGGAGTTCCGGCAGCCCCAGTAGTTGGCGAAATCGCGGAGGAGCTGGTTCAGCGAGGGGAAGTCGGCCGGTTTCGCCAGGTAACTGTTCGCGTGCAACCGGTACGCGGCGCGGACGTCGGTCTCCCGGGTACTCGTGCTCAGGATCACGACCGGAATCAACGAATAGTCGGGGTGCGATTTGAGCGCGCCGAGCACCTCCAACCCGTCGGCCTTCGGCAACTGGAGGTCCAGGAGGATCACGTCCGGGGGCGGGGCGGACGCGAACCGCCCGCGTCCGAAAACGTAGTCCAGAGCGGCCTCACCGTCCTCGACCGAAACGAGCTGTTCGACGGCCGGGTGGTTCTGAAGGCAGCGACGAACTAGTTCCGCGTGGTCGGCGTTGTCTTCGGCGTGGAGAACCGACAGTGCCCGGGCTGGCACGTCTAACATGATTCGTTCCTCGCGAGTACCGGCACCGGTTGCGCCGCGGAGTCGCGCTCGACAAATGAATTTGGTTGGTGTGAAACATGATCCTAAGTCACGCCGCGCGAACCAGCAATGAAAAGCTCCAGAAAATGAGAGCGGGTTACCGGTTCGGGCCGGGCGGCGTCGAGCGCACACCGCGCGTTCTACGTTGTTCAGTGCGGGGCGAGTTTTGGTGCGGTTTCGGTGCCGGGTGCGGGTAGCGCGACGAGGAACGTGCTGCCGGTGCCGGGTCCGTCGGACTCGACCCAGGCGCGGCCCCCGTGGGAGGCGACGATCTTGCGCACGAGTGCGAGCCCGACTCCGGTGCCCGGGGACTTGGGGTCGAGCTTCTCGAACAGCCCGAAGATGCGCTCGTGGTGGCGCGGGTCGAGTCCGATCCCGTGGTCGCGCACGGCGCACACGGCCCAGAGCGGGTCGGGGCGCGCGCGGACCTCGATGACGGGCGCGGGTCCGCCGTACTTGAGTGCGTTCTCCAGTAAGTTCTGGAACACCTCGACGAGCCGGTCCCGGTCCCCCATAACGGGGGGCAGGTGCGCGTCGATGTGGACCCGGGCGCCGGCGGCGCGTGCGGGTCCGTCGACGCGCTCGCGGGCCTCGCGGACGACGTCGGCGAGGGACACGGGTTCCGGGGGCCGGGCCACGCGCCCGACCCGCGACAGGTTGAGGAGGTCGTCGAGTAGTGCCATCATGCGGTCCGCGGCGGTCCCGATCCGGGCCATGTCGGTGGCGGCCCGGCTCGTGTCCCCGGCGCCCAGGTCGTGCTCGAGAGCACCGAGGAACCCCTTGATGGTGACGAGGGGGCTCTTGAGGTCGTGTGACACGGTGTACGTGAACTGCTCCATCTCTGTGTTGCGGCGCTCGAGTTCGCGCACCAGCTCGCCCTGGCGCGCCTCCCCCGCTTTGCGGTCCGTTACGTCGGCCGTGTGGCCGTGCCACAAGACGCTCCCGTCGGGGAGCCGCTCCGGGGCCGACCGGCTCTCGCACCACCGGGTTCGCTGGTCCGGTAGGATCACGCGGTACTCGTCGTGCCACGGGGCCAGCGCTTCGGCCGACCTCCGGATACTGGCTACCACGCGCTCGGCGTCGTCGGGGTGCAACTGGCGGGTGATCGGCTCGGCCGACTCGCTCACTTCGGCCGGCGCCACGCCGAACACCGCGCGGAGCCCCTCGCTCGCATACGGGACGCACGCGCGCCCGTCCGGGTACTCCCGGTACTGGAAGATCACTCCGGGAACCAGATCGGACAGCTTCTGGAGCACCGCGTCGCGCTCCCGGAGGCGCTCCTCGTACACGCGCCGGGCCGTCGTGTCGCGGATGTTCGCCACGATCGCGCCCACCGCCGGGTCGTCCAGGTGGTTCGCTCCGACGATTTCGACCCAGCGGTACCCACCGGCCCGGTGCCGGACCCGGACCTCCGTCCGAACGACCTGTTTCGGGGCCGTGCGGACGGACCCCAGCACCCGCGCCACCTCCGGGGCGTCGTCCGGGTGGACGAACTCCAGCGCGTTCCGGCCGTCCAACTCGTTCGTCGGGTACCCGAACATCTGCTCGGCCGAGGGTGAGTTGTACAAAATGGTCGCCCGGGCGTCGTAAAGCGCGATCGCTTCCGAACTGTTCTCGATCAGCGCGCGGAACCGGGCCGCCCGGCGCCGGACCGACACCGCGATCCCCGCGGCGAGCCCGGCCGCGGCGGCCAAGTACAGCACGGCGAACCCCGTTTGAAATGCACGCCGGGTGTCGATCAACCGGGCGACTTCGGCCTCGTCCGCGCGCGCGGATTCTTGTGCCAGCGCCACGACCCGGTCGATCGCGGCGCGGTGGGCCGCGAACAGCGGGGGCAGTGTGATTTCCAGCACCCGGTCCGCGGCGGGGCGGTCCCCGCGCCGGAGCGCGGGGACCAGCTCCCGATCGATCGCCGCGAAGAACGCCTCGGCCGGCTCCCGCGCGACCTCTACGAGCTCGGATTTCAGTGGGGCGTCGGGCAGATCGCGCCGCCAGTCGTCGAGGCGCCGGAAGTACGCGAGTTTGAGTTGCTCGTAACGGGCGACTTGGTTCTCGAGCGCCGCCGGGGTCGCCGCGCGGGCCATCAAGTGGGCCTTCAGGTACGGCTCGACCACGTAGCCCGGCGGGGGCAACACGTCGGCGAGTAGTTCCCGGTTCGCGCTGATCCGTTGGTAGTACGGGCCGTTGACTTTGACCGCGGACAGGGTGTGCAGGGCGTACGCGCCGTACCCGAACGTGGACGCGAAGACGACCCCGGTCAGGAGGAGCAACCGGACCTGGATGCTTTCGAGGCGAGCTTTCATTTGCTCCTCGTTCAGTTGGCCCCGGTTCGGTCACGAATGCCGGCGCCGACGCTCGAGCGATCCCGCGCGCAGACCGATCAATCGACCGCACCCCTGATTGCGGGCGCGCGAAATGGCGCGCCCGCAATCAGGATGCACAAGAGCGGAAGTCGGCACGTGAACCGACCGCGTGGGGCGCGCTGCGCCGCATTGCGTCCCGTAGATTGTCCCCGGTTGCGGTATCGTACCGCGCGGCGCGGATCGCGTTCGCCGGGCATTTTTAAAGTTTCTCGGGGCACCCCGCCTACGAGTGCTCGGCCGCGGGGCGGTTAAAACTCGGTGAACCCGCCGTCGCTGGCACCGAGACTATCGAGTTCGTGTGCGTGCCCGTTCTTCAGCGAGCGGACCGCCGCGGGGCGCGACTTGGTCGCCGGAATCGCCCTGGGGCGCTGGGGCCTCGGCGCGAGGCGCGGACCGCTCCGGCCCCCCTCGTCCTGGTTCAGTTTGAACCGACTCACGAGGTCACGGAGTTGGGCCGCCTGGTCCGTGAGGGTCTGGGCCGTCGCCGACATCTCCTCGGTTTGGGAGGCGTTGCGCTGGGTCACGGTGTCCATTTGGGACACGGCCTTGTTGACCTGATCGATACCCGTGGACTGTTCCTTACTCGCCGCGGCGATCTCGGTGATGATGTTGGTCACGCGCTTCACGCTGGTGACAATCTCGCCCAACGTGGACCCGGACTGGTTCACGAGTTCGGTTCCGGCGTCGACCTTCTTGACCGAGTCCTCGATCAAGGACTTGATCTCCTTGGCCGAAGTCGCACTTCGTTGAGCCAGGTTGCGCACCTCGGATGCCACGACCGCGAACCCGCGCCCCTGCTCCCCGGCCCGGGCCGCTTCCACCGCCGCGTTGAGGGCAAGCAGGTTCGTCTGGAACGCGATCTCGTCGATCGTCGTGATGATGTCCGCGATGCGCTTGGACGACTGGTTGATCTCGCTCATGGCTTCGACCGCGTTACCGACGACCTGCCCGCCCTTCTCGGCGACTTCCTTGGAGCCGCTCGCGAGCTGGCGCGCTTGCTGTGCGCTGTCGGAATTCTGCTTGACCGTGGCCGTGATCTCTTCGAGCGTACTGGCGGTCTCTTCGAGGCTGCTCGCTTGCTCCTGGGCGCCCGTGGAGATCTCGTCGCTCGCCGCCGACAACTGCCCCGACGCATCGGCCAACTGCTCGGACACCTCGCGCACGCCCTCGAGCGCGGTCCGAACCGAGACGATCGCCTTGTTCAGCGAACCGGCCATCTGGCCCACGGTGTCGGTGCCCAGGTCCGGGGCCTGTTGCGTGAAATCCCCCGCCGCCAGCGCGTTCACTGAGGTGGTGATCGCCGCGACCTTCTGTTGCAACTCGGCCGCGTCCTCCTTCACCTTCCACTCGAGTTGCTTGGCGGCCGTGATGTCGGTGGCGTACTTGACGACCTTGTAGGGCTTGCCGTTGAGGTCCAGGATCGGGTTGTACGAGGCCTGAACCCACACCTCCTTGCCCCCTTTGCCCACGCGCTTGAAATCGCTCGCGACGGACTCCCCGCGGTTCAGGCGCGCCCAGAAGTCCCGGTACTCGGGGCTGGACGCGAACGCGGGTTCGACGAACGTGCTGTGGTGCCGGCCCTGGACCTCTTGGAGGCTGTATCCGAGCGTGCGCAGGAAGTTCTCGTTGGCGCTCACGATGGTCCCGTCGAGCTTGAACTCGATCACCGCCTGGGACTTGCCGATGGCCGCGATCTGGCCCGCGAAGTCCGCGTTCTGCTCGCGCTGCTTGCCGACCACCTCCCAGTCCACTTTGTCCTGCTGGAGCGCCACCCGAAGGCCGCTGATCGTTCCGTTGAGCGCCCGGGCCATCTGCCCGAGTTCGTCCCGCGTGTTCAGGTCCACCCGCCGAGTCAGGTCCCCCCTTGAAACCCCGTCCAGAACCGTCATCGTCTGTTCCAGCGGCCGGGTCACGGTACGGGTCAAGAAAATGCCGATGCACACCGCGGCGGCGACCGCCACCGCGACGAGGGTCGTGAGCGTCGTCTTTGCGTTAGCGAATACCGTTACCGCCTCGGCTTTTTCCAGCTCCGCTTGTTCCGACTGGTACTCGACGACCTTGGTGAGGCTCTCGATCATTTTCATGCTGTTGGACACGGCGGCCGCGCACAACTTGTCGGCCCGATCGGTCTCGCCCGCGGCGAGTGCCACCATCGTCGCCTGGTGGTCCCTGCGGAACTGTTCCAGGAGGGGCTTGAAATCGGCCCACAACAGTTTCTCCTTGTCGCCCATCGGGAGGGCCTCGTAGCGCTTGAGGGCCTCCTGCGATTCCGCCCAGGCCGCGTCCTGACGGGCCGTGGTTTGCTGTTTTCGGGTCGCGTCGTTCTGATTCGCGGTCGCCAGCAACGAGCGCTCGGTGCGCTGGACCGTCATGAGAGCGGCGCGCAAATCGCCCAGGGCGTCCATTGAGGGCATGAGGGTTCCGGTCACGTTCTCCATGCCGCGGTTGATCTGGACCATTGAGCGGTAGCTCCCGTACCCGACGGCCGCCGTGAGCAGCGCGATGAGCAGGAAGGCCCCGATCATTCGGGTGCCGATTCGGAGGTTGTTAATGGCCGCGGTCAGTTGCTGAAACATGCGAGCTCCTGGAATTGGGCCGGGTTCGTGTTCCGGCCCTTCGGGTGAGCGTTCTGGGTCCGGGTTCGCAGAGCATTCCCGTGCTCGTCCCCTCTGGCGAGGGGGCGTAAATTCTTGAGCCGGTCGACGTTCCGGGGCGCCCCGCGCGGGTCCGGCGCCCGCCCGGCATCAGGCGCCCGGTTCAGCCGGCCCCGCGCCGTCCCCGAACCAGCTATGCTTCAATTTCGCGAGGGCCGCGGACAGGAGGGTCGCCGCCGCTTCAAACTCGGTGGTGTGCAGCGCTTCGCGTTCAGGGGCTCCGGCCACCGCCGCCACCTCAGCGAGGTCGCTGCCGAGCACGTGCGGGGCGATCAGCTCCTGCAGAACCGTCAACAGCACCGCGTCCGGCCAGTTCCGCACGCGGAGCCGCCCGTTGGTCAATTGGCGCAAAGCCGCTATAGCCAGGAACACGTCCGGCGCGCACCCCGTCACCCGGCCGCACTCGATCACCAGAGTGGCGCCCGGTTCCTCACCGAGCCGGCGTTCGATTTCGCTCTGCAGGACCGCCCACGTCGTAGCGGTCGCGTCCCCGATCAGTGTGAACGTGGTTCGGCATTGCTGATGCTTTTGAGCGACCAAGACCGTCCTCCGTAAAGCCGATGAGGGGCACAATTGATCGTGGTGGGTGCTTCGGATCGGTCGCGCGGTCCGCCGGTGCCGGGCACGTGTCCCGGTCGGGAGCACCGGGGCGCGCTGCGAGTGACGGCCCGGGCGCACGGCGAACCGGGCGCATTCGTTGCGACCGATTTCGCGCGCAGTTCTGTTGTTACTTCAATGGTCGAAGTGCGACACGTTTTCTGAATGGCGGTTTTCCGCCATAGGGCTACAGACTTGTAGCCAGGTGGGGCTGCTTTGCGTTCGGCACCGCAGGGATCATTTCACCGATCTCGGTCGCGCCGCGGGGCAGGTGATTGAGGAGATCTGCAGAATCTCCCACCCAATCAGCCGCACGGTAATTGCACGGTAAACCTTGTGATTTGGCCGGTTCCGTGTCTCACATGCGATGTGTACGGTTGCCCCAAATCGTTGATGGGACAACCGTTTAGCGGATCGTTCCTATTTTGTCAGTTCCTTGATGTAGATGTTCTTGAACCACAGCGGGTGGTCGTGGAACTGGAGCTCGATCGGGCCTGCCGTTGGGAGCGGCTTGCCCTTCTCCCAGAAGTTTTGGAGCCGCACCTTATCGACGATCAGTTCCCCGTTCAGCTTCACCGTCACCTCTTCGCCGATCACCGTGATGTGGAACGTGTTCCACTCGCCGACCGGCTTGTCGGCCTTCTTCAGCGGCTTCTGCCCCTTGGAACCGGCCGGACTGTTGTTCCACAACCCGCCGGACCCCAAGCCCGCGTCCGCCTTCAGACTCGGGTCGAGGTTCTCTGAGTCCCAGATTTGAACCTGCGGTTGCCCACGGAGGTAGATCCCGCTGTCGCCCCGCTTTTCGATCTTCCAGTCCACCATGAGCTCGAAGTTGCCGTAGTCCACCGCGGTCTGGAGGCTGACGCCGCCCTTGCCGGTACACGTGATGACGCCGTCCTTTACCGTCCAGTGTTCGAGCGCGGACTTCGTGCGCTGCTTCAGGAGCTCGTCCTGCTTCTCCTTCGTCAGCGTGCGGCGCTGGTTCATGTCGATGTTGCCCTGCCACCCGTCGAGGTTCTTACCGTTGAAGAGGGCGGTGAATCCCTCGGGCGGCTTGTTGTCTTCGCTGCGGGCGGTGGGGGCCGCGACCGCGATGAGCGCGAGTGCGGTGAGGTGTACGATGCGGGACATCGAGCGTGTCTCCGTGAACGTGGTACGGGAAGGTAGGCGGCATCAAGCTACCCGCGTGGGTGCGAACGGCAAGGGTTCGCGCCCCGCCCCATCGGTTCGTGTCCCGCACCCGCTACGTTCGGGCTAACATTCGCTAACATTTTCCGCCCCGGAGAGTCGCGTGGGCGGACTTCTCAGCGTGTGCCAACGCTCCTCTTGCACAGTAAATCACTGCACATTCTCGTTCTCTCGCGGGGCGCGGCTGACATTCGCTAACATTTTGGCCCCTCACCCGATTTCGACCCCGCGGAGCGTGCTTCGCGCGATCCCGGTGACCGCAAATGCACGACTTCTGCCTGCTGGATTATATCGCGCGCCGCTAGTGATCTAAGTGTCATTTGTTGCAATTTATGGTACGTGATGCACCGCTCACAACGTGGCGTTGCCATCCCAGCAGACACCAATCCGCACGACTTGGCGTCATTCGCTCGCAGCGAGCGTATCGCGCAGGAGGTTCGCAGCGTCGGCCCACTTCGCATGTCGGGCGCTTGTGGCAGCTTCGATTACCAATTCGATGAGGTGCGGTGTGTACGGCACGGCTGCGCCGCCGGGAGGGGAGGGGAAGTTTGCGATCAGGGCCGTTATCAGTTCCGGCAACCCCGCGCCGGTTTTCGCCGATACGGGGATCGCCTTCACGGTCCCGTCGAAGTGGGGCAGGGCGGTCACGTCCCACGCGGCCGGTTGATCGCACTTGTTCGCGACCACAATCCGTTCGCCGTTTGTGGGCAAATCGAGATCGGGTACGCGGGCGCTCGCGTCGGTAATATCGGTCACCCACACGAGCCGGTTCGCGGTTCGGAGCGCTTCGTGCGCGCGCGCAATTCCTTCGGCTTCGAGTCCCGTCGCGTCGCGTAAGCCGGCGGTGTCGATCAGTTCGACCGGCCATCCCTCAAGCGCCACCCGGACACTCACGACGTCCCGCGTGGTGCCGGCCACCTCGGACACGACCGAACGCTGGTACCCCGCGAGTGCGTTGATGAGCGAGCTCTTCCCGACGTTCGGCGGACCCGCAATGACCACCTTCCACGGCTCGGTGAGGTGCCGACCGACGGTGTTGCCGAGTTCCGCGAGTTGACGGAGCGAGGCTTGTGCCTCCACCGGAGCGGTTTCGATAAGAGCAATAATGCGCCGAACCTCGCGCTCGAACGCGCCGGTGAGTTGATCGAGCAGGATGGACGCGGTACGGAGTGTCGGGGCGCGCTGCAGTAGGTCGAACCCCTCGTTCTGTGGAGGCGCGGCGCGTTCGAGGCACCCGCGTGTCAGGAATTGTTCCATCACCCAGCGCACGACCCGGCGCCCACCGTGGCAGTGAATTTCGATGGTCGTAGTCGTTGCCCCGCTCCCTTGCGATCGCGGCTCGTTAGCCGACGTGATCGACGAGCCGCGACCGCAAGGGGGGGCCGTGACCGCGAGGACGACTTCATCGTTTCCGAGGGTGCCGAACCAGAAGCGGTTCACCGCGGGCGCTTCCGGTAACGGCTTGCCCGCGGGTTTGAAGAGTTGTCGGGCGAGTTCCCACGCACGCGCCCCGCGCACTTCGATTGTGGCGATCGCCCCGGCGCTGGGCGGCGTCAACAGTGACACCGTGGTGTCACTCATGGCAGTGTCTCCGCCGCGATGCGGATACCTTCGAGCGTCAGCGTCGGAAGTGCCTGCGTGCCCTTAAATCGCGCGCCGAAGTCGAACTGCTCGAGGTCGCCCGCGGCCCCCCCGGTGACGAACACCCAGGGCGTCGCGTCGTCTTCGGCGTAGTGATTGACGAGCAGAATCGTGGCGCCGACGATCGCCGCGCGAATACCGGCCAGGATCGCGTCCGTGGTGTTCTTACCCGGTGCAACGACGGTGGGGAGCGTGTCGGCATCGACGAGCGGGAGTTTCGCCGTGTGTGCGTGTAACGAGTAGGCCATCAGGCGCGGCCCGGGGAAGATGACGCCGCCGTGGAACACGCCCCGTTCGTCGATCAAGTCGATGGTCACCGCGGTGCCGACCGAAATCACAATGGCGGGGTGGGGATGAGCGAAGCAGTGGGCTGCGAAAGCGTTCGTCAGCCGATCAATTCCGACTCGCTCCGGGTGGTCGACGTCGTAGCTGAGCGGCACGTCGCGGTAGTCGCGGAGGAACACGACCTCACTGTCCGCGCCCGTCACCCATGCCTGGAACTGGTCGCTGACGGCCGGGTTCACGCTCGCCGCGGCCCAACTCAGCGAGATTGGTAAATCCCAAAGGGCGAGTTGTTCAGTCCAACTTTCGGGTTCGTCGAGCGGAAGGGACACCATCTCCGTGACGCGCCCGCCCGTACACCGGCCCCACTTCATTCGCGTGTTGCCAATGTCCACCACCACGTCCGGCGTCACGGCTTGGCCTCGTCGCTCGGCGGGGTGATGCTCGCAACCGAAGTGGTTTGGAAGTCACTGGTGCGGATCGCGCCTTCGGTCGAGAACTCGATCGGCTTCTTGCGCGCGGCGGCTTCGGCCTCTTCGCGCTTGATGGTGTCGAGCATCTGCGCTACGCGGCCGACCACGAGCTGAAGCCCCTCGCCGGTTACGGCCGAGATGAGCAGTACCTCGCGCCCGAGGTCCGCGGCGAGCTGGTCGCGCACTTCGTTTGCGCCGGTCAGTTCGGCCTTGCTCACGCACACCACTTCCGGTTTGCCGTCGAGTGGGATTGCGTACTCGCGCAGTTCCTTCCGGATCGAGTGGTAGTTCTTGACCGGGTCGGCGCCGTCCGATGGGAACGGTTCGACGAGGTGAATGAGCACGCGCGTGCGCTCGACGTGCCGCAGGAACTCGTGGCCCAACCCCACGCCCTGCGCCGCGCCCTCAATGAGCCCGGGCAGGTCGGCGAGAACGAACCCGTTGTCGCCGATGGTGACGATGCCGAGGTTCGGGGACTTCGTCGTGAACGGGTACGAGGCGATTTCCGGCGTGGCGCGCGACACGCGCGAGAGCAACGTGGACTTGCCCGCGTTCGGGAACCCGACCAGGCCCGCGTCCGCGATCACCTTCAGTTCGAGCGAGATCCAGCGCTCCTCGCCCTCTTCGCCCGGCTCGTACTCGCGCGGCGCGCGGTTGGTCGAACTCTTGAAGTGGACGTTCCCGCGCCCGCCGCGCCCGCCCTTGGCGACGATCACTTCGTCGCCGGGTTGCACGAGGTCTTTGAGCACGTGCCCGCGCTCGCGGTCGCGGACAATGGTCCCCGGCGGCACGAGCAGCACAATGCCCTCGGCGTTCTTGCCGGCGCACTTCGCCCCCCCTCCGGCCTCGCCGCTCCTGGCCTTCCAGTGCTTTTTCATCGTGAGGCCGGCGAGGTTGTCCGCGTTCGGGTCGGCGCGGACGATGACCGACCCGCCGTTGCCCCCGTCCCCGCCGTCCGGCCCGCCGAGCGGGATGAATTTTTCCCGGCGGAACGACGAGGCCCCGCGGCCCCCGTCCCCGCCCTTCACGAACAGTTCAACGCGATCGACGAACATGGGTTTCTCGTAGGGTGGGTCGAGCCGGCTTTGCGGCGAAGGCCCACCTTTTCCGCCGTTGGTTGGTGGTGGGCCTTCGGCCCGCGAAGCGCGAACCTCGACCCACCCTACATGATATTCACATGCGCTCGACAACACGAATGCCGAGTAAATCGAGCGCCTGTTTGATGACCCGGCTGACCAGATCGACCAGCAACAGGCGGCTGTCTTTCAGTTCCGGGGTCTCGGCCTTCAGCACCGGGCAGTTCTCGAAGAACACGCTGTAACTCTTTGCCAAATCCCACAAATAGCTGGTAATGAGGTGCGGCGAGTAGTCCGCCGCCGCTGCTTCGACCGCTTCCGGAAAGCGCAGCAACTGGAGCACTAGCGCGCGTTCGGCCGCGTGTGAAGTAATCAGCGCCGGCGGGTTCGTGCGGAAACGCGATTCATTAACCTCGCCCTTGCGGAAGATCGCACGGCAGCGCGCGTATGCGTACTGCATGTACGTAGCCGTGTTACCGTTCGTCGCGAGCATTTTCGCGAAGTCGAACGTATAATCGGTGGTGCGGTTTTGACTCAGGTCCGCGTATTTCACCGCACCGATTCCGATCGCCGATGCGATATTGGTTTTCTCTTCTTCAGCGAACTCGTCCCAGTTTGGGACGTCGTGCCCCTGCGCGCTGCGCTTCCAGTGGATCAACTCGAACAGGCTGCCGCCGAGTTCAACCGCCCGTTCGAGCAGTTGCATCAGTTCCGTGGCACCGCCCTCGCGCGTCTTGAGGGGCTTCCCGTCCTTGCCGAGTACCGAACCGAACTTCACGTGTTCGAGTGCCATTGAGGTGTACCCCCAGCGGCGCGCGCCCTCGAACACGTTGGCGAAGTGCTGTCCCTGGCGGAAGTCCACGACGTACAGCGCCACATCCGGCTTGAACGTCTCGGCGCGGTACTTGACCGTCGCGAGATCGGTGGTGGTGTAGGTGAACGCGCCGTCGCGCTTGCGGATCAGAGACACGTTCTCCGGCCCGAAGCGGATGATGAGCGATCCCCCCTCGCCCTCTTCCGACACCCCCGCGGCCTGGATCGATTCGACCACGTCGGTGAGCATGGGCTGGTAGAAGCTCTCGCCGTGCTCGTGGTCGAACGGCAGGATTTCGAGCTTCCTGTAAACCTTGTGGATCTCCTCCATGCACGGCGGCATGAACTCGTGCCACAGTTTCAGGTTCTCCGCGTCGCCGGTGTGGAGTTTTGCAGTTTCCTCGCGACAAGCGTTCGCGACTGGGTTGGGAGCGGGCGGCCCTTTCGCCCCACCCTCGTCGTCATAGTCGTCGGGATCACTCGCGCGCTTCAGCCCGTTGATGTACACGCGCGTCAGTTCCGCGACCGCGTTCGTCTGGAACGCGGCCTCGTCGCGGTGGTGCGTGAACCCGCGCGACAAAATATCGACGGTCGTCGTGAGGTTGCGGATGAGAACGTACAGGCGCGCGAGTTCGCGCACGGGGTTCTTTTTGTACGCCTCTTTGTTGAGGAACGTGCGGTATCCGTAGAGCAGGATGCCGAACTGTGTCCCCCAGTCACCGAGGTGGTTGTCGGCGATGACCGTGTGACCGAGGAACCGGAGGACGCGAGTAAGTGCGTCGCCGATGATCGTGCTGCGGAGGTGCCCGACGTGGAGCGGTTTCGCCACGTTCGGCGAACTGTAGTCGATTACGAACCTCTTCGATTTCACCGCAAGTGAAACACCGAGCTTCGCGTCAGTGGCGATTCCCGCAATCGCTTTGGCGAGGAAATCCGGTTTCAGGCGCAGATTGATGAACCCCGGACCCGCGACCGTGGGAGCTTCTAACACGTCGTTGGCGGGAAGGGCGGCGATGATCTCTTTCGCGACTTGTTGCGCTTCTTTTGGGCGATTCAAAGTCTTCGCCAGCGCCATCGCGCAGTTCGCCTGGTAGTCGCCGTGGTCCGCGTTCGAGGCCGGTTTGATGGCGGCGAGCAGGTCCGGTACCTTTGCTCGGTCCGGCGCGAGTGCGGTCAGCGCCGGCTCGAACAGCGAACGGATTTGCGTCAGCAGGTTCATCTCAGCGGCCCGGGGGTCTCGGCTAAAGCGACTGTCGGCCGAAACCGACACCCCTTAGAGGCGCAGTTCGGCCGACAGGTTCGTTATAGGAAGGCTCACGGGAACATCCCGTGAGCGGTAGCGGGTTTAGTCTTCGTTCTCCCAGTCCACCTTGATCGCGTCCGCCCACAGCTCTTCGAGCTTGTAGTAGTCGCGGGTGTCGGGGTCGAACACGTGAATCATGATGTCGCCGTAGTCCTGCACGATCCACTTACTCGCCTCGTACCCTTCGATGCCGATGCGGGTGTCCCCTTCGGCGCGGAGGGCGGCGTCCGTTTCCTCGGCCAGAGTGTGAATCTGGCGGCGGCTGGCGCCGGTGGCGATGATGAAGTAATCGAACAAAGGGGTGCAGGGACGGAGGTCCAGCACCAAGATGTCGCGCCCCTTGTTGTCGGCGATGGTTCTCGCCGCGAGGCAGGCCCGGTGAAGGGCGCTGCTAATGGGGCGGGCGGAGTGTGGGGCGGGCACCGTGCTCACCGTGTTCAACGTAGCGGTGTTCAAGTGGCCTCCTTCAGGGCATGGGTGTTGCCTCCGGAGGGGCGGGGTGCCGCGTCCCAACAGGTGTGAAATGCACCGTTGTCGTGGGCCTTCCTCCGGGGTCGATTCGTCGACCGAGCCATGCCGGCTGATGCGCGGTGCGGGACGTCCGCACCTTCTAAATGTATCATCAGCCGGGTTGTGTCATGCGTCAAGCAACATGGCCTCGATTCACAAAATGCGGCGCATTAAACGCGCCCCAGCCCCTACTTTTGTTCCCTAATCCTAACGTCCCGCCGCCCCGACCTTAACAAAGCCTTCAAATCCGTGGGTCCGGGGCTTGGCGGACGGACACCGTGTCCTAGTCGCGGGTTCGTTTCCGGGCGCGTCATTCACAACACGGACGCGAATCTGTATCCTTCTCGTAACACCGGGTACCGGGTATCGGGAGACACGGGGTTCGGAACCACATTACTGCGGCTCCATTCACCGACTCGACCGTACCGGCTCTTCTGCTTTCGCTACCCGGCTCACCAATTTTGAACCCGAAGCAATCTCCCATGAGTCGCCGCGTCCTCGTCGCTCCCGCCCCGCTCCGCGAGATCGAGTTCACCTACGGCCCCATTCTTCGGGGAGCGGGATATACTATTGAATACCCGCCGCGCGACAACGTTCTTACCGAACAACAGATGAGTGTGGCGGAACTGCTCGCCCAGTTGCCGGGGTGCGTCGCCTCGCTCGCGGGCAGCGAACCCTACACGCGGGAAGTGATTGCCGCGGCCGCGGGCGCGGGCCTGAAGGTCATCGCCCGTGCGGGGGTCGGGTACGACGCGGTGGACCTACAAGCTGCGACCGATCACGGCGTCGCGGTGTGTTACGCGCCCGGCACGAACCAGGACGCGGTCGCCGAACACGCCTTCATGCTCATGCTCGCGCTTTCTCGCAAACTGCGGGAACAGGACACCGAAATCCGGGCCGGTTTGTGGCCGCGCCGGGCGGTCGGTAACCTCCGCGGGCAGACGCTCGGGATCGTCGGGCTCGGGCGCATCGGGAAGGCCGTGGCGAAGCGCGCGGTTCCCTTCGACCTGAACGTGATCGCGACCGAAATCGAGCCGGATCACGCTTTCGCCGCGGCTCACAACGTCAAACTCGTGCCCCTCGAAGAGCTGCTGAAGCAGTCGGACATCGTCACGCTGCACGTCCCGAAAACGCCGCTCACGAAGAACCTCATCAACCGCGAGACGCTCGCGCTCATGAAGCCGACCGCGTTCGTGTTGAACACCTCGCGCGGGGGCGTGGTTCACGAAAAGGACTTGTACGAAGCGCTCGTTGCCAACAAAATCGCGGGAGCCGGGTTGGACGTGTACGAGGTCGAGCCGCCGAAAACGAACCCGCTGTTCGGACTCGATAACATTATTCTGACCGCGCACACGGCCGGTGTGGACCAACAGTCGCGCCAGGACATGGCCCGGCTCCCGGCGAACGCCATCGTCAAATTACTCGCGGGCGAATGGCCGGCCGACTGGATCGTGAACCCGCAGGTCAAAGAAAAGTTCTTCGCGCGGGCCGTTTAGCACCAATTCGCAGACGAGCGTGGCTGATGCCCGAAGACGTGATCGAAATCGACCGCCTCGTAGTGCGTTACCGCGGGAAATCGGCCCTTGATGGGTTGAACCTGCGGGTGCCACGCGGGTCCGTGTACGCCTTCCTGGGCGACAACGGTGCGGGCAAGACCACCACGATGAAGATCCTCACGGGGCAGGCGCCGCCCGACACCGGGCGCGCCAGCATCCTGGGGCTGGACTGCTGGGCAAAGGCCACGGAGCTACGGTTCCGCGTCGGGTACATGCCGGAGCGCCCGCGATTTTATGAGTGGATGAGCGTCGGCGACATCGGCTGGTTCACGGCCGCGTTCCACCGCGCGGGGTTCCTGGAGCGCTACCGCGAGTGGGCCGGCAAGCTCGGGCTCGACTCCGCCAAGCGCCTTAAAGACCTCTCGAAGGGCGGGTACGCCCGGGTGGGGTTGGCCCTCGCGCTCGCCCCGGACCCGGAAGTGTTGCTCCTCGACGAACCGACCTCCGGGCTGGACCTGCTCACGCGCCGCGACTTCCTCGCGAGCCTCGCGGACCTTGCCGCGAGCGGGCGCACGATATTCATCACGAGCCACTCGATCGCCGAACTCGAACGGGCCTGCACGCACGTCGGGCTGCTCCGGGACGGGCAGATGATCCTGTCGGCCCCGCTGGAAGAGGTGCGGAAGAAGATCCGGCGCCTCAGCCTGCGGTTCACCGACGGCCCGCCCGACCCGTCCGGCCTCGGAACGGTCCTGGAGCGCTACGGCACCGGGCACTACTGGCAGGTGCTCGTGAAAGACCCCAACCCCGAAGCGGTCGCGGCCCTCCGCCGGCGCACCGACGTCTCCGATTTCGAGGACGTGTCGGTGTCGCTCGAAGAGGTGTACGCCGCACTGATGGCGCGGGCCGCGGGGCCGGGCGAGACCGGCGCGGTGCCGATGGTGCAGAAGGTCGAGTAGTCTCGTTTCAGGATCATCGTGACGAGCCGCGACCGCAAGGGAGCGGGGCGCCTCTCGCCCCTTGCGGTCGCGGCTCGTCATCAGGAACCGAGAACAGGACCGGTTCTCATCTTGAAGTCGGATGTGCTCTTTGTCTTTGCTCGGGCGGCCCGCGCAACATCCCTCTGTTCGCTCCGAATACCGAACCCGAACGCGCCCCAGTCAAGCGAGTGCCCATGATCCGCGCCATCGTGTGGAAGGAGTTCCGCGAGCAGTGGGTGATCGCCCTCATGCTGATCGTGTTGGGCGGCGGGCTGCTCGTCGGCGCCGCGCAACTCGGCGACCCGCCCTCGACGGGGCGTCCGCGCTCGACGTGGTCCGGTCGCTCGGGCTCGGCCGCCTGGCCACGCTCATGCTCGTGGTCACGTCGGGGATGGTGTGCGGGGGCGCTGTTCGCGGCCGAGCGCGAGGCCGGGACGATGACGTTCCTGGAGGTGCAACCGGCCGCCCGGTGGGCGCTGTGGCGGGCGAAACTCGTGGCCGGGATCACCCTCGCGCTGCTCCAGACCGCGGTGATTTTGGCGCTCGCGGCCCTGCTGGAGCTGGCCGACCCGTGGTTCGCCGCGCGGCTCGTGATGTACGGCTTACTGGCGTTCGCGTGGGGGCGCTCGGGTCCACGCTGGCGCGGACCACCCTCGGTTCGGTCGGGGTCGCGATCCCGGCCGCGACGATCGCGACGTTCGTGTTCCTCCTGCCGATTTGTATCGCGTTCGCGCGCGGGTCGAACTTCCCCGGCCGATCGGCTGGGTCGTGTTCGAGGCGCTCATGCTGCTGACGCCGCTCGTGGTGTCGGGCTGGTCGTTCACCGCGCCCGATCGCGCGGGCCGCGCGGCGCGGGGGCACACGGTTTCGTCCCTCCGCGCGCTCGTGTGGCTGTCCCTGCGGCAGCTCCGGCTCACCGGGCCGGTTCTGTCGGCGTTCGCGCTCGCGTTCGGGTTCGTGCTGCTGGTGCCGGAGGCCCGGCGCTGTTCGTTTGGCCGCCACTGGCGCTGGCCGCCGGGGTGCTGGCCGGGGTCACCGCGTTCGGCGACGAGCAGGCGCACCGGATCGCGCCCTTCTGGGCCGAGGGCCGGCTCCCGATCGGGCGCGCGTGGCGGGTGAAGATCGGCGTTCACCTGGCCCTGACCGCCTGGTTGCTGTTCCTGGTGGTGCTGCCGTGCGCGGTCCGCACTCAATTTGAAACGCACACGCGGTTCAGTTACGGGCGCAGCCCGTTCGCGACGATCTTCCACGACCGCCTGTTCGACGAGCTCGGTCCGCAGGCGTGGACGTACCTTCTGGTCCCGGCCGTGTACGGGTTCGTGGTCGGGCACCTGTGCGGGTTGTTGTTCCGCAAATTGGTCGTCGCGTGCGGGGTCGCGCTGATGGTCGGCGGGTGCCTGTCGGCCCTCTGGGGGCCGTCGCTGTTGGCGGGCGGGCTGCGGCACTGGCAGGTGTGGCTCCCGGCCGGCGCGCTGCTCCTCACCGGGCGGCTCGTCCTGCGGTCCTGGTCATCCGATCGGGGCGTTCAGCGCGGACCGCTGCTGCGCTTGACCGGGGGATCGGCGCGCGCTCGCGTTCGCGGGCGCCCTCGGATACCGGGTGCTAGAAGTGCCGGACCAACCGGACGGGGCCGCCGACGTCGCGTTCGTCGGGGCGCTGCCGGCGTTCGACGAGAACGTCGCGGGGCGAGTTCCGCGCCGCGGTCGAGCGGTACGCGCACGGTGACCGCGATCGCGCAGGAGCCCGAGCGCCAGGGCGGCGCGCCCGCGCCAGCGGATCGACGAGCGGTTGGAAATCGTGCTCCGGCAAGGTTGGCCGGCCCACGACGCGGAACTCGCGACGTGGTTGGACCGCGTGTATTCGGGCCCTGGCCCCGGACGAGGCGCCCTGGCCCGCGATGGCCGCGCTCGCGGGGAGCGGCCGGTCGGCGTCTTCGAGTCGCCCCAGTTGGTCAATACTGCGGCCGTGACCGCGGGGAACCTGGAGAACGCGCGCGCATGGCGGTCGCGCTGCTGGCCCGCGGGCTCCAGCGCCAGGCGGGCGGGGAGCCGGGGCGTTCTTACCCGCGCTGCGGACCGTCATGGCGCTGGTTCGGAACCTGCGCAACGGGTCCGGATCTTGGCACTCGTGGTCGGCATCGAGGTCGAGCGCCAGGCCCTCTTCGCCGCCGACCGGTGGTTGGAGCGGTTCGCCGGGTCCGCCGCCGACCTCCGCCGCGGGCCGGGTGTTCGAGCACCACGACGCCCCCGGCGACCTGGACCTGGTCCCGCACTACCTCGCCGACCGGTACGTCCTGCGCGAACAACTGCGGGTGCCGAGCCCGTGGCTCACGGGGCACCTGATTTCGGCGGGCGTGAACGAAGAACTGGCCGCGGCGGAGGCGGACCTGGTTTCGTTCGCGTGGACCGTGCCGTGGGAGCGCGAGCGCACGCGCCGGTTGCTCGGGCTCGGGTTCGAGCAGGGGTTCCCAGGGCCGCCCCTGGAGCACGCCGTGCTGCTCATCGGGCGGCCCGGGGCCGGGTTGCTACTCGCCCGGAACCGGGCCATCGGCGACGTGACCGAAACCGAACGGTACCTCCGGGTTCTGCGCCGGGTAACGGTCATCAAGTTCGCTTGTCGCGCGCACCTCGTGGACCGAAAGGCCGCCCGCGGCGCTGGCGGACCTCGTCACCGGCGGGTACCTCGGTGCGGTCCCGGCCGACCCGTATGCCGAAGACCGGGCGTTCGGTTACCGGATCTCGCCCGGGAGGAGCTCCGCGCGCGCAGCAGCAGGCCCCGGAGCGCAGATCACCGGGCGGGGCGGACCGGGCGACAATCTGGCACCTCTTCCCATCGAGCGCGGGCAGATCGTCGTGTGGAGCATCGGCGCCCGACCGCACCGACCAGGGCGGTCGGGTCGTACCGGGGGAGCACGCGGTCGGAAGACCTCGTGTTCCTCGTTCCCATGCTCCCGGCGGAATTCAAGTAGGCAGAGGACAAAGGACAGAAGACAGAGCCGCAGATCAACGCAGATAGCGCGGATCAAGACAAAGAGCAGATCAATTCAAGCGCAGGGCTTCCGCCCTGTGCTACGTCAGACGGCCCCTTGTATGTTTCGTAAACCGAAGAGTGGTGGGGTAGGCCGCACGCCCCTTGGGAGTGAAATCCCGTCCCGGAGCAAGGACCACCCCACGACTCTCGCACCCTCGCAGCCCGAACAGGCGCGTGGACCCCAACCGGATTCGCAAGGCCGGGCCGAACGGGTGCATCGGGGCACCACCATGACGACCGCATGTTTCGTGGGGATCGATGTCTCCAAGGATCATCTCGACCTCCACGCGCGGCCCGACGGATCGGCCGCGCGCTACACCAACGACCCGACCGGTATTGCGGCCCTACTCGCGCGTGGGCGAACGGGCGCCCGAGCGCATCGTCCTCGAAGCCACCGGGGGTTCGAGGGCGCGGTGGCCGCGGCCCTCGCCGCGGCCGGGCACCCCGTGGCCGTCGTCAACCCGCGCCAGGTACGGGACTTCGCCCGGGCCACCGGCAAGTTCGCCAAGACCGACGCCATCGACGCCGCGGTACTGGCCCATTTCGCCGAGGCCATCCGACCCGAGGTCCGGGCGCTCCCCGGTGCCGAGGCCGTGGCCCTCGCGGGTCTCGTGGACCGCGCCGCCAGCTGTTGGAGATGCGCACGCGGAGGCCAACCGCCTGGCCCTGGCGACCGCGCGCGTGGCGACGAGCGTGCGGGCCCACATCGCGTGGCTCTCAAGCAACTGGACCAGGTCGACAAGGAACTGGCCGAGCTCATTGAAGCGCGTCCGGTGTGGCGCCAAGGACGACCTGCTCCAAGGGGTTCCGGGCATCGGACCGGTCGTGAGCCGGGTGCTGGTGAGCGAGCTCCCGGAGCTGGGAACGCTCTCGAACAAGCGGATCGCGTCGCTCGTGGGCGTGGCCCCGATGAGCCGCGACAGTGGCCGGATGTCGGGCACCCGTTCGATCGCCGGCGGGCGCGGGGCGTTCGGCGGCCTGTACATGGCGATCCTCTCGGCCGTGCGGTACAACGAGCCGATCCGCGCGTTCTATCAGAAGCGGCGAAAGGCGGGTAAAGCGATCAAGGTCGCGCAGGTGGCGGCGATGCGCAAGCCCTCGTCATCCTTAATGCCATGATCCGCGACAACAAACCGTGGACCCCGAACGTCGCCACCGCCTAATCGCGTGTTTTTCCCTTGACCTTCAACACAGGCGCCCGGGGCGAAGACCACAAACCATCTTCCGCCGCGGAGCGGCCGGCGTTTGTAGCACCGGGCGGAAGCCCTGTGCGCTTGAATGTTCGGCCCCGCGCCATCACACGACCAGTTCTTCGCGCTGAGCGAGCCAGTCGTTCGGGATGCCCTTCTCGCCCACCGCGAGCGCCACGATGCCGCCGACGATCGCGCAGTTGGTGTCGATGTCCCCCCGTGCGCGGATGGTCTGTACGAGGGCGGTCTGGTAGTTGTGGAGGTGCATCGCGGCCACCCACAGACAGAACGGAACCGTGTCCTGACAGGAAATGTGCGAACCGTTTCCGAGCGCCCGCACCACCGGTTCGATGGACAGGTCAAATGGGACCACGGCCGCGCCGCGCCCGACCAGTCGGACCTCGGATTCCGTCGAGAGGTCGAAGGTGAACGTTCGGGCGCGCTCGATTCCGTCTCGCACCAGTCCCGTCGGCGTGTGTGCGAGTGCCGCGTCGAACAGTTCGCGCCGCGTGGCCTCCTCGGTGGGTCGCGCGCGGTTCCTCCACACGCACGCTCCCGCGACGGCCGTGGCGATGGCGCCCGCGATGCCCTCGGGGTGCGCGTGCGTGACTTCGGCCGAGAGCCGTGCTTGCTTCGCGACGACGGAATAGTCACCGTCCGCGAAGTACGCCGCGAGCGGGGCGATCCGCATCGCGCTACCGTTACCGAAGGAGCCGCCGGGGAACACGCCCTCGGCTACCGCGCGCCACGGATAGCCGTTGCCGACTTGCTCCAGGAGCCGGTGTGCCCCCCCGCCGTAGCCGCGCCACGGCTGCGCCTTGTACCGGGCCGCGAAGCGCTGCGCGAGCCGATCCTGGTCGATGCGGCCGTGCTCGTTCAGCACGTCGTAGACGCTGATCGCCATCTCGGTATCATCGGTAAACGGCCACGGGCCGCGCGCGGTTGCACGCGGGTCTTCGAGGATCGCTTCATAGTTGTGGTCGCGGAAACACGTTTGTCCGAGGGCGTCACCCACGGACAGGCCGGTGAGGGCGAGTCGCGCACGGTGCATGCGGTCTGTGTGATCGGCGGGTAGTGGCGTATTCATAATGCCCCACGGACGCGCGAACGGGAGAAAAGGTTCAGAACACCTGGGACCGCGGACGTCTCGTCCGCAAAAGCGACGCGGGCCGCCCGGCCGCGGCCGGGACGTCCGCGATCCCAGGAGAAGCCCCTCTATCATTCCCGAAAGCGCGCCCGCACGAAAGGTGCAGATGTGGATCTGGTGTTGGGCGAGGAGTCGCGGTTCGGTCGGTGGTGTTGACTTTAGCCCCGGTAGTCTACCAGGGGTTGCGCGTTGCTCCACCCCTGGCTACGCTCTGTCGCCCCTAACCGGGGCTAAAAACCAACTCACGTTCGCTCTCTGCGTTCTGTTCTCTGTTCTCTGTCTTGATCCGTGTTATCTGCGTTGATCCGTGGCTCTGTTCTTTGCTTTTTGTCTTTGCTCCTCACACTTGCAGAACGCCCGTTTTGAACGGCTTGCCCTCATCGAAGCGGGTGGCGACGGCCAGCGCGGTCAGCAGAGCGGCGCGCGTGTCTTCGGGTTGGATGATCGCGTCCACCCAGAGCCGGGCCGCGGCGAAGCGGATGTCGGTCTGCTCCTCGTAGCTGGCTTTCACCTTGTCGCGCAGGGCCGCGAGTTCGTCCGCGTCGGGCTCCTTACCGGCGCGCTTCAGTGCCTGGACCTGCACATCGAGGAGCGTGCTCGCGGCCTGGTTCCCGCCCATCACCGCGTACTGGGCCGTGGGCCACGCGAGGATGACGCGCGGGTCGAACGCCTTCCCGCACAGCGCGTAGTTCCCGGCCCCGTAAGACCCGCCGGTGATGAGCGTGAGCTTCGGCACCACGCTGTTCGAGATCGCGTTCACCAGTTTCGCGCCGGCCTTGATGATCCCGGACTGTTCGGAGTCCTTGCCCACCATGAACCCGTTCACGTTCTGCACGAACAGGATGGGCACGCGGAGCTGGTTGCAGTCCATCACGAACCGGGCGGCCTTCTCCGCGGAATCGACGTAGATCACCCCGCCGAACTGGAGCGGCCCGTCCTCGAAGTGGCCCGGTTTGTCGGCGGCGCCCTTCGCGGCCGGCACGGTGGCCCGGACGCGCAACTTCTGGTTCGCCACCACGCCGACCGTTTGCCCGCCGAGTTTGCCCCACCCGCACACGATCGTGCGCCCGTAGTCGGCCTTGTACTCGTCGAAGGGCGCATCGTCGAAGACCCGTTTGAGCAGGTCGCGCACGTCGTACTCGGGCTGGGTGAAGTCGCTCCACTCGGCCCCCGCCGGTGCGGGCGGGCTCACCGCGCCGGCGCGCTTGTCCTCGGGCAGCGCGGCCACCAGGCGCCGCAAGCGCTCGAGGCACGCCTCGTCGGTCGGTTCGCGGTAGTCGATGGTCCCGCTGATCGCGGCGTGCATCTTCGCGCCGCCGAGCGATTCCGAATCGACCACCTGACCGATCGCGGCCTTCACCAACGCCGGCCCCGCGAGGTACAGCCCGCTCCCCTCCGTCATGAGGAGCACGTCGCACAGCACCGGCAGGTACCCGCCGCCCGCGACGCAGTTCCCCATGATCGCGGCGAACTGTGGGACACCCGCGGCCGAGATGACCGCGTTGTTGCGGAAAATGCGGCCGAAGTCGTCCTCGTCCGGGAACACTTCGTCCTGCAGCGGCAGGAACACGCCGGCGGAATCGACGAGGTACACGAGCGGGAGCCGGTTCTCGAACGCGATGCGCTGCGCGCGCAGCACCTTCTTGCACGTCATCGGGAAGAACGCGCCGGCCTTCACGGTCGCGTCGTTCGCGATCACCATGACGTGCCGCCCGGAGACGGTGCCCACGCCCGTCACCACTCCGGCCGAGGGCGCGCCGCCCCACTCGGCGTACATCTTCCACGCGGCCCACAGCCCCAACTCGAACAACTCGGTGCCGGGGTCGAGGAACTGCGCGACGCGCTCGCGCGCGGTAAGGCGCGACTTCTCGTGCTGCCGGTCGATGGCCTTGGCGCCCCCGCCGAGGCGGATTGCATTTTCTTCGGCGGAGAGTTCGGTGAGAGGTGTCATGTCGGGAATTATATTGCGGACGCGGCCACTGCTTCGGCGGCACAGGGCCGAGGTTTCTGGCCCGCGCCGCCGGAGCCAATCACCAAGTGGCCCCCAGGGATGATTTACAGCGCGCGGCGGAAGAGGTCGGCCGCGAGTCCGATCGCGAGTCGCGCGGTGGACGGGTCGTAGCGCTCGCCCTCGTCGCGCAGGAAGGCGTGTGCCGCGTTGAACTCGTGCCAGGTGAACCACGCGCCGGCCGATTCGAGCGCGTCGTAGATCGCTCGGCGCCCGGCGCCGGGGACGTGCGGGTCTTGGCGGCCGAACACCATCAGTAGCTCCCCTCGTACATCTTTGGCACGGGCGAGCGAGTCCGCGCCGCCACCTTTCCCGAGAGTACCGGTGTGCAAATCTGTGGGGTAGAAGCACGCGGTCGCGCGCACGTCCGGCAGCAGTGCGGCCCGGAACGCGAGGTGCCCGCCGAGGCAGATGCCGACGGCACCCACACTGCCGTTACAGGCGCGGTGCCCCAGAAGCGTATCGACCGCGGCCCGGGCGTCCGCGTCGAAGTCCGACATCGGGATGATCTGCTTCAGCGCGTTGCCGCGATCCTTCCCCGCGTCGTCGTAGCCGAGCACGCACCCGGCCGGTTCGTGCGCGTGGTACACCTCCGGCACCGCGACCAGGTAGCCCAGACTCGCGAACTGGAGCGCGAGCCGGCGCACGGGGGGCGTTTGCTGAAAGATCTCGGAGTACAGCACCAGCCCGGGGCGCGCGGTCGGTGGGCGCCCCGGTTCGTGCGGCGCGTAGAAGTACGTCCGCATCGGGCCGGTGGGCGTGGGGACGTCGGTGACGGAGTCGGTGACAATCATCGGCGGTTCTCGAAGTGATTTGAGATTAAGGGAACGGGTCCGTTGCGGAGGAGTAGAAGGATAGTTACTCTTTGCTCGACTTGCTGGAATTGAGTTAGTGATACCAAATCGGGTTGATCCGTTCTTCTTCAAGTATGCCGCAAATTGCTCGCGAATCGAATTTTGCGGCCGATCTCGATGGTTGCGAATTAACCCGATTTGGTACGAGTCGGGGTGAGTAGACGGGTGCCGTCCCGTCCGGGACGATGGCGTTACCACATGACCATCGCCCCGGACGGAACGACCATGCCATTATCGCATCCGCTCCCGCCCTCGTGCCAATTGTTTTCTACTCTCACGGCGGCCCTCGCGGGATGCTCGACCAGCACCGCCAGGGGGAACTTCTCGATATGTGAGTGCAATGACCCTGGGTATTGGTCCAGTTCCACGCCCCGAGCCCGGCCAGGCAGTTCGGGTTCGGGACCAGTGCGTCCATCTCGGCCGCGAGTGCGTCAGCCAGTGCCAGCCACGCCGGGGTGTCGAACGCGACCCCGCGCGGTCATCGGGGTGATCGGCACCCCGCACCTCATCTCCAGGTCCAGGGCGCCCGTGAGGTTCAGGGCCACGGCCCGCGTGCGCGGCGCGAGTTTGGTGGCCCACCGACGAATGGCCGTGGGACCACCAAGCTCGCACACTGTGATGTCGAGGAACAGGTGCTTGCGGTTCTGGGTGTGACGGGGGGCGGGTAGGGACTCGAAGTACGAACCGATCGATTCTACGGGCGCCCGCTCGGTTGCCATACGTCACACCGAGCACCCGCGCGGTCCGTCACCACACGAGCGGCGCTCGAGCGCAGAGTGCGAACCATTCTCCAAGGGGTAGAGCGGCGAGGCACGGCGCGCAAGGCCACGCCGCTCCCCCAGCTATGCGCGTTGGCCGTGGGTTAGTAGCTGATCTGCCACAATTCCAGCCCGGCGTTCTCAGCCCACCGCGTGCATGCCCTCCGCACTCGTCCTTGAGTTTGCAAATCCCGCTCTGGGTGGATGTTCAGTGAGAAAGTGATTCGTTGGTCCTTCGCCAGTTTCAGTTTCTCAATGGCCGCCCGGACCGACTTGTCCACATTCTCAGGAACCCAATCGTCGGTTTTGCAGTCGAGGCGCGGGTACACGTCCAGAAACGCGGCTGATTGGGTCCGCACGCGGCTCAAGGGCGTGCGCACTGGGTACGCTCGAACGCGCTCGTCGCCGATGCTATTCTCTGTCTCGTCTGCTCCCTTATTGTCCTTTAACGGAGCAATGTAATCTTCAAATGAGAACGTTTTGTTGTGAGTGGTACTCAGATCCGCTGGATCACCGGGAGTGAATCCGGCGCTCACCAGCGCACCATTGAGAGCCGATCCGATCCAATCGGCACCGTTACGTGACGTGTCGTCACCGAGCCCGTAATGCACATCAATATGGGCTACGGACCGGCCCTTTTCGGGGCGGAGTGGTGCGAGCGCGGTTCGGAGTTCCTTCAAATTGAGCGCGTCCGTGTTGAGCGTTTTGGGATCTTTGAACAGTGCCGACCCGTCCACGATCACGACCGCGGCCGAGTTCGGACCGGCGCCACGGTAGAGCCGGCGCTGGAGTTCCGTGGTGATGGGTGCAACCGCAAACGTCTTGCTTACGACCGCTTGCGGGGGCTTCTTGTCAGGTTCTTTGGCGCCCGGAACCGGTCGCGGGGGAGGGGAGGGCACGGGTGGTTCCGCGCTCGACCGTAGCCCGAAAGCCAGACAGACACATAACACGGTGGCGCCGGTACCAAAACGGAATGCCTTCTTCACGAGCGTCATTCGGATCTCCCGTTTTGCGAGTTCGAGCACCGGAGCGGAAACGAGCGGGTGCTTCTTCGTGGCGAAGGCGACAGCAGCGCGCGTCGTTGCTGCCGTAAAGGATGACGAGACGGCCAGGGCCGTCGGTACGATTGCAGAAAGCGACACGCCGCGTCGGGTCAGCAGGGCCGCGAGTTTGTCTTTGGCGCGTGCCACTCGACTCGCGACCGTACCCACCGGCCACCCGAGCCTCCGCGCGGCTTCCGCGTGAGTCAGCCCCTCGAAGAAACACAGGAGGACGAGTGTGCGGTGCGGTTCGGAGAGGCGATCCAGTTCTTCGTGAAGAACGCGGTCGAGAGTGAAGTCCGGCGCAAGAATCGGCGGGGGCGCGGGGAGGGCATCAAGGTCCGCGACCGGAACGGTCGGCAGCACGTGCCGCCGAGTGGACCGGTTGGCAACCCGGCGCGCGACCCGAAACAACCACCCGGCCGCGGACCCCGCACTCCCGATCGCCGGAGCTTGTCGCGCGAGTGCCAGGAACACGGCTTGAGCGGCGTCTTCGGCCGCGTGGTGATCGCCCAACACGCCCCGACACGTGCGCAGCACCAACCCGGCGTGCCGCCAGACGAGTAGCTCGAACGCTCCCGCGTCTCGGTCGGCTGCGAACCGGGCGAGCAACTCGGCGTCGGTCGGCTCTGCCAGTTCTGAGCCGAAAGTAGCGATAATTCGGCGGACGGGGTGCGACATCGGCTCCTCCTTACCCATTCAGTAGCCGGTCCGCCCGCTCCGCGTCCCCGGATTCTTCAGAATCCCGAGAAACCCACCGCACGACGGCACCCAATTGATGCTCTGTTCGGTTGTCGTGGTGCGACGGCGGGGCCGGGTATCCTGCCCGCTATTGTTGGTTCTCAAAAGGGCTTGAGTACAAGCCCGCGCTTCGTTATGTCCCGGCTCCGCCTTTCGGGGGAAGGGCACATCGCTTGCGGGGGCTCGCCATGAGTCGTGTATTTGTGCTGACGATCGCCGCGGGGCTCGCGGCCTGCTCGGTGGGGTGTTCGTCGGCGCGTTACGTGTCGAAGCAAAGTGATTCGGGCGTGGTTGCGATTCCGTCGAACACGAACTCCTGGCCGTTCCACTACCGTCAGGAGGCGGAAGCCATGATCCGCCAGCACGTTGGGGCGGATTACGAGATCGTGGACGAGCGCGAGGTCGTTACCGGTGCCCGCGTTACGAACAACGAGCAGACCCAGCACGACTTTACACCCAACAAGAAGCAGCCCAACTTGCCGGGCGAACGGGTGACCACGAACGGTACCGTGACGAGCAACAACATCTCGGAGTGGCAGATCACGTACAAGAAGCGTCAACCGTTTATGAACATCGGTAACGCTCGGGGGCCGGGCACCAATTCGCCCGTGGGTGTGCAGCCGGCGGGCGGGACCGCGCCGACCGGACCCGGGGTGAACGTGTTACCGTATAATCCGTAAGTAATGTGCCCGCTGCCGATTACGGCTTGAGCACGACCTTCACGCACTCGTCTTTCTTCGTCGCAAACTCGGCGTAAGCCTCGGCCGCTTGCGACAAGTTGTACCGGTGCGTGATGACGAACGACGGATCGATGTCGCCGCGCTCGATGCGGCTCATGAGCGGCTTCAGGTACTTGTGGACGTGCGTTTGCCCCATCTTGAAGGTCAATCCCTTCGCGAACGCAGCACCCATTGGCAGTTTGTCGAGTAGCCCGCCGTACACGCCGGGGATCGAGACCGTTCCCCCCTTGCGGCACGCCATGATCGCCATTCGCAGTGCTGTAGGCCGGTCGGTCGCCATGTAGGTCGCGGTTTTCACGCGGTCGTAAAACCCCGCGAGGCCGTTCCCGTGTGCTTCCATCCCGACCGCATCGATGCACGAGTCCGGTCCGCGCCCCGCGGTCGCCTCATCGAGCCATCTGAGCAAGTCCACGTTCTCGAAGTTGACCGTTTCGGCCCCACACAACTCGCGCGCCTTCTTGAGCCGTCCTTCGACCGAGTCGATCCCGATTACGCGGGCCGCGCCGAGCATGAACGCGCTCTTGATCGCGAATAAACCCACCGGCCCGCACCCCCACACCGCGACCGTGTCGCCCGGCTCGATGTTACAGTTCTCTGCGGCCATGTACCCGGTGGGGAAGATGTCCGAGAGGAACAGCACCTGTTCGTCCGACAAGTGAGAAGGAACCTGGATCGGCCCGACGTCCGCGAACGGTACGCGGACGTACTCGGCCTGACCGCCCGCGTACCCGCCCAGCATGTGCGAGTACCCGAACAGCCCGCTGCCCGAGTACGCGTACACGCTCTCCGCGATTTCCGCTTTCGGGTTCGAGTTGTCGCACAGGGAGAAGAACTGCTTGTTGCAGAAGAAGCACCCGCCGCACGCGATGGTGAAGGGCACCACCACGCGGTCGCCCTTCTTCAAGTTGGTCACGTCGCGCCCGGTCTCGACCACCTCACCCATGAACTCGTGACCGAGGATGTCCCCCGCCTGCATGGTCGGGATGTACCCGTCGTACAGGTGCAGGTCGGACCCACAGATGGCCGTGGTGGTGATTCGGATAATCGCGTCCCGCGAATTGGTGATCTTCGGGTCCGGCACCCGTTCGACCGCCACGTCTTTCTTCCCGCGCCAGCACAAGGCTCGCATTGGTTGTGTCCTCTATTAGAAGGTGTGGAATCGGTCCTGTTTTGGGCACGAGCCGCGTTCTCGAGTGTGGTCCGCTCGCTCCGCGAGCGGTTGAGCCGTGAACTGAAAGGCGGTGTCACTGAGCCAGGAACTCGAACCCGCTCGCGGAGCGAGCGGACCACACTCGAGAGCCTGGTGAGCAGTCCTCGACTGAACTACCGCTTACCGTGGGGTTGGCCGTAAGTGGTGGGGATCTCGCCGGTTTCGAGGATCTGGCGGAACCGGCGCATGTCGGCCTTGATTTGCGCTTCCGGGGACTGGCCGATCAGTTTCGCGAGCGCGGTGCCCAACTTGCCGCCCGGGGGATCGTACTTCAGACTCACGCGCACCTCGGTCCCGCGCCCGTTCGGCAACTCCTTGAAGTGGACCGAACCGGTCGTGTCCACGTCCGCGCCGTCGAGCGAGCGCCACGAAATCACCTCGTTCGGGTGATCGGTTACGATCTCCGCATCCCACTCGACCTTGATGCCCAGCGGCCCGCGGGCGATCCAATGCGAGCGGTTGTCGGTGGTCGTGTCCACGTCCACAAGGTGCGTCATGAAGCGGGGCAGGTTCTCGAAGTCGCGCCAGAACCGGTACACGTCGACCACGGGCTTGTTCACGGTGATCGCGTGCTCGATTTTCGTACCGTGCCCGGCGGCGATGGCCGTTTGCGGCTTCGTCGAGTCGGAGGTGCTGACCCCGAGGGCCTGGTACAGCGCGCAGTTCCCGGTCGTACCGCGGTAAATGAGACCCGCGCCGAGCAACGAGGACAGCAGCGTCGGCCCGCGCCCGAACCCGAGTACCGCGAGCGCACCGCCGGCGGCCAGCGACACCCACCGTTCGTTGCTGCTCACGTTGGTACGCGCTTGTGGGAGTCGGTCGACGGCGCGGGCGACCCTGGAATCGGGACCGGCGACGGATTTAATTGTTGTGGTGAGAAGGGTACTTGCCATGAATCACCTCGGGGAGCACATCGGACGGAAACACTGATGCGGGAGCAATCCCGGTGCCGCGGGTGGGGTGGTTTCGTTTACGTTGTTCGAGCGCTCCAGATTGGGTGGTGCGGACGACGTGCCGATCGTGGCGAGCAATCGGCCGCTCATGGTCGGGCGCCGTGGGGCGCGATTGTATGTGCGTGCCATTGTCACAGTGCTGGAATGAAGAGACCTGATACCGGCACCCGAATTGCTTGCCGTTACCCTCGTATCCTTCGCCCACAGGGGTTATCCAGTGAAGCGCGCACTTCTACTCACGGGACTCGGCGCAGTGGGGTACCTCACGTACCGGGCGCTGAAGCCGAGGTACGATTTCCGCAACAAGCACGTTCTCATTACTGGCGGGTCGCGCGGTTTGGGCCTCGTTATGGCCCGGCAACTGGCCAACGCGGGCGCACGGATCTCGATCTGTAGCCGTGAACCGAATGAACTGCTGCGTGCGGTCGATGACCTGAACCGGTACGGCGAGCGGGTCGTCGCGGTCGAGTGCGACGTGACCGATCGCGACCGGGTCCATGAGTTTGTGGCCTACGCCCAGCTCCGAAACGGACCGGTCGATGTGCTGGTCAACAACGCGGGTATCATTCAGGTCGGCCCGCTCGACGAAATGCGCGAGGAAGATTTTGCGCAGTCGCTCGCGACGCACTTCTGGGCCGCTCTTTACACCACACTCGCGGTGCTCCCAGAAATGAAAGCCCGGCGCGCGGGGCGCATCGTGAACATCGCCTCGTTCGGCGGTAAGGTCGCGGTGCCGCACCTGCTCCCGTACTCGGCGGGTAAGTTCGCGCTCGTCGGGTTCTCCAACGGCTTGCGGAGCGAACTGCGGCAACACGGGATCGTGGTGACGACCGTGTGCCCCGGGCTGATGCAAACGGGCAGCCACCTCAATGCGGACTTCAAGGGGCGGCACGAAGAAGAGTATGCGTGGTTCGCGACCGGCAACGCGGTGCCCGGGTTCTCGATGGTCGCGGAAATGGCCGCGTCGAAGATCATCTCCGCGTGCGCGCGGGGGGATGCAGAACTGGTACTCGGGCTGCCCGCAAAACTGGCGGTCGCGTTGCAAGCGATCTGCCCGAACCTGACGGCCGATCTGCTCGAACTGACCAACAATCACATACTCCCGGCTCCGGGCGGAATCGGCACCGCGACCGCGAAGGGGAAGCACAGCCGCGGCTCCCTACCCGACGCGGTCACCGCGCGCACCGACCGCGCCGCAGCACGGAACAACGAAATCGCCGGCGCTGCGGTCGTGCCTCCCCCACTACCGTCCGCCTGACGCTCGTTACATCGCACTTTTTCCGCGTGCGAGAGCGAGGATGCGGTCCTCTGGAAGCTGTTCCGTTGCGATCAGGTTTCGGGCCGCGTTCACGGGCTGTATGTCGCCTTCGCGCACGAGGTAGAACTCGCCGGCTTTTTGCTCGGCGAGTTTGTCCGCGGCACCCGGTTTCGCTTCCAGCATCGGCTTCAGTTTCCCGATCGCGACCGGTTCCTTCACGCGCCCGATGAGCCACGTCAGTATCTGGTCCCGACATCGGTAGTCGAGATCGCCGGGGCTCTGCGTCGCGAGAAACAACCCGATTCCCGCCGAACGTGCCCGCTTCAGGAGGCTCTCCATCGGCCCCTTCGTCGCGGGCTTTCCGACGGCTGGTAGGTACAAATCGGCCTCATCAAACAGGAACGTGGCCTGGAGCGCGCCTTCTGGCGCCGGGTTCTTCGCCCGCCACCGGTCCACCGCGAGCAACAACTGCGACACCCAGAAGTCCGTCGTCGTCGCGTCGCCCAGGAACTGCGTGTTGATGACACTCAGCCGCGTCTTACCCGGTGCCGTGCCCGACCCGCGCCCGAGTAGCGCGTCCACGTCCAGGGATTCGGCGCCATCGAGCAAGCGACGGTGCTGAAGGGAGAGCGTCAGCAGGTCCGTCGCCAAATTCTTGAAGTGTTTGGCCTCAAATTGTCCATCGAACTGTGCCAGCAGTGCTTCGTCCTGATCCGCGACCAGCCGCTGAATCGCTCTCACGCTGACCGTCTGACCGGGCGCGGCCGCCAGTGTTTCGATGCCCTTTTGCAAGATGACGAGCTTTGGGTCGGGCGTTCGGGACTTGTAACCCATCATCACGCCGAGCCCCGCTGCTGCGAACTGCGCGGTCTGCTCGCGGTCCGCGGTCGGCGCTGAAGCGAGGTCAGACGGAACCACCGAGATCGCGAGCGGGCGCCCGCGGTCGGCGCCGGGTGTGTAAAGGACCACATCGATTGCTTCCTGGAGTTGGGCACGCCGGGCCGCGCGATCCGGGTCGGGTTCGGGCGCGGTCCACGCCGTCGGGTCCGCGTACCGGGCGAGATCCCCCTTGCGATCAAGCAACACCGTCGGGATGCCGGACAGGAGTAACTGCTCGATAATGGTGAGCGCGGCCGTCGTCTTCCCGCTCCCGGGACTCCCGAGAAACGCCGCGTGCCGACACATCGACTTGGGCTGCAACTCGACCGGCGCCGCAACCGCGCTCCGCGTCAGCCCGAACCGGATCGCATCAAACTTTGTGACGGGAGCCTGTGGGGTGACTGTGGGTGTGATCTCCTTCGGCTTCCCCTCGGGAGGAAGCGGTGGGGCGGGTGGAAGTGGCTTCGGGGGACCGGCGGCTTCGAGTTTGTCGAGATCGAGAATCTTGCGAAGTGAAGGCAGCGTGACTAGCGGGCGCGCCGTCTTGTGCCAATCCACGAAACCCGGCTCGTTACGGTGCCGCTGCTCGAACGTGCGGAACGCGGTCATTGCGCGCCAGTCCGTGTTCGAGATCACCGTCTTGCGGTGTGTTCCAACGGGGGCGCATATTTGCGCGAGCTGTTTTGCAATACCCGTGCTCGGTGACTTTGAGAAGTCGGTTGAGCGAACAAGAACGGCGGGGAGATCACCAGCGCGCTTCACGGTATCATCGATTTGTTTGCCGAGGTGCCCGCCCTTGGAAGTTTTATCGCACACTGCGACCAGGAGTTTGTCCACGGCGTTCCCACTTTGTACCTCGACTTGCACGAACCGATCGTCCGGGTCTGTGCCAAAGATCAATCCATTGCGCAATTCGTCCGTCGCGGTCCGAATCGTCCACGCGAGCAGTTCGGCAAGCTTCGACTCGTTCGCTGTCGGTCCGTTGACGGTCGGTAGGAAATCGCTCCACAGTCGGGCAAAGTCGTTGGGTGGCGGAGGCGGAGGTGGTGGGAGGGGGTCGATCGGACTGAGGGGGACAATTCGTTTCTGCTGAACGCACTGCTCGCGGTGCTTGCGGAAGAAGTCGAGCACGTCGCGCGTGCGCAGACCGACCAGTTGGGTCAGGTCCGAGACGGTGTACGGCGCGAGCGGGTTGTCTGTAGCGGGCACGGTTACCGTAGCGTACAGTTCATCTAGGCGCCGCGCGAGCATCGCGCGGATCTCGTCCGCTGTTCGCTTACTCGCGAGCCGGATGGGGGCGGGATCGCGTTCCAACCGGTCCAGCTTCGGGCGCGATAAGAACTGCGCGTGTTGGGCTTGTCTGAACAGGTCTTCAAGACAACCGATCACGACGACCGCGTTCGGTAGGGCATCGACGACATCGATTAGCGCGTTGATTGCGGCGCGGAATTGTTCGCCCGGTTGGACGTCGCCACGCGCCTGTTCGATGATCTCGTCGATTTGGTCCACGAGCAGCACGAGCGCGGCCGAATGGACGGCGTGTATCAGTTGACCGAGACTTACGATCGTCTTGAGCGGCATCTCCGAGCCGGGGCGTGGGACCAATCCACCGAGTGCTTCCTGGTCGTATTTCGGCAGGTCTTCGCAACGCAACCAGCTCAGCACTTTTGGCCGGATGCGTCCGTCGTTGGGCAGCAGGAACAGCACCGCCCGGAGCACATTAATATCGATGTGCGCGAATCTCTTTTCCTGTACTGCGGCGTCCGCGAAGCGGAACACCAAGCGCGCCATCTCCTCCGGTTCGAGGTGGTCTTCGCAGAGACGCTCCTGGTCGTCGGCGTTGATCGGCAGTGCATCAAGGAGTCCACGGGCCAGGCGCGCCAGTCCGGTCGTCGGGTCGCCCGATTTGTACGGCTGTTCGAGCGAATCGATTAAGTAGCTAAGAACGTACCGCGGGTAATTGTCGGACCGGCTGAGCATCTGCATGTAACCGCAGTACCCGGCCCCGGTTTTGTGAGACGAATTGCGGAACGCGCGCATCAGGTGGGTTTTTCCGCTCCCGGCTTCGCCGAGTAACAACAGGCTTTTGCCGTGTGGTGGCAGGTCGGCGTCTGATGCACGATCCAAAAGGCGCGAGAACGCGGCCCGGGCCTCGGGGTGGACGACCTCGACGTCGAACGGGTCGGGCGTCCAGATTTGATTACCGTGGACGATCGTACTGAATACTTCGGGGCCGTCGGGAGAGCAGTAGACAGCGATTCGCGGATCGACTGCGGTCGGCGTTGGGGCAGAAGCAACGGTGGGCGGCATGGCTCAGTTCCCCTCAACGAGGATAAAGTGGAAAGTCGCAGTGAGGTAAGTCGTTTCGGACGCACGGACATCGGCCGGGTCCATTAGTTGCACGAGGTCAGCACGGCTGAGCGTGAGCAGGTCGGCGCGGTTGGCCTCAATAAGCTTTGCCTTGAACCCGTCGAAACCAAGGGCGGCAAACCTCGGCTCGTCGCAAAGCTGTTTCCAGACGTGGCTGATGAATACCTTGTTGTCACCGAACCGCCCGGTCGGGCACGTGCGTGCGACCGACTTCACCGTGTTCGCGAACATCTCCAGGTCGAACGGCTCGTCAATCACCGGCTCGATGTGCCGGCTGGTACGAGGTTCGTCGAGGCGTCCATCAAGTATGGCCGCGTACAATTTTTTCTTGTCCAATTGCGACACGTTCAGGCGAACGCGGGGAAGCACCTTTTTCGCGTCCGCTTGGCTGATCGGATCGCCGCCAATGGCCTCTCCGAGCTTCGCTTGGATCAGGGTCTTGAGTGCTGTGAAGTCCGGGTGGCCGAGGGCGCGACAGAGCAACGCATCTACTATCTTCGTCAGCGTGTGCCCCGTGCTGGCCGGGAGGCGTAGTTGCCTTTTCAGCAAAAACGCTGCGAGATTCTCGCCAGTTTTAGCCTTCTCGTATTCTTCGGAATCCAGCGATGGGCCGAGTGCTCTGGGGACGAGATACTTCGCCTGGACCGTCGTCCAATTCGCTCTCGGGGGGAGCTTCTCGATTCCCAGGTACTCCAGCGCCCGCGCGCGGCCCGCGTCGGTCGCGCGCTGACCTTTCGGAGCCACGAACCCGTCGGCGCGGAGTTCGGTAAGTGCGTCCTCGAGGTGCTCGGCGGACATCGGGCGGCGAAAGAATACCCCCAGGTCCGTGTGCAGTTGCTTCAGTTGGATGCTTGCCTTCGTAGGTAGCAACCGAAGCAGGATCAGATCAGCCAGGGAGACGGCCGGCGCCGGGCCGGTGGTGGTCGGCGGGTCGAGGAGTGCGGGTTCGCTCACGCGGCACCTGTTGGGTGTGCGGAGGCGCGCCGGAGTTCGACGGCCTCCAGGATCGTGTTCAAAACCAGTTCGAGATCGCTCACCACGTCCTCCGCGAGAAAGCGGAGGACCATGTAGCCGTGCTTCTGGTAGAGCCAGTCCTTGCGTCGGTCGCGGCGGAACTGGTCGGCGGTCAGGTGGTAGTGGGCGCCGTCGACTTCGATCACGAGCTTCAACGTCTCGGCGAGGAGGTCGGCTTCGGCGGCCTGATTGCCGTGACGGAACTCGAGCGCGCGATTGGGCCGGAACAACCCGGCCGTTTGTGGCATCGATTCCAGTTGCCCGAACAGGAACTCTTCGTGGACGCTGCGGAAGTCGGAGGTCAGGTCCGTGGCGGTCGGGGCGCGCACGGCCCGCGTCGCATCGACGAACGCGGTCGCGACTTCGTCCGCCAGGCCGTCCGCCGCGAGCCGGTCCACCGCGGTCGCCGGGGGTTCGAGTCCGGCCCCGCGCAGGCGCTCATTTAATTCGTTCCCGGAAACTCCGCGGACTTCGACCAAACCCTCCCGAATGAACGCCGTTACGCGCGCGTCGGGGTACTTCGTGCCGAAACGCTCGTACTCATCGGGATCGAGCGCCAGCGCGACTGGCACGCGCGGTTCGGTGGTCGCGATCGATTCGAGGAGGCGCAACGCGGGAAGCAGTTCGTCGGGCGCGGGAACGAGGAGCAGCGCCGGCCATTCGTTCGGCGGGTACAGAGCGGTAATCGCGCGAACGACCTTTGTTAAGCCATCTGTGGTGCTCGCGATCGCGCGAACAAAATGCGCCGGGTGGGGATCGGTGCCGACCGCGCGGTCGGACAGGATCATGTGCGCTGCGATTGCGCCCGGTGCGTGCGGATCAATCGGGAGTGCGCGCCACAAAACGTCGAGGTCGTAGCGGGTCATCCGCTCGACTTCGCGTGCGAGTGCTTCGGCGTCGCGTTTGGTTACCGCTGCTAACCACTCGACGGCCCTCTCTGCGGGAGTGGCGGTGCTAAACGCGGAACCCACCCAGGCTTCGAGAACGGCGATCAACTCCGCGCTGAATGCGATCGCACACGGGCGCTGGTCCACTTCGGCCCACGCGCGCCACGCACGCAGACCTAGCCCGCGCGGTCCCACAAGCGCGGAAACGGTCGGCACGTTCTGCGCGCGACGCGCCTGATGGCGCAGGAGTGCAGCGGTGATCGGAGCAGCGTTCATGGGCGTTGGTGTGTTCGGAGCCGAGTTAATAGTCTTTCGCGATAGCAACCGTAGATCCAGTGAATTCACACGAAAATCTGATTGCTAGCCAGACACGACCGAGCTGTGACCGCCTTAAAACTGGGTCCGCGCTCATTGGGTGTTGCTATTTGGAGGAGAGGGCGTGCGACCAACGCTCTTGACATTCGATGCGAGTTGCATGTACAACATGGGTATGGAAGACCTCCCACCCGAGTACCGAATCGCGAACGAGTGCCTGGCCGGTCGGGTTCGGGTGCTGAACCGCGTTGTCACCGGCGTCTTTGACGACGCACTCCGGCCGCACAAGGTGCGCGTCAGTCAGATGAACGTGCTGGTTGCGATTGCGGCGGGCGGACCGGCGCGCGCTGCCGATGTGTGCCGGCGGTTGCGGCTCGAGAAATCAACGCTGAGCCGGGATCTCGATCGCCTCATCGAGCGCGGGTGGGTGCGAACCATTCCCACGGACGGCCGAACGCAACTTCTGGAAGCGACGACCGCGGGGCGGGAACTCATCAAGAGTCTGATGCCCGTTTGGGAAGAGGCACAAGCGCGCGTGAACGAGCTAATCGGCCCGGAGTTGGCCCGCAACATTTTCAACGCGATCGAAGGACTGCGCACTGCCGATCAGGAGTCGCGGTAGTTTTTTGCGGATTTTGTTGTATATGCAACGGAATTGCTTCCGGCGTTGCAACTTTGGCGGGGCAGGGTGGGCCTCGCGCCGTGTGTTGGGTGAGCGAATTCGCAGCGAGATGTAAGGCGCCGAGAGTACATGGGGTATGCTCACGACATCGATGTTGTATATGCAACATTTTGGGTAAAAGTTGAAATGGGACCGCCGAATTCGGCACGGGAGAGCAGATGAACAAGCGAATTCGATTCCTTGTGGGGGCTTCCATCGCGGGGCTCGCGGCGGGCGGAGGAGCCGTCGCGTACTCCACCGGCGCGCCACCCACGACCGCGACCAAAAGCGCGTTACCAGCGCCGTCCACAACCGTGTCGCGTGCGGTTCGAGTGAAAGAGGTCCGGTCCGAATCGGCGGCGAGCGAGCAGACCTACACGGGGGTCATTCGTGCCCGATACGAGACCGATCTCGCGTTCCGCGTCGGGGCCAAGATCGTGTCGCGACACGTCGAGGTCGGTCAGCGCGTGTCAGTCGGTACGCTGCTGTTTCGACTCGACGCGACCGACTACAAGCTCGCGGTGAAGGCGGCCGAAGCCGATCTGATCGCGGCCGAGGCCGAGGTAGTGCAGTCGGTCGCTGAGCACGAGCGACAGGTTCGGACCTACCGGAACGGGGTCGGTAGCGGGTCCGATCTGGACAAGGCGCGCTCGGCACAGGACGCCGCGGCCGGTCGGCGCGACCGGGCGAAGGAGTCCCTGACGCTCGCGCGGAACCGGCTCTCGTATTGCGAACTCATCGCCGACGCCGATGGCGTGATTACGACTCTCCCGGCGGAGACCGGGCAGGTCGTGGCCGAGGGGCAGATCGTTGCACGACTCGCTCGGGACGGAGAGCGCGAAGCGGTCGTGAATCTCCCCGAGAATCAGGCGATCGCGGCTCGAACGGCCCGCGCTTCTGTCACTCTGTGGTCCGCTCCCGGGGAGTCCTTCCCTGCCGTGCTTCGCGAACTCGCGCCGATCGCGGACCCGGTTACGCGCACGTATCAGGCTCGCTTCACGGTCCAAAATCCGAGTCCGAAGGTCGTGCTCGGCATGACCGCGACGGTTCACTTGTCGCCGTCGGGCGCGGAACCCGGATACATCCTCCCGCTGTCGTCGTTGCTCCGCACGGGGCCGAAGCCGGCGGTTTGGGTGGTAGAGCGTTCCACCGGTGCTCTCACACTCGTGCCGGTCGAGGTTCGGGAGTACCGGCACGAGACGGTGGTTCTGTCCGGCGGGGTTCGGTCCGGTCAGTGGGTGGTGACCGCCGGCGTTCAGAAACTCGACGTGGGTGTTACCGTCCGGGCGTGGGAGGAAACCCCGTGAACGCTCTCAATCTGTCGGCATGGGCAGTCAAGCACCCGGCGTTCGTCCTGTACCTCATCCTCGCGGCGGCCGTAGCGGGGTTGTACGCCTACCTCGGAATGGGTCGCGCGGAAGACCCGTCATTTACCATCAAGACGATGGTCGTGTCGGTGGACTGGCCCGGTGCGACGAGCGACGAAGTCCAGCGGCAAGTCGCCGACAAGATCGAGGAGAAGCTCCAGGAGACGCCGTACCTCGACTACCTGCGCACCTACTCACTCCCGGGCCGGGCGGTCGTCACTGTACAACTCCGCAACGACACCCCGCCGAAGTCTGTACCCGACATCTGGTACCAGGTGCGGAAGAAAGTGGGGGACATCAAGCACACGCTGCCGGAAGGCGTTCGCGGGCCGTTTCTTGATGACGAGTACGGCGATGTGTACGTGGCGATTTACGCCTTTACGGGTGCGGACTATACCCCGGCCGAACTCAAGCGGATTGCCGAAGACGCACGCCAGCGGCTCCTGCGCGTGAAAGATGTGAACAAAGTGGTGCTCGTCGGGGAGCGGCCGGAGAAGGTGTTCGTCGAGTTCTCGCACCGCAAGCTCGCGACCCTCGGGGTCGGTCCGCAACAGGTCTTCGACAGCCTCCGCCGGCAGAACGCGATCACCCCGGCCGGGAGCGTCGAGACCCCGACCGACCGCGTATACGTTCGAGTGGACGGGCCGTTCACAGCGGCCGAAAAGGTCCGCGCGGTCCCGGTTCACGCCAGCGGGCGCGTGTTTCGAGTGGGTGACATCGCGGACGTTCGGCGCGGGTACGAAGACCCACCGACATTCACCGTCCGGCACAACGGGAAGCCGGCGATCGAAGTCGCTGTCGCGATGCGGAACGGCGGTAATGTGCTCACCCTCGGGCGCGCCCTTGATGCCGAACTCAGCGCGATCGAAGCCGATCTCCCGGCCGGCGCCGCAGTCGAGCGCGTCGCGTTTCAGCCGCACGTGGTCGAGGAGTCGGTCGGCGAGTTCACCCGGTCTTTCGTGGAAGCACTCGTCATCGTTTTAGTGGTGAGCTTCCTCTCGCTCGGCTGGCGCAGCGGCGTCGTGGTGGCGCTCAGTGTTCCGCTTGTTCTCGCCGCCACACTGGTCGTGATGAACGCAGTGGGGATGGCTCTGGACCGGATCAGCTTGGGGGCGCTCATCCTCGCGCTGGGGTTGCTCGTGGACGACGCCATCATCGCGGTGGAGATGATGGTGGTGAAGATGGAGGAGGGCCACGACCGGATCACGGCGGCCACGTTCGCGTGGAGTAACACCGCGTTTCCGATGCTTACCGGAACCCTTGTCACGGTGGTCGGGTTCTTGCCGGTCGGTTTCGCGAAGTCCGGGGCAGGGGAGTACGCGGGCGGCATCTTCTGGGTGGTCGGCATCGCCCTGATCGCGTCGTGGCTCGTGGCGGTGGTGTTCACGCCCTATCTGGGGGTGAAACTGCTCCCCAATCTTTCTTCGCGACCTGTCGCCCACGGCGCTGGGTTTCACGGCCGCCCCAACGACGCGAATCACCCGCACCACGATCCGTACCACACTCGGATGTACCGGGTGCTGCGGTGGGCCATCACCGCGTGCGTGCGGCACCCGCGCACAGTTGTGGCTCTGACGGCGATGATGTTTGCGGGCTCGGTCTACGGGATGAAGTTCGTTCCGAAGCAGTTCTTCCCGCAATCGTCGCGGTCCGAACTGATGGTCGAACTGAGACTGCCCGGCGGGTCGTCGTTCACCGCGACCGAGGCCGAGGTCGCCAAGCTCGAAGCCGTGCTCGCGGGCGACCCGGACATCGATCACTTCACCGCCTACACCGGGGCTGGGGCGCCGCGCTTCTATCTGGCGCTCAATCCCGACTTGCCGGACCCGAGCTTCGCCAAGTTCGTGATCCAGGCACGCGATCCCGAAGCACGCGAGCGGCTCCGGACCCGACTGATGGAGCGATTCGCATCGGATACCGAGTTCGCGCTACCCCGCGTGCGCGTGGTGCGCCTCGAATTCGGCCCACCGGTCGGGTTCCCGGTTCAGTTCCGCGTGGTTGGCCCGGACCCGGCCAAGGTGCGCGTGATCGCTCACCGCGTGCGCGACATCATGCGCCAGAACCCGCACGCACGCGACGCTCAGCTCGAATGGGACGAACCGTCCAAGGTGGTGCGCCTGAAGGTCGATCAGGACCGCGCACGAGCGCTCGGACTGACTCCGCAAGATGTTTCTTCAACGCTCCAGACGCTCCTGACCGGTGTACCCGTGTCCCAGTACCGGGAGGGCATCGAGTTGATCGACGTCGTTGCTCGCGCGGTGCCGGAGGAGCGACTAAAACTCGGCGCGCTGCCGGACCTGACCGTCATCGCACCGGCCGGGCACGCGGTCCCGCTCTCTCAGGTGGCGACGGCCTCTTACGAACTCGAAGAGCCGATCCAGTGGCGCCGGGACCGGGAGACGGTGCTGACCGTCCGAGCGGACGTGGTCGATGGGGTGCAGGCCCCGGACGTGACTGCGCGTATCCTCACCGAACTGCGATCACTGAAGGCCGAACTCCCGCCCGGTTACCGGATCGACACCGGGGGAGCCGTGGAGGAGAGCCAGAAGGCGAACGAGGCGCTGTTCGCCGTGTTCCCAGTCATGATCGCGATCATGCTGACGCTGCTCATGGCCCAGGTTCAGAGCTTCAAGAAACTGTTCCTCGTGTTCGTGATTTCGCCGCTGGGACTCATTGGTGCGGTATCGGCGCTCCTGCTGTTCCACGCGCCGTTCGGGTTCAACGCCTTACTTGGCGTGATCGCGCTCGCAGGTATGGACATGCGGAACTCGGTCATTTTGATCGACCAGATCGATCACGATACCGCGAACGGGGCGTCGCTGTGGGACGCGGTGATCGAGTCCGCCGTTCGGCGCGCGCGGCCCGTGGTGCTGACGGCAGCGACCGCAATTCTGGCCATGCTCCCGCTCACCCGGAGCGTGTTCTGGGGACCCCTTGCGGTGACGATTATGGGGGGGCTTTCGGTCGCCACGTTCCTCACGCTCGGGAATCTGCCGGCTCTGTATGTTCTGCTGTTCCGCGTGAAGAAACCGGTGGCTCCGACTGAAGCGTTCCAAAATTGACTCCTGCGGAACAGTTGAAGTCGCGCGAACTTTACTCGTGCGACTTCAACTGTTCGCACTGCTGGTGGTTCGGCGCGATTCCGCAGTGCGATAAGGGGGCGGCGCGTTATTTCGGGGCGTGCTTCGCAGCCCACGTTCCTAACAGTTTGCACAGGTCCGCGGTGCCCAAATCCTTCCCGATGTAGCCGTCGAAGTTTTCAACCGGTTTCCCGAGCGCGAAGTCCGCAACGTAGCGCTCGATGGTCTTCTTCGCGACGCCGGTTGTTGCGCGGATCGTGTCGGCGTCGTGCCCGGCACGGTGGAGCGCGAGAATCAGGTGCGGGCGCCCCTTGGAAATCTCCATCGGCTCCGTCAAGAACCGGTACGCGCGCCCCACGAATTTCGGCGCATCCGGCTTGCCCTTCGCCTTCTTCAGCGACAACCCCACGCGCGAACACGAGAACACCGGCGCGGCACGCGGGGTTTCCGCTTCGGCGATGTGAACAGGGGACGTGGCGTCCCAGATTTTCCGCTGGTTAATGGTGCCGTCCAGCGTGGCTACGCTCGCGCTTTTCGTCTGCGCCAGCAGGTGATCGACCATCACGCACGGGCCGTCGAACATCGTGCCGTCGGCCCCGACGATGGTACGAATCAAAATGCCGAAGTACGCGGTACCGTCACCGAGCGCGAGATCGAGGCCCTTGAACGACCCGCCGCGGTACTCGCCCCGGGTGCGGTGGAAGTACCAGCGCCCGTCTTCGAGTTGAAGCGGGTCGCGGTGGGCGAACAGGTCCGGGTGCGCTCCGCCGGAATAGTACATTTCGAGTTCGGCGAACCGGTACCGCCCGCCCCCAACGACGAAGTCGCACTCGTTCATCAGGCGCCCGGCGATCTCCGCGAACCACGGTGCGAAGTGCTCTTCGTCGATCACGTGCGCCGGCTTGCGACCCAATTCAGCCAGAGGGGGTATGGGCGGTCCCGGTGGGTGAGACAGGAAGACGCTGATATTATTGGCGCGGTGCGCGGTCACTGTACCCTCAGCCCGCGCACCCACTCCGCGGCGCGGGCCAGTTCGTCGTCGGAGAGCCCGCCCGGGCGGTGGATCGCGGCGGTCACGGCCCGGCCGCTCGTCTCATCCGTCGCGGTTACCTCGATGCGACCATTTGAAGCGACCCCGCACTTCACGCGAACCGGCGAACCCTTCGGCAAATCGGGCGGCAATCCCTCGATCCAGCACTCGCCGACCGGGATACAGGCCTCGGCCTGGTGCGCTTCGCCCTGCAAAATGCGCACACGCACGCGGCTCTGGCTCTCTGCGGCGGTGAAATACAAGCGCGACACGGACGCCGGTAACTGCGTGTTCTTCACGATGAGTTTATCGTTCACGCGATCGGCGCCCGAACGCACCTCGACGCCGAGGCTGTGCGCGTTCACGCTGATCTCAACGACGTCGGCGAGGTCCGGTATTGGGGGGAGGGCCGCGCCCGTTTCCGTGGTGGCCGAGACGATCCCGGCGTGAACGGCCGCGCCGCGTGCGACTACCTCGCTGACCGCGAGGCTGCGGTCCGGCTCCTTGCCGGTCAGGTCCGTGAGCATCCGCGAGCAGGCCGGCATGTGCGTGCTCCCGCCGACCATCAGCACCTTGTCCACCGCGTCCCAGGTCAGTTGAGATTGCTTCAAGACCTGTTGCGCGGTGAGCCGCGTGCGAACTAAGAGGTCGCGCGTGAGCGCTTCAAATTCGGCGCGCGCGAGCGGGAACGTGAACTTGTGCCCGCCGTGGTTCACCGTGAAACTCGCCTGTTCGATCTTGCTCAGCGTCCGCTTCACGCGCTCGGCGGTGGAGTACAGGTGCGCGAGCGACTGCGGGTCGGTCCGCGGGTCGGCCCCGCACTGCTGCACGAACTGGTCGGCGGCCCAGTTCGCGAGGCGCTCGTCCCAGTCGCGCCCGCCGAGGCGCACGTCGCCCTCAATGGCGAGTACCTGGAACCGTTTGCGCCCCAGTTTCACGAGCGTGACGTCGAACGTGCCGCCGCCGAGGTCGTACACCAGCACCGTCCGCGGTTGGGCGCCGTCCTCGCCGGGCCGCACCGAGTACGCGAGCGCCGCGGCCGAGGGCTCGTCGATGATGTCGATGACGTTCAGCCCCGCGATCTTGCCCGCGTCCATCGTCGCCTTGCGGCGCGTGTCGTCGAAGTACGCAGGTACGGTGATGACGCACCCGGTCACCGGGCCGAGCTGCGCCGCGGCGTCCTGCGCGAGCTTCTTCAGAATGACGGCCGAGAGAGCCTCCGGACGGAACTCGCGCCCGGCGACCGGGGGGCCGTAATCGGGCAACCCCATGCGCCGCTTGACGAGGGTCGCGACGCGCTCGGGCTGCTCGAGCGCGATGTCGAGCGCGGCCTGCCCGACGACCGCGGCCCCGTCCGGTGCGAGGTAAACGGCCGAGGGCGTGAGCACCTCGCCGTCGCGGTTGGGCACGGTGAAGGGGCGCCCGCGATCATCGAGTGCTGCGACGGCACAGAACGTGGTGCCGAGGTCGATACCGATCAGCGACATGGGAAATTCTGAATGCGGAGGAAGAACGGAAGACCACCTCGATTCTAACGCAAATCGGCCCACGATGTGAGTGGGGACACCTCCCGCCCCCGGCTCCGAAGATCTCGGGGCGCCCGACCCCGTCTGGGATCACCGATGCGCGCGACTGTTACCGTCTTTCCGTTCGATTTATTCGGTAGTGCCGGTACCGGCGCGGGGGCGCGGCTCCTCGGCGACGCGGTCCACGAGATCCTCGACGACACGGACCGCGAAACGCGCCCGTGCCGCGCCGACGTGTTGCGCGGGACGGTCAAGGTGAAGGAGTTCGCGTTCGACGCGCTCGCGGAAGTCACCAACTGGCGCAAGCACGGCCGCCAGGCGGCGCGGCAAGCTCTGAAATCCAAAGAGTTTTTGCTGTGGCTCGGCGGCAACCACCTCGCCGCGCTACCCGTTCTCGAAGAACTGGGGGCCGACACGCTCGTGGTGCAGTTCGATGCGCACCTCGACGTGTACGCCTTCCACGACACCAAGACGGAACTCTCACACGGTAACTTCCTGACGCACTTCGAGGCCCCGCGCCCGCGCCTCGTGAACGTCGGGCACCGCGACCTGTTCCTCGCGCCGGAGGAGATCGGTGAGACGTTCGAGGCGGTCTACCCGGCGTGGGACGTTGCGGCGGATGTAGCGCGCGTGGCCGCGGAACTGCGTGTAAAAGCAAAAGCCGCGAAGCGCGTGTGGATCGACATCGATTGCGACGCGATCGACCCGACCGCGCTACCCGCGGTTCACGAACCGCTCCCGTTCGGGCTCGCACCTCCGGCGTTCCTCGCGCTGTTTGAGGCCGCGTGGGAGGGAAAAGTCGCAGGGGTTTCGATCACCGAGTTCGATCCGGGCCGGGACGTGCGCGACGCCAGCCTGAACTTGCTCGGTTGGCTCGTGGAATACGTGTTACTTAAGGCCGCGGCGCGTGCGCCCTGACCGATGTGGTCGAGGCACACGCGCGGCTTGTATTCCGGGTAGGCGAACGCAACCGGAATCGCGGCCGCAACTCACTCCCAGGAATCGGTATCCAATACTCGTTTCTTCCGCTTAACCGGAGTTGCGGCGGAGGAATTCGCGTTCGCGACCACGATCCCGAGGACCGCCAGCGCGCCGATTAGCAAAATCCCGCCGACCACGATCCCGATCACCTTGAGCGTCTTCGAGCGGCCGTCCGACGAGTTACTTGAGTTGTCGGTCGTCACCGGCGCCGGCGAGTACGTAGGTGCCGGTGTGCTCGGCTCTGCCGTGGGCGCGCTGGGGAGGATCGGGTTCCCACCGATGGCCGGGTTGGTCGGGAGCGTGGGCGCGGGCGGCGGGGAAGGGGTACTGGGTGGAACGAATGGGGGTGGGCTACTCGTGCCCGGGCTGGGCATCCCGGCCCCGGGGCCGCTGGTGATGTTCGTTCCGGTGAAGTGAACGCCGCACCGCGGGCAGTTCGAGATCGGGTTGATCGGCGACATCGTCGTTCCGAGTGACGCACCACACTTCCCGCAGGACCACGAGTAGGACGTGATCCCGCCGCCGAACCCCGGCCCCGGCATTCCACTAATCCCGCCCGAGAATCCACTTATTCCGCCCGGCATCCCGGTAATCCCCCCGTGGCCACTGATGCCCCCGGGCATCCCGGAAATGCCACTTATTCCGCCCCCGAAACCGGGCGGTTTTGTGGGATGGATGGGGGGAATCGGGGGCATGCTCGGAGGGCGCCCCGGCATCCCACCGATACCGCCGTAACCCGCGCCACTAATACCGCCCGGTGGACGTCCGGGCTGTGCGATACCAGGAGATAACAAAAAACCGAGAGCGAGCACGGAGAAAATGCTGACGATGGCGAAGCGGACGCGAAAAGGTGAGGGCCTGGGCATGGCAGCAGATCCGGTTAGAAGAGAAGACCGGCAGATGTTGAGAATAATGTAACTCCCATCGAACCGTGCCGCAATCTGGAAGTCGGCCACTTTTTGCGACTGTCGCATCCTTTTACTGTGCTCGCACGTCGTTATTGAAGAAGCTCCACACCCAACCGAGGCCGGTCCCATGCGCGGGGCATTCGTTCTGGCGGTGCTCATTTCGGGTTCCGCGGCCGCGGCCGACGAGACACGACAGTTGAAAGTTCACGCCCAGCGCGGCCTTCCCCCGGCCGAAACGGTGACCGTTTACCGCACAAAGGACGGAAAACGCGAATCGGTCGCGGAATCGGCGAAGCTCGACGCGGCACTAATCCTGCCGGTCGACGGCCCGTTCGAGGTGTGGGTGAAACTGAAGGGCGGGATCGCGGTAAAGGTGCTCGACAAGCTCACCGTGAAGGCCGGGCAAACGCACGACCTGAAGCTCGGGGACGTGCTCGGCACTGTCGAGGTGTTCGGCGACAATTTCCCACGTGCCGACAAAATCGTGCTGACCGACCCGCGCGACCCCGGACCGGGCGAAACGGGCCACGTCGCAGTGCAGGTCGCGACGGATTACCGCGTGGACATGGGCGTGCCGCCGGGCACCTACGCGGTGTGGGTGGTGCCTGCCAACGGCGCAAAGCCGCAGCGGGTGGAAGACAGCGTCCGCGTGCAAGCCGGGCGCAGCGCCCGGGTCGGGGGCTGAGTACGCGATTCCCCCCTTGCCGGAGCGCGTTCGCGCTTTAATATATGTAGGTCTGGCGCGAACCGCGAATGAACCCGCGGTGTCACTTAAACAACCAGAAGAGTTCGGGGCGATAGCTCAGTTGGTAGAGCGCTTCGTTCGCAACGAAGAGGTCGGGAGTTCGACTCTCCTTCGCTCCACTCGTCAGAAGTCCTTTAGCCGAAGCAGTTTGCTTACCGCCGGGTGGTCCGGCGTGCGACACGAAAGCTCAGGGTTTAGGCGTAGTCATACGCCAGAACTGGAGTGTCGCACCTATGTCACGTCCCAAGAACGCGATCCCCGGCTACAAATTCCACAAACCATCCGGTCAGGCCGTGATGCGGGTCACCCTCCCGGGTGGTCTGCGTAAATCGGTCTACCTCGGCGTGTTCGGAAGCCCCGAATCCAAAGCCGAGTACGCGCGCCGCGTGCAAGCCCTCGGAACGAGTATCCCCACTGCGGTCACTGCCCCGAGTGTGACCGACCTCACGGTCGCGGAACTTCTGGTCCAGTTCCTCGAACACGCGGATCGGCACTACCGAGGCGCCGACGGTAAACCCACCTCATCGATTTGGGCCTTCAAGCTCGTGGCAAAGCCCATGAAGGAGTTGTTCGCGTACCTTCCAGTGGGTGAGTTCGGGCCGAACGCGCTGAAGTCACTGCGTGCGCGCACGGTCGAGCTCGGTTGGTGCCGGAAGACCGTCAACGCTGCGGTCACGAGCGTGCGCACGATCTTCAAATGGGGCGTGTCCGAGGAGTTGGTTCCCGCCGAACTGCTCGCGCGGTTGGCGAGCGTCGCCGGATTACAGCGTGGGCGGAGCGAAGCTCCCGACCCGGAACCCGTAGCTCCGGTCACGGACGCCCACATGCAGGCCGTCATCCCACTGGTCCCGCGTGGCGTGCGCGGGCTGATCCTGTTCCAGCGATTCACCGGCGCCCGACCGGGCGAAGCGGTCGTGCTCCGCATGAAAGACATCAACACGTCGGGCGCGACCTGGATGTACACCCCGGCCGCGCACAAGAACACATGGCGCGGAAAGCGGCGAACCATCGCCATCGGTCCGCGGGGCAAGCAACTACTGGAGGAGTTCGCCACCGCGGACCCGAACGCCCCGGTGTTCCCCACGGGCGAAGGGACCGCGTACACCGTGAGCGGGTACCGGCAGGCGATCGAGCGCGCGTGCCTGAAGGCCAAAATCGAAGTGTGGTCCCCGAATCAGCTCCGGCACACGTTCGCGACCGAAGCGCGCCGACTGTTCGGGTTGGAAGGGGCGCAGGTCGCCCTCGGCCACAGTAAGGCGGACACTACGCAGATTTACGCCGAACGTGACAATACACTTTCTGCGAAGGTCGCATCTCAGATCGGCTGATTGGCACCGTAAGTTCGGGCGCTCTAGCGTGTGACAAGTTTACACGCGAGAGCGTTTTTGGTTCCCACCCACTTGCTTAGCGGATAGCCGCTATAGATGGGCGACCTGGATTATCATTTCCGCGAGCCGCGCGGATCGTTGCAGTCTCGCTCGGGTTCGCGCTGTACCGAACACCCTCACTGTGAAGGCACACTGAGTCAGTTCGCAACCCCGGGCAATTGGCGGATGCCCCTTGCCCCAGAAAGTCCACTATGCCCGTCGAACTGCTCTACCACAAACAAGACGGGGCGCTTTCTCCCTTCGACAAGGCCGTCGAGTCGATCTCCGCACAGACACCGCTACGGATCGCCTGTCCGTACCTTTCTCTCGGGTATTTGCAAGGGATGCTGCGGACGCCAGACTGGCGGTTGCTCACTGATGTCGAGGAGTGGCTGCGGACCCAAAGCAGCATGCAGCGGGAGCGCGTCATCGCCTTTCTGCGGGCGAACCGCCCACGCGTCCGGCACTACCCACGGCTGCATGCGAAGGTCGTGATCGGCTCGTCTTCTGCCATGCTTGGTTCGGCGAACCTGACTGACGCGGGTATCAGGCAGCGGGTCGAGGTGTCCACACTGCTCACCAACGAACCTCAAGTAGATGAACTGATCGGCTGGTTCGATGGCGTCTGGAAACAGGCTCCTCCCCTCGATAAGGAGCAAATGCGCCGGATCGTGCGCTTCGCCAACTCGCTTCCGACCCAACCAGCCCTCGTGGAAACGCTACCAGCGGCGATCTCGCCACCCCTCCTCAACCGTCCTGCGCCGCTGACGAAACGTGCAAAGTCCTTTCCACCTTCGGGCAACGACCTCTATGCCAACTTCGGCCACGAACCCGGATGGCGGGAGTGGGAAGACGCGCGGCAGTACGGCTTCGTCTGCGCCGGTGGGGGCAACGTTTTCTCGGCCCCGCTCTTTCGTTTGAGCCTCGGCGACCGGATTTGGGTGTACGCCCCGAGGTACGGTTACGTCGGCGTGGGGCGGGTCGCGGGAAATCCGAAACTGGCGAAGGACTTTCAGGTCAACCTACCGGGCGGGAAGACGGATTCACTCGACAACGTGCTCGGCCCCTACGCGAACGACAAAAATGGCGACCCAGATGAGGCGGAATACTTCGTCGCGGTGCGGTGGCTCGACACACGGCCGATCTCGGTGGCGTACTGGAAGAAGGGCCTGTACTCCAACCGGAACATCGTCACCCACCCGGACAAGGTACTCTGGCCAAAAACGCTCAAGTACCTCGTGAGGCAGTTCCCGAACTGCGACGACTAACTCGGTTTTGTGACCTTTTCACTTCGGCTGGTCCTGGCTGACGCCGAGCATCTGGCCGAACTCCGCGGCGAGATCTTCCCGCGTTCGGCCCTGTTCCCGCCAGCCGCTTGCGATGTCGCGGGCTTGCTTGATAATCGCCCGAGTCGCAAAGGCGGTGGTCGCGGTCTGGAACACGTCGTCCGCCGATGTGGCGACGGTGAAGTTCACAGGGTTTTCGGTGCCCTGTCGCAGGGCCTTGAAGTGGGCCTTCCCGCAGTCGATCTTGGCCTGCTCCTTCGCCCGCAGGTCGATTCCGAACAGCGACGGCTTCGTCTCGACGACCAGGTAGAGGCGTTCCACGCCGTCCTGCTCGATCAGCACCGCCCAGTCCGGGTTGTACGTGCCCAGCGGCGTCAGCACCTTGAACCAGCCGGGCAGTTTCGCGTACACCTTCACGGCCTCGTTCTTCTCCAACTGCTCGGCAAACGACCGCTCGCCGCTGAGGTCGTAGACCACCTGCTCGTGGACCGACTTGGTGGCGTCGAGCGTGTTCTTCAGGTAGCCCGTCAGCTCCTCGGTGCGGAATAGCTCCTGCGCGTAGTAGTGCTCGTCGCCGAGCCGCTGGTAGCGGATGCCGTCCACCAGGGCGAGCCGCTTCGTGTTGTTGATCGCCGCGGTGGCAAGCTCGATGAACTGCTGCGGGTTACGGGTGAAGTCGCCCAGCCGCCAGCTCTCGGTCAGGATGCGGGCGATGCTCTTCCGCGTCAGTTGCGTCTTGTCCTGGAGTTCGGTCAGGATGTCGGGCAGCTCGATGTCCCCTTCGTCCAGCACCGTCGGGGCCGAAACCGCCACCTCCTTGGCGTCGACGCCGCCCTTGTTGATGTCGATCTCGGCCTTGCGGAACTGCACCCGCGTCTTAGTGACTGTCCCATAAGGGGCAGTTGGGGTGGGTAAAATGGTTCATGAGAACCCAATCCTACCCGAGCGATGTAAGCGACGAGCAGTGGAGGTTAATCGAGCCTCACATCCCGGTCTATCCGGGCGGTCGGCCCCGCACGACCGACCTGCGGGATGTCGTCGATGCCGTGTTCTACATCTTGCGCACCGGGTGCCAGTGGCGCTACTTGCCCAAGGACTTCCCGCCCAAGTCCACGGTCTGGCGGTACTTCGACGAGTGGCGTCACAACGGTACCCTCGACACCATACACGACCTGCTCCGCAAGAAGGTCCGCACCCAGGAGAAGCCGTATGCGCGCGCACCACGGCGAGCGTCGATAGCCAGTCGGTGGACACGACCTCCGGCGGCGAGCAGCGGGGCCGGGACAACGCCAAGAACGTCGACGGGCGGAAGCGCCACATCGTCGTGGATTCCTTGGGGTGCTGCTGGCCGTGCTGGTGACCGCCGCGAGCGTGGACGATGCCCAAGCCGCGCAGGAACTGTTCCCCGCTTGGGGACAGCCGGTCGGCAAGGTGGTGCGGATGTACGCGGACAGCAAGTACCACAACTTCGCCCTCTACGCGTGGGTCGAGGACAACGCCCGGTGGGATCTGGTCATCGTGCGCCGCCCGGAGGGGTCGAAGGGGTGGGTGAAGCTGCCGATCCGGTGGACCGTGGAGCGCACGTTCGCGTGGCTGGGCACGTGCCGGCGGCTCACCAAGGACCGGGAGGAAAGCGTGATGTCAGCGGAGGCGTTCATCAAACTGGCCATGATCCACCTCATGCTCAACCGACTCGAACCCAAATATGCCGACCCCGAATTCCAATATCACAAAGCCGCGTGACAACCCCTTATGGGACATCACTTAGCGACCGGCGGGCCGGCGGCGATCGCCTTCGCGGCGTCCTTGATCAGCTTCTCGTTGTCGAACTCGACGCGGTATGTGGTCTTGTGCTTGATGCGGTCCCAGAGCGACCGGAACGCCTCGCCCTCCAGCACCGCCTGCCGGGTCTTGATCGTCCGCCGCTCGTCGGCGTTCTTGATGTCCAGCTTCCCGGCCAGTTTGCGGAGCAGCTCGCCGATCGCTGCCGCCTGGGGATGGTACGCCTCGGGCAGGGCCACCGTGCCGTCCTTGATGGCCGTGCGCAGTTTGTCCTGTACCTTCCGTTCCCGTCCACGTACCCGGCCTGCTTCAGGTGCCCCACAGCTCCTGTGACTTCTCGAACCCCAGCGGAACGTGCCCGCCCTTGCCGTCCGGGACCGCGATCGCGGCGAACTGGTGCTTCTCCACGACCCCGAACCGGATGCCGGTGTCCGCCTCGATCTCCTTCTGGAGGTTGTCGGCGAACTGCTGGTAGCTCTCGGTCGCCACCACCGTCAGCGTGTTCGTCTCGAAGCCGCGTTCGCGCGTGCCCTGCTGGTTCACGCACAGTCGCAGGCCCCGCCCGATGGTCTGCCGCCGCTCCCTCGGTCCCCATCTCGCGGATCGCGCAGATCTGGAACACGTTCGGGTTGTCCCACCCCTCGCGGAGAGCGGAGTGCGAGAAGATGAACTTCAGTTTCGTGTCGAGGCTGAGGAGCTCCCTTGTCCCGCATGATCAGGTTGTACGCCCGTTCGGCATTCTCGCGGTTGCCGGCGTTGTTCTCGGCGGTGTCCTGCCACGCCCCCTTCTTGTCGATCGAGAAGTACCCGTCGTGGACCTCCGTCGCGTCGCTCGTCGCGTCGATCCCCTCGAACAGGATCTGGTAGTCGGGGTGTTTCCCACCGGTTGGGATTGCCAGCCGCCGTCCTCGATCCCCTCGAACAGGATCTCCTCCTCCTCGAAGGCCCGCGCGCATGCCCCTTCTGGGTAGTGGCCCACCGGTTGGGATTGCTCTAAAGTGTTGGGATGCTGGACGCAACCCCCTCGTCCCCCGATTCCGCCGTGCCCCGGTGCGGTGCGACCCATGTGGTGCAACGGTCTCACCCACTCGGCACTCCGGGGTTCCGGTGCCGGGGTGCGACCGGCGGTTCGTTGCGGACCCGAAGACCGGACCGGTCCCGGAGGCCACGAAGGATCTGGTGCGGCGCCTGTTGGCCGAGCGCATGGGAATCCGGGCCATCGCGGGCCGTCGGGGTGTCCCGGTCGTGGCTCCAAGGGTTCGTCAACGAGCTGTATCGACAGGAGACCCCACACGAGCCGGACCGCCCCAAAAAGTGCGGCCCGGTCGTGATCGAGGCCGACGAATTGTGGAGCTTCGTGGGTTCCAAGGGTGATGTCCATTGGGTCTGGGTAGCCCTGGACTTGGGCACCCGGCGGGTGCTCGCAATGGTTCTCGGGGACCGGTCCGCAGCCACGGCCCAACGGCTCTGGGACGCGCTCCCGCGGGTACCGGACCGGGGTCACCGTGTACACCGACTTCCTCGCCTCGTACCGTGGCGTGATCCCACGCGCCCGGCATCGACCCGTGGGCAAGGACACGGGCCTCACCGCCCACATCGAACGGTTCTGGCTTACCCTGAGACAACGATGCGCCCGACTCGTGCGCAAGACTCTCACGTTCTCCAAGTGCCCCAGGAACCACCTCGGCGCCTTGTGGTATTTCATACGCCTGTACAACGAATCCCGACATTAGGGCCACTACCCCTTCTGGGGCTGGCCGTCCGTGCCGTACTTCCGGTACTTCTCGACCACGTCGATGAAGAACAGGCTCAGCACTTTGATGCCCCGCGGGCGCAGTCGCAGCTCCTTGTCGAGGTGTTCCTTGATGGTCCGGCGGATCATCTGCTGCTTGACCGCGTCCTGGTCCACGTCGCCGATCGCCTCGCCGTGCTTCAACCAGTGTTCCCGGCCGGGCACCTTGATTTCGATCAGCTCGGCCCCTTGGCAGTGCGAATCTCGCCCACGCGGCAGTTAGCGTACACGGCCCGCCCGGTCGTCTGCTCCAAATCGTCGCCGTCCTGGACAGTCACTTCCTTGCGGACCACGCCTGCGCCCTGTTGCACGTCCAGTTCGAGCTTCGCGGTGATCTTGCCCCGCGTGCTCTTCACCGACACCAGCCGGGCGTAAGCCTTGTTGTGCCCGCCCTCGACCTCCAGTGACGCCACCTCGATCTGCTTGACCAGCTTTTTGCTCGTAGGCGTCCACAGCGTCGAGCCGGTAGACCATGTGGTGCTTGTCGACGTGGTGGCCGAGTACCGCAGCGTGCAGAGCGGGCGCATCCGTTCCAGGGCCGCCTTGCCCTCACCCTGAAGGCCGCCGTCCACGCTCTGCGGCTCGTCCACGATGACGATCGGCCGGGTGGCCCGGATGAGGTCGATCGGCTTCTCGTCGTTGACCTTCTCGCTCTGCTTGTAGAGGTTGTTCACGTCCTTCTTGTTGATCGCCCCGACCGTCACGACCATCACCTGGATCTGCGGGCTGGTGGCGAAGTTCCGTACCTGCCCGAGCTTTGACGAGTCGTACAGGAAGTAGTTGTTGCCCTTCGAGAACGGCACGTTCCCGTACAGAGCGCGCAGATGGTCCGCGGTGATTTCGAGCGACTTGTACACGCCCTCCTTGATGGCCACGCTCGGCACCACGATCACGAACTTGGTGAAGCCGTAGCGGCGGTTCAGCTCGAAGATGGTGCGGAGGTAGACATACGTCTTCCCCGTCCCCGTCTCCATCTCGACGGTGAAGTTGAAGTCGTCCTGCTTCAGCTCCTCGGACGGCTTCAAACCGTGCCGGAGTTGCACGTCGCGCAGGTTCTTGAGCAGGTCGGTGTCGAGCAGTTGCAGCCGGTTGCCGATGCCGAGGTCGCTGCTGTCGGTGTCGAACAGGGACGCGGGGTCGCCGGGCATGGTGACTGTGAATTCGGTGCGGCACTGCTCCTGCCCGCGGAACAGGTCGCACACCGCCTCGATGGCGGCCAACTGGTAGTCCAGGTTGCCTTCAAAGTGCAGTTTCATGGTCGGCCTCACAGGCTGCGGACGTTGGTCAGCCCGTGCTGGGCCAAGATGGCGGTCATGTTCGTCTTGGCCACGTCGTTGTCGAACGCGCTATCGCGGAAAACGACCTGCGATTCCCCGGCCGGGTTTTGTTCCTTGTGCCACGCGACGATTCCCTGCGCCAGCGGCTCGACCTGCTTGGCCGCGATCTTCGTGGCCAGACAGACGAGCAGCACCCGCCGCCGATGCTGTGGACCGTACTCCCAGCGATCAGCTTCGGCTCAATCAGGACGCACAGGTCGAGTCCGAGCTTCAGCAGCAATTCGGTAAGGATGTCTTCTTCGCTGCGGTCGGCCGCGATGTGGTCGACCGCGTCGAACAAGTCCTTTCCGATGTCGGATGCATTCGAGTTCCAGGCCCGGATGTTTGAAGAGTCTTCCTTGTAAACGCGAAATCCCGCATCGCCGGCAAAGAGGGGTGGTCCGATCTGTACTTTTTGCAGCTCTTCGGATACGCTCCTTTGTGATCTCGGCGACATTGCGCGGCCTGCCAATTTCGTCGCAGAAGTCTACCGTCATCTTCTGGTCGATATTGTTTGGATCTAAAGGCTCAGGGAATTGAACCAGGATGTAGCGACGTGCCAATCCACCTTCCATGTTGAGTACCATCACGGCATCAGCAAGGCTTCCCGCCCCTGCGAAAAAATCAAGGACCAAATCGCCTGGGCTGCTGCCGAGATGCGTGAGAAGCCGTAAGAGACCAACGGGTTTTGGTGTGTCGAAAATGGATTTCTTACCGAACAGCAACTCAAGCTCTCTGGCAGCATGCTGATTTAACGGCATGTCTGGCAAAATGGACGGCGTAGTCATCCCTGGCTTGGCTTCGCTAAGGTATAGCTTGCATAGGAGTCGTGGCAGTCCCATTCACCCCCAGTACAACCTGCCCTCTTCCTGAAGGCGTTTCATCTCGACGGCCGAATGCCGCCAGCACGTGCCATCTCTCGGATACACGACATCCTTCGTATACGGGTTCGTTACGCCGTAGTGGAGAGATTCGACGTTACGGCCGCCCTTGGCGTTGGCTGTGGTCTGTACTTTCCGCGAAGTTATAGGCGGTTGGCGTAAGTTGTGGGGTCGGGGTAGACGAGTGCCGGCCCGTCCGGGAGGATGGCGTTACCACACGACCTCCCGACCCGAACGGACGCGGCCATGCCATCTTCGCATACTCCGGCCCCTCGGTGCCACTGGTTTTCAACCCTGGCCAAGGCTCTGGACCCGCGGTCCGGGCGGCGGCTCGCGGTCCTGTTCCTCGGGATCATCCTGACCCGCGGGCGCGCACCCTCGCGGGTTGGATCCGGGCCGCCGGGCTGTCGCCCCAGTACCGCCGGTGCTACGCCACGGCCGCGGCCGTGGGGCGCCGCACCGAGCGTATCGCCATGCGGTTGTTGGTCGAGGTTCTCAAGCCCATGGTGGCCGGTGCGCTCGGGTGGTGCTGGCCCTCGACGACACCCCGACGGAGCGGTACGGGCCCAAGGTTCGAGGGGCCGGGGCGCACCACAACCCGACACCCGGGCCGGCCGGGGGCCCGTTCGTGTACGGGCACGTGTGGGTGGTCCTCGGGTTGTTGGTGGGACACCCCTCGGGGGATTGGGCCCTCCCCTGTTGGCCCGCCTGTACATCCGCCGCAAAGATCTCAGGGCCATCCCGGGCCGGACCGGCCCGAGTTCGCAACCAAGTTGGTGATGGCCGTGGACCTGGTCCGGTGGGCCCACGGGTGGCTGAAGACGTGGGGCCGGGCCGTGTGGGTGGTGGCCGACGGGGCGTGCGCCAAGGCCCCGGTGCTCAAGGCCCTACTCGCGCTCCGGGTGACCATGGTGAGCCGGCTCCGAGGACGCGGCCCTGTGGACGGTGCCCCCGGCCCGCGATCCGAGCGCCCGCGGGCGGCCCCGCGTGTACGGGGAGCAGCGGGTGTCGCTCGCCAAGCGGGCCGGGCACAAGGGCGGGTGGACCACGGGCACGTTCACCCTGTATGGGAAGCCCGTGGAGAAGCGGTACAAGACGTTCGAGGCCACGTGGCGGCCGGCCGGGGGGCACGATCCGGGTCGTCCTGGTGGACGAACCCAAGGGGTGGGTCGCGTTCTTCTGCACGGACCCCACGGCCTCCGTGGCCGACATCCTGGGCCTGATCGCGGACCGGTTCTCGTTGGAAACCTGTTTCGAGATCTCAAACAGGTCGCGGGCGCCGGTCACCAGCAGGTACGCGGGGTCGCGTCGAACGTGGGATGCTTCCACCTGTGTGCGTGGTCCTCACGCTCACCGAGGTGTGGGCCTGGAACCAGAAGGCGGATGAACTGGTGGCCCATCGGGCGGCCTCCCCGTGGGACGATCCGAACCGGCGCCCGAGCCACGCGGACAAGCGCCGGGCCTGGCAACGGGAGCTGCTGGCCGAGGAAATTCAGGCCGTTGTGGGCGAGCACCACGACCCCGCGAGAATCCGCGCCCCGCGCACCGGTGCCTGGATCTGGCTGCTTAAACGCTATAAGTTCGCGGAAAGTACAGTGTGGTGTCGATCTTGCGAAACGGCCCCTTTGGGTCAGGTCCACTAGGCTCTTTAAAGACTTGATACTCGGCGTCAGCTTTTTCTGTACGCGGCATGAGGTTCAGATTGTCTTCAGCCATACTGCGAGATGATGTGGACGACACCGTCTTGCCGTACACGAGTATGTGATCATGCACAGAGCCAATGGTGCGGTCGTTGGGTGCCCCATCCCGTTTCCGCCAAATGAGGTCGATTACGAAGCATTCTTCTCCGAATACGTCGCTACATAACAATCGCAAGTTGGCGACTTCCGTTGAATCTATCGAAATGAATAAGACCCCATCCTCGCGGAGGAGATTTCTTGCCAACTTAAGCCTCGGAAACATCATGTTGAGCCAGTCGGTGTGGAACCGACCACTGGTTTCGGGGTTGCTGGTGAGAGCACGCCCCGCCCCATCAGTTTGGCCAGTCAGGCGTTTATAGTTTTCGATGCTGTCGCGGAAGTCATCTGGGTACACGAAGTCCTTGCCGGTGTTGTACGGAGGGTCAATAAAAATCATCTTGACTCGTCCGCTGTAGCTCTTTTGCAACAGCTTCAGCACTTCGAGGTTGTCGCCCTCAATCATCAGGTTTTGTGTCGTACTCCATTCAAGGCTGTCTTCTGGAGCGGGCCTTAACGTCCCAGTGCTGGGTGTGAGCGCGAGCCGCCGGGCCAACCGTTTGCCGTGCCAGTTGAGTCCGTACTTTTCCTCCCGCTCATCCACTTCGCTTCCAAGCAGTTGCTTCAATACGTCGAAGTCGATCTTTCCCTCGGTGAACGCCTCCGGGAACAGCTCGCGGAGCCGCGCGACGTTGTCGGCCAAGAGGTCCGCGGATCGGCTCTGCGGGTCGGCGGTGGTGATGGGCTTCATGACGAGTCCTTATCCGAGCAAAGCGGCGAGGCGATTCCGCTCGTCCGTCAGGCGTTTCACTTCGAGGTTCAGGTCCACCCGGCGGCTGAGTTGCGGCTCCTTCGTGGCCTGGGTCCGCAGCGTACCGATCTCGGCGTCGAGCCGCGCGATCTCGCGTACGGCATGCCGCCGTGCGTCCGCGGCCTCGCATGTCGGGGCCAGAGTGAACCTGCCGGTGAGCAGGGCCGCGTCCAGGGCGGTCATCCGGTCGAGCCAGCCTTGATAGACAACGAACAGGTCGTCCTTCGGCAAGGCGGCGAGGGGCAGGCTGTTCAAGAACGCCGTATCGGAAGCGTCCTCGGCCACGTCGACGCACACGACCCCGCCGTCGAGAACGGTTTTGCCGGCTTCGTTCTCCGCGTGCCGCAGGTGCGCGAGGGAGAACGTGACCGCCCCGCCGTCGGTCGTGATCAGCACCTGCGGGTACGGGATCGCCCGGTGCACCAGTTCCCGGAGCCGGGCCGCCTTCGCCGCGGGCCGCAGTGCGAGCGTCAGGACCGCGATTTCGAGGTACTCACGCGAAGCGTCCCGAAACGCCGGAACGCCGACGCTGCTCGGTTTGAGGGCGGCGACCCAGACGAGTTCGTCGATGCCGTCGGTGATGAGCCGCTTGTCCGTGGCGGTGGGGGCACCGTTCTCCAGTAGGTGCTTCTTCGCCACCCGCTGGTCGACGCGGGCCTGCGGCGGGAGTGCGAGTGCGTCGACGATCCGGTCCGCGTTCATGCCCGGTAGCCCCATAGTCGGGAAGGCTCGTTCCGCGGATCACAGTGAGGCGATGGCCTCGTCCGGCGGCAAGATGTCTGGTCGCGGCTGGTACGCGGGGCGGACCTGGAGCAGGTGTCCGTCGTCCGACACGATCCAGTCCGCGTTCCCGTCGAGGGCGCACAGAATGAAGACGAGGTCGTCGGGGTCGGGCGGGTGCGTGTGACACGTCGTCGAGGTCACCGAGACACTCGTGAACAGCTCCATGATGAACGCCAAGTAGCGCGCGGCCCGCTCCGGCGGGTGGTTGCGGCGGGCCAGTAGCTCCGCGTACTCGTCGATGATCTCCTGGCAGTACAACCCGTCGTGCTGGATCGCGACGCGGTTGACCAGATGCTGGAGCGGACTGGCGGGCTGCGGGGGATCGCTCGCCAGCCAACGCGAGCCCGCCCCGATGACCACGTTCGTGTCCAGGACGACGCGGCGGCGTGTTGAGGGTGTTGCTGTTGTCATTTGGGCTCCCCGTCACTGATCCCGAGCATCTGTTGAAACTCGCGGGCAAGGGCGGCCCGCGTCCGGCCCTGCTCCCGCCAGCCGCGGACGATCTCTTCGGCACGCGCGCGAATAGCGACCGCGTCGGCATTCTGTTGAGGCGAAACGCCGGTCACTTCGGCCGGCAGGATTGCGACGTAGGCTACCACCTCGAAATCGTTCATCCCCGCGAACTCGCCCTTATGGGCGTGGGTGCCGCCGGGCATGAACAGGCTCGCAGTAGACCGCTCCTCCTTCTTGCCGACGACCGACGCGACGGCGGCGGCGAGCAGTTTCTGGTAGTGCTCCATCCGCTCGCCGTGCCGGGTGAGCTTGTCGAAGCGGTCGCACGCGGCGGCGTCCGGTGCGGCCTGGTCGGCGCAGAGGCGTTTCAGGTGATCGAGGATGGCCTTGGCCTGGCTGAACGGGTACAGGACGGTCCCGTCGTCCGCGACTTGAACGAGGTAATGTGGGGCGAGCGGGTAGCCGGGCTCGGCCGGCTTGTTCGCGGTCTCGCCGACCGCCCGGAGGCAGAAGATCGCCCCCGGCGGCACCGGGTTCTCGCCGAGCCCGCCGGTGACAACCGCGAACGTGCACAGCGGGAGCGTCGCCAGCTGCGCCCGCCGCTCCTTCGGCTGCCGGGCGAGGTCGATGCGAAAGTCGTTCAGCGTCAGGTCGGAGATTGACACGCCGCTCGACAGGTCTTCCACGTCGATGACGGCGTCCTGGAGCTTGAGCAACTGCTTCCGGCGGTACTCCAGGTCGTTCATCTGGTTGCCGGACTGCTGCTCGATGACGTTCTCCTCGCCGGTCGCGGAGATGTCGAGGAGCACCATCCGGCCGCTCACCCGCTGTTCGAGGTTGATGTACTCTTCCAGCTCCATGTTGGGCCAGAAGTTGACGAGCTGGATGACCGCGTTGGGCGACCCGATGCGGTCGATCCGGCCGAACCGCTGGATGATGCGGACGGGGTTCCAGTGGATGTCGTAGTTCACCAGGAAGTCGCAGTCCTGGAGGTTCTGCCCCTCGGAGATGCAGTCGGTGGCGACGAGCAGGTCGATCTCGCCCTCGGCCGCCATGTCCGCGGGCCGCTCCTTGGCCCGCGGGGCGAACGCCGACAGGATGGTGGACATGTCCGTGTGGAGGTCCGGGAGGGTGCAACGGTTGCGGCCCGAGCCGGTCACCATCGCCGTCTGGAGGCCGAGCCGCCCGGCCCACGGGGCGAGGCAGTCGTAGAGGTACTGGGCGGTGTCCGCGAAGGCGGTGAAGACGATCACCTTCCGGTTCCCCGGGTTGATCGGGTTCCGCACCTTCTCCTCGATCACCTTCTTCAGTTCGCGCAGTTTCGCGTCGCGGTCGGGCTTCACCTGACGAGCGGCGGCGAGCAACTGGGACAGCCGGTCGCGGTCCTCCACCAGCTCCTGCCGCCAGCGAACCCGGTCCACGTCCTTGAGCAGGACTTTGACCTTGTTGCCGACCAACAGCGTCTCGAACTCCGGGGCGTCGATGTCCACGTCTTCGATGTCGACCTCTTCGACCTCGGCCGCGTGGGCGTCGATCCGACCCAGCACGCCCTGGACATCGCGGAGGTGCCGCTCGACCGTGAGGGCGAAGGCGGGGACGGCACTCTCCATCCGCTTGAGGACGTTGACCCGGAGCAACTGGATCAGGCTCTCCTCCCGCTGGCTCTGTTTGAACAGCCCCGTGCCGCCCTTCACCTGCTGGCTGTACTTCTTGTCGTATGCCGCCTGCTTGGCCGGGAGGACGTACTGGAGCGGGGCGTACGAGCTGAGGTTCAGGCGGCGGATCTCGTCGTTGATCTCGGCGATCGGCCGGAACTCGCGGGCCGCGTCCACGTCGGCCTTGATGTTCACCGGCTTGAGCCGCTCGGGGAACTTGCCCGTTTCCTTAGTGCCGTAATACTTCTCGACGTGCTTTCGGGACCGGGCGATGGTGAGCAGGTCGAGGAGCTGGAAGTAATCGAACCCGAGCATGTCCATCAGTCGGGCCGGGCGGCGGTCGGCCTCGTCCAGCTTCAGCCACTTATTGAACTGGGCCTGGGCCAGGCGGACGGTCGCCTCGACGCTCCCGACGCCCTGTTCGGCGAGGGCCGCGTCGTTGCCCTCCGTGGCGAAGGTGATCTGGTTCTTCAGGTCGGCAAGCCGGTTGTTCACCGGGGTCGCGGAGAGCATCAGTACGCGGGTGCGCACCCCGTCCTTGATGATCCGCCGCATCAGCTTGTCGTACCGGGTCTCGCCGCCCGCCTTGGGGGTCTTCTTGTTGCGGAAGTTGTGGGACTCGTCGATGACGACGAGGTCGTAGTTGCCCCAGTTGATGTGGGCCAAGTTGGTGTCGCCGGACATCCCCTCGTCGCGGGACAGGTCGGTGTGGTTTAGTACGTCGTAGTGGAAGCGGTCGCCGGCCAGCACGTTGCGGCGGTCGTTGGCCTTGTACAGGGTCCAGTTGTCCCGCAGGCGTTTCGGGCAAAGCACCAGCACGCGGTCGTTCCGCAGCTCGTAATACTTCACGACCGCGAGTGCCTCAAACGTCTTGCCCAGGCCGACGCTGTCGGCGATGATGCAACCGCCGAACCGCTCCAGCTTGTCGATCGCGCCGACCGCCCCGTCCCGCTGGAACCGGAACAGCTTCTTCCAGATTGCAGTGTTCTTGATCCCGGTTGCGGTTTTGACGATCCGCTCCTCGTCCAGTTCCTCCCCGTGCTGGTGGAAGAGGTTGAGGAGCGAGAGGTGATACGGGGTCTCCGCGGGTCGGTGGTCGACCAGTTCCTGGAGCCGCGTGAGCAACCGGCCTTTGGCATCCCCGCCGGCACGGGTGCCCTCCCAAAGCTGGGTGAACCACCCGCCCAGGAGCTTCGCTTCTTCCGGCGACTCCGCGAACTGGATCAAACCGTACAGGTCGCCGGGCGTCAGGCCCAGACCAGCGGTCGTCAGCGGGCAATTCCCCGTGAGGGCCGCGGTTCCTCCGGTGGTTGGGGGATGAACCACGATCGCCGACTGCGGGAGCGGGGCCGGGGCTTGCTGGACCCGGGTGCTCGCGCTCACCCACCGCGAGCAGTGTGCGGCGAGCCCCCGGGCCGTAAGTTGGTTCCGCCGCGGCCGGTCGGCGTCACCGCCGAGGAGCGCGAGGTTGTGGGCCGTGGGGTCGGGGAGGACCAGCCGGCACTCGGCCGCGGCGGTCACCAGTTCCCGGAGTTCGGCGAACGCGAAGAGAGACAGTTCGGTGGTAGCAAAGTCGACCGAGGAGCCCGGCAACAGAACGGCTTTCAGCACGTCAAGGACGCGGTTACTGCCGCTATTCGGAATCAGTCTCATGATCGCGGCCCGGGCAGGAGGCGACCGAATCGTGCGGGCGACCTCAGGTGTGGTTGACAAGATTCTAGCGGGTGCGATCGCGGGCAGACACTTGTTAACCTGATTACTATCCCTGCAGGACTATGGCAAACGCGTTCCAGTCGCACTCGCCTCAGCCCGTCTGTTCCGACGCGCGGGCGAACAACTGACATGGAAAAGGTGCTTGCCGATGCACCTAATGGAGGGTGGAACTTACGCCGACCGCTCGGTACGCCACTGCGACCAGAAATTAGCCCGGAAGGTAGCCCGTTCATGAACACGCCCGCCCTGACGGCGATCACGGTCAACGACATCGGCGAGTACATCCGGCACCAGTCGTGCGACCGCCGGTTCTATCTGAAGGTCCACTACGACCGCGAGGTCCGCCCGCTCCCGTTCTTCGACCGCTTGCTGAACACACTCGAACCCGTTCTATCACAGGTCGGAAAGGACCGCGAGGACCAGTGGGAAAAGGAACTCACCGACAACGGGTTCCGCGACCTGGCCGCCGGGTTGCTCAAGGGTAAGCACGACGACGTAACGTGGCAGGATTTCGCCGCAGAGTTGGCCAAACTCCCGCCCGGCATGCCCGCGTACGCGCGTCAGGTCCGGGTCCAGGCCGACCTCGGGGCGTTCGCCGTGTCCGGGCTGATCGACTTCGTCCTCGTGAAGTGGAACGCGGACCGTCCGCGGCTGTGGCTCGTGGAATGTAAGGCCAGCCGGCGGGACCGGACGTACCACCGCATTCAGGTCGCACTGTACCGCATGCTCCTCCAGCGGATGTTGGTGGGCCGAGCCGTCCTCATTGGCGGCGTGGTGATACCGGCCGACTCGATCGAGTGCATGATCGCCCGTATCGACGAGGACCGGAACACGAACCAATCGATCCTCACGCTGCCCGCACTCGACCTGACGTCCGAGGAAGCCGACATCGAGCGGCTGCTCGATGTCGGAGGTCGGCTCGATCGGGCGGTCGCACTGCCGCTCGGCGACATCGGCTACCGCCTCGATACCAAGTGTGACGGGTGCATCTACAACGTCCACTGCCTGACGGAGAGCGCTCGGCAACGACGACCCGAGCTGCTCGGCATCGAACCCGTTTCGGCCCGGCTGCTCCACGCCGCCGGGCTGAAGACCCTCGACGACTTGGCACAACCGGCGGTGTTCCCCCCGCCGGCGGTGGAAGCACTTCTCCGCAATCCCGGCTTCGACGAGAACCTGAAACTCTTGGAAGTCAGGGCCAAGGCCCGCCGGCACACGCTGCCGGCCGTGGGCTCGCCCGCACCGGCGGAAGAACACGATGTGGCATCGATCCCGAACACCGGGGTCGGGCACCTTCCCGCACACGAGGGCGACAACGGGCGACTCCTGCGCGTGTACCTGGCCGTGGACTACGACTACAGCGAGAACCGGATCGGGGCATTGTCGGCCCACGTCACCCGCAGCGACGGCCGCTTGCATACCCGCTTCGTCGATACCGCCGGCCGGTGGGAACCCGACCCGGAACTCTTAGTGACTGTCCCATATGTGCGAAAAAGCCTGAGAAATCGTGGGTGACAACTCGAAAATACGGCGATTTCGAGGCATATGGGACAGTCACTTAGAACAGATCTCCGACAAGCGCGACGACAGGGGCCGATCGGGGTTCACGAAGGACGCCCCCACGCGTGCCGTCCGCGGCAGGGATCTGGTCGAGTTCAAGACCGCACCCTGGAAGGGGAACAACTACGCGGACGACACTGCGGCCGAGCGGGAACTGATCCAGCGGTTCTTCCACAACTTGGTCGGCCTGATCGCGGACGAGGCCGGGCAGGACGCGGTGCCGGTACACTTCTACGTCTGGTCCCAGGGTGAGATCCGTCAACTGATCGAGGGGTGCTGTCGGGCGGGGTCGAACCTGCTCGGAAGCCTCCAGCAACTGTTCGGCTGCCGCGAGGGCCTTGAGCAGCTCATCTACTCGTGCGTCCGCGACGAGATCGACCGTCGGTTCGCCCTCGGGTGGACCGGCCGCGGGCTCGGCGTGGTGGCGTCCCTGCGGTGGTACGGCCGCCGCTACCACTGGCGACGAAAGGTGAACGGCGTCGCGTGCGACCTCGACCACGAGTTCACGCAGAACGTGTTCGACTTCAAGACGCAGCTCGATTGCGACGCGGCCGGCGGGTGGGCCAAGCCGGGCACGGGCACGAAGTACCAGTTCGAGATCCGTAGCCGGTTCTCCGACTCGCTCCCGGCGGCGTACTGGCACGCCGTCTGGCGGACACTGCCGGACCCCGCCACAGTGGAGGACTCGCGGCTTAAGAACTCGATCGAGAGGTACAACCGGGCGAAGGTGCCCAACATGCTCAAAACCTACCTCGCCGCCCGGTGTCACGCGCTGCGGTGGTTGGAGGAGAACGTAAATCCGAAGAACGCCGAGATTGTTAAACCGGTCGTCACCATCGCCGACCTCCCCGACTTCCACCTCGACCGCGACGACGTGGCGAAGGCGGCCCTCGACTTCCTGCGGCTCGACCAGCACGTGAAGAAGTCGAACTGGATCGCGGAACACCTGCTCCCGCCGATCGTGCGCGTCCCGCTCGGCCGCACCCTCCCGCTCCGCAAGGTCGGCGTGGGCGCGGACAAGAAGACGATCACCGGGCGGATCGAGTTGCACGGGTTCAACGGCCTGAAACTGACCGACCTGGAGACCCGGTGTTCGTTTGCCGCCGGCTCGTTCGTCCGCCTCTCACCGTGGAACTCCGACCCACAACGCGGGCAGACCGTCGCCCAGCTCACGAGCGGCGTCGGCCGTACCTGCATCGTCCAGTCGATCGACTGGTCCACGGGGGCCGTGACCTTGGAGAGCATGTACGCCGAGGCGGACGCGTACACCGTGGCGAGCGGGGGCAGCAAGCAGGCCGAAGTCCTGTTTACCGACAGCTACGCGACGCTCGACGAGAGCGTCACCGATTTCGTCGCGCGACGTGTCGACGGGCGGCTCCAGGATGTCTATGCGGTGTACGACTGGTTCGACCCGATCGACCCGGCACCGCCGGCACTGCCGGCCCCGCCTGTCGCCGAGACCGACCGGGTCCGCGGGCTGCTCGAATCGTTCCGCCTGCCGCCCGCCGACCAACCGCCGGAAAAGGACCAGGTGCAAGCGGTGCTCGACGGCCTCTCGACCCGCGTCCAACTCCTTCAGGGGCCGCCGGGAACCGGAAAAACGACGACGACCGCGTTGTCGGTACTCGTGCGGATTTTGTGCGGTCGCGGACCGGGGGACATTGTGCTGCTGTCGGCCCACACGCACCGGGCGTTGGACGAGTTGATGGCCCGCATCGATCGTTACACCGTGGCGTTCACCGGCCACGCGGCGAGCAGCGGGTTTGCGATGCCCCCACTTCGGCTCGTGAAGGTCCATTCGGGTGAGCCAACCATGAACCGCGTCGCGGGCACGGTCGAGAAGCTCGCCGTTTCGGTCCTGAAGACCAAGAAAAAGCTGACCGAGTTGACCGCTGGCGGGGTTCTCGTCCTTGGTGGGACGACGGCCGGGCTGCTCAAGTTAGCCAGCGAGGTGGACAAACTAACGACGTACAACAATAGGAACGGTCTCAAAGGTTCGCTCCTCGTGGTCGATGAGGCGAGCATGATGGTGTTCCCCCACTTCCTCGCTCTGGCCACATTGATCACTGACGATGGGCGGGTGATGCTCACCGGAGATCACCGCCAACTCGCCCCGATCACCGCGCACGACTGGGACAACGAGGACCGCCCGCCCACCGTGCTCTACCAGCCGTTCGCCAGCGCGTACGACGCCGTCCGGCGGATTATCGACTCCGCTGGTCCCGTCGGCGGCCCGCTGGTCCCGCCGGCCGCCGCGCGTCGGTCGGCTCTGCGGCAGACGTTTCGGCTCCCCCCAGTGGTGCGAGAGTTGATCGCCCGGATCTACCGGCAGGACCAGATCGAACTCACCGGGCCGGACCGCGAAGCCGTGGCTGGGGCCACTAGCGGGTCGTCGCTCTGGCACGACATCTGGAAGTGGAACATCGGCGTCTTCCTGGTCGTCCACGACGAAGACGGCTCGAAGCGGAGCAATGAGACCGAACTGGAAGTCGTTAACCAGATCTTGCAGGCCGCCCCGCCCCTCGGGCTGCGGTCGGTTGCGGTCATCACGCCGCACCGGGCACAGCGGAGTCTGTTCACCTCACGCCTGACGGTGCCGCACGGCGACGACCATGTGGTGGACACGATCGACACGGTCGAGCGGCTCCAGGGCGGGGAGCGGCCCACGGTGGTGGTGTCGGCGACCGTGAGCGACCCGACGGCGATCGAGTCCAACGTCGAGTTCATCCTCGACCTGAACCGTGCCAACGTGGCCTTTTCTCGGGTCCAGCAGCGGCTGATCGTGGTGTGCGCGCAGACGCTGTTGGACCACATTCCGGCCGAGGTCGAGCATTACCAGGCGGCGATGCTGTGGAAGGCGTTGCGCGAGCTGTGCAGCGTCGAAATCGGACGGGTCAATATCGGCGGTCACACCGTTCGGCTCCTGATGCCGCCTCCGACCGTGGTGACGGGGAGTTTCCGCTGAATCGTCGCGGTCGTACAGCTAACCGGATGTCCTTTACCCGAGTATGTGAGCCGCTTTGAGGCACGCACCTGCCCGCGTACACGTTAACGGCGTCCACCGCCCTGGGAAACCACGCCCCGACCTCTACGAGTTCTTCGACACATCGTTCGAGCCCGGTTGGCCGGACCGGTTCGGGGAGGCGCTGGCCGGTTGGTCCGCGTCGCCGGGCCAGACCCCGATACGCACCTTGAGCCTGTTTAGTGGTGCCGGGGGGCTTGACATCGGGTTCCACCAGGCGGGCTTTGATGTTCAGGTTGTCGTCGAACATGACGCGGCTTGCGCGCGAACGTTGCGCGCGAACACCGGACCGAACCGGCTCTTTCCAACCCTACACGTGTGCGAAGAGGATGTCTCCCGGTACAAGCCCCCGGCCGAGGGCACGTTCGACTTCATCCTCGGGTGCCCGCCCTGTCAATCGTTTTCAGCGGCGGGCCGACGCGCGCAGGGGGTGAACGGCACCGACGAGGAGCGTGGAACGCTGTTCCGTGCTTACATTCGGTTGCTCAAATCGCTCCGGCCGAAGGCATTCCTGTTCGAGAACGTGTCCGGCCTCACCGGCGCGAACGGCGGGCGGGCATGGGCCGAGGTCCAGGCGGCGTTCGCGGGGGCGGGGTATCGGGTGGCCCACCGTATTCTTGATGCGGCCGACTTCGGCGTGCCCCAGCACCGGGAGCGGTTGATCCTGGTTGGGGTGCGGAAAAAGCTCGGGGTGACATTTCGGTTTCCGGCACCGACCCACGGCCCCGATTCCGGGTCCGGTCGGTCACACTTCCGGTCCGACACCGCAGTCAGTGGTGCGGCCGTGAGTGAGATCGAGCAGAGAGTTACGTTGGGCGGGCGCTACGGCCACCTGTTGACGGACATCCCGCCGGGGCTGAACTACACCTTTTACACGGCGCGGCTCGGCCACCCCAGACCCGTGTTCGCCTGGCGGTCGAAGTTCTCCGACTTCTTGTACAAGGCCGATCCGGCCGCCCCGGTTCGGACGCTGAAAGCGGAAGAGGGCGGGTTTACCGGGCCGTTTCACTGGGAAGCTCGACCGTTTAGTGCCGCCGAGAAAAAGCGGCTTCAGACGATACCTGACGGGTATGAACTGTGCGGAAATCGGGGTGAGGTCAACGCCCAGATCGGGAACGCGGTCCCGTGCCACTTCGCCCGCGTCTTGGCTCTGGCCGTCCGCGCACAAGTGTTCGGAACCGAGTTCCCGTTCTTGCTTCCGACACTGGGCCCAGAGGACGCGCTCGGATTCCGAGGCCGTAAACGACTGCTTACGAGCCTGAACCAGGACCGCGCGACCGCGGGGTATCGCACCGCAACGCCTGCTGAACCGATCCAGGCGGACCGGCGGCGGATCTACGGCGTGAATTGGGACACGAACTTCAATCTGGTTGAAGCCCCGGAAGCGGAAGCGAGCGTGTGGGTCACCGTCGGCGGGACGCCTCGTTGCTGGCACATCGGGTTGTCACATGATCATGTGCCCGGCCCGCCGGTGTTCACGGTCGCCCTGACACCGAGCGACGCCGTGCAGTGGCCGGTCGGCTTGGAGCGAATCGTTCTCACGGGCGACCGGCTCGATGACGCGCTGTTCTCGGCCTCCTGGAGGGCGTTGGATGCCGAACTGGTTCGCCACACGGGGCGTGCCGATCTGGTTCAGATCAACGGATTTTATCGCAACCCGCATGGAGTCTCCTGCAGTTTGAGCCTCGCTACCGAGGCGGCACGCGACGAGCGTTGGGAGACGGTGGCCCGAGTCCTACAACGCGATGGGGTCGGTGAGACACTGACGACACGGAAGCTGGCGAAAGCCTGGGGCATGAAGGTGACAGAAGTGCGGCCGTTCGCCGTGTTTCTGCGTTCTCTGGGGTATGAGGTGCGGAGCCGCAATACGAACGCCCAGATCGGCCCGGGCCGGTTCCTCGTACCGTACCCATTTCCGACTATGACTGCGAAAAGTGTCCAGCGTCACAAGCCCCTCTGAGATTGGTTGCCCCGGGCCGTTGATGCCGACCTCAGGTTAAGGGCACCTTTTCCTCCACGCATCTTCTGCGGCCCCTTCCGAACGGCTCAGACGAGCTGAATAACGCCCTGTGCTGCGTCAGAACAATTTAACCGCGAAGATGCTCGTCTGGGAGCAACGGCGTGAACGGCTGAACCTGTGTGGCGGAGTGATTCCGTTAATTGTGGCGGCGCATCGGGGAGCTGTGAAGTTAGCGGCATCGTAAGCAGAGATGTGCGGTTCTACGCGGTGAAAACGAAACCACCCGCGTCAGGATGGGCGAACCCGACGCGGGGCTGTTCCGAGGGCGAACCGGAACGGAATTCGGTACTGGTGTTGGAAGGAAACCCGGCCGTGGGCGCGGCCGGATTATCAGGGCGAGGGCGACTTTGGGCAGGCTGGGCAAAGCGATCCGGGCGAACTCGGACGATTCTATTTGGGCGATCCTGGGCGACGTCGAGAAGCAAAAGCACGAGCCGTACCGACAGGTAAACAATTCTGAAAATTAGCCCGAACAACCAAACCCGTAAGACCTTGCGCCAAGGCGTGAGAAACGGGGGGAGCACGGGGTCGGATTTGCCTCGTCGTGAAAGCCGACACCCCTGATGGAGGCGTCGAGGTTTCCGGCGGTGGTCCATTTGACTTGCTGTGTAGCGCAGGGTAATAATGGGGATAGACCGGCCGCGGGAACCGAACTGAATGGGCGACAGTTCAGTATTCCGCGGCCGGTCAATTTTTTGCGCGCACACCCAAAACCACTCTAAACGCTGAAACCCGGTTGGGTCCATTGTCGCTGGCGAAGCGCATCACTTTAGCTACCTGACCACAACCACTCCAACAAAACAAGTTCCCCCACTACCTCTGATGATCCGAGTACGAAGCGGGGCACTCGCCCGGCTGTAGTACACGGAATCGCACCCGTGGGACTCGAACACCGCAACGGGCGGACGTACTTTTACCGCTCGCGCCGGGTCGGGGAACTCGTGCGGCGCGAGTACGTCGGGTCCGGGTACGTGGCCGCCCTCAGCGCCCGATGGGACGAGATTGAGCGCGACCGGCGCGGCTTCGCCGCGTGGCAGGAAGCCGAACGGGGCCGCGAGGCCGACGAGATCCTGGCCACCGGTGCCGCGTTCGACCGACTCGCCGACCGGGTGTTCCGAGCGGTCATGCACCTGACCGGGCACACGTTGCACAAGCGCAGTTCATGGCGCCGCACGAGGGGAGTCCGAGCCGTGGCGACGATCCAAGAAATGGGAGCTGCGCCCGTGACCGGAGCGACGACTCGAAGCAAATGCGAGCCTCTCGACACAGAGACGCAGGCTCTCATCGAGCAGTCGGGGCCGAGCGGCCCGGTCGCCTACGGCGCGGTGCAGGCGCTGATGCAGAACCCGAAACAGGTCGAGGCCCTCGGGTTCACCGCACTCACCGCCCGGGTCACACTCATCGGGGTACTCGCGAAAAAGGATCCCGGGATCGCAGCCGTTCTGGCCGCTCAGTGCGAACACCAGACCCGTACCCTGCTGGCGGATAGCGGGCCGGACCCGAGCCTCGCCGAGTGGATGGCCGCGGCCCGGGTGGTCAACAACTGGCTCACGGTTCACAACCTGGAAGCGCTCGCCACGGAGCCCCCGGCCGGAGGCGCAACCGCCGGGGCGCTCGACAGGCGACTGACCCAGGCCGAGAAGCGCTTGCACGCCTCATTGAAGTCGCTGGCCGTGCTACGCCGGTTGCGGAAACCGATCGCGGTCACGCAGGTGAACATCGCGAAGGGCGGTCCGCTGGTGGTGAACAACGGCACGACCGAGGGGAGCCCGTGAACTTCTACGACCTGTTGAGCCGGCGCCCGCGAGTCGAGTGGTCGCGCACGTGCCCGGGGTGCCGAGTCCCGGACGCGGTGGCGGTGCGGAGCGCGCCGGGGAAGCTGCGGTTCTGGTACTGCGAGCGGGAGTGCGGGTGGTCGTGCTGGCGCCCGCCGGCCCCGTTCGACTGCCCGACGTGCGGGGCCGTCATGATGTGGGCGCATTCCCGATGCTCGGTCGGGTGCGACAAGTGTGGGTTGCGCGTCCGGACCGAGTGAATTATCCGCCTCTAACTGCGGCCGTTTCGGCAACAATTCGCCCGCCCCGATCCAGAACGATCCCGCGATTGCGTTCCCGAGCCGACCCGTCCACCGACGGCCCGGATGCGGCCAGCGTGTCGCTTCCACCCGTGTGCCCGAGCCACGAAACGCAATAAGACGCAACGCCACCCAGAAGCCCTCGATCGGCCTTCCACGTCGCGCACCGAGGCCCGGGTCGGTCGCGGGAGCGGCGCCGGAATCTGAAATAACCGCGATACGCCTCCCGTACCGACATTCGGGAACGACTCAAACAGCCGGTATAGTTCGCATTTGGTCAGGTAGATCAGAAATTCCCGAGCCGTTCGGAGCGTGGGGCCGCGCCCAAACCCTATACCCGAGCGGCGGTCGCCGAGGGGCCATGTCCGAGCTTCCAATGCACCTCAACGAACTGGAGGCCCAGTTCGCCGGCACCCTCGCAACCTTCGGGAGCGGGGATCTCGCCGTTGGTATTTTCCCCCTGAGCGACGTGCCGCCAGCAGACGGGCCGATCGTACTCGAGCGCGCGTCCCTTCCCGCGGAGTGCTTACCCCGCACGACGTGGATCCGGATGCTGGGGTGGGCCGTTCTGCCGGACCAAGCTGGGCACGAGCACCCGCTCTTGTACGTGCTCGCCGGGACCGAGGCTTCGGAATGCGGGCCGGTCGCGGCATTTCTGGATCTCTCCTGTCGGGCCGGAGCCGCCTGCTACCGGCTCGCCCCGGGAGCAGCGGCCGTGGGCGTCGGGAACGCTCCCGAGTTGGACTGGCTCAACACCTTGTACTCGTACTTGAAAGGGACCGAACAGGTCGTTGAAGGGGCCGGGTACAGCCAAATCCCCAACGTGTTCGCCGCGTCCACGCTCGTTCTGGGCGTGCTCCGGCGGACCTTGGCCGGTGAGCCGGTGGGTCCGTTGGCGCAGTGCTTGTACCCCGGCGTTCCCGGCGAACAAGGGGGCACGCGGATCGCGCGGGTCCGAGCGATGACCCGGGAGGAGTACTTCGCGGCCACGACCCCACCCGACCAGGTCCGGGAATGGCTCGCGCACCGCTATCGGAGCGCGCCGGTCGCGGGGGTGGAGCACGCACCGAGTCGTGACCGCATGGCCTTCGAGCGGCTCGCGCTATTCGCGGAGTTCCTGAGCGCCGCGGGGCACCCCGTGGACGACACGGTTGGAGCGTGCGTCGGCGCCGGGTGGGTTCACATCGCACACGCGACCGTCCGTGAAACGGTTCCCTCCGAAATTCCGGCCCACCTGCACCACCTGAACTTGTCGGTGGGGCGCCACGAACTCCTGGCGATCCGCCCCACCGTGTTAAACGCTCGGGTGCCGGACGCGCCCGCTCCTGGCTCGGGTGCTCCGGGAAGCGCCCCCGTGCCGGTGTGGGACGGGCTCCGCGAGCTCGCTCGGGGTCTCCGCTTGAAGGGGAAACAGGCCCGGATCGTGAACGCGATCTGTGACGGGGGCGGGTCGGTCCCGATCGCGACGCTCGGCACGCGCTTTCAGTGGAACAATCCCGTGGACAACTGGAACAGCACGCGCAAGCGGCTCAACACCAAGTTCCGCGGGCGCGGGTGGCGGTTCGTCACCGCGGACAACAACGCGGTCGTCGAACCGGTGCCCCCGAGCGGTCGAAAATAGGTCGCGAAAAGCGCGCCTGCGACCGACATTCGACCGCCCCCGGGCGGCGATGAACCTCCTGTCCCAAGTGAACAGGAGGACCAATGACACGCCGCCCGTATGACCCGCTCGCGTTCGTCCCGCACCCGGACGTGGTCCGCGACAAGCTCCGCGAAACACTCACCTTAGCCGAGCGCCTGCGCTTGCTGCTCGAACTGGCCGAGCGCCTTCAACTCCCGCTCACCACCGCCGATCTGGTCCCCGCGCCCGCCGAGCGGAAGGCGGTGACCGGTGAGTAACCCGCTCGTCGACCCGACCGCTCTGTCCCTGTCCGCCGTGGCCCGGCGCTTGCCCGGGCGCAACGGCACCCACGCGAACCCATCGACCGTGGCCCGGTGGGTCCACAAGGGTGCGACCGCGCCGGACGGGCAGCGCGTGAAGCTCGCCGCGGTCCGCATCGGCGGCACGTTGTACGTGACCGAGCGGGCCCTCGCGGATTTTCTCACCGCACTGAATGGCCCGGCCACCACCGAAGTACCCCCGCGCTCACCTGCGGCGCGCCGCAAAGCCGCGGACGAGGCCGTCCGCAAGCTCAACCAGATGGGGGCGTAGTTGTGACACACGAAAGCCAGTGGCGGCGCGTCTCGCGGGACGAGCCGTGCCCCGTTTGCAGCAAGTTCGATTGGTGCCTGATCGCGGAGGACAAGAGCGCGGCGATTTGCCCCCGCACCGAATCGCCGAAGCGCTGTGGCGGTGCCGGGTTCCTGCATCGGCTCACCGACGCTCCACGGGCGCGCGAGCCGCGGCGCGTGGTGTTCCCGCGCCGCGCCGTCCCGCCCGACCTGACGGCACTCGCGACCCGCTACCGCGAAGCCGCAGGTGTTGAACGGCTCACCGCGATCGCGGCGCAATTGGGCGTGAGCGGTGCCAGCCTCACGGCCTTTGGGGTGGGCTGGGCCGAGAACTATCCGGCGTGGACGTTCCCGATGACTAACCCCGAGACCGGCACCGTAACCGGTATCCGGTTGCGCCCGCTTTCTGGACGGAAGTTCAGTGTAACCGGGGGTAAGGAGGCATTGTTCCTGCCCGACAGCATGGCTCCCGACGAGGTACTGCTCGTCTGCGAAGGGGAAACCGATGCGCTCGCCGCGCACACCCTCGGGTTCGGGAACGCGGTCGGGCGCCCGTCGTGTACGGGCGGAACGACCGCCCTCGTCGCCCTGGTGTGCGACCTCGAGCCGGCCCGCGTCGTTATCGCCCGCGACAACGACGAACCCGGCACCCGCGGTGCCGACGCACTGGCAATGACACTGGCACTCTACGCCCGCGACGTGCGCGTGATCGCACCGCCCGACGGGGTGAAAGATGTGCGTGAATGGGTCGCGTCCGGCGCGACTCGCGACGACCTCGAACAACACGCCCGCGCCACCGGCCCGCGGCGCCTGAACCCGCACCTCCGGGCGAAAGGAACAACGTGACCGCGACCGAACCGAGATTGGAACTGTTCCCCGAGCGGGTGAGCAAAACGCAGTGCAAGATCACCCTGAAGCTCGACGGGAACGTGCTGTTTGTGGATACGCTCAATCCGGCCAGTGCCGCCGCACGCGCGAAGTTCGTGGGCACTGTGACCGCAAAACTCGGGGGCATTGACCCCGCGTTACTCGAGGCCGAGTTGATCAAGCTCGCCGCGCCCGACCCGGCCGCCGCGCCCGCACCGGACGCGCCGCTACGCGAGGTAGACGTGCGGCGCGTGGCGCGCCCCGAGCTCTTCCACACCCCGAGCGTCTCCGGGATCACCGTACCCATCGTGCTGGACGCGGGCGACAAGCTGGTCCCGCGCTGGCGCACGTACCTGCGCTGGGGGGTGCGGGCGCCGCGAAGTGGTGGACCCGCCCGACCGGCTGGTGCTACCCGACGACTCGGTCCTGCACCTCGCCCCCGACCCGGGCGCGCCGCCCGGCACGGACCCGCCCGCGTGGTCCGCCGACGCGCGCCGGGACTGGCTCGCGGGCGAACCCCCGCTCGAGCCCGCGCGCGTGTTCGGGAACGTGTGCGAGCGGTTCGCGCACTACCTGGACTTCGCGCCCGAGGCGGCCCCCGGGGCGACCGCGACGCTCGCGTTGTGGACCGTGTTCACGTACCTGTTCCCGGCCTGGGACGCGGTCCCGTACCTGTACGTCGGCGGCCCGATGGGGAGCGGCAAGAGCCGCGTCCTCGAGGTACTCCAGCGCCTCGCGTTCCGCCCGTTCTCCTCGTCCAACGTGAGCGCCCCGACCGTGTTCCGCACGCTCCACGCGTCGGGCGGGGTGATGCTGTTCGACGAGGCCGAGCGCCTCAAGCAGTCGACCCCGGAGCAGCAGGAGATCCAGTCCGTGTTCCTCGCCGGATACAAGCGCGGCGGGTGCGCCACGCGCCTCGAGCCTTTGCCCGAGGGCGGGTTCCGCCCGGTCCAGTTCGTGGTGTACGGGCCGAAGGCGCTCGCGTGCATCGCGGGGCTGCCCCCGACCCTGGCGAGCCGGTGCGTCCCGATCACCATGTTCCGCAGCGCGGGGGACTCGCCCAAGCCGAAGCGCCGGATCGACGAGGACCCGGGCGCGTGGCAAGCGGTGCGCGACGACCTCCACGCTCTGGCCCTGGAGCACGGCCCGGAGTGGGTCGAGCTCCCGTCGCGGACGAAGGTGGTCCCGCCCGGCATCGGAGGGCGCAATTACGAGCTCTGGCAGCCACTCCTGGGGCTCGCGTGGTGGCTGCAGAGGCGCGGGTGCGAGGGGCTGTTAGAATTGATGCAGGCCCACGCGGTCGCGAGTGTGGCGGGCGCGAAGGACGATTCGGTCCCGGAGGCCGACGAGGTACTGCTCGAACTCCTGGCGGAGGCGGTCCGCGCGCACAACCCGCCGACGACGCGAAGCCTACTCGATTCCGCGAAGCTACGCGACGAGGCGACGTTCAAGTTGTGGCACCCGAAGACCGTGGGAGCCCGGCTGAAGAACTACGGGATCCCGGTGCCGCCAAAGACCAACGGGGAGCGCCGGTACCGGGACGTGACGCCGGGACAGTTGCTCCAGATCCAACAGCGGTACGGCGTGGAGCTCGGGTTGGCCTGACCACCCCACCCGCGGATTGTCCCTTTGGTCCCTTTGGTCCCTGCCAGGGACCAAAACAGGGACAATCCGCGACCGGGAGGCGGTGCCAAATTTGCTAGAGAATGAGCAGGATCATCGCACTTTTATCGTGAGCAGGGACAATAGGGACGATCCACGGGTGGGGGTATCATGATGCGCTATGACGTGGTCGCCTTCCTGAAGGGGCTGGACAACCCGCCTCCGGACGTCGTGCCCGGGGACCTGCCCGCGGAATGGGAAGCCGTGTACCGCGAGCGGGCCGCCGCCCACGAACGGTCCGCCGGTGTGCCGCGCGAACTGGCCGAGCACTTCGCACTGCTCGACACGCTCGAACAGATGAAGCTGTGGCAGCAGCACCCGACGTCCTGATACCGGTTGCCGCGGTGCCCCCTCGGCCCGCCTCGGGCCGATTCGGTGGCCAACGGCACGGTCGCGGGGTGCGGCCCTAACCGGACAATTCACTCCGAAGCCCGCCCGCGCGCTACTCGACGGCCGCCCGGTCCACACAGGCCGGGGCGGTCGCCAGGGCGAGCAGGGCCATCTGGCAGAGCAGCGGGATCTCGCCCCGCCCGGCCGCGGCCCACAACTCCGCCCGGGACAGCAGGAGCACCTCCGCCTCTTCCAGGTCGCCCCCCACCGGGGGCGCGACCCGCCGGCACCCGGTCGCGCGGAACAGGTGCGCGACCGGCCCGCCCTGGTTCCCGTGGACCGTGTACGCGCCGAGCCCGGTCCACGCGGCCGCCTCGCACCCGGTCTCCTCCAGGAGCTCCCGCCGGGCCGCCGCGAGCGGCTCCTCGCCCGGCTCGATGTGGCCGCCCGGGAACACGAACCCGACCCGGCGCGGGCCGTGACGGTACTGGCGGTAGGTGATGACCCGGCCGGCGTCCGCCTCGGCGAAGATGCACACGAACGACGGCATGTCCAACTGGTAATAGTCGTCCACCCGCCGGCCGTCCGGCAGTTCGACCGTCTCCACGCGGACGCGGAGGTGGGGCGCGGCGTCCAGCACTGTCCGACTGGCCACCACGGTCCACGGCTTGAGTTCCTTCGGCACGTGAGGCCCCCAAATGCGGGAGCCCGGAGCGGACCCGCCTTCCCAATACTACGACCGCCGCAGCCCCAAGCCGTCGCTTGTGTGCCGGTAGACGTTCAAGGTGACGGTCTGTGGTCGGCTGGTCCTACACCCATATCCGACGGCATGGCACTTCCTGAGGTCTCCGGCGCGTTTCCTGCAGCGGTGTGGGCGTACATCCTATGGGCGCATCCGCGGATCTGGTGTGGAGTGGACGCCTCGCCCTTCTGGGGGGCGAGATGCTCGCCGGCGGGGCCGAGCAGGTCGAGTTCGCCGAACTGTGCCACTTCAAGAGGCACTATGCCGCCGCCGCCCGCTTTTTCCCGCGACGCCTTCGTGGCAGGACCCGAATTGGCTGACGCGGTTGCGGCGTTCACCCGCTACAATGCCGCGTGCGGCGCGGCGCTGGCGCGGTGCAGTCAGGGGGTGGACACTGACACGCTGAGCGAGGCGGACCGCGCCCTCTGGGGCCGGCAAGCCATCGACTGGCTCCGCCAAAATCTCGCCTGTTGGAGCAAAGCCCTCGACGGCGGCAACGCCCAGACTGAGTGACTGTCCCATATGTGTGAAAATGCCCGAGATATCGCGGGGTGATCACGCGAAAGTACGGCGATTTCGAGACATATGGGACAGTCACTAATACTCAGGTTCAGCAGAAGATGCGACACTGGAAGGCCGACCGCGACTTCATCGGCGACCGCGGGCTCCTTGGCCTCTCTCGACCACCGGCTGAGGAGCGCGAGCAGTGGAAGAGAAGCTGGTCCGACATGGACGCGCTCCTCCATCGCGCGAGCGCACCCGAATGAGCCCCACCACACGGTGCCTTACTTCACCCGCAGCCCCGAGGGCTCTCGAATGGGCCAATGCGACGACAAACGCGGTTCGCCCTCGAAACACAGCCGGCGATCGCGTTCAACGCGCCGGCCAAGTCGGCCGGCGGCCCGAAACGGACGACCGAGCGAGATCGGCACAAATACCTCCCATGATACCGTCCTGACCAGTTCGATAATCCGGTTACCATCAAGCTGCTACCAGCGACACAGCCCGCGAGTTCTATCCGACCAAGAAGGCTCTTTACGCTCCGATGAATTTGCCCGTTTCTCGTCGAAATCAGGGGAAAGGCGAATTAGGCACACTTGCTGCAGTGCTCGCCAATAACCCGTCTTCCGAGGTCCACACCATGTTCAGCTTGCCGATCGCCTCGAAGCCGCAGCCGTTCAGCCCGCAAACCGCCGCGAAGTCGTCCCGGTTGCGCGGGGCCACGATTACAGAAAGCGTCTGCCCGTACTGCGCGGTCGGGTGCGGGCAACTGATCTACACCAAGGGCGGGCAGCTCATCGACATTGAGGGCGACCCGCGCAGCCCGGTCAACGAGGGAACGCTCTGTCCGAAGGGTGCGAACGCGTTCCAACTGGCCGTGAATCCGCACCGTATCACGCAGGTGCTCTACCGCGCGCCGTACTCGGACAAGTGGGAAACGAAGTCGCTCGAATGGGCGCTCGGGCGAATCGCCGAGAAGGTGAAGGACGCCCGCGACGCCGACTTCAAGACCCGCAACGCCGATGGCCGGCTCCTCAACCACGTCACGAGCTTCGGCACCCTTGGCGGGGCCACGATCGACAACGAAGAGAACTACCTTATCAAGAAGCTTTTCGGCGGCGGGCTGGGGGTCGTCTCGATCGAGAATCAGGCGAGAATTTGACACTCCGCCTCGGTGCCCGGTCTGGGCGCCTCGTTCGGGCGGGGGGCTGCGACGAACTTCCAGCAAGATATGGCGAACAGCGATTGCATCCTGTTCATGGGTACGAACACCGCGGAGGCGCATCCGGTTGCCTTCCGCTGGCCGATGAAGGCGAAGGAGAACGGCGCGACGCTCATCCACGTCGATCCGCGGTTCACGCGCACTTCGGCCCTGTGTGACGTGTTCGTAGACATCCGCGCGGGGAGCGACATCGCGTTCCTCGGCGGGTTGGTGAACCACGTCCTGACTCAGGACAAGTGGTTCAAGGAGTACGTACTCGCGTACACGAACGCTTCGAGCATCATTCAGGACGGCTTCCGGGACAGCGAAGACCTGGACGGCCTGTTCAGCGGCTATCACGGTGACGGTGCGACCGGCAAGTACGACGCGCAGGAGGGGCACTGGGGATTTACAGGATGCGGAAATCAAGAATCAGGTGCCGGCGCGAACGGAACGATGCTGAAGGAGGAACCGGGCATTCAGGGCCACGACCTCCAGGGAGGTGCTCAAGCCCATTCCGCGCCGCGCGAGGATGTGGCGGGAGCGGACGAGCCGCTGCGCGATCCGACGCTGCAACACCCCAGTTGCGTGTTTCAGATCCTGAAACGCCACTTCGCACGGTACACGCCGGAGGTGGTTTCCCGGGTGTGCGGTTGCACGCCGGAGCAACTGACCCGCGTCGCGGAGCTGCTGTGCGCCAACTCGGGCCGCGAGCGGACCACCTGTATCGCTTACGCGCTCGGCTGGACACAGCACACGACCGGCGTGCAGATGATTCGCACCGCGGGCATCCTCCAACTCCTCCTGGGGAACATGGGCCGGCCCGGCGGCGGAATCATGGCGATGCGCGGCCACTCCACCATCCAGGGATCGACCGACCTCGCCACCCTGTACGACGCGCTGCCCGGCTACCTGCCGCAACCGGCCGCGGACAAGGAGCACGAGACGCTCGACGAGTACGTGAAGCACGAGGGCATGACCACCGGGGTGTGGGCTGACTTCCGCAAGTACATCGTCTCGCTGCTCAAGGCGTGGTACGGCTCGGCGGCAACACCCGAAAACGACTTCGGGTTCGGGTGGCTGCCCCGCGTTGACGCCGACTACTCGCAACTCGCCTACTTCGACCGCATGGCAAAGGGCGAAATAAAGGGGTACTTCCTCTTCGGCCAGAACCCCGGCGGGGGCGGACCGAACGCCGGTCTGCACCGTGCGGGGTTGCGCAACCTCGACTGGCTGGTGGTCGCGGACTGGTTCGAGATCGAAAGCGCCGTGTTCTGGAGGTCCGACCCCACCGGTCCGCCGCCCGCCGACATCAAGACGGAGGTGTTCTTCCTCCCGGCCGCCGCGGCCCCGGAAAAGGAGGGCTCGCTCACCAACACGCAGCGGATGCTCCAGTGGCACCACAAGGCGATGGACCCGCAGGGCGACAGCCGGTCGGACGCTTGGTTCCTCTACAAACTCGGCAAGCGGCTCAAAGAACTGTACGCCGGCTCGATCGACCCGAAGGACCAAGCGCTGCTGAATCTCACCTGGGATTACGACTACGACGAGGAGCCGCGATTGCCCGACGGTACACGGAGCCGGATCGAAGGTGAACCCGACCTGGAGAAGGTGCTCCAGGAAATCAACGGCCACAGGTTGAACGAGACCGACCCTTCGACACGCGAGCCGAAGCTGGTATCGAGTTTCTCCGAGTTGAAGGCCGACGGCACGACCGCGTGCGGGTGCTGGCTCTACAGCGGTGTGTGCCCCGCGCCGGACCGGAACCGATCCAAGGAGCGGGTTCGCACCGACAACCCGCTGCACCCGGAGTGGGGCTTCGCGTGGCCCGACAACCGCCGCGTGCTCTACAACCGCGCCTCCGCGGACCCGGACGGCAAGCCGTGGTCGGAGCGCAAGAAGCTCGTGTGGTGGGACGAATCACAGCGCCGCTGGGTGGGGCTCGACCGGCCCGATTTCGAGGTGGGTAAGCCGCCGGGCTACCGTCCGCCGCCGGACGCGACCGGCATGGCCGCCATCGGCGGGGACCGGCCGTTCATCACCAAGCCCGACGGCCTCGGCTGGCTCTACGCGCCCGCCGTGAAGGACGGCCCGTTACCCACGCACTACGAGCCGGTGGAGTCGCCCGTCGGCAATCTGCTCTACCCGAAGCAGACGTGCAGCCCGACGGTCCGGATGTTCGACGGGCCGCTCAATCGACTGTCCCGCACGCCGACCGGCGAGTTCCCGGTTGTGGCGACCACGTTCCGGCTGACCGAGCACTACCTCAGCGGCCCGATGAGCCGGTTCAACTCGTGGCTGAACGAACTTCAGCCGGAGATGTTCGTCGAACTCAGTCCCGAACTGGCCGCGGAGCGCGGAATTGTTCACGCGGACTGGTTGACAGTGGTGTCGGGCCGCGGGCGGATCGAGGCCCGCGCAATGGTAACTCGGCGGCTCCGGCCCCTCCTGATCGAGGGGCGCATCGTCCACCAAATCGGACTGCCGTTCCACTGGGCGTTCGCGGGGGAAGTTGTCGGCGGGAACGCAAACGACCTGACCTCGCTGGTGGCCGACCCGAACGTGAGCATGCACGAGAGCAAAGCGTTCGCGTGCCAAGTTCTCGCGGGCCGACTGGAAGGAACCGCAGCGGGACCGACCGTGAAAGCGGTGCGCTGGCCGATTCGCGGCGGCATCCCCGTAACGCCGACTTCGGCCCAACCCGAAGGGGAGCCCGAACATGGCTGAAAGTAGCAGGCGCGCTCCGTGTGCCGTTGCGACCGAGTACTGATCGCCTACGAGATTCGACCCGGTAGCCACGGCACACGGAGCGCGCCTGCTACTTTGGAAGCCGACCCGAGGGGAACGTGAACATGGCGATTGAAGAACTGGAGGTCGTCAAGCGCTCATCAGCCCAGGAGACCGCGGCGCGCGGGTGGCTCCGGGCCGTTGTGGAACGACTGCTGGTCCCGCTGCGCCGCGGAAAGCGGCCCGAGCGCCAGCCCGCCGTGGGGTTCTACACCGACACGACGGTGTGCATCGGGTGCAAGGCGTGCGAGGTCGCGTGCAAGCAGTGGAACCAGCTCCCGGCCGACGGGTTCGCGTTCACCGGCAACAGCTACGACAACACCGGCGAACTCTCGGCCTCGTCGTGGCGCCACGTCAAGTTCATCGAACAATTTCCGATGCCCGAGCCGATTTCGCAACTCGTGCCGCGGGCCGCGCCGCAGCGGATCGCGCTCGACGTGCTGCCGACCCCGGAACCGGTACCCGAGACACCGGGGCAGCCCGACTGGGGGCGGTGGTTGATGATGTCGGACGTGTGCAAGCACTGCGCCGCGGCCCCGTGCCAGCAGGCGTGCCCGACGGGCGCGATCATCTACAACGAGTTCGCCAACGTCTACATCCAGTCCGACATCTGCAACGGCTGCACGTACTGCGTCGCGGCGTGCCCGTTCGGGGTCATCACGCGAAGCACGATCTCCGGCCACGCGCGCAAGTGTACGCTCTGTTACGACCGGCAGAAGGACGGGCTCGTCCCGGCGTGCGCGAAGGTCTGTCCGACGGCGTCGATCCAGTTCGGGCCGATCGACGAGTTGCGCGAGCGCGCCCGGAAACGCACCGCAGAGTTGCAGGCGAAGGGCGTGACCGGCGCACATGTCTACGGGGACGCCGCGACGGAGACGTACACCGAGTTGCACTCGTTCTACCTCCTCGTTGACAAGCCGGAGGTCTACGGCCTGCCCGCCAAGCCGTTCAACCCCTGGATTCACATGCCGGGGGACTACGGGCGCACTTTGCTCGTGGGTGTACTCACTCTCACCGTTCTGCTCGTCGTCTTTCTGATTCGAGGGGCGTGAGATGCGGACGAAGGCCAACGCCCCGGGCCAGGGCGGCTACGCGAACCAGGTCATAACAAAGCCACCCGCGTGGCACACGCTGGTCGTTTTCGACGTCCTGTTCAACAACCTGACCACGGGCCTGTTCTTGGTGGCGGCGATCGGCGAGTTGGCGCGCCCCGCGGTCTTCGAGCCGGTCGCCACGTGGGCCTACCCGCTCGCGCTGGTGCTACTCCTCATCGACCTCGGGACGCTCGTCCTCGATCTCGGCGACAAGCTCCGATTTCACCACATGCTCCGCGTGTTCAAACCGAGTTCCCCGATGTCCCTCGGGACGTGGTGCCTCACCATCTACTCGCTCTTCCTGACCGCGATCCTCGCGATCGAGTTCGTGGCCTTGCTGGCGTGGCTTCCCGGTGATACGGGCCTCGTGTGGTGGGCGCGGAAGTTCGCGGTGGTCGGCGGGATCCCGTTCTGCTTCGGTTCGGCGGCGTACAAGGGGGTGCTATTCAGTACGACCGCCCAACCCGGCTGGAAGGACGCTCGTTGGCTCGGCGCGTACCTCGTGAACTCCGCGCTGTGGCTCGGCGCCGGAGAGTTACTCGTCATCGCGGCGCTGATGGGCGAGTCGCGGGCCGTGGATCTGCTCGTTACGGCCGTGGGACTGCTCGCGGTACTCAACCTGATCGTGCTCGGGTTACTGGCGAACGACCTGCATCCGACCCTCGCCCAACTCTACCCTCGGGAGGAACGAAGATTCGCAGGCGCCGTGCTGGTACTCGTCGGGGTGGCCCTTCCGATCGGGCTGTTACTTGCCGGCAGCGGGGTTGTGATCGCGTCCGCGGTGCTGGCCGCCGTCGTATCGGCGAACCTCGGTGTCCGGTTCGTACTCGTCCGGCTGCCGCACGCCGTGACCAAAGCCTGATTCCCTCGAAAGGAGCTCGACATGTACCGTCCCTCGGTTCGGGTTGGCGCGGTGGCCTCGCGGTCGCGCTGATCGCGGCTTTGAGCTGCTCACCCGCGCGCGTGACTCTCGACGGCACCAATCCGTGTGCGTCTGACAGCGCGAGCGAAAACCCGCCGCTGATCGATCCGCCGTTCCTGTCCAGCACCGACGGGAAACTCGCAGTGGATCTGACAGCCGCGCCCGGCCTGTTCGAGCTTGCGGGTGAGTGCTACGAGGGGGTGCTCTACAACGGCGCGTACATTCCGCCCGTGTGGCGCGTGCGGCCCGGCGACACGCTCTCCGTTACGTTCCGTAACAAGCTCCCAGAGATGACGAATCTTCACCTCCACGGCATGAACGTTTCTCCGCGGGGCAACAGCGACAGCGTGTTCCTCCACATCCACCCCGATCAGTCGTTCGCTCACCGCGTCAAGATCCCGCGAACCGTCCCAACCCGGAGATGGACGTCGTCGTCGTCACGGACGACGAGCGCATCTTGGGCATTGGCGACCAGGGGGCCGGCGGGTTGGGCATCCCCATCGGCAAACTCTCCTTGTACACGCTCATCGGGGGCATCCGCCCCGAACGAACGATGCCCGTCTTACTGGACGTTGGGACCAACAACCCGGACCGGCTCAACGATCCCGAGTACCTCGGCTGGCGTCACGAGCGCGTGAGCGGTCAGCAGGCGGGATACGGCGTAAGCCTCGAGCTCGTCGCGCACCGCGTTATCGACCCTCCTGCGTGACATCCTCGGCAACCCGTTCCGCCCCGTACCCTTCTCCCCCGAGTGGCGCACTTCCACCGCGGTCGGGCTCGCGTCCCAGATGTACGAGTCGCGTGACTTCTCCGCGATGCCGATCCTGGCCGATGCCCTTCAGGACGCCGGGTGCGACCGCGCCGACGTACTAGACCACTGCCGGGGTCCGGGGCCACACGTGCGCGGGTGCTGGGTTGTGGATCTCGTACTGGGGAAGGGATGAGACGGTTCTGTGAGAGCTTGCAAATTGTATAGTATTTGGGGGATGATGGTCACTTGAGCGAATTCTGAGTGCGCCAAGATTGGGAACTCTCGAACAGGTAGCTAAAAGGTACCCGATGACCGCGTTAGTGACATTCCTTATCTTCGTGCCGCTCTACGCCTCGGCGACGGACAAGGCCGAGAAGTTGATCGCGGAAGAACAGAAGAAGCTCCAAGGCACTTGGAAGGTCGTGAAGGCAGAACCTGAAGAGCTGAAAGTGAAGGACGACTACCGCGTCACCTTCAAGGGCGACAAAGTGACGTTCGGGGACCGTCCGGCTATTAAATTCAAACTCGGTCCGATGAAAGATCCGAAGTGGTTCGACATCTACGTTGAGTTGGAAGAGGGGGGCGAAGAGCTCTTCGGTCCGGGGATTTACAAGTTGGACGGGGAGATGCTGATCATCGCGACAGTCACCGAGTCCGAGGGCGCGGTGTTCAAACCCCGGCCGAAAAACTTTACAGACAGGTTCTTCGGTCAAAGGCTCCATCTTGAGCGAGTGAAAAAGTAAAGTTATTGGCACTTCTTTGCGGCCTTGCCTTTGCCGGATGGCTGGCACAAGGGCAACTCGACTGACTTCACTTCCATCAACGACACGGGCCAGGGATTGTTCCCTGCCCCGCTCTGTTCCCGTGGTGTCTACTTGCCGACCTGGGGCACGGAACGCTCACGGCAACGCCGACCGGTTCGACTCGGGCCGCGAGTGGGAACCGCGACCGACGGGGTTGATCCAGACCCACTCGCGGCCCGAGTCGAACCGGTCGATAGCGGTGCTGGAACAGCGGTCTCCGCGCGGGTGGGGTGAAATGTGCTCGGCTGACGCAATCAGCCTGTCGCAGAGCGACGAGCTTACGGGGTCTCGTCCAAAACTTCTCGCACCTTTCGGGTCAGCCCGAGCGGGGTGAACGGCTTCTGGAGAAAGGCGTCCGTGGCTTCGAGGACGCCGTGCCGGACGACGGCGTCGTCGGTGTACCCGCTCATGTACAGTACCTTCACCCCCGGGCGCCGGACCCGGAGCGCGTCGGCGACTTCCCGCCCGCTGCGCTCCGGCATCACCACGTCCGTCAGGACCAGGTGGATAGGGCCGGAATGGTCCGAAACCAGCCGTTCCGCTTCGGCCCCGCCGGTCGCCTCCAGCACCGTGTACCCCTGCGCCCGCAGCGCGGTCCGTGCGAGCCCGCGGACCCCGTTGTCGTCCTCGACCAACAGGACCGTCTCGGTTCCGCGCGGGGCAACGGAGATCCCCCCGGACGGGCGCTCCGAGCGAGCGGCCCCGACCGCGGGCAACAAGACGCTGAACGTCGTACCGACCCCGACCTCACTGTACACGCTCACGTGTCCGCTGTACGTTTTGACGACCCCGTAGACGGTGGCGAGGCCCAGCCCGGTTCCCTTGCCGAACTCTTTAGTCGTAAAGAACGGCTCGAAGATCTGGGTTTGCACCTCATCCGTCATGCCCACGCCCGTGTCGCTCACGCTCAGCCGGACGTACCGGCCGGGGGCGAGTTCGGGGTACCGGGTGCCGTCGTCCAATGTGAGGTTCGCCGTCTCGATGGTGAGGCGCCCGCCCTTGGGCATCGCGTCGCGCGCGTTGACCGCGAGGTTCAAAATCACCTGTTCGATCTGTCCGGGGTCCGCTTTGACTGCCCACAGACCGGGGGCCAGGAACGTGGCCAGAGTGATGTCTTCGCCGATGAGTCGGCGGAGCATCTTTCCGATCGAGTCCACTAGTTCGTTAAAGTCGAGCACCTTCGGCGCGACAATCGCTTTGCGGCTGAATGCCAGGAGCTGCCCCGTCAGCCCGGCCGCGCGCTCACCGGCCTCCCGTATGGCAACGACCGCGTCCCGGTGCGGGTTCGGGGCGGGCAACTGGGTCATCAGCAGTTCGCCGTACCCGTTAATAATGGTGAGAAGATTGTTGAAGTCGTGCGCGACCCCGCCCGCGAGTCGCCCTACGGCTTCCATCTTCTGCGCCTGACTGAAGCGCTCTTCCAGTCTCTTGCGCTCGGTAATATCACGGGCGATGCCGATCAGCCCGGTGACGCGCCCGGTGGGGTCGCGGTACGGGGCCTTCGTCGTCAGGTACGTGCGGGTCACCCCCGCCACGGTGCCGACGTCTTCGGTGGTTTGGGGCGTGCCGGTTTCTATCACACGCCGGTCGCTGTCCGTGAAAGCCCGCGCGGCCTCCGGGGGAAGTAGCGCGCCGTCGTCCTGGCCGAGTACCTCCGCGATCTCCTTCCCGAAGAACCGGGCTCCGGCGGGGTTGATAATGAGGTACCGGCCCCGGGCGTCCTTCATGAAGACGGCGTCCGAGATGCCCTCGATGACGGCGCTCAGCAGGGTATGGTTCTCGTGCAACCGCTCCTCGGCGAGGCGCCGGGCGGTGACGTCCACCATGATGCCGCGGAGCTTGATGGGTTCCCCGCCCTCGACGACCACGCTCACGATGTCGCGCAGCCACACGGTGGCCCCGGTGGCGGTGACCATCCGGTACTCGAAATCGTGGTTCCGACGGTCACGGGTGGCGCGCAGGCAGTAGTCCGCCGCCCACTCCCGGTCGTCCGGGTGGATGTGTTTTACCCAAAAATCGGGCTCGTCGAGCCACTGCACGGACGGGTACCCGAGTAACCGCTCGGCCTGCTGGCTCACGAACGTGAACCGGAACGTCCGCGCGTCCGCCTCCCACACGATCCCATCAATGTTCGTGACCAGTTCCTCGTACTGCTGCTGCGACTGGCGCAGGGCCTCCTCCGCACGTTTGCGCTCGGTCAGGTCGACGTGGCACCCGATCATCCGTACCGGGGTGGGGTTCGCGTCGCGGACGAACTCGCCCCGGGCGTAGATCCACCGGTACGTTCCGTCCTTGTGAAGCATCTGGAACTCCGCCGCGTGCTCCGCGCGCTCCCCGGCGAGGTACCCGCGCAGCGCCGTCAGCACGTTGGGCATGTCGTCGGGGTGGAGCCGGGTTTCCCATTCGAGGTAACTGGAACCGATCTCGTGCTCCTCGTACCCGAGTTGGCCCTTCCACTCGCGCGAGAACACGACCTCGTTTGTCCGAAGATCCCAGTCCCACAGCCCGATGTTGGAGGCCCGGACCGCGAGCCGCAAGCGCTCCTCGCTCTCGCGGAGTGCTTCTGCGACCCGCTCGCGCTCGGTGACGTCCTGCACCGTGCCGACCAGCCCGACCGCCCGCCCGTCCTCGTACACCGGTTCGGCGAACTCCTGGACACAGCGCACGGTCCCGTCCGGGCGCACGATGTGGTGGTCGATGCGGTACGGTTGCCCGGTCCGGACCGCATCGGAGACCGCCGCCCGGATCGCCCCCTCGTCGCCGGGGGGTACGCGGCGAAAGAAGTCTTCGGACGTCCCCGAGAACGCGGCCGGGTCGGTGCCGAAGATGCGGAACACCTCGTCGGACCAGCGGAGCCGGTCCGGGGCGAACTCCTGTTCCCAGTTTCCGAGGTGCGCGATGCGCTGGGCACGGGCCAAGCGCGCCTCACTCGCACGCAGGGTTTCTTCCGCCCGCGTGCGGTCGGTCACGTCGCGGCAAACGGACAGGACGTGCGCGGTCCCCCGATACGGCACGAGGGCGCTCCATGCCTCCAACCAGCGCCACGCCCCGTCCCCGGCGCGCACGCGGACCGTAAACAGGCCCGCGGTACCGGCCAGCACCTGTTTCCAGTACCGCTCACCCGCTTCAGTGTCGTCGGGGTGAACGACCTCGAACTTGTGGGCCGGCACCCGTCCGAGGAGCCGGCCCACCGACGGGCTGGCGTAGACGGTCCGGCCCTCGAGGTCCAGCAAGTACACCAGATCGTTGGAGTTGTCCGAGAGCAGCCGGTATAGTTCCTCGCGCTCGCGGAGCGCCTCTTGCGCCCGGGCGCGCTCGGCGATCTCCGCTCGCAGGGCCTCGTTCGCCCGTGCGAGATCGGCGGTCTTTTCGCGCACCCGGTCTTCGAGTTCGGCGTTGGCCACCCGGAGCCGCTCCTCGGCCGCGATCCGCTCGGTGTCGTCGCGGGCCAGAATCAACCCGAGGGGGCCGCGCTCGGTGTGAAGGCGGGTGAGAGTCAGGTTGACCGCGATCCACGATTCGCCGGCCCCGCAGCGCAGGTGGTACCCCTCCCGTGAGTGGAACGTCTGGGTCGTGTGCAGGGCGCGGCGCAAGTGACTCAGCTCGGCGGTGCCGTCGTCGGAGCGGAACAGTCGATCGAGCGAGAGCCCCAGGAGGTCCGCGCGCCGCGTGCCCGTCATCCGCTGGGCCACGGGGTTCACGTCCACGACGCCCGCCGAACCCGGGTCCACGATGAACGCCGCGTCCCCCATTTCCTCGAACAGGGTCTGGGCCAGCTCTGCCACGTCGTGGGGCTTCACGGCTTGCCCTCCGGGCGCCAGACGAACAACTCGACGTCGTCGACCCAAACCTGATCGGTCGCCGCTTGGGGCGTCGCGGCGAGGTCGATTACCAAGTTGCGATGGAGGCGCTGAGTGGGATAGGGTGGGAGTTCGCAGACAACTAAGTAAGTGCGCCACTGGGTCGTCGGTATGACCCAGTTGGGACACCGGTACAGCCACGGGGCCGGGCCGGAGGCACTGGGGTCCGCAGAGAGTTGCGGACCGAGGCCGCGAACCCGGGCCGCAACCGGCCCCGTTTCGTCGTCCGGGATCGCGACCGGCATGCCGGAATAGACGGCCAAACTTCCGTGCCCGTGGAGGGAACGGGCGCGGTAGCGCAGCACCAGCACCGCTCCGGCGGGCGGTGCCTGTGCCAGGGGTTGGTAGGTGCCCAGGAGATTCCCACTCTGGGACGGGTCCAGGTTCGTGAGCAGGAGGGCCGGGTTGTCGGGCCGGTCCCGCGGGCGGTCCAGGGTGATTTGACGGCTCGCGCTCCACCCCGCGGAGTTCCCACCCCGCCACAGCGCGCCCGCGTGCCCCGGAGCCAGACAGTCCCCGTCGAACCCGCCGGCTTTTACGAGGTTTTGCCCGCTCGGTGCGACCGCCCGTAGCAGATCGGGCCAGTTGGTCACCACGCGCTGCGCCAGCGTGCGATCCTGAAGTGGATAGACGAACCCCCAAGCGCTCGGGGAACGGATCGCCAGAACGGGCCGAGGAGCGGGCCAGACAGAAAGCGGAAGGCCGGGCGGAAGGGGCGTGCCCCCCGCTTCCGCCGGCACTCTTTCCACAGGCGCGCCCAGACTGCCCACCAAGCCTCGACCGTCCGGCCCTGTAAAGAGCGCCAAATCATCGGACCGATCGTAGAGGACGACCAGCCGGTCCGGGCGCTCGCCGTCCACTGCCTGAGTACCGGAAGGCTCGGGATCGGCCACCGCGGTCGGGCGCCACCACTTGGCCACCGCCAGCGGAAGAATCACCAGCGCGGCGATTATCCCGAGCGCGGCAAGCGCCCGGTGATTCACGCGGCCGGCGTTTTTGCGGCACGCTCCGGCCAGGGCCGTTTGGAACTGCTTAATCGAAGCGTAGCGCTCGTCCGGGTCGCGGGCCAACCCGCGCCGGAGGGCGTCGTCGAGCGACTTGGGCAGCCGGGGGTTGTGACGAAGGGCGGGAACGTACACGCGGCCGGGGAGCCGACCGGTAAACAGTTCGTAAGCGACGGTGGCCAGCGAGAAGACGTCGGCACGTTCGTCGAGCGCCAGGCCCGCACGGTACTCCGGGGCACAGTAATCGAGCGTGCCACAAAAGTACCCGCCCTCGAGCCGCGCACCCGCGCCGGTGTGTGCGACCGAGATCCCGAAGTCGGTGATCTTGATTTCCCCGTCGTCGGCGAACAGGACGTTCTCGGGCTTGAGGTCGAGGTGCAAAATCCCTCGCTCGTGGATGTGATCGAGCGCCCCGGCAATGCGGTCCAAAAGCCGTGTGGCCTCGTCCGGCGGCCACGGATGACCGGGGCGCATCCGGGACCGAAGCGCACCGCCCGCCGCGAACTCCATGACCATATAGTTGTAGCCTCCGACCTCCCCGGCGTCGTAAACGGTGACGACGTGCGGGTGCGTCAGTGACGCCATCAACTGCGGCTCGCGCAGCCACGTCGGGGGCGCCGGATTCTCGCCCGCCGGGGCGCACAGAATCTTCACGGCCACAGTGCGCTGGAGGGTGCGGTGAACGGCGCAGTACACCGTGCTCGTACTGCCCTCGCCGATTTTTTCCCCGAGGTCCAGCCCCGGGATGCGGGGCTGGACCTCGGGGGAACCATTCTGGGACGTGCCGGACATCGGACATTTCCGTCCTTTCCGCCAGAGTCAACCGACTCAGTTCGCGAACTGCATTATCAGGAGCACACTTAACGAGAACCGTCAACAGATCGGCGCCGCGCCGCTCGGCTTCTCAACGAAACTGCCGTGACAAGGTTTAACCGCCGCGCGAGTGGCCCCCGGAGTTCTGGTGCCTGCCACCGACCCCCGGGCGAACGAAATACGTGATTGACTGTTGGGCAGTATACCACGCTTCAATTCCTAAAGGCGTCGGAGGAACGCACGCATTTTTATCCCACTTTGCCAACTCGCCGCAAAAACGGCTGGCGTATAACGTGCGCGACCGCACACAAGACGCGAGAGAACAACCGGGTAGTGCGGGTGAGTACCCGGGTGGTGTTCGGGATGTCGGGTGCGGTGGCATCGGCCCTGAGCGGGTCGGCGAACACGTGCTTCGTGGAGCGTCACAACGGTATCGACCGGGGCTATTGCAATCGGAAGGTGCGCAAGAGCCACGGGTTCTCGAAGGACGGGGACGTTCACCGGGTGACGACGGCGTTGAGCTGCTTTAGTTACAACTCCTGTTAACCCGCGCGGACACCCTGTGCGTGAAAGGCGAAGGCGAACACCGACGGCGGCCGCTGGATTGACCGACGTACGTTCCGACTACGCCAAAATACCCCATAACTACGCCGATATAACGCAAGGGATCGCTTTCAAAGCAAAGCTTGCAAAGGCGACGGAGACGTGCGATACTCTACAAATCCCTGTGTTTTCGTGTGTTTGACTGACGCGATGGGACTTCACAGGTTTTGATTCGCAACGAAGAGGTCGGGAGTTCGACTCTCCTTCGCTCCACTCCGTGAACCTCAGTGACACCCGATGTCACTGAGGTTTTTTCGTTGACACTTCCAGTGTTTCGCACTGTGCCCGTTCTTCGCTCAAACGCGCCGTCATCGCTCTCATCGTGTCAGGAATAGCCAGAAATTGCCCCTTCGGGTCACCAGTTCCAGCACTTTCGGGAACCGGTTGGTGTGGTTCCGCTCGGTTCGGGGCGAACGCGGGGAGCCGTTCAACCGCTTGCCGCACTTCGAGCAATTTCGGATCGGTGTACGTGTTCATCGTGAGCTTGATGTCGGAGTGCCGCATGGCGGCTTGTGCGGTTCGCGGCGCGGTGCCCGATGTCGAAAGCCTAGTGCCGAACGTGGTCCGCATGGCGTGAACATCAATTGTTCGGCCGCGCTCGTCGCGCTTCGGGATGCCGGCCGCTTTCATGTCCCGGTCGAGAACGCAGCGCAACCCGGCCGGGACGGTGAACAACCGGGCCGCAGCGTCGAGGTTCTTCGCCGCGATCCACTGGCGGAGTTCCGCGGCCAAGTCGAGCGGAGCGGGATCGTCGAGCCGGCGCGGTTCTTCTCGTTCGCGGCCTCCAGCCAGACGCATTCCGAACCGGGGGTCAGGTCGAGCCGGGAAACGTTCAGCGAGCGCAATTCGCCCGATCGCAATCCGGTGTAGATGAGCGTGCGGTAGACGAGAACTCTTTCCCGCCCAAGTGCGAGCAACCGTTCGGTGACTTCCGGCCGAATGTCCGCGGACATCTCCCCTTTTCGTTTACCGGTGCGAGCCGTGCGGGCGTCGTCGAGCGGGCGGCTTGCGGCCACGATCAGCAGCCTACCAATTTCGTCCGCGTTGAGGGCGCGGCGCTGGCGGCGGGGGTCGAGGCGACGGTCGGCGAGCGGGATACCCGCGAGGTCGTGTTCCCGAATCCGCTTCGTCGCGGCGAGCCAGTTCGCGAACGACACGATGCTTTGGCGGTAGTAGTTTCGAGTCGCGGCGCCCATCTCGTCGGTAATCGCCTTCACGAACCAAGGCTCGATTTTGTCGCGGCGCAGGTCGCGGAGCGCGTCGAGTGCCAGTTCGCGACACAGGCGATTAACGGCGCGTTCCGCGTTCGCCCGGTACACGGCGCTCACTTCGGCGACAACGAGCGATTGCAGGTAGGCAGCGAGATGTGAATCGATGGGGTCGGCGGCAGCGCGGGCGGTATCGAGTTCAGTGGCGTCGAGAACGCCGACGCGAACCTGCTCGGCTTCTTTCTCCCACGCGGCGAGTTTCTGCCGAGCGTTCGTCTCGTCGCGGCATCCCGTCGAACGATCGACCGTGTTACCCGTGTGGTCCCGGAAGCGCGCGTAGTAGGTGCCCGTCTCTACGGTCACGGTTCGTGTGCCGTTTTCGGCCTCCGTTACTGGGGCAGTGTGAGATTTGCCGCGGCTCTTCCACCGTGCGAACAGTTGCCCGTTCTTCTCGGTGAGGGTCGCGGATTGCGGAACGGGTCGGTGCAAAGTGCGGCGGAACAGAGTACCCATGAGCGGAAAGCCTCGATTAGAAGGCCACCAGCCCGGATATCGCCTCTCACGACGACATTCGGGCGGTAGCCGCGAGCAGAAGCCGTCTACCAGAATCGACTCTGGCGCGCCATCTGAGCTGGTGCCGGGTCGAATTCGGTCGGTTCTTGTCCGGTCGGGCGTTCGGCGCGGAACGCGCGCGGCGGTCGAGCCGCGGGGAGCGTTCCGCCTCTTCTACTTCGTAGAAGTCGGCGGTGTAGTAGTACGACCGGTCCCCGCGGGTCTCCCACCCCATGTGGCACCTCACCGACATTCTACCCTGTGCAACGTTTTCGCGCGAGCCCCACTTGCCCGGATTCGGGGCTGAAACGCGACGCACTCGACCAGTGGAGCGGGTCGGCTACCCGGCGATAAAGACAACACGCGGAGCCATACGAATGGTACCGATCAGGAACGCGGCCATGAAACAGAGGGCGACCACTCCCAATGCACCGGCGAAGTCGGTCCCGCCACGGTCGGCGAGCGCGGCCCGGTCGCCCGGTCGGTGCGGGTGCCCGTTCCGCACCTCCGCAATTACCTGGCGCACGTGCGCCAAATACCAGCGGTTCGCCCGCGCCCCGCAGACCACCGCGACCGTGAACCCGACGACCGGTGTGAGGAGCGGCGGCGGGGCCGGCCACCCGAGCAGGCCGCAGAACACCACTTCCTCGAGTGTGACTTCTGCGAGGATGATCGCGAACAACACGAACGCCCGCCGGTACATCCGGCGGTAGCCGAGCCAGGCGTAACTCAGGACGAAGGCGGCGCGGTTGAACCCGGTGCCACTGTCGGGGCGCTTTGACAACTTCCGCCACGACGCGAGGTAAAAGGCGGCGTTCGGCCCGACGACGGCGCGTAAATCCTCTTCCTCGTCCGCGGCTATGGGTCGCGGGGCCGATTCACCTTCGGGTTCGGCGCCCGGATCGGGACGAGGTGGAACGGGCAAGTACATCACAACCTCGCGTTGTTTGGATTCGACTTTGCGAAACTTCGCGGTCGGGTCGGTTGACGGTCCTCACGCACCCGGCGGGCGCGCGATCGGCATTCGCGGTGGTGTCCCGTATCGGCTTGAACCCGGCGCGTCGTGTCGCTGCCCGCTGCTACAAGTTGCCCGCGAACGCCTGGTTCAAAGTGCTTGAACCGCGACCAGCGGAATTGTTCATAAAGCAGAGCCTTCGCGTCCCTACCCTCTGGGAAAATGCGCCGCTCTATCGGCTTCTTGGTGGCGTTGGCCTTGTTCTTGGCGAGGGTGTGGAGGTCGTCGAGGCGCTTGATGAACAGCTAACCCGGCACTCAATCCGATTGATGCCCACAGCAGTTCCGCTGTCGGGGCGAGAAAACTCCGGCCCGATTTCTCCCGAACTAACCGGGCCACCACAACCAGCACGGTGACACCCAGAACGTGGATCGCAGCCCAAACGAGTTGCCTTCGTCGCGTACTGAGGAGGCCCGTGAACACGGCCCTCTCCTTGCCGAACGCCCCAGCTCAGCACCCGCGGGGCCGCGTGAGCTGTGAATCCCAGAAAGCCTACACGCCCCCGCCGTCTGCTGCAGCGCCTTGTTCGGCGTGTGCCACCTCCGCAGGACCGCGAACAGCCGCCCCCGCTCCGGCTCCCGCGCCGCTCTTACTTCTTCGAGTAGGCGGTCTTGAGCGTCGCCTTGTCCCCGTCGCTCAGTTTGAGGGGGTGGAAGCTGACGATCGAATCAACTCCGGAGCCGACAATCTGTATGAGCTTCGTCCCTCGGGCCGCGTAGTGCACCGATCCCATGCCGCCCGGCGCTTTTATCACCTCCTTCTCGGCGAGCGACTTGCCGTTGAACACGATCAGATCGTTACCACGCCGCACAGCCACACCCAAGTTGAGAACCGGATGGAAGGAGATCGAGTACTGCTCGCCGCAGTCCACCTCCCCCACCATCGTTTTCAGGTCCGAGGTCTCGAAAACTGCGATGGAACTGCTGGTCTTGGGGCTGTTCTTCGCCACCCACCCCCCGCCCCCCGCCATCGCGATCCGTTTCCCGTCACCGCTGACGGCGAGCGCGAATCCGTTGATGGCGGCGTTGTCTTGGAACGCTAACGGCTTGAGGTCCGTCCCATCGACGGCGAACTTCAGCATCAGCGCCCGGGCATTGGCGACCGCCAGCGACACCTTGATCTGCTTGTTCGGTCCCTCCTCGATGACGAGCTGGTCGCGGATCGGCTTCTGAATGCCGGTGTAGACGAACTTTGCATCGACGGGATCGATCACGATCATTTGGCCGCGGGCCTTGGTCTTGGTGACTTTTCCGTTGGCCGGGTCGATCGCGAGTACCACGTCGGAGTCGGTGGTAGCGTACAGCAGTCCCTTGTTGGGATGGCAAGCGAGGCTCAGGATCGGATCCTCGGAGGTCTTGATCTCCCTCTGCTCCTTACCAGTCTCCAAATCAAGGACGTGCACCGTGGCCGCTCCCTTCGTGCTGGCGAACAACAGCTTGCCCTGCACGGCCAGCGAGAACGGCTTGAAATCGACCTCGACCTCCTTGACTTTCTTTTCCGTCGCCGCGTTGAAGTACAACAACTTCCCCTCGCTTGGGACCGAGACGACGAGCGTCGTCGTGTCGGGCGCCAACACGATCCCGCCGGCCGGGGGGATTTTGATTTCCGCACCGGCGGCCCCTGTGGCCAGACACGCGGTAGCGAGAGCGACAAAGACCAAGCGTCGTGAGATATCGATGCGGGATGGCATTGGCTGCCCTCGGTTGGCCGAACATCGGATCGGTTTGCGCCGACGAGAACGTTGCTCATCGCACGGCGCGCAAGCTAACAGGGCTTGAACTCTACTTGAGCGTCGCACCGAACTCAAGAGCCAAGAGTCGCTTGCCGACCGAACCCGCGCCCGACCGGCCACGTGTGAGCGCCGCGCAAACGAACATGGTAACGACGAACTTGTGCGAAGCCCACTCGCCCGGTGCTGGTCCATCCTTCCGGCGGAATGGTTGCCAACCACACAGCGAGCAGGTGCCGGAACCGCCCCTGTTACGTCGCTCGGTAACGGGAGGGTGATCGCGCTCGTGGAAGGTTCTCCACGGGGTGACGCCGAACTGTCTGTCTCATTGCTCGACTGTTTTGGTTACGGCGCCGCGTTCCGAGAGTGGTTGGAAATACCTTTGATGCCGGGGGTCAGGTGCGGTTTTCCCCTTCCCCTCTTTCGTGCTCCCACGAAAGCCGATCATCCGCCGGCGCGCGGGCCACTGTCGCGGGTGCGGCCGGGAGTTGGGGAGCGAGGAGTGCAACGAGCGCGGCGCGCTGTTCAGGCGGAAGAGCAGCGAGTTCTGCGAGCAGACGAGCGAGGCAAGAAGGGGTATCCGAGTCGGGTTGCGGTGCAGGGATGCAACCGATGTCGGGGGCTTCATTCCGGCAACGGGTCGGGCATTCGACGTCTGGCGACCGGTCCAGTCCCAAAATGACGAGCCAGCGCGTCAGCTATCGAGCACCGCGCGCACTTTGCAAGCGAGGGGTAACGGAGTAAAGGGCTTCTGGATGAACGCGTCCTTCGCCTCAATGATTCCGTGCCGAACCACGGCGTCGTCCGTGTACCCGCTCATGAACAGCACTTTCGTTTCCGGGCGCTGGGTTCGGATCGCCGCCGCGACATCTCGCCCCCCCGTCCCGGGCATAACGACGTCCGTAATAAGGAGATGAATGGTACCGCCGTGCCCTTCCAACAGCCGAATCGCGTCCGCACCGCACGGGGCTTCCAGCACGCTATAACCGTACTTCTGAAGCGTGAGTCTCGTAATTCTCCGGACCCGTGCATCGTCCTCAACCAAGAGTACCGTCTCGGTTCCGGTCGGCGGAGGCACGAGTTCGTTTTCAACGGGATCCGCCGTGTGCTTGCTCACGGAAGGGAAAAGCAACCGGAACGTTGTACCCACCCCGAGTTCCGAATACACGCCAATGTGCCCCCCGTATGTTTTGACGATTCCATACACGGTAGCCAACCCGAGTCCGGTCCCCTTACCTTGTTCTTTCGTTGTAAAGAACGGTTCAAAAATGCGAGTCTTCACGCTTTCGTTCATACCCGCGCCGGTGTCAGTGACCGCGAGCTGTACGTAGCTCCCCGGCAGCAAATCCGGGTAAACACAGTCACCAGAGCGGATCAGCAGGGAGCGGGTTTCGATTGTTAACCGGCCCCCGCCGGGCATCGCGTCTCGGGCGTTCACTGCCAAGTTCATGAGAACTTGTTCGATCTGCCCCGGGTCGACGGTCACGCACCCCGTAGCCGGTGCCAGCACAGTTGCCAGAATCACATCTTCGCCGATGAGTCGGCGGAGCATTTTGACCGACTGGTTCACGAGGTCGTTCAAATCCAGAGTCTTCGGCTCGATAATTGTCTTCCGCCCGAATGCCAGGAGCTGAGCGGTCAACTCGGCGGCCAGTCTTCCCGCTTCTAGGATCTCGGTGAGCGATTCGTGATGCGGGGCCTCCGGCGACAGGCCACCCAAGAGAAACGAGGCGTAGCCATTGATGACGGTGAGCAGGTTATTGAAATCGTGCGCCACCCCACCGGCCAGGCGCCCGATAGCGTCCATTTTCTGGGCCTGACGGAACTGGTCTTCGATGTGTTTGCGCTCGGTGACGTCCGACCACGACCCGACCACCTCGAGTGGCGCTCCTGTCGCGTCGCGGACCAATCGGACCTCGCTCCGGACCCACCGGTACTGTGAGTTTTGGTGCCGGACCCGGTACTCGTTTGTCAGGTGGCCGGCGGAATACAGTTCCGACCCTAGCTCGGCGGACGCACGGTGCCGATCGTCGGCGTGAACGTGCGCGCCCCACCAGTTCGTTCCGACAATGTCTTCCGGGGCAAAGCCCAACATGCCCTGCACGTTCTCGCTGATCCACGCAATGTCTCGCTCCCCCGTTCCTCCGGTAGCGAGCGTGTACAAAACCGCGGGGCTGGAGGAGATGACGGACTGGAGCCGCTCTTGGGTGCGGCGGAGCGCCGCCGCACCCCGCTCCCGCTCGGTGATGTCACGGACGACCGCGACCAGGTACTCGCGGTCCGCGAGTACGTGATTGACCCGGACTTCGACCGGAAACGTTGAACCGTCTTTCCGCATGTGGCGGCTCTCGAACGGCTGGTTCCCGGTCCGCCGGAGCCCGTCGGTCACCTCGGCCCAAGGGCGAACTGCCACTAGGGGATCGATATCGGCTAGGTGCAAGGCTAGGTACTCCTCACGAGTGTACCCGTGGGCCAAGCACGCCTCCTCGTTCACGTCCAGGAAGCGCCCCGTGGTCGGGTCGATTACCTCGATCACGTCGGTAGTGCGATCGATGAGCGCGCGGAAGAGCGCGAGTTCCTGCTCGGCCCGTTTCCGGTCCGTGATGTCGCGCGAGATCCCGATAATACCGACGACGGCGCCGGTCGCATCGCGGTACGGTGCCTTGGTCGCGAGGTACGTTCGAGACACCCCGCTCGCAATGAGGCACTCCTCACCGGTTTCGACCGCCCCGCGGTCCATGACCCGCTGATCCCGTTCCGCGATCCACCGGGCACTGTGCGGGTCGAACAAGTCGGCGTCCGTGCGCCCGATGATCTCACAAACTGGACGACCGACGAACCCGGCGACCGCCCGGTTCGCTAACAGGTAGCGGCCGTCTCGGTCCTTGGCGAATATCGCGTCGGTCGTCGAATCGACGATCGCGTGCAGCAGCTCGACTTCGAGTGGGGGGTGCGACTCCGCGGCCCGAACCGCGCCCAGCGCTTCACTGGCGCGTCGAATCATAACCGCGAACCCGATGTGCCGGTCGCTGTCGTGCAGGGGCACGAGTTCACACCGGGCGCAGAAGAGCCCCCCGCCGGCGTGCAGGCGCCGGCACTCTTTCACCACGCGCCCTTGTTCGAGCGCTTCACTGAGGTCCGATGCCGGCTTTCCCGACACCACGTCTTCGTGACTGTAAAGGGCCTCGATTGATTTGCTGACCATGACGTCCGCGGTAAACCCCGTGAGTTTCTCGGCTCCGGCGTTCCAGTTAATGACGCGACCGGCTGGATCGAGCAACAAGAGCGCGGCGTCGGAGATCGACTCGACGAGGAGAAAGAACGGATCGTTACGCGCCGTGAGGAGCAGCAATCCCGCCGCAATCCGGCTGTGAGAATGGTTCACGGGCGATCCAGCGTTGAGGGGACGTTAGCGATTCGGCGGCCGAACAAGCGATCATTATTCACCGCGACGGCGAAAAATTTAAACAGTAGGATTTAAGTATCGTTATAATTTTCATATGCGTGACCATAGGTCACTAACATGTCAGGAATTTCCCGAATCCCGATTGAAAATTGGCGCGGGTCGTGCGGCCCCAGCACCTGCGAACGCTCACAAATTGTCGGGGGTCATCGTGGTGCGGCTTTCCGACGGGTGCCGCGCACGGAGACCGTGCCCGGTTGTTCTGCCACGGTCTCCTCGCAATCTCGCGTTTTTTGCCTGTAGACTGCATTCGGGCGAGTTGTGGAGGGAATCGGTCGAGGGGGGAATGGTTCAACCGAAAACCGAATCTGGTCGGGGCTCGTCGTGTGCAACGAGACCTTGAGCGCTGGGTACAGGCCGCCGAACGGTCGAGCCTCATTCAAGTCATGATGTGCAGTTCAATCATTGGGAAGTGGATCCGTATCGACCGCTCTCCAAACCGGGGCTACAGACCCGGGTGAGGCCGCGTTGACTGGTTCCACCTGATGGCACGGAGCCGGAAGGACGGGGATCGCTTTTGGGGGCGGTGCCACCTCTCGGGCGATTCCGTGCCATTCCAATGTAATCGTTTCGTGCCGCACCGACGGCACGGATACCGGCGAAACCACCGGGGACTCGACCCGGGTCACGGTCCGATTGGTCGGCGCGCCCACGCGGTGCGGCGGGGCGGGAATCAGAGCTGACGAGAAGGCCGAGAAAAACGGGGGAGCGGGAATAACTGTGGGGCGCCCCGTGGTGACGGGAAAAGGTGGGGGTGGGGAGGCACGCTCGGGCGGTGAACCGGGGGCCGCACACCCCACAAGCGTCGCTCCGAAGACTACCGCATAAGCACCAGCCCCCACGTGGTGTCGCATCAGATGCGCTCCAACAGTATCGTCCGGCCTGTCAGTAATATCGGTCGGATCAGCCCAGTTGCTCCAATCGATTCAATCCAGACAGCGCATCTCTGTCGCTTGAGCGCCGCCCCGGGTGGGCTGCACCATTTGTTGCAATCATTTGATCCTCTCCGGTGAGAATCTCAGCCAACGGGCTCGTGTAGCGGCACTTCGACACTCAGACGGCGATTTCCCGCCCCATTCCGTCCGCGATGCTCACGTGAAATCCCGCGCCCCGCATCTGCACGATCCAGGCTTTGATTTGGAGCCAGGTTACTTGCTTCGCCGGCGTCCCGGCCCGCTCCGGCCCGACGATCGTCACTTTCCGGAGTGACGCCGTATTTGCCCCGAACGAGCTCTGGTGCTCGTCCCGGCACGTGTATACAAGTGGTGACGATCTCCACTGTGGGATCAGAACCACAACTGTTCGTTTGGCTGTTACTATTGTCGCCTGAAGCATATCTGTTCCCAAATCGTTCGACGCTAACCCGCGCGAACACGGTATTGCTGCGAGAAAATTTAGGGCGGGCACAGGGCGGCCCGTGTCAGGCAAATCCCGCAAAGGATTCGATTCAAAAGCTCAGATCGTTCCCGATACGGCTCGCCGCTCACCACGCAGCGGTATCTAACCCGAGAGTCGCATGCACGAGACGGGTCGACCCGTCTCGTACTCATTCGTGTGGCGAACGCCTTTTTCTCACCGGTCCGCGCTTCATCTTTTCACAGTTCCAGTTGATGTATGTGTAGACCGATTCTCGGGTTTCCCCGACACGGTCGCGCCCGAACGCGATCTACGATTGCGTTCTCGCACTCGGTTCCGCTTGAGAAAACAAAGCTTTTGCGCGGCTGCTCGTTGTTACTCGGGATGCAACGGTCCTGTGAAACAGCCCGGAACAGGCGCGCAACATCTCAACAATTCCGACCGAGATTCGATCCGGAACTCATTTGAGAGTACCATGAACTGGCTCCGCAACCGCAGTACGATGACGAAGTTGAGCCTCGGATTCTGCGCGCTCTCGCTGCTCATGGCCGGTATGGGGTACACCGCGATCTCCACGATGGCGGGCATGAACGGGAACACCGAGATCCTGTACGAGCGCCACCTCAAGTGCCTGAACGCGGTCGACGAGACCGCGACCGCGGTCGCGCTGTGCGAGCGCGAGGCACGCATCACGATCTTGGCCAAGTCCCCCGAGGAGCGGAAGCGCGAAGCAGAGCACACGCGCCAGTACCTGCGGGACGTGCGAACTAATATGGACGTTGTGGAACGATTGCTCCTTACCCCCGAGTCGAAGCACACCGCGGAGGAGGTCCGGGCCTACATGCCAGAGTGGATCGACCGGATGACCCGCGTGATCGCGCTCGCCGAGGAGGATCGCGACGACGAGGCGCTAGAGATCCTTCAATCCGCGGTGCCGGCTTCCGACAAGATGGTGGCGGCTATGGCGGTTCTGCGAGAAAACAAATTCCGGATCAGCCATCGCGCGTTCGAGGCGACGACCAGCGCGTACCACGCGGCCCGGTTACAGTTCCTCGTGGTGATTGTCAGCGGGATCGCGGGCGCGCTGTACCTGGGGTACCTGATCTCGCGCGGCATCACGCGCCCGCTCGAGCAGACCGTGCTCGTCCTCGGGGCCGCGGCCCAAGGCGACCTGACCCAGCGGGCCGAGGTCCGGTCCCGGGACGAGATCGGGCAGATGGGAGAAGCCCTGAACACGGCCATCGAGCACATGCGCGCGTGCCGGGAGCGGGACGCCGATTACCAGGGGCAGATCACGGCCATCGACAAGGCTCAAGCGGTAATCGAGTTCAAGCTCGACGGCACAATCGTCAACGCGAACGCGAACTTCCTCCGGGCGACGGGGTATTCATTGCCAGAGATCCAAGGGCGTCACCACAGCATGTTCGCGGACCCGGGGTATGCGGCTAGCACCGAGTACCGCGAATTCTGGGCGCGGCTGAACCGCGGAGAAGCCCAAGCCGGCGACTTTAAGCGGCACGGAAAGGGTGGTAAGGAAGTGTGGCTCCAGGCGTCCTACAGCCCGATCTTGGGGCTCGACGGGAAACCGTGCAAGGTGGTCAAGTACGCCAACGATGTCACCCTGACCAAGGCTCTGGAGCACCAGGCCCAGGAGAACAACGTGCGGCAGGCGCGCGAGGCCGAGGAACTGCGTCACAAACTCACGACGATTGTTGCGACGGTAGACGCTCTGGCGGCTGGAGACTTTACCCGGGAGATACCGGATCTCGGGAACGACGGCGTCGGACAGATGGGAGCCGCGCTAAATAAGGCGGTGATCTCGGTCCGGACCGCGCTGGAGGGCGTGCGCGAGGTGTCCGAGCAGCTCGCGGATGCCTCGGGCCAACTGTCCGCAGCGAGCGACGAGATCTCGACCGGCGCTCAAGAACAGGCGAGTAGCTTGGAAGAAACGGCCAGCACCCTTGAGGAAATCACCGCGACCGTGCGCCAGAACTCTGACAGCGCGCAACAGGCCCGCCAGCTCGCCAGTACCTCAAGGGAGATCGCCGAGCGTGGTGGGCGCGTGGTGGGCAACGCGGTCGAGGCGATGGGCGAGATCAACCACTCGTCCAAGAAAATCGCAGACATCATCACGACGATCGACGAGATCGCGTTCCAGACCAACCTGTTGGCCCTGAACGCCGCGGTGGAGGCGGCGCGCGCCGGGGAGCAGGGGCGCGGGTTCGCCGTCGTCGCCTCCGAAGTCCGTAACCTCGCGCAACGTTCGGCCACGTCCGCGAAGGAGATCAAGTCGCTGATCGAGGACTCGGTCAAGAAGGTCGACGCGGGTACCGAACTCGTCAACCAGTCCGGTGCGACATTAGGTGAGATCGTGACCAGCGTAAAGCGGGTCACCGATCTCATTACCGAGATCGCGGCCGCGGGTAAGGAGCAGTCCACGGGCATCGAGCAGGTGAACAAGGCCGTTTCACAAATGGATTCGATCACCCAACGGAACGCCTCGCAAACCGAGGAAATGTCAGCGACCGCTCAGACGTTGACGGACCAAGCCGCTCAGCTCCGCGATCTCGTCGCTCGGTTCAAACTTGGTAGCGGTGAGTTACGCGCCGCGCGTTCCACTTCTGGAACGACTCCGAGTACTCGCCCCCATCAACTCAGCCACGGGCGCTCAAATGGTACCAACAATAAATCACGGCGTCGTAGTATGAACGAATTCACCGAGTTCTAAAGTGCAGTTGTGCCGTCCGGCGCACGGCTCTCCGCTTGAATCGGCACCAATGTGTCGTCAATTGAGAAGGGCCTGTAGAGGGATAGACGCGAGCGGTGACCGCGAGCTTGTCCACCGGTCCCGAACACGGCACCCGACTGAATTAGTGTACCGAACGGGGCTCGTGCTGCAGCCAGGCCCGGCCCCCCAACTTCAAAATGCCGTTCCGAACTTCCGGGGACAAGTGCTCCGCCCGGGTGCCGGCTTCAACAGCCCGGACAATCGCGGGGCGAACGAACGGGTTAATAGTTCCCCACCCGTTCATCATCGCAAACACGCCATGCGCCCCGGTCGCCGGATCCCAGATCGCACGCGCCACAGGTCTGAACGCCGGGTCCGCCCGGGCCATACGGCGGCTCGAACGGTTCACCCACGCGGTCAATCCGACGCGATTCAGGGCATCCGGAGCGTCATACGCGAGTGCATTTAAATCGGTCGCGTCCCCGTTCTGGACGTATCGGGCGCCGGACCTAACGAGTTCTTCTTGGGTAATTAACGCCAGAGCCTTACGGGTTTCTTCCGGTTCCGTCAGATCAGCAGCGGTTGCGAGTCGCTCGGCCCCGCGCAAGGCATCGGCGAATGTTTCGTCGGGACTTTTGGGATGCGATGTGTTGAGAGCAGTCAGTGGCGCTACGTCTCGAAGAGGCCCGCGCGCGGTGCTCAATGCGTGAGAATCCAGGTTACTCGGGACCAAACCGCGGGGTTGCTCAACCGGTTCACTTGAACGAGCCGCGCCGCGGCGGTGTTCCCGCGGCTCGAATATCGTCCACCCGGCGACCGCGGCGGCAAAACAAACACCGGTGTACAGAGCCGCCGTGAGGATCTCGGTTCGCGCGCCGTGGGCACGGCCGTCGGAGGTCACTGCAAGCCCTCTGGGTACCGCGTCGGACGGGGAGCCACCCGTGAGCCAATGTTATTCGAGTGATGATACCAATGGGAGCATCTGCGGTGCAACCGGACTTGAGTCGGGCAAGCGCAGTTCGAGAAAGGGGCGACGCATTCGATTTTTTGCAACAAAGTGACGCTCACATCAGATTGGTAACTACTTTAATTTCATTGCTTTACTTTGGTAACGCCCCTTCCTCCCCGGCGCTCTTCCACGGTAGGCGGTCGTCGACCGAGGCGTGCATCGGTGCCGTAATTGGGAATGGCTGTTGCGGAATCAGCAGTGCGACAAGGGCAACCCGCTGTTCCGCGGGAAGTGCGGCAAGTTCCTTGAGCAAGCGCGCGAGTTTGGATGCTGCGGCTTCAGCGGGAGTTCCAGCACAATCGTGGGCACTTTCCGATTGCGGTGACGATTTGCCTTGTTTTTTAGGCGTTTCGTCAGTGTGCCGCTTCGTTCGCAACGAAGAGGTCGGGAGTTCGACTCTCCTTCGCTCCACTCCAAAAAGCCTTGCGAGGCAATCATTTCGGCCACCCTCCTCAACTACGCTGAGGAGGGTGGCCGAAAGCATCTTATCCCCTCACTGGCCCCGGTGAGTTCTCCCTCGTTCGGGACGGTTTTTCGCGACTGCTTTCCACGTCACATCTTCACGCCCGGTGATGGGGTGCATGGAGACGATCGGGGGCATTAAAAACCGGTGAGATCACGATGGTGGCGAAGGCGTTCATGCCCGGCAAGTGACGGGTCCCTTCGGAAATTCTGGACGGCCCAGTTGCCCAACCGCGCACACGAGTAGGTAGGGGCACTGCGGCAATCGCTACCCAATTGCGTTATAGTATACACAAGGCCGGTATTATCCAATCGGCCGCTCCTATCTCCCTGATTACACGGCTCGCCGCCGTCAGGTCCTCAAACCTCTTTCTGATCTCTTTTCGGTTGCGGATGTGTATTTATGAGGCCAGCGGACGAATCTCGGCTGTTCTGGTGAGTGGCGAGGGCGGGGACAAGATCCCCACCGGGTGCGGGTGTAGAGGCGGGGCGCGGAGAAATATTGCACACGGGGCGATTTTTCACTTGCGAGAGTGAATGTAACGGCATGATAGTAGTCATGTCTGGTCGTTCGCAAGTTCGTGCTCCCACATTACCCTAGTGAGGCCCGCCCAATGCTCCGCTCTTGTTTGTTGGCCGGTTTGTTTGCAGGTCTGGTCGTCTTGTCCGGCAGTCTCGTGGGCCAAGAGCCCAAGAAGGACGAGAAGAAGGCCGAGAAAAAGGAAGACAAGAAGGACGACGCGACCAAGTACAAAGGGACGCTCCCCGCGAACTGGAAGAAGTTGGGGCTCACGGACGCGCAAGTTCAGGAAGTGTATAAAGTGCAATCGAAGCACAAGGACGAGATCGCCAAGCTGAAGTCCAAGATCGCGGAACTCGAAGCGAGCATGCTCAAGGAAGAGAAGGCCGTGCTCACGCCGGAACAGAAGAAGCGGCTCGAAGAGATCTTGATTGGCAACGCGAAGTAGGACTCACATGGGTTTGGACCGCACTGTTCAGTTCCACGCCGGGGTGCCGGCGTGGGCCGCCATCAAAGCTCAACTCGCGCGCGTAGGCGAACCGGGCCTGATCCGCATGATCGATGGGCTTCCCGCGTTCCCGGACGAGGCCCCGGAAGCCGGGTGGCGCGAGTTGCGGATCGCGGCCGGGTCCGGCATGGTCACCGTTCGCCAAACTGCCGATTCCGTCACCTGTATCGTCTGGAGCAACGCCGACCCGGCGCTCCTGGCGGCCCGGGACCGCGTCGCGTGGGCCTGCGCCGAAGCGGGCGGCGGGGTGATCCTTACAGAGACCGGTGCCGTTTCGCCCGCCGCATTCGCGCAAGTCTCAAACATCCACCCGGAATAATCGGCACGGGCGCGCCCGGGTTCCTTGAGTTCCCCCAATCTCCGCCTATCTCCGACAGCGCCGCGGGTCGATAGTCATCAATGTCAGTGCGGTACCCCCGAACGGTTGGGCTTGTCTCGTCCGTGCGGGTTCGCTAACCTCCGCGAACTCCGGGCGACCGGACTTTCCGGCTCGCACGGAAGAAGGGACCATCTCCGTGAACGTCACCGTGCGGCAACTGGCCGAGTGGGTGCGAGGCGAAGTCCTCGGTGACCCGGAACTCGCGATCTCGAACGCTCGCACTCTGGGCGAAGCGCAACCCGGCGATATTACCTTCGTCGAGAACGAGAAAAATCTGTCCGCGTGGCACACCAGTAAGGCGTCCGCGGCCATCGTACCGGCGTCGGTGCCCGTGAACGGGCGCCCGATCATTCGGGTCGCCGACCCCCTCATGGCGTTCGCCAGTATCGTGCGGCACCTGCGGGCCCGGCCCACCGCGCCCCACGGCGACGTGTCGGCCGCGGCACACATTCACCCCACCGCGAAACTCGCGCCCGGCGTCACCGTCGGGCCGCTCGCGGTGATCGGGGAGGGCGTGGAAGTGGGTGCGAATTCCGTCATCCACGCCGGCGCGACGATCGGGCGGTTCTGCAAAATTGGCAGTGAAACCACGATCCACCCGCGCGTCGTGCTCTACGACGATTGCGTGCTCGGCGACCGCGTGATTCTGCACGCCGGGGTCGTCATCGGGGCCGACGGGTTCGGCTACCGCACCGCGCGCGGTGTTCACATCAAGGTGCCCCAGTTGGGGTGGGTGGAGATCGAGTCGGACGTCGAAATCGGCGCGAATTCGACCGTGGACCGCGGCACCTTCGGCCCGACGCGGATCGGGGCCGGAACGAAGATCGATAACCTCGTTCAGGTCGGGCACAACTGCCAGATCGGGAAGCACAACTTGTTCTGTAGTCAGGTCGGGGTCGCGGGCTCGGCCGCGACCGGCGATCACGTCGTTCTCGCGGGCCAGGTCGGGATCTCCGATCACGTGAAACTCGGCGCGCGGGTCGCTGTCGGGGCGCAGTCGGGCGTGCCGGCGGACGTGCCGCCCGATCAGCACGTGTTCGGTTCGCCGGCCACCCCGCTCCAGGAGCAGATCCGCATGCACTTCGGCTTGCGCCGGTTGCCGGAACTGCGCGAGGAAGTGAAACAGATTAAAAAGCGCCTCGACGCGGGGTCCGTTAGAAATGATGACTGACCCGGTGACACTCGGTTCCAGTAAGGATCGCGTGCCCACGCGCGCTCCCGTGGGACTGTTGGCCTGTGGGGGGCGGTTCCCCGTTGTGTTCGCGGAGAAAGCACGGGAACACGGCGTCCCGGTGATTTGCGTGGCCGCTGCGGGCATGGCCGATCCCGCCCTCCGCACACTTTGCACGGAATTCACCTGGCTCCGGCGGATGTCCCTGGGCACGGTCATTCGGGCGTTTCGGCGCGGCGGGGTGCGCGAGTGGACGATGGCCGGGAAGTTCGAGAAGCGCGTGATGTTCCGGCCGTGGCGGTGGGTTCACTTCGTCCCGGACTGGCGGATGATCCGGTTCTGGTTCTTCCGCGGGCGGAAGACGAACACCGATGATTCGATCCTGCTCGGCTTCATCGACGAGTTCCGGGCGGAAGGTATGGAGTGCGTTTCGGCCCTGGACCTGTGCCCGGAGTTGCTCGTGAGTGAAGGCGTGTTGACCCGGCGCCGCCCGTCGAAGAGCGAAGAACGAGACATCGCGTTCGGCTGGCACCTGGCCCGCGAAATGGGCCGATTGGACGTCGGGCAGAGTGTCATGGTACACGAGCGCGCGGTGCTCGCGGTCGAGGCGATCGAGGGAACGGACCTCGCGATCCTCCGCGCCGGCGAACTGTGCCGAAAGGGTGGGTTCGTTGTCGTAAAGGTCGCCAAGCCGGAGCAGGACCGCCGGTTCGACGTCCCCACGGTCGGAACCCAGACCATTGAGACGATGCGGCGGGCCGGGGCAACCGCGCTGGCGATCGAGGCCGGGCGCACGATCGTCATCGACCAAGCGGCGACGGTCGCGCTCGCCGAGAAGTACGGGATCGCGATCACGAGTCTCGTTTCTCCTGCCGCGTGAGTTAAGAGTCGGCGATTTGTGTATTTCCGTCAACAATGAGTGGCGAGCGCTGTTCCCTTTCTGCCGATCTTCCGGGTATAACTAACGCAATGCCTGTCGGGGGGGTCGGGGCCGAGCTCGCCCGTTGAAACAACACCGGGACCGGTTCCTCGCCCGTCGGAACCGTCTCGTTCTTTCTGGCTCACCTCCAGAAAGCGGATTGAAATACGTATGGGGTCGATGTCATTTCTGTTGCCGAATCCCCTGCCGGGTACCGCTGCGGCGGTGCTGGGAGAGGCGTGCGTCGCGAGCGTCGGGTACCACGATCTCACCCCCGGTCCGACGACCGTTGAGGTCACCGACGGGCGGCTGGTTCTGACGCGCCCGCAGAACGAGAGCGGTTACCTGTTCGTCCCGTGGCCGGTCGAACCGTTCGGTACCCTCGTGGTCGCGACGACGACGCTCCGCGAGCGCGACGAACCGTACCGGCTGTTGGTAGAACTCGCACGCGGGAAACTCAACCAGGTCCGAACGCAGACCGCAGAGTGGCAGTCGATCGGGCTGCGAACCGCCCCGGAATTCGAGCGCGCGATTTTGGACGCGAGCCGGCAATTCGGGCGCGCGGTCCTGGCACCGACCCCTGCGGAATCCGACGCACTCGCCACTCGCGCTCTCGAACAGGCCCACGCCCTCGCGGACCAGCTCGCGCGCGAGTACACCGCCCAAATGCTCTCGACGCGCCACAAAGACGAGGGCCAACTCGATACGCGCTTCGCGGCCCGAACCCTGCGCCCGCCGCGGCGGGCCGCGGCCGAAGAGTACACCCGCGCGTTCACGGCCGCGTCGGTTTCCTTTCGCTGGCGGGACATCGAGCCGAACGAGTCCCAGTACGACTGGGCCGAACCGGACGCGGCGGTCGCGGCGGCGTGCGCCGCGGGGCTGCCGGTGACGATCGGGCCGGTTATCGATCTCTCGGCCGGGATGATTCCGGGGTGGGCCGCGGGGTGGGCCGCGGACCTGCCGACGCTCGCCGCGTGCATGTGCGACTTCCTCGAAACCGCGATCAATCGCTACAAGAGCGACGTGCGGCGCTGGGTCGTGTGTGCCGGGTTCAACCACGCCGACGCGCTCGGCCTCGTGGACGACGACCGGCTCCGGCTCGCGTTCCGGCTCTTCGAGGCGGCGGCCCAGGTCGATTCCGGTCTCGAACTGATCCTGAGTGTCGCGCAACCGTGGGGCGAGTACCTCGCTACGGACAAGCAGACGATTTCACCCCTCACGTTCCCCGACGACCTCATTCGTGCCGGCGTGCGGCTCTCGGCAGTGGAACTGGAGGTCCGCGCCGGGGTGCGCCCGCGCGGGAGTTTGCCCCGCGACCTGCTCGATACCGCGCGCCTGCTCGATGTGTTCGGGATGCTGGGGTTGCCGTTAGAAGTTGTGCTGAGTTTGCCCTCGTCGGACGAACCGGATCGCGAGGCGGAGCAGGGGCAATCGGTGTGGCACCCGGGCTGGCGGGCGCGCCCGTCGCCCGAGGGTCAGGCCGAGTGGGGAGCGTCGTTCGCGGCCCTCGCTCTCTGCTGGCCGCAGGTTCGCACTGTCACCTGGGATCACTGGTCGGACGCCGAACTGCACCTCGTTCCGCACAGTGGACTTTTCGATGCGAGCGGTCGGGCTAAGCCACTTCTTGCCCGCCTGCGGGCGCTCCGCACCGCGCACCTCGAACCGGAACAGTAACAAAACAAATTTCCCGCGTGTCATTTCCCCTCCGGTCGTAGGGCGCGAGAGGGGCACGTTTCCGGTCTCCACAAGTTATTGTGGAGAAATAGGTTGGCGCAATCGAGAATGCTGCCGGTCTTCTATCCGTTCGACTCTGTGCCTAAATTTTGGGCATTCACCCGGAACTCATACCACGTCATTCGCGAGTTCGGGTATAACTTGTCGTTACTGACTCGTCTACTCTGTGGGCTGCAGAGAACAGTCCACCCTACCGACGAAGAAGAATTGCGCCAATTTCGCAAAAGCGCGACGAATGTAGCACGCTCGGGGCAACTAACTTGTGCCAGTTTCGCGCACCAACGCCGCGGCTCCAAAATCCGTTAGGATTGAAAGCGAAGGTACTCGAAGGCGTGTAGTAGCTGCGGACATTGGCGACCCGCTCTCGCGGCGGTATGAAGGAGTTTTGTGAGTTGGGTTCGGATACCCATACGTTTCGGACTCGCTAGCCAGCAATTTCGCGATCCGTTGGTTCAGTGCTTCGGGTACCAGGAGGTGCGCCGATGACGGAGGGTGAACGCCATGCGCAACCCACGACCGGGCGTGCTCACGCACCGGGCGCGCCCCGTGCCGTAGCCGGGTACCGGCTGCTCCGCCAAATCGGTGAAGGCGGAATGAGCGCGGTCTTTCAGAGTTACGACATCGCAGCCGGGCAACCGGTCGCGGTGAAGTTGCTCGCCGATCACCTATCGGGGCAGCCGGAATTCGTCGGCCGGTTTTACCGCGAAGCGCGCCTGAGCCGCGTTCTGGAGCACCCATCCATCGTTCAAGGGTTCGCCTCCGGCTACGACCCGGACGTGAGTAAGCACTACCTCGTTTTAGAGTACATCGACGGCCCCACGGCACACGGCGCGCTCGCCCGTTTGGGCCGGCTGTCGGTGGGCATGGTGGTTCGCATTGGCATCGACATCGCCTGTGCCCTCGAGTTCCTCCACGACCGGCAGTACGTCCACCGCGACGTGAAGCCCGACAACATCCTGCTGCACCCCAACGGGGTGGCGAAACTGGCCGACCTGGGGCTCGCGAAGCGGCTCAACGACGATTCGCAACTGACCGCGATTCACCAGGGCGTGGGGACGACCTACTACATGCCCTACGAGCAAGCGGTGAACGCGAACCTCGTGGACGGCCGGAGCGACCTGTTCGCTCTGGGGGCGACGCTCTATCACTTGCTCACGGGCCAAGTTCCGTTTCCCGGGGCGACCCACGACGAGGTCATTCGCGAGAAGGCGCACGACTCGTTCCGCCCGCTCCGGTCCTTCAATCCGGGAGTGCCCACGGAACTCGCGGACCTGATCGAATCGCTGCTCGCGTGCGACCCACGGGCACGCATCCAGCGCGCCGGGCGCTTTGCGGAAGCACTCATTGGGACCCGTCTCGCGACGAAGCTCCCGGCGTTCGCCGAGGGTCCAACGCACTCCGTGGCGTGCCTCGACCCGACGCCCGAAATGCCGACGCGCACCGACCACTGTACGCCGATCGAGAAGCCCGCGGTCCCGCCCCAAGCCGGCTCGGGCACTCGGACGGACTCGCCGACCCCGAAGCCCCGAACCACTGGCTGGCCCTGGATCGTTGGGACTGGCGCGGTCCTGCTCGCTTTGCTGGCCGGGCAGTGGGTGCGCTCGCGCACCGTACCAGCGCCGAACCCCCAATTCCGCGCGACGGCGGTGCAGGGAACTCCGGATGGTCTCTTCCCGAGTTCCCAACAATAATCACCCCTGTGGCCGGTTCAATTCGAACGGCCACTCGAACCGTGGTGATTGATGTCGGTCGGCACTCGGTCCCCCTCCTCGGCGCGGCTCTGTCTCATTTTGGCCGCCGTGCTGTGGAGCCTCGGTAGCGTGTTCATGCGATTGCTCCGGGAACCGCTCGGTCTCGGGTTGAACGACCCACTTCTCACCCCGCTCCAAATTGCGTTCTACCGCGGGCTGTTCGGCGGACTGGTCATGCTCGCGCTGGTTCGCCGCACGGAGATGACGTTCCGGCCGCTGATGCTCGGAATGGTGGCCGCGTTCGCGGTGATGAGCGGTATGTACCTTTCCGCACTCGACGGCCCCGCGGCGAACGCGATCTTCCTCCAGAACACCGCGCCCGTGTGGGTCTATCTCTTCGCGGTGCTGGCCCTCGGCGAACGCAGTGACCGGCGCGGGTGGCTGGCGGTGCTACTCGCAGCGCTCGGCGCGGCCGTGATTGTGACCGGGAACTGGCCGCGCAACGAATCGTCCGACGCCGACGGAACCCAGCACAACAAGCAGATGCTCCAACTGCTCCTGGGCCTGGGAAGCGGGGTGGTGTACGCACTCGTCGTGCTGTTTCTTCGGGCGCTGCGGGCACATTCGGCCGCGTGGCTGGTGGCCATCAACCTTCTCGGGTCCGCTGCGGCTCTCGGGCTGTTCGTGCTGCTGAGTGACGGGTCCGCCGCGTTCATCGAGTGGGTGACGGCACCGAGCGCGCGTCAAATCGCGGTACTCGTGACGTTCGGCGCGTTCCAGATGGCGATTCCGTACTGGTTATTCGCGCGGGGGCTCCGCACGGTTTCGCCCCAAGAAGCCGCTCTCATTACGCTCATCGAGCCGCTCATCAATCCGGTCTGGGCGTACCTCATCACGCCCCACAAGGACACGCCGAACGAGTGGATGTTCCTCGGCGGCGGGCTGATTTTGCTCGCGCTCGTGTGGCGTTACTTGCCAGTACGAATGAAAAACGACTTCACCGCAGAGCACGCGGAGAACGCAGAATTGAAACAAGACAAGCCGCGGGAGTGATGGCATAATGCGGTTCCTCGCAAGAGCACTTACTGTTGGACCCCGCCATGCCGCCTCTCCACATCGCGACGTTCGCGTGTGACGTCACCCCGCCCGAAGATCACCCGCTGTGCGGTGGATGGATCACGCCCGTTCGGGGCGTGGACGACCCGTTGAAGGCCCTCGGCGTTGTGCTGCTCGGCGCCGGGAAACCGGTCGTGTTGTGCGCGGTCGATTGGACCGGGATACGCAACGACGCTTTTCGTACTTGGCGTGCGGCACTTGCGGACGCGGCACACACGACGCCCGAGCACGTGTCGCTGCACTGCGTTCACCCGCACAACGCGCCCTTCGCGGACACTGGGGCCGAGAAACTCATCGCGGCCGCGAACGCGCCGAAATCCCTCGACCTGAGGTTCTTTGCCGAGTGCGTGAAGGCGTCCGCGGCGGCGCTCAAGACATCGCTCCCGAAAGCGGTCAAGTTCACGCACATCGGCACAGGCGCGGCGGACGTGAAGGAGGTCGCGTCGAATCGGCGGGTACTCGGCGACGACGGCAAGGTGAAGTTCACTCGCACGAGCGCGACCAAGAGTAAAGAAGCGCGCGACGCCCCCGAGGGGTTGATTGACCCGAAATTGCGCACGCTGAGCTTTTGGGACAGTGATCGCGCGATTGCGGCGCTGCACTTTTATGCGTGCCACCCGATGAGTTATTACGGCGACGGGCGCGTGAGCGCGGACTTCTGCGGTCTGGCCCGGCAGAAATTCCAGGACGAAACGAAGGTCTTTCAGGTGTACTTCAACGGCTGCGGCGGGAACATCACCGCGGGCAAGTACAACGACGGCTCCAAAGAGAACCGCCCGGTTTTGCGCGACCGCGTATACACCGCGATGGCCGCGGCCTGGAAGGACGCGAAGCGACTCGAAGTCAAGGAATGGGACTGGCGGTTCGAGTCCGTGAAGCTGTCACCCCGAAAAGAACCGTCATTCGGTGAAGTTGAGAGCACAAAAGCACTGAACGACGAGAAGTCTACGGCCGCGAAGCGAAACAACGCGGCCTATCAAATCGCCTGGCTGAAGCGCAAAGACACACCGATTGAGGTGAACTGCCTCGACTTCGGCGGGAAGGTCTTCAACCTCTTCCTGCCGGGTGAGGCGTTTGTCGAGTACCAACTCGCGGCTCTCAAAATGCGCGCCGATGCTGTGGTGAATGTCGCGAGCTACGGCGACGACGGGCCGGGTTACATCCCCACCGCAAAAGCCTACCTCGAAGGCGGCTACGAGCCGACTGTCGCGCTCGCTGGTCCCGATTCCGAAGACACCCTCACGACCGCGATGCGGAAATTGCTGAAAGCGGAGGGGAAGCCATGAAAACGCTGCTCGTACTGACCATTGGGCTGATTCTCGCTGCACCCGCATTTGCGGCCGACGCTCCCGCGCCCGCGTACAAGGCCGGGGTCGCGGTGAAGGTCATCACGCCGACAGAAGCCGTGTGGATGGCCGGGTACGCTTCCCGCACGAAGCCCGCGGACGGCAAACTCCACGACCTGCACGCGAAGGCGCTCTGTCTCGAAGACGCTACGGGGAAGCGGCTCGTGTTGGTCACGACGGACCTGATCGGTATCCCGCGCGAACTGGGCGAGCAGGTCGCGGCCGAGGTCGAAAAACAGCACGGCATCAAGCGAGACGAGCTGATTCTGAGTGCGTCGCATACGCACTCCGGCCCCGTCATTCGCGAGAACCTCGTCGATATGTACCCGCTCACGAAGGCGGACGCGGCGAAGATCGATGCGTACACGAAGAAGCTCAAAGACGACCTCGTTGCGGTGGTCGGCGCGAGCGTGAAGGATCTGCGCCCGGCGTCGCTCAAGTACGGCAGCGGTAAGGCCGGGTTCGCGGTGAACCGGCGCGAGCAAACGGAGAAGGGCGTTACCAACGGGAACAACCCGAAGGGGCCGGTCGATCACGCGGTGCCGGTGCTCGTGGTTGAGGGCAAGGACGCGCGCCCGCTGGCCGTCGTTTTCGGCTACGCCTGTCACAACACCACGCTCGACTTGCAGCAGTGGTCCGGCGACTTCGCCGGCTTCGCGCAGATTGCCGTCGAAAAGGCACTACCGGGCGCGGTTGCGATGTTCTGGACCGGGTGCGGTGCGGACGCGAACCCGCTCCCGCGCCGGAAGATCGAGCTCTGCGAGCAGTACGGTCAGGAACTCGCTGAAGCCGCGGTGGGGGCGCTCAAGACCGCCAAACCCGTGACCGGAAAGTTCGCAGCGAAGTACGAAAAGATCACACTGAAGTTCGAGTCGGTGCCGACTCAGGCCCAACTCGCGGCCGACAGCCTCAGCAAGACCCTCGCAGTACAGAAGCGCGCGGAACGGCTCCGCAAACAGCTCGAAACGAACGGCAAGATCGATGACACCTACCCGCACTACCCGGTTCAAACGTGGGCGCTCGGCGACCAAGTGTTGTGGGTCGCACTCGGGGGAGAGGTCGTCATCGACTATTCGATTCGATTGAAGAAGGATCTCTCCACGGATCGCGCTCTCTGGGTGATGGGCTATGCGAACGACGTGATGGCGTACATCCCGAGTGCGCGCGTTCTGAAAGAGGGCGGCTACGAGGCGGATTCGTCGCAGATCTATTACGGGATGCCCGGGAAGTGGAGTTCCACAATCGAAGGCGCGATCGTCGGTAAGGTGAAGGAACTCACGGCACAAGTGGCCGAACTGCCGAAGCCGCCCGGCGCGCTGTCACCGAAAGACGAACAAGCCACGTTCAAGATCCCGGACGGAATGAAGATCGATCTGGTTTCGAGTGAGCCGGACATTGTTGATCCCGTCGCGATGTGCTTTGACGAGAAGGGGCGCCTCTTCGTGTGCGAAATGCGCGGGTACCCCAACGGCGGGGTCGGTACCGGCACCGAGACGCGCGGGAAGATCAAGTGCCTCGTGGACAAGGACGGTGACGGGGTCTTCGAGACGGTCACGACCTTCGCCGAAGGGCTGAGATTCCCGATGGGTTTGCAGCCGTATCGGGGCGGGTTGCTCGTCGCAGTCGCGCCGGACTTGCTCTACCTCGAAGACACGGATGGCGACGGCAAAGCGGACAAGAAAACTGTGCTGTATACCGGCTTCAACACCGCGAACATCCAGCAAATGCTGAACAGCCTGCAATGGGGCCTGGACAACTGGGTTTACGGCTGCGCGGGCAGCGACGGCGGGTCCGTGAGGTCGGCGGAGAGGCCGAATTTACCCCTCGTGTCACTTCGTAACCGCGGACTGCGATTCAAGCCACACGAACCGGGCAGTTTGGAACCGACCAGTTCCGGCGGGCAATACGGCCTCAGCCCCGACGATTACCAGCGGTGGTTCACGGCCACGAACAGCCAGCACCTCCGGCAGATCGTGCTCCCGGATCATTATTTATTGCGCAATCCGTACCTCGCGGTGAACGCGGTTACGCTCGACATCCCCGAGCACGGAGCGGCCGCGAAAGTGTTCCGCATTAGCCCGTTCGAGCCGTGGCGCGTCGAGCGCACCACGCGGCGCGCGGGCGGGGCGGACGCCAAGCGGTTCCCGACCACTGAACTCGTCCCGGGCGGGTACATTACGTCCGCGTGCAGCCCGCTTATCTATACCGCGAACGTGTTCCCGCGCGAGTATTGGGGGAACAACTTCGTGTGCGACCCCGCGAACAACCTCATTCACCGCGAGATCCTGAAAGAGAAGGGTGCGGTCTTCACCGCGGTGCGGGCCTATGAGGACCGCGAGTTCCTCGCTTCAACGGACAACTGGTTCCGGCCAGTGCATCTCACCACGGGGCCGGACGGGGCGATTTACGTCCTCGATTTCTACCGCGAGGTGATCGAAACTCCGCTGTCACTGCCCGACGACATCAAGAAGCAACTGAACCTGGAGAGCCGCGGGCGCGGGCGCATCTGGCGCATCGCGCCGAAGGATTTTGTGGCATCGAAGATGCCCGACTTCACCGTTCTAAAGCCCGCGCAACTGGCCGATGAACTCACGAGTACGAACCCCTGGCGGCGAATTACTGCCCAGCGGCTCATCGTCGAGAAGCAAGAAAAGGACGCGGTCGTGCGCGTCCGCGAATTACTCCCGAAGGCCCAGGGAATGCCGGGCCGCGTGAATTTGCTTTGGACGCTGCACGGCCTCGGTGTGCTGCGCGTGGCCGACGTGCAGTCCGCCTACGGCGATCCAGAAGTCGGCGTTCGCGAGCAGGCCCTTCGGCTCTCCGAGTCGTTCTTCGATGACGCGCCCGCGCTGCGTTCACTCGCGGTGAAGTTGGCGACCGACCCGTCGCCGCGCGTGCGGTTCCAACTTGCTCTCTCGGCCGGTGCGTTCCCGCCCGCGGACGCGGCCCAGGTGCTCGCCGCGGTGCTGGAGAAAGACGCGAACGATCCCTGGACCGTTACCGCTGCTCTCACCTCCGCGAGCGGGTGCGGGTACGAATTGCTCGAAGTACTCGGCACCAAGCGCGGAACCCCGAATCGGGCTGTCGTCACCAAAATCGCCGCGCTCGTTGGTGCCACGGGCGACACGAAGGCGATTACGAAGGTGCTGACGTTGATCGCCGATAATCCCGCTGCGGACCAGATTCAAGCGACGATCTATGAGGGGTTGGGGCAGGGGATGCGCGGTACCAAGCGCCCGCTCCCGACGTGGTGGGACAAGCCACCGGCGGGAGCGGAGGGCGTTTGCGACCGGCTCCGCAAGCGGTACGCATCGCACACAGCGCTCGTTCGCGACGAGAAACTCGAAACGCGCGAGCGCGTGCGAATCGCCGAACTGCTCGCGTTCGGCCCGTTCGACCTGTCCGGTCCGGCGCTGGCGGATTGCTTCACCCCGGCCACCCCGGGTGACCTACAACTCGCCGCGGTGAAAGCGCTCTCGGCGCACACCGACCCGAAAGTAAGTGAACTGCTCCTCAAGAACTGGGCCAGTTACGGCCCCGCCCTTCGGCGCGAGGCCCTCGACGCGCTCCTGTTACACCCCGATCGCATCCTGAAATTGCTCGCCGCGGTGGAAGCGAAGAAGGTGGCACTCACCGACTTCAGTCTCACCCAAGCTCAGTTACTCAAAGCGCACCCGAACGCCGGTGTTCGCACAACGGCGGCGAATGTTTTCAAGCAGACCGCCGACGTGGACCGCGCGAAGGTGGTGAAGGACTACGCTCCCGCGCTCGATCTCAAGGGCGACGCGATGAAAGGGAAGGGCGTGTTCAAGAAATCGTGTGCGGCGTGTCACCGCTTGGATGGGGTCGGGAACGACGTGGGCGCGAACCTGCTCGCGGCATTGCCGAACAAATCCGGCGAAGACCTGCTCGTCGCAGTGTTCGACCCGAACCGCGAGGTCGATCCGCGTTTTGTCTCTTACAACGCGGTTACGAACGACGATCGCGTGCTGAACGGGGTCGTTGCGACCGAAACGCCGACGAGCATCACGCTCCGCCGGGCCGACGGCAAAGAAGACACGATCTTACGATCGAATATTGCTTCGCTGCGATCGACGGGCATCTCACTCATGCCCGCGGGATTGGAGAAGGAACTACAACCGCAAGACGTGGCGGACTTGTTCGCTTACTTGCGTACTGCGGGGAAGTGACATTTTCCGGGCACCACTGCGGAAGACCCGTGGTGTCCGAACGGTTTTGCGATTAGTCTCGTTTCGAGGTCCGTGTAACGACTGCACGAGCCGCGACCACAACGGAACGGGAGGTACCACTCCCTTGTGGTCGCGGCTCGTTACAAGGAAACCGGAACCGGACTAGAACTCGTACTCGTTCTTGATCTGGTTGTTCGGGATGAGCTGGATGTCGGTAACGTCCCCGAGCATGAGGACCGGAATATAGCCGTCTTGACCCGGTATCTGACGGAACTGGATGACACCCTTTACACGAACCCAATCGAAATACTGTCGGTCGACGGAGTGGGGCGCGATGATTCGCACCTTGATCGGCACCGTGTCCGACCCGCAGCACGTCATTTTCATCCGGAACAGTGTGAACTCTTTGCCGCTGGCACCCTGTATCGGGCGGAACCGCCCCTCCATGATCGCCGTTTGCCCTTCGTAAGACTTCCGTTTGTCGGCGTCACCCGCCGCTTCTGCGAGCGTGTTGAATCGCATTTCCTCACCGCCCTGCGCGATGACGTTCAGTGTTACGTTTCCGTCTTTTGTTGTAACTTCTCGCAGCATTAGCCCGGATCCTGTGCGCAGGGTGCGAGTGGTGTTGCCATCGGCATCGGTTTTAACGTCCTCGACTTTCGCGTCTTTTGCGCGTTCCTTGAGCGTTTCCGGATCGAGTGCGGCCTCCAAACCCAGCTTCTTTTCCTGTGCCTCGGAACTGAGACCGGAATTCGGAATACCGAGAGCAAATAGGGCGATCGGGAAGACCAGGATTAACATCCGGGCGAACATCCAGGACATGTCGTGACTGTGGCCGTGATCGTCCACGAGGTTCGGGTCGGCTTCGCCGCCCGGCAACCCCGGCAAGTGATTACAGTTGGCCGTGTGGACGTGGTTCACCTGACACGTGGGGTCGTCGGTCGCGGGCACCAGCGCGCCCGCTTCGCGCCACACCGCGAGGCCCCGCAACGCGACCAGCACGAACACCGCGATCCCGCCGATCAGCACCGGCAGGTGGAATTGCGGCGCGAGAATGTGCTTCAGCATGTCGTTCAGGTAGAGCTGAACGGCAACAAAACCCAGCCCGCCGCACACGAGGATGGTGAGCAGTTGCTCGGTAAAGTAGTCGCGGGGCGACTGGCATCCGGCGTGATTGTGTGCCACGGTCTCGTCTCCTTTTGTGACCACCCGTTCAAATCACTTGAGTGTGGCGCCCGCGGGCAACCCGGTCCAACCGCTGGCTTGGTAAATCAGGTGCAGAGCCACGCACAAGACTAACACCTGAATCACGACACTCGTCGCGATCGTGACGATGAGCCGAAGACGGAACACGCGCGTGTACATCAGTATGAGCTTCAAATCGAGCATCGGACCGAGCACGAGGAACGCGATCTTCGCACTCACGTGCATTTTGGTGAAACTCGCGGCGACGAACGCATCGGCCTCGCTACACAGGCACATCACCACCGCGAGGAACATCATCGCCGGGATCGCGAGGAACGGCTGGTCGCGCGAAATGACCTCGATCTGCTGCTCGGTGATGTACACCCGCGCGAGCGCGGCCAGCACCGAACCGAGAATCAGGAACACCATGATGTCCACGAAGTCGTGGAGCGCGGTCGAGGAGATGTTTCCCAGGCGCTGCATAAACGGCTGTCGGGGCCGCTCGATTCGTGGCTCGTTCGCGTCATCCACCTGGACGGGTGGGGGGGCGGTCAACGGCGTCAGGAGCGCGTTGCCGTACTTCTTGTACTGGAGGTGAACGATCAACCCCGTCGCGCACGCGATCACGAAGGCCAAGCCCACGCGCAGCCCGACCATCTCGGGACCGATCTTGTGATCGCGGAACGCGATCCACGTGCTGAAGATCACCACGCCGTTGATGATCGGGCCGGCCAGCATGTACGCGATGCAGCACGAGAGCGGCAGGCCCTTGCGGAGCAGGCGGCGCATCACGACCACGATGCCGCACTCGCACATCGGAAAGAGCAGGCCGAGCACCGCGCCGATCATCACCGCCGGGAGCACGGACTTCGGCAGCAGTCGCGTGAGGAACTCTTGCGGCAGGAACTCTTCGAGGACGCCCGCGACGAGCGCGCCGAGGACGACGAACGGCATCGCCTCCCACAACACGGAACTAAAATTGAAGAGAAAGTCGTAGATACTTGGCTGCACCAGATCACCCGACGCGAGAACGGTGGGACACAGTTATTACGCCAGAACCGATGGAGTGGTTCAGGGCTCAGGGGCATTGTCCGAACGGGTGATCGGCCCCGCAAGGGTCGTCCGCGCCGTGGGCGTGGAACCCGCGGAACTGCTTCCCGCCGAAGATCGGGGCGAACCGGTTCCAGACCGCGACCGCGCTCATAGACCCGAAGAACATCCCGACCGTTACGACCACGATGACCCCACTGGGGCTGAACGGTACGTCACGAATCGGCCCGATCGAAAGCGTCATACTCCGACTCAGCCAGTACCCGATGCCCCCCGATGCGAGGGAGAACGCCACCGTGAGCCAGAACATCTGACGCAAACTCCGCGACACGTTCGCGGCAGTGGCGGCCGGGACGATGAGCAGGGCGTTGATGAGCAGAGCGCCGACGGCCTTGATCGACAGATTCACCACGAGCGCGAGGAGCACGATGAAAATGTAGTTGTTGAGGGTCACGTTCATCCGCCGCGTGCGCGCGAGGCTCGGGTTGAAGCTCGCGAACATGAGCTGGTTGTAGCGCCACAAGAACACGCACACAACCAAAACGAGCACGCAACACAAATAGAGAAGGTCGGTTTCGGGAATGAACACCAGGTTCCCGAAGAGGAAGATTTCCAGGTTCACATTGCTCACCTTTTGAACCATTTTGGTAAGCATGGCCCCGAAGCCGAGCGCGAGTGCGAAGAAGACGCCTATGACGGTGTCGTGCGCGAGTCCGGTTCGGTCTCGGACGTAGATCATCGAGATACCGACAGCAACTCCGAACGCCACCATTACTAGCGGCACCAGCCAGGTCGCTGTTTCCTTGTCACCTTGTCCCAGCAGCACGCTCATGTAGCCGAGCGCGACCCCCGCGAACGCACAGTGGGCCATCGCATCGCTGAAGAACGCCATCCGGTTCCCGACGACCATCGCGCCGACCAAGCCACACAGCAGACACATGACGAGGAGCGTGAGGACGCTTTTCACCACGAAGAGATCTGTACCGACGGCATCGGCGATCCACCGGATCAGATCTGACATCCACACGTCGGGCATGAAATCCTCAGCAGCTTAACCGGCCATGCGGCGGGCACAGTGGAGTACGAGCCCCATAGCCGCGGTCGCTTCTTCGGGGGTGATCACGAGCGGGGGCGAGATCCGAACGACTTTCTTCGCCAGCGGGCCGAGCAGGTGAATGCCGTCGGTGTTCGCGCCGTCGCCCCGGTAGCACTCGAGAACGAACTCATTCGCCCACTCCGCGGCCGTGCGGTCCCCGTGATCGCACATCTCGATGCCCCATACCATTCCGCCGAGTTCGCCACGAATTTGGGACACAAAGGGTAGTTCTTTTAGCGCAAGTAGACCGCGTTCGAGGACCGCGGAGCTTGCCTTCATGCCCGCGATTACATCGCGGCTCTCGAATACGTCCAGTGTCGCTTGTACGGCCGCGCAACAGAGCGGGTTCGCGCTCCAAGTGTCGGAACCCTCGCCGTACCCCAGCGAACCGAAGATGCCCGCGCTCCCGACCGCGGCCGCCACGGGGATACCGTTCCCGAGTCCCTTCCCTAACACTACGACATCTGGTTCGAGGCCGTAAGTCTCGTAGGCGAACATCGCTCCCGTTCGACCGAAGTTCGATTGGACTTCGTCCAGGATGAAGACGATGTCGTTCGCCCGGCAGAACTGCTGTAACCCTTTGAGGTAACCTTTTGGCGGGTGGTACGATCCGCCGCCACCGAGGTACGGTTCTGTAATCAGGGTGCCGATTTTTGCGCCGAACTGGTGGAGCAGGGCGTCCAACTCCTTCTGGTAAGGAGCGAAATTGAACGGCTCGTCGCGCGTCGTGAGGTCGCGACATTCTGCCATCGGGAAAGAAATGAACCGGACGCGCGGATCGCGTTCGGTGTCAGTTTCGGACCCCGTTACAGCGTTCGCCAGACCCTTTTTGCCGTGAAAGCCGAAGCGCGTCGCCAAGATTATCGGTCGCGTGCGATCGCGTGCTAACGAAGCCCAGATTGCTTTTTGGATGGCTTCTGATCCCGACGCGGCCCACATCACCTGTTCCATCCGGCCCCCGCCGGGCGCTTTGCGCATTAGAGCGAGTAAGCGCTTGGTGGCTCCGACTTCAACGGGTGTGATTGCGTTGTAAGCCGTCATCGGCACGGCCGGAGTGAATCCCGATGGAACTTGTCCCGGGTGCAGTGAATCGGATGCGTCCTGGAAGTTGTTCCAGTTCATGTAGCGAAAGTACGCGCGCATCCAGTCGGTCGGGTTGTGGCCGAGGTTGGAAACGAGCACGCCGGACGAGAAGTCGTAAAGGCGCCGGCCCTCGGGCGTCCAGTGGTAGACGCCGGCACTGTGGGCGAGAACGGCCTGGGTGGGTGTGAACGTGCGGAGGGAGTGAGGTTCGATGTGGGCGAGTTCCGCGCGGCCGGCGTTCGAGTCCGGCTCGCGCGCGTGTTGAACGGGTGGGGGCATCTGTGTTCTCCGGGTACTTACTGCACCCGAAGGTACTCTGGCGCGACGTGTTCGACAAGCCACACGCCGTTTGCGGAGCGGTAAAAAATGTGCCCGTCGGCCCGCATTTTTGCGGTATCTACTACGAGTACGACGGGCTTGCCGTGTCTCTGTCCGACTTTGGCAGCGGTTGTCGTATCGGCGGAGAGGTGGACGTGGTGCCGGGCCATTTTGAGAAGGCCGTCGCGCAGTATCACCGGTACCGTGTTGTGCGCGGTTCCGTGAAATAGTTCTGCGGGCGGTTCGGCTTCTTCGAGTTGCAGATCGACTTCGGTTGAGTGCCCCTGGTTGGCGCGAATCTTCGTGGCGGTCTCGTCGAACGCGAAACGCTGTTTTTCACAGTTTGCGACAACCGCGTTTAACTCTTCACGCGACGTCTGAGTACCAGCCTTTGTGAGTCCAGAAAGCAGATCGACTATGGGTACCCAACCCCCGGGTTCGAGTGTGATCCCGATCGAATCGGGTTCATGGCGCAGCACCTTTGACACGAACTTGCTCAGGCGAATCCGTTTCTTTTCGTCCACGGCTAAACCCGTCCTTCGTAAAGAATGAGCGGTGTCGCGTTGCCGGGTTCGTAGAGCGCGAGACCGCCCGCGTGACCGTTCACTTTCACAATGCAGCCCGGAGCACCTGCGACGGCCCGTGCGAGGATCGCTTCGAGGCTCTGCACAACGGCGACGCAGTTCCGATCGGCTGCAATGTCGTTGTAAGCGAGTGCCCGCATTTGCGCGAGGCGCTCGTCGCGCGCCTCGTTTGGCCCGCCGAACTCGACGAACGCGACTTCTTGAAAGAACCGCTCGATGACTTCGATCCCGTAGCCGCGTTGAGACCGTTCTCCCCACGGTTCGAGAAACGTTCCGTTGTAGTGATAGTTCGGAGTGTTCTTGAGTTCGCCCGGCGTGCGATTTTCCACGGTGAGTTCGACGCCGCGTTTGCGCTGGTGGGCGCACCAAACCGCGTTGTCGAAGCGGAACTGGACTTCCTGCTCGACGTAGCCCGGAAAGTTATCGGGCGTGACCCAACTCGTGTGAATATCAAACGCAGACTCTCGCGCATCTGGATGCCTGTAAACAACTTGGAGCTGTACCGAGTCCCATGTCGGGCCGTCCGCGGGTCCAACGATTCCTCTCTGACCGGTTGCTGAAATGCGATTCAGCGCCCAGTTCGGCCCGAAGGTAAAATCGATCAGTTTGAGGTAATGAACCGCAACGTAAGTGGCCGGATTTCGGCCTGAAATCCACTCGGCAAATTGGCCGCCGCTAATCGATTTCGGCTCCAAGAGTGAGCAGTAGCCGTTATTGACGTGCTGAAGTGTTCCGTCCTGGTAAAGAGTGCGAAGTTTCTTGTGGTCGGGGTCGGCAAGTTTGTGGTAAACGACCTTAGCGAGCACGGACTTTTCGGCCGCGAGTCTTGTAATTTCATCGAGTTCTGTGAGCGAGAGAACGGACGGCTTTTCGATGAGGACGTGTTTTTGGGCGCGAAGTGCATCGCTTGCGGCCGCAAAGTGTCGGTCATCTGGGGTCGCGACGCAGACGGCATCGACATCTGAGGCTAGAAGTTGCGTGACCGCGTTCGGACCAAAGAAGTTCTCGAACCGCAATCGCTGACCGTTTTCGGATGCGAGATAACGTGCAGTTCGAGCGCCAGTTCGAGTTGCGACGGCGCTGAGTTGAATTGCAAACGACCGATGATTGCTGGCCAAGAAGGGTAGAGGATTTTGCTGCTCGAAAACTGGACGATAAGTCTCGTCGAAGATCATCCCGAAGCCGATCATCCCGCATCGAATCCGAGGCGTTTGCTTTGTGAAGTCGAACATTGGGCCATTTTATTGTGACTCTTCAGTGACACCGAATAAAGTTAGGAAAATAAGTATTCTGAATACATAAGATACATTATCGGACACAAAAATGGTTACCGCTTTTATTTGCAATACATTCGGGTCCTACTCATCATGTCCGATAATTGATATTATGTAATGTTAACTGGGCAAAGTTAGTACCATAGAGAGTACAACCTCAATTAGAGATAAAAAACGACTATGCAAACAAACCCATACGACGAAACTTGTCGTAACGACCTGCTAAAAGTGCGTCGTCAGTCTGCGTTACCAATCCGCGCAACTCACGAGAGAGATGTGTCTTCAGTGACGTCGCCATCGCACGCGGATCACGGTGAGCACCGCCGAGCGGTTCCGACACAATTGTGTCAATGACACCGAATCCTTTCAGGTCCGCCGCCGTCAGTTTTAGAGCGTCTGCGGCTCGAGGCTTTGATTCGTCCGTTGCGACCTTCCACAAAATACCTGCGCAACCTTCTGGGCTGATTACCGAGTAGTAGGCGTGCTGGAGCATCCCGACCGCGTCCCCGACGCCGATGCCCAGCGCGCCACCCGATCCGCCTTCACCAATGACAACGCACACGATTGGCGTCGCCAGTTTTGTCATTTCCAGAATGCTGGTTGCAATGAGCTGAGCCTGACCGCGTTCTTCGGCCCCGATCCCAGGAAATGCACCAGGGGTGTCAATCAGACACACGATCGGGATGCGGTACTTTGCCGCGAGGCGCATTTTGGCGAGCGCTTTCCGGTATCCTTCTGGGTGAGCGCACCCGTAGTAACACTGTTGCCGTTCCGCGAGAGTTTTCCCTTTTTGGTGGCCGATCAGCATGACCTTTTGGCCGTCCAATCGCGCGAAACCGGTGCGAATTGCACGGTCATCACCGATCGCGCGGTCGCCGTGGAGTTCGACGAACTCCTCGAACACCATGTCCACGTAATCGAGAAACTGCGGGCGGTCGCGGTGGCGTGATACAAGGATCGTTTCCCAGGCGGTCAGATTTGCGTACTTTTGCTTCTTGAGCGCAGCTAGGTCTTTACGGATTTTCTTTACCGTTTCGCTCGCGCCTTCTGTATCTGGACCGGCCTCAAGTCGGGCGAGTTCTACCTCGAGGTCGTGAATGTCTTGCTCGAACGGTAACGGCTCGGGAACCATGAGTCACCTTTCAACCAGTGGATCGGCCGAGGAACAAAGCCCTACATTTCCTCGACGTCTTTCTCCACAACTGACTTGTAAATCTGCTTAACCTTGCGCAATTCAATCAAAACTTCGTGAAAATTAGCGGGGCGATCGGTCTTCTTCTTCGCCAGTAACTTCAGAACGAATGCGGAGAACTCATCGGTGAGATCCGGGTTGTACATCGCCGGCCCGGACGGTTTTTCTGTAAAGTGTCGACCGAGCAAGTCGTTCATCGACGTGCCGCGAAACGGCGGCCGGCCGGTCGTCAGTTCGTACAGGGTGCAGCCGTAACTGTAGATGTCCGACCGACCGTCCGGCATCTCGTCGCTGATTTGTTCGGGGCTCATGAAACTCGGCGTGCCCTGCGGTTTACTCTTTCGGTAGAACCATTTCGCGAAGCCGGTGGGGATCGGCTTGGAGATGGCGAAGTCGATCATCTTTGTGTCACCGAGTGAGTTCACCAGAATGTTGTCCGGCTTCACGTCGCGGTGAACGTACCCGCTCGCGTTCATGTACGCCAATCCGGTCGCAGCACCCTTAAAGATCTTTCGCGCGTGTTCCCTGATGAACGTGAAGTCCTTGGCCTGGACGCGCAGCCGAAGACTACCCGAGGGGAAAAACTCCATGATGAAGTGGGGCGTGTCCTTGGCGCGGTTCACTTTGACGATGCGGATCACGTTCGCGTGCGTCAACTTGACCCCGATTTCGGCCTCGTTGAACAGCGCGCGACGTTGCTCGGGTTTCTCCGCCGCTTCCGGCAGCAGAACCTTCATCGCGAAGTGCCGGTTACTCTGCAACTCCACGACCTCGAACACTTGCGACGTCTGACCGGTCTGGAGCAGCGAGCGCAAGCGGTAACCGGCGAGCGTCGTGTTAATATCCGCCATCCGAACTCCTTACCAGTATTCTTCAAAGTGAACATTGCCCTTGAGCTTCACTGCTGCAATATCGGCTTTGAAGCCGCGCGCCTCCAGTACCTCGATCACACCAACGGGCTGCGGATACGTCAGAGTTCCGGTTTCCCGATCCCGGTGTGGCACGCCAATCATCTTCGGGTTGCCACACAAGAATACGTGCGTTTTTGCCGGGTCGAGAAGTTCGCCGATTCGCTCTTCGAGTTCCCCACTCGTAATCAGATCCTGGATGTAAACCTTTCGCGTGGCTCCCGGCTCGCGCGTTGTCAGCGCGAGGTAGATGTAGTTCGGGAACTGCCCCATCAGGTGGTTGTGCGTATCACGGTAGCCGAGATCGCGAGCGTACCGCACGCAGCACGCATTGACGATCTTCCCCGTGTGACCGCGGCTGAGAAGCTCCCACGTCATGTAGTTGTGGGGCGCTTCGCCGGTCCCGGTGCCGAGGAAGATCACATTATCCCCGGGTTTCACCGGGTCGAGCGTGTAGTGCCCCGTAATCCGCTCGCCGATCTGAATGCGATCGCCTTCACCGAGTGAGAACAATCGCGGGGTCAGCGCCGGCACGCGACCGTCCGCGTTCTCGCGCACAAGTACAATGTAAAACTCGAGCCAGTCGTTGTCTTCCAGGCGCATGAGGCGCCCGGGTTCGCCGTAAATCGAAGAGCTAATCGAATAGGCCCGGCGGACGACTTTCGTCTCGTCCCCGGCACCGAGCGCTTCGAGCTGGCAACCTTCCGTGCGCCGTTCCCAGTAGCCCAAACCGAGCGTGCAGTATTGCCCCGGGTGGTGCGGTGGGCGGGGAAAGTCCGGTTTGACTCGAAGGACCATCAGATCGGGGTTCAGGAGCTTCAGTGATACGACGGTCGCGTTGTACCGCCGTTGTCGCAGTTCGGTGATTTCCTCAGCCGTCATTTGGTACTTGCCTGGAGAGGGCGCGGAAACAAAACGCAACACCCCCGCGACCGGTCCGCGAGGGTGCGTGTACCTACTGAAAGATTATACGGCGCGCACCCAATTTTAGGTGCGCGGACCGCGTCAGGCGATCTTCGCGGCCGCCTCTTTAACGAACGCGACGCACTTCTTCATGTCCGGTGACGGGTTATCGGCGTTTGCTTCGTATTCGATCGCAATGTGTCCGGCGAATTTCACGGCTTTGAGCGCCTTCAGCACCGCGGGCACATCGAGCACACCGGTCGGGTCACCGAACGGCACATCGGTGTCCTTCTTGTTGTCGTGGTCCTTGAGGTGCAAGGCGAAGTTGCGATCGCCCATAACCTTAACCTGTTCAGCCGGATCGAGCTTTTCCCCCAGCGTGGCCATGCGGATGAGGTGTCCGGTATCGAGGCAGGTGCCGATGAGTTTGTGGTGATCCTTGACCGCCTTCAGAATCTGCTCTGCCGACCACCACCGATGGCGCTTCCCTTCCCCGACCGGCCCGTGCGGGTGAATCGCAATGGCGATCTTGTACTCTTCGCACAGTTTGTCGAGGCTGTCGAAACTGTCCATCGACGGATCAGCGCTCAGGTACTTCACACCGATCGATTTGCCGAAGTCGAACAGCTTCTTGTTCGCCTCGTGGTTCTTGCTGAACCCGACGACCCCGAACCCCATCGGCGTTACATCGTATTCCTTGCACAGTGCGAGAATCGCTTTGAGTTTCTCGGGCGGGCTCTCGATCGGGATGTGTTTGGCGTAGAACTCGCCCGACTTTAGCCCGAGTTCCTTTGTCCGCTTCAGCATCTGTTCCAGGTCGAAGTTGCGGAACGTGTAGGTCTGCACGCCGACTGCGAACCCGGCGAAATCCTCTACGGCCGATGCGGTCCGAGTGGTTAACAGTCCGACGGTCGTAGCCGCAGTTGTGGCGAGGAATGATCGGCGATCCAGCTTTCGCGACAGCATGGGAGAAGCTCCTGTGTAAGAAGGCGGCTGGATTGTGCCATCCTCGAACGCGGAACGCCATGAGAAAACGTGAGCCGAGCACCCTTCCGTACTCGGGTCAGAGCACTCGGCTCTCAATCATTACATAACATTTACTATCGGACGTACTGTGTGTACAATTTTGCGGGTCGCACCGACTATGCAGTGCGACCCGCGTTTCAGCAAGATCAGCTACTTCTTGACGAACAGTGCGTCGATTTCACTGTCTTCTAGCGTTTCTTTGCCGCCGTTCAGGTCAACGACAAGTGCCGTACCGCTCGGTGTCATCCAAACAACGTGGTTCCCGAGCCGGTACACGTCTTTGATTTGCGGGTGCTTTTCGAGGATGCGGAAGTACGCATCGCTCTGGGCCTTCACAGTCACCGATTTCGTGTCGGCCTTGTACGCATCATCGATCCACACACCGCCGATTTCCAAGCAGTTTCGGCCGTAAACTTGCCGGTTCGCGGTCAGGCTCACGCGGTCCTGGTTGCGGAGGTTGTTTGCCGCACACGAGAGGTCCACGCCGAGCTGCCCCGTCTGGTAGCCGCTCTTCCCTCCCTTGAGCGCACGATCGGCATCGTCCCATGTCTTTTTCTGGGCCTGATACCGCATCAACTCTTCGGTCATCTTCGCTCGGGCGGTCGGATCTTTCTCCGCTTTGACCTTGTCGACGGCTTCCTTGACTTGCTGCTCGGTCATGATGCCGCGGTTCCCCGCGAGTCCGCTCTTGCCATCGCCCTTGTCGCCAGCGGCCTGATTTTTTGCGAAGTCTTCAACGCGCTGCGGCGCCCCGCCCGGACCGGCGAGGATACCCGACGCGGCACCCAAGCCGCCCCCGGCAATCGGGGCAGCCGGGAACGTGACCGGGCGCGGCAACTTCGGATCACCAGGCCGAACGGTCGGCGGGACCACCGGCATCGCGCCGTCCGGCACCACGAGGTGGCTCGTGTACGGAGTTGCGATCCCGTACCGCTTCGCCAGCGCCACAACTTCGTCGATCAGTTCCTTCTTTTCGCCATTCACGCGGATCTGATCGAGGATGTACCCGACCTTGCGGCGCGCCCACAACGGTTCGACGAAGTCCTTACCGGTGTCGCTCTCGGTTTTGGGCGGGAAGTTCAATTCGTAAACGAACTCCTGCTTCTCCTTCCCCACCATCCCGGTGAGTTTGATCGCGGAGTGGCCGTTGCCGGTGTAACGACCGATCACGACCAGTTGTGTGCCCTGGAACAAGTCCGGGAGTTTCGGCGGGTAAATCTCGTGGAGTTGGATACCGCCGGTCGTGGCGAGCTTCACGTCGGTCAGAACTGGGTTACTGATCTTCGCGTACAGGCTGGCAACTTTCGATTCGATGTCCTCGGCTTCGCGAACGTAAGTCGCGATGGCGCGCGTCGAATCGGCGAGCTGGTCGAGCATCGCGGCGTTCACGTCATCGCCCACACCAAAAGTGAAGATGCGGGTGTTTCCGCTGTTCTTCCCCATCACATTTTTCACGATCTTGTCCGGGTTCGTTTCGTCCACAGTCGGCTGACCGTCGGTGAAAAATACCATTGTGAACGGCCGCGACGGGTCGTCCGAGCGCATCCCCAGGGCTTGGTCGAGGGCGGGCCAAATCGCGGTGCCGCCACTGGTCTTCAGCCCATCAACCCACTTGTTTGCGGCTTCCAAATAGTCCTTGTTGGCCTCCACGAGTTTGTCTCGGAATGGCATAACGCTTGTGGAGAACTTCAGGATCGCGAACCGGTCTTCCGCCTTTAGTTGTGTCAGGCAGAACTTGAGCGCCTTCTTCGCTTGCTGCATCTTGATGTCCGACATGCTGCTCGACGTATCGAGCACGAGCACGAGGTCGCGCGGGACGCGCTTCTTTTCGGCTTCGACTTGCGGCGACACCAGGAACATGAAGTAGCCGTCCTCACTGGTGATCGGCTTGTAGAGGAGCGGCGTGAGCCCAATGTCCTGGTCGCCGAAGCCGTAGTAGAGCTGAAAATCCTTGTCGAGAATCGCCTGGTTGCGCTCGAACGCGACGTTCACTTCCCGGTCGCCTTTGCGCGTGGTCGTGATCGCGTGCGTCGGGCTGTACACGTTCTGGACCGCGTGCCGGGACTTGATGGTGAGGTTCACCGAGAACTGTTCGAGCGTGCGGGTGGCTTTGCCATCGGTCTTGAGCGGGTAGATGTACTCGACGACGTTCCCGTCCTTCTGCGCCACGAACTTGTAGCTGATTTTGATCTTCTGATCGCCCTTCGGCGGCACCGGGAAGACGCTCAACCGGAGCAGGCTGTTCCCCAGGTATTCGAGCAGCCCGGGGTCTTGGGTGCGCCGAACGATGTCGGTGTAAACCTTGTGTGCGTGTTTGGCGTCGAGGAGCTCGCCGCCCATCTCTTTGCCGTCCACCCACATGGTGAACTTGTCCACGCTCGCCCCTTTGGGCACCGGAAACAGGTACGTGGCTTCGAGGTTGCGGTCGGTGTGGTTGCGGAACGTCTGCTCGACGGTGGTGATCGCCACCTGTTCGTCGATGGCGACTGTCACCTTGTGGTTTACCATCGCGAGGGGCGGGAGCTTCTTGTCTTCGGGGATCAGTATCCCCGACGCGGACGCGGAACTGGCGCTCGCGAGCGCTGCGACGAGTACGGCGAGTGTGGATCGCAGGAACCGCATGGCGCACCTCCAAGTGTGAACAGCGCGGCCGGAGCCGACGCGCCTGTCATTATGACGACGGCTGCGGGAAATGCGCTTGGAACGCGACGGGGCTGTTACGAAGGGGTTACGGGCGGAGCACGTGAACTCGCCTCGCAGCCGCCAGTGGGATTTGGTTACGTCTCCTTAACTTCCCCACGAGTGACTTTCTCCAAATACGCGACAATACTCTGAACCTGTGTGCCTGCGAGACGGAGCAACTCTTCGTTCTCAGAACGAATGACAATTGCAAAGTGATCAGGAGCTAGTGTGCCAACCAATCTTTGCAGTTCCGGGACCGTCCGAAAGGGCAAGGTAAATGTCCGCGTTCCCCCTGGGGGAAATGGTCCCTGCTGACCCGCCACGAACGGCAAGTCTGAACATCCCTGAGCGACAAAGGCAACCACGAGCTGATCGATCGGCTCATCACCGGCGTGGATGAGTTGCAAACCGATCGTGTGTTCTTGAGTAGCGGGGTTTTCCCCGATGGCAACGCCGTATTCGACCTTGCGGGTGCGCCCAGTACTCGGCTGTTGGAATGCAGCGGCAACGAATGAAACGTGATTTGGGTTGGTAGTTCCAACAAGCCGGCCGACTCGCGCATGCCTTCGAGAAGTACAGCTAATGCTCATAGGGGGGCATACCTTCAATTCATACTTCTGATCGCTGTGTACTTCCAGCACACCTTTGAGGGCAGCTTGGACTTTATCTCCCACTAGCAGAGTGCATACGGATTGATCGAAGAACTCGACGCGAATACTGACTTGGTTGGAAGGAAGTGTGAGGAAAACACCCACATTTGGAATACACATTGGCAGGAAAAACCGGCGAACATCGTCACGATTGAGAACGTACCCTTCCGCTGAGTCACGCGGCGAGAGTGGAATCAACTCCTGCATCAGTGTTTCGATTTCATGTCCATCTGGCGGATCATAGTTGAACGATGCACCGAAACCTGCTTCCATCGCTGCCACGAACCCTCGGCCTTCGGCACAGATTACAGCTTTGCTTATCTTCGCCGGTCTGCGAGATCGGCAGATAACTCGCAACTCTAACCCAGGACAGCCGATCTTTTCAATGAGTTCCAGACTGCCCCGATGTTCAACAAACCCTCTACAGTGACCTGTTCGTCGTCCGTGGGTAAAGTAAATTGATTGATAATTGTGTTAGCATTCATGCCTCCCAACTGATTCCGTGTTTTGACAGTGGTGCGATTGACGACTCGATTTCCCGGAACCGACGCAATTAGACGGTCAGTCTGCTCGTTGCTTAATGCTCGAGTCTTTGGTTGACCTGTTTCGTGCTTGCCCTTCACGTTGATGAGGAACGAGACAGGATACTTTGATTCGTTGTCGTCAATTACCTTATGATGTCTACCACACAGTAGAATCAGGTTGTCGAAACTATGCCTTTCTGAATTTTGTTGATTTTGATCGTGTCGTGCAGAGCCTTCCTTCTCTCCTTTGATGTGACAAATTTCGCCGACGATTGACCCACTAATTGAGTCAACAATTGGAATTTGGCAGTTTGGAAATGCACAACGGTTTCCGGATAGGGCGAAAAGCCGTTTTACGGTCGGTCGAGATGGTTCGGTGAGTTCGCGCTGATTTGGAGTCGTCTTGCCCTTTGGTTTAAAAGTTGGCTGCGCTACGGACTTTTTCTTTGGTGTTTGGCTACGGTTCGTTTGTTTTTTTGACATGGCGGTTGTGGTATTTTAAATGAGGTTGTTGGACATCCAATTTAACAGTGCTCAATTGTTTAGTAATGGAATATTACCCAACTATTGCCTCGTTGTCAAAGTCAGTCAACGTTGGCGGCTTATAGCCAGATGAGGCGGTCACTCAGCCGCCAAAAGGCCGAGCACATAAAACAAAAAAGCCGCGGAAATAGTTCCGCGGCATCCCAACAGAATTTAAGCTGCTGATCTAATGTCTCACCCCACCGGGCGGATGACAATGATCGCGGGAACGGCGTTCGGCTTGCGGGTGCCGCGCTTTGCGAGGTAGTGTTTCAGTTCTGTGGACAGCGACGGGTTCGTGCGGGCGATGGTCGCGTGGGTCGTCTGCCACGTCAGCAGCACCGCGTGCTTTTCGCCCGGCTTCGACGGCGGGGTCGTCACCGACTTCACCACGCTGTCAATCGTCCCGGCGCTCACGTGCTTGGGGTCGGTTTTGTCGTGGGTCTTATCCCCCTGCCCCGTCCGCTTGAACAGCCCCGCGTCCACACCCAGAATCGCCTTCAATTCGAGTTCGTCGGAGCGCACGACCGGGGTGGCGTGGAGGGAGTCGCACACCTTCGGGGAGAACTTCGCGTCCTCGCTTGAAAGTTTCGCGAACAACACAGCCAGTTCCGCGGCAGTCAGACTCTCGGTGTAAATCACGACCGCGTGGGCCTGCTTCTTCTTCAGTTTTTCGAGTGTCGCGGCGTCCGCAGATACCGCTAGGCCGCTCGCTTTCGCGGCGTTCTGGAAGACTTCGGCCCCGCGAGCCGTATCGCGCACAAAGAGATCGAACTTGAACACCGGATCGGGATCGCGTCGCAGTTCGTCGAGCAATTCTTGACTGATGTCTTCACGGCCAAGGTCCGTGACCGACCGCAGGAACGGCAACCGCACCTCTACGCGATCGAACGGCGGAAGTTTGGGGAACAGCGGGGAGCCGATCAGATCGGGCGCCACTGAACGCGGTTCGGGCGCGATGACGACCGCAGTTGGTAGAGCGGCGTGCGGTTCGGGAGCCGACGGAATCGAAGAATCTTTGTGCGCGGTCGTGTTCGGGTCGGGTCGCGGTTCAATCGGCGACGGAATGGTTGACGGGCCGTCTTGCGGAGCGGGAAGCACATTCGACCACTGAGTCTTCGTGGCCGTACTGGTACCGGCTTGACCGGTGAAGAACGCGAACGAGCCGGCGGCCACACACAGGAACACACTCGCCGCGACCGCGACCGGCGCCCACGCCAGAATACCCGTCGATCGAGATCGGGCGGGAGGCGGCACGGGTGCGGGTTGAGTGAACGACTTTGGTTTCACGCGCGGCGCAGGCGTGATCGTGGCGACGCGAGCCATGATTTTGGCGTGCAGATCGACCGGCGGGGCCATTCGTGTCAGAGCGCGCACGCGGTCGCGGTCGACCTTCAGTTTCGCGTAGAGTGAGCGAGCGTCGGGGGAGTTCGACAGCAGCCGGCGCAGCCCCCGAGTTTCTGTCAGGGACAGTTCTCCGTCGACCGCGGCGGTAATCAGTTCGAGTTGAGCAGGAGTCATGTTCGTTCGCTTCAATCGCCCCGGCGAGTCGGGCGCGACTGAGTAGGGGGTTCTTTCTCTTCGCTCCCTGCGTTTCTTGCGTCTCTTGCGGTATCGCTCGGTCGCGGGGTGTTCACATCGTCCACGTGAAATTCGCCCCGACCTTCCCGCTCTCCGTGCTCCGCACGTCCTTCGCGTTCTTCACGCGCGCCACGCGATTCACGGCCATTGGGGGAAACGAGCAAGTCCCTGAGTTCCAATCGTGCCCGGTGCAAGCGACTACGGATCGTCCCGATTGGCACCTCCAGCACCTCGGCGATCTCCTCGTACTTCATTCCCTCGAGGTCTTTCAACACGAGAACATCGCGGTGTTCAGTGGAAAGCCTCGCGATCGCGTCACTTAACTGCTGTTCGTCCTCGGTTCGTTCGAGCGCGGCAGACGGCTTGACGTACTCGGACGGGTCATCTGGGTCGAGGCCGGTCTCCCGCGTGTGATTCTCCAAGCTAACAGACGGCTTCTTCTTCCGTTTCAAACTAATTGCGGTATTGAACGCAATCCTGTACAACCACGTGAAAAATTCGGCATCACCTTTGAAGGTGTGTAGCGCCTGATAGGCGCTCAGGAACGTGTCCTGAACGACGTCAGCGGCATCCTCGGGGCTAAGTACCAGGCGCAGCGCGGAGTTATAAAGTCTTGCCTGGTATTGGGATACCAACTCTCCGAAGGCATCCCGTCGGCCGCCCAGACAGTCCGCGATGAGCCGGCGATCGTCGTCGTTCACGACTTCTACCGGTTCGACGTTCCGCCCAGAGCCGAAGTTCCCGGAAGTACCCGAAAACTGGTCCAGCGCGTGTAAATGAAACTATACCACGCCAACGAGCTCATGAGATAAGAATGAGAATCCGGTTGACTTTACAGCATGTACTGTTGTTCCGAATTGCTCCGCCCACCAAGCTACCGGCTTTGCCGACTTCGCCTATCCACTCCCGTTCACTAGCCGTATAGTAACCATCTGTACCCTTCGCGCTCGCTGAAAGCCCAGGTCGCGTTCGACACTCAGGAGGAGTCTCCGGGCATGATGGACACCAAGAGTATCGTCGTCCGTGGGGCGCGCGAACACAACCTGCGCGGGGTGAACCTCGAACTCCCGCGCAACAAGCTCATCGTCTTCACCGGCGTGAGCGGGAGCGGCAAATCGTCGCTCGCGTTCGACACGATTTATGCCGAAGGCCAGCGCCGCTACGTCGAGTCACTCTCCAGCTACGCCCGACAGTTCCTCGGCCAGTTGCCGAAGCCGGACGTGGACTACATCGGCGGTCTGTCCCCGTCGGTGAGCATCCAGCAGAAGACCGCCGGGCGCAACCCCCGGAGCACGGTCGGCACCATCACCGAAGTGAGCGACTTCCTCCGGGTACTCTATGCCCGCCTGGGACAAGGTCACTGCCCGAAATGCGAACGGCCGATTACGGCCCAGACGCGCGAACAGATCATCGGCCGCATTCTCGCGCTCCCCGAGGGCACGCGGTTCCAGCTCCTCGCGCCGGTGGTGCGCGGGCAGAAGGGCGAGTTCAAGGACTTCTTCGCGGACATGGTGAAGCGCGGGTACGTCCGCGCCCGCGTCGACGGTCAGCTCGTGAAGTTGACCGACGACCTGAAGCTCGACAAGCGCATCAAGCACACCATCGAAATCGTCGTCGATCGGCTCCAAAAGCGCGGAACGCGGAACGCGGAACGCGGAACGGAAGACGGCAATTTCCGGGTTCGCGTTGCCGAGGCGGTCGAGCAGGCACTGAACCTCGCCGAAGGCAACCTCATCATTTCCGTCGAACCGGAAAAGGAAGAACCGGAAGCAAAGGAAGCCGATTCCGAAATTCCGCGCTCCGAACTCCGCGCTCCGCGATTCTCGGACATCCTGCTGTCGGCGCATTACGCCTGCACGCACTGCAACATCAGTTACGAACCGCCGACCCCCCAGCTATTCAGCTTCAACAGCCCGCACGGGATGTGCCCGGCCTGCGACGGGTTGGGCACGCTCTACACCTTCGACCCCGACCTGCTGATCCCGGACCCGGCACTCAGCTTCTACGAAGGCGCAATTCCGATTGTGGGGCCGCTTAGGGGAATGGGCCGGTGGCGGAAGCACATTTTCGAGGGGGTAGCGAAGTCACTCGGAATTGATCTGAAGACACCCTGGAGCAAGCTCTCGGCCGCGCACCAAGACCTCATCCTTCAAGGAGGTGGAGATGCGCACATCGTTTGGGAGTGGAAACAGCGCGGCGGAAAAGTCTGGAAGCACGGCGGGAAATGGGAGGGGATCGTACCGCAACTGATCGCGCAGTTCAAAAAGACCGCAGCCGGTCCGCGGCGCATGCAGCTCGAAAAGTACATGCGCCGGGTCCACTGCCCCGCGTGCGACGGCCAGCGCCTCAACCCGCAAGCGCGGGCCGTCCGCGTCGGCGGGCGCACGCTCGTGGAAGTCGGGCACACGCCCATCGGCGACCTGATGCCGTGGTTCAACGACTACGAACAGACGATTTCGACCACCTCGAAGGTCGTCGCGGGCGAACTGCTGAAGGAGATTCGCGCGCGGCTCGGGTTCCTGCTGAACGTCGGGCTGCACTACCTCACGCTCGACCGACAGGCGCCGTCGCTCTCGGGGGGTGAAGCCCAGCGCATCCGGCTCGCCTCACAGATTGGCAGCGGGCTGGTAGGCGTGCTGTACGTGCTCGACGAACCGAGCATCGGGCTGCACCCGCGCGACAACGCGCGCCTACTCGCGAGCCTCGAACGCCTCCGCGACATGGGCAACACGGTCCTCGTGGTCGAACACGACGAGGACACGATGCGCGCGGCTGATTACCTCGTGGACTTCGGCCCCGGTCCCGGCGTTGGCGGGGGTGAGGTGGTCGCGGCCGGCACACCCGCCGAGGTGTTCGCGGAACCGCGCAGCCTCACCGGGCAGTACCTCACCGGCGCGAAGAAGATCGAGGTTCCGGCCAAGCGCCGACAACCCAACGGCAAAACTCTGCGTATCGTTGGGGCTAAGCACAACAACCTGAAGAACGTTACAGCCGAGATCCCGCTCGGCGTGTTCGTGTGCATCACCGGCGTGAGCGGGTCGGGCAAGTCGTCGCTCATTAATGACGTGCTCCGCGGACAGATGAAGGTTGATGGCAGCAAAGCGAATCAGGAGGAAGAAGCCGAGGAAACGGCGGATTCGGCCCTCGCCCTTCCCTCTTCAGCATTCTGCGACCGAGTCGAGGGCACGGAGCACATCGACAAAGTCATCGACATCGACCAGACGCCGATTGGCCGAACCCCGCGCTCGAACCCCGCGACCTACATCAAGCTCTGGGACGAGATTCGTTCGCTGTACGCGGAAATGTCGGACGCGAAGGTGCGCGGGTACCAGCCCGGCCGCTTCAGCTTCAACAAGCCCGGCGGCCGGTGCGAAGCGTGCGAAGGCAACGGCGCGAACAAGCTCGAAATGGACTTCCTCGCGGACGTGTGGGTGCAGTGTCCCGTCTGTGAGGGCCGGCGCTTCAACCGCGAAACGCTCCAGGTGAAGTATCGGGGCAAGTCGATCCAGGACGTGCTGGAAATGGAAGTGGCGGAGGCGCTCGAACACTTCGAGCACGTCCCGAAAGTGCGCCTGATGGTGCAGACGCTCCACGACGTCGGCCTCGACTACATCAAGTTGGGCCAGCCGTCCCCGACACTTTCGGGCGGCGAAGCCCAGCGCATCAAGCTCGCGAAAGAACTTGTCAGGCGTTCCACTGGTAAGACGCTCTACATCCTCGACGAACCGACGACCGGGCTCCACTTCGAGGACGTGCGCAAACTGCTCGAAGTGCTCCACGGGTTCGCCGAGCAGGGGAACACCGTGCTCGTGATCGAGCACGACCTTGACGTGATAAAGACCGCGGACTGGGTGATCGATCTCGGACCCGAGGGCGGTTCCGGTGGCGGTCAGATTGTCGTCGCAGGGACGCCGGAGACAGTCGCGAAGTCCAAGGAGTCTTACACCGGCCAGGCGCTCGCGCCGCTGCTCGCATCCACCAAGAAAGCAGCGAACAGCAAGAAGAAGACCACCAAAGCCGCACCGAGCACGGGTCAGGAGTACATCACGCACTTGTGTGTTGAGGGCGCCTGCCAGCACAACCTCAAGAACGTGTCGGCCCGGTTGCCGCGCGAAAAAATGAGTGTGTTCTGCGGGCCGTCGGGGTCGGGCAAGTCGTCGCTCGCGCTCGACACGATTTATGCCGAGGGCCAGCGCCGCTACGTCGAGTCGCTCTCCAGCTACGCCCGGCAGTTCTTGGGGCAGGTTCAGAAGCCTCGCGTGGAACACGTCACCGGGCTGTCACCGGCCATCAGCATCGAACAAAAGACGACGAGCAAGAGCCCGCGCAGCACGGTCGGTACCGTCACCGAGATTTACGACTACCTGCGAATTCTGTTTGCGCGGCTCGGCCAGCGCCACTGCCCGAACTGCTCGCGGCCCGTGGGCACGCAGACCGCGGACGAAATCGTTGACAAGGTACTGTCACTCCCGGAAGGGACGAAGCTCTACATCATGGCCCCGCTGGAGCGCAAGGGGCAGGAGAAGTACGACACGCTGTTCGACGAGATCCGGCGCACCGGGTACACGCGGATGCGTGTCAACGGCAAGAGTTACACCATCGACGAACCGCCCCAAATCGACCACCGCCGCAAGCACAACGTCGAGGTCGTGGTCGATCGCAACGTGGTGAAGCCCGGGACGCGGACCCGGATCGCCGAAGCGGTCGAACAGTCGCTCGACCTCGGACGCGGCGTGATGCACATCGCCTACGTCGAAGCCGATGTCGATGAAGCCAAGTGGAAGGTGGAAAAGTTCTCGCAACACCTCGCGTGCGAGCACTGCAACCTGAGCTTCGAGCCGCTCAACCCGCACCACTACTCGTTCAACAGCCCGCTCGGGTGGTGCCCCACGTGCGAAGGCCTGGGGTTCCAGCGTGGCGCGAACGCCAACCTCCTCCTCGGTGATACGAACCTCTCGCTCCGCGCCGGCGCGGTGACCGCGTGGCCGTCACTGGAGAAAGGATCACCGTGGTTGCCGTTTGCGGAAGCACTGGCAAAGCACGTCGGGTTCTCGCTCGACACCGCGTTCGGCAAACTCGACCCGGCCCACCAGCGCGCGGTGCTTCACGGTACGGGCGACGCCTGGGTCGAGCTGAGCACGGAACCCGGAACGCGGAACTCGGAACCGAAAACTAAGGGCAAGAAACCGGCTCCCGCCGCACTGCGAACTCACGCTCCGCGATTTCAGTACAAGGGTTTGTTCCCCGCGGTGGACGAAGCCTCGCGCGTGTCGTGGGTGTACCGCCAGCGGCTCGACCACCTCGTGGACGAAGTGCCCTGCTCAGCCTGTCGCAGTGCGCGGATTCGTTCCGATGCGGCGGCCACGCGGTTCGCGGGACTTACGCTCGGCGAACTCTGCGCGAAGTCACTCGGCGACACGCTCGCCATGTTCGATGCGCTGAAACTGACGAAGACGGAACGACAGGTCGCGGGCGAAGTGCTGCGCGAGATCGCGTCGCGCCTCAAGTTCCTCGTCGATGTCGGGTTGGATTACCTCACGCTCGCCCGACAAGGCCCAACGCTCTCGGGCGGCGAAGCGCAGCGCATCCGGCTCGCGTCCCAAATCGGCAGCGGGCTGACGGGCGTGCTGTACGTGCTCGACGAGCCAACGATCGGGCTCCACCCGCGCGACAACGAGCGACTGCTCCAGGCACTGCACCGCCTCCGCGACCTCGGCAACACGCTGGTGGTCGTCGAGCACGACCGTGAAGTGATCGCGGCAGCCGACCACTTACTCGACTTCGGACCCGGCGCCGGCGACCGCGGGGGAGAAATCACCGCGAGTGGCACGCCTAAACAGGTCACGAAGAACCCGGATTCACTCACTGGTAAGTATCTGAGCGGCAAGCTCGCCATTCCGGTCCCGACGAACCGGCGCACGGCGGAGGGGAGTAGAAATCTAACCCCCCAACCCCCTTCCCTAAAAAGGAAGGGGGAGAAAGCCAAAAAAGCAGCGCAAGTTCCGGCGCCGGTTTTAAGCCCCTCTCCGTTTAGGGGAGGGGTTGGGGAGGGGTTGCCTTCCGTCGCCGCACGGTCGCCGCTGGGTCACGCCCTCAGCATCCTCGGCGCGCGGCAACACAACCTCAAGAACGTGGACGTTCACATCCCTCTTGGGGCGTTTGTCGCTGTGACCGGGGTGAGCGGGTCCGGGAAGTCGTCTCTTGTAAATGAAGTGCTCTACAACACGCTCGCGCGGAAGTTGCACCGCGCGCGAACCGCGGGCGCGGCCCACGACGACATCCAGGGGCTCGAGTTCGTCGACAAGATCATCAACGTCGATCAAGACCCGATCGGTAACTCGCCGTCCTCGAACCCCGCGACCTACACCGGCGTGTTCGAGCTGATCCGCGAATTGTTCGCGCGCCTGCCCGAATCCAAAGTGCGCGGGTACCACCCGCGGCGCTTCAGCTTCAACCAAAAGGGCGGGCGGTGCGAGGCGTGCGAGGGGATGGGTCAGAAGGTGATCGAGATGCACTTCCTCCCCGATGTGTGGGTGGAGTGCGACACCTGCAACGGCACGCGGTACAACCCCGAAACGCTCGCGGTGCGGTACCACGGCAAGTCCATCGCCGACGTACTGAACATGCGGATCAGCGAGGCGCTGGGGCTCTTCAACAACATCCCGAAAATCCGGCACGTGCTCCAAACGCTCGAAGACGTGGGTCTCGGGTACATGGCACTCGGGCAGCCCGCGCCCACCATGTCCGGCGGCGAGGCCCAGCGCGTGAAGCTCGCCGCGGAACTCGCGCGCCCGAGCACCGGGAAGACGCTCTACCTGCTCGACGAGCCGACGACCGGGCTTCACTTCGACGACATCCGCAAGTTGCTCGAAGTGCTCCAGCGGCTAGTCGATCTCGGGAACACGGTGATTACGGTCGAGCACAACCTCGACGTCATCAAGACCGCGGACTGGGTCATCGACATGGGACCGGAGGCCGGCGGCGGGGGCGGCCAGGTGGTCGCGCAGGGCTCGCCGGAAGAGGTGGTCCAGCAGTTCGGCGCCGGCGCCCCGACGCACACCGGGCGCATCCTGAAGGGGGTGATCGAGGCCGGGCCGTTCGCCGAGCGCCCGAAGTTCGACCCGAAGGCCGCGCTCGCCAAGCGCGAGGGCGACCTCGACATCTCCGACGTGGGCAAGGACCAAAAACTTCCCTGGGAAGCGGACGGCCCGGGCTGGCACACCCGGGACCGCGTTACCACCACGGGCAAACCGGTGAAGTGGGACGGCGAGGCGCTCTCGTGGGTCGTTGAGCTTATTTACGAGCTCGGCACGTTCCCCGATACAAAGTGGAACCACCGCAGCGTCGTGGAGATCCCCACCCCGCGCAAGGCCGACGGCTGGTTCCTCCACGCGATGACCGGGCACGAAGCGTACATGAAGCTCGTGTTCCCGCTCCCGGGTCGGCCGTTCAAACAGGACCAACTGGCGGCGAAGCTCGCGATCCCGCCGCTCTCCGACACACCGGGGCTCGAAGGGTACTCGCGCGACGCCAACCGCGTCGAAATTCACAACGCATCGGGCTGGCAAACGGTCACGGTCACCGTTCACAAGAAGTCCGAGATCGATACGCCCGCGTTCCGCGAGTTCCTCACCCGCGCTGTTGAAATTATCCAGGGGCTCAGCGACACAACCGCGGGCGGGATCGAGGGCAACATGCCCTGGAAGAAGGACGGCGAGAAGTGGCACCTCGGCGAGAAGGGGTTCCCGCTGGGTCGAGGTGCGAAGTGGGACCGCGCGATCCTCCCACGGCTCGTGAAACTGCTCCAAGACGTCGATCCGACGCTGGTCTTCAAGTGGGACGTGCGCGACGCAGTGACCGTGTACCCGAAGGGGATGTCACGGTTCTGGGCGCGGCTCAAGACGAAAGAGCACGACGCCCTTGAAGTCTGGTTCACGGGCCGGCGCGGATCGGCGAAGCTCTCGCAGTACGAAAACTTCGGCCGCAACGTGACCGTCGAGGGCGACCGCGCGGACGGGAGCGAGGTACTAAAACTGTGGCTCGTGACCGGCAATCACCTGGACACCGGAGCGCTGAAACCGCTGCTCGCGGAGCACCTGAAGGCGTTCCGCAAGACGTTCGGTAACGGCGATGCGAGTGAAAAAGAAGCGGGGTAAGAAATCCACACCCGGGGTTTCAACCCCGGGCTGTGCTGTTACGGGATAAACAAGCACCAACATCAGATGGTTGGTTGGTAGTGCGGGATCGGCTATTGCTCCGCAAATATCGTTGGAGAGCGTCTAGGTCGAGGTTAACATTCGGGTCGCAATTCCCGTGCTGTGCTGACCAGCAGAAACACTGTTCGCCCACACAGGCGGTTCACCGTGTCTCCACAATCAGTGTCGATCCCGGCGAATATGCGTCCACCTTCCTATCAGGTACAGATTCCGACCGAACAGATGTTGTGGTATCAATTTTCGGCTCCTCTCTTCTTAGCTTTGGCCACGGTGAGCTTCGGATTGTGGTTAGCTCGGTCCCGCGGTTTCCAGCGTGGCTCAGATCGGGCGCTGCTTATCGCTTGCGTCGGTTCTCTGTGGCTCAGCTATTCGGCTTGGTGGATTTGGCAGCATCGAGATAGCTCAACTACTGGACGAGACATCGCTGCGATTGTGGCTGTCGAAATGCCCTTTCTTTGGATTCAATTCTGCATGTTGGCATTCTTGATTACCCGTTTTTATCTACGCGGAGTAAGCCGATCGGAAGATGAGGCGAATAAGCGTGATCCCTCGGTGGGCCATTGGAGAAACGACGTGCTCGCGATCCTCTTGGTATTGGGAACGGTGATTCCGGTCCTGCTCGCAGGCGATCACACATTGTTCTTGCCATTCATCTTCGCGTGCTGGACCCTCGCTTTCATGGCTTGGGGCATTCTCGGGCTGGCGTCTCGGCTCATTGGTCGGTTCGCTGAGCGGCCAACAAGAGCGTCAGCTCGGGCCAAGCAACCTGTTGCAGAGTGACGGCGGCCCGCAGTGGTTACCCCGGATAGATATGGGTTCCCCAGGTTCATCTCCCACCTACGGAGTGGACCTCGGTTAAGGCCAAGTGGCGGTGACGGTCGGCGGCTTGTGCCGGCCGTTCGCCCGGCACGGCTTATCCCGTCGATCCTGTTAATCCTGTCAAAACTCTTCGTTCGATCTCACTCGCACAGGTCGTTCGCCCGACGTCGGGCACACCATCACGGCACCGTCTTGAGTTCCAGTTTGTTCAGGAACAGCATGCGCCGGTCGCCGCGCTCGTGGTAGTCCTCGAGGAGCACGTCCAGGCTCGGCTCGATTGCCTTCGCCTTGGACCAGCCCGACGGTACCGAGCCGTTGATCTGCACTTTCACCGGTTTCGTCCAGTCGATCATCTCCGCACTCAGCCACACGGTGAGGTGCTTCACCTTGTCGCACTTCAAGTCGATCAAGTTCCCCCGAACGTCGCCCTGCATCAGCGCCGGGACGATCGCCCCCCCGTTCTTCCCCACGACGACCTTGTCCGCCTGGAGCCAGTAGAACCGGTTGTCGTTCTCGCGCAACATGGCCCACGATTGGCGGTTGCTGCCCAGGGCCAGCGTCGCGGTGCCGTTCACGCGGGTCTTGCGACTCATCCAGTCGAAAATCGTCGGCGTCTCCGCGGCGAACCACTCGACCGCGCGCCCCTTGTAGATCGTCATCACGGCCGGGAACCCGTGGCGCGTCCAGTTCGCGAAGATGTGCCGCAGGTTGGGGAGCGACTGACCGGCGAGTTCGCCCGTCACCACGTAGAACGGCAATTTCTGTGCGTTGCGCCAGTACTCGATGAAGAAGTTCCCCCATTTGGGAATGGGGGCCATCGGGACCACCCCGGCGAACAGGTCCGGGTGCGAGGCGCCAACGTCCATCGCCATGTTCGCGCCCTCCCCCACACCGCAGAGGAACACGCGGTCGTTGTCGACGGTGAAGTGCCGCACCGCGTCGCGGAGCACGGCCGTCACGTACACGTGATCTTCCGGGCGCCACTGCCAGCCCTTCCCGAACTGGTTGGTCCACTCGGGCGCGACGACGATGTACCCGTTCTTCTCGGACTCGGTCATGAGCGGCCCCAGCACGTCTTCCGGGTTGATCCCGGCGTGCGTGAGAACGATCAGCACCGGGTACGCGCGGCCGTGGTGGTACTCGGGCGGGAGCTTCACGATGTAGTCGATGCCCGCGGCGTGCCCGGGAGCGGGCGCGGACGTCCGCTGATAAACGCCCCCGGGTACGGTCTTCCCGATCGAAAGTGGTTTGCCGGTGCGGTCGTTGAGGTCCTCCGGTTCGGCCGGCGGTAACAGCGAGATGACCTGCGCGAGTTGCGGGATGTCGAGGGCCGCGTTCTTCCGATAGCGGGACAGGGCGTCGTTGCGACTGGCCGGTGACTCGCCCCGCTGGTACGCGAGCACCAACTGGCGCGCGGACCAAACTTTGAGCGCCGATTCCACGTTCGGGGTGGCACCGTTCCGGCCCAGCGCCCACCCGCTGATCGCAGTGGCGATCAGCTCGTCGGGCTTCTTGGTCGGCTCCTTGCCGGCCGCGCGCTCCCGCTCGGCCTGGGTCGCGAGCGTCACGAACGTTTCGATGCGCATCGCGGAGTCCGGGTGCAGTTCCGCGAACACGTGCGCGCCCGCCGCCGCGAGTTCGAGCGCCTGTGAAGTGACGGCCTTTTCCGGCTTCCAGGCACCCAGCGCCGCGCCCCCGCCGACCGCGACGAGCGCGTTGAGGGGGCGCGTTCCGCTCACGTCATCAATGAGGCCGTTCAGCACCCGCCGGGCGGTGTCGTGGCGCTCCTGGCCGGTCTTCAGATCGGCCCCGACCTTCGCGGCGCGGGCCACCTCCTTCGAGTCGGCGGTCTTCTCCGGGAAGATCGCGAGCACCTCGGCCGCGTACTTGTAGCGCCCGGCCGCGAGCGCTTTTTCGGCCTCGCGCACGACGAGTTCCGCCGTGGCCTGGTCGATCTCCTTCGTGAGCTGGTCGTGCGCCTCTTGTGCGTCCTTGGGCAGCGCGGCCGTGAACTCGCGCTTGAGCCGGTCCATCTCGTCCTTCGCGTACTGGAGCCAGCCGGCGTCGAGCATGAACTTGGCGAGCGCGATACGCTTGAGGGGAACGCACTTGCCGTCGGGCTCGGACAGTTCGGGGTGCATCAACAGGAGCTTGCGGACGAGCTTCGGGTCCCACTCGTTCGTCCGGTAGGAGAGGCGCCAGAGGTGCGTCGCCGAGACGAGGTAGATCATGTGCGGGTCGATGTGCGTGATCTGCTGATCGATGTGCGCGTTCGCGGCGACGAACGACTTCGCCTCGATCGTTCTGATCCACTTCGAGTTGAACTCGCTGACCTTCACGGTCTCGCCGATGTCGGTGAGCGGGTTGTTCGACTTCCGCCCCGGGAACGGCATCGTGTACGCCTTGTACTCCGGGCGCAACTTGATGTCCGGGGAAATGGCCCCGAGCTGCTTCGCGTGGGTGCTGAAGATCGTCCACTTCGGCCCCTCGTCGATGATGTCGAGCCCGCCGGCTTTCACGATCGGAACGGAGCGCCCGCTCGCCTTATCAACAACGACCTCGGTCTCCTTCCGCATGTCCCCCTGGATGACGAACCCGTCCTTGAGGACGACGACCTCCGCCGGGACCGCGACGGCGGCACAGCCCACGAACAGAACCAGCGCGAGGGCCAAACGGGTGCGGCGTGGGGTCATCGGGTGCTCCAATCGGGGTGCGCGCCTCAGACACTTATTGTTTCCCGGGGCGGTCGGCGGATCAAGCACCGGATTCGGACACCCGGACCGGGACCGTCGGGTATACTGCACTAACCACTCACACGGCCCGCCGTTGGTCGGAGACTTCGGAATGCCCATCCGGTTCCGCTGCACTCACTGTGCCCGCCTCCTGGGGATCGCGACCCGCAAGGCGGGAACGGAAACCACGTGCCCGCACTGCGGCTCCGCCATCACGGTGCCCGCACATTCGGGCGACGACGCGAAGACCGAGCACATCAACCTGGACGATGTGGACGCGATGCTCGGGAACGTGGCGACCGAGCGCATGGTGAAACCCGCCACCCAGATGGCGCAACCGGGCGCGGCCCCACTTTCTGCGTTACCAGCGCCCCTGCCCACAGAGAACGACACGGAAGAGACGGAGACGGCCCCGCCGCCTATTGCGAAAGTGAGTGCGGCGCCAGCGAAGGCGCGGGTGGCTCCGCCGCCCGTTCCGAAGGTTCCCGCAAAAGCGGTTCCGAAGGCGTCCGACGACCGGCCCCTCTTTGAAAGGGATATGGACGAGATTCTCGGGCTGAGCGACATTCCCGTGGAACTGGACCAGCCGAAGCCCGCGCGCGTGACCGGCGCGGACGCAATGAGCCTCGGCGAACCGCCCCGCGCGATCGTCCTCACCCCCCAACAGGCGACCCTGCTAACGGGCGCAGTGGTCGTGCTACTCGGTGTGGCGTTCGCCGCGGGCTATTTCCTGGCGCGGTGAAGTCATTTCATCTTGCGGATGCGGTGACTGTTCGTGTCACCAATGTAAAGTGCCCCGTCCGGCCCGACCGCGACCCCGTGCGGCCGACCGAGCGTCGCGGACGTCGCGGGGCCGTTGTCACCGAGGCCCGGCGTTTTCGTCCGCCCCTTCCCCGCGACGGTCGTAACGAGTCCGGTTTTGGCATCAATTCGCCGAATCGCTTCGTTCTCGGTGTCCACAACGAACACGTTGCCAGCCTTATCGGTGTCGATTTCTTTTGGGCCGTCAAAGGTCGCGTCCGAAGCCTTCCCGCCGTCGCCGGTGTAACCCTTCTTTCCCGTACCCGCGAAGCGGTCGATGGTGCCTTTCATCAAGTCCACGACCCGAACGCAGTGCCCGTTGCGCTCGACGATGTAGAGCCGCCCGTCCGGGGCCATCGCGACCGCACGCGGGCCGAAGAGCACAGCGTCCTTAAGTGGGCCGCCGTCACCGGTCGTCGCGCCCTTCCCGGTACCCGCGAGCGTATCAATGGTGCCTTTGGCCAAGTCCACGACGCGAACCCGGTGCCCGGCCACATCCGCGATGTAGAGCTTCCCCTTCCCGTCGAGACACATGCCGTTCGGCTCCACGAGCAGCGCCTTGTCCGCGGCGCCGTCGTCGCCACCGAAGCCCGATTTCCCGCCGGTGCCGGCCACAGTGGTAATGAACGCGGTCTTGGCATCCACCTTGCGCACGCAAAAATTGAGTCGGTCCACAATGTAGAGGTTGCCGTCGGCATCGAGTTCGACGCCGTAGGGCTCGTTCAGGCTCGCATCGGTGGCCTTCGCACCGTCACCCGCGAAGCCTTTTTTGCCGCTCCCGGCGACCGTGGAGATGACACCGGTCTTCGCATCCACTTTGCGAATCCGGTGATTGAACGTGTCGGAAAAGTAAAGGTTCCCGACCTTGTCGAAGGCGACATCGAACGGCTGATCGAGTTTGGCCTTCGTCGCCGGCCCGCCATCCCCCGCGAAGCCCTGTTCCCCCGTCCCGACGGGGGAAGTAATCGTGGGCGCGAGGTCCGCGCCCACCGAACACACCAACAACACAACTGGCAGCATAGCGCACCCTGAAGGGGGTCACTCGAATCGAATCACCAAGTCGCCGCCCTCGACCTGCACCCCGGGGCGCACGAGCACTTCGGCCACTTTCCCCGCGCGCTCGGCGTAAAGGGTCGTTTCCATCTTCATCGCTTCGAGCGTGAGCAACTTCGCCCCGGCCGCGACCTCGTCGCCGGGCGCGACCGCGACCGCGACCACGGCCCCGGGCATCGGCGCGGCGATGTGCTTCGCGTTCCCGGTCTCGGCCTTCGCACGGGCCTTCACCGACCCGCCGCTGAGCGACTTGTCCGTGACCAGCACCTCGCGCGGCTGGCCGTTCAACTCGAAGTACACCACGCGCCGGCCGTCCGCTTGCGGTTCGCCGATCGTGAGGAACTTGATGATGAGCGTCTTGCCCGATTCGATCTCGATGCTGACCTCTTCGCCCTTCGTCATCCCGAAGAAGTACGCGGGCGTGGGCAGCACACTCAGGTCCGAATACTTCGCCTGGTGCTCGGCGAAATCGCTGAACACCTTGGGGTAGAGCAGGTACGAGATCACGTCCTGATCGGTCGGCGGGCGCCGGAGCTTGCCCTCGAGATCCTTCTTGGCTTTCGCGAGGTCCGCGGGCGGGAGCGTCGCGCCGGGGCGGTCCGTGAGCGGCTTGCGCCCGCGCAGGATGCGGGTTTGCAGCTCGGGGGGGAACCCGCCCGGGGGCTGGCCCAGTTTGCCCTCGAAGAACTCGACCACCGATTCCGGAAACGCGATTTCGCGCTTCGGGTCGAGCACCATTTCCGGCGTCAGGTTGTTCGCGAGCATGAACAGCGTCATGTCGCCGACGACCTTCGAGGTCGGCGTCACCTTCACGATGTCGCCGAACAGCTTGTTCACCTCGGCGTACATCCGGCCGACCTCGGTCCACCGGTCGCCGACGCCGAGCGAGTGGGCCTGCTGGTACAGGTTCGCGTACTGGCCCCCCGGCATCTCGTGCAGGTACACCTCAGCGGAACTCGCGAGCTGGCCCGTCTCGAACGGCGCGTAGAGCCGGCGAACCCCTTCCCAGTACGTGGCCGTTTCTTGCAGCGCATCAAAGTTCAGCGCGGTGTCGCGCGGCGTGAACCGCGTCGCTTCCACGAGCGCGTTGAGGCTCGGTTGCGAGGTCACGCCGGCCATCGGCGCGAACGCGCAGTCCACGACGTTCACACCCTCTTCCGCGGCCATCATGTACGACGCGAGTTGCCCACCGGCGGAGTCGTGCGTGTGGAAGTGGATCGGTACGCCAACGGCCTCGCGCAGGGCTTTCACCAGGCGCTTCGCGGCATAGGGCTTGAGCAGGCCCGCCATGTCCTTGATCGCGAGGAAGTGCGTGCCGAGCTTTTCCAATTCCTTCGCGAGGTTGACGAAGTAGTTGAGTGTGTACTTGTCTCGCTTCGGATCGAGGATGTCCCCCGTATAGCAGATCGCCGCTTCGCAGATCGCGTCCGTCTTCAACACGGCGTCGATGCCGAGCTTGATGTTCGGCAGCCAGTTGTTCGCATCGAAGATGCGGAAGATGTCCATCCCGGCTTCCGCGGAGAGCCGGATGAACTCGTACACCACGTTGTCGGGGTAGTTCGTGTACCCGACCGCGCTCGCGGCCCGCACCAGCATCTGGAACAGAATGTTCGGCACGCGCTCGCGGAGCTTGGCGAGCCGGTCCCACGGCGATTCTTTCAGGAACCGCATCGCGGTGTCGAAGGTCGCCCCGCCCCACATTTCCAGCGAGAACAGGTCCGCGTGGTGCTCGGCGTAGCGCTCCGCGATCGCCAGCATGTCGAACGTGCGCATGCGCGTCGCGAACAGCGACTGGTGCGCGTCGCGCATGGTCGTATCGGTGACCAGCAACCGGGACTGCGACCGCGTCCACTTCGCGAACCCCACAGCGCCGAGTTCCTTGAACGTGTCGCGCGTGCCCTTCGGGAGCGAAGGCGTGTAGGTGTGAGAGCGAGAAAGCGCAACCGGGGTAATCTCCCCCTCGGTCTTCCGGCCCTTCATGCCCTCGCGGACTTCCGGGTGACCGTTCACGATCACTTCCGCGAGGTACGCCAGCACCTTCGTCGCGCGGTCGCGCCGGGCGGTGAAGCGGAAAAGGTCCGGCGTCTCGTCCAGGAACCGCGTGGTCACGTCCCCGGCGAGGAACTGGTCGTGGGCGATCAGGTTCAGCAAGAACGGAATGTTCGTCTTCACGCCGCGCACGCGGAACTCTTGCAGGCAGCGTTCCATGCGGGTCGCGCAGTCGCCGAAGGTGAGTCCGCTAACCGTCACCTTCACGAGCAGCGAATCGTAGAACGGCGTGATGACCGCGCCGCCGAACGCGGTGCCCGCGTCGAGGCGGATACCGGGTCCGCCACTCGACCGGTACGCACTGAGGCGCCCGTAGTCCGGGACGAAGCCGTTGGCCGGGTCTTCCGTCGTCACGCGGCACTGGATCGCGTAGCCGCGCGTGGTGATCTCGTTCTGCCTCAACCCCACGCGCTCGTGACCGAGCGGCAACCCGGACGCGATGAGGATCTGCGACCGCACGATGTCGAACCCGGTCACCTGCTCCGTGACGGTGTGTTCCACCTGGATGCGCGGGTTGACCTCGATGAAGTAGAACCGCTTCGCCTCGGTGTCGTAGAGGAACTCGACCGTGCTCGCGTTATCGATCCCGCACGCCCGGCCCACGGACAGCGCCGCGTCGAGAATGCCCTGACGGATGTCGTCGGGCAGGTTGGGTGCGGGGGCGAGCTCGACGACTTTTTGGTGCCGGCGCTGGATGGAGCAGTCGCGCTCGAACAGGTGAACCAACCCGTTGTGCTTGTCGCCGATTAACTGCACTTCGATGTGTTTGGCGCGCACCACGAACTTTTCGAGGAACACGTCGGTGACGCCGAACGCGGCCCCGGCCTCGCGCTGCGCGGACTCGACCGCGTCTTGCAACTTGTCCGCGGTGTGAACCACGCGCATCCCGCGCCCGCCCCCGCCCATCGACGCCTTCACGATCACTGGGTAGCCGAGCTTGTCCGCGAGCGCCTTCGCTTCGTCTATACTCGCGAGCGGCGATTCACCCCCGGACAGTACCGGCACCTGCGCTTTCTTGGCGATCTCGCGCGCCGACACCTTATCTCCGAGTTGTTCAAGAACCTCCGGGCGCGGACCCACGAACGTGATCCCCGCCTCGGCACAGGCGCGCGCGAACGCCGCGTTCTCCGAAAGGAACCCGTACCCAGGATGGATGGCGTCGACGCCGATTTCCTTCGCGAGCTTCACGATCCCCGGGATGTCCAGGTACGCGCGGATCGGCTCGCCCGGTTTCCCGACCTGGTACGCTTCGTCCGCTTTGAACCGGTGCAGCGCGAACCGGTCCTCGTGCGAGTAAATCGCAACCGTGCGCAGCCCGAGTTCGTGTGCCGAGCGGAACACGCGGATCGCGATCTCACTGCGGTTGGCGACGAGGAGCTTTTGGAACGGCGGGGACTTCACATCCGACATGCGGCAAGCCTCACGGAGCAGCGGACTTTTGGAATTACTGTTGTGATAGAGAACGCGACCGCGCCCAACAAACAAGAAAGCCCACCTGCTGGTGCAGGCGGGCTTTTGCGGAACTCACCAACAACCGGTTACTTGCTCACGACCTTGGCGGTCACCGGCACAATGATCGACGGTTGGTCCTTGTTGTCCGTCACGATCTCGACGGTCCGGGTGAACCCGCCGGCCGCGGCCGGGTTCGCGGCGATGACAACGGTGTGGACCGGCTTCGCACTGTCCTTGTCCACCTTCACCGACAGTTGATCGTCGGCGCCCTTCACCTCGAGGATCTTGAACGGCGTCGTGCCCTGGATCGTCACCTTCTGTTCGGACGCGCTGCCCATCTTCACGTTGCCGAAGGCCACAATTTCCGGCGAAGCCGCCACCGCCGCGGAGACGGTCACCGTCACCGGGACGCGGAGCTTCGCGACGGCCGTGTGCGACGTTTCCAGATAGATGTCCGAGGTCCAGTTACCGGCCGGGCACTCCTTGTCGAGCGTCGCGGTCACGTCGTAGGTCACGATGCTGCCGCTCCGGGAGTTGAGCTTCGCCTCGACGTTTACGAACCCGCCGGTGCTGGTCGCCTTGTTGATGGTCCAGTTCGCGTCGCTCGTGAAGGTAACCTTCGTCGAAACCTTCGCACCCTTCCCCTTCGTCACCGTCCCGAAGGCGAGCGTGTCGGGCGACATCATCAGGTCGTCGCGTGTGACGGTCGTGACCTTCAGTGCGACTTCCTCGAACCCCGGCGACGTGAACGGGACATAGACCAGGACGGTCTTGGTGATGCCCGCGTTCGGGATGCGCTTGGTGTCCATGTACGCGATCACGGCGGCCGATTCACCCGGTGCGAGCCGGGTCGTGGTGAGGGCCGGGGTCACGCACCCGCAGGAAACGCGCGGCTGACCGAGCGTGATGGTTTCTTTGGTCGTATTGGTGAACCGGAAGTAGTGAACCAGGACGGTCCCCTTCGGGCTCACGCCGAAGTCTTTTTCTTTTTCAGTGAACAGGTCGCCCGGACCGGCCAGTGTGAGTGTGTTGAACGCCAGCACACTAACAAGGCCCAAAACAAAGCGTGTCATATCCTCTTCTCCCCCATTAAGGGGACCGCAGCATACCCCCCGGAGTGCCGCGATCCTTAACCTATTTGGTATCACACTCCGGCCCGTCACCTCAGCAGCAAACCGGGCCGGAGAGCCGTCCGAATTATGGCCGCGGGCTGCCGCTTCCGGCGCGACCCGCTGACTCGTTACGAGCGCACGTCCCTGTTTCACCACTCCGACCCGCACGATTCCTACCGTCGGGCCAGAACTGCGACCACCACGCGATCGGCACCAGCGGCTCGAAGCGTCCGGGCGGCCTCGCTCGCCGTGCTTCCCGTGGTCATCACATCATCTATGAGCAGTACAGTTCGGCCCACCAGTCTTGCGCCGGCGCGCACCCGGAAAGCGCCCCTCATGTTCTCCAGCCGCGCCGTGCGCGACGCTTGTGTGTGTTGTGTGGAGTGCCGAATTCGTATGAGCAGTGATGGATCGAACGACACCCCCAGCCCTGACGCGAGTTCGCGGGCGATTGCTTCCGCCTGGTTGTAACCGCGGCTCCATTTGCGCCACCAGTGAAGCGGTATGGGGCACACCAGGTCGACCGGAACAGTCGCAAGATCGGTGCCGCGCGCCTCCACAAACGTGCGCCCGAGCAGATCGGCCAACCCTTCGCCCGCGAGAACCTTCGTGCGCAACACCGCGTCGCGAAGCTTCCCCTCGTAAGGGCCGAGCCGGACTGCCCGCTCGAAGCCGAGCGACACCCCGCGACACTCCCCACAACCTTTTGCGGTATCGGTGTGCGGCCCCACCGTTTGAGCACACCACGGGCACACCGGGAACGGGTCCGTGGTCACGGCACGGTGACAGTCACTGCAGAGCCCGTGCCGAAGCGCACCCGCTTCGTTCTCCCGGGCGTCACAAATCAGGCACTCGTTCGGATAAACCAACTGGGCGATGTTGCGGGCGAGATCCGCCACGACGCGCAACATGGACCAGCATCCTTAAACGGGTAAAATCCGATCGCGAATTGAGAACCGACACTTCGAGGGTAATGGCAGAAACGCGCGCCTGCAAGCGGTTACCGGGCGTTCACGAATCGCGAGCGTCAATAAAGTGGGTGAATTTTTCGCGGCAACTCAAATTTTAGTGGATTTCCGTATACAATTGCCTATAATTCCACTAACCCCGGACAATGCCGAAGAAGCGCGCTTCTGACGTCCTTTGCCCCAACTGTGGTGAAGACGGATTTGGAGCAGAATTGTTAGCCGATGTCAGTCAATTTGTGGGGACGGAGCCGCCCATTGAAAATGCGAAACTCCACATGTTGACTGGGATTTCCAGCAGCTCGTGCGGTCTCGGGGGTTGCAATGTGCCGAGTGGCCCTTTAAGGGGCCGAAATGTTAGCTTTTGTTAGCCAATTTGACGCAACTGCTGAATTGACAAGAAATTACGATCTATTAAGCCGACTGCCTGTCGAGGAACTCGAGAGTGATTGATCGGGGCACGACGACAACGAATCGCGTGGAGCCATCGGTGAGTTCGTGGCGCACTTCACCGCCATTTTGCTTCACGAGCTGCCACGCGGTGGGAAGCCCCAGCCCGCGCCCGCGCCCGGCCGAGCGCCCGCAGTAGAACGGATCAAAGGCGTGTTCGAGCGCCGCGGCACTCAACCCCGGCCCGCTATCCTCAATAACGAACGTGACGTAGTCTTCGTCACCATCGGTACAACTGATCCGCGCCCACCCATCAGCGCCCGCGGCCTCGATGCCGTTGCGAACGACCGCGACGAGGGCGTGCTTGATTTGCGTGAGATCGCACCGAACGAAGGCGCTGGCCGGAACCGTGCCCACCTCCAAACGGACGCACTTTTCCGTCGCTAAGGGCGCGAGTTCGTCGCGTACCGCGTTCACGAGTTCGGCCGCGGTACTGCGGTGCGGCTTCGGCTGCGACGGGCGGGCGAAATACATGAGGTCGCGCACGATTCCCGCAATGCGCTGCGTCTGGCGAATGATCGTTTGCAGTGCCGCGCCGCGCTCCGGGTCCGGCTCGGTGCGAAACAGTCGTTGCGCGTGGCCCGAAATGACCGCGAGCGGGTTGTTGATCTCGTGCCCGGCACCGGCCGCGAGTTCCGCGAGCGCGGCGAGCTTCGCGTCCCGCGCCCGGGTATCGGCATCGCCACCGACCTGAGCGACCGCGCGGTGCAGGTCGTCGAGTTTATCTTCGAGTCGAACGACGAGGGCAGCCCCATTCCGGCGCCGACTCTCCCCCGCCATCTTCAGTAGGTTCGCAACGAGGGGAACCTTGTGCGGGTTCGGGTCGATGGTCGGCGCCAGCGCGGGTTCCGCCTGCGACGCGGACGCCGCCCACAGGTCGCCAACGGTCGCGTCGTCGAGTTTAAGTTCCTTGAGCAGCGCGGCTCGGTCCGCACCCGCGGTAAGCCCGAGCGAACGTTCCCGGCGCTCAGTTTCCAGGGCCGCGAACTGTGCCAGAACAAACAAATCAATATCGGCAACGATGGCCCGCACCGCGACCAGCGGCAAATTCAGGTTGCCGAGTACGGGCGCGATCCAATCGGGCATGCGCCAGCGGTTCGCGAGCCGGCGGGCGATCGCGTTCTGGTTCAGCCCCCAGAGTTCCGCCTGAATGTCTGTGATTGGCAATGAACCGGGGTCGTGCAACGGCTCCCCGGCCGCGCCGGGATCGATGGCCGATACCGCGAGCCAACCCAGAGGCGCGAGCGCCAGAATCGCGGCGGAACGATCGGCACAGGCCCGGCGTGTGTGTGCGACAAGCGCCCGCGCAAATGCGCTGGCCCGTGCGCAAAATCCGCGGCACCGTTTCGCGACTTCCGAATCGGGGTTCACCCAACCGCTCGGCGTGGCGGCGAGGTACGCGGCAGCGGTATCAGGGAGTGCCGCCACGGAAAGTGCGGACGGACAAAACAAACCCACTTCCGGCTGAGGAGCCGGAGGTGCGAACCGGAGCAGAAAGGCCAACAGACCGATATCGACGAACCCGTCGGCGGCAGACGGCCGTGCGAGACCCGCCGGGGCATCGGCGAGCCGGATCAGGCTATCCGTGTTCGGGCACAGCCACGGCAACCCTGCCGCGGTCCGACCCACCGCCTTCCCTGGCACAGCAGCACTCCTCGGTTGAAACGAACGGCCGGTGCGAGCCGGCTAGTGAAAGCTGAGGCATCCTGGCGCGCTAAGCACTCACCAGCCGGCTCGCGCCGGCCGTTCGCCCGGACCAACTTCAGGCCAGAACACCGGTCTCGATGTCCAACTGCGCACACATTTTCTCGATGAGGTGGTCCACATCGAACGGCTTGTGAATGAACTCGTCGGCCCCGGCGAGCTTGAGTTCCTGCACCTTGTCTTCCTCGATCATGCCGGAGATGCAGATGATCCGCACGTCTTCCATCGAAGCGTCGGCGCGCACCCGGTGGCACACTTCCTTGCCGTTGATGTCCGGCAGCATCACGTCGAGGATGATGAGGTCCGGACGGTAGTCCTTCACCATCATGCCCGCGTCGAACCCGTTGGACGCGATCCGCACTTCAAAGCGGCCGTCGTCCTGGAGCGCCTTGTGAACGACGTCGACCAGTTCGAGATCGTCGTCCACGAGCAGCACCTTGCGCTTGCCGCTCTCCAGGGCGTCCGTGGGGATGCCGTTGTCCTTCATGAACTTGTACAGGGCTTCACGGGGGATGCGCCGGAACTTGCTGCCCGGAACGCGGAACCCCTTGAGCTGTCCGTTGTCGAAGCAACGGATGATGGTCTGCTGCGAAACCTTACAGATCTTCGCCGCTTCGCCGGTTGTGAACACCGTCTTCATACGCGCATCCACCTGGCCGGCTCAGCCGGCTCGCATGGGGGAGATCCGCGCACGGCCGAACGACCGAGCCGGGCTGCGGACCGAAACATTTCGTCCGTGACTCACGCAGGACATCTGGCCGCGCCGCACTCCGTTCCGCGCTGGTGGCGCGAAACAGACTGGCGCAGGAGGGGGAAGACAGCCGAACGATCCGGGGTGAAGCGACACGGTGACGGTGCAAGACGGAGCGGCTGCGACTGCCTCACCCCATCATACCTAAGGTCGCTGTCCGATCAACGGGGTGGAATTACCGCAATCGGGGTGAAGTTCACGCCCGACCCAAGTTCCGCCCCTGTGACCCGGACACTTTCCCCAGGCTATCCCGTCACGCGCTCCCGCGCCCGAACGAATCGCGGCTCCTGTTCCGTGAACCAGATGATGGCTCCTGCCGACTCGGTCGCGTCAATCATCGACGCCCCACTTACCGCAGCCCACACGATTTTGCCAGCTTTCCGCGGAGCGGGGCCGGGAACCGTGAGACCTGTGCGGGTGGTGCGCGTCAGCGAGTCCGCGACCGACCCCGCGGGTCGTGCCGGTTACCCGGCTTCTCCCCAACGGGCAAGCGGCCCATAACGGCTCAATCGAGATAAAGCAACAGCATTGCGAGGTCGGCCGGGGTGATGCCGCTGATGCGGCTCGCCTGACCTAAACTTGTGGGGCGCACTCGACTCAGCTTCTCGCGCGCCTCGTGCCGGAGCTGGTGGACTGCGGCGAAGTCGAAGGTAGAGGGGATGCGGCGGTGCTCGAGCCGCTGGAAGCGCTCGACCTCCGCCGCTTGGCGATCGATGTAGCCGCTGTACTTCGCCTCCAGAACGACCTGCTCGACGACATCGGGCTTGCTGTCCCACTCAGCGAGCCCCGGCAAGCGCGCGACGACCGCGGACCACTCGACCTCGGTGCGCCGCAACCACGTCGCGAGGTTGTCACCGTCGCTGCGGTTCGTTTTCAGCGTGTGTTGAAGTTCGGTGATTCCTTGCTCCTTCCGTTGGAAGCGCTCCCAATCGGAATCACTCACGGACCCGACCCGTCGCCCCAGTGGGGTGAGCCGCCGGTCGGCGTTATCGTGCCGCAGCAGGAGCCGGTACTCGGCGCGAGAGGTGAACATGCGGTACGGCTCGTCCACGCCCTTCGTCACAAGGTCGTCGAGGAGCACGCCGATGTACGCCTGGCTCCGGTCGAGTACGAGCGGCGGTTCGCCCTTCAGCTTGAGAGCCGCGTTCAGGCCGGCCATCAGTCCCTGAGCCGCGGCTTCTTCGTAACCGGTGGTGCCGTTGATCTGCCCGGCGAAGTAAAGCCCGGCGACCGGCTTGGTTTCGAGCGTCGGGTGAAGTTGCGTCGGTGGGGCGAAGTCGTACTCGACGGCGTACCCCCAGCGCATCACCTCCGCGTTCTCTAGGCCCGGGATGCGCTTCAGCATTTCGGCTTGGACGTCTTTCGGGAGACTGGTGCTAATACCGTTGCAGTAATACTCCCGCGTGTTCAGCCCTTCGGGTTCCAGGAAGATGAGGTGCGAATCTTTGTCAGCGAACCGCACCACCTTGTCCTCAATACTGGGACAGTAGCGCGGCCCGCGCCCGCAAATTTGGCCCGAGTACATTGGAGCGCGGTGCAGGTTCGCGCGGATGATGTCGTGGACCGCGGCCGTCGTCTCGGTGCTGTGGCACACGACCTGCGGAACCGTGATCTTCTCGGTACTGAAGCTGAACGGCCGCGGAGTGTCGTCGCCCGGTTGAACGGTGCATTTCGTGAAGTCGATCGTGCGCCCGTTGATCCGGCACGGGGTGCCGGTCTTGAATCGCGCCAGCTCGAACCCGGCTTCGGCGAGACTGTTGCTCATACCCTCCGCGGACGAATCGCCGGCGCGCCCGCCGACGGTCTTCGCCTCACCGGTGTGCATGATCGCTTTGAGGAACGTACCGGTGGTCAGAATGACCGCGGGCGCCAGATAGCGCGTGTCGCCGCGCGCCACGACACCGACAGCACGCTTGGTTGCGGCCGAACCAGAGTCAGTGAATTCCTCCAGCAACAGACCCTCGACGAGCTCCTGGCGCAGTGTGAGGTGTTCCTGCTCCTCGACCCACCGCTTCATCGTGAACTGGTAGAGTTTCTTGTCGGCTTGAGCGCGCGGCGAGTGCATCGCCGGCCCCTTCGATGCGTTCAGCACGCGGAACTGAATCCCGCTGGCGTCGATGCACCTCCCCATCACGCCGCCAAGAGCGTCGATCTCGCGGACAATTTGCCCCTTCGCCACGCCACCGATGGCCGGGTTGCAGCTCATTTGTGCAACCGCGTCTGCGTTCATACTGAGGAGGCACGTCTTGAGCCCCAGGCGCGCTGCGGCCATCGCCGCCTCCGTGCCCGCGTGCCCGGCGCCAACCACCACGACATCGAATCGGTATTCCAGGGTACTCACAATTGCCTCGCCAAAAATCGCCGACAGACCTTCCGTTCATGATAGCGTCGGAAAATCGACGCACCTGACCACCACGGGGTTCGATCTTCGGTCCGGCCGCGTTCGTGCAGGTGCTCAATAATTTCACCGAGCGAATACTTCACAGCACCCGCGCTTCGGGTATTATGTGGGCGTTACCCGTACCCAGAGTTGCCCCATGCCCGAGCCGGACGTAAATCCGCGGTCCGCATTTGCGAACCCGGTGTCTCCACCGGCTTTTGTTTTTGAAGGAGTCGTACCCGTGAGTCGCGCCGCGAGCGCGTGACTTTATCCCGATCGCACACGTAGCTATGCCCAACTCGAACACCGCGACGCAGTTCGACCCGGAAGTGGAGCGATCTGCGGACCTGTACCGCGCCACCGAGGGGTGGGTTGCGCCGGGTGGACCCGTGGAACGCGACCCGCGCCCGCCGGCCCTCACGCGCCCGGCCGTATCCACACCCGGACCGAACGAGCCGGGCCGGATCACACAGCCCGAATCGACCGAAAACGTGGCCAAAGTACGTGCATCGCGACTGCCCCCGATCCCCGGGTACGTCGTCGAACGGTTCATCGGGCGCGGCGGAATGGGCGTCGTCTACCGGGCAACGCACACCGCGACGGGGCGCCTCGTCGCCCTGAAGTTGATTAACCCCAGCGGCAACGACGACATCACCCGCGAGCGCTTCGTGCGCGAGGTCCACGCGCTCGCGGCCATCAAGCACCCGAACATCGTGCCCGTGTACGACGCGGGCGAGTGGCACGACTTCCCCTACTGCACGATGGAGTTCGTGCCCGGCGGCACGCTCAACGAGCACCTCGAGCGCGTCCGCACTGATCTCCGCGCCGCGGTTCGGCTCATGGTCAAGGTGGCGCGCGCGGTTGAAGCGCTGCACGCGAAGGACATTCTCCACCGCGATCTCAAGCCACTGAACATCTTGCTCGGCCCGGACGACGAGCCGATGGTCGCGGACTTCGGCCTTGCGAAGTGGATCGGCGACGATTCCGACCTCACCCACACCGGCCATCCGATCGGTACGCGGCAGTACATGTCGCCCGAACAAACCCTCGGCAAGAAAAAGGACTACAACGCCGGGTGTGATGTATGGGCGCTCGGGGTCACCCTGTACGAACTGTTCACCGGGCAACGGCCCTTCGTCGACGACGGAATCACCGACGTCTACCACTGCATCCGCACGGCCGAACCACGGCCGGTCACCGCGCTCTCGCCCGACGTACCGGCCGAACTCCAAGCGATCGTGTCGAAGTGCCTTGCGAAGAAACCGGAGGACCGCTACTCGACCGCGGCAGCCCTTGCGAACGACCTTGAGTGTTGGCTCGACGGTAAACCAATCAGCGTTCCTGTCGCGATCGCCCCGCCTCAACCAAGTCGCTCCAAGCATCCGCGGCGCGATCGCGTAGTGCTGATGTCGTGCAGCGCGATGGCTCTCGTGGCCTTCGCCACACTGTTCAGCGACCCTGCGAAACCAGAGAAGCCGCCGAAGACCATCGCGGAGCGCGTCGCCGGTGGGGAAAAGGTGAAGTTGACCAACGAAAAAGGTCTGCCGCTCGAAGCACTCACTCACGAGCCGGGGCACGAACTCCAAGTGGGCACGATCGACGGCTACCACACGTTCGCGAACTCGGTAGTGGGAACCGCGAGCCTCTCCCAAGAGTCGCTCGATTTTCCTCACCGCGTCGAAGCGGACGTGGCCGTCATCTTTCAAGACACTCCACCGACTAGGGGCGGTGTTTACGTCGGGCGCCGCGTTTGGGGAGGCCTGCCATTCAAGCACGAATCGCTCGTCTGGGCCGGTGTCCAACCTGAAATCGAGAACCGGACCAACGAGAATAAACCGATCCGAATGGGGGCGAAACCGGATGACAATAAGCCCATGAATTGGAAGCTCCGGAATTCCATCGAGCTGTACTGGTGGCAACGCAACGAAAACGGCTCGCCGCGACCCCACAACGACAACTTGGTTGATTGGGATCGCAACGGGAAGCGCGAAACCGTGCGTTTCGCGCGTGTGGTAATCGACGTGCGTCCCGATGCCGTTCGCGCGAGCGTTGACGGTATGCCCCTGAGACCACTTCAGGACACCGACGCAGTGTCGCAGCTCAATCGCTGCGCCAACTTCCAAAAACAGCAGAATCTCGGATTCCCCGGCTACAATTTCGCCCCACCCCCTTTCGGCTCGGGCATCGGAATCTTCTGCATGAGCGGTCAGTGTGTCGTGAAGGATTTGACCGTTTCCAAACTCAACCCGTAACAAGTCCCGCGTTTTCAGAAAGGCTGCCCTCCAGTGGGTAAAAAGAAACCGACCAAAGCGAGTGCAAAAGTCGCTCCGACGACCGCAGCGGCGACAGGCTCGGGAGGTGTGGCCGCTACACCCCGCATCACTGCCCCACTCGCGAACGCATTCGTACTGTCCGGCGCTGATCTCACGGTGACCGTTACAACCAACCGAAGCGACCTCCGATACAAGGTTGTCTTCACCCCCATCCCCGCCCCACCGGGACCGACCACGACCAGTATCCCCGCGAACGGTGGGGGGGGATTCACCCTTGTGATTCCCGGCGCCAGCCTTCAACCGAATTGTGTCTACGAGATCCACGTCTTTGTCGACCCCGCCGACGGCGGAACGCCCCCGCACCTCGACCACGCGATTAACGTTCATACCAATCCCCCGCCGGGCATGATGGTAGTTCGGCAATCGTTGTCCGAAGACGCGGTGTGAATGCAGTAGTCTTCGCGAGGGGCGGCCGGTAAAGTTCTCTCCGGCCGCTTCTGTTCGCCGCGAGGACGCACGTTCATGGACCTTATCTCCCAGGCCCGCGCCGGGTTCGCCGGGATCGACGCCGATGCCGCTCTCAAAGACAAGGCGCTCACCAACCTCAATACCTGGTTCACGCACCCCGACTTCGCCGCGTACCGGCCGCAGATCGAGAGCCTCTGCCAGGCCGGGGCCTGGTCTACTCTGCTCGACTCCTTCTATCAGGTGATGCCGTTCGGCACCGGCGGGCGCCGCGGGTCGGTCGGCATTGGGCCGAACCGCATGAACCTCTGGACGCTCGGGGCGAGCGTGCAGGGGCACTGTGAATACCTGCGCCAGCGCTTCCCCGGAGTCTCGCCGCTGCGCGTGGTGCTCGCGTTCGACGTGCGCCAGTTCGAGGACAAGCGGAAGGTCTACAACCCCGCGCTCCCGAACCCCGTGCTGCACCTCTCCAGCCGTGAGTTCTGCCAGCACGCGGCCGGCGTGTACGCGGCCAACGGCATCCAGGCGGCGATTCTCCCGCCCGACAGCAAGCGCTACGTCCCGACGCCGGAACTGTCGTTCACGATCCGCTACCTCCGCGCGCACGGCGGGCTGAACATGACCGCCAGCCACAACCCGCCGGACGACAACGGGAGCAAGTTCTACGACGACCGCGGGAGCCAGCTCGTACCGCCCGAAGACCAGTTGATGAGCGAGATGGTCGACGAGGTCGCGGTCATCAGGCACATCCCGTTCGCGGACGCACTGCGGGCCGGAAAGGTGCAGCTCCTGGACGACGCACCGCACCGCGCGTTCATCGAGTTGTGCCGGCACGAGAGCGTGCTCGGGTCGCCGAAGGCCGACGAACTCCGCGTCGTGTTCACGCCGATGCACGGGTGCGGCGGGTTCTGTGCGGGCGAGGTGCTGGAAGCACAAGGGTTCCGCCCGATTCCGGTGCCCGAACAGGCGACGCCCGACGGCCAGTTCCCGAACGTGACGAAGACCCCGAACCCCGAGATCCCGGAGTGCATGGACCGGGCCGAGCGCGTGGGCACCGAGCGCCACGCGGACCTCATCATCTCCACCGACCCGGACGCGGACCGGCTCGGCGCAATGGCGAACCGCTCGCCGGATGGCAAAGGCACGTTCCGGTTCATCACCGGGAACGAACTCGCCGCGCTGCTCACGCACTTCAAGCTCGCGCAACTGGCGCGTTCCGGCTCGTTGCCCGCAGCGCCCATCGTCATCACGACGGAAGTGACCACGGGACAGGTCACGCGCATCGGCCGGCAGTTCGGTGCCCAGGTGATTGGCGACCTCCTGGTGGGCTTCAAGTACCACGCGGACGCACTCTGGCAACTCGAATCGACCGGTCAATACGGCGACGTGCGAGGATCGGTCGCGGACTTCGTCATTGCCACCGAGGAAAGTCACGGGATCATGGCAACCGCCGGTGTGCGCGACAAAGACTCCGCGTGCGCGGCGCTGCTGCTCGCCGAAGCCGCACTCTACCAGAAGCGCCAGGGGCGCACGCTCGTCGATTACCTCGACGACCTCAACCGGCAGTTCGGTTACTTCCGCAACGAACTGCTGAACATCGTGCTGACCGGCCTGGAGGGGAAGCTCAACATGGCGCGCATGTTGGACGCGCTGCGCCAGAACCCACCACAGGAGATCGGCGGCCTTCCGGTCACGAGCTTCGAGGACTTGCAAGACCCCGACGGTCGGATGGGGCCGTTCAAGGGGGACACCGACAAGGCCGCGCGAAACTTCCTCATCTTCCGTCTGGGTCGCAACGAGCAAGCGGCGAAAGTGTGCCTGCGTCCGAGCGGGACCGAGCCGAAGGCCAAGGCGTACATCGAAGTGTCCGGGCAGCCGTGGAAAGCCGGCACCCCACAGGACGCCTGGGACGCCGCGTGCGCGGCAATCGACGTTCGCGTGCAGAAAATCGCGACCGACTTTCTGACCCACGCGCTCGCGACCATTGGCCAAACGCCCGGCCCCGGCGCGGACAAATTGAGTCGCTGAGACCCAAGCGTCCGAACGCGGTTCGCTCGTTGTGCAAATGCCCGGGCGCATGATCTTCGTTGAAGTCGGGCTTTATCAAACTGTGACGGGGGCTTTTGCGCTGATATTTTCCGTCGCGCAAATGCTCGTTTCAGGATCGTGGGTAACAATTGCTAACATTTTCGACCCCGGGGTCGTCTCGGATGGTGTCTCGACATCACCTGCGCGCCGAACGCTAAGATTTCAGGCCCATCGGCAATTTCCCCTCCCCGACCAGCCCGGTGTGACGGCTAACAATCGCTAACAAATCTGCGATTTTCACCCCGATTTCGACCCGCAAACGCGGCATCGTCACACTCCGAACGCGCGCCAGTTTCACCGCGCAGGGATCGATGTGCGTGCCACTAGTTGGCAAAGTCGTCGCCATTTCCCCAACCGAATCGCTCGCGTTCTACAACGGACATCGCAATCGTTATAATCACACCTGTATAGTATACCAACACCTCAAGTTTTGAAAGGGAAAATATGTCCACAAATACCGGAATGCAACGCGACCCGCAAATGCTCGCACTCACCACGGCGCTCGCCGCGCCGTTCGAGCCGCGCGAGGTGAAGTTCAAACCGCAGATGGTGAAAAACAATCGCTGTCTCGCGATGGCCTATATCGATGCCCGGCTCATCCAGGACCGGCTCGACGAGGTGCTCGGGGTCGAGAACTGGGAAGACGTGTACAAGATTCTGCCCGACGGTTCCGTGATGTGCCGGCTCCGGTGCAAACTCGGCGAGCGGTGGATCACGAAGACCGATGTCGGGTCACCGAGCGAGCAACCCGACATGGGTGACCGCCTCAAGGCCGCGTTCAGCGACGCCCTGAAGCGCGCCGCGGTGAAGTACGGTATCGGGCGCTACCTGTACCGGCTCCCGGCGCAATGGGTGGAGTACGACCCGGTGAAGAAGCAAATCGTGCAACCACCGCAACTACCAGCGTTCGCCATTCCCAAAGCAAAACCCCAAGCCAGCGCGAAGCCCGCGCCTTCAGGATTCGTCGCGACCGAACCGAAGAAAGAACCGGCCCGGCCCGATGTATCCAAGGTTGACGTGCCAGCGGTCACCAAGACGCAAGCGCCGAAAGCCGAAACTCCGAAGGTCGAAGCGCCAAAGCAAGAGCCGCAGAAAGCGGATGCACCAAAGGCGGCAAACCTACCTTCAAACGGGCAGGAGTTGCACCGCCGGTTGCGCGAGTACGATGCGAAACTCGCAGCGCAGAAGTTGTGCCCGGTCGGGGCACTTTTGGCACACGTCACTCAAGAGGGAGTCAAGGCGGGGTACACGGCGAACATGAGCGATTGGACCGGCCCGGCGATCCAGTTCGCGGTCGATACGGTCCGCAAATTCGACCAAGCGGCCCGACAGGGGGGGCCGGAACCTCGCACCGCGGCGTAACTTGCGCCGAATGGTTTTTCTCGCAGATTTTCTGCGCAAGTCTTGCACGGACCAGCGTTACTCGGTGAGAATGGCGTTGCTGGCTTTCAGCTGGCCAATGCGCTGTAAAGTGCAAGGCTGCTCCCCATGTTACCCATCCGCTCTAAACTGTTCGCGTTCACGGCAGCTCTGCTGACCGCGATGACGACGTTCGCGAGCGCAGCAGACGCCGGTTGGGTGACGATCAAGAACGACACGAACAAGGCGGTCGTCGTTCAGGAAGTGGTCACTGTGAACGGGAAGCTCGTTCGCGGAAAGCCGATCAAGTTGCTCGCGGGCGAATCGTTCCGCGAGTTCCAAAGTGTGGCCGGCGTGAAGAGCTACGAAATCGTCGACGCCGCAAATACGAAAACGTCCATCTGGAGCGGCAACCTGAACTGCAAGTCGGACACCCAATCCTTCTCGGTAGCGACGTTTCAGGGGAAGGTCGGCGTGGTTCAGGTATCCGAACCGAAGAAGCCGTAATCGCTTCGGACCCAGCAAACGCCCCCGGGCGCCACCTTCTGAGTGGCGCCCGGGGGCGTTTTGCGCGCGGTCATCGCCGGAGCTACTTTCTATCCGTCGCACGGCCGTCCCGGGTCTGGACCTGTTAAGGCCCGGAACCGGCCTTACCTCATCTGCTCGGCACTTCAACCCGTCCGCGGCGTAGCGCCGCAGGAACCGCTAACTCAACCGGCGTAACCCGACGCACAGGTACGAGCTTACGGGACCGAAGCATTGAGGGGCAAGCAGTTTTCCTTTCGCGTCGCGCGCGCGGTCGGCTACAGTAAGACACTTTCCCGCCGCTCTCCCGCTGGTTCTCCACATGACCGCTGCTCCCGCTCCCGTCCCCGATCAGCCGCCGACGCGCACGCGATACTGGGTTCTCTTCCTGCTCTGCCTGCTGGCCATGATTACGTACATGGATCGAGCGGCGAACGGCAGTGCGAAAAAAGCGATCATGGAAGACCTCGGGGTGAAAGAGGATGACTTCTTCTGGGTGCTGATCGCGTTCCAGTTGGCCTATGCCATGTTCGAGATCCCTTCGGGCTGGCTCGGGGACACGCGCGGCCCGCGCTCCACGTTGCTCCGCGTGGTGCTGTGGTGGTCGCTGTTCGTCGGGCTAACCGGTTTCGTCGGAACCAGTTACCTCGGCGGCGTGTACCTCGGTTTCACCGCGCTGATTGTGATCCAGTTCTTCTTCGGAGTGGGTGAGGCCGGAGCGTTCCCGAACATTGCGAAGGCACTTTACAACTGGTTCCCGGCCGCGGACCGCGGGTTCGCGAAGTCCATCATCTGGATGTCCGCCCGGTTCATGGGCGGGCTCACGCCGATGCTCTGGATTCTGCTCACCGACAAGTCGCTCGCGGGGCTGTACTGGCGCGAGGCGATGTGGCTGTTCGCGGGCGTCGCGGCGCTGTGGTGCGCGGTCTTTTACCTCGTGTTCCGCAACAAGCCGTCCGAGCACCCGTTGGTGAACGAAGCGGAGCGCGCCGAGATCGATGTCGGCCGCATCGAGACGAAGGGACAGGTGCGCGTGCCGTGGGGGAAACTGGTACGGTCGCGGAACTTGTGGGCGATCTGCTTCATGTACGTGGTGACGAACTACTGCTGGTACTTCCTGATGTACTTCCTTCCCCGCACGATGCAGACCGAGTTCAAGAGCTGGACCGACACCACCGGCGGCAAACTCCTGGTCGCGCTGCTGGCGGGGTGCCCGCTTCTGATCGGGATGTTCGGCTGCTTACTCGGCGGGACGCTTTCGGACCGTTACATCCGGCGCACGGGCGACCGCAAGTGGGGGCGCCGGCTGTTCGGCATGATTGGTTACGGTGGGGCCGGGGTGTGCTACTTCGCCGCCGCGGGGGTGAAGCTCGCGGACCCGGACAACCTGTTCCTGTTCGCGTTCTTCCTCGTACTGATGGGGTTCATGAACGACCTCATTATGGCGCCCGCGTGGGCCGTGTGCCAGGACATCGGGCGCGACTACGCGGCCACCGTGTCCGGCGCGATGAACATGTTCGGGAACCTTGTCGGTGCGGTTTCGACGCTCCTCGTCACCGGATTAATCATGAAGCACTACCCCGGCACGGAGGGTATTCTGATTTGCTTCACGATGTACGGAATCGTCTACTTCATCGGCGTCGGGTTCTGGCTGCTCATTGACCCCACAAAGCCGATCGAGGATCACGCGGAGCCGGTCACAACCGCCGAGGAAGAACAGACGCGGTAATCACGCGACCGACGAAAGCGGCACAGGCAGCTCGACCCGTTCGCCCGTGTTGAGGATCTCGTCGGTAACTTCCTCGGTGTACGAACACACGGTGACCACACCGTCCTGCACCGTGAGGTAGTGACACGGCTTCTCGGTCCAGCACCCGCTGTTGAAGTAATGAACGGCCCCCGAAGTGTTCGCGACCGGCAGGTGCGTGTGACCACAGCACACCACGGAGCACCCCAACTTGGTCGCGTACTTCACCGCATCGTGTTCGATCTTCTGCGCGCACCGGAGGAACGTCTTGCTCCGGCGCTTCGCGAACTTCGCGAACGAGTGCGATTTGTCGATGCGCTGGAGGAAGTTGTAAATGCGGTCCGCGACCCAGGTGATGAACGGGTAGCGCGAAATGAACTCGTCGAACCGGTGCCCGTGCAGGAACAGGAGTTTCTGGTCCCCGCTCTCGACCACGATCTCATCAGCGCAGCGCACGCCGAGCAGGTGCGACACGACCTCCGACGAGCCGTCGTGGTTCCCGTTGATCCAGACGACTTCCATCTGGTCCGCGAGTTTGCGGATCTCGGACAGGATCTTCCAGTGGTGCTTCTTCAGCCTGCGGAAGTCGATCGAGTCGAACACGTCGCCGTTCAGGATCAGTTGTTTCGCCCGCAGTTCCCCCCTCCGCACTTCAGCGAGGAAGTGGACGAGGTACTTGGCCTGGCAGTTCGGGCTGCCGAGGTGGATGTCGGAGATGACAACGGCGTCGAGCACGGGACTCTCCAAGGTGCGGCGGGCGCTCCCCTAAACTACCGTCATAGCTGCGCCAGATTGTCCCGCAGTGTAGACCAGATGAAGGCTTTGCGAGAACACGAATTCCTGAGCGCAATAGCCCGGAGAACCGGCCCACTCAACTCGAGAGACCGAGACTCAATAAGTCATCCCAGACAGCTTAATTGTCCGAATCGCCGACACTGTCGGATAACCAAGCAGAAAAAACAGACACGATTGGTTGCACGCGGACAGAACCCGAGGTATTATTCCACTGTCCCGCCGGTTGGTACCTACAGTGAATGGGCGACGCTGTAGTGACCTCCGGCGGGATTTTTTTGTTTCTCACTTCATCGATCACATTTGTTGACTCAAGGTTAAAGTTACCGGTCCGCAAGTTCACAAACCCACCTCGGCCAATTCGTTAAATCTGATACGATCTATACCACTCGGTGAGTTGTCCTCGCACTCGGGCACCGGCTCATGCCGCCTGGAAACCGTACTCGTGTATTCCCACTCGCGCCACTGCTGACCGCGTTCCGCGCCAGCCGGTCTGCGCTCCCGCACACCCCGACGCCCAAGTTAACCGTCGCCTTTCTCGACAGTGCGACCGATGACCAGCTCACCTCCGCTCTCAATTCTGTCGCGAGTTTGTTTCTCCCGGTCGTTTTCCACCCGGAAGCCCTTACCCGGCGCGTGAGATTCATTCGCTACGCACTCAACCACCTGTTCCGCGCAACGGCCCCACTACCCGAGCGCGTTGTGCGGTGCGCGAGTCCGGGCGGGGTCTATTTCGTCGCCGGGTTGGGTCCGGGGTTCTGGTCCGCGGTCGTTGCGAACGCCGAATCGGATCTCGTGCCCGTTTGGTGCCCCGCCGTCGAAAACGGGCTCCTTCGGTTGGGATTGTTGCGAGAGATCGCCCCCGACGTCCGTTCACGCTTCGATGGTGCGTGTCGCGCCTGTGAAGTCGTTCGCGAACACGCACCGGACCTCACAGCCGCCGATGTCACGCAGTTTCTCGAGCGCGTTTCGCGCACCGACGGGCGCGAGTTACCGCCCGCGGGCGCGCAACCGGGCGCGTTCACGTGGGCCGCAACGCCCGAGCGAATCGAACAGGCGATCCGTGAAGTGCGCTCACGGTTCCCGCTGCAGAAGCGCATCCGCGCGACCTCGGAAGAACTGGCTCAGGCAATCGGTGCGTTCCAGACCGCGGCACGGGCCGGCAATCACGCAACCGCGTTCGCGGCATTCCGCACAGCGTTCCCGGATTCGCGCTGGGAAACCGCGCTCGCACTTCTCGACGATGCGTATTCCGTCGCACTCCCTGAAGAGGAGCGCGCGCGATTGTGGTGCGAGGTCGCCACGGTTCTACGCGAGCAGTTCCGCGTCCACCCGCTCGAACTCGCGGACGTGGTCCTCGCGGTCGCGGACACGGAAGAACCCGAGTCGGGGGACGGCAACTTCAACGGCTTCTGTTCGGACACGTTCGCGTTCCTCGACGAACTCGAGCAAACGAACGCGAAAGACTGGATGGCCGAGCACCGCGAGCGCTACCAGTTCGTGCTCCGCGAGCCGATGGTCGAATTGTGTACGGCCGTCGCGGAGCGCTACATTCACCCGGTGCTGAACCGCGAATACGGCTGGGATTTGGAGTGTGACGCGAAAACGGGCCGCGCCGTCACGAGCATTTGCAAGAACGATTTCGGCCGCAGCGGACCGTATCAAACCGTTCAGTGGATCACGTTCTACCGCAAGGCCCAGGCAAACAAGCGGGCCGATGCACAGTTCTTCGTGCGCGTCGCCGCGGAGGGTGTGCGGTACGGCTTCCACCTCGGCCGCATGGCGCGTGACGCGGGGAAGCAGTTCCGCAGAAACATCCAGGAGCACGCGGAGTCCATCTTCCGCGCGCTGCAGTCCGGTACGGCCTTCAACGAGTGCCACTTCTGGACCGGTGACGACCTTTCCGGGGAAGTCGCGGTGAAGTCGGCCGCGGACCTTCGCGCGTGGGCCGTTCACAAAACGATCGCAGTCGGGAAGGAACTCGACCCGTCGTCCCCCCTGCTCCGCCAGGACGCACTTACGGGAGAAATCCTCCTCACGTTCGACCGCTTGCTCCCGGCGTTCGCGTGCGCGGCGGAGGTCGATCCGCGCCCGCTCCTCGCCACGCGCGCCGGCGTACCGGTCGACGCGCCGATCTATGACCCCGTTTCGTTCCACCGCGAAACGTTCCTCTCGGAGGTATGGCTCGATCGCATTTTGAGTCTGTTGCGGCTGAAAAAACAGCTCGTGCTTCAAGGTGTGCCGGGCACCGGAAAGACGCACGTGGCCCGCTGCCTCGCGCGGCTCCTCACGCGCGACCGCGCCGACTGCGTGCGGCTCGTGCAGTTCCACCCCGCGTACAGTTATGAGGAGTTCGTCGAGGGGATTCGGGCGCGCGGGGCCGAGGTCAACGGCAAGACTGAAGTCACCTTCCCGGTCGAAGACGGCGTGCTGTGCCAGTTCGCGGAACAGGCCGCGAGCCGACCGAGCGAACCGCACGTTCTGATCGTGGACGAGTTCAACCGCGGGAACTTGCCGCGCATCTTCGGCGAACTGCTCTACCTGCTCGAGTACCGCGACCAAGCCGTCACCCTGCCCTACTCGAAGCGCCCGTTCCGGTTGCCGGAGAACCTGTTCCTGCTCGCGACGATGAACCAACTCGACCGCTCCGCGGTCGCGCTCGATCAGGCGCTCCGGCGCCGGTTCTCGTTCGTGGACATGCCCGCGGACGCCGCGATCCTCGCGTCGTGGCTCGAATCGCGTGCGGGTGTGGACCCGCCGGACTCGACGTTCACCCCGCGCGTCGTTCTACTCTTCGAGGAGCTGAACCGCAGACTCGCGCGCGACCTCGGCCCGGAAAAGCAGGTCGGCCACAGCCTGTTCATGGTGCCGGACCTCGACAACGAGAAGCTCACGGCCGTGTGGGAGCACCACGTTCGTCCGCTACTGCTCGACTACCTCGGCGGGCGCGAAGACCGCTTGAAGGACTACGCGCCCGAGCGCCTGTTGACCGCCGGCGCAGAGAAGCGCCGAAAGCTGAAGCCCGTGACCGATTCATAGGCGGGGTCACGTGTGACGGGCGGCCGTGATTCTTCGTGCGGGCGAAATCGTTGAGCCGCAGAGGCGTCTCAATCTGGTCCCACTCTCCCCCGCCCGAGACACGCTCGTGACCGAGATCGACCCGGACGACGACTTCGCCCCCCCGACCCCGCGATCGCGCGTCCGCTTGGCGCGAAAACTCGCGCGGTGGGGGTTCGGCTTCCTCGCAGTCATTGCGCTCGTCGTGCTCGTGAGTCGGTGGCAGGTCGGCCGCATCGGGCAACGGCAGTTGAACGCGGCCACGAACCGCCTCGACGCGGACGACCCCAACTGGCGCCTCGACGCGATCCTCGCGGAGCGCGAGAAGAACGAAATTAAGGGGGAAGAAAACGCCGCGTCCGTCGTAAGTGCGTGCGCAGCGGAGATCCCGCACGAGTTCCGCGAGTGGCAGAAGTCCGAGGACGCGAACCGCTGGTGGCTCCAAACCATCGACAACCACCTCCCGCCCCCCGACGCGATCACCAGCGCGGAGACCGTCGAACAGGTCACGTTGATCGTCCGCACGAAAGCACTGGCGCTCCGTGACAAGCGCGCCGGCGCCTTCCCGCTCACCATCAGTAGCGATCCGATCGCGACCCTGCTCCCGCACCTCGATAAAGCGCGCCAGGTCGCGTCGCTGCTCCAGTACGATGGGTACCTCGCCGCAGCGCGCAAAAAGAACCCGAACCGCGGGATCTCGTCCGCCCGCGCGACCCTAGGCGCGGCGCGGGCGATCGGCGACGAGCCAATACTCGTCTCACAGTTGGTGCGAATCGCGTGCGCGAAGGTCGGGGCACAAACGGGTATGCAGGTGCTCGCGTGGAGCGAACCCACGGACGGCCTCGCGGAGTTCCAGTCGGAGTTACTCGCCGAAGCCGACGTGCCGTGGTTCCAGATCGGGATGCGCGGCGAAAGAGCCCTGCTCGACAAACTGTTTCTCGGGCTGGAAGACGGCACAATTCCGCCCGAAAACGCCTTCCGGTACGCCTCGACCAGTACTCCCGGCCCGCAACACTTTGCCGCGTTCCGCATGTACAAGGCCCTCTTGCCGGGCGACCGGGCGAAATTTCTTCAGATCAGTACCGCGTTCGTTGAGGCGTCGAAACTGCCGCCCCACGAACAACTCGCCGCCATCAAGAGGGTCGAGATCCCGAAAGGCCCACCGGACGAGTTCCGCTACCTCGTCACGCGGCTCCTGACGCCCGCGTGCGAAAAGATCGCCGAAGCCGGGTTGCGCAGCCGCGCGGACCTGCTCTCCGCCGCGACGTGCGTCGCCTGCGAGCGCTACCGGATCAAGAACGGGCGGTGGCCTAACGATCTGGCCGAACTCACGCCGGCGTTCTTACCGTCCGTGCCCGTGAGCCCGTTCGACGGCAAACCGATCACCTACCGCGTCTTCCCGGACCGCATCGCGGTATACTGTTTCTGGGCCAACGCGCCCTTCAAATTCGAGACACAGCACACCGACTTCCAGGGTGGCGAACCCGGAACTGGAATCGGCTACCGGGTGTGGAAGCCCGAGCAGCGCGGGCTACCCGGAGAGGAACCACGCGACCCGTGACACCCACGGTAACGCTGACCGAGCGCCGACCGAGCGCGGGGCGCCTCCCGCGCGTGGAGGTCGATTTCCTTCTAGCCCACGCGCGCCACCTCATCGACCTCGTACCCACCTTCGAGCGCGGACGGTACCGGCTCACGCCCCGCGGGTTCGTTGGCTTCCTCACCGGTCCCACAACGCGGTACGTCATCCGGCCCAAGATTCCGTGGCCGAACCTGCGTCTCCTTCTCGGCCTGTCGCCAGAAGCGGCAGGAGCCACCCACGCCCCCGAAACCGATCTGCTGGCCGTGCTCACGACCGAGTTCGTGGACCGGCTCGAAGAAGTGGCGCGCCCGGGTTTGGTCGCGGGGTACAGCGAAGTCGAGAGTGTTTCGTCGTTCCTGCGCGGGAAACTCCGAGCAGCCGACCAGATGAGAGACGCCGCGGCCCGCGCGTTTCCCGATCGCTTCTACATCAACGAACCGGTCTTCGATCTGAACACCCCGTGGAACCAGATCCCCAAAGCGACCGCGACCGCCCTGCTCTGTCGCACGGAACTGCCACTCGCCCTCCGCCAACGAGTACAAGTTGCAGTAGCACCGCTCGCCGGCGTGTCCGACCGCCCCGTGACCGAAGCTCTGTTTACCACGGCCCGTGCAGAACCGCGTGCGGCCCAATACGGCCCACTGCTCAACGTGTGCCAACTGATCCTGAACGGCCTCGCGAGTGCCGATCCGCTCGGGAACACGGGCGGCGCATTCCTGCTCGATCTCGGCCTCGCCTTCGAGCGTTATCTCACCGACGCCCTTCACCGCGAGTTCGCACCGCACCGGTCGTGGCGCGTCGAAGCGCAACCCGGCTTCACACTCGGTCCCACAACACTTCAACCGGACATCGTGCTCCGCAAGCACGGCGCTGCGCGGGTCGTGCTGGATGCGAAGTGGAAGACCGCGACTCTTGGTGCAAGCGACCTGCACCAGGTGCTCGCTTACGCCACCATCACGGGCGCGCGCCGGGTCGGGTTGGTGTACCCCGGCCGTACCGATGCACGCACGCACTTCACGACTCCCGACGGCCGCGTGCGCGTGTCGCGCTACCGCGTCCGCGTGGTCGGGGAGTCCGCGGACCTCGCCAGTTCGATCGCGAAACTCGCACGCGACACCCGGCGCGAGTGACCACGGTCCAACTTTTGCGCGAGTATCGGATGCACCGGCGCCGCGTGAAGCTCATGTGAAACCATTCACGAAGAGGGCTTGTCGGCCCTTGCGGGACCGAATTTGGACCGGCTATGATGGTGTCAGGTATGAACCTGATCGCCCGCTCGCGCCTCTCCTCTTGACGAGTGGACCGCTCGGTACGTCGCCGACCGGCCGCGCTGTCCTACTGAGAAAGGCCGTTCCGCTATGAATGTCGGCTCCTACTCGGCCCTGGACTCGAGCGTGTTGGTGCTGAACAAGACGTTCATGGCCGTACACGTGATCTCGGTCCGCCGAGCGTTCTGCCTGTTGTGCAAGAACCTCGCCGAAGTTGTCAGCATGGAAGAGGGTCAGTTCTCGACCTACGACTTCGCGTCGTGGGCCGAGCTGAGCGCCTTCCGCGCCGCCAACTTCCGGCAGGAAGACGACGACTGGATCCGCACCACGAGTTCCGAGTTGCTGTCGCCGCGCGTCATCCGGCTCATGAGCTACGACAAGATGCCGAAGCAGACGGTGAAGTTCAACCGGCGGAACATCTTCGCCCGCGACCACAACCAGTGCCAGTACTGCGGCAAGCGGTTCCCGACGACGGAACTCTCACTGGACCACGTTGTTCCCCGGAGCCAGGGCGGTGGAACCACTTGGGACAACATCGTGTGCGCGTGCGTGGACTGCAACGTGCGCAAGGGCGGGCGCACCCCGCGGCAGGCGAACATGACGCTGATCCGCAAGCCGGAGAAGCCAAAGCGCAGCCCGATGCTGAACCTCAAGCTCACGCAGAAGAAGTACCAGTCGTGGCAGTCGTTCATCGACAACGCCTACTGGAACGTCGAACTAAAGTGAGACCGGTAGGGCATAGCTAACTGCCCTGAGAAATGGATGACCCACACGGCCCGCGCGCCACCTGATGTGGCGCGCGGGCTTCGTCTTTTCTGAGTTCTTGTGCCGAGTTGATGGCACTGCACCTGGTGGCGGGTCCGAGCCTGTACGGAGAGCCCGAGTCCCGGGTCCAGCGGTTGCCCAAGACCCATGACGGCCGCGACGGACCTAACACCGAAGGCGCGAGTGATCGCGTTTCTCATTCGGCACGTGCCCCACAGGGTGGAACTCGGAACCACGGATCGGGCGATGTGCCGCGGGTTCCGGCGGCGAACATTGACGAGCGACCGCGCCGTGCGGCTCGCAGTTCCGGGAGAGAAGTGACCACGCACGAGTCGAAGCTTTCGCGACCGCAGCAAAGCCGTCCATGCCGGGGCTGCGAGCCGCACGGCGCGCGCCGTTGCCACTCAGCAAACTCTCCCGAATTTGCTGGTCGGTATGAGTGCGTGTGACGCCGATCGCGACCTAAATGGATTCGCCTTTCCTCTAACGTTTAGGGGTTTCGCGGCGAGGCGGTGTTCGTCTCCGTTCTGTCGTTCTGTCTCCAATAGGGTTGAAACGGGATCGAAAGAGAGTAAAATCTCACAAGTGCTGGCTACACACTTAGAAAAGTGGAAAATCTGGGAGAGTTAGAGACTTTTGACGCACACGTGCCCGTAGCTCAACTGGATAGAGCGTCGGCCTCCGGAGCCGAAGGTTACAGGTTCAACTCCTGTCGGGCATACTGATACAAGTCCCACTCGGCAAAGCAGTTACGCTTACCCATCGGCGTTCGATGGTGCGGCCAGAGGAAAGGGATGAAACCGTACCCTACGGTTTCACACCGTCCCATCGCACCTATGAACCACACTCCGAAGCTCTGCCATCACAAAGGCAGCGAACAGGGCTACGTCACCCTCAACGGCAAAGAGCACTACCTCGGATTCTGGTCCCGCGACCAGAAAAAATCCCCGCCGGCCGTCCGAGCCGAGTACGACGCCGTCATCGCGAGGTGGCTCGCGAACGGGCGTCGTTTGCCCGACGCGGTCACCGCGGCCCCGCCACCCGTCACCGTCAACAAGATCATCTTGGAGTTCGTGCGGTACGCAGAGGGGCACTACGCCACCCGTCGGAAGGGCAAGCCCAGCGCCGAGGTGAAGGGCATCAAAGACGCCTGCCGGGTTCTCTCAAACCTGTTCGGTCCGTTGCCGGCCACCGGATTCGGGCCGAAGGCACTGAAGCAGGTCCGGGCCAAGATGATCGAGAAGGGTTGGTCCCGATCGTACTGCAACAAACAAGCGAACCGACTGAAGCGGGCGTTCCGCTGGGCCGTCGCGGAAGAGCTGTGCCCGGCGTCCGTGATTCACGCCTTGTCCGCGGTGCCCGCCATTCGGAAGGGTGAGGGCGGCGTCCGCGAGACGGGACCGGTAAAGCCGGTCCCCGACGAGTGGATCGAAGCCACGGTCCCGTTCCTGTCGCGTCAGGTCGCCGCCCTGGTGCGGTTCCAGATCCACACCGGGGCACGCCCGGGCGAGGCCGTGCTCATCCGCGGCCGGGACATCGACCGGACGGGGCGGGTGTGGGTGTACAAACCGGAACACCACAAGACGGAACACAAGGGGCGGACTCGCGAGATCTACATCGGCCCGAAGGCCCAGGCGGTTCTACTGCCGTGGCTCCGGGACGATCCCGACACGTACCTATTCAGCCCGAAGGAAGCGGAAGGCGACCGCAACTCGGAACGCACGGAGACCCGGAAGACGCACCGGTGGCCGTCGCACATGAGGGCCAACGCCAAGAAGCGGAAGGCGAACCCGAAGCGGCCGAAGGGCGACTGCTACACGGCGGACAGCTACCGGATGGCGATCGAGTACGCCCGGCGTAAGGCGGATCAGAAGGGTCGGATGGCGGCCGTCGAGAGAGCCAAGAGCGAGAGCCCGGCCGCGGACGTGTCGGCGTTCAATGAGGTGGTGTTTCTGCCGTCGTGGTCCCCGCACCGCTTACGGCACAACGCGGCCACGGCGATGAGGAAGGAATTCGGTGTGGAGATGGCCCGGCTCGCCCTCGGTCACAAGCACGGGTTCACGACCGAGATCTACGCCGAGCGTGATCTCGTGAAGATCCTCGAGGCCGTCGAGCGGATCGGGTAAACAGAACGGGGCGGTCGCTGATCAGCGACCGCCCCGCCCACACCGACCGACAGCGGTGGATCACTTCGCCGGTGTCACTTCCAGCACGGCCCACTCGCACGAGGTTGCATCCGGGCCGGGCGGGTGCAGCGAGTCCGCCACCGCGTTCGTGAACGCCGACAGAACGGCCAGCGGTTCACCGACATGGGACCGGGCGGGGAGCCGCTTCTCGAGCCCGAGCCCCTTCGCCGCGGCCGGGTTCCAGAACAGTACCTCGATACGAGCTACGTCCGGCTTCTGGCACTCGGCCAAGAGCCAACCGGTCTCATCGAACAGTTCCGGCGGGTGCGTGGACGAGAGGTTCGTCAGGTTGACTTCCGGTTCCGCGGAGCCGGCCCTGAAGAGCCGGTACCCGAACCACGCCGGCCCCTCCTCGCCCTGGCGGTACTGACGGTCCAACTTCTCCGCGATGAACGGGGGCGGCGTGATCGCGATCGCGGTCAGGTTCTTGTACCAGCCGACTGCCGCGGTCACCTTGTACTTATCCACCGGTTTCACCTTCGAGGTTCGGGTTGAGGGGACACTTCGCCACCGTTCACAGCTCGTGCTTCACCAGCTTCTCGTCCGTGTCGAGGACACCCGGATTTGGTACATCGTGTGCCCGCTCACCGGCGTCGTCCGGCTTCTTCAACCACGGAAAGAGGGTCGTCTGTCGGGGCGGGGCGGGTGGCGGCAGGGGCAGGAGGTCGGGCATCGTCGAACGGTCAACGTCTTTGGCCGGCGGCACCTCGCTCGCGGCCGACGCCATCCGCATCAACTCGCCCGGGTCCGCCACTACCCCGCCCGCCTCGGCGTTGGCCTGAACCCATTCCGCCCACGCGGTGTTCACCGCGGCCGTGAGAGCAACTCGGGCCTCCTCGACACGCTGATCGGCGGACCGCTTGTACCCGGCGTTGGCCTCGCGGATCAGGGCAAACAACTGGTTGGCGGCGTCCCGCTGGGCCTTCGCCACTTCCTCACGCAGGACCGGAACCCTAACCCTCAGCCGGGCCAGCGTCTTCTCGTGCTGGTCGATCTTCCCCTCCAACGCGGTCACGTCCTTCATCGCGTCGGCGGCGACCGAGATCTTCCACTGCTCGCGGAGCTGTTCGACCGCCCGGTTCGCGTCCGCCACCGATCGCTCGGCCTCGCGGAGCTTCTCTTCCTTGTCCCGGAGTTCCCGGCCCGGCCCCGTGGCGAAGAACTCTTCACGGGTCCGCGTCAGCACCTCTCGGCACGCCCCTAAACCGTCCTGCTTGAGACGGGCGGCGGCACGCTTGCCCTCATCGGTTGGCTGATGTACCACGATCCCGAGCCAGGGGTTGCCCCCGGAGTTGAGGTCGTAGACGTACCTCGGGGTACACTCGAACGACCGGAGCGGATCGGCTGGAGTAGTGACGGTAGGTTCCGTGGTCGGCATGTGAAATCGATCCGTGAAGGAGTTGCGTGAAGTGGTCACGCGACCACACCGAAGTTACCGGCAACCGACGTGGGCGCAGGCCGCGTCGTAACTGACACCGCTCTGGAGCATGTACGTAACCGCGGCCTCGTGATTCGCGGGCGTTCCCGACAACTTCGCCAGCACGTCGTCCAATGAGCCCGAGCTGCCCTTGCCCTCCCTCACCGCTTCCAACGCGACGTCGTAAGTGGTTCCGTGGTCGATCATGTAGTTCGTCACGTCCTTGGGGTTGACCGTTCGCGTCGCGCTCGGGCGGGTCGCCTGCTCGGTCGGTGCCGCGGATCGCCGGGCCACACTGCTCCCGCTACGGAGCTGCTCCTGTGCTCGCTCGGCGGACTGGTCGTAGGAGAGCGTGCCCTGGCTCTCACGCATGATCTCCATCGCCCGCTCGTGGTAGTACGGCGTCGCGGTCAGATCGTTCGGCAACATGCTTTGTCCTCCAAAGTGGCCGCGCGACCACTTATTCACGGGTATGGGATCACGGGGCCGTCAGCTCCAACGGCTTCCGGTACTTCAAAACTCGGGTTGCGGTCGTCGTGTGGTGAACCCACACATACACGCTCGCGATCCTTTTTCGGGGGTCACCCTTCCGAACGCAAACGATCAACCGGAGCGTCTCGAACTCACGGAGCCAATTGGAAATGGTCCCCTGGTCCACGCCCGCGAGCACGCCGGCTTGTGTCCCGCTAAGTAAGAACTGCCCGCCCCAGGCACGCCCCGAAAGTTCGTAGCACAACGCGGCCAGCCGCCGCTTCTTGTTGAGCAGCCCCAATCCCGGAATCGATTGCGTGAACTCTGGGAGCGGCTCAACATCGAGCCGCTCCCAGATCTCCACGAGCTTCGGCGGTACCGGTCGGGTTGTACGCTCGGTCGGCACGGGACACCTCGTATGGGGGAGTGGTCACGCGACCACTTACGGGTACACGACCGGGTTCCCGCCCAGGATGCCGCCGGAGCCGGAACCGAGACCGGGGAGGCCACCGCTGCCCGGATCTTGTTGTAGACCAGAACCCGGCACGGCCGGTCTCGCTCCGCCACTGAGCGGGTCTTGTGGCTGGCCCCCGCCGGTGAGTATCCCGTCGCCCGTGAACGGCGTCTGCCCCCGGTTGACGGGCGCCCCGGCCCACAGGATCTCGTCTGAGAAGTTCCGGGTCGTGCTCAGCGACACGTCCTGCAGTTGCGGGGACAGGAACGGCGGGATCGGGGCCGCGAGCGAGACGATTGTCGGGTCGATAACGCCATAACTGTAGTGTCCGGCGACTTTGTGGACCGGCATCACCCCGTCCGGGGACAGTTCGACGTTGGACACCGTCACCCCGCCGCGAAGGGGCACGAAGTTCGGGTCTTTTGACTCGAACGTGGGGAGCACCGGCGGGGCACCGGTTCGCATCGCCACCCAATCGACTTCGAGCGTCATGGCCCCGCCGTGTACCGTCACGGCTTTGGCCTTCTTCCCGTTCGGCCCGACGCCAGTCGCGGGCATCATCACCACGCCCGTATCGAAGGCGTAGGACGAGGTGAGCTCGTAGGTTTCGTAGGGGGCCGTGTCGGTGTACGCGGTGGCCCCGCGGGTCGATAACGTGGTGTCACCAATGGTCAACTCGAACCCGGCGGCCCGGGTTTCGGCGTCCGCCAGCATCTCCCGGTTGGGTTGGTCGCCACCCTTCGCGGACCGCAACTCGGTCACGATCACTTCGGCCGCGGCACACGGGTCTTTAAACACCGCGGCGACCAGTGCCGTGAGCCGCTTGCGGATCGGCGGGGCGAGCCCGGGGCGCCCCTCCTGGATGCCGGGCATCTGCCCGACCGACGGCATGACGGCCGGACCGGGTGGCTTGCCCAACGCCGCAATTGCGGCCCCCGCCGCCGCACCTATGAGCCCGGCCGTGAACCCGCCGACGGGCGAGAGTTGTGCTTGCATCGCGACCTGCACGGACGGCGACTTGAGGTCTTCGCTGAACGAGCCCCACGCCATTGGCACGCTCTCGAACCGTTCGCTCCGAAGCTTGCTGTAACACATCGACATCGCGACGTTGAGCAGATCCTTGCGGCTCGTCCCCTTCTGGCCGGTGAGCGTCAGTTCGACCCGCCCGGTCCGCCGGAACCCGGGCTTCGGGCACTCGATCGTAAACCGCCCGTTCCAGTCGAGGGCCGGGAACGGGGGCATGTAAGCCTGCTCCATGTCGTCGAACGAGAACGCCAGCTCGGTCCCGTTCGGGTGCAACGTGTACTTCGCGGATTTGCGCTTGTAGTCCGGGAGAATGGGCGGCGTCACTTGGTCACGGAAGTTGTCCGCGGACTGGAGCAAATCGCCCCGGACGACCAGCTTCCCGTGCGTGCTGATGTGCGAGTAGTTGAGCTCGTCGAACGATTCGCTCTGCTCCCATCGCAGACTCACTACCGGATCAGTCAGGGCGTTGTTTCCGCAGTCGTAAGTCGAGATTTTGTACCCCACGTCGATGAAGAACGTGCCGGGGTTGATTTCGGTGATCGTGGCCGGCTGGATCGGGTTCGGCCCCAGATCTGCGTCGGGCCGCCCGTCGATCGGTTGCCACTGGATGATCGGGACGCCGTTCACTTCGTAGTAGATCGACCGCCGGGGCATGTTCAGCATGTGGCGGATGTCGGCCAGCAACAGGGCCGAGTTCGTCGGGATGGTGCTCTGAAGTGACGCGATGCCCCGAGCCCGGATCGTGCTCGTATTGCAGACCACGTCGGTGCCGCCGACCGAGTCACGCTTGGTGTCGAACTGTACCGAAGCGCTTTTGAGGAGATGGAACCGGATGCCGTTAACGGTGAGTACGCTCATGAGATATAGTACGCGACCGTCTGCGTACTATATCTCATGGCGACCGAGTGGTCGCGCGACCACTTTTGAGGGGCGATCATGGCCGTTGACGGGTACTGCGTGAACGGTGCGGCCCGGGTCCAGGTCGGGACCGGGAGCGCTGGGGCGTTGGAGTTGCTGGGGTACACCGACCGCGGTGTGCAGATCGACATCACCGAGTTGAAGAAGGACATCGTCACGGACATCTCGGGTGAAGCCCCGCAGGACGTGCAGGATATGAGCATGACGGCCCGAATCGTGGTCAACCTGATCGCGATGGACCGTGCCGTGTTCAAGAAGCTGCAAGGGCGTGGCGACCGGACCACGCCCGGGTTGGCGAACACGGCCGGTCTGGTGCTCGGTGCCGGCGGGTACCTGTTCCGCGTCGGGATCGAGTCGCCGTTCGACGAACCGTGGTCGTTCAACAAGTGCTTCATCCGCCCCGGGTACGGCACGACGCTCGCGAGTGCCGCCAACCCGTTCCGCATCGAGTTCCAGGCGATCCCGTGGGCGGCTGCCACCGCCGTTACCAACAAGGACACGCCGCTCTGGACCCGATCCCTTTCCTGAGTTTAATCCCCATGCTCAACTGGATTCGCCGCCTGTGGCCCCGGGGCCATAGGACGGTCTACTGCTTCCACGACGGTACCAAGACGCGGTACGCCGATCCGCTCGTCATCGCCCGGGAAGTCGAGCGGCTGTGCCCCGAGTACACGACGCTGCTCGGGTTCCTGGCGGAAGATCACAGTTTCGCGGGCGACTCCGGCCCGGTGGTGGACGACCTGCGACAGCAACAGAAGGACACGCTGGCCAAACTCGTGAAGGTGGCCCGTGAGGTATTCGGGGTTCAGAAGTCGCCCGACCCACTCATGGGGTTCGTGCTCACCGAAGCGGCGAGCTTCAAGTTGCTCGGGGACTGGCTCGTGTGGATGAGCACCGCCGCGGAAGACGCCCGCCCTTTCTCGAACTGGCCGTCGCGGGCCTCACCTTCGATGCCGCCCGACTCCCCTACCGGCTCCTCTGCGGGCTCTGGTTCTATCGAGAAGACGTAGAGCGGCAGTACGAGAAGCGGGCGAACAAGATCGCCGGCCGGATCGCGACCGAAATTGCCCGGGCACTGTGAGGTAACGAAATGGCCGCGACTCTCGACGACGTGCTGGACGAGCTGAAGAAGCAGGTCAAGTTGGCGACCGTCGCCAACACGATCGCGGCCGGCACGCAGCAACTCATGACGCAGGCGATGCCCGCCGGTCTCGTGGCCACGCCCCAAGCGGCACCGGCACAACCGCCCGCCGGTACTCCTTTACGTCAACCGCAACCCGGAACCGCCCCGGCCCCGCACCACAACCCCCAACAGCAGAACCAGCAGCAACAGGGCGGTCAAGGGCAGCAGCAGAACACCACCCGAAAGCGGCGGGGCAAGAAGTCCTCTCAGAGCTTCTGGAGCCGCGTGAGGGGCGGGATCGGCAACAAGATCAAGGGCGGGCGGCTGGGGCGAGCGTACAAGGGCGGGCAGAAGGGCGTCGGTTCGTTCCTCGGGGGCAAGGGGCCGTCCGGTATGGGCGGGCTCGGCGGGGTGTCCGGTGCCGCGGCCCGACTCGCAGGCCCGGTCGCGGTTGTGGCCGGCGTTGTTCAGGGGTTGAATGAGTTTAGGAAGGCGATCGTGCAGGCCACCGACGAGCAGCTCTCCGCGGCACGGAAGCTCCGCGACGTGAGCGGCCAGATGGATGTGATTTTTGCCCAGGCGGACATCAAGGACGCGATGCGGGGCATGCGGCAGGGCCGAGCACAGGCGGCCAGCACGGAGGCACTGTCGAATGCGGACCAGCGTCGCAAGGACGCAAGCGAAGGGCTCGAAAACACGATCACCAATGTAAAGAACGACATTCTGACTGTACTGAATGACTCGATCACACCCGCGATGGAACTGCTCAGTGATGTGGCCAAAACCGTTTACGAGTGGATTACCCGCGAGGAGTGGAAGAAGAAAGATGAGCAGGCAATAGGACTGGCTGGAACCATGCAGGCCGCCGAAGCGGAAGCCGCCAGGATCGCGGCCGAGGGGCGACGGCTGATGGATCGTGCCAGGGCCGCGAGCGGAACGTCTCGTCCGGGCGGGAGACTACCCTAACGCCCGGTCAGTGCCTTGCGAACGCGGCCCAGCAGAATCAGGTTCTTCTCTTCCCGCTTGATGCCGCAGCCGATGGCGAAGCGCTCGGAAGAGAAACTACCCTCACCCATCGAACCGGACACTTCCTTAGCTTCTTTCGCACTAGAGCAGAGGTACACGATTATCGCAGCGTTTTCTTTGGGATTGTAAAAGGCTGATGCCGGTCGGCCGGGTTGATCGTAAGCGCCACCGTGCTTCACCTCCACTTCGACGCCCTTCTTCTTCAGGTGCTCCGCCAAATCTCGATGCGTCCAATCATCGAGCGGGACTCCGTCTTTCGCCAGCTCTACCGAATTGGCCGCCGGCCGCTTAGCGTGCGTCGCATCGCGGCCCGATATGGCGACGATCACGATCACCACGACAACGACCGAAAGAACCAGCAACGCCACTATTCCCAGAACGGCGGACCGCCGGGCCTTCCGTTGGCGGTTCGCTCTGCGTCGCTCGATCAACTCCTCGTACTCTTCATCCGCGTCCACTCTGAGCCCTCCTGAGATGCCCACAGTGTCTCCATTCGCCCGCCGATCCGCAATCTGAACACTTTTTCACACCTCTGGCGATTGTCATTTTGCCCCTTAGAGCAAGTGGTCGCGCGACCACTCTGAATCTCACCGGGTTGAGTTTTTCAGGCTCTTCCGATGGAGTCCGTGCGCCGCTAAAAGTGGTCGCGTGACCACAATGGACACCTGCTCAAAATCCCGGTCTGCAAATCAGGGATTTCCCCAAATTCTTTCACCTTCCGCGTTTGATCGACAGTCGCCTTCCGAAACCTGTTTGTCGCAAGGGTTTGTGTCTCGGCGATTGGCTGAGCCTTCATGCGGGCGTGTGCCGTGACTCATCTTGCGTGCCAAGTGCCTGTTTCCGTGGCCTTCTGAAGCCACCCAGTGATCGAATGGTCCAGCCTATTATTCGGTAGAGGCCCATGTACGCCCGGTCATTAAGGCAGAGGTTCGCAATGAGCACTGCGGTACTCGTTAACCGTGTTCTTCAGGAGTCGCTTTTGTCGCTGAGTGGAGCGGCACGGCTATTCCCGCCGTTGCGACAACATGCAGCCGTCCGAGCGTCCACCATCTGGAGGTGGGTACGCGAAGGTGTGATGACACCGAACGGCCGCGTGAAGCTGGAGGCCGTTCGGTGCGGGCACGCCTGGATGACGTCACGGGAGGCGGTGGCGCGATTCATCGAAGCTCAGAACCAATCTGCGGGTCACGCAGTGCCTGTTGCGAACGTGGCTGATGCCAACGGCGATCGCGAAGCGGCAGCAGTCGCAGTTTTGATTGGTATGTGATGTGAAAAGCGAGACGGCCGGGTCGCCAAACCCGGCCGTCTCAATGCTCCCGGAGCCGACCAAAGCACCAAGGAAGTCAATTTCATGTTACGCTCGCACCTCCGCGATCGGAGAAGATTTCCAGATCCGTTTGCAAGATTTGGTCTCTTCGCCGGCCCGCCCGAGAACACCACGTCGAAAAAACCTGTCGCTTCGTATCCCGGTGGAGCGGACGCGGTCCTCGCTGCGGCCTTCGCGTCCCGGCATGGGCAGCGGCTACACGAGCTCTACTGCGGGCGGCACAGCTACCGGCACCAGGACCACGCCTTGCTCGCTCTGGCCCGCGGGTTCGCGTTCTGGGCGGGGACCGACGAGCGGTTACTTGAACTGCTGGTCATGAGGTCACCGCTTGCGGGCGTCGTGTCGATGGCGTCGAAGTGGTTCGCTGGTCGGCGGTCCCGGCATTGGGGCTTGGAGCGGGTCGTCCGCCCGGCAATCGCCTCCCGACGGTCATTCTGGGGACAACGCTTCCACTCACCGACACGCACCTCAACATTTTGTGGTGGCGTTACTGGCACCGGCACCAATCGGACCGCTTCACCCACGGAACAGGACGCTTCCACGGCCCATGCCTTTAGGGTTGAAGAAAGAGAACCTCACCAACCGGAAGCCCCGTGTGCCTTCGCACAAGCCGTGCGACTGGCGACCGCTGATGGCCTGCCCCAAAGCCTGTTCGAGTTCGCAGTCACGATCCTGCGGCACCTGTCCGGTGAGGTAGCAGGACGCGAATTCCATGTCGGTACTCAGCAACTGGGCTCCGCACTCGGATGTAGCCGACAGCATGCCGGCCGCATCCTGCACCAAATCGAAAACGCTGGCCTGATTCGCCGGCTCGCCACCGGAAACAACCTGACCCATCGTGTGAGCCGATTCGAGTGGCTCACTCAGCCTGATCAAGACCACACCTACGCCACTTACCATAAGGAGCGGCACGTTGAACACCACGCAAATCGAAGCTGCAGACATTGCACTGAACAAGGAGTTCAAGGGCATGACCTTCCCCATCAGCTCAGCTCATCCGGCCGCAAATCTCTTTCCGTGGATCGAGGACGTGCCGCTGCAAGAACTGGCCGACTCGATCGCGGTCAACGGCCAGGAGGAAGTGATCTTGCGGCTTCCGGACGGGCGGATAATCGACGGTCGCAACCGCGAACTGGCCTGCCGCATCGCGGGCGTGGAGCCGCGGTACTCGACGGTGGACATGAGCGAGGAGGACGTGTTGAGGTTGATCGTCGCGAAGAACATACACAGGCGTAACCTGAGCGAGAGCCAGCGGGCCATGATTGCGGCCGAACTGACGAACCTGCGACCGGGCCGGCCCAAAACAAATGGGACTCAAGTCCCAATTACCCGGTCCGAGGTTGCCCAGCATTTCGAGGTATCGAGGAAGTCGGTCCAGAGGGCGGCGAACGTCCGCGAGAACGCGCCCGAACTGGTCGAGCCGATCCGCGAGGGACGGCTCGACGTGACCACGGCCGATCGGGTCGTGAAGCTACCGGCCCAGGAGCGTAAGCAAATCGCGACGGCAGTCGATCCGAAGGCAGAGGCCGCCGCCGCGTTGAAGCGTTCCTCTGGGGAATCCCCCAAACCAAACGCAGCGGAGGAGTCACCGGTAATTGGGACTCAAGTCCCAATTACCCAACCGATGGGCTTCGTGGTTGTGAAGGATGCCAAAGGGCGGACGGTGCCTTTCAAGCTCGCGTTAGCATTCCAAGAGAGTAGGGCATTCGTCGCCAATCTACGCGCGAATCACACCGAGTGGCTCGAGGCGATCCGGCGTAACGGCGAGCGGAACGGTTGGGGAGCAGGTTTAACTCCGATGATCCCGAACCTGGAAGATGACTACAAGACGTTCGCTCAAGACGTGGCTTCGGCCGTTCCCTACTGCGTGTGCCCGCATGTGAATGCGGCGGGCGAGCACCACCCGGGCGGCAAGTGCAAAGTGTGCGTCGCCAACTGCGGGTGGTTGAGCCGCCACAACTGGCACACGCTCGGCGACTCCGTGAAGAAGCTGATTGATGAGTGGGGCGTTCACCCCGAAGCCACGGCCAGCGAACCGCCGCCCATCGTAACTCCCGCACCGTCGAAGCCGCGGGGCCGCATCGTGAGCAGCGACCGTGGAGGTGTTTCGTGACGGCCACGCAGCTTCGGGCGGCCCTCACCGACGCGGGCGTGAGCCTGTTCGTCGAAGGGGTCGCCCTTGAGTTCGAGGGCGACGTTCCCGAGACGCTCGGACCCGCGATGGTGCTACTACAGACCGGGCTCAGGGCACTGATAACGGGCCGGACGTGGTGGGGTGGGCGATCGGATTCGCCGCGGATCGAGGAGTTGCACCCGGGCCATCTCATACCCGACGGCGTGACGCTACTGTGTGTCGAGGGTGACGGCTCAGGTGGCTCATCGTGGGATCGAATTCATCCGGCCGCGAGGATCGACTACCCGCACCTGTTCGTTACGAGCGTAGTGCCGAAGCGAGCGCCGATGACGATGGAAGTGGATGCCGAGAGCGAGACCGCGGCGTGATCGTGATGCAGTCACGATCAGAAAGCAATCGTGAACGTACCCTCTACCCCAACGTACCAAAAATTGCAGCGGGCAAGGATATCGCGACCGATTAGCCCCTCAATCCCTTCGGCAGGATGCCAACAGTCGGTTTCGATAACGTGAGTTTCAGGAAACTGGTTTGCGCGGCCGCTTGCGACGAGCGCCAAGGCAACGAGATGCACGTCGCACAAATGGGGACGATCAGGAGGAGTAGAAGGTGTGAGTATCGAAATCCGGTCGATGGGGCGCAAATCGAGAGCTTGGAACACACGGGGTGAGAAGCCGGATTGGTGGGCACCGGTATCAATCAACACGCGAACGTGAACGGCTTGTGGGATGGGAAAACCGCTGGACTGGAGCCTCTTGGCCCGTACCGATGGAACGCCAATCAGGACATCGACGACAGCCCCTCCTGATTCGATCGGGCCACTCACCGTGGGCATCGGATGTTCCGGGAAAAGTACTTCGGCTCCTCGTGCGGCGAGATCCGCTTCGCGAGGAAAGCAGCTGCGAGACCGAACATTTCGTATCCAGCGGCTAACGCATCTTCTTCAGTTTTGTAGACCCCAGCAACGGTGACTGGGCTTCCTCCAATGAGTACGTACCGGCCCACATTTGCTGGATTGATGAGTAGGCCAGGAAGTTCCCGGTCGAAGGTCTCCAGCTCCTTCTCAAGTGCCACACTCATGCCCTCCATTTTGACCGACTTGCCTGCCCGCGTCCAGTAGAGGTTATCGTCGTGTCAGTTCGTGTGGGTTACGAACTGGGCATGTGGTTGTCGGAACAGGTGTGGCGGACTTGCGGCGGCGTTGGGTTAGGTCGATTTTGACTTGTGACAATGACGTGTGATCCCATCGGGGATCTTCCGGGTCGGCTCGTTCCGGTCTGGTTTCGACCGGCTTCCTTTGCGGCCTGGAAGCCGCGTACTGCTTGCCGTCCCGACCCTGAACCTTCGGCGGGTCAGAAGCGGGTTCCGTTTTTGGTTCGGCTTCAGGTGAGGCATGTGCCTCACCTGTTTTGAGGTCTCGTCTCACCGTCGCCTGATCTACCCCCACCGCGTCCGCGATCGCCCGCGTGCTCAGCCCCTTCTCACGCAGCCGCCGCACACGCTTGGCACGCTGCATCCTGTCCTCGTGCCCGGCGGTTCAACCCACAACGGAAGCTGCGGGCAGTTCGAGTTTCACGCCGGCGATCCTCGCCAGTTCATCATCGGACACCACGGCGGCGGATGCGACGATGGCGAGCAACTCCTCGTCGGTCATGTCCGTCACGGAGCGGTGCCGCTCGTCCCGGATCGAGACCTTCTTCTCCGGGTACAGTCCCAACAGCTTCGACTTGTCCCTTTCGAGGCTCGCCGCAGTGCTGATGGCACTGAGCACCGTTGCCTCCTGCCCGGGGCTGGACTCGGCCTTGCTCGCCACCTTTAGGGCGCGTCCGATGAGCCGCTCACGCCGGTTGACGGCCTTCGCGAACTCGGCCCCTTGGTGCTTCTGGCCCTCCTCTCGCCAGCGGTCGCGGATCAGATCGACGTCCTGATACGCGGTCGATTGGCTCACCCCGAACTTCTGAACCGCGGCGGCAACAACTTCCTTCACGGACCGGCCATCGAGCAGGGCCTGCTCCATGATCTCCAAGTGCCCCTCGCGTTCCTCGTGCGTCCTGGCTCCGGTCGGCATGGCAGTTTCCGGTTGATTCAGAAGAAGTGAACGAATTGCCCCTATCCCCATCGTAGCAGCGTACCGAAGCCACTGCGTCGCGGCTCTTTCGGGATAGACACGAAAACTTCGCCGGACCGCCCCTACCCCGGCGTGGTCACGTGACTACAGGCCGAGCGTGGCCATTGCCCGCGAGCGGGCGGTTTTGACCTGATGAATGCTTAACCCAACCAGTTTCCCAATTTTGGACGGCTCGTCGGGCGTGCCGTCCAGTCCGAACGTCCTCTCCACGACGATGCGTTCCACGACGGACAATTCGTTGACCCACTCGCTGACACCTGCGGGCAACTCAACGGGCTCGCGGGCCGGAACGAGGTCGAGCGTGTCGTCTCCGTCCTCGTCCACCTGGACCGGTTGCCGGTCGAGTTTTTCCTTTTGCTCGCCGACCGCACGGAATATCGACCGCTTGACCGCGGTCCAGGCGTATGTGCGGAAGTTCGCGCCCCCGCTCGGGGACCACGCCATGACGCACCTCCACAGCGTGTACAACCCGACACTCGCCACGTCATCGAATTCGACGCCCGCGGGCAGACGGAGCCGCCACGTCTGGTCGAACACCTGGAGCCGGTACCGTGTGACGAGTTGGTTCGCCGCGTCGCCGTCGCCGGCCTGGGCACGTAGAGCCAGTTCCGCATCGGAGGGTTGGGGAGTTGCACGCATGGGATGAGCCGGGGAGGTGGGATCGTGTGGCCCATTTTACGCCGCGTGTGAACGGCTGTGCAATGCGAGCCGAGTGGAAATGTGGGAGCCGGGAAGTGGTCGCGCGACCACTTGGTCGAAAAAGAGGAGGAGGTCGAGGGAGGGCGTTCAACAGGAGAAGTGACGGACTCATGTGCGTCGAACTGGTGGTTCAGATGTTCGGCAGGTTGCGGGACGTGAGGAGCTTGTTCAAGTCGATCTTGCGGTAGTACGTCATCTTCTTCGTGGGCTTGTACGCCGTGATCTCGCCTTCGTCCGACCACCGGTGGATCGTCTGCCGTGTCACGCCGAACAGTGCTGCGACCTCGCGGATGTCCATCCACCGGTCGCCTTTGGGTAGCGGGATCAGGGGTAATCTCGGCATGTCGAAACCTCTAACGTGGTGACAAGAAACGAACGCCCCCGGGCCACTCACGGTGGCCTGGGCGGGCAAGAAGGTAACGCGCGAGGTCACGAAAAGGGAAGGCGCGTTGAGGTGGTGAGGATGAGGGTGAGTTGGGTGAGGTGGGGATAACCCAAAAAGTGAGCTCGTTCAGCCCGCGGGCTTCGGCTTCGGGGGCCACTTCCCTTCGGACTCGAGCCGCATCCGAACCGCGTCGTTCACGTACTGCGTGAAGTCCTGAGCCAGCTCCGCAGCTCGCTCCTCGGCGATGTTCGCTAGGGTGATGCGAATTCTCGCCTGCTTGTACGGCTTGCGGTAGGTCTCTGGGGATGCCTTGGCAGCATCCGTTTTCTTTTTTCGTCCCATACGTCCAGTATCGGCGACCGCTGGCGTCATGCAACATCTCCTCGAAGTGATCCACTTTATTATTCGCTCCCACTGGATTGCATCTCAGATATTTTTTCACATCTAAATTGACACATGCATTCCACTGGTATACCATATCGACAGTGGTGATGGTTGTTCCGGCTGTTCCGAACGGAGGGCTTGAGATGACCCGCAGCGAACTGGACCGCGAGTTCATGGGTTCTGAGTGGGAGATCGGCCACAGCTACGGCTCGGAGGGGCCGGGCTGGGTGACGGCAATGACGCTCGTCCGGCTCAACCTGGGCCGCGACCTGACCGCCCGAGAGCGGGTGCTGTTCGCCGACGGGTGGCGGGCCGGGTGCCGCGACCGGGCGGCCTGGAAGGACGACATGCGGGTGCGGGCCGACGAACCGGCCCTCGCGGACATCCCCTTCTGATCCCACACCCAGACCGGGCTCACTGCCCGGTCCCCTTTCGGGGAACCCGCCCGATGACCGCGACCTACACGGACCTGCTGCCGAAGCACGAAGGCCCGCAGATGACGCTCCTCTGGAGCCCCGGCATCATCCCCGGGTGCGGGGTGGTGGAGATCCGGGGTAAGCGGGACGCGACCACCTACGCGGTGGTGGAACTGCCGACCGATTGGAACGGCCGGGCGTTCCGACTGGAGAAGGTCGCAGGCGAGGGCACCGACGCGACGGAAGAGGTGTACTCGGTGTTCTGCTCGAACGATCGCCGGCAGCACCGGTGCGAGTGCCGCGGGTTCTCACGCTGGCACCACTGCAAACACATCGACGCGGTGACGACGATCATCGCGAACGGCTGGCTCTGAGGACACGAACATGACACGCAGGATTCCCCCGCCGAGGAGCACCCGCGGAACCGACGTGGTGCGGTGGCGTCGCTGGCTCCGGCGGTCGTTCATGGTCCGCATCCAGGACGGCCGCGGACGCATGTCGGTGAGCCCGGCCGAAGCCGAGCGGATCATCACCCGAGCGGCCCGACGCTACACGATCCACTTCGACGACGGGGACTTTCTCGCGGTACCAACCAACTGGCCGAACCCTTAACCCATTCCGAGGACCGATCATGAAGAACGCCACAACGAGCAAGGCGACCGTGCAAAGTGGTCGCGCGACCACCCCGCGGCCGAACCCGAAGACCAACCCGAAGCGGCCCGTGGTTGGGGTGGTCTTCAACTGCCCCATGTGCGGCGGTGACGCCACCATCACGGGCACGGGGCCGAACCGCGAGTTCACCTGCCTCGACTGCACCCGGTTCACGATCGCCACGGGCGACTGAATCGCACGGCCCCGGCTTCATCCAACTTCCCCCACTCACAAGGAACTTTGCCATGACGACCGAACCGGTCGCGGGGGCACCCACGCCCGCACCGACCGCAACCCCGGACTACGCGAACCTGATCGCGGCCCTGAAGTCGTTCGACGCGGGCGACATCAAGCAGGCCGCCACGGACATGATCGAGGGGCTCCAGCTCCACATCGACCGCGGGCTGAGAACCCCGGAAGACCTCTGGTACAAGGTGGACCGCGTCGCCGAAGTGCTGCGGTTCGCGTGGATGCTCGAAATGCCCTTGGAGAACGCCGACATCGTCATCGACCCGAATAACCGCAACGGGGGCCGGAGATGAACCCGCTGAAGCTGACGCCGGTCGGGTGCGAGGAAGCGTTACGGACGCTGAAACCCGATCGCCTCTGGTGGCTCGTCAACAATGGGATCAACGCTCTCAGCGACTCGCTGGAGAACATGGGCCACGAGAACGCGGAACTCACCGAAATCGAGAACCTGCACATGGATCTGCTGGCCGTCGCCGAACTGGTCCGGGTCATCTGGATGCTCCGCGATCCGCGTCAGGCGACCCGTTCCGGGAGAAATTGGGACTGAACCGACTCCCTCACACGACACCAAACCGAGAGCCCATCATGGCCACGATTCTAATGAACCCGCCCACGCCCAACGCCTTCGCCTCGTTCTACTCGCTCTCCCCAACGGAGCGGGTGGCCGCAGCGGTCCGCCTCGTCGCCGTGCTGAAGCGGGAACGCCGCCGGGTCCAGAAGCTCCACGCCGAGGCCATCAAACGCGACATCGTGTTCGGCTGCCAGGGCGGGGAGACGGACGACATCCACTGCCACCTGCTCACCCTCACCGAGTGGGTCATGTGGCTGGAGAGACGCTACGGGTTCACGCCCGTCGAACCTCCCCGTCCACTCCTTGCCCACCTCCGATCAGAGCGGCGGGAACAGATCGGGCGAGACGAGCGGCCGAAGGTCGAACGCAGGCCGGGCCGGTTCTGAAGTGGTCACTCATTGAAACGCAGAGGGCCGGCGGATCGCTTCCGCCGGCCTCGTTCGCACGCTCACTCTTCTTCACCGGGCGGTTTGAAACCAAATCTGTGTTTCGGCTTGCTCGGATCCAGTTTCGGAAGTTTCATCAAGAGCACGTTAATCTGGCTCACATTCTGAATTAACTCGATCGGGTTGCCATCCTCCGTTATGCCGTAAAAAATAATCAGTGAGGGATTTTGGTAACCGAGCCCGGTGATGTGGAACGTCAGCGACGGACCAAAGTTTACTAGCCTCGCCCCAACCTCGTGCTCGGCGTCTAGGCGAGCGTCGAATTCCCGGATCATCTCGCCAAGGTGCTTGTAAAATTTGCTTGCGTAATTAACCTCCGCAATTTGTTGAGCTAATGGCTTAATATTTTTCAACATGTCAGTATTAAAGGAAGGCGTGAAGCCACTGGCTAAAGCTCTCCTTATTTCGTCGTTCATAACCAACCCTACAGAGTTACGGAATCTGGGACACCGTCGCAATAATCTACCAGATGTGCGAATGGCGATCTACGGACAATCCCTGCATTTCCTTGATGGCGTTTGTAGCCACTTGCAACGAGTGATGCGATGGGGTAGAAGGGTGTGATTCCCCTAGTTTCTCTGGCCTTTGCGAGTGGTGAACGGAGTTCCACAGGTAGCCTCCGGAGCCGAAGGTTACAGGTTCAACTCCTGTCGGGCATACTGATACAAATCTTTGCCGGAGAGCGATTTACGCTCAACCCGCTCGCGCGGTGCGGGCCTTCTGACTGACCGGTTTTTGGGTAGTCACTACCCACGAAGCAGGCACGGAGGCTGCAGCATGTCCAAGGTCCGCGTCCCCGAATTAAAATTCCACAAGCCCACGAACCAGCACTACGTGTGGTGGAGCAAGGCCCGTGTGCATCTCGGGGCCGATCCCGAAACCGCCCGGGCGCGGTACCCCGCGGGCCGCGACACGACCACCGGAAGCGGCCGCGCTCGACGGACCCGTTGTGGTGTGAGGGGCCGACATGACCGCGTGGGTCCGGGGCATGGCCCGGCGCCTCTCCCGGCACCGCACTGTGACTGGTGCCCGAAGTGTGGTGAGCACCACATCCTGGTAGTTCACGAGATCGTCGTCGAAACCCGGGCGGATGTCGAGCACGTGCGAGCGCTCAACGCGCGGATCGGGCCGCCCTGAAATTCGCTGCGCGGGTATCCATTCGCATCAAATCCACCGTGAGATGCAGTCGTGAGCCGGAACCGCGTGGCCAAACTCGAGCGCTTCGTCCAGGAACGCCTCTGCCGGGGCGGTCGGGTCGATACAACGCCGAACCTAGACGCGACGGACATCGAGTTCGACCGATTGAGCCGTGCCGAACTGGAGGATCTGAGCGAGTTGATCCGTGTGATTACCGAGCCTCCGTGTTCCCGGTGCGGACGAAGCGCTCGTGACCTCGCCCGCATGACCGACGAGCACTTGAACCGAGCGCTCACACTACTGCGGAAGTTGTTCGGGTACGCGGCTCCCCAGGGCACTTTGGCCGCGACATTGGATTAGCCGGGAACGAGTTAATTTTTCATCTTATCCGCCTTGTTCGCCTCCTCGGGGCTGAGCAGCCCGTCCTTGTCCAGATCGAGTTTGTCGAACAGTTCGGCCGATCCCGTGAACTCGCGGCGCGACACAAAGCCGTCGCCGTTGCGGTCCATTGCCTTGAACCACGCCGGACCGTCGCGCCGGGCCGATCCCAGCGGGTTGATCGGGTGCCCGCGGCTCACGGTCAAAATGAGTTGGCGCGGGAGCTTCCCCGCATCGAATCGGCTATCCGAGGCGATACACCCGGCCCCCTTCACGCGGTCCCACGCGCCCCGCAACTCGGGAACCGACAGCGACCCGTCGTGGTCGACGTCGAGCAACTCGAACAGGCCCGCGCCGTGATCAAGGACCGTGAGGAGCGCGTGACCCGCCGCGATTTGGTCCTGCAAATTGAGCCACGCGACGAGTTCCGCCCGGCTCAATTTGCCGTCCCCGTCGCGGTCGGCCGCGTAAGAGATGCTGCAATTCCGACTGGTTCCGCTTCGCGATCTCGCTCTCATCAACGAACCCGTCGGCGTTGGCGTCCGCGTCGGTGAAGCGTCGGCTGCTGGGTCTGCACGGTCGTGGAGAAGGACCGGTCGATGGAGGCGATGATCAAGAACGACGAAGAGAAGCAGTGGATGACACCGCTCCTCGAACTTCGCAACGAGATGGACAAGCCCGACGACCGTGACCGCCGAGACTTCCGCCGGATGAACGGAAGCGTGCAACTGTTCCACGGGAGATCGATCCCTGGGCCTTACGTCAAAGAGTGGCGCGAACGCTGGCTCCGTCGGCTTCTAGAAGCGCAGCAGAGCATCCGCACCAACGGTCCCGAGGATTTTCGCGAAGCGAACCTGATCACCCCCGAAGAATTGCACGAGATCCGGCGCATTTGGCTTTACGAGAAGCACGAATTCGACGATAGTCTCCCTCAAATTTACGAGGAGGTAGTTGGCGCCCCGTTCTGCAAACGCGACGACGACGAGAACTCTCTCGGCGCCGACGACTGGGCTCTCTTAAAGGACATATGCAACGGGGACCAAGCGCTGTTCGACCTCCAAGTCGCGCTCCTCGGAGTCGAGCGCGAATACCGCGGAATGTCGCGGAGGGCCGGCGTCTTCGACGCGCTTGAGGACAAGCTCCGGACGGGCCTGTACGGAAGCGAAGAGGAGGCGGTGAAAATCCTGAGTGAACGGCAACAGCGGTTGTCGTTGGACGTGATCGACCTCCCCGAGCAATCGGAGATCCCCGAGCCCACGGACGGCCCATGATCCTCGAAGAACTTTGTGTGAGTAACTTCTGCCTCTTCCGCGGACGACAGGTGATTGACCTGCGGCCCGGCGGACGGGGCGGGTTGATGCGCCCCATCGTCCTCTTCGGTGGCATGAATGGCGGGGGCAAGACTACCCTGTTCGACGCGATCCAGCTCGCCCTTTATGGCACGCGCGCGCGGTGCTCAAAGCGCGCGGGCCGATCTTACGACGATTTCCTGCGCGCGTCCATCAACAGCTCCGTCCCTCCGGGAATTGGTGCCGGGGTCTCGCTCACGTTCCGGCTCGCGGTAAACGGCGAGCCACACTCCTACGAGGTGCGCCGTGACTGGCGCGTCCACGACGGACGGATCAAGGAGGATCTGTACGTGGCTCAGGACGGGGTGGTCGACACCGCACTGACCCGCCAGTGGTCGCAGCTCGTGGAGGAGCTGGTTCCGATCGAGATCTCGCAGCTATTTTTCTTCGATGGCGAGAAGATCCGCTCTCTGCTGAGGACGCAACGAGCAGCGAAACCCTTGGGACGGCGATCCGCGCGCTGTTGGGTCTGGACGTCGTCGAGCGCCTCATCGCCGACACTTCTGTCCTCCAAACGCGACTCGCCAAACACTCGGGAGAACCGGGGAAGGCGAACGAAGTCGGGGACTTGGAACAGGCCAGGAATTCCGCCCGCGACGACCTGAGCCGCGCGCGTCAGGAACGAGCCAGCCTTGAAAACGCCCGGCTGCAAGCAGAAGCGGCCCTAAAAGGAGTTGAAGAGGAATTTTCGCTCGTCGGTGGGCGGCACTGGGAGGAGCAGCAGGAGCGGCGCACAAGTCTCGCAGAAGTTGGGCAGAAGTGCTCGGCTCTGGAAACTCAGCCTCTTTCGCTCTCGGCTTCCGAACTCCCGCTCGTCATGCTCCCGGACCTGCTCGCGGCCGTCGCGGAACAAGACGCGCTCGAACGCGTTGCCGCCGAGTCGGCCTTCGTCAGAAACCTGCTCGTTGAGCGCGACGAATCGCTTCTTGCCGCCCTCGCAAAGAGCCCCGAGTTCACACGCACCCGGATAGCGGTGTTAAGTAAGCTCATGTCCGAAGATCGAGAGAGCCGCGCCCCGGGCGGTGCTGTCGAAACGAGGGTGTCGCTCCACGATTCAGTACGAGGGCAACTGGCCCATCTACGGGAGTCGAGGCTCGAAGAACTGAGCGAACAAGCCGCGCTCTTGATCGAGCAGTGGCAGCAGGCGATTACGGACCGAGAGGACCTTGAGCGGCTGCTCGCTGCAACCCCGAACGAGACGGATATCGGCGAGGTAATGTCGCGGCTCAAAACGGTGACAACAGAGCTTGCCAAACTCGACCAGCAAGCCGCCGACCTCGACTCTGACATCGCGGAGAAAAAGCAGGCGCACGAGACCGCCGAGCAAAAGCTCCTCAACCATTTGCGAACTTCTGCGAAAGAAGGTTTTGCGCAGGAGGATCACGTCCGGATGGCGGCCCTCGCCTCACAGACGCGAGAAAAGATGACGGAGTTCATGCGCCGAGCGACCGAGAAGAAAATTGACCGGCTTTCGGGCCTCATCACTGACTCGTTCCGTTACCTTTTGCGCAAGGAAAGCCTCGTCGAACGAATCCAGATCGAACCCAGCACTTTTGCCGTCACGCTGTTTGATTCGCGGGGAACGTCCCTGTCGCGCGATCGGCTCTCCGAAGGTGAAAAGCAAATCTTCACGATTTCTATGCTCTGGGGGCTGGCGCGATCTTCCTCGCGGCCTCTCCCGGCGGTGGTGGACACCCCGATGGCACGTCTCGACTCGGCGCACCGCACCAACCTTATCGACAGGTATTTTCCGAAGGCGAGTCACCAGGTGATCATTTTCTCGACCGACACCGAAGTCGATCGCGAGTATTACGCTAGGCTCCAGCCTGCCCTCGCGAGGGCGTACCACTTGCGACACGACGAGAAAGAACACTCTGCCGTCGCCGAAGAAGGCTACTTTTGGAAAGAATGACCCATGAGCATTAAACAAGTTCGGGTCTCTTCCCAAGGGAAGGACCAGCTCTCGCGGCTCAAAGCTAAGTGACTGTCCCATATGCCTCGAAATCGCCGTATTTTCGAGTTGTCACCCACGATTTCTCAGGCTTTTTCGCACATATGGGACAGTCACTAAGACCGGCATCCAGCAGTGGAACATCCTCTGCCGCTGGGCGCTTTGCATTTCGTTGCGTCAACCAACCCCACCGACGCTAATTGATGCACCGGCCGACAGCAACGTCGAGATGACGTGGCAGACGTTCGGCGGGGAGGCCCACGAGTTGTTCTTGGCCGTTTTGAAGGAGCGGTGCGTCCGTGACGGTTTGGGTTGTTCAGATGAGGTCGTCGGGAAACAGTTCCGCCTTCATCTCCATCGTGGGCTTAGCTACTTGGCAACCCCTCACGCGATCCGCAGCATCGCCGACCTGGTTAAAAACGCAATCGCTTCGGAAGATGGATCACGGGGTGAGAAGTAACCGTCGACGAAAACGCTGGCCAAGCTTCTGGAGGTGCGCTACTGTCGCCCGATGCGTTACTACGACCTTTAGCGACACTGGACCAAACGGATCGAACCACACCTCGGCGACCGCAGGTTGAACGCCGTCCTCATCCGTGACTTCAACAAGTTCACCTTCGGCCGCTGGCGGAAGCCCTTCACGCTCGGTCAATTCCCTCGACACTTTGAGTCGTGCGGCTGGTCAGACGACCATGTCGGCCGCGAGCCACGCTACTGGCGGTACGTGAAACATTCGGCCTGCCACTGGCTCGTGAATTTCAACCTCCGTCTCGCGCAGATCATCGCCCCTGACCGCCCGTGGAGGATCGTCACCAGTGATTCGCATTCGACCGTGTGGGACGGGAAGGAGACGATGTTCGAGTTCAACTTCCTCGCGCTCGGCATTACTGCGGACGATTGCTTTGCGCTGGCAAACGGGAAGCACCTGCCGCCGGGGAAAGAGTTGAAGGTGTACTTCACGATGCACTACAGCAAGACCTGAGACGAGAAAGTGCTGGTCACGTTTTTGAAAGTGCGCTAGTGTCGGCGGGTGCAGATCCCTTTGACCCGTGGCTTCGTGGCCCTCATTGATGACAAAGATTACCCGCTGGTGAGCCGCTACAAATGGCACGTCCACGAAGACGACTCGTCCACGGAATCGAGATTCTACGCCCACACCAACGTCCCAAAAACCGCGAACCGCCCGCGCACGAAGCTTCAGTTGCACCGGCTGATCATGAACGCCCAACCGGGGGAAAAGATCGACCACAGGTCGGGTGACGGTCTCGACTGCCGCCGTGCCAACCTGCGATCGTCCACCGACTCCCAGAACGGAGGCAATCGCGGCAGTTTCACGGGCACCTCGAAGTACAAGGGCGTGTCGTGGAGCGCCGAGAAGCGGGCGTGGCGGGCGGCAATCTACCACGACGGGCGGACGCGGTTCCTCGGCTACTTCGGGTCAGAGGACGAGGCAGCAACCGCCTACGACAGAGAAGCCGTTGCAATCCACGGCGAGTTCGCGCGGTTGAACGATGTCTCCGACCGAACAGGTCCAATCACATCCCCCGCGAATCTTTTGGGCCGCACTTCGTAACCGCGTCCCTCAAGTGGTCACCGTCGGTGGAGATCCCCTCGTAGTGCTTGCACAGCATTGTCCCGTCCTTGTGGCCGAGCAGGGCCGCCACGGTGATCGGGTCGTGTCCCTCCTTCAGCTTCCGCGACGCAAAGCAGTGCCGCAGATCGTACATCGCGAACCGGGTCTCGCCCTCACGGGCCATCTTCGCCCGCTTCTTCCGCAACTCGACCAGCTTGGTCTGGTGGGCCTTCCGGGCCACCGCGAGCGCCACTGGGTCCTTGAAGTTACGCCGCTCGAACCGGGGCAGCCGCGGCACCTTCTCCTCGATCCCCGCCAGCTTTACGAGCAGCCGCTGGAACCGGCACACGATGGCTTGTGCCTCCCACGGGTTGCCGTCAGTGTTCAGGAACAACGGACCGGTCGGGCGCAGCTCCGCGAGCCGCTTCACGATCGCGGTGGCACCTTCGGATAGGTAGCTCACCCGCCATCGCTTCTTGCCCTTCGCCTCGGCCGGCGGGATCTCGACCCGGTGCTGTTCGGGCTTCAAGTGCCGGGCCTCGATCAGCCGCGCCTCATGCGGGCGGCACCCGGCCTCGTAGGCGAACGTCAGCAGGTCGCGGAACGGGTCGTCCTTAACGTGGCCGAGGAGCTTCTCGAAGTCATCCGGGGTCATCCGGCTGTCGCGCTTCGTCGGCGTCGGCTTCTCGATCCCGCGAACGGGGCTGACCGTGATGTACCCGAGTTTCGCCGCCCAGTTGAACGGCCGGGTCACCGCGACAATCGCCCCGCGCTTCTGGTTCGCGCCCCAGGTCGATTTTCCTTCGACCCACTCCACGATGTGGAACGGACGCAGTGCGTCGGCGGCCATCGTGCCGGCGGTCTTCAGGTGGTCACAGAACGTCTGGATGTGCCCCTTGGACCACTCGTAGGTGCGCTCGGACCGGTGTTTCTGGCACCAGTCGAGGAACTTCTCGAACACCTCGGCGACGGTGAGCGGCCCCAGAGTGCTTTGTGTAGAAAGAGCGGGGGATTCTGTGGGTGGGTCGTCGCCGCGAGCCATCAGCTCGTGGAACCGGCGGTCGGCCTCTTTTTTGTCGGAGCCGAGGTTGTGGCTAGTGCCGTTGATCGTGACGAAGAAGGCGTTCCGGTCTTCGCGGAACCAGGGTTTCGGAGCGCGGGCCATGAGAAATACCCCCGAAGGGAAGCGTGGTGGAGACACGACAACCCGTCAGGGGTATTATTCTGTACCGCGATTCTGTACCAACTGTCCGTTGCGGAAAACCGGGCTCTCGCGAAACCCTTGATTTTCCAGAGTGGGCAGTCCCGGGGTTGAACCGGGGACCTAGCGATTTTCAGTCGTCAGGTGTTACTTTCAAATATCCTTTAAAATCTCGCGTTTCCTTGATTTTTCAAGGCTTTCTAAACTGTCAATTGTTCGTTTATGTTCCGAACTGTGCCTCATTGTTCCCGTTTAGTGGGGGAATAGTGGGGGACACTTCCGGTTCGGTTTGATTGTTTTTAGGAAGCAGCACACCAGCGACTTTGCGGAAGATGTCGTCGGTCTGAAACGCTTTCTGCGCATCCAGGTAGTAGCCCCGCGCACACGCGGAAGTGATCCCAATTGCCTGCGAAGTTTGGTCAATGTTCTGCGTGGCTGCCACAACCAAGGTGATTGCCCGTCTGCGGAGCGCGTGCGTGTTCAGTCGCGGTTGCTCGGGGTGCTCGTTCGAGTACTCTCGGAAGATGTTCGAGATGACTTCGTAGACGGTCTTCTTCGGGGATGCGTAAGCCTTGTGCCGTTTGCTTCGCCGGAAAGTGCCGAGTCCGTCAATGATCCCTTGCCACAAGTAGACCGCGCCGGCAACGCGGGTGAGCGTTTGGGACAGGTCATCCGGGAGCAGAACCGATCGTCCTTCACGCTGCTTGACTTGAGCAGCCGTCCAAACCACCCGACCCGCCTTCACCTGATTCGAGTCCAAAACGCAGATGTCTTTGAGGCGACAGCCGGCGAGTGACTTGAGGTCGAGGAAGGCGTGAAGCGCGTGCCAGTCGGGGTATCGTCCCTTCACCCACGCGAAAAACTGAGTCATGGTGTCTTCGGTCGGAACTGCCTTCCGCACCTTATCAACTTGCGGCTTACGAACCGCCTTCCAGGGGTTCTCTTTGGCGTAACCGAGTTCGATGAACTGATTCCAGACGGCAGAGAGTTGGCGCAGGTAGAAGAGCAAGGTGGTTGGCGAGCGCTTGAATTCTTTAGCGTCACTCGCCTTGCTCCGCTTGTAAGTGCCGGAGAGCCAGAGGCGAGCGAACAGGCTGGCGAGTTCGGGTGTGATTTCGACCGGTGCGGTCGGTTTGATTTTTTCGCCTTCGAGCGTTTCCCGCATGATGCGAACTGCTTTGGTGTACGCGACGAAAGTGTCGTCTCGCAGGTCGGGCGCTGTCTTCTGAAACTTATCCAGTGCTTCGGCGAATGTGACGCGCTTCGGGTCGGGGTAGGACTTCGTAAAGGCGGCAACGATTATCCGCGCGGCTTCCACATGGAAATTGGCGTCGGGCTTTTTGGCTGCAGTGACTTTGCACCGGGTCATTTTCTCCAGTCGATTCCCCTCGGGAGCGACGAACACCACTGCCCAAAAGCCGTTTCGTTTCTTGTTGCCGTACCCAACCGAGATGGCTTTTTCACCGTCACCGACACTTGTGTAATTCTCGAAAGGTTGTGCCATTTGAACTCCTTAAAAAAGTGAAGCGGACCCGTTCTACGGAGCCGCTTTTGATGAACAAGAGATTTCCCCTACTACCGCTTTTTGCGCGGCTTCAGAGATGCAGCGAACTCGTCGAGGTCTTCCACCCGGTAGCGTCCCGTTCCCGGTTGTCGCCTCACCAACTTGGCTTTCTTTCGGAAAGTTGAATACGAGATGCCCAGGTAACCCGCCGATTCCTCTGCAGTCAGGTGTGGACTAGCAATCCCCTTGTCGCGCTCGCCCAGGAGCGTGAGCAATTCCCGCTTTGCGACAACAAGTATCTCGACTGCCCGTTCGTCGCGGTCGCGCTCGTGCGCGGTATGCGTGAGGTTGGCGATGTCCAGGAGCGTTGACCACAACCGCTTTTCGGATTCACCGTCGGGCGGTTGGATCACGAGCGGACGAACTTTGACCTTGAGAGTGCCGGTACGCGCTTCGAGAAACATTATAATTTCCTTGTTTAATTTGTATTCATATTTTACCAAAGAAATGTCGCCAATTGAAGCGAAAGATTTGAATGGCGTTACACTGGCTAGGATTGCAGAAATGAGAGGGCTGCGCAGTACAGGAATGGACTTCACGCATGAAAATAAAATTAGTGCGTGAGGTTAACGCAGGCGCTTGGTAATATCTCGTTTTAACCAAGCCTAGCCTAAACCGACGCTCGCCCATGCCCGCTCGCAAGCCCCCACCGGACTACCTGCGTTTTTACAACACGATCTCGTTGGGAAGCGGCGTCATGCCGTGCCCTTCGTGTGAAGCACCGTCCCGCCTAACACGAGTGCAAAAGCCGCCGCACAAAACTGAGTCTCAGGTGAGCATTTATTTTTGCGCGAAATGCGGGAAATGGCTGCACATTACGCCGGTGGGCGATTTGCAGAATTGAACCCACTGGGCTAAGAAAACTGACTTGCTACCAATCATCTCGAGGTTCTTACGATGAACACGAACGGAGTTGATTCAGGACAAGACGACAATGATGTGAATTGGAATATGCAGCCCCCAAGCGGGGGAACTCGGAATACAGGCAAGTCAAGAAATTTGCCGATTCCGTCTACAGGGCAAGTAAACTATACAAAGCGAGTGATTTGCTACAGTAAGATATTCGGTTCGGGCGACAAGATTGTGGAATTTTGTGAATCAATAAGATACTGTGGCGGAAAGGCATACATTAAGAAAGTCGTTCATGAGGCGGGAAAAGGAAGGAAATCAATAAAAGCAAAAGTGCTGTACGTGGAATGCTGCGCAGACATGGTTGATAGCATTATTGATATAATTGAAAAGCACAGCATTAAGTATTACAATACAATCGACATACCTGTTACCAGTATCGCGCAAGATCAGAAGTAGGGTTCAGTCTCCACCAGTCGCACAATTTTCCTGGAGGTATTAGGGTGAATCTCTCTTCACCAAGACACCCCTTCGCTTTCAATTGCTGCATTGCTCCAGACATTCCGTCTGTGTCCACACCCATGATGGTAGCCAGCCCCTCTAAGTTGTAATTGGGCAACTGCTTCCCCAGCGAAACCATTGTCCAGTAAATGAGGTTTTGGTAGGGAGTGAGGGGGCAAGCACGCGACCGAACACCGATCCAACGATACGCAAGTGGGAAACGATCTTCGGTCTTGTCCCAATATTTGAACCAGCCGTTTTCGGGTTTCGGAAGTTTCGCGCGCAAAGTGTCGGAATCAACCAAATTATACTTTTCTAAAGTCGAGACGAGTGCGGGCAAGTCTCGACTGCGGTGGAATCCAGTAAGTGCAGCAACGGCTGAAATGGTTTTAGGCGAGTGCCAGAGGCAAACCCCGTAGGTCATTACTGCACGCCAATCGAGGGGGCAGGCAGGCTCTACGGAAGGGAATTTGATCCGCAATAAAGTGTCACTTTTCATCGAAAAATTCCTCAAAAAATGATCCAAGAATGATCCAGACTTGGTACATGGTTTGGTACACGAAATGATCCATTTCCTTCAAAAAGTGATCCAAATGCCGGACAAGTATATTAGTTACGCAGTTGTTTAAAGTTATGAGACATGACCCCTGCTGCTTTGAGCAGGGGTCATGAACATAGTGGGGCGTAGCCCCACTATGTTCTCTAGTTAAGACACGCTACAAGCGTTAACTTAAGTTAACTATAGTTACTGTGTTTTTGCGATTGTAACAAATTGGCGGAACTTAACTCTAGACCAATTTGACCAGCGTTGATGATGCCTCACTGCGTTCGGCAAAATCCTCCCCGCCGCAAAGCCGGCGGATCGGATTATTACCAAGTCGCTACGCTCTCTGGTGGAAAACAAAGGCAGAGGGGACGGCACGAACTTTACGAACTGAAGCACGAATTCCGCCAGTTCTTTTCGTGCTTTCGTGGCTAAAGTTCGAGTTGCACCAGTGTAGACTTGCTTGTTACTCAGCCCGTACCGTCTTATCTTTACACAATTAATCGTTACCGGGTTAACCGCAGGCTAAACGGCAGTTTGTACCGCTCCGCCCTGTTCGTGCGTTAAACGCGATCCTGTGCGATTTCCGCTCGTTCGTGCTGGTTGCACGCTCCGTCCAACCAGTAATAGTTTTCAGGCAGTCCAAGTTTCGTTAGTGAAGTTCACGCTTGCTCGCTCGTGTTTGCCCGTGCCACCTGTTCGAGCAGCTTGCGACGGGATAACTCCAGGTCGAGCATCACTTCGCGCAGCGTTTGCCCCCACACCAAGCGGAGCGGGTCGTGAGTGTGGTTGTCGGGTCGATCGTGCTTGATCCACCCACCGTACTTGCTCCTCGTTGGGATTTTTGAAGGAAAGATGCACGCGACGAGCCCGCTCCCCTGCGTCACATATGCCTGCCCGTTCTTGCTCAACCGCCACGAACTTGCGTCCGCGAAGTCTATTTCACCTTGTTCCATTGGGATTCCTTTGGTGCGCGCTCGCGCATCCGGCGCTATATACGCAGCAAAGTCAAAATTAAAACTAGATTTAGCGTTATCGAAAATGGTATATTGCTCAGACAAGTAACAAATTTACCTTTTGGCGGCTCTCTGTGCGATTTTTCGGCACGCTTGACTGGACACTTGGTTTGCGGCGAAGTCCAGGATTTAACGCAGGGGTATGTATTCGATAATGGCGCAATTTACTGTCATTTTGGCGGTTGTGATTATTGCAAAAGTTGAATTTCATGACAAAATGTCACTATTTTCGACTTAATTTACAATAGAATTTGGTGGCGACAAACTATTAGGAATTAAGTCACTTTTTTGGGCAAAACCTCCGTAATTGCCATTCGGGTATGTTCCGCCCCATTGATGAGGGGTACCATTCCCTCGCTGACAAGTTTCCTATCTAATTTCTTGGGGCCTTCTTTATGGACTTTGAAATCAATCGCGGGATTTGCGCCGATCGTGTTGCGAGTGTGGCTTTGGGTAGGTCGCCCGGCTGCTATATCTACGGACGCGCCGGAATCGGAAAGTCGAAATGCGCCAAGGATAAGATGGCTCAACTTGGGGTCGAATACATTGAGCACAAAGGTTCGATGACAGGGCTAGGCTTCTTTGATACCCTCCAAGATCACCCCGATAAGATCCACTTATTCGACGACATGGAAGCGATCTTGTCCGACGCGAAAGGGCAGGTTTTTGTGCGGGCGGCTACAGAATCAACTGATTCTGCCGAACGATTCGCGCCGCGACTGGTCAAGTATAAAACGAAGAAGAGCACAGAGCAGTTCTGTTTCACAGGCGGACTGGTGATGCTCGGAAACATTCCGCCCGGCATGGGGCATGTTGATCGTGCGATTGATTCTCGACTGCAGCCCATCGAGTACGAAATCAGCGACGAGGAAGCCAAAGCGATTATCTGGTCGATGGCTGAGACTTCATTGATTGTAACTTGCCCCGAAGCCCGCAAGGAAGTGGCTGAATTCGTCATCGAGACTTGCGAGAAGTGCGGTGAACGACTAAACCCTAGGCATTTCGAGAAGGCACTGAAGGAGCGTAAGGGGCACGATGAAGGAATTTGCTCTTCCGACTGGCGCGACTTAGTGCGTACCAATATCCGAGGGCGAATTGAACGAGCCAATTACGCCTCAAAAGCGATGACCGACGAAGCCAAGTTGCAACTCATCATCGGGTTGCAGGCGATTCCCAACGACAAGGAACGCATTAAGGTTTGGGTCGAACGAACCAAGCGAGAGGTTGCGACCTACTATCGGTGGCTGAAGAAGGCGCGGGACAAGGGCATGATTCCGCCCCGCGGAAGTCAGGATATCGAACCCGATTTCGGCGCTGACGATGCCGATGCAGCCTAGCAGATTTTCATTTTGATAGTGGCGATAGTGGTTTAACTATCGCTACTATCACTTCGGGATTTTGAATTGCGCAGAATCGAAATGACGGGCTATCAGAACTATCATTCCGCAGCATCGCACAGACACTACTCACGATGAGAACAGAAGTGAAACCGCTACTACGTCCGGCGACCAAAGAAGAGTACGACGAATTGCTGAGGAACTTGACATGGGACACAAAATCCAAGCATTGGCAGCGTCCCTTCGAGTGGCTAATAGACATGTGGACTAAGCTAGAGAACGAGCCAGTTGATACCGAGAGCAGAGAGCAACAGAAGACAATTATGAATATGCTCAATCGTGTAGTTAATCGCGACGAAAACTATTTGAGTAAATTTCGCGAGGAATCGCTTTGGGACGCATACGGCGCTTACATACGAGAGCACGGAATCGACTGGAGTTTTGTTCTGAAAGAAAGATTCCATGACTTCTACTACGAAGTTGTAACATGGTTCGAGATTTTTCCTGACTTAAATACTATTGTTGACTTGCTGAAGAAATGGGCATGGGTCGCCCATCCTGATTTTCGAGTCGGTGACCAGGGCGATTTCGGAATACTCGCTGATTACATCGAAGAGAAGGGAGAGGGGATGTGGGCTGAGAGATTTCGACACTATGCAAATTGGACAAATAATCAGAGTCCCCGGGGATAAATTTTCTCCGGGTTCACTCAGTTAATTTGAGTGAGTTAACTAAGGAGTCGAAGATGGTCAAGGAAGATATCGATTTGCTACTGAATTTGATTAAGAGTTACGAAGATCTGGCGTGCGAGATATACAGTACGGAAGAGGAAGATGCTGATTGCGATTGGCAAGCGGCTGAAAGCGAGATACAAGACGCGAGAGCGATACTGGCGCGGGAACGGAATAAGGAAGAAATCGCCTGTCACTAAGTGAACTGCAGTTACTGCAAAAAACAACCCGGACAACGAGTCCGGGCTGCAAGGATAACTTTGAGAATAGTCGATGGACACTAACCACATCTATCTAGTGTTCTCGCCAATAATTTTTCGCAACCGTTCCGCATCTTTTTCCACTTCTTCCCAAGGGTACTTGCTCAAGCGGCTCATTCGCAGTGAAACACGGTCACGTCCTCGGGTGCGGTTGTGTACACACGAATGGCGAATATCGTAGGGCAACGGCACTTTGCGCCCTAAAGCCGTGAACACTTTATCGAGGTGAATGTCGCTCCCCCAACCACCGAAGCCCGGATTCTGAGCGAAACCGAGTGCGTTTACGGCTTCACGGCTGAGCATCGGGAAGCATGCGTAATCGCACCCAGTGTCATCGTTCGGGCAGCCCATCAAGATTCCGTCCGGGTGCTGCTCTTGAAAACTATTCAGCACTTCCAGCGCTGCGACATCCCACCCCTTCGTAAACAACTGAGCATCGTCATTAAAAATTTGCAAGAATCGCCCTGTGGTGCGGGCTGCCAACGGGTTGTAGCAGTCGCGTGAGAGGTTTTCGGGTCGCGCTCCCTGGAGGAAATCGAGGAACGGGAACTGCTGCCGCAACTTGTGGGTTGCTGCGATCGTCTGCGAATCGCAGTTGTCGATGTAGACCAGCACTTCGACTGATGAAAGGTCTGCGGTGGTGTCCGCGATCGACTGCAGGCACTGAGTCAAGAGGGGGACGCGCTCCCTGCTTGGCATAACGATAGAAAAGTTCAAATTGCCTTCTTCGGCGCGGTCGCTCTGCGGGGCTGCCACCACCGGTCACTAATAGTTTTCATTTGCGTGATGTCCGATTTGCTCGCGCGTTGCCCGCAGAGGAACGAAGGGTAGGGAGCGTAAACCCGGTAGTCCTTCATCGAGTGAGCCCATTCCCAATCGATATGCCCACGCGAACGGGCGAAGATCGAATGCAACTGGTGAATGAACTCGCCCCGCACCATGTAAGCGTGCGTCCGGTGGCAACTCAGGCAGCGCACCACTCCGGGACTGACTTGTTCAGGGGCGGAAGCGTGCTGCCCCCCAATGCAAAGTGCCATCCAGTCACTCGGGACGGCTTCGAGGAACGTGGAAAATCGCCCCTGAAAGTCAGGAATGAAAGTCACATCGTCTTCGAGAACGCAGACTTGCTCGTAGCCCTTCGCAATCGCGTCAGCCAGAACCGACATGTGCGACAGACGGCAGCCGAGAGCACCTGCGTTCTCTTTCCAGCCTTCCGGCATCGGTACGGTAGTGCCGTCGGTGGCTTCCCAAACGACGGGAGTGATTCCGACCCGTCGGCACGCTTCGAGTGATTCCGCCAAACGGTCTGGTCGCTTTCTTAGATTTATCAGATAATGCAAAGTCCCTTCTTTTTTAGGCTAAACCAACGACTAAGCCGCCAACGATGGTCATCGTTTTTGGAACTCCCGAAACGGTGACAGTGCAGGTGGCATCGATCCCGTCGTAAGTGGTCGGGGTGTAACTGGAAATCCGAACGATTGAATACTTTGGCGTTGAACTCCCACTCCCGTTTTGCGGCGCTTTCAGAATGAACCGACCGGCGTAGTAAGTCTGGCAATGCCATTCGCTCTGGTAGTTATTCAAACTGCAAGTGAACCCGCCGACGTGACTCGTCGTCAGCCCCGGACCGCTACCGCCAGTTCCGCCCGCACCGAGTTGCGCCCAATCCGTGAGCAGAGTTCCGGTCAGAACATCGTTTGCGCGGACATACACATACCCCGAACCGGCAGAAAATCCCGGATAGCCGTCCGCTGTATTAAAAGCATAATTTATATTCGATCCGATATTATACGAACAGTTCTTTAACTGCCGTCCGCTCGTCCCGTCCCAAAGGGCAATGGCGGTGTCGGTGGTTGCGGTTGCCGGTCCGTCCACATTCCCACTGACTCGCTTGAAATTTATGCTCGTGCTGCCAACCGTCGGATTGGTGTAATTGGTGCAGAACCAAAGCGTGTTCGTGTTCAATGTGCCCAGGCGAACGGGAACGAGAGCGCCAACGAAATCGGTTGCCGAATCCATGTCGGATCGGCGCGTCAGAACCCAAGGCGTGCTCACGCTGCCCAGGTCGGTGATTTTGTACACGCCGTTCCGCGAAGCGGTCGCTTCGGCAGTTATCAGTATTTCGTCGTTCAAGTTGGTGCTGAAGCCATCGGTGAAGGGAAAAGCCCCGTTGCTCGTGGCGGTCAGAGTAGCACCCACTCCAGAACTTCCATTGCTATAAGAATTCGCGGGAAGGGCTGCCGTAACGACCAGCCGAACCGAGTCCTTCAGGTTGTTCACGGCTGGAGCGCTGCCGCCCGCTTCGCTCTCTTGCACTACGAACACTTGATTCACAACGCTGCCACTACCCGAACCGCTTCCGCTGCCGCCCTCGGACACATCGTTGATACCCACATGCTGCGCGAGGTAACGCTTCCCGTCTTCGAGGGGCAAGTCATTGCAATCGAAGGCGACCGAAGTGCCCGTGAACTCCTCGAAAGTGCCACTAACCGTGTTGAACGCGATCGCTTTGCACGGGTAGAACCCGCTGTGAATCTCGTCGCCGGTCACCTCGATGAAGGTGATGAGGCGCTGAGTGGTGTTCGTGGTCGGTGATGCCAGAAGGGGAGCACCCTTTTGGAGCAGTGCCTTCAGTTTCTGTGCGGTTTTTTTCGATAACTCGTAACCCAAATTCCCTTCTTTGTTTTCAGAAAACTCAACTAAAGATCGTGCTAAAGTCTTGGCTCGGATGGGGATAGAACTCTAACTGGTACGGCGGAAAGCCGTCGGCTAGCGGAAGACCACCGCCGTTAAGGAATTTCACGGTGTCCAATGGAGCACCGGTTGCTTGATCCAAAAATTTCCGGTACACCTGCCGTCCGAGCACATCGAACTCACCTACTGCCTTAAAGGTGTAGCCAACATCGAGAAGTTTCCGCGTCCAGGTCGCTGGGTTGTATTCAAATTCAACCTCGCACGCTGTGAACCACGCCCCTTCTTCGTACTGGATCGTTCCGCTAAAAGCGTTGACTCTGAGGGTGTAAGCGGGGTACGCGCCAAAAAGCGGGGCTAATACGAAGGAGGCATCATTACAAGTTCCCAGGTACATCTGTTGTTTCGCTGAAATGTCTGTCACATTGCGATTAAACGAAATCGTAATTATCGATGTGTACTGCGTGCGAGTCTCGCCCTCGAAAGGTACATGACAACTGTTTGCGACCTTCTTCGCGCCGGACGGATCGTAGTCCAAAACGAAGGGCACTTCCGTCGAGTTGGAACTGAATTTTATTGTCGGTGGGCGTAGTAGGGGGTTCGGCTGAACGCTCGGGTCTGACTGACCCGGTTCAAGTGGACTGCCGCCAGCACCGCCAGTTTCGACATCTGCTGCCGTGCCGGAGTCCCACGGGTGCGAGGTGTAGGAGTAGGTTACATCGAAAATTCCGAGTTCGCTGTTAACCGGTGCGGACGAAACACCCACCGCCAACGCGCCAGAATCCGACGGAAAAGCGGAGAACCGGAGGATCGGTATCGTTGCGATACCAAATTCTGCACGGGAATCGGGCGCGAGTCCGTAAACACGAAAGACACGAGTGTAAAGACGGATGCCGTCGGCTGCGGTCGATGCTGTCCCTTCTGGTAACTCTACATAAGTTGCCACCTTCCCCCTTCTTAGATTTCAGGCGCGGAGCGATCCAACGCCCCTAACCCAATCACGATCTGTTGAAGTTTCTGAACCATTTCTTTGAGCAATTTTTCCTGGTTCATTCCGAACCGCCGATCTTCCTCGAATTTAATCTTGTTCTGCAGTGAAAACGCATCGGCTGAACCCGCCTGAATCGCCTTCAAGGGCTGGTAGGGCGTGTCCAATTCTTTCTTGTACGCAATCAGTTGCTTGATTCGCGCGATATGCTTTTCATCAATGCCTTTCTCTATCAGGTCTTGCAGTTGGATCTCTTCGCTTGATTTCTTGTAGAAACCCTTTATCAGCCCCAAGTCTTCTTCAAGGGAACGGGCGAAGCGCTGGGCTTCACGGTCGTTTTTGGCGAAAATTGCATCCTGCCCTTTCTGAATTTGCTCCGCAGTTAACTTGTGCTGTTCGGCGAGTTCGGTAAGTTTCTGCACGTCTGAATTCACATCCGAAGCGTACTGCGATGTGACGAATTTATCTAGTTCGTCGTTCGCTATCGCCATTTCTTTGTTGATTGCGGCGAGTCGGGCAGCACCGATATCAGCATTTGAAAACCCGAAAGCGTCCTTCAATTTCTCCAACTTCATAATGTCGGAATTCTCGGTCAAGCCTTTAACGGCATCGTCCATTTCGACAATGAATTTGCGGAGCGCGTTCGTGGCTTCGATCGATTGGGTCGGGTCTGCGATCTCTAACAGCCCCTTTCGCAACTCCTGCGCCCGCTCGAATCGCTGCTTGTAAACCGTTTCGATCTCGTCGAGTTTCTTCTGCGCTTTCAGAGCGAAGTCTTCTTTGCTGCCGATGAGAAACGCTTGCATCACGCCAGTGTCTTTTTGCCACACCGATTGCCAGCGCTCCACTTCTTCGCGTGCCTTTTTGAGTTGCGGGGCAGTGCTCGCTAACTGGTCGTCAAGAGTTTTGAGTTGCCGCTTTTGCGCTTCGATGCCTTGAGAAGTCCCAAGGATGTCCGCCATTGCTTCGAGTTCTTTGCGGCTTCGCTCGATGCCCTTGGCTACGACTTCACTCCAAGCAGCAGCGAGTTTTCCGCCCCTTTCGAGTTCGTTGTGAAACATCTGCGAGCGTGTAACCAACCCGCCCATGTTTTTCGCTAACTCGATCCCGCCAGCCACGAGCAGCCCGATAGCACCCGCCTTTCCGCCTAATTCCAAGAAATTCCCCAGGCTGCCGCCCACACTCGCGGTCATTTCCTTGGCTTGCTTCGAGAACTCGCTGAGCTTGGCGTTCGCCTGCTTCAACCCCGTAACGAGTCCGGTGCTGTTGGCGGTAAGAACAAGTGCCCCTTCACCGATCGAACTACCTGCCATCTGCCTTCCTTTGCTGACTCGCCGTTGCCCACGCCTTCAAAGCCGATGCTCCCTCTCGCCCGTTCAAAGTCTTCGCTTCACCGAAGTGCGGAATTAACTGCTTCACACTCACCTTCGCCCCGTGAACCTGACAGTTCGCAGCACCGCTCAGGGCAACGGCTGCTTCGATCCGCGTTTCCGGCAATCCTTCCCGACGCATGTACTCGCCCCAGAGTGGAATCTCGTCGTAAGGGAAGCACTCGCGGAAGTGCTTGAGCGACTGGTAACCCAGAGCCAAACACAACCGCATTTCGAGCATTACCCAGGGTTCTTCTTCGAGGATTTTTTTGCTTCGGAATCCCCCTTCAACCCGGCGAACACGCTGGCGTTGCTGGCGATCCAACTGAGCGTTGCGCCGTTCTTCTCCGCAAGTATCGGGAAGTCGTCGTCACTGAATACCCGTGTGCCGTCCGGCTCGGACAAGCAGTACAGGCAAATCCAGATGTTCGCATCGAGTCCGCGCGACTGCTTTTCGCACTCGACGATTTTGAGAAGGACCGAAGTCCATTCCTTGCCCTTCAGCGAACGTAAGTGCAGTCCCTTTCCCGCTTCTTCCCACTCGGGGACGGGGAAGGGCTTGACTTTGACATCGTTCAGGCTGGCTAGTTTTTGTTTGGTACTCATGCGATGGATACATCTCCGGACGGGGTAATTTCCAGCGAGATCATTACCTCTTCATCTGGCGCAAATGGTGTATCGATTTTTGTGATGAAACCTGAGAAGGTGACTACGGCTGGTTCGTCGGCGGGACATGTGATGCGCCAATCAACCATGTCGCGGAGCATACCGTGAAGTGTGGTGAAAGCGGATTCCGAGAATTCTAGTGACACACTAATTGCAGCGTTCGTTATCATGCCGGGCATCATCGTCTTCTGGTAAGAAGTCAGCCCAAGGTGCGAAGTGTCTATGCTAGTTACAGAAATCGAAGGCAGCGCGAGAGTCTTAACCCCCGCGAGTGCTACATAACTTGACCCGACAGCATATTCGATTTTGCTTGTTACTCCGAGTACTGGCAATGATCCCCCTAGTTTCGATTCTTGAAACTATATATGGGGGCTGTCTCTCACTTTCGTTTCGGGAGCAACAATTCGACTTGTCGCCTAAGTTCCAGAATCATGTCACGGCGGAAGAGTCGGCTGTAACTTTTGCGTATGAAGTGCCTGCCTCGGATGTGCCTTGTGCCCTGGTCAACCAAGTGCGAGTAGTTCGCGGGGCGGTGGTTCTTCGGCTGTCCCTTCTTCTTTCCGCGTTTGAACTTCCCTTTCTTCCTCACGAAACTCCGTGACGGACCAATGACCGAAACCCACACGCTTTTATTTTGATAGTTGGCTAAACGAATTTTCATCGATTTGCGAAGAAAACCGAAACGGTTCGGGGCTGCTGCTACGATCTTCGCTTTGACGGGTGAACTCGCCTTGTTGAGCGCAATGCGCATTGCCTTGTTTCGCAAGCCCTTGCTGAGTTTCTCCAGCACGGTCTTCGGGTCAGTTATCCACGTAAATGAAATCCCAATCGTTCCCCCTCTTGCTTCACAAAACTAGTAAGAGTGTTGCGGAATAATCGTCCGAAGAACCAAGAGGCGCACCGATGGTGAGATGTTGCCGCATCCGTGAAATCCCTACGATATGCGCAGCAATGCTAACATCCGTAGTGAGTTTGTCGTTACGGTACGCCTGCAGCGACAACTCGTTGTTTGCGCCGTAAATAGATTCGATGCGGTAGACCGTCCCCGATTCGTCTCGCAACAAATCGTCCGTGCTGACTGGCGGTGCATCCTTGACCAGTATTGTCACATCCGCACCGGGCTGCTTCGCCCCGTAGTCTGCAGTATTTCGACCGTTCGTTTCTTCCACCGACGCCCAAAGGTAGCCGTTCTCTTGAGCAGTGAGAACCTGTTGTCCCTGTTCGTCAACGGTTCGGTAGCCTTTTAGCCACTGGAGACGGCAATTATAAATTCCAGATTTCTGCATTAGACACCACCCAATCCTGTGAGATATTTGTTGCAAATGCGGGTGAACCCCATCGGCAGTTCCTTCAGCGTGTCGGTGGTGTGGCTTTCGCGGTTTGCGTAGTAATGTGCTGCAAGTTGGAGCACAGCGACACGCACCTCTGCCGGCAAGTAATCCACTCCGACCCAGCCCGCAGTGAACTCCACGCAAACCGGTCGCGGTCGTGTGAGGGACAGCGCGGGGAAAACTCCATCCGGGAAATAGGCGAGATCGGGGAAATTGACCAGTGCCGGTATACTCGTGAAGTCGGCATACCAGCCGTCTATTTCAAACTCGTCTTCGTTCTCGTCGAAGTAACTCACGGCTGCGACATTCGTAACCTTCCCGCGTGCGAGTTCCAGGCACTTTGCCCAACACGGGAAGTACTGTTTGAAAGTTGTCGAGAGTACAATGCGTCCGTCGGTTTCGTGCTCGAATGCGGACATGGCTGCATCAAGGAATACTTGGAGTTCACTGTCTTCGGAAGTGCCGTTATTGCTTTTGATGTGGGCTTTTAAGGCTTCCACGAGCGAGATCGATTCGCCCGGTTCAATAATTTCAAGTGAGTAATGGTGCATACCGTATTTAGGGTTCTTCTCTGCAAACTATGAAAACACGCAACCGGGGAAACCAAACCCGGTTGCGTGTAACCACTCCTGAGCACTGAATTCAGGAAGTGGTATTTCAGAAAGCTATTAGGATGTGAGCGCAATTGACTTGCATGCCCCGGTCGGGAAGTTCCCCATGCAGCCGAAATCCATCAAGCCGCAGTAGCCGAGCAACGGGTAAAATTTCTCTTTCAATACATCGAAGGATTGGGTGTCCTTGGTGCGAACAACGAAATAGTTCGGGTCGAAGCCCAGCACCATTCCGTCACTCATGTACTTCGACACGAAGATTTTCTTGCCGAAGAAGGTCGTGTACTCCTGATCGTTTTGAATGTTAATGTCGAAATATGAACGTTCATTTTCATCGACCAAGTCGGCTGCCATTTCTGCGTAAGTGGCTTCACTGACCAGAAGCACAATGTCGGCGCGGTAGCGGGTATCGAAACCAACAATGAAGTTCTTTAAGCCCGCGTAAGTCCATGCCCCGCCGCTGATCGGCGTTACGGTCGTATCGCAGGATAGTAACCCTTCCCGACCCGTCTCCCCGTTGCCATTTCCGAGAACGATATCCCGTTCGAGTTTGAGCGCGTGACGGGTTGCGCTCCATCGCTGGAAGTCACCTTCCAGCTTGACATAAGAATCGGAAAGTTCTTGTCGGGTCACCTTTTGGTAACCGCTGGTTATGGTAAAAATTCCACATTTCTTTTTGCCATCAGAGACATCCTTATCGGGGATCGTGGGCGAAAGTTCGCTACCACCCGAAGCGGTGATGTCCGTACTCTCATTTGCGGAGTCGTCGAGGGTGAAGTACGTGGTCGGGTTACCGTTGTCGGTCGATTCGATGTTGAGCACGGACAACAACGGCGACTGGAGCGCCATGATTTCCACGACATTGTTGCTGTAGTTCTCGAAAACCAAGTCGTTGCCGGGGTTTGCGCCCTTCGACAGTGTGCGGTACTGTTTGCGTTTCTTGGAATTAATCAGGCTGAAGTCAGTCTTAAATGTCACATTTGAGCCGATGTCGTAACCGGCGCGCTTCATTCGGTACTGGGTTTCGTTGTCGATGGGATCTCGGAAGCCGTGCCGTAGGGCACTGTGAAACAGTTCGCCCGGTGTCAGCACCTTTTTGGCTTGTGCGGGAACGGTGAACTTCGGAGCGGGGCGGCTCGGTTCTTCTTGACTCGCCCGAAACTTCTGAAGGCGCTCTTCGGCGGTCGCCAACTGCTGCTCCTGTGCCAGTGTTTCCAACTGGCTCACCAGTTCGTTCATCTTGCTGACATCTTCGGGAGTCGGCTCAGCGGAATCCCACTTGGATTTGATTGCGTCTACTTGTCCCTGGACTTGTGCGATTAGTGCGGAAACCTCTTCGCTCGCCCGAAATTGTTTTGCCATTTGTCTCCTGACTGTTAACGGTTAAATGTATGTAGCCGACTGATATTAAATTTCACAAGCCTCAATCTCGCGAGCAACGCATCGACCCGCGTGTGGGTTCGGAGATTCACTTCTGTGCCCGCGTAAGCCGGCTGCCCCGTCATCACGACGCAAACATCGAACAGCCGACCACTGCGCCACTGAACAACACCCGAATCGGTCGTGCTGTTCTCCCCACCTTCCCAACCGCACGAACAGCCCCAAATCGTTCCCTCTTTTACCCCGCTCAGCACCGCATCGCCCAACGGCGTTTCTGGCAACCAAAGGGATGCGAACACCCCGTGCGGGTCATTGGTTAGGAGCAGTTCCCCGCTGGTTCTTTTGGCGAGCACTTTTTCCGGGTCGTGATCTACCGTTGCAACGACTTCGTTCCTCGGATCGGCGAGCGATGCGGCGAACATTCCGGGCAGCAGCATTTCGCGGTAACTGCCGTTGCGCTGAAAAATCGTCGTCTCCTGATTCCAAACCACCGGATAGAAGGTAATCCGCCGGTTGTCGCTCAGTTCAAATTCCGTCCGCCGCTGGTGCTGGTTCATGGCTGGATTCCTCCGGGTGGTGTTTGTTCCAGTGGCATGGCATCCGCCGCACCCGTGACTACGGCTTGGTTCACTGGTCGGAGCGGTACGTCCGTACCTTCGACGAACGGTAAGTCGAGTTGTTCGCGAACCTCGGAGATGAGCATTACCCCGGACTGCACGTACCCGTTGAAAATGGCTTGCTGCTGGTCGGGCGAACCTCGGAGAATCGCCGAAGCCAAGAATTCGCAGTAGACATCCGGTTCGGAAGGGAACAATTTGGAACGCAGTTCGCTCTCTACTTTCACCAGGAGCGGGCGCAATGAGCGTTGGTAAAAGGCTTCGTTGTCCGCCGCGAGGTTTGAGTACGTGCCCCTCGTGAGGTCGGAGAGGAGCAGGGGCGAGACGCCGAACCAGCGCGAGCAATCGGCGACACTGCTCGAAAGCATCTCGATGACGCGGCTTTCTTCGGCGGTCGTGTTCGGGAACGCAACGATATCGGTGTTGAGCGATACGAATGGGGCTTTACCGCTGTTGCCCACTCCCGCGTACTTCTCGTTAAATTTCCGTTCAAATTCGGCGCGGGCTTCCGCAGTCCCCCATTCGCCTTTCACATACACGCTCGGCTTCGTAGCGTGTTTGTAAAACGCATTTGCCGATTGTTGAACTTGCCGGTGAAGTGACAGGTTGGACGCGGCAAAATCGATGATCGATCGCCCCCGCAGCCCGTCTTCCGTGTCTTTGATGATGTGAACAATTTCGCCGTCCGCGAACTCTTTCGTTCCGTCCGCCATTCGGATTTCGTAAACCTTCCGCCAGTTCTCGTCCCGTGTCACCTTCAACACGGTGTCGTTCGGTATCGGGTAGATCGCGAGCAATTCGCCGCTGTTCCTCGTTTGGACGAGCCCGAAGAACTCGCCGTAAAGGAAGTAGGCGTCAATCAGAATTTCAAAGAAGGTGATCGGCGACATCCCCGCGTTAATGCGGTCGTGGAGTACCGGGTAGGCAGGATGATTCCTTGCCCGCTCGCGCCCTTTTTCGCTTCGCCGGTAGGTCACCAGCGGGAGCGTGGACATGCTCCGCTTGTAGAGGTCGAGTGCCGCGTAAACGGGCGAAAGGGTGCGTGCGGTGTCGGGGCAAGTCACCCCGTATTGGTTCGGCTCTTCCCAGGACGAACCGGGCGGGCGCTCAACCGTCTTCCACCAGAGCCACTTCGCCAGCGTATTTCGGAACTGCTTTAACATCACCCGTATCTAGGGGCGTCAGTTCCAAATAATTTGGCTCTGCTCAACCGGCTTCTTCGACATGATTCCCAGGAGCGAGAGCAGTTGCGAGATTGCGCCGTCGATTTTGTCCACCGATCGTTTCCGAACGGGGTACACTTCGCCATACCGGTTCAGTTCCACACGCACATTTTGAAGGCAGAACTTGAGCCAACTGCTTCCGTCGTGCGAGTAGCGTTTTTCATCGATTGCCTTCCGTAACTCCACCATTGCCGGATTAAAAAATCGCGCTGAAGCCGGAACACGTTCGCACTTTACCCCTTCCTCGGACAGCCGATTCGCCATTACATAAGCCAATCTCGGATCGAAGTTGCAAACTTTGACATCATAATTTTTCGCGAGTGCGACGAGGTGAGCGAGAATCACCCGCTCGTCAATCATGTCGCCCTTCGTGATGCACATCTCCGGGAACTCGCGGTAGTGGCTCAGGTTGGATTTTTCCCTTTCGACCACTGCCTTTTCAGCAACCCAGCACCACGAGCGCGAGTAGTAACGTCCGGGCGAAAGTTCCCATGTGATCGTTACGGAAGTCGGGTCGGTCGTTTCGGAGAGGTCAACACCGATCGCAGCCGGTGCGTACTTCAGTTCTGCCTCGGTGGGTTCTGCCTTCAACTCATCGAACTTATTCACCTCGAAGTACGCCATTTCGTCGGGCTTCAACCAGCGCCCCAACCGCAACCGCTGGAAGTTCAGCCATTCACCCAACCCCGCTGACTTCGCCGCTTCCAAATCTCGACGGAACTGATCGGTAGGACACCACGGTGAACCGAGTAACGGGTTAGCCAGTTTCCATTGAGACGGGTCTTCCGGGTTTCCGTCCGCGTCCATCTCGTGGACGACGGCTAAGTGCGTGATGTCGAGGTCTTCGCCCGACAGAATACGCTTCGATTTGCTGTAAATTCGCTTGTGATACCAGTGTTCTTGCTGATCGCTCGCCGTGCTTATGACAACTATAAGCCCGTTCGGTCGGGCTGCCGGAGCGTAGCGGAGGGCATCGAACGCATCCGCGCTGCGTGTCCAGCCTGCTTCGTCCACGATTACGGTCGAACAGTTGAACCCGTGCAGCCTTTTCCCGTCACTCGAAACCGATCGGAACTTTGCGTTCAGGTCTTTGACTTCGATCTCTTTCGTGTGCCGTCGGCAATCGGTGAACGGGTCGAACGGTGAGTGCTCAACCGCGAATTTCAACTCATCGAAAACTTGCGAAGCGTTGGAGATCGATGCCGCGCAACTCACCACGAACGGACTGGGTTCACCAGAGCCGAATGTCTCGAAGTACGCGATTATTGAAACTAAAAGTGTCTTCCCGAATGACTTCTTCGGCACATGCAAATTGGCGAAGCGAAACCGCCTGTTACCGTTCGGCAGTCGCCAACCGTACAACCGCTGCAGGAACTGGGCTTGCTCGGGTGCGAGCGTGACTTGCCCGCGAATGAACTGACTGCGGAAGAATGTTCGCGTGAATTTTAAAATGGAATTTGCGTGCGGTTCACTCCAGTAACACCCTTCTTCGAGTGCCAGCCGATCGGCTGCGGTGACCACTGCCCAGTCTGGCGGGTTCACCGATCCTGCTTCGCGTGCAACCGTCCGTGACAGGTGGCGCACAACGCTCGGTAGTCTTCGAGGCTCAACGCGGGGTAACGCAAGTGGTGAGCGTGAGCAGAGAATTCGGTCTGGTTGCAGCAGCCGTGCCCGCATCCTTCGCACTGGCACACGGGATGAGTGGCGAGCAGTTCACGCCGCAAGTCCTGGTGTCTGCGATCGTAACCCCGCAACCACGAATTCGGTCGTTCTCGCTTCACCGGGTTAATTGGCTTCGCGCGGTTCATCTTGTCCGGCATTGAGTCCTTCTCGAATAATCGCTGCGAGGTCGCGGGGCTTCTCCACCAATTTCTTTGCGGTGATCCCGAACGCCATTCCTTGCCGCTCGAAGTTTTTGCACAACGCCACCCACTTGATTACCCCCGTCCGCTCGTCGGCTTCCGGGTCGAACTGGAGAAGGGCGTAAGTTCTACACAACAGCACGAAGGCATCCAGGGTGGCTTCATTCAACAGCCCCGCGTTTTCGCAGCGCCGCGCATGCCTGTCCCAGAACTTCGCCGCTTCCTTGCTCAAAACTGGTCGTTTCATTCTAATAGCCCTTATCAAATAATCTGTTTGAAGAAAGATCGCGTGCCGGTGGGGTTTCTTGGCTCTACGTTCTGAACATCGTTAGGGTATCCCCCTCCCGTCACGACATTCTGTCAAATATTAAAATATTGCGAGGTACTGCGAGTTAAACGGTTCGCTGAAATCTAATCGAGGTGCGCCGCCGGTAATGGTTGGCGTCCCGAACGCCTCGCCGCTCTCGATTCCAGCATCAACACGAACGCGCACGGTCTGTTCGTACCAAACGGTGAACTCGGAGACTGCGGAATACCGCTCTGAGTCCTCGTCCTTTTCAGTTGCCGAGTTGCCCCACATCGACCACTTGACTTGACCTTCGCTCCAACCGCTCAGCGTGCTCCGCAACGCACTCAGGATCTGCGTTACTTGAGTGTGCTTGTTGCCCCACACATCGAACAGAATGCCAGTCTTTTCCAGTGAAGACGGGCTGCCGTCGAGTCTGTAGCTGTTCTCGCTGCTGGTAATGGTGAACGCGACATAGGGAATTTGAGTGCCGTCCGTGCCGATGGCGGGTGTAATCCTACCGCCCACCAACGCATTCACAGGACTGTTTGTTAGTTTCGCGACTAATATTTCTGGCAAGCCCATGCCAGTATTTAGTGCTGCTAATGCAATTTATCTGCGAAAGCCCGTTCGCAGTCGAAGTTGTGCTTTTTGAGCCGGTAAGTGACGGTGTTTATCGCGATGCCGAACCGCTCAGCGAGTTGGGCGATTGTCACGGGCTGCCCCTGTAGCACGAACGTTTTGGGCTGAGATCCCGTTTTTCGGTTCGGGGTGGTGAACGCTTTGTTTGCGTCCCAACCGTACCGCGTCAGTCGTTCTGAAACCGTTCGTCGCGGCATGTTGAGGTGTTGCGCCAGTTGGGTCACAGTGAATTGCTTGCCTCGGTACTCTGTCGTCGTGATTCCCCCGTGCAATCGTTCCTTCTTGGGTTGCGGTGCTCGTAGTGGCTTCGGCTTCGATGCTCGTTGCGGTTTTGGTGGTTCGGTTGTGGGCGTTGGTGGTGCTGGAAGTGGTGCGATGATGGTGAGAACGGGGTTGCTGCGTTTCCACTCGATGAGTTGCCGAAGCCGTTCGGCGTCCTTGTCGCTCCACACGAGCCAACTGCCCTGCCTGCGCGTGGGCAGGGTGAAAAGGTCGGCTCTCACGAGCTTATTCAGCGTTTCGGGCAGGATGCCGAGTTCGAGGCATACGGTTGCGGTGTTGCGTTCGGGGACTTCGGGCTTCGGGGCGTAGTGCATGCACTATTTAGTTTCCAGGAAACGAAAAACCCCGCCAATTGGGGCGGAGTTTCAGTCTTCGTTGATAGGCGGGTTAGTCCTTCTTGCTTTAACGAATCTTAACTTGCGCATTTCTTCCAAGGTTCGCTCTATATTTATGCAATCGCAGACATGCACTGTCTCTAACTGCCCATCAATCTCTTTAGCGAGCGGCTGCGGCTCGTTGCCGCAGTCATCGCAAATGAAATTCCCAAAGAGATTCATTCGAGTGCTCACCGGGCTGGAGCGAAAGGAAAGCCCGGCTGCTACCCTAGCGATGCGCCGTCTGAGCCGCACTTTTATTGCAGCAGCCGAGCTAGACGGTAAAAGTACCGCACCCGCTTCGGTCGTGCGAGAGCTTTTTGAAAAAGTTTTAAAGAAATGATAGCAATGTGATTAAGAAAAAGCTCGACTGCCGCGAACTTGAGGTGTCGCCCAATTCACACTCAAGCTTCGGCAGTCGAGCCACTGGATATCGTACACGCTGAATTTTTATCAATCAAATCAATTCTTAAAAAACTCGACGATTATCTGAATGTATTTCAAAGATAAACCCCGCTGTGAAGCGGGGCGAGGTGTTCAGTGAAAAGTCCGACTGCCGCCCTCTTGTCGTGTCGCCCAAAGCACCACAAGGAACGGCAGCCGGACAGGTCGTCTTTTACCCGTCTTCGTCAGAGAGGGCAAGCCCACTCAGGTTGGCGTTTTGACGGCTTCGCCGATGAGGGTTATTTGTTCGTAATTGAGCAGGCTTTCTTCCTTGCCGCTGTCCCACCTGACGGTGTAGGTCAGGTCAGCGAATTCCAGACCGATATATCGATCGGCGCTGATGACCTTCCCGGTCTTGTTGCTGCGGTTGTGTCGGACGCGCTGTTCCGGCTTGAGTTCCGCGTTGGTGTTAAACATGTTGTCTCCCGTCCCGTTGGGATTGTGGGCGACGAGCGATTTTACGCTTGTTTTATTGTTTCAGATTGTGCGTCAGACTCCAGCCCAAACGCTCCAGAATCGCACAAGGCATCCGGCTCAACGGTGTTGCAGCGAAAAGTGATAGTGGTGATAGTTACTTCCGAATTCCGAATTGCTTCCGCACCCGGTCGTGATCCTGTTCCATCAGCCTCATTTCCTGTTCGTGCAGTTCCCGCGAGCGTTCCGTTTCGCGCTGAATCGCTCGGCTTTGAATCCCGTGAAGGGCGTTCACCACGACGAACAGCACCACGCAGCACACGCACACTGCGTAAATCTTCAGCCACTTCAGCCCCGTGCGTTTCCGCTTCCGGGGCTGCACGAGTTCGACATCGATCTCGTCGTCTTCGTAGTCGCGGTGGTTGCGCACGGTCGATACTCCCCTTGTGCGTTGGGTCGGATAATTGTTGATCCAACGATATTGAGATTAACGCGGGGTGGGGGCGGTGCCAAGCATGGTCGTTACAATCGGAAAATTGGGATGAATGGACAAAATAAAACACCGCCCATTAAGGCGGTGTTTTCAGCGCGGTGCTGGCGCTAGTGCTTTTTACGCTTGCTTCTGAGCATTTTGCCGTATCCACATTTTTGCGGACTCTAGCACGCTCTCGCGACTACCGTCAGCCGTTGGGTCGCTGATGACCTTGACCAGTTCGCCGTCTTTGAACATTTCTGCTCGAAACCGGGTAATCAGTACCTGTGAGGGCATACATTCCGGTGTGCGCGTCCACTCATCAAATACCTCGATCCTGAACCCTTCAAATTCCAGAGCTTTGCCCCTGGGCGTTGTCCCGAACTCTTCCGCTTCCTGCAACATGGCAGCCTCTCGCCTGAACGTGAGTTTATCCCCGACAAAGTTACCGGGGCACTCAGTTGTACTGGACCTATTGGCACTGCTTTCAATCATTTGTTCATAAATGGCAATTTGTTCACAATTCCACGGGCGCGCGAGGGGATTTTGGGGGGAAATAGTTTCCAGAAAGTCGAACACCGCTAACGGCGTTTCGGCTTTCGCTTTGCCGCTTTCTTTGGGTCTTCCGGGGGCGGGGTGTCACGAAAGGTGATCTGCAGCCCGAACCACTTCACCATGACGAAAGGCTTCGGCAGAACGATCTTTACCAGCCAAATGGCTGCGATGGCGAGAACGACGAGTGAGAGCAACCCGTAAAGCGTGGTGAACATGGGGCTTCCTCTGAGCGCAATTCGCCCTAAATGGGAAGCCCTGAAAACAATCTCCTTGCTGCCAGTCAGAGTGTCAAGACCGGTCGGAACATTCCGATGTTAAAATGTAGCGATTAAATCGAACGAACCGAATAATTCCGTCTGTGCGGGACAATCGAATGGTACGAACCAGCTTCATTGGCATGAGATTTACAAAATGGGATACTTGGGTAATTTGGGAGGCATCCTTTTTCGGGTGGTGCCCGGTTAATGTTGTAGAGGTTCGCGCTAAGCAAAGGTCGTGGGAATTGAGAAGTGAAGTGGGTCGTGTCGCGGTCGGTACTCGAAGGCGGCGGTCTTAACCAGCCATACGGCTTCAGAGCATGACCGGACTAGGGTTCTGAACAGATCGCCCGTTTACTCGACCGGAGCGGAAATCAACAAGTCGAGTTCACCGCGATCGACTCCGCGCTGGCACTGCTTTGGGTCACCGTTCCAGTGAACCGTGTACGTGAACCCGTGTCCGACTGTGCCTAAAGGTGTTGGGAAAACCTCGGCAACCACACCGATCAAGTCCGTGCCCGTGGCACGAACCTGATCACCGACTCGAAGTGGCTCATCCATCGCGTATCTCCAGAAACGAGAGGGTGATACGTTCACCACTCCCACCACGATTTTAACAGTTTGGCGATTGTTACACAAGCGAACCGATCTGCAATTCAGGCGGTCGCAAAAGGTTCACCCGTGTTCCGATTCGTGCCCCCGTGTTCCCGGTTAGTGGGGGAATAGTGGGGGATTTTGGCTTAGTGGGGGCGGAATTGAGAGTGGGTGGAAATGACACAACCCCTGGAATTTCCAGGGGTTGTGTTAAGTGGGCAGTCCCGGGGTTGAACCGGGGACCTAGCGATTTTCAGTCGCTCGCTCTACCAACTGAGCTAACTGCCCCAAGTGTTTGAATGTGAAGTTTATTTATAAAGCCGCAACGGATAAGCGTCAACTCCGCGCCCGCGCTTCTTGCAATTATTGGCGGTCACGCCACGGTTTGTGTGGTAACTTGCGTTGTTGGCTTACGAGGCCGTCGGGGTGTAACTGGCCATTTCCCGTTCCGTTGTCGGGGTTCGAGTACAACCATATTCACTGGCCAATGGTTTGGAGGGCGGGAGATTGATATCCGTTCGTGGATCTGATGGACCCCGGCGCCTGTTATCAGTTCCACGTCGCATTGCTCCATCTGCACAGGTTCCATTGCCCCCGGGTGCCAACGGGACGACCTGATGGAGATTCAGGCCCGGCACCGCGAACCGGTTCTCGACTACCGGCGTGTTAACTGATCATTTGTTCATATCCGGCGCCGGGGCGCTCTGAAGTTCCCCACGAATGGTAGACAGCGGGAAAGCGGTGTAAACTCGGATCACCAGGAGATACACCGATGGCAGGTAAGCGGAAGACATGCACCGCCGAGTTCAAGCTGTTCGCCGTGAAGATGGTGACCGAGCAGAAGCTGTCGGTCCCCGAGGCGGCCCGCCGGTTGGGTGTCGGCGAGAACCTGTTGCACACCTGGAAGAAGGCCCTCGCCAGGGACGGGGCCAACGCGTTCCCCGGATCGGGGCACTTATGCTTTACGCGCCCAGGAGTGACACATTGTTCCAGGTCTGGAAGTTGTGGGCTAACAGGGTCGCGAGCTTCTCTCGATGTTTGGTCGGCAGATCCGCGAGGCACCCGTCGATGGCACTCTGGAACCTCTCGAAGTCCTGATGGTGCCGACTGTTGAGCACGTCCTTCTTCACGAACTTCCACAGCGCTCGATCAAGTTCAGGTTCGGCGAGTACGACGGCAGGAACAGCAGCTCGATCCCCAGCTGCTTGGCCGCGTCCTGCACCAACACGCACCGCTGATACCGGGCGTTGTCCAGCACCAACGTGACGGGCACCGAGCCCGCCCGCGCGATCGTGTGAAGCAACGCGCACCGACGGGCGGTAATGTACGTGGTGTTGATCTCCGTCACCCGTTCGTGCGTGACCGCGTTCAGCGCGCCCCGCACGTTGTACCGCTGCCGACCACTGGCCGCGCACGTGCAACCGCACGAAGCACCACACCCAACCCAGGAACGACGCCAATACGAAGTGCGACGCATCCACGAAGTACACCGCCCGCTTAGTGACTGTCCCATATGCCTCGAAATCGCCGTATTTTCGAGTTGTCACCCACGATTTCTCAGGCTTTTTCGCACATATGGGACAGTCACTGAGTGACTGTCCCATAAGGGGCAGTTGGGGTGGGTAAAATGGTTCATGAGAACCCAATCCTACCCGAGCGATGTAAGCGACGAGCAGTGGAGGTTAATCGAGCCTCACATCCCGGTCTATCCGGGCGGTCGGCCCCGCACGACCGACCTGCGGGATGTCGTCGATGCCGTGTTCTACATCTTGCACCGGGTGCCAGTGGCGCTACTTGCCCAAGGACTTCCCGCCCAAGTCCACGGTCTGGCGGTACTTCGACGAGTGGCGTCACAACGGTACCCTCGACACCATACACGACCTGCTCCGCAAGAAGGTCCGCACCCAGGAGAAGCCGCGCCGCGCACCACGGCGAGAGCGTCGATAGCCAGTCGGTGGACACGACCTCCGGCGGCGAGCAGCGGGGCCGACAACGCCAAGAACGTCGACGGGCGGAAGCGCCACATCGTCGTGGATTCCTTGGGGTTGCTGCTGGCCGTGCTGGTGACCGCCGCGAGCGTGGACGATGCCCAAGCCGCGCAGGAACTGTTCCCCGCTTGGAGGGACAGCCGGTCGGCAAGGTGGTGCGGATGTACGCGGACAGCAAGTACCACAACTTCGCCCTCTACGCGTGGGTCGAGGACAACGCCCGGTGGGATCTGGTCATCGTGCCGCCCGGAGGGGTCGAAGGGGTGGGTGAAGCTGCCGATCCGGTGGACCGTGGAGCGCACGTTCGCGTGGCTGGGCACGTGCCGGCGGCTCACCAAGGACCGGGAGGAAAGCGTGATGTCAGCGGAGGCGTTCATCAAACTGGCCATGATCCACCTCATGCTCAACCGACTCGAACCCAAATATGCCGACCCCGAATTCCAATATCACAAAGCCGCGTGACAACCCCTTATGGGACAGTCACTTACCGCCCGCGCCTCCGCCAACTTCGGTTCCAGGTCCGCCTTTTAAAAAGTCCGCCTGCGCGGGGCGTGTTCCTCGACCGTCTTCTTAGTGACTGTCCCATATGTGCGAAAAAGCCTGAGAAATCGTGGGTGACAACTCGAAAATACGGCGATTTCGAGGCATATGGGACAGTCACTTAGGCGGGACCGGGAGCGGTGCCACCTTCAAGCATTTCATCCCCAGGTCGTCCTTGAGGAATTTGCGCACCCGCGACACGTTTCGTCGAACAACACCCGTCAGCTCCTCGATCCGCCGCGCGGCCTCATGAGCCGTGTGCGGCGGGTGCTGACGAAATGCGTCTTCGATCGTCGCGGCGTGCGGCGTCAGGGCACGGGGTTGGCCCTTCCACCCGAACGACCGGATGCCATCGAGGCCCTCGGCCGCGTAGATCCGCAGGGTTCGCTGGACCGTGGACCGCGACACGTTGGCGAGTGCGGCGATGCGCCCGTGGGTCTCGCCCTTGCTCTTGAGCCAGAGGACCGCCATGCGCCCTGAACGCGGTCCGGGTGCTCGTACCGATCACGCGCAATCGCTTCGACCACGACCTCGGAAAACGAATACGTGGGGCGCATCATGGCCCTCCCAAATGCCGAGCGCGGATGCCCTCATTCTCCTGGACGGGGCTCTGTTCCTCAAGAACGGATTGTGTCACACCAGGGCACGCCGAGAATAGATGCGTTGACCCTGGGCTCTTGAGTGGCTTCAGATGCACCCCGAGGACGCCCAGAAGCTTATCGGCGTCCCCCAGCGTGAATAACGGAACGGCCCTGTGGACAGAACCGACCGCAGCGGGGACAGGGTTGCTCGTGGGTGAGTTTGTGGGCTCGCGGTTGGAGTGCCCCTTGGGTCGGCCCTTGCGCGGCGCCGGCGGCGATTTGCTCGAAGGTGCGGACGTCGACATCAAGACCCTGCCCGTCGCCGCCGAATGCTCGCTTGGAAACAATTTGGCCCATTGAGCAGTAAGGTTGTGGAGCTCCTCAGGCGTAAATCGTGGGGTGGTCACGGCTCGCCCTGCCTTAAAGTTACGTCGATGACGACTTCAGGACGTCCTATGCCACAACCGAATTACCGCAAGCACCTACGCAAACCGCGACGTGACCTCGAAATCTAAAGGTACCACCCATCACCTCTTGTCGTGCTCCCCTCTGCAGCTTATATTTTACGTTAGTAATTGATCCCCGATAGCTCAACGGTAGAGCGAGCGGCTGTTAACCGCTAGGTTCCTGGTTCGAATCCAGGTCGGGGAGCTGGTCCTAAGTCTTTTCCGCCGAAGCAGTTAAGCTTACCCCTCGGTGTTCGGGGGTGCGGCCGGAGCAGTCAGGTTGTGGCGTAGCATTACGCCGAATCCTGGTGAGCCCATGCCGCCGAAGAAAAAATCCGTTCCCAATTATTCTTTTCACAAGCCCACCGGTCAGGCTTACGTCCGGTTCACCACCCGTGGCACCCGCCGCACGGTGTACTTGGGTAAGCACGACTCCCCCGAGAGCCACGCCGAATACGCCCGCATTCTCGCCGAACTCCGGGCCGGTCAGACGCCCGATGCGCCGGCAGCCAGCACGTCCGTCCCAATCGCTACAGCCCCTACGGTCAACGAAGTCCTGCTCGCGTTCCTGACGTGGGCCGAAACGTACTACCGCACCCCCGACGGACGGCCCACGCACGAGATCGTGGAATTAAAACTTTCGGCCCGCCCGGTCCGCGAGTTGTACGGACACACCCCGGCCAAAGAGTTCGGCCCGAAAGCACTTACTGCGGTGCGCCAGCAGATGATCGACGCCGGGCTGTGCCGCACGCTCATCAACCGTCGCATGGAGCGGGTGCGGCGCGCGTTCCGTTGGGCCGCGAGTGAAGAACTCGTGCCCGTGACCGTGTACGACGCCCTACGCACGCTCACGGGGTTGCGGCGCGGGCGGAGCACGGCCCGGGAGAGCGAACCGGTCGGACCCGTCGAAACCGCGACCGTGGACGCGACCCTGCCCTTTCTCGACACGCACCTGCGAACGATGATCGAGTTGCAGCGCTTGACCGGGATGCGGCCGGGGGAGGTGTGTGCGCTCCGGTTCGGGGAGATCGACCGCACGCCTGACGTGTGGTTGTACCGCCCCGAGCAGCACAAGACCGCGCACCATGATCGCGAGCGGGTCATTCCGATCGGCCCGAAGGCCCGGGCCGCACTGGTCGCGTTCCTGCTCCGCCACGGCGCCCCGCCGGACGGGTTCGACATCTCCGACTATACCACGCGCCTCGTTGCGGCCGATGCGTACCAAGAGGCCGGGCGCGAGCGGGACGCCGCACTGCTCCGCGACCTGCCCCGGCCGATCGTTCTCGTGGCCGGGTGCGTAGTCGATCCACTGGCGCCCCTCTTCAGCCCGCGGGACGCGCGCGAGGAACGGTTCCGCACCGCTCGAAAGAAGCGCAGGTCGAAGGTTCCCCCGTCACAGGTGAACCGCCGGAAGGTGAAACCGACCCGCGTCCCGGGAGCCGAGTTCACGAACAAGGTGTACGGGCACCGCATTCGGAAAGCCGCGCTCAAAGCCGGTGTCGAGAACTGGCACCCGAACCAACTCCGGCACACGTTCGCGACCAAGGTGCGCCGGGTCCACGGGCTGGAAGCCGCACAGGTCTTACTCGGGCACTCGCGGGCCGACGTCACGCAGGTCTACAGCGAACGGAACCTCGCACTCGCACTCAAGGTCGCTTCAGAAATCGGGTGACCCTGACTCACCGCCGAACCCTCATTGCACGCTCCGGAACTCTTCCGGGGCGTGCTCCTTTTTGGTGTCCTACACGAACATGGCCCGAACGGAAGAGATGCTCCAAATAACGATCGTCAAGGGACCGAAGGATTTTTTCTGGAAATTATTTTTGATTCATGCCATTCAGTTCAGACCCCGGGCGTGAGCATAGAAAACGCTTGAAAAGTCTGGACAACATCACAAGTGTTCAGGAAATAGAGAAAAAATATTATATCGGCCGACTGGTATTGCCACCCAGTATTAACCGGGTAGATCCCGCAAATCGCCGACTGCATCTGTATAAAGATCCGCGGCGAACGCGCTACATATTCACGGTGCATAGCACATATACGAGATCGCGCCATGAGTGACAGAAATAAGCTACTCCCCCTCGCCAAGGCTTCTCGCAAACATGAAAAGACGACAAACAATCACCCGGCCACCATCCGGCGCTGGGCCGATGCGGGCCTAGTGCGGGACGGAAAGAGGTTTACGCTCGCCGTCGAGTTCATCGGCGGACGGCTCTTTACATCGCTCGCCGCCATTGATGAGTTCTTGGTCGCGATCAACGCGAAACCCGGGGAAACGCTGGCCCCTCGATCCCTGGCTCAACGCAACAAGGCAAGCGAGCGGGCCGAAGCGGAATTGATTCATAGAGGAGCGTGAAGAGCGATTTTGTACGGGCTGTACAAAATTGAAAGTGGGCCGCGGGCGTTACCAGCACCCGCGGCCCGAATCAAACTGAGGCAATATCGATGATAGATATTAATACTGACTACGTCAACAGTTTCCCAGGAGATGTAGCCGAAATACTTAAGCAGGAAAATACACTACACCTCATAGATGACATGGGGCCGACTCCGCAAGGTGGAAGTATTAATTTCAAGCTGGATGCACTAATCCCGCTTGAGAATCTCTACTGCGAGTTTGGTCGCCTGGGCTACTCGGTCTCGATCTCAACAACTCTCTACCTCTACAAACCGGGGGTGGAGTGATGTTCGACCCGAACCAGATTCCCGACTTGAGCGATGCCCCAACGCGCGAGCACGATTACCGGGAGGAGATCTACGTAATAAGCTGCGCCCATCCTGAAGCCGATCGTTACCCCTGGCTGCTCGACGGCGAACTCCTAGAACTCGCCGAAGACATCGGCTCGAACGGACTGCGTGAATCGATCAAGAGGCTCCCAGACGGGCGCATCCTAGATGGGCGCAACCGCGAGTTAGCGTGTCGCATCGCGTGTGTCGAGCCGAGCTACGAGGTCGTCGATCTTAAAGAGGATGAAATACTTGCTTTCGTTCGCTCACTGAACGTCCACCGTCGGCACTTGAGCGCGGAGGAGAAGCGGCAGAGAATCGAAGATGTGCTACGAACGGACCCGGAGAAGGCGAACAACGCCATCGCCGCCGATTTGGGGGTGAGCGACAAGACGGTAGGCGACGTTCGGGAGCGCTTAGAAGGAACTTCGGAGATTCCGAAGTTGGACAAGACGCGGGGCCGGGACGGGAAACTGCGCACGGCAAAGCATTCAAAGACCTGTGCTCCGAAGTCGGGGGCGAAATCCGGGGCAATACTCGATCAACGACCGAAACCGCTTGTTGAACCAATCGAACCGCCTCCTCATCCTTTTGCCGCCGAGAAATCTGCGGTCACAAACACTGCGCGCTTACTCACTCAAGCTCTCGGAAGAGGCGACGATTTCGGTCGAAAGCTCCAAGCCATTCTGACTGCCTGTGGCCTTGTCGATCACAAACCGGGCAAGTTCGAGAACGGTGAGGTGCATGAACCGAGTGCCTCGTTCCTGCCCCTCAGAGGGATTCACGCACTCATCGACCTTGCGGGGCAACCGGGACCAGTCCCAAGTGAAAAGGTGATTCGCAACGTCTGGGATAAGGCGTCGGGTGTGTTCGTTCCACCGCTTACGGCCTTGCGCCGAAGGCGGAAAAAACGACCAGCGGAGGGCGCTGAGGCATGAGCGGTTCCGCACCTCGCGGACCGCGCAAGCTGAGGCGCACGCCCCATGCCGGATTGGTCACTGCCTGGAGGCGGTGCCCACTGATGCCCGACCCGATCGGGCTGGACGCGATCCGCGGAAACAACCGGAAGCAACTGCAACTGTTGGCCAAACTGATCCATTGCCTGTGCGACGGACAACCGGACACCAGGTTCTTTCTCGGGAGCGTGTCCGCGGGAATGCTGCTCGGGAAGCCTCACCAGACGATTCAGAACTGGATGCGACAACTGACAGAACGAGGTGTGGTTCGACGAGTTTGGATCGGCCGGCCGTGCAAAAAGGACGAACGCGGGAAGCCGCTCCCCGGCGGCAGGATGACAGACCGAGCGAGCGAATACGTGTACTTAGGGCTGCCCAATGGGAACTAATACGAGGCAAAACTTTGCACCAGTGTATTAATTTTTTCAAGGCATCCAGGAGAGAAGGAAGACAGGAAAACCAGATATCAGCCCCCAGAACCGACCCGGGCAATCCCTACCCCATCGGCAGATTGCCCGGGGTGAGGCACCGGGTAGGGGGTTTTCGAGAAAGGCCCTCAACCCTGTAGACCGTCACAGCTGCTCCGCAGATTTTTTGCCAACGGCTAACGTGATTTTTGCTTCGCCCCAACCAATTTTAGCAGTGAAAGGATCGGCCATGCGAGGCGGCAACAATCGCATTCCCCCATCTGAGCACCTCGCGCGGGGGACGTACCGCGCGAACCGGCACGGCCAACTGCCGAACGACCCGATTTCACACCCGCTGCTCCCGGCCGATCCGCCGCCCGGAATGCGGCCCGACGCCGTGCGGGTGTGGAACGACCTGTACCCTCTCGTGACAGGACAGGGGATGGTCACCCTCGCAGAACGCGAGTTGTTCGCGATGTACTGCCGGGCGATGGGCGACTACCTCGAAGCCCGGGAGCACGTGAACAAGGAGGGGTTCTTTAAAAAACCGAAATGTGGCGAGTCGGGCGATGGGGTCCAATACTCCCGGTGGTACCGGCTCATGTGCGACCGCGAAACCGTGGCCGCGCGACTGGGGGCACAAATCGGCCTGACGCCCGTGGACCGCCATCGGGTCGCGAGGGCCAAAGTCTCGGACGCGGTCCGCAAGGACGTGACCAACGTGAAACCGATGACAACTTTGGACCGGCTTGGCCAGATCCGCCTGTTACCGAAGCCCAGTTGATTTTGTACGGACCGTACAAAAATGGGGCGGGGTCCGGGGCGGATATTTCGTCAACTTCCTCTTCGGGGTCGTCTTCGGAAGCGGCTCGGCGCGCATTTGGCACCGGTGCCGCGATTGGTCATGCTGGGAGCGGTTCCAAGGGGCGACCGATGACCAAAGCGGAATGGCTAGCGGCGACCAACCCGGGAACAATGATTCATTTGCTTCGCAACAGTTGAGCGATCAACAGTTTCGGCTCCTCGGTTGCGGGTGCTACCGAAACCTCTGGAACCGATCCTTGGCCGCAGAACTGTATCGGGATGCCCTCCGCATTAGTGAGGATTTTGTCGAGCAACGCATTTCGAAGAACCAATTCAAGCCCATATGCAAGAAAGATAATTGGCAGAAGGCATTACACGTGTCTGGAGAAATTTAAAGGGTGGCATGGAATTCGGCTTCGGCTTACTGCGGCGACTGACACGATTTGAACCCGCGGCACCCAGATTCCCAATCGCAGCCAGCAGCCCCAAAAAAGCTCCTAACTAACACATTTTTAGCACTTAAGTGTATCCGATTCGCGTGCGAAGGTTCAACATTTAAACGCAGAGCTTCGCATAACTTCCGTAATGGTCTTTGGAGTGGTGTAGAACCCACCCACGTATTCGCTCCTTAGCTGGACCTCTACTCGCCACCAGAAACGTAATTTTCCATTGACTTAAGTCGATTTAAATACACAATAAATATATCGTAAATCGAAACCAGCCCGGAGACGGTACGTGAAAGCTGTTCCTGGTGGCAGTGTTCCGCTCAATGAAATCTTCGGTCGCGACTTGCTCATTACCGAGTTGTGGCGAGCGCTCGAAACAAACAGTCTGCGACTCGAAGCAGAGCGGCGCATCGGCAAAACTAGCATTCTGCGCAAGATGGAATCGCAACCGGCAAACGGCTGGGAAGCGGTGTTCATGGATGTCGAAAACGTCCACTCCGCTGACGAGTTCGCTGAGCGCGTGTGCGAAAAGGTTCACGAGCGGCTCACCGGTTGGAAGAAGCAAGGCAAACGCTTCCTCGGCATGCTCGGGCTCCTCGGCGGTACACACGTCGGCCCGATCAAGTTCCCCGACAAGAAAGCCCGACCGGACGGTTACTGGAAGAAGCTCCTCGCTAGTGCCGTCGAAGATCTCGTCGAGCAACAAGCGGCCACACAGAAGCGCGTCGTGTTCTTCTTCGACGAAATGCCTTGGATGCTTTCAGCCATTGCCGACCCGAAGCGAGACGGGGAGCAGACGGCGATGGAAGTACTAGACGTACTCCGTTCGCTCCGCCAGTCCCCGACTACCGGCGCCGGGTTCCGTATGGTGCTGTGTGGCTCAATCGGATTGCACCACGTTCTCGGCGTTCTGCGCGCGGGCGGGTACCGGAATCAACCCGTGAACGACATGCAACTCGTCGAAGTACCTCCGCTCGAACCGGCCGTCGCGGCCGACCTCGCCGGCCGACTGTTGACCGGCGAGGGGCTCCAATTCGCCCCGGAAGTGCCCGCACACATCGCGACCGAAACCGGCGGGTTCCCATACTACATCCACAAGGTCGTTGCCGACCTGCGGCTCCGCGGCGCGGCGGTCACCACCGCGTCGGCCGCTGGCATGGTGCAGCAACTCCTCACACAAGAGCACGACCCGTGCAACTTCCGACACTTCCGGGACCGCATCGACGGATACTACCCGAAGCAGGATAAAGTGGCGCTCGCCCTGCTCGACCACGCCGCTGCAGCAACAGCCCCGCTCGCGCTGGCGGAGTTGCTCAATGTGGGCAAGAGCGCCGGCGCGAGCGACGACGAGCGTGTGCGCGACCTAATCCGGCTACTGTCTATCGACCACTACCTAAGCCGCGACACGAAGGGCCGGTACACGTTCCGCCACACCTTGCTTCAGCGGTGGTGGAAGATCGAGCGGGGGATCAACTGATGGCCGGGCGCGCGTTCGTCTCGCGGTTCAGTCCGAACCGCACCGACCCGAAAATTCTCGAAGCGATCTTCGTCCAGCGGCACAAACTGGCGGAGATTTGGTTCGGGCGCCTGCGCGACAGCGCCCTGACAGAAGTCAAACACCACTTACTCGCTATCGGCCCGCGCGGGTGCGGTAAAAGCCACCTCGTGGCGCTGCTCGTCGCCCGCCTCCAAAACGACCCACAGGTCGGGGAGCGGCTTCGCATCGCTTGGCTCCCCGAAGACGAAACCACGCCGTCGTTCTGGAAGTTCCTACTTCGCATTCTCCGGGCGCTGAACGCCCGGTACGGCAACGAGTTCCCCCCTCCGCCGCGCGAGGAGTTGGAGGGCGCGAGCGACGAGCACCGGTCCCGCGCGTTGACAGAGCATCTCCTGAAGGGGCTGAACGGCCACACCCTCTTAGTTGTCGTTGAGAACCTCGATGACGTGATGCGAGGGCTGAAGAGCGAGGGGCAGAAACGATGGCGGGCGTTCCTCCAAGAGCATTCGGTCGCGGCCACCCTGGCGACTTCGCAACAACTCACCGAGGACGTGTCCGAGCGCGACCGCCCGTTCTTCAATTTCTTCCAGATCGAGCACCTTAGCCCACTCACGGCTGACGAGGCTCTATTGTTACTCCAGAAGATCGCGACGCAGAGCGCGAACACAGAGCTGTTGGCATTCCTCCAAACGCCGACCGGCCGCGCGCGCGTGCGCGCCATTCGCCACGTCGCCGGCGGCGGGCACCGGGTGTTCATCATCCTCTCGGAGTTCGCGACGCAGGAGCAGTTGGATAACTTGGTAGCCGCGTTTGAAGAACTGCTGGACGAACTGACCCCGTACTACCAGGAGCGACTCCGATGGCTGCCTGATCAGCAGCGCGAAATTGTCGAGTTCTTGTGCCGACAATCGCGAACGGTGGCCGTGAAGGAAATCGCCGCAGAGCTCTACTTATCGGAGCAAACGGCGGGGTCACAATTGAAGGGGTTGAAGGAGAAGGGTTATGTAACGGGCGCGACCGTCGGCCGGGAGTCTCGGTACGAACTCGCCGAACCGCTAATGCGGCTGTGTATCGAAGTGAAAGACCCACGGCGCGAACCGATCAAGCTGATCGTCGATTTCCTCCGCATCTGGTACGACCGGGAACAGTTCACTTCACTCTGCGAACAATTCGAGCGGGATGGCGAGTTAGGGCGATACATCGACGCCGTTTTGAAAGGTTTCGACCAAAAAGGCTGGGGGCCTGTCGACCAAGCTCTTTTCCATGATCTCAATGGGGTAGAAGAAGGTAAGGATCCGCAACACCTCGTGCGAATTGTGGAAGAAATTGTCAGCACCACGACCGTGGCAAAATTGTGTATGACCGGCGGGTTCAAACTCCTCAGCATCCAGAGGAGAGCGGAGGCATTGGGCGCGTTTAGACGCGCCTGTGAGCTGGAACCTGAAGAGTCAAATGAGTGGATGGCTCTATCGGTGGCGCTCAGTTTACTTAACTGCCGAGGTGAGTCGCTCCGAGCAATCAACCGAGCAATCCAAAGTCAACCGACAGAGAGTGTCGCTTGGGGTATAAAAGGGTACATGCTTGCGAGTTTTGACCGGTACGAAGAAGCTGTGGAAGCCTTCGACCGGGCTACCGAACTCGAGCCAAAGGGCCAATACTGGAACAATAAGGCTTTTGCGCTGAACTCGCTCGAACGATATCGAGAAGCAATTGAGGCTTGCGATCGTGCGATCGAGTTGAAATTCGAGGGAGCTTACCCTTTGTACAATCGTGGGCGGGCCAAACTTGGTCTTGGTCAGGTCCGAGAAGCTCTGGACGACCTCCGCCGTGCGGTCGAGTTGAACGGGAAGTTGGGTAACGCACGAGAGGGATTGGCTGAAGCACACATCGTTGCAGGTGATTGGGACGCAGCCGAGCGGGTGCTCGCCGAAAAGTTCGACCTTCCGCTTTCAAATGACAACGATGCTCGAGCCTGGCACCTGCCAAATGTCATCGTTGCCATCTTTAGCGGGGCGGCCGACCGCCGCGTGTGGTTGCATCGCGTTCGCCGACTGGCGGAAGTCGCGGCGGCGGAGCAAGCGCGGCGCCCCGACGGAGACACCCGCCCCAAGCCCCTCACTCAAGTTGGCTATTCGCTCGTGCAGAGCCTGACCCAATCGGCCTACGCTCGTGCTCACGCCGACGCGCTCGGTGCATGGGTGGAAATGTGGCAAGAAGCCGCGAAGGCGCACCCGGACCTGTCACTGTCGGCGCGCCTGTTTGGGGTCGGCGTGCGCTACCTTCGCACGAAGGACGAAAGGGTACTGTTAGATCTGCTCCAGGAGGAGCGAGCGATCCTCCGCGAACTATTCAAACTGGATGACGAAGTTCACAACCAAACTATAGCGGAGTAACCCGGAGCAGAGTCTCGTGCAGTTCCGGAAAGACATTTCGCTTCTGGTCGGAGCCCGAGACGTTTCGACGGCGCACAAAGCCACCGTTCGGTGGACCGCCATCGGATCGCGAGGGCCAAAGACTCGGATGTAGTCCGCAAGGATGTGACCAACGTGAAACCGCTCACGATGTTGGACCGGTTTGGAGCGATCCGGCTGTTACCAAAGTCTAGTTAATTTTGTACGGCCTGTACAAATCGGGCGTCTCACAGATCTCCAACGTTCGGGGCTGATATCTTTCGCATCTTTCTACTTCTCTCGGGGCGGTTTTGAATACGCCCGCCCCTTCACCCGGGAGGCCTTATGCTGTGGTTCGGAAGTGTCGAAAAGCCCTCGGTCCTCCTACCGCCCCCGCTACCGAAGTTGACTGACGACCCGGCATATAAGCAGGTGCTGGACCAGGGCGGGCGCACTATCTAAATGGTTGATAAACAAAGGGTTGCGGAAAACAAGAGTCGAAAATAGCCTCAATTTTAGCCTTTCAATTTCCGTAAACCCCTATGGGTTCAACACTTCGATAGTGCGCCCGCCCTGGGTGCTGGACTGGCACGACAAACTCGCCGGGATTAACGCGCCGGTAGCATAGAAAGTCCATGTTCAAGGCCGGTCGAAAGAAATCTGAACTCTCCATCAGGTATCGGGAGTTGGGTACTCACAACGTCGCGGAACTTCTTTCTGGCGACGTTCTTGTATCACACAGTGAAATTGAGGTCCGGGGAGGTGTCCGTGCGACCAAGAGTGCGCCGCGCAGAGCGTGTAGGGATTCGGAATAGATTTTAACGGGAAGCGAGCCGCCGCATGATGCGAGAACACACGCCCACGAGCCGACAATCCGGCGCGAATCTCGTTAGGTGTACTTGCGGTCGCCGTCAGGTAATAACGGGAAGGTTCACGTCGCGAGAGCACGCCACATGAAGCGGTTCAGCGTTCTACTCCTACTCCTGCTATGCGAGTTTCCAGTTTCGGCGGCTCCAGTTCCGGAGAGGGTTCTTGATCTGGTGAAGACGCTGAAGAACGGCAAGCCCGGCGAGCGGGTCATCGCCGCAGAAGCGCTCGGCGATCTCGGCCCGAAGGCTGAAATCGCGGTTCCGGCGCTGGTAGAAGTGATCTGCGACACACCGACCCCGGTTCCGATCTTATTCCCGAGCGAGGCCAAGTGGTCCCGGGAAGAGTCCGCGGCGGACTTCCTGCTCAAAGCGAGTTGGGACGCGCTCGCACGAATCGGACCAAAAGCGGTTCCCACACTCATCGACTTGCTTGCGCATCATGACGTCGAGATTCGTGGGCGCGCCACTGCGGCTCTAAAGACTATCGGGCCAGACGCCTCTGATGCAGTACCGGCGCTCATCAAGCGGTTGGGTGAGGGCGAGAACCAGTGGGTGTGCTTGAACGCGCTCGAAGCACTCGCGGCCATCGGCCCGAAGGCTGAAGTCGCGGTTCCCACGCTGATAAAAACCGTCCTCGATCCGAAGGCGACAGTTCCCAAAGGGAATCCGTTGGCACCAATCGGGTCGTATTGGATCTATCAGTTACCGTTACGCAAGGCCGCGGCGCAAGCGCTCACGGCCATTGGCCCGAAGGCGCTCTCGGCGGTTCAGAAAGATCTGTTCCCGGCGATCATTAAAGCGCTCGACGACGCCGACGACCACGGACGGTTCCTCTCCGGTTTTGGGTCGGAGCACGCGTGGTCCGTGTGGGAGCCGTTCGATGCGGACGCCGCTCCGCTCGTCCCGGCAATCGTGCGATACCTGAGCCGGCACAGCAATAGTCGGCTCGTGCTGAGCCTGCTAGAACTCGGTCCGGACGGCCAAAAGGCTTTGGCGGATCTGCTTACAAATAAAGACGAACGAATCCGCAATGAGCACTTCAACTTGCTGTGCAAACACGCCTTCGGGGTTTTCGTGTCGGAGAGCGGAGCCCACTGCTGGGCAAAAGCCGATCTCCGCCCGATCGCACCGCAACTGATTCCGTTCCTAACAGATAAGGATAACGGTGTTCGCCTCCGAGCGCTCGCGGCTATCAACCAAGGCTGTCGTCCCATACCGCCGGAGGCCGTGAAGGCCGCGCTGCCGCTCCTCGACGACCAGAAGTTCCTGAAGTATCTGGATAAATTTGACGAGAGCAACGCCGCGGGGCTCGCCATTTTTTGCCGCCCCGCGGCAGGTCCGAAGCTGCTGGAACACCTGAAGTCGGACGATACGAAGCTGCGCGAGTTCGCGGTGCGAGCGCTCAAGGAGTTTCGTGGCCCCGGCACCGAAGCGCTGCTCCCCGCACTGCGCGAACTGGCCGCGGGTCGAACGGAGCATCCCGAAATGACGCCTTTAGATGCGGTGAGATCCGCGATCCGGATCAGCTTGGACCCCAAAGACGTTGAACTGCTCGTACCGTTCTTGAAGAGCGACGACCGAAAGGTCCGGTTTGAAGCGATTCTCGAACTCCGTCGGTTGCGGCACCTCGCGCGCCCGCACCTCAAGCACCTGTTCCCACTTCTGCGCGATCCGGACGTCCGCTGGAACGCTGCGCTGGCGATCGACTCCATCGATTCGTCCGACCCCGACGTGTGCGCGGCGCTGGCCCAATGGATCATCGATTTCGGTGACCGCAAATGGCTCGAGCGCACCAGCCCGTTCGCGAAGGAAATCGCACCGGCCATTCCCGCAGTGCTCAAGAGGCTCGAGCACAGGGGCGGCGTCGATCTGGTTTGGCGGATCGGTCCACCGGCGAAGGGCGCGGTTCCGCTCCTGTTGACGTCTCTTACGCGCGCGCCCGATCCCAACAAGCCGGACGCGGACCGACGCGACCCAAAGTATATCCTTGGCGCGCTCGGCGCGATCGGACCGGCGGCGAAGGTCGCCGTGCCCACGATTCGCAAGCAATTAGCCAAAGCCGAAGACGGGGAGAAACAGTGGTACCTGCTGTGCCTCGCAGACATCGGGCCGGGCGCGAAGGACGCGGTGCCGGACCTCAAAGAGTTGCTCATCGACCCGGACCCGAAGTTGCGGTTGCTCGCGGCTTGCGCGCTCTCGAAGATCGAAGCCGATTCCGCTGCGTACTGGGCTACGTTCGCGCGTGCGATCCACGAGCGCCCGAGTTGCGCCTTTTGGGACGTGCCGTTCGTGTTCGGCCGCATCGTGACGGACTGCCCGGAGTTGGTGCCCGTCGTCGTTCGTGGCACCATCTCGCGGCACCGCATCGAGCTGAGGGTTACCGATAACGGTTACGAAGACGGATACGAACACGTGATGCGGGTGTTAAAGCGGAACACATCGGCAGCGAAGGCCGCGCTCCCCGATCTGGTGAGCTACCTAAACAAGCCGCCGTCTTGGGGCGTGCAGACGGAATTCATTGAACTGCTCGGCGCGATCGGCCCGGACGCGAAAGCCGCGCTCCCAAAGTTGCGCGAGCTGCTCGACGGCCCTGACTTCGATCTCGCCCTCGCCGCACAGGAAGCGATTCAGAGGATCGAAGCGAAGAAGTGAGAAACGAACTCGTTCAAAACAGCCTTGGTAGTTCGGGGCGGCAAGCACGGCCACTCACGCCGCAGGTCAGAGGGTAGACCGGTTGCACCCGTCGGGACAAGTATAATGCCCTGTTCGCGTGGTCAGTTTAGTTCGTCGCTCTGCGACAGGCTGATGTTGCGTCAGCCGAGCACGTGCCACTCCACTCGTCGCGGGGACCGCTGTTCCAGCACCGCTGTCGGGCTAAGGCGTACCTGCTCAACAGCTGCTGGAACAACCCGCGGATCGTGGTCCAACTATTGAGCAGGCATGCCTTAGCCCGGCGTTGCCGTGAGCGTTTCGTGCCCCAGGTCGGGAAGTAGATACCACGGGAATACCACGGGCCAGAGAGTGATCCCTGGCCCGTGTCGTTTCGCGTTTTAGAGCGATCGGTACAGCCGCTATTCCTTGCCCAGCACCCGATCGACGACCCAGCACCCGCGCACGTGTGGCCCCGGACCGCGGCAGTGATCGAGCACGTCGGCGCTGTCGCACCCGGCGTCCTGGAGCGCATCTGCGAGTATGGGCATCGCGCTGAAGTCCCGAGACTCGTACATCTGCGATGCGAGCGAGAGAACGGTGGAGTTGTGCCACGAGGGGGAGAAGGCTACAGGGTGGAACGGGTTTCCGAAGATGTCACCGACTAAGTCCGCGGCGCCCCAGGTTTCGGTACGTTCTGTGAATGCAGGAAATTCGTTCAAGACCCATCTGCCTTCGGCCACAGAGCGGACCACTTCCGCAGCAAGACATTGCGATTGATGACGTTCGGACAACTGAGACCATTCGGGCGATTGGAGATCCGGGGGCATCGACTCAAGACAACTCGTCGAATTGGATACCTCCAGGTACGCAGCGAAAGCATCCGAAGCCGCCTCATACTCGGCGCTCTCGTTCGGTTCGTCGGCGTACTGCTCGACGCGCTCAATCACAACTCGACTGCGTGGGTCAACGAGTAGAGGCCACACGGCCCGGCACCACCCACACCCGAAAAGTAGTTGCTTTCGCCGGGACACATTCCCGGAACAGAAGAGGGCTGTGGCCAGTTCGTCGCCGAGTTGTTTTTCAGTTCCCATCTTCGCTCACCTCCCGTCTCAGCATGACCGATCGGTGTGCCGGTGCCAAGTCCGCACTGAGCCGGTTCCGAAAACGGCCCCGAGAGGAAGAAGACGAGATATCCGCTCCGAACCCCGACCCGTTTTGTACAGCCCGTACAAAATCACGCGGTCCCAGAGCATTTGCCTTCTGGGGCTGATATCTTCGCGTCTTTCTTTCGAGGGGTCTTTTCTTGTTTGCTTCCATTCACAGTCACGAGGCACTTTAACGCGGTGTCGAGGCTGAAACGATCTGGATAAAAACGCGCGCTCCGGAACCCGCGTCCCGGCATTATGCTGAGAGCCACCTACCTTCGAGGCGCCAATCGTGTCGCAGCACGCGCTGACCCAGATCGTTCGGAAGTCGGGCGAGTTGACAGACGAGATCGACGCCCAACTGATCGCCCGGTTCGTTGGCACCCGTGACGAAGCTGCGTTCCGGGTGCTCGTGCAGCGGCATGGCCCGGCAGTGCTCACCGCCCTCCGTCAGGTGCTCACGGACCCGGCCGACATCGACGATGCGTTCCAGGCCACGTTCCTGGTGCTCTTCAAACGCGCCACGAGATCCGCCCCGTTATCGGTCCCGCTCCGGGGCTGGCTGTTCGGCGTCGCCCACCGCGTGGCGGTCCGGTGCCGCGCCGATCGGCACCGGCGCACCGTCCGCGAAACCGAAGCAGCTCGGCGCGCCCAGCCGACCACGGAATTGCCCGACCTGTCCTGGCGCGAGGCGACTGAGATCCTGCACCAGGAGTTGAACGCGCTGCCGGACAAGTACCGGCTGCCCCTGTTGCTGTGCGGCGTGCAGGGGCTGACTCGTGACGAAGCGGCCGATCAGTTGGGTACCTCGCCCGGCGCACTGCGGGGCCACTTGGACCGCGGGCGCGCCCTACTGGAGAAACGGCTCGCGCGACGGGGCATCGTACTTTCGACCGGTTGGCTCGCACTCGTCATTGACAGTTCACGGGCCGTGGAGGTGCCATCGGCCCGACTCATCGACCTCGCGGCACGAGTTACGGCCGGGCAATCTGCCCGGGGCGTTACCGCCCTTGCCGCCGGAGTTCTTCCCGTGAACAGATTACTCAAGCCGTTTACCCTCACGATCACGGTTCTTCTCATCGCTGTCGGGCTCGGATTCGGCTTCGCCTCCATCGCCCCCCAAGCGGACGAGAAACCGGTACCCAAGGCCGCAGCGCCCGCGCCGCGAGCTGAAAAAGCCACTCTGGAACCTGCACCGAAGGAAGATACGAAGGAACTGCGAACGATCACCGGTAAGGTACTCGATGCCACCGGCAAACCGGTTCCCGCCGAGCTGTCGCTGGTATGGTCCACGGGGGCGCCGGAACCGCTCGGACGGGCCGGTGCGGACGGGACGTTCGCGCTCACGGTCCGGTTCAAGCGAAACGGCTCCGGCGGGCGGTTCGTGGCGAAGGCCCCGGGCCACGGAATGGACTTCCGACCGCACGGGCTCAGCAGCGTTCCCGAATCGATGTCCCCGGCCGTGGAATGGACGTTGAAGCTACCCAAGGAGCGGGCGATCCGGGGCCGGGTTCTCGACCACGAGGGGACCGCCGTGGCCGGGGCGACGGTGGTGGCCAACTTCTTCTCGGCCTGTGACACCGAGGCCGCGATGGACCGACGCCTGGAAGAGTGGGCTGCTCGGGAGTATCACGGAGCCCCCCCGAGCGGGGACCGCACGTTGTGGTTCCCGGACGCCGATCGGACCCGGGGTTCCCCGGACGAGCGCTCTCCGTACACTGCGACCACCGACAAGGACGGGCGATTCGAGATCACCGGCGCCGGGGTCAACCAACTCGTCGGGTTGCGTATCCGGGGCGCGGGGTTTGCGGACAAGGAACTCGTCACCCTGAACCGCATCGGGTTCAACCCGACCGCGCTCAACCAGGTCGCTCGAAACAGCGAGAGCAAGGACGACTCCTATGCGGGCAAGTGGGCACTGCACGGCCCCGCTCCCCTCATCATCCTCGAACCCGAAAAACTCATCCGCGGGCGGGTAACGGACCCCGCAGGCAAGCCCCGAGTGGGGGTCATGGTGCGGTTCAGTCGCACGAACAAAAACGACCTGAACCCGGACGAGAACCGGGCGGTCACGGGTCCGGACGGGCGGTACGAGATCCGCGGCGCCCGCAAGCACAAGGGCTACATGGTCGAGATCCCACCCGACCCGGACGCCGGGCTGCTCCCGTGTCAGGGGTTCGCCGAGGACACCCCGAAGTACGAGCCGGTTACCATCGATCTCAAGTGCGCAAAGGGGGTCGTCGTGACCGGCACTGTGACGAACAAGGCAACTGGTAAGCCGCTCGCGGCCGAGCTCGTCACGCGGATACTGGCGGACAATCCGTTCGTCGATCGGTACCCTCCGTTCTTGCACAGCGCTTCGCAATTCAGCACGCTCACCCAGCCGGGCAGTGGGCGGTTTCGACTCGTGACCGTCCCCGGCCCGGTGATCCTGATGGCCGGGCCACAGAACGGCAAGGCATACGAGTTCAAGCCACCCGTGCCGGACCCGAATTTCGCGAACCGGTTCAACAAGGAGCCGGCCGGGCCGTCGTTCAAGATCTACGGTGGAGGTGCTGCGTACTTGTGGGGGTGCTGGTGCCTGGTGCTCGACGCGAAGCCCACGGACGGGGAATTGACCGTAAACGTGGAGCTCGAACCGGCCCCGCGCACGCTCGTGAAGGTGGTGGACACGGACGGCAAGCCGGTAACTGGTGTGATCGCGACCGGGATAACCGCCCCCGAACACAGCTTTCCGGGGCTCAGCTACCTGTTCTCGTTCCCTGACACCGACACCGTGAGCGTTTTCAATCAGGAACCGGGCAAGGATCGGTTGTTGGTGGCCGGCCACGTGGGACGCGAGCTGGTCGGCGCTCTGGTGCTTAAAACGGGTGACAAGTCTCCGATTGTTACACTCGGTCCCGGCGGGCGAATCACCGGGCGCGCGGTGGACGAGAACGGGCGCCCGCTCGCCGGACTGAAGGTAGAGGCATTCTTCCTCCGCAGTGATGGTCCGGTCAGAGGGACTTGGAACCTCGGTGAGTTGAACTCACAGACCACCGGCAACAACGGCGAGTTTCAAATTGACACAATGCTCCCGGGGCACTCGTTTTTACTCGTGTTCAGGCAGGAGTGGCAGTTTTATCAGCCCGTTCCTCAGCCGGAGCGCTCAACAGATTGGGGGCTGAACGGCCTTACGATCGCGAAGCACGGTGACACGCTCACTCTCGGCGATATCAAACTCAGGCCGCAAGACTTGCCCGGCCGAGGCCCTAGGAAGTAGCCGCCCATACCGGAGAATCTGACACAGTCGCGTGACAGGGTGGTCGCCCCGCTCCGGGCGTACCCGCGGGCCGCACTCGATGCCAAGGACGCCCGCGACCTGTAAACGTTTCTCACGAAGGTCCTGAACCAGGCCACTGAGGGAATTGGCGCGACGCGCCGACCCACCGGCGCGCACTATTGGTGCGAACAGTCATACCCGAGGGTCGGTTCATGTCCCGTCCTGCCGTTGCGCTGATGCGGTTTGCGACTTCTGCACCGGCCCCCGACATCCAGTTGCTCCGGGCGTTTGTCACGTCTCGAAAAGAGGATGCTTTCAGCGAACTGGTACGTCGGCACAGGCCGATGGTCCTCGCGGCGTGTACCCGGGTGCTGTCCGACGCGAACGACGCCGAGGACGCGTTCCAGGCCACGTTCCTCGTTCTGGCCCGCCGGCCGAGTGCGGTGCGCGGGACCAACCTGGCTGGATGGCTGTACGGCGTGGCCGTGAGGACCGCGAGGGCGGTGCGCCTCACGCGCGACCGGCGCCGGAAACGCGACGTGAAGGGAGCGGGGAAGAGTCGTCGGGGGCGGATCGATCCGGTCCCCGCGCCCGACCTGTCGCTCGCGGTGACCGAACGGGCCGCGATCATTGACGAGGAGCTCGCGAAGCTGTCGGCGCCGCACCGCGACGCGCTCGTGCTGTGCGAGTTGCGCGGGCTGTCGCGCAAGCAGGCCGCGGCAGAACTCGGCATTCAGAGCGGGACGCTGTCCAGCCGGCTCGCTGCGGCCAAGCGGAAACTCGGCGAGCGGTTGGCGGCCCGGGGGCTGGCCCCGGCGGCCGCGGCCCTGGCCGGGGCGCTGGTGCCGACCCGACTCCCGGCAGCCCTGATCCAGGCGACGGCGGTAGCCGTCCGCGGGGCGGTTGGTGGAACGGCGAACGCGGCGGCGTCCGCGGTGATCAAAGCGATGTTATTCGATCGGCTCCGAACTACCGCGCTAACGGTGTCGATGTGTCTGGTGTGCGTGGCCGGCGGGCTGACCATGACGGGAGGGGGTGCTGCGCCCGCGGGTGATACGGCGCCCGCCCCGCGCCCCGTTGAAGACGAGGCCTTCGTGCTCGTGAGGCGACTCGGCAGCAGCGATTTCGCCGAGCGCGAGAGCGCCGAGAAGGAACTGCGCGGGCTCGGTCTGAAGGCGGAGAGCGCGTTGAAGACCGGATGGCGGTCCGAGAACCCGGAAGTACGTGCCCGGTGCGCGGCGCTGCTCGCCGCCGTTCGCAAAGACGCCCTCGACGCTTTGGTAAAGGGCTTCGATCCGAAGGCCGATCGGGTGCCCGATCACCCGGTCTGGAGGCGGTTCAAGGCCGTCGCAGGTGACACCCCGGCCAGTCGCGACATCTTCACTCGGATCATCAGCAACCGGCGCTGGCTCCAACAACTGGACCGCGTAGAAGCGAATCCGGAGAGCGCGGCCCAGGCGTACCGTGAGGAGTGCATTGAGATCGGGCGACAGGTCATGACCCCACACCTCCGACAGCCCTATCCCTCCTGGGATCGTATCGAAGGGGCCGCGTTCCTTTTAATGCTCGGTAGTTACCCCGGCACCACCTTGGCGAGTCCGAAGAACCCTGGCCGTGACGCCGAACTCGCTTCCGTTGGCGATGTTGAAATCTCGGAATGTATGGGATTGGAAAACGGGCGTCGAGGGGAACAGGTTAGCTACGGCGTAACGCCGGACTACCCAAAGCCGCCAGAATTGAAGGCCGCCGTACCGGGGACCGACCGTGTGTTTATGAGGCTGCTCGCCGCGTGGCTGCCGCTGCGTAACGATCCCAGGATCCTCGCAAACGGTTTTTCCTACGCGCGCAGGTGCAGCGAGGGTGAGTCGTTCCTGTTTCCGTTTGCCCGAAAGTACGCCTTGAGCCCGTCGGGAACGGCGCATGCCAAATGTGCCGCGTTAGGGGTGATTGCCGAAACGGGCACGTCTGCAGATTTACCCCTCTTCGAGGCGATTTTCGACGATCGGGAGGTCTGTTTCGCGCTTGATACACCAATACCAGGGACTTTCCCGTCACGTGCGACAGTGGTCCAGTATCGCGACGTCGCAGTCGCCCTCGCCCTCTTGCTGTGTGATCGGGATCCGCTCGAGTTTGGTTTCGAGAACGCAACGAACCCGTGGGCCGTTGATGGGCGGAAGCGAAAAGTTGCGAATTACGAGAGCACTTTGTTCGGCTTCTCCAATGATAATCTTCGGAACGCAGCACATGCCAAGGCCCGCCAGTTCTTCGATCGACGAAAAAAGCAGCCAATTCCCGTAAACGGAGCGAGGTTCTGGCCGCGATTTGCGCGGTGGGTCGGCGATGACAAGATGAGCCGCGAGCTGTTCGACCTCATGGCATCTGAACCGAAGAACCTGGAGCTACTGGAGCACGTTGAGGACGTGCTCCAGAAAGGGCTTGCGCTCGACGCCTCTCCCGAGCTCCTGTCCGGCCCCGAGAAGCTGTACCGGACCCGCTGCGACGAACTCAACGGGCTTGCCTCCGCAGGGAAACCCTTACTACCGGCGGCAATTTGCGGGTGGATGTACCTGGGGACGTTTCCGCGCACGAGCCGCCCGTCCAAAGAGGTATGTGGGCTGAGATTCATGCCGTGGGGTGATCACGGACCGGACCGGGTCGAGTTGGTCCGACACTTTACGGGTCCGGGCGCGGCCGCGTGGGGTCGGCTGCTCGGCGCCTGGGCCGAACAACACGTTTCGGACGACAGTTGTCGCCCCGCACTGGAGTTCGCCCTTCGACACGACATTAAAGAAACCTTCAATGCGTCTCGAAAGGTTCTCGAAACGTGCAGGGGGCCGTTTAGCGAATTGGAGCGACGGAAGATTGCGAGTGCGCTCTTGACCGTTGGGAAATACGGCTACGAAAATGATGCCTACTTCCTGACGTTATACTCGCGTGAGACCGACCTGTGTTTCGGGCGCCTGTATAACGCACACCGGCTGATTACTCGTTCCGACTCAAAGGAAACAACTGGCGTCACGACTCAGTTGGGTGATGTGGCCTTCGCCGCGATGATTCTCCGGTGCGGGGGCACGCCCGAGGATTTCGGGTTCATCTGGACGAAAACGGGTGCGCGAAAGCTGGTTCCGTGGGCAGACCAACTCGGGAGCGAGCTGCGAAGTTGGGAGGCGATCGGTTTTAGCCGCGCGGCCGATCGCGCGGCCGCGCGCCAGAAGGCGGCCACATGGTTGGAACAGAAGAAGAAGTGGGTGGGAGACCTCTTGCAAGACAAACGTGAGGGGCAACATCAGAAGTGACGGTGCGGGCCGTTCTTCGACCCACTCACCACCCCACCTGGCCGGCCAAATCAACAGTTCAATGAGACGTTACTCTATCAAGTTATCTTTCGGTGCCTCACGCGACAGGTGGGCACCAAAACCGGACCAACGCACCGCACGGGTCGAAACGAGAGGCTGTGTGCCGAGTCTCAATCGACCCACTTCAGCCCACTTTGTTGCGGCACTTGGGGCCAATGGTACTCTGCCGAACCAAACGAGTATGCCCCCGTTCCCATGATCGATTTAGCTCATCGCTCTGTGAGAGATTGTTGTTGCGTCACCTCATTCATTGGCGAGCACGAGATCGACGACCCAGCACCCGCGCACGTGCGGCCCCGGCCCGCGGCAGTGATCCAGCACATCGGCGATGTCGCACCCGGCGTCTTGGAGTGCGTCGGCCAGAGTCGGCATCGCGCCGAAGTCTCGCGACTCGTACATCTGGGACGCGAGTCCGACCGCGGTGGAGGTGAGCCAGTCCGGGGAGAGGGCCACGGAGCGGAAGGGATTGCCGAAGATTTCACGGAGTACGGGCGGTTGGTGGGCGCGGTTGAGTTTACTAGCCCACCCGTAGTGATACAAAAGACAGTCCCGCAACGCGGACATGTGCATGTGTCTGGAAGAAGTCGCAATAAACGCCCAATGCATTGGAGCCCGAATTTCTACCGGGGTGGCATTCCAAGACGGTCGTTCACTGTCCCGGATGAATAACGTCCCGACCAGACTATCCACTCGTCTCACCGCGGCGAGTAGTGCGTCTTGCCCCACGGTCCCGTCGCTCGCAAGCTCGGCCACGTCGACGGACTCAGCCAGCGCGGGGTCGGTTATGTCGCCCGAGCACCGGCGGGCAACCGCAACAGCGAACAACCGCAACTTCCGGTCACTCGGCTTGTCGCTCAAGAATTGCAACATCGTCTGCGGATCGCTATCCGCCAGCCATTCCGCTTCGGTCATAGGTCGCTCCCGGGAACGGCTCCCATCATGACCGATGCCGCGCGCTGCCAAGACCTCACGGCGCCACTTCCGAAGACGGCCACGAGAGGAAGAAGACAAGATATCCGCCCCGAACCCCGTCCCAATTTGTACGGGCTGTACAAAATGAGACCGGACGATCGATAGCCATTTCCGATCAATTCTGGCGCAATCGATAGGAATTCCCCGGCAACTCTTGGTTTTGGGCTGATATCTCGTGCCTTTCCTTCCCTTCGAAGTTGTCTTGCCCCAAGCCTCACCAGATCGCATTAGCGTGCGATGGCGGTCCGAACGCCCTTCTGGACACCCTTTCACCCGTTTCCGGCCCGTTCAACGGTAGACTGCTCTTTGCGCAACTTCATCACCATTAAGCGGCCAAGTCGAGTAGTCGTTCGGCGGCGACTTGTAATTCGGCCTCGTTGATCCCGGGCCGCAGAACCGCCTGAATTTCGTTCCGCAGTAGCTCACGGCGCCAGGCGCGGCGCTTATCCGCGTGACTCGGTCGCCGTTCCCCGTCGTCCCATGGACTTGCGGCCCGGTGCCCGGCCAACGCCTTGGCATCCCGATTCCAGGCCCAAGCTTCGGTCATCGTGAGCGCCCACAGGCACACGTGGAACGCCCCGACGTTGGCCCGCACGAGGCGCACCTGCTGCTGACCCGCCCCGACAACTTCTTTCAGATCGCGGAACGCGATCTCCAGGCTGAAGCGACTCGCGACACTTCCGAGGATGTCGCCCACCGGCGCGGCGGTGTCGGTGCAGAAGAACGCCACCCACCCGGTGGGCTCGTCCACCAGAACGACGCGAATCGCCCCACCGGCCGGGCGCCAGGTGGCCACGAACGTCTTGTACTTCTTCTCCGTCGGTTTCCCGTACAAGTCGAACGTCCCGGTGGCCCACCCGCGGGTCTGTCCGGCTCGCTTGGCCAACTCGATTCGCTGGTCCCCATAGGTCCGGTTCGGTCCGCGCTGGTGGGGCGCCCGCGGGCCGGGCACGGACCACAGGGCCGAGTCCTTCCTCAGTCGGCTCACCACCGTCACCCCGAGCTCCCGCAGGGGCTTGAGTACCGGGGCCTTGGCGTACGCCCCGTCGGCCACCACCCAGAGGGGCTTGCCCAGGTGCCCGAGCCACGAGGCGGCCCACCGCACCAACTCGACGGCCAGTTCCAGCTTGGTCCGGAACCCGGGCCGGGTCCTCGCCGGGATCCCCGGAAGGTCCTTGCGGCGCACGTACAACCGGGCCAGCAGCGGGAGCGCAACGATGCCCCAAGAGGGGTGCCGGGCCAGGAGCCCGAGGACCACCCACACGTGCCCGTACACGAACGGTCCGCCGGCCGGCCCGGGCGTCGGGTTGTGGTGCACCCCGGCCCCTTGTACCGTTGCCCCGTATCGTTCCGTTGGGGTGTCATCCAGGGCCAACGTGAGCCGTCTGGCCTCCGCCGCCAGGGGCCTCACGACCTCCCGCAGCAGGTGTGACGCCGCGCGGTCGGTCCGGCCCCCAAGCGCGGCCACCGTGGTGTAGCACGGGCGATACTCATCGCTCAGCCCGGCGGACCGAATCCAGGTCGTAACGGTGCGCCGGCCCCGAGCCAGAACGGCTCCGACCAGCAACCATGCCAGCCGCGGAGCCGATCGTGGGTCTAACGCCGCCGCGAGAACCGAAAACCAGTGGCACGACGAGGGTAGCGGATGCGATGATGGCATGGCCGCGTCCGTCCGGGGCGAGGGTGGTGTGGTAACCCCATCGTCTCGGACGGGCCGGCGCCTGTCTACACGCTAAGCCTCAGCCGCTCGAATACAGGAAGTCGCGCAAAGTACAGGGTAGAGCGAACGGCTGCGATTGAATCGCTCTATCGTTCGGGAACAGCCCACTTTCGACTACACCCCACTACGCCACATCGAACCCGCACTAGCCGAATCCCTGTGTATTCTTGTGTATCTTTGCGCCCGATGCGCTACTTGCACCGGAGCAGTGAGTGTGTTAAAACGCTTGAATTCCCTGATGTTCCGGCATCTCGGTAGGGATTCGGGGTAGCTCCTGTTAACCGCTAGGTTCCTGGTTCGAATCCAGGTCGGGGAGCTGAGTCAGCAGGTGCGGAATAAACGCACACAGGGGTTAACTCGTACAGCCGGGAGTGAGTGCTCCCGACTGCCGTCGTTTTCTGCACGTTTTCAGGCACTTTGGCCCACATTCCAATCGCGGCAAAAATCTCGGGTTCGAGCGAGACATCTCGGGGTCCGAGCCGAAACGCTAGGGTTCGTCTCGGACCCCGAATTTCTCTTCGGAAAAGTCTCGGAGTCTCGCCGAGAGACAAACACACGAGTTAACACCGGGTTTGGCTCGCGCCCCGAGCGAGATACGAGCTCACGAGCCGTTGTTTGGAAGTGGCGATTGCGAGTCTTGTGTTGAATTCGGGTGGCCCCGACGCCGAGTGAGCGGAGCCACACTGCTCGATCCCTGTGAAACTTCGCCCACAGTTCCTGAGAACCGTGGGCTTGTCGCGACAAATCGTGCCGAGGAGTCTCGTCGAGCAGATCGGTTCGTATTCTCGCGCGGAAACTTCGCTGTTGCATTCCGCCACGGACGCATTCAGGCGAGTTTCCACGCTGACCTGTTTTGCCCGCGGTGAGCGCACCGGCTTGGCCGGGTTCCGTTCGCCCGTTTTGAAGCCCAAGGTCGAGGTGACCGAAGCAGGCAAGAGGTCGGGCTCTGAACACATGGTGACTACGATGCGTCCGAAGTTCCGCTCTTGCAGTTCGCATCACGGAGTTCAATGTGGTTTTGGTCAACCGGGTCGTCGCCGAGTTGCTCCTGGACCTCGACGAGCCGGGAATCGTACTCACGGGGTGATCTTCCGCAGAGGCGTGCTCGGGGTGAACCATCGTAGCAGGCCGATGACGAGCCCGAGGACACCGGTGGTCAGGCTCAGGAATCGGAGGCCGCCGCTCACGCCGCGGGCCGTGGATTCAAACTTCACGGACGCGCCGAGAGCGACGCCGGCAAGTTGCTGGGCCTCGCCCGGGGTCGCCCCGCGCTGTCGGTAGTCATCGGCCAAGGCCGCGGCCGCGTCCCGGACCGCCGGGCGCTCCTCCCGCAGGTTCTGCCGCTGAACGTCCACCGCACGGTCCGTCCACTCCGAGACGGCCGTCTGCGTGGCCGTCGGGACCAGCACCAGCGGGACGATCAGACACACGGCTCCCAGCGCCCCGGCGTAGAGGGCGTCCCGCGGATCGATCACCTCCACCTCGTCGGTTAGGAACGCCGGTGGCAACAGCCCGACGAACCCGCCCCACACCGCGAGCATCAGCGACAGGTCTTCCTTCGAAGTGAAGTTGTCGACCGACGACATCCACCAGACGCACGCCGCGCTGCCCAGCGCACCGACCAGCAACAAGAGCGGCCGGAGCGCCCGGCGGTGGAACACCGTGGTCAGGAGGGTCGCCGCCGCCATTGGGAGCGACGCGGAGGCGAGGACCTCGCCGGCCACCTCTCGCGGGTAGTCGCGGAGGCCGGTCATGTACACCGCGAGCAAGGTCAGAACGGCCAGAAGGTTGACCAGCAGGAGCATCCGGGTGCCCATCGCGATCACGTAGCCGCGGACCTTCAGTACCCGCTTCAGGTGTTCGTCCGGGCTGGCCCCGCCCCACACGCGGGCGACGAGCGCGACGGGGAGGACCATCGCCGCGATCGCGACCGCCGCGAACTCGTCCGACGACCACCCGCCCCACTTCCGGTACCACCCGAACGCGAACGCCAGGCTGACCACCCACCCGGCGAGCAGGGTGACCGCGAGCCAGTCGATCCGAAGGGGCAGCGGTTTGGGCGGGCGGTCGGGCCTGAAGAACGCGCGGACCAGAACCAGTCCGGCGAGAGCGACCGGCACGTTGACCCAAAAGATCCACCGCCAGGACAGCGCGTCGTTGACGCAGGCCGTGAACAGTGGGGTGGTCGGCCGGGTCGCGTAAGCGAGGACGCCGTAGATCCCGATCGCCACGAGGACGGCTTTGTCGAACTGCTTGTACAGGGTCGAGCGGCACAGGACGATGACCATCCCCTTGCCGATGCCCTCGACCAGCTTCGCCCCGCACAGGGTGTCCACGTCGGCGGCGGCCCCGCACAGCAGGTTGCCCAGGGCGAACACGGCGAGTCCGACCGTGAGGCCGGACCGCGCCCCGTGCCGGGCCATCCACGCGATGCCGCCGAAGATCCCGTAGAGGACCGACACGCCCCACGCGACGTTCGTCCAGATCATCTGGTACGAGTCGCCCTCGATCCCCTTGCGGACCGCGTCCGAGGTCACGTCGGTTAGGACGAGCGTCTGGTAGACGCTAAAGAGGACGGGCACAACCGCCACGGCCGCCAACAGCCGCTGGACGTGCTCGGGCGTGGGCGGAGACGGCGGCGCGACGGTGCTCATGGTGCCGCCCTTGGGAGTTGAGATCACCGTTCCGGGAGGTTGAACTTGGCTTCGAGGGCGGTCATCTCGCGGGCCGCCTTGTCCGCCCATGCCGGGTCGCCCGGGCCGTGCTCGATCACCACCCGCACCGACAGCCCGGCGCGCAGTTGCGGCCACCGCTCGTCCTTTTCGATGGCGATCCGCACGGGAACCCGCTGCACTACCTTGGTGAACTCCCCGCTCACCACGTTCCGGGGCATCAGCGAGAACTGCGCGCCGGTGGACTTGTTGACCCACACCACCCGGCCGCGGAACGGCTCGGGGAACGCGTCGACGTCGAGCCGCACGGCGTTCCCCGGCGCGACGTCACGCAGACGGGTCTCCTCCAGGTTGGCGGTGACATAGAGCAGGTCCGGGTTGTACAGGCTCAGGACCGCGACGCCGGGCGAGGCGAAGTCACCCAGGTTCCGCGCCCGGCGGACGACCACGCCGGGAAACGGCGCGCGAATCCGGGTGTAGCCGAGCGTGTTCTCGGCCGCGGTCAGCGCGCGCCGCGCCTCCTCGACCGTCTGCCGCTTCACCACGGTGAGCTGTTCGGCCTCGGCGATCTGCGCGTTCCCGGTTTCGGCCAGGCTCACCGACTTTTCCGCCTTCCCGACGCCCGTCTCGGCCCCTTCGAGCGTCTTCCGTGCGACGGTTACCTTGCCCCGATCGCCCTTGGCTTTCGCGAACTTCGCTTCGACCAACCGGACGTGGGCCGCCGCCGCGTCCCGCGCCCGGGTCACCTCCTGCCACTTCCGCTGGGTTACCGCGTTCTGCTTGTAAAGGTCTTCAAATCGGTCGTACTCGATCTGGGCCAGCGCGAGATCGGCCTTCGCCGCGTCCACGGCCGCCTTGGCCTCTTCGATCCCGCGCTCGACCTCGTCCTCGGTCACCTTGATCGACTCGTCGGCCTTGGCCCGGTCGGCCCGGGCGCCCGCGTGCGTCTGCTTCGCGATCGCGATCTGGAGCGGCACGTCGATCTTGAGCCGGGCCAGCGAAATCTCCTGCCGCTTCAGTTCGGCCTCAACCGTCGCCAACTTCGCCTTTGCGAGTTCGACCTGATCCCGGTACGGCGTCGGATCGATCTCCGCCAATATTTGCCCGGCCTCGACGCGGTCGTTCTCGTCGGCGGTGAACCGAATCACCCGCCCCGACACGGCCTCCGGGGCCACGTTGACGATGTGAGACTCGACGAACGCGTCGTCGGTGAGCGAGTGGCCGCGGCGGAACGACACCCACTCGGTCGCGGCCGGGATGAGTGCGACAACAACCGCGCCGACGACAAGGATCGCCCCGACCCGCTTCGGCCAGCGCCACGGTGAGGCGTGTGGCGCGGGAGCCGCGACCGTCGGCGGTGGCGCCGGTCCAGACGGGCCGGGTACCGGAGCGCTACTCATGGGGTGCCTCGTTGGTGGAGTGCCTGTTCGTCAGGGCCGGCCGGGCGGCGCGGCGTCCGGCGGAACCGACGAGCGCCCGATGGCGAAGTTGAGCCGGGCCAGGGCGATGAGGTAGTCGTACGTCGCGTTCAGGTAATCCTGCTCGGCGTGCGTGAGCGCCGTCTCGGCTTCGGTCACCTCCGCGGCCGTCGCATCACCCCTCGCGGCCCGCGCCCGGAGCAACCGGTACGCTTCCCGCGCTTGCTCGACCGCCGGCTTCGAGCGGTCGATGCCCCGCCGCGCGACGGTCAGTTGGCGGTACGACTCGTTCACCTGGAACGCGATCGTGTCGGCCAGCGCTTCCGCCTGCGCCGCGGCGGCCCGGAGTTTCGAGTCGGAGATCCGAACCTCGCCGACCCGGCGCCCGCCCTCGAACAGGTTCCACTCCAACTTGATGAAGCCGACCGCGAGGTCGGTGTGCCCGCGGGGCGCGGACTGCTGGAAGTCAAGGAGCGAGCCGCCGGCCGCCACCTTCGGCCGGAACTCGGCCCGCGCAACCTTCCCGCCGAGCTGGGCCGACTGGATCGACAACTGGGCGACTTCGAGTTCCCGGCGGCGCGAGACCGCCTGTCCGAGACAGTCCGCGAGGGAGAGATCGAGCTCCGGCAGGTCCACCGGAGTGAGTACCTGCGTCGCGGCGCTGATGTTCAGCCCGATCGCCAAGTTCAGGGCCGCGACGGAAATGCCGGCCCCCGCCTCGGCCGCGTCCCGGCCGCGCTGCGCCTGCGAGAGGAGCACTTCGGCCCGCAGCACCTTCTCCTTCTCGATCACCCCGCCCTTCTCCAACTTCTTGGCGACGTCGAGATCCTCCTCGGCCCGCCGGACCGCTTCCTCCGCGATCCGGCGGAGGCTCCGGGCGCGGAGCACCTGGTAGTAGGCGAGGGCGACATCGTTGGCGACCGTCTGGTACGCGCGATCGGTCTGGAGCCGGGCGATGTCCACGCCGAGTTCGGCCTGCCAGTACCGGCCCATCCGTCGGCCGAAGTCCGCGAGGAGCCACTGGACCCGCAGCTCGGCCAGTTCGTACCCGGTGTTCAGGTTCAGCCCGACCGGAACCGCGCCGGTGAACGGCAGGAACGTGAAGTTCGGGGTACCCGCCCCGAACGGAACCGGCGCCCCGCCGGCGTTCAGGTCGAACCCACCCACCGAATAGCCCGCGACGGCCGTCGGCAGGAACGGGGCGACCGCGACCGTCTCTGCCCCCTTCGCTTGAACAACCCCCTCGAGGAACACCTGGAGCCGCGGCTGGAGGCGGTGCGCGAGGGCAACGGCATCGGGGAGCGAGAGCGGCCCGGCGGCCGTGCGCCCGTCGGTGACCGGCGGTGCCGGCTCGCCCGGCGAAGGAGACACGGGGTCGGTTACGGGAAGGTCGGCCCGCACCTGTTTCACCGCACCGTCGGGAGATCGGGTCGGCGGCTGCCTCGTCGCAACGGACGGCGGCAGAACCCGGTGGTCGAGGGACGAGCGGTAGTGTTCCGGGCCGCCGCAGCCTGTCGCGGCCCCCGCCGTGACCCCGGCGAGCAGCAACCTCCGAACGCTGATCGCCCAGTACGTCATGGCCCGGCCCCGCGATACGTTAAGATTAGCTGGTCGATCTGATGACCGGCTTCATATTTATCGGTAAACCCAGTCGAGGGCTTTACACTGAGGACGTCGATTACGCGTGCCCCGCGGCCCTTGCCGGCAGCCGCCTCATGAAACCAACCATTCGGGTTTGCTCGAGCCCCGGGGCACAAGAACGGTCCGGTACGAGCCCGGGGTCAGCGACAGGACCACCTGGTCCGTCATCCCCTGATAGGTTCCGCACGGCGTTTCCGCAGTGAACAGGTCCGGTTCGGCGTACCGGTGCTCGTCGGTCGAGCCGGCGGCGGCCTGCGCGTAGGCCTTATCGAAGATGCCGAGCGAGAGCAGCCACAGCACGGTCCGCGTCAGCGAGACCACGACCCGGTAGCTGCCCCCCTCGACGGCGCGACGGCGGAGGGCGGCGAGGATGCCGGTGGTGCCCAGCCAACCGACCACGTTGTCGGCGATCGGCACGATCGGCGGGTGGCCCGGCTTGGTCGGCGTTCCCTCGATAGTAAAGACGCCCGCGACGGCGGCGCCGATCTCGTCGAAACCCGGCCGGTTCGACCAGGGGCCCTTCTCGCCGTGGAGGACGACGGTGGCGTGGATCAGGCCCGGCTTCCGCGCGCACAGCTCCTCGGCGTCGAGGCCGTGCTGATTCAAGAACCCCGGGCGCTTGTTGGCGAAGAAGACGTCGGCTTGCGCGAGCAGCCGATTGAACTGGGCACGATCCTCCTTGGAGTCGTCGAGTATCGTTGATCGCATACCGACCTGGGTGTCCCAGGCGAAAGCCTCGACCTCCGAGTCGCGCGGCCTCCAGATGTTCAGCACGTCGGCACCGTACAGGGCGAGGTCGCGGCCCATGGCGGCACCGGCGATGACGTGGCCCATTCCGAAGGCGCGGACGCCCGCAAGGGGAAGGCCACCGCTCGGCTTGAGCGGCACCGGCTCGCTGTCCCCGATCTTCTCCACGGTGATCAGCGGCATCTTCGAGAGCACCTCCGTGTACTGGAGTTCTCTGCGGAATTCTTCGTTCGTGCGCACCGTGGCCAGCACCAACCCGGCTTCCGCCGCCGCCTCTTCCAACTCTTCCGCCTTCCATTTCAGGATGGCGTTCTGGATGGATTCGATGCTCTCGCTGCAGCGGAGCAACGTGAGCGTGCGCGCGCGGAGCCGGGGATAAAAGTCGAGCGCGATGACGTGGCGCCCGTCGCGGGTTTCCCGGAAGAACGGAACTTTCAGGAACGGGCTGACGGCGTAGCCGCCCGGGGCCGGGGGCCGACCGTTGATGGTCTCCCACTTTCCGTCGAAGAAGCCGCAGAAGCGCCGCAGCGCCTTCCGCACGTCCACGGAGATGTCCTGTCCCTCACCCGTCGCCTGCTTCCAGAGTGCGGCCAGCGCGACGCTCCTCGCGGCCAGGCCGACGCTCGCCATCGTTCCGAAACGGAGCCGGCTGGGGAGAATTGGATCGCGTCCGTAGAACGTGAGCTTGCCGCCGCAATCGGCGGCCGTCATGCCGAGGTCCGCGAGGACCTGATTCACCGCCCGGTGCAGGTCGAATTCCGGCGAGGTCGCGGGCCGACTCAGTTGTGTTTCCAGCGCTTGCGTCAGCGGGTCGGTCGCCCCGCTCGTTTCAACCGACCGACGGGTTGCGGTACTCATCGTTTTTCTCCGCTCTGGGTTTTCGTTTCATGGTCGTGTGGTTGTTTTGGCCGCCCTTGGTCGAGGGCGACACCGCCGATCCGAACTAACTCGCCGCGGGCAACTCTGCGTACGCAATGCCCGTCAGGTTGCCTTGTGCCATCAGCAGCGTTTTCCGGTTCGAGCCGTCAAAATCGGCGCTGTAGACCGAGCCCGCGAGATCGGTAACGAACATCCGGCGCCCCTTCCGGTCCAGGGCCAGGCCGATTGCCTCCATCAGGTGCTCGAACACGATTTCGGGAGCCGGGCGCTCGCCGGGCGGTGCATCGAGGGGGGCGCGGTTCACCGTGTTGCCGCGGGGCGGGTCACCCCGGTCCGTCCAGTACAGGGTGCGGGTCGACGGGTCGATCTCCAGGTCGATCGGCTCCGGCAGGGCGTCGTAGACCAGCTCGATGTCCCGGCGGCTCGAAGCGCTCTGGCCCGGAGGGACTTCGATGCCGGAGCGGAACAGCCGCCCCCGTCCGGCCTTGGTATCGCCCTTTTGCGTCCAGTAGACCTTTCCGCCGTCGACATCGACGGCGACGCCCACGCACCACTTCGTCGCGTCCGACCCCGGCCGGTGGTCACCTTCGCTCGTGTCGACTAGGGTCTCGACCGCCGACCCGTCGAGGTTGGCGCGCATCACGCGCATGCCCTCCCGGTCGCACCAGTACAGCTTTCCCGCCCGCTTTTCGATCTGGAGCTGTTTGGGCGTGAACGTGCCTCCCGGGGGAACGATGGTCGTCACGTTCCGACCGTCGAGACCCGAGCGGAGGATGGAGCCGTCGTTCGCCTTGGGGTTTCCCATGTTGGTCCAGAAGAGATGCCCCGCGGTGACGTCGATCGCCAAGCCGTCCGGAATCTTTCTGCCCTCCACGATAATTGTCCTGAGGTCGGACCCGTCGGGATTGGCGGACCGCACCCGACCGCCCGCCGCGTCGAGAAAGAAGATGCGACCGAGGTTCGCCGTGTTCTGAGTGTTCGTGGGTGTCGCGCTCATGGTCGGGTCTCCGTTGTGTGTCAGGGAAGCGTGCTGCCGAACTCGGCACGCAGTGCGAGAAGTCCCAGGAGCACGGCGTTCTCCGCCTCGGCGAGCTCCTCGACTGACCTTCCGCGCGCCTCCTTCACCACGTCGTCGATGATCGTTTGCTTCAGTGCCGGGGTAACATCGGGCATCTTGAGGTCCTTCATCATGGCTACCAGTGGGCCCATGAGATGGTCCATGAAGTGGTTGATGCCGCCCGCACCTCCCCCCAGGTGCCATTGCAGGCTCTGGCCCATCACCCCCCACCGAAGCCCCGGTCCGTAACACACGGCGACTTCGGCGTCCGCCACACTCAGTACGCCGTCCTGAATGAGGTGCAGCATCTCCTTGTAGACGGCCGCCTGCAGACGGTTGGCCGCATGGCCCGGGAGCGCCTTGCGCAGCCGGATCGGCTTCTTGCCGATCGACGCGTAGAACGACATGGCGCGGTCGATCACCTCTTCGGACGTCTTCGCGCCGCCGACCACCTCGACGAGGGGAACGATGTGTGGGGGATTGAAGGGGTGGCCGATCACGCAGCGCTCGGGGCGCTTGCAACCCGACTGCATGACGTCCATGGTGATGCCGGAGGAACTCGACGCCAGGATCGAGTCCGGAGGGGCGGCCCGGTCCATCTCGGCGAAGAGCTTGACCTTGAACTCGGGTCGCTCCGGGGCGTTTTCCTGAACGAGGTCGGCGTCCGCGAGCGCCCGGCCCATGTCCGCCGTGAAGGTCAGCCCGTCGCGGGAAGCGCCGGCTGCGAGTCCGGCCTTGGCGAGCGCCGGCCAGGCGCTGTCAACGTACTTGTGGAGGTTCGCTTCCGCGCCCGGTGCCGGATCGGTGGCGACCACGTCGAACCCGCGTGAAAGGTAGTACGCGGCCCAACTCGCGCCGATCACTCCGGTGCCGACGACGGCGATGCGGCGAACAGGCTGATGAGACGGCATGCTGGTAACTCCTGTGATGCGAGGTGCTCATGGAGCAATCCTCGGCAGTTGTTGGCGGGCGGCACGGTTCACACGACCCGGTCGGACTGGGTGGTCACTGATTTCGCCGGTGCCGCCCGAGCGGCTGGGGCCTTCACGACGAGCACCGGGCAGCGGGCGCGGCGCACCACGCCATCGGTGATGCTCCCGCGGAAGAGCCGCCTCAGCCGCCCGTGCCCGTGAGACCCGATCACGATCAGGTCGCACCCGAACCCCTCCAGCATCCCCACAATCCCCGCCGCCGATGTCCGCCCGGCCACGACGACCTCGTGCGTGACGTGGACGCTCGGGTCGCCCGACACGGCCGCCCGGAACTTGCTCCACAGGTTGAGGGGCTTGCCCGCGGCACCACCGGGAGTGACCTGACCGTTCTCGACGACCACCGCCGGCATCCGGGTGACGTGGGCGACGACCACTTCGCCCCCACAAGTGCTGGCGAGCGCGACCGCGGTTCGGAACGCCTCTGCGGCCACCGCCGAGAAGTCGGTCGGAACGAGTATCTTCTTGAACGCGGGCACGGGTTCTCCTTCACGAGCGGGCTGTGGTGGTTGAAGTGGGGTCGACACCATTGACCGCATGCTGCTGATCGGGCACCAGCGGGGAGCGGGCGCCCCGCGTAGACCCGGGCTCGATAATGAGCCGCGCGAGTCGCTGGCGGGTCAGGACTTTCCACGACCACCGGTAAAGCGTCCCGATTCGGCTGCTCGTCAGGACCAGGAACTGAATGTGAACGAAGGCCCACACGAGCTTGGCGAACAGCCCGGCGGTGCGGATACCGAACGCCTCCATGACGGCAAAGTTGCGGCCGACCGTGGCCAGGTTCCCCTTGTTGAGGTACTTGAACGGGGGCGGGGCGGGTTTCCCCTTCAGCCGGCCCGCGATCAGGCGGCCGACGTAGCGGCCTTGCTGGATCGCGACCTGGGCGACGCCCGGCAGGGGCTTGCCGCCCTCCTCCAGACAAGCCGTGTCTCCCACCACGAAGATTTCTGGATGGGCCGGGACCGAGCAGTCGGCGAGCACCTTGACGCGACCGGCTCGGTCCGCGTCGGCCCCCAGCCAGTGCGCGGCCGGAGACCCCTTCACCCCCGCCGCCCAGAACACGTTGCCGGTCCGGATCCGTTCCCCCTGCACGAGGACCCCTTCCGCGTCCACCTTCTCGACCCGGGCACCCGTGCGAACGTCCACTCCCAGTTTCGTCAGCTTGGCGGTCGCGGCCGCCGCGAGCGCTTCGTCGAACGAAGGCAGGATGCGGGGTCCCGCCTCCACGAGAATCAGCTTGAGCGATGCGGGGTCGAACCGGCGGAACTCGGCGGCCAGGGTTTGACGCGCCAACTCCGCGATCGCCCCGGCCAGTTCCACGCCCGTGGGGCCGCCACCGACGATGACGAACGTCAACAACTCGAAATGATCTCGGGGGACGGGGGTCCGTTCGCAGGCCTCGAACGCACCCAGAATCTTGTTGCGAAACTGAACGGCGTCGGTAAGGGTTTTCAGGCCAGGGGCGTACTCCGCGTACTCGTCGTGACCGAAGTAGCTGTGCTGAACCCCGGTCGCCAGCACGAGGTAGTCATAGGGCAAAGGGAGCGGCACGCCGTCCACGAGGCACACCTTCTTTTCGACATCTACCCCGGTGACTGCGGCCTGGATCACCGTGGTATTGCCCTGCCCGAGCAGCACGTGGCGGATGGGGGCCGCGACATGTTCGGGTGCCAGAATCGAGGTCGCTACCTGGTAGAGGAGCGGCTGGAAGACGTGGTGGTTGGTCCTGTCAATGAGCAGCACGCGGGCCGGAGCCTTTCTTAAGGCGCGAGCGGCGGCGATCCCGCCGAACCCCCCGCCCACGATGATGATCCGCGGCGGGGAAGCCCCAGTCCCTGAAGTAGAATCCATCGTCAATTGCTCCGGGCAACGGCATCATTGGTGCCTGAATGCAAAATTCCTCGCGACGCCGAATCATTCGGTGATCCCCTCGCGTGCGAGCCGCGCGACGATGTAGTCCGCAACTGTCAGCGGCTCGTTCATTGGATGCCCTCCGGATGCGGGCGTGCCAGGGATCACCGAACGGGATACAATCCGATTCGGGATCGAACCTTGGGCGCGACGACGCAAACCGCACCGCCCGTTCGCGGCCGTTGGGTCGCTCACCGCTTCTCCTCCGTCACAAAGCTAAGCGTTGCGGCTTTTCACCCGGCGGTGGAATGGGCGGTGTTCCTTTTGGAACGCTCCGGCCGGAGTTGGCATGGAAGAGGAAAACACGACCACCGCCGTTCAGCGCTACCTGGACGAGTTGCCGCTCCCGGACGGCGATTCCCGCCCCGAGCCCGCGGTGCGGGCCCTGCTGGGTCGCTCGGCCCACCGGTTGCACCGGCTCTGTGTTTCGCTCCTCTCAAAGAGCTACCCGCGCCTGGCCCGGCCGCCCCTGAACCTCCAGGCCGACGAACTGCTCGGGGCGGTGGTCGAGCGGCTGCTCAAGGCGCTGCGCGAGGCCCGGCCGGCCGACCCGCGGCAGTTCTTCGCGCTGGCCAGCCAGCACATGCGCTGGGAGCTGAATGAAATGGCCCGCCGCTTAGATGAACAGCCCGCCGCCGCCGCGCTGGGCGACGAGTCGTGGCCCGCCCCGGCGGGCAGCGGCTCCGGCCTCACCCCGAACGCGCGCCGGATGCTGGAGGCGATCGAGCGGCTGCCGGAGGACGAACGCGAGGCGTTTGAGCTCGTGCGCATCCAGGGAATGTCGCAGACCGAGGCCGCCCGAGTGGTCGGGGTTTCGGTGGCCACGGTCAACCGGCGCCTGGCCCGGAGCCTGCAACTGCTGGCTGACGAGCTGGGTGACCTGTACCCGGATGAAGAGGATCCTGCGGAACTCTGACGGACCCGCACCATGACCGACGACCCGCGCACCCAGCAACTACTCGATGAACTGCTCGCTTCGGACGCCACACCCGAGGCGGTCTGCGCGTCGTGCCCGGAGCTCCTGCCCGCGGTCCGCAAGCTGTGGCGGCGGATCCGCCGCCTCGGTGCCGACCTCGACGCCCTCTTCCCGCCGCCCGATGCGGGGGCCACGCTCCTGGAGGAGACGGAGCTGCCGCTGATCGCGGGCTACGAAGTAGAAGCGGTGCTGGGTCGTGGCGGAATCGGCATCGTCTTCAGGGCCCGGCACCTGCGCCTCAACCGCATCGTGGCGATGAAGATGCTGTTAGCCGGCGCAAACGCCGCCCCGCACGAGCGGGCGCGCTTCCAGCGCGAGGCCGAGGCGGTGGCCGGGTTGCGACACGCGAACATCGTCCAGATTCATGACGTCGGCGACGTGGACGGCCGGCTGTACTTCACGATGGAGTACGCCGAGGGCGGCAGCCTGGCCCACCAACTGGCCGGAGCGCCGCAGCCGCCACGCCGGGCCGCCCACTTGGTGGCAACCTTAGCCGGAGCCGTGCAGGCGGCGCACGAACGCGGCATCGTCCACCGCGACCTCAAGCCCGCCAACGTCCTCCTGACCGTGGACGGCACCCCCAAGGTCACCGATTTCGGGCTCGCCCGCCGCCGGGACGACGAGGCGGGCCTGACCTTGGCCGGCGTGGCGGTCGGGACGCCGAGCTACATGTCACCGGAACAGGCCCGCGGTCATTCGGACGCGATCGGGCCGGCGGTGGACGTCTACGCACTGGGCGCGATCCTCTACGAACTGCTGACGGGCCGGCCGCCGTTCCGCGCCGCGACGGGGGCGGAAACGGTGCAGCAAGTCATCTCCCTGGAGCCGGCGCCCCCATCTCACTTGAACCCAACCACGCCGCGGGATCTGGAGACTATCTGCCTCAAGTGTCTGCACAAGACGCCCGGCCGACGTTACGTCACCGCTCGGGATTTGTCTGACGATCTGCATCGGTTCATGGACGGCAAGCCCATCCTCGCCCGTCCGGTTGGCGCCGGTGAGCGGGCCGTGAAGTGGGCGCGCCGACGTCCGGCCGCGGCGCTGCTGATCGCCGTATCGATCGTCATGCTCGGACTGGCCGCGGGAACCGGCCTCTGGCTGCGGCACGAGGAGGCCGGCCGCCGGGCCACGAAAGAACAACGGCAGGGGCAAGTTCGTGAAGTCGTCGAAACCGCTCTGACACGGGCCGGCGGCCTCGCAACCGAAGAGCGTTGGAAGGAGGCGCTGCTCGTTTTGAAGGATGCCTCCCCGCAGCTCGCCGATGCCGACTCGCCGCTCCTGGAAACGAGACTCAACGAGGCGCAATCCGCCTTTCAACTCGCCGCCGTCCTCGAACGGGTGCGCCAGAGCAACTCGCACCAGCCGAATGGCACGACCGACCGTGAGCAATTGAACGCGGACTTCGTCCGGGCGTTCGAGGGCACGCTGCGGATGGACGAGGAGCCGGAACAGATCGCCGTGAAGGTGCGCATCTCCCCCATTCGCGCCCAACTCATTGCCGCATTAGAGGACTGGGCGGTCGTCGCTCTCTCGCGCCGGGACGGGCCGTTGGTCGAGCGGCTGTTGCAGATCGCCCGGTTGGCCGACCCGGAGCCGCTCTGGCGGGACCGATTCCGCGACCCGGCCACCTGGAAGGACAAGACGCTGCTCAAGCGCCTCGCTGCTGACGCGTTTGCGCCATCGGCGGCGCCTACGGAACATCAGTTGGCGCTGCTCGCTCGGCTGCTCGTGGGAATGGGCGCCTGGAACCAGGGTACTGAGTTACTGGCGGAAGCGTGCCGTCGCCAGCCCAGGAATTATTGGGTCCAGCGCGAGATGGGCTCCTCTCTGACCCATGAAGGCCGGTACATGGAAGCGGCCGGCTACTATCGTGTCGCGGTGTCGCTGCGACCGGATGACGCCGCCTCTTACGAGGGACTCGGCCTCTGCTTGACCTGGCTCGGTCAGTCCGCTGCCGCGATTGCCGCGTATCGGGGAGCGATGGACGTCGCCCCGGACAACCCTCGTTCCCGTGCCCGCCTCGTCGGCGCGCTGGCGAGCGCCGGCTACTGGAAGGATGCCGAGGCGGAATGTGACCGCGCCCTCAAAGCGGACCCGGGTAACTTTCTTCCACTGCTCAATCTCGCAAAGGATCTTCACCGGAACGGGCGAGTTAACGAGGCGATCGTTATGGCCCGAAGGGTCTCGGCGGTCGCGCCCAACGCCGTCGAGACTCATATCACCCTAGGCCACTTCTGCGCGCAGGCGGGTCGGCACGAAGAGGCCATGAAAGCATTCCGCCGGGGGTGGGAGATGAAGTCACGGAGCTACCCGCTGGATCAACAATACGCGCGCGAACTGGGAACCCTGGGACGTTGGGACGAAGCACTTGCCGTGATTGAAGCCGCCGCCGCCCGTGCCCCGCAAGACTCCGCGTGGAACCTGGGAATAGGCATCATTTACCGGACCCAGGGAAAGCCGGATAAGGCGGTGGAAGTCTTGCAAAAAGCGGTGGCCCAAAACCCGATAGACCCCAGGCCACTGGAAGAACTGGCAAGAGCGCAACTCGAACTGGGACGCTTTGCAGAGGCGCGGACAGCGATCGAGTCGCGGCTCAAACTGACCGCGGGCGACGCAGAGCGTCGCGCGCAGCGGCGACAGCTCGAGTTGTGTCGTGCCATGGTCGCTGTCGAGAGCGACCTCCCGGCCGTTCTCGCCGACAAGAATCGACCAACGCCACTTGTGCAACGTACGATCGCGGAATGGTGCCTCAACTACAAACGGCGGACGGCGACGTCCGCGCGCCTCTTTGCCTCCGCCCTTTCGGCCCAGCCGTCACTCGCCGATGATCCGGAGGCCGGGACCCGATATCAGGCCGCGTGCGCGGCGGCGCTCGCCGGGTGCGGGGTGGGTGGGGACGTCACGGAACTCGGCGACGAGCAGCGCACGGCACTGCGCCGGCAGGCGCTGGACTGGTTGACGGCCGAGTACGATGCCTGCGCTCGACGGCACGCTACGCCGGCGGACCGGGCCACTGCGGCGGCAGGTGTGCGGTCCTGGCTCCGGAACGAAGACTTGATTGGCGTTCGTGACGAGCCGGCACTCGCGAAGCTACCCGCCGTGGAGCGGCGAAACTGGCAAGAATTCTGGCAAAAGGCAGGGTCGCTCGGAGCGCGCGACCCAGCCGCGAAGTTCGCAGAAGCCCGCGCTTACGCCGCCCGCGCGGAGTGGAAGAAGGCCGCCACGTGTTACGCCGAGGGGATGGAGCTTGAGCCAACGAACGACGACGACCTCTGGTTCGAGTACGCCGCGGCACAACTCCTTGCGAAGGATCCATCCGGGCACCGCCGGACCTGTGAGCACATGCTGGCTCGCTGTCAGCCGGCGGGACCGATGCGTCCCTACCTCGTCGCCCGCGCCTGGACGCTGGCCCCCGCTACGATCTCCGACCTGACGCAGCCATACAGGCTGTCCAAGAATGAACTGGATCGCTCCGCGCGCGACTACTGGGCTCTCACCGAGGTCGGCGCGCTGCGCCTCCGCAGAAACGATCCCTCGGGAGCTACTACGTTCATGGAAAAGAGCCTCGTCGTTGACGGTCGTCCCGGCCGAGCTGTCTTGAACTGGCTGTGGCTGGCACTGGCCTACCACAAAAGCGCCAGTCCCAACGAGGCGCAGCCGTGGCTCGATAAGGCCACCAACTGGTTGAACCAGCAGGAGGGCCTGATGCCTACGGACGAACGCGTCATGGGGTCGCACCTTCACAACTGGCTGGAGGCCCACGTGCTGCGCCAGGAGGTGGATGCCCTCCTCCGGTAGCTTCGCATGAAGTTTATCACAATCAATGGGTCAAGGTTGCGCGCGTCGGTCCGACACACCGGATTGAGCATCTCGTCCGACGAGGGTTACCCCGGGCACGGCAGCATCCATCATTTTTTCCCCTGCGTCATTCAGGTTTTGGTTGACGCCAAGAGAGTGGACCACGGTCGTTGGGCGATCGGCACCTCGATCGCACTTCTCTGAACACTTCGAACGCGTTCGGTGTAATTAACGGGTAGAGACTTTTCTCTTGTTCTCCCGCCAGCCCGCCGGTCGCGACGCGAAGGGCGCTGGGGCCAACCACCCGGTGCCCCGATGCCATCCACCCGCAACCCTGCTTCCCTCACGCCCGAGGAACGCACCCGCGAGCTCGCGCGCCTGCTCGCGACCGGGCTCGTGCGCCTCGGCTCGGACCTCCTCGCACCCGCGTCGTCTCCACCATCGGCCCCAGAAGAATCCTCGGAATCCGCCGCGAATGGACTTGCTGTGGTGCCCCAGAAGAGCGTCACTGTGACTGGTGGTTAACACCGCCGAGGACACGATTCCACAGGATTTTCGAGGAGGGCATGGGTGGAGATCAATGTCGCCAAGGAACTCGCCGCGCTCGCGCGGCTCACGATCGCCGAGCTGCGCACCCGGTACGCCGAAGTGTTCGGGGAGCCCACGACCACGGGGAACCGCACGTGGCTCGTGCGCCGCATCGCGTGGCGCCTCCAGATGCTGGCCGAGGGCGACCTCTCGGCCCGGGCCCGGGCACGAGCCGCGGAGTTGGCCCGGGACGGGGACATCCGACTGATCCCGCCCAAGGGAAGTACCGCCCCCGCCGGACCCGTTCACACGGGCACCGTGCCCAGGGACACGAGCGACGCGCGCCTGCCCCCGCCCGGGAGCGTCATCACCCGCGCGTACAAGGGCACCACGGTCCACGTGAAGGTGCTCCCCACCGGGTTCGAGTACGACGGGCGCACGTTCCCCTCGCTCAGCGCCGTGGCCAGGGCGGTCACCGGCTCGCACTGCAACGGGTTCCACTTCTTCAAGCTCAACAAACCGGAGCGCGCATGACCTCGCACACGAACCGACTCAACCGACCGCAGCCCAAACCGAAGCCCGCGGACCGGGAACCGGTGAAACGGGTGCGGTGCGCGATCTACACGCGCAAGTCCACCGAGGAGGGGCTCGAGCAGGAGTTCAACTCCCTCGACGCCCAGCGCGAGGCCGGGGAAGCGTTCGTCCGGTCCCAAGCGGGCGAGGGGTGGGCCCTGGTGCCCGAGAAGTACGACGACGGCGGGTACACGGGCGGGAACACCGATCGCCCCGGGCTCCAGAAGCTCATGGCCCACATCGACGACGGGCGCATCGATTGCGTGGTCGTGTACAAGGTCGATCGCCTGTCCCGGTCGCTCCTCGACTTCGCCCAACTCATGCGCACGTTCGAGACCCGCACGGTCGCGTTCGTCTCGGTGACTCAGCAATTCAACACCGCCACCTCGATGGGCCGGCTCGTGCTCAACGTCCTGTTGTCGTTCGCCCAGTTCGAGCGCGAGATCATCTCCGAGCGGACCCGGGACAAGATCGCGGCCACGAGGCGCAAGGGCAAGTGGGCCGGGGGGCACCCGGTGCTCGGGTACGACATCGACCCGGGCGGGTACAAGCTCACACTCAACACCGCCGAAGCCGAGCGCGTGCGCCAGATCTTCGCACTGTACCTCGAGCACGGGGCGCTCGTGCCCGTGGTCGCGGAACTCGAGCGGCGCCAGTGGACGACCAAGCGCTGGGCCACGCGCAAGGGTCCGGAGCGGGGCGGCAAGCCGTTCGACCGGACGAACGTGTACAACCTGCTCACGAACCCGCTGTACGTGGGACACGTGCGGTACAAGGACGAGGTCCACGCGGGCGAGCACCCGGCCATCGTCGATCCAGGCGTGTTCGCCGCGGTGCAGCGCGCCCTCACGCGCAACGGGCGCACGGGCGGGGCGCTGGTGCGGAACCAGTTCGGGGCGCTACTGAAGGGACTCCTGCGGTGCGGGCCGTGCGGGTGCGCGATGACTCCGAGCCACAGCACCAAGGGGACGAAACGGTACCGGTATTACGTGTGCGGTCACGCCCAGAAGCGCGGGTACCGCGCGTGCCCGTCCAAATCGATCCCGGCCGAACCCATCGAGGGGTTCGTGGTCGAGCGCGTCCGCACCGTGGGGCGCGACCCCGAGTTGCTCCGTCAGGTGCTCGAACAGGCCCGGGAAAAGGGCGCGGCCCGGATCAAGGAGCTTGAGGCCGCGCACCGGGGATTGGAGAAGGACCTGGGCACGTGGCACGGGGAGGTGCGCCGGCTCTCGGTCCAGCTAAAGCCCGGAGAGGACAACGGGCCGCTCGTCGCGCGCCTGGCCGACCTGCACGAGCGCATCGAGGCGGCCGAGCACCGCGCCGCCAAGGTACGCGAGCACCTCACGGCGGTGACCGATCAGTTGATTTCTGAAGAGGATGCGGCACGGGCTCTGGCTGCGTTCGACCCGATCTGGGGCACGCTCACCCCGCTCGAACGGGCCCGGGTGATCGCACTCCTGGTGGAGAAGGTCGAGTACGACGGGCGCGACGGGAATGTCACCGTGTCGTTTCACCCGACCGGGATCAAGGCCCTCGCCGACGAGTTCGCCGCGCGCCACGACGAACGGGAGGTCGCATGAGCACGGGTACCACCACGAACCCGACGCCCGCACCGAGCACCTTGACGGTGGCGGGCACGATCCACTTCGCCCGGCGCGGGCGCACCAAGGAGTTGCGTGTCGGTCCCGCACCGGTCCCGCCCGAGCCCGGGCGCGTCCCGCGGGTTTCGCGCCTCCTGGCGCTGGCCCTGCGGTTCGAGGACCTGATCCGGTGCGGCGAGGTGACCGACCACGCGGAACTCGCGCGCCTGGGGCACGTGACCCGGGCCCGGGTGAGCCAGATCATGGCCCTGCTCCACCTCGCGCCCGACATCCAGGAGGCGCTCCTGTTCCTCCCCAAGGTGAACCGCGGGCGCGACCCGCTGGTGCTCAAGGACGTGCGCCCGCTCGCCGCCACACCGGACTGGCCCCGCCAGCGCAAGATGTGGCGCGCCCTTCTCCAACGGTGCGTGGCCGCGCGAACAGAAGAGGCGAAATAGTCACCCGAATCGTCACTACCGACATTGTCTGCCGCGCTCGCAACTGAAAATATACTTGCGTATATTTCTGAACTAGTGAACCCGGGATCTGTCGCCTATGGGAAGCATCCGACTCGGAGCCCTGCCCGATACCAAACCCTGGCACGCCGTGATCGGCCGCATCGCCGATGGGTCCAGCGTTGCGGCCGTCGCCGGCGCAACCTCGGCCGCGGCCGTCCGTGGCCTCCGACTCTCCAAAGGCGACCACGGCGTCACCCGCGTTATCTACCTCCTCGCGCACACCGCGCTCGCTGCACGCCGGACCGATTTCGCCGCCGCACTCGGCGAACTCCACATCGCGGTTCCCGACCCGCCCGGCCTGTTCGACCTGACCGCCGGCTTCGCCGCCGCGGTCCGCCACTGGCACCTCGACACCCGCACCGCGCAAACCGACCTCGGGCAGATCGCCGCACTCGCCGCGACCGAGGCGCTCACCCACTGCGTCGGCGGCCGTTCCGTCACCCTCTTCCCGACCGGACAGGAGATCCAGGACGCCACACGCGACCTCTCCACCCAAAACGGGTTCGCGCTCCTGGCCCACGAGTTCTACGCCCGGTTCACGCGCCGGTTCCTCCTCTACCACCTCGCTCGCGAACTGTCCCAGCACGTCGGCGGCAACGGGCGGTTCGCCACGCCCGGTGAACACAACGCGTTTCTCGCCGACCTCGACGTCCACTGCCACGAGGCCGCGATCATCGTCCGCACCTACGCCGGTGGGTGGTACTCCAAGTCCAAGTTCGAGACCGGAATCACCACCGAACAGGCCGGCAAGTTCTCGGCCTACGCGCTGACCAAACTGCGGCGCGAACTCGAGGTGCGGGGGGAAGCCGCCCATGGCTGACCCTCAACTGGTCCTCTGTGGCGACGTGCGGATGGCGCACGCCCCGCGCGAGTGGCGTGACCTGAAACACGCGCACGCGCTGGCGATCGGCGACGGTCCCCGGGATGTCCACCTCGAGATCAACCAGTTGTCCCGTGCGATGAGCCGAGGACTCAGCGACCTGGACGCCGACCTGTTGGAAGTCGCGGCCTACGTGTACACGATCGACCAGGTGCTGACCCGCGGTGGCACGGTCGTGGTTGATTACGGGGCCCGGTGGCGCCGGCACCTGCGGCTCGTGATCCCGGTCCGCTGCCCGGGCGTGTGGGGACAACCCCAGGTGAGCGCGGCTCTGCGGGCCGCGCTCGTGTTCCTCACCGACGACGCCGAATGGGAGTTCGCGTTCGTTCTGGCGCGCGACCCGATCCCGTGTCAGCGGTACGTTACCGACCTCATCGACTCGCCCGACGGGACCGAGTTTGAAGAGGTCGTGCTGTTCTCCGGCGGACTCGACTCGCTGTGTGGAGCGGTCGATGAAGTGCTTGTGGGTCAGCGCCCGGTGGTCCTGGTGAGCCACCGATCGGTGAGCCGCATCCAGGCGCGGCAGGACGCGCTGCTGGCCGCGCTACGGGAACGGCTCCCGCGGTCCGAGATCAGTCCGCTCCACGTCGGCGCGACGATCAACAAGGGTCGGGAGCTGAACAACGAGTTCAGCCAGCGGGGCCGGTCGTTCCTGTTCGCGGCGGTGGCCGCGGTGGTGGCCCGGCTCGCCGGGCGCCGCCGGTTCCGGTTCTACGAGAACGGAGTCACGAGCCTGCACCTGCCCGGGAGCCGCGAACTCGTCGGGGCCCGCGCCTCGCGCACCACCCACCCGCAGACGCTGCACCGGTTCGGGGCGTTGTTCTCCGCGTTGTTCGACGGGCCGTTCGAGGTGCAGAACCCGTACCAGTGGACGACCAAGGCGGGGATGCTGCGCCGGCTCCGGGCTCAGGGCCACGCGGACCTGTGCGCCCGAACGTGCAGCTGTGGCCACGTGTGGGGCCGGGAGGAGCGACACCCGCACTGCGGGCGGTGCTCGCAGTGTGTGGACCGCCGGCTCACTACTGTAGCGGCTGGGTTGAGTGACGCCGAGGACCCACCCCAGCGGTACGACAGCGACGTACTCACCGGCGAGCGCACCGGCCCCGAACTGACCCTGTGCGAGCGGTACGTGGGGTCCGCGCTGGACATGGAGGCGGTGACGGACACCGTCACGTTCGGACAGCGGTACGCGGAGATCAATGACGCGCTCCCGTTCACCGGGCGCCCGGCAGCCGAGGGCGCCCGGGCGATCTTCGAGTTACACCGGGATCACGCCGCCGAGGTGCGTGGCGCTCTGCACGCGATCCTGGCCGCCCGCGCCGAGGACCTCGTGCGCCAGTCGTACCCGGCCAAGTCACTGCTCGGGGTGATCGTCGGGCGCGTGGAGCGGACCGGCGACGCCCCGCCCGCGCACGCTGCCCGGCGCTGGATCGTCGAGCGGAGCCGGTTCGAGGTGTTCCTCGACAGGCGCGAGTGCTTCCTGGGGAACTCAAACGAGTTCCGCGTGGTGGAGCGCTTGACCGAATCGCTCGGCCAGTACGTGTCGGTCGAGACGCTCATCGAAGACGTGTGGGGCAACGCGCGGACGACTCGCAACACCGTTCAGCAGACCATGAGCAACATCCGACGCCGGTTCCGGGACCGCGAGTTCACCGGCGTGCGCCTGGACGGTTCGCAGGCGGGCTTCTACCGCCTCGTCTTGGGCGCCGAAGAAAAGTCGTAAATCAGCGCGGTTTCAGCGCCACCCCCAGCGCCGGCTCAGCGGCCCGTGCGATCCTGCCCGTGCCGAGCCACTCCCGGCTCGGACGACCACGGAGCATCGCAGATGACCACATCGTCTCACGTCCGCCCAGGCAGCGAACCCACCAAGCGTTCCCTCTCACCGGCACGACAACGGATCGTCGAACTGCTGCAACAGCTCAATTTCGGACGCGTCGAGAACCTCGTCGTGCGCGGCGGTGAACCCGTCCTCGACCCGACGCCCGTTGTGATCCGTGAGTACAAGTTTGCGAGCGAAAACGGGCCACATCCTGAGTCCGGGCGCCCGGACTGCCGGCTCAAGAACCAAGTCGCGGACCTGATGAGCCTGCTCGACGACATCGGCGACGGCACCATCACCGTGCTGAGCGTCAAACACGGGCTCCCGTTCCACGCCGAGTTACCCGGCTGACCGGGCCACCCGCCGCTTCCGTTCCAATCCATCACCCGACTTTCAGCCGGCCGCTTTGCGGAGGCGCTTGTGGGCACCACCCGGTGTTCGCATCGCCCCCGCATTCGTTGCGGGCTTGCGCGTCCGGGTCCGCGCCCACGCCCTCCGCTCCTCCCGGCCGGGAGGAGTTTTGCCTTGTCCAATTCTCACAGCCGTCCCGATCCCGCCAACCCGATCGACCCGACCGTTGCCGCCATCATCCGCGGAAAGGCCGACCGCATGGTGGGCGGCGCCGGACTGCGACCGCAGGACCGTGAGGACATCGAACACGAACTCGTGCTCCGGGTACTCGCCCAGCGCGATCGGTTCACCGAAGGGCGCGGCACCTGGCCCGCCTTCGTGTGGTGCGTCGTCGAGCGCGCCGGCAACAACGTGCTCCGGGCGCGCCGGCGCGTCAAGCGCGCGGGCGCCCCCGGAGCACTCCCCGCGAGCGCCGCATGCCGCGGCGACCCGGACGACCTGGCACGCGCGATCGACTTGGCGGACGCGTTGGCGGCCCTGCCCCCCGACCTGCGCGACCTCGCCCACCGGTTGGTCACCGACACCGTCGCCGACATCGCGCGGGCGTGGGGTCTGTCCCGCACAACGGTCCACGCGCGCGTCGAGGAACTGCGCGCCCGGCTCGCGGCCCGGGAACTTGGCGACGATCCGTAAACTTCGCCCGACAGGTCGCGCGCGATTGGTGTAATTAACAGGTAGAGGGCGTTCGTGCGCGTGTGGTCGGCTCGGTGCGGGACGCGACGCGGCAACGATCCGGAGCAATGACCGGACACTTCGTTTTCGGACGGGGTAGTTCCTTGATCGAGACCCATCACGCGAGGACGTGCGATGTCGAGTGACGTGTACCGCTACCACTTCGGTGACCAGATCCCCGCTGTCGAGGTCGAGACCACACTGATCCTCTCGATCTTCGGCACCGAGGCCCTCCACGGCGAGGCGCAAACGCGACTGGACGCGGGCCACGCGTTCGATGCCAAGAAACGCACCGTGGTGATCGACGCGGGCACCCCCGTGGGCCGCGACCTGAACCGCTTGTTCATCGGGTTCATGACCCGCGAGTTCGGGTCGGGCTCGTTCCGCGTCGCGCGCGTCGAGCGCCCGTCCGAACCGAAGCAACCGCAACCCGAAACTGTGACCGCGTAACCGACCGCTCAATCCGCGCGCACCGAAACAACCGGCCGCAAGGCGGGGGCGTGGACGGTGCGCGCTGCGAGGATCTCTCGTGTCCGAACCCCAGGCCCCGGGCGACCCGACCCCGCGCTCGCGCACCCGCGCCGAGGCGCTCGCACTCGTGACCGACTGGTTGCGACTCCTCGTCGCGCCCGGCCAGGTCGTCGAACTGCGCGCCCTCAAGGTTCGGCGCGGCACCGGGCGCCCCCACACCGAGGCCGGGTTCTTCGATTCCGAGCACCTCACCGAGATGGCCCGGGCCGCATTCGATCTCACGGACCGCGCGGGCGGGGTGTACTTCACGCTCAACCCCCTGAACCCCGACCTGTTGGCGCGGCGGCGGTTCCGCACCGACTGGGCCGACGGGGGCGAACTCGCCAAGGACAAGGACGCTCTCACCCGGCGCTGGCTCCTCGTCGACGCCGATCCCAAACGCGACCCCCACATCAGCGCCACCGACGCCGAGAAGCTCCGCTCCCGCGAAACGGCTCACGCGGTACGCGCGTTCCTGCGTGAGCGCGGCTGGCCCGAGCCGATCCTGGCCGACAGCGGCAACGGGTACCACCTGCTGTATCGCGTCGAACTGCCGGCCGAGGACCGTGGGTTGGTGAAGCGCGTGCTCGCGGCGCTGGCCGTGCGGTTCGACTCGGAACACGTGACCATCGACCGCTCGGTCTTCAACGCCGGCCAACTCTGCAAGTTCCCGGGCACGCTCGCACGCAAGGGCGACCGCACCGAAGACCGACCGCACCGCCGGGCCAAACTGCTCGAGATTCCCGATCCGCTCGTGTTGGTCCGCCGCGAGCGGATCGAAGGGCTGGCCGCCGAAGCCCCCGGCGCACCCGAACCCACGCACCGCACGACCCGAACCGCGTCACGCGAGACGACCGGCACGAGTTTCACGTCCCGGCTCTTGGTTGACCGGTGGCTCACCGACTGCGGGGTCGCGTTCCGCGTGAAACCCGAACCGGATGCGCGCGGGCGCGCGGTTTACGTTCTCGCGGCCTGCCCGTTCGACGCCACGCACGCCGATCCCGACGCGTGCGTCATGCAGGCGGCCGACGGCCGACTCTCGGCGCACTGCTTCCATAACGGGTGCACCGGACACGGGTGGCAGGCGTTCAAGCGGCAGATCGGCGCACCCGAAGCACGCCACTACGACCCGCCGCTTGCTGCGAGCCGTGGGCGCGGGCGCAAGGACAAGAGCCGCCCGAAACGAACCGCACCGTCGGCGCCAGGACAACCGCCGAACGATCCGACCGCGGGCGGCGGTGGGGACGGAAACGAAAGCGCAGGTGAAGGCGCGGCCGAGGACCCGGGGGTCGTGATCGACGCGGCGTCCACCCCGGTGGGCCGTACCATGTCCTCGATCACCGACGTGCTGGTGGCCGCCGGGGACTGCTATTATCGCGCCGGGCAACTGGTTCGCGTCACCGGAACGACCATCACGCCCGTTCTCTCCCCGCCGGAACTGGCGGGGCTTCTGAACCATCACACCGAGGTCCTCGTTGTCGGCGAGAAGGGTTCGGAATACAAGCCCCTGCCGGTCAACTACGCCAACACCTGGCTCAACCACCCCGGCGAGGCCCGGCGGCTCCCCGCCATCACCCTGTTCACCCAGAACCCGGTGTACACCACCGACGGGCGCCTCTCGCCGCCCGGGTTCGATCCCGCGTCGGGCATCTACTACGCCGGACCCGCGATCGAACCCCGCGCGGGAACCTCGTGCCTCGATGCGCTCCTCGCGGACTTCTGCTTCCGCGCCCCCGGGGACCGCACCAATTACGTCGGGGTGCTCCTGACCACGGTCCTGATGCCCCGGTTCGTCGGGTCCAAGCCCGCGGTCCTGTTCAGCGGCAACCAGCCCGGCCTCGGCAAAACGATCCTCGCGCAGGTCATCGCCACCCTGCGCGACGGCAAGCCCGCCGAGACCGCCACGTACAACCCCAACGACGAGGAGTTCGAGAAGCGCCTCGGGGCCGTCGTGCACCGCGGGGCCACCACCATCATCGTCGACAACGCCAAGGGTAAGGGCCGAGCGGCCCGGATCGACTCCGCGTGCCTCGAGCGCTCCATCACCGACGCCACCCTCTCGTTCCGGCTTCTGGGGCACTCGCGTGAGATCCGGGCCGAGAACTCGCACGTGTTCTGCCTGACCGCCAACACCCCCGAGGTGAGTCGCGACCTGGTCACCCGGTGCGTCCTGGTGGACCTGTTCCACGAGGGCGACCCGGCCCGACGCGCGTTCACGTACCCGGACCCGGAAGGGTACGCCCGGGACCACCGGGCCGAGCTCTTGGGCGAGTTGGTCGGCATGGTCGAGCGCTGGCGCGGGGCCGGGAGCCCGGAGGCGGACGTGGCGTCCCGGTTCAACAAGAAGGGCTGGGGGCGGATCGTGGGCGGGATCCTGGCCCACGCCGGGCTCCCGGGGTTCCTGGCCAACGCCGAGACCGCGGCCGCCGAACTGGACGACACCCGACGCGAGTTCGCGTACCTCGTCGGCGTCCTCGCCGATCACCCACAGGGCACTTGGACCGCGGCCGAACTCGCCGCGCTCGTCCACGAGCACGGACTCTTTCCCACCGAGTTCAAGGACCTCTCGCCGCGCGCCGTCGCAACCCGGCTCGGGATCCTCGCGGGCCGGTACGTCGGCGTTCGCTTTCCGCTCTCACGCACCCGCTGGGCCGTGTTCCACCGGTCCGAGGAGCGCAAGGGCAACGTCTATCGCGTGGCCATCACCGACGAGACCGACTCGGCCACGAGCGCCGCCTGAGCGCGCGTTCGACACATCGGGCCGCGCCGGTTCCCGCCCGGTTCCCCGAACCACGCCTCATCTCTCGTCCGCGAGCCGGGCCGGCAGCTCCGTTCGTATCGGTTCTGCCGACCGTTCCCGAGGTCCCGCCCCGAGAGCATTTCTGTCTGCCGAACCTACCGCACGTTTGCCGGACGTTGCCGGACGTTGGGCCCGCCAAACGTTCGGCACAGTTAACATCTTGCCGAGTAGTCGGTTACGGCACGCCTGCCGAACGTTGCCGAACGTTTGCGGTAAACGGCCCCGCGTGCGTGTGTGCGCGGGCGCGGGCGCCCGCGCGTGTATGGGTACGGACCAACGTTCGGCAACGTTCGGCAGACGTGCCATAACATCTTGCGAGCATGCCGGTTAACGTTGCCGAACGTTTGGCGGAACCAACGTCCGGCAACGTTCGGCACGTTCGGCACCCGGAGGTGACGGGTGTTGCGCCGAGGAGACCTCGCCCGCCGCTTCGCTGACGTTGCCCACCTTGGGCGAAGAGCGGGTGGGTGAGCGTTCGTGCTCGAACGCGAAAGGGGCCGATCTGGGGCCGTTGTGTGCGAAGGATCGGGCCGTGCGGGTCCGGTGCGGAACAACGCACTCGTGCATTTCGGGCCTACCGTCCGGGATCGTGGGTGCCTCTTCGGCTGCGCGGCCGGCGACGTGGACGTGCTCGCGCCCTTCGGCTCGAGCTCCGCGGTCTTCGTGGCGCCCTCGGCCTTCGTCGTGGGCACGGTCTTCTCCGGTTCCCGGGACGGGCGATTCGAGGTGTCACACCGTTACCTCGCGTTCCCACAACCATCCGGTCCGTTCACTGATTCTTCCAGCATTTCGTGATTGCGTCCACGGGGCGAAAAATGCCGGCCGGAAATCCCCACACTTCGCCCGACAGTTCGCGCGCGTTCGGTGTAGTTCCTTATAGGCGCATGTCGCGCGCGGCTCCTGGGAGGTGAATGATGGACGTGGTGATGCGGCCGGTCGGCTCGATCAAACGCTACGAGAACAACCCGCGCACCAACGACGGCGCGGTTGACGCGGTTGCGGCCTCGATCCGCGAGTTCGGCATGAGGCAGCCCTTGGTTGTAGACGAGTGCGACGTGATCATCGTGGGCCACACCCGGTACAAGGCCGCGCTCCAGCTCGGACTCACCGAGGTACCGGTGCACGTGGCCCGCGGGCTCACGCCCGAACAGGCCCGCGCGTACCGCCTCGCGGACAACCAAACGGCCACACTCGCGACCTGGGACGACGACCGCCTCGCCCAAGAGCTTGTCGCGTTACAGAGCGCCGATTACGACGTGTCGCTCACCGGGTTCCCCGAGGACGAGCTGCTCCGACTCCTGACCGCACCGACCGCCGAACCCACCGGCGACCCCGACGACGTGCCCGAGCCGCCCACCGAGCCCGTCACCCGTCCCGGGGACCTGTGGCTCCTCGGGCGCCACCGCCTGCTGTGCGGGGACGCCACCAAGCCCGAGGACCTGGCCCGGCTCCTGCCCGACGGTCCCGCCGACACATTGCTCACGGACCCGCCGTACAACGTCGCGTATTCGGGCAAGACCGCCGACGCGCTCACCATCGCCAACGATGACATGACTCCCGAGCAGTACCGCGCGTTCCTGGCGTCCGCGCTGGGTACCGCGTTGCGGCACCTGAGTCCGGGCGGGGCGTTCTACGTGTGGCACGCGGACCTGGCCGGGCTCGACGTGCGCCTCGCGTGCGCGTCCGCCGGGCTCACCGTGCGCCAGTGCCTCGTGTGGGTCAAGTCCGCCCTCGTGCTCGGGCGACAGGACTACCACTGGAGGCACGAGCCGTGTTTATACGGGTGGGCCGACGGGGCCGCGCACACGTGGCTTGCCGACCGCGCCCAGACCACGGTATTGGAGTTCGACAAACCGGCTCGGAACGCGGACCACCCGACCCCCAAGCCCGTGGCCCTGTTCGAGTACCTGATCAATAACTCGTGCCCGAACGGGGGCGTGGTGCTGGACCCGTTCGCGGGGAGCGGGACCACGCTCGTCGCGGCCGAGCAGACCGGGCGCACGGCGGCCTTGGTCGAACTCGATCCGCGATACTGCGATGTAATCGTCTCCCGGTTCGAGTCGCTGACCGGGAAGGCGGCCGAGCGCGTGGCGGCGTAAACCCTGACGGAACGCGGAATAAAGGTGACGGGGGCGCGGGATGAGCCTGACGAACCGACTGGGCAAGGTGGCAAAGGCGCTGGTCCACCGCCTGCCCCCGGACCAGTTCCACGTGATCGAGGCGATCCCGGTTGATCGAGCCGAGGGGCGGAAACCGGGCCTGTACCGAGACGGCGCCGAGGGCTCGCTCGCGGGGCTCCTCGTGTACGACCCGGCCAAGGGTGAACCCGTGGTGCCCGAGGGCAAACTCGCTCCGTTCGGGCTTCTGATCGTGTGCGGGCCCGAGTACATCGAGCCGCCGGATGATGTGGCGTGAGGGAGGTGCGTATGGGCGCGGGCCGGGTGAAGAAGAACGAGGACCAGTTGCTCCTGGCGCTGGCGTGCGGAGCCACCGTGGACGCGGCCGCGAAGCAGTGCGGGCTCACGGACCGGACCATCTACCGGCGCCTCGCCGAGCCCGCGTTCCGGGGCCGGTTGCAGGGGCTCCGGGCCGACATGGTGCGCCGGGCCGCGGGGCTGTTGACGGCGGCCGCGGGCGAGGCCGTGCGAACGCTCCTGTCGTTGCAGAAGGACTCGGCACCGCCGGCCGTGCGGTTGGGGGCTGCCCGGGCGATACTCGAGTTGGGGATCAAGGTGCGCGAGCTAACGGACCTGGAGACCCGGATCGCGGAGCTCGAGCACCGGGCCGGGCTCCCCGAAGGGGGCAACCGCATATGAACCTCGGAAGCCGCGTGGGGAAATTGGAACTCGAGATCCCGGTGCGGCGGGTAACCGCGGCGGTGCCGGACGCCCCGGTGGCGTTCGCGCGCGGGTTGTTGGCCGGGGAATTCGGGGTCGAGGACCTCGATCGCACGAACCCGAACCACACCGGGTGGCTCGCGCAGTTGTGTGCGTTCCTGCAGACGCTCGAGCCCGAGCACCAGGCGTGGCTCCGACTCGTACACGAGCGGCACCCGGGTTCGTACCCCGACGCCCTGTTGCTGCCCGCGACCGACGAGCAGGTGTGGGCGGCACTCGACGACGTAATGCGCCGGGGTTGAGCGGAGGGAGTTATGCGGCTATCGGCGCGGGTGCAGAAGTTGGAGGATTCCGAGCCCCGGTGCGACGCGCGCGTGCTGCGCCTCGCACCCGAGGGTCACGTGCCGAGCGACGCGGATCGGTGCCATCGGTGCGGCGGGTGCCACGTGCTCGTCATCGAAGAGGAAATCGTTGAGAGTGTAGACCCACGGGAGTACGAGGCGGAGGTGCGGTCGTGAACTGGAGCCGGGTGGCCAAACTCGAGCACTGCGCCCGCAAATGCCCGTGCCCGGGGTGCGGTCGCGTCGAGCGGCAGGAATCAGTCGGCGAGAACCCGTTGGCGCGCCTGAGCCCCGAGGAGCGCGCGGAATTGAGCGGGATCCTGCGGCGCGGGGCGACGCCCCCGTGCACCCGGTGCGGCCGGGCCGGGCACGATCCCGCGCTCCTGACCGACGACCAGAAGCGCCGCGTGGCTCTTCCGTAAGAATCTCTTCGGTGACGGTCCGAAGCCGGGTTGATACGCGTCCCGGGTCCGGCGCGACCCGAAGAATACAGCCACCGTTGGCGACCGGGGCAGGCGTCGAGCGGGTATTCACGAGGGGAGCCGGAGACTGGGGGAGAGTCGGGACCGATCCTGCGTCGGCGCGTATTATGCCGACATCGCTTCTCTGTCTACTGGAATAGTGAAGAAAAAGGTCGCGCCGCGGCCGAGTTCGGCTTCGGCCCAGACCCGGCCGCCGTGCCGTTGGACGATCCGCTGGACGATGGCCAGCCCGACCCCGGTGCCCTCGTACTCCGAGGCCCGGTGGAGCCGCTGGAATACGCCGAACAGCTTGTCCGCGTACCGCATGTCGAACCCCGCTCCGTTGTCCCGCACGAAGTACGTCGGCCCGTCGGGGCCGAGGGTGCTTCCCACCTCGACGACGGCCGCCTCCCGCTTGCCCGTGTACTTCAGGGCATTGGCCAAGAGGTTGAACCAGACCTGTTTGAGAAGGGCCGGATTGGCCCGGCAGTCCGCGAGATTGCCCACCCGGACGTCCACCTTCCGGCCCGCGACCGCCGGTAGCAGTTCGGCCAGGCACCCCTGGACGAGGTTCGCGGTGACCACGGGCTGCCGGGCGACGAGCTGGTTTCCCAGGCGGGAAAACGCCAAGAGATCGTCCACCAGTTGGCTCATCTGTCTCGCGTTGGAGAGGATGAGCTGAAGATACCTTGCCGCGTCCGGTGGGAGGGACGGCCCGAAGTCCTCGGTCACGATGCGGGAGAACCCGTCGATGGCCCGGAGCGGGGCGCGGAGGTCGTGCGAGACGGAATACGAGAACGCTTCTAGGTCCTTGTTGGCGTCTTCGAGTTGCGCCGTCCGCTCGCCGATACGTTGCTCCAGTTCGACGTTGAGCCGGCGGATCTGTTCCTCCGCTGTCCGGCGCTCGATGGTCGCCCAGCAGCGCTCGACGACGTCCCGAATGATAGCGATCTCGCCGCCCGTCCAATCGCGCGGGGTGGTCTGGTGCACGGCCATCATGGCGCGGAGACCGCCCTCCTTGACGAGCGGACAGGTGACGATCGCTTTGATGCCGATAGCGTTGAACGTGTCCGCCCCGTCGTCGGGACAAAGCTCCTCGTCGACGTTGCGGACGATGAGCGTCTGCCCTGCGATGAGAGTGGCCACAGCCGCCGCGCCGAACAGAGACAGATGGTGCTCGCCCACCGTGCTCGCGCACCCGTCGGTGTAATCGTGGAGGATCGTGAACCGATCGCCGTCGGCTGCCACCTCGGCGTACGCACAGCGGGAGGCGCGAAGGTACTCGCTGAGCATCCGGGCCGTCACGGCCATGATCTGAGTTGGATCGGCCAGAGAGCGCGTCGCCTCGACCAGGTCGTGGAGAAAACGAAAACGCTCTTCGCTCTCCCGGAGCGCGTCTGCGGTCCGCTTGCGCTCGCTGATGTCCTGCACCTGGCCGACGTAGTGGTGCGGGCGGCCGGCCGGGCCCCGAACGAGTGACACGTTCGTCAGCCCCCAGAGTTCGTGCCCGTCCCTGTGCCGGTACCGTTTCTCCGTCTCGAAGAAGCTCGTGCCGGTGGCCAACAGCGCCTCGCGCTGCGCGTAACTCTCGGCCAAGTGGTCCGGGTGGGTGAGGTCGGCCAGTCCCATCGTCAGCAACTCCGCCTCCGTGTAGCCGAACAGCCGCACGAACGCCTCGTTGACGCGGACGAACCGGTTGTCGTAGTCGGTCAGGACCATCGCGACGTTCGTGTGCTCGAACGCCCCGCGGAACCGCTCTTCGCTCTCCTGGAGCGCCACTTCCGCCCGCTTGCGTTCGGTGATGTCGAGCAGGAAGCACACGCCTTCGTCCGGGCTGTCTTCGAAGATCGCCGCGCCCAACAGGATCGGCACGCGCGAGCCATCCTTCCGAACGTATTCTTTTTCAAATGGAGTGCAGATCCCTTCGGTGGCGAGTTCCCCCAGGGCGCGTCGGTCGAGGTGAGCGTATTCCGGCGGCGTCATCGCCGCCCAGTCGATGCGCCCGGCCTCCAGGTTCTCACGGGTGTAGCCGACGATGCGGAGGAAGGCGTCGTTGGCCGCAGTGATCGCGCCTTTGGTGTTCCAAAATATCACGCCTTGGGCATTGGAATCGACGAGCCGTCGCAAGCGCCCCTCGGTCCGCTTGCGCTCGGTGACGTCCATCACCGCTCCGTGAAACGTCACCGCGTGGCCCGCCCCGTCGCCCTCGACCCGCCCCTTCGCCTGCAGCCAGTGGAGTTCGCCATCTTGTTGTCGGACCCGGTACTCGATGTCGTAGTGGCCGCAGGACGCAATGGCGCTCGCGAGACCGGTCGCAATGCCCGGCCGGTCTTCCTCCTGCACGGCCCGGAGATAGACTTCCGCGGGCAGGCCGTTTGCCGCCGCATCAGGTTCGATCGAGAACACGCGGGCGGTGAACTCGTCCGCAGTCAAACGGTCATTTATGATGTCCCAGGTCCACGTCCCGATGGAACCCGCCGTGAGCGCCGAATTCAGCCGCGCTTGCGAAGCATGCAGCGCGTCCTCGGCCAACTTGCGATCGTGGATGTCGAGTAAGAACGCAGCGAGCCCGTCGCCCGTGGGAAAGAGCCGGATGTCGAGCCAGCGTTCCGCAATCGGCGAGAACGTCACGAACGAAACGGGCACCCGGTCCGTCATGGCCCGGTGGTAGTGAGCTTCCATCGGGGTACCGACGAGCCGGCCGAACACGTTCCAGATTGGCTCCCCAAGCATGTCCTCGCGCCGGTAGCGGAGAAGCGCCTCGCTACGGTCGTTGACGAACGTGAACCGCCATCCGGCGTCCAGGACGAAGCACGCTTCGGACATGCCCTCGACGAGTTCCGCGAGCCGCCGGTCGGTGGCGCGGAGTTGTAACGTCCGCTCCCTCAGTTCCTCCTCGGCGCGCTTGCACCCGTCGATCTGGAGTCGGAGCGCCACGGTCACGGTTTCCAGGCCGGCCGTTCGCTCGACCACCCGCTGCTCCAGCTCGTCGGTGTGACGCCGCACCAAATCTCGCAGCCGGTCCTGTCGGAAGGCGATCACCAACTGCTGGGCGACCTCATCGGCGACTTGTTGATGTCCATCGGTGAACGCCGAGGAGCGCGGGTCGGTGAGGAGGAGCACCCCGAACAACCGCTCTTCAGCTCGAAGTGGCACCACCACACAACTGCGCTGGCCCGACCGGAACAGGAACTCCTGAACGGGGGTTCGCTCGGTGAGCTGGGCCAGGTCGGCAATCGCTTGCGGGAAATCCCTCCCGGAAAGCGCTGGGAACGTTTCGCCCGTCGGGTCGGCCATTTCCCAGAACGTATCGGTGCGGGCGATCACTTGAGTCGGTCCAGCGCCGGGATCGAACACGACCACGAAGGCGTGTCGGCTGGGGACGACCGGTTCCATCAGGCGGAGCGCCGAGCGGGTCAGTTCGGGCAGCGGATCCGCCGCCAGAGTCGCCCTGTCGATCTCGTGCAAGGCATCGAGGCGTTGAGCCGACGTGTACAGGGCCCCGGCCTGGGCCACGACTGCGGCTTGGGAGTGCTGATAACTCGTCACCACACTCAGCAATTGGCGCCGGATCATCCAAGCCAGCCCGCTGCCGAGTACCAGCGCCAGTGTGAAACTCGCCCCGATAACCGCCCAGGTTGCTCGTCGCACCGTTCGGGCCCGCTCCTTTCGGCGTTCCTCCTCGACCCGAATGAACGTGGAGACGCGCGCCCGTATGGCATCCATACGACGCTTTCCTTCGAGGTTGCGAACGGGGGTCAGGTAGTCGCCGCCTTCTCGGTGCAACTTGATCATCCGCTGAGCGAAGGCCTGCCAATCAGTGTGTTGGCTTTTCAAAGCCGTGAGGCGTTCGCACTGAGCGGTGTCATCTGCGACCAGTTCGTTCAGTTCCTCGAACACTGGGGCGGTATGGGCCTCTTCGACGCGATAAGGCTCGAGAAACACCGGATCGCTCGTGATCAAATAGCCCCACATTCCCGTCTCGCCGTCCACGAATGACCTGAGCAGATAATTCGCACGATCGACCGCCCGATCGGAATGATCGACCCGCTTGGCTGCTGACAGCAGGTAAAGGATCTGGCCGAGAAAGATGAGGGCGACCAGGCCGAAGAGAAGGGGCGGCGTCAGAACGGAGCGACGAAGGGTCCGCCGGAAGACGGTTGGAGTAATCTCGTCGAGAGCAATCATGCGTCCCTTCTTCCGCCACGAGTCCTCCGTCAGCGGTCGAGCATCGTACCGAAGCGCGAAGTGACACGAGTGGAACGACCGCGGGAGCGGTTCGGGTACATCTCGAGTCGTTTTCTGGTAAACCCGGCTCTCCAACAGGCCGATGGTATCTGCCCAGCGCGGCCGGCACGAGTTCCACGACTAGCCAGCTCATCATATGCCTGACTCGCCCTGGTTGCTCTACCATCTCCCGCGCGACGGCCTCTTAATCGACTTTCGCTCCCGCCGCTCGTGCCGGTTATTGACGTAAGGCGGCTCAACCGATTTCTCGGGTTCGAGCTTCACAGCCCATCCAGGTCCGCTCAACAGATCGCATGCTGAGGAGTAACCGGTCGCACCGCAACGGCGGGGGTTCGCATCCGAATGGTCGGCCCTATGTGTTCATCCGTGAAGCCGGGTGGGCGGACGAAGGGCTTCATCTCGACGCCGTCTTCTGCGCAATCAGTGGTTTACATCCACAAGGGCACCCGCAACAGAATGATCTTGCAATTTTACGATCGCAACCTGATTGCCGACTTGGCTGTACTGTAGCCTTCGGTGAGGCCGCCCACCGACTCCGGGAAGGCCACGCGCCGAGAACGCCTGACGCGCAGGATGGCACTGGCCGTGTTGAAGAAAGCCGTGGATAACACCGGCATCAGGAACAAGCGACTCCAGGTCGGCTGGGACGAGACGTTGGCTAACACCCCCTTTGGAGCACGAACGGGATTGCACAAAAATATGCCAAATATTTAGCATATTTAATTTGAATGCCCTGCAGTTGTGTTACCGTAACGAATGATTAAATCCGTGATGATCTGGCGTGGCGTTACTATGAACTGAATCAGAAAGATAGTTATATTATGATTAATTATAGATGTTACTATTGTAAATATTATTTTATAATTAATACTATATTTTACTAAAGATAGTTTGCACAAATGGACTACGAGTGCGGTGCGGCTCCCGAGTCACGTGGCTTAAAAACCGGATGGGCTTTCAACGGCCAGGATCGGGTGGAAGGAACCAAACTACGTTCCATCAAAAAGGGTCGAGTGACGAGCCCGAATCGAGAAGTTACAATGCACCCACTCCGACCAAGAACGAACCGGCTCCGCGACCTAATGCCCTACGCCTGGGCGGTCCTGACCGTCGCCGTTGTCGCCATCGTTCGCGGGTTCCTCGATCCCCTCCTCGGGCAACAACACGCCTACATTTTTTTCCTCTTTCCCACACTCATCGTCGCCAATTCCTTCGGCGGGAAGCCCGGCTGGTTCGCTCTGGTGCTCGGGATGATGACGGCCAACTACCTGTTCCTGAACCCTCGGCTCTCGTTCTGGGTCGAAGAACCGATTCACCAAGTTGGGCTGCTCATCTTTCTGGTCGTGGGAGGTGCAGGCATTTTCCTGGCCGATTCTCGGCGCTCCGCCCAAAAGAGAGCCGGGGCGAGTGAAGCAACGCTCGTGCGCTCGGACGCTGAAATCGCCGCGCTGGAGCAACAGGCGCGGGATCTGGCTGTTTCCGTGGAAACGCTGCGTGAACAGGCACGCTGGCGTTCGGAAGCAGAAATCGCCGCGCTGGCCCAGCAGGCGCAGGATCTGGCCGTTTCCGTGGAGACCGTGCGGGAAGTGGCGCTGCTACAGTCGGACAACGAGATCGCGGCGCTGGGGCAGCAAGCCGGCGCGCTCGCCCGGTCGGTCGAAACGGGGCGCCAGCAGGCCCTCACGCGATCGAACGAAAGAATCGAGACGCTGGAACAAAAAGCGCGCGATCTGGCCGGGTTGGTCGAGACCGCCCGGCAACACGCGCTCATTCAATCCGACAAGAAAACAGAAGGGTTGGAGCAGAAAGCGCGCGACCTGGCCGATTACGTCGAGACTCTGCGAAGTAAGGCGCGATTGAAGTCGGACGCCGAGATCGCGGCGCTGGGGACAAAGGCTCGGGACCTGGCCCTGTTCGTCGAAGCTGCGCGTAAAGAAACCCGGCTGCAATCCGAGACGGAAATCGCCGGGTTGCAGCAACAAGCCAGGGATCTGGCAGTTTCCGTCGAAGCGGTCCGCGAAGCGACCCTCTTACATTCGGACACCGAGATCGCCGTGCTGGAGCGGGCCAGCGACCTGGCCCGGTCGGCCAAAGCCGTCTCCGATGAGCACCGGTTGACGGAGCAGCGCGCCGAAGTCAAGTTCCGTCTGGCGATCGAATCTGCCCCCAACGCGATGGTAATGATCGAACGAGACGGCAAGATCGTCCTGGTGAACGTAGAGACGGAGCGGCTGTTCCAATACCCCCGCGAGGAGTTGCTCGGCCAACCGGTCGAGCTGCTGGTGCCCGAGCGGTTCCGGGACAAGCACCCGGCCTACCGCACCGGCTTCATGGCCAAACCGGAGGTCCGAGCGATGGGCGTGGGCCGCGACCTACACGGCCGGCGCAAGGACGGCACCGAGTTTCCCATTGAGATCGGGCTCAATCCCCTCGTGACCGACGAGGGGTTTTTCGTCCTCAGCGCCATTGTGGACATCACGGAACGTAAGCGGGCAGAAAACGTACTCCACCATGCCCACGAAGAAATGGAACGTCGCGTGCTGGAGAGGACCGGGGAGCTCGAAACCGCCAACAAGGGGCTCGAGGCCTTCAGTTACTCGGTCTCACACGATTTGCGGGCCCCGCTCCGGGCGATCGATGGCTTCTCGCGCATCTTGCTGGAAGAACATTCCGCCAGTTTGCCGGACCAAGCAAAACTCTACCTGAAACTGGTGCGCGATAACGCGCGCCAGATGGCTCAGTTGGTGGACGACCTACTCGCGTTCTCGCGCCTGAGCCGCCTGGCGCTCAACAAGCAAACTGTCGAGCCGGGCAAGTTGGTGCGCCTGTGCCTGGCCGAGATGCAGAAAGAGCAGGAGGGCCGGCACCTGGAGATCGTCATCGGCGACATGCCGGCCTGTCAGGGCGACCCGACGCTGCTCAAACAGGTCTGGACGAATTTGCTGTCCAACGCGCTGAAATACACGAGCAAGCGGGACGCCGCGCGAATCGAGATCGGCTGCACCACGGAGCCGCGGCCGACCACCGGTGGGTCCGCGTCAGGCCCCGCGGGTGGCACGAACGCGGTCTATTTCGTCACGGACAACGGCGCCGGCTTCGACATGAAGTACGCCGACAAGCTCTTCGGCGTGTTCCAGCGCCTCCACCGCGCGGCCGATTACGACGGTACGGGGGTGGGACTGGCCATCGTGCAGCGGATCGTTCACCGGCACGGCGGCCGGGTCTGGGCCGACGCCCGACTCAACCAGGGCGCCACGTTTTCGTTCACTCTCGAATAAGGACCCAGCGATGAACGAGATCACCATCGAAATTCTGTTGGTCGAGGACAATCCCAACGACGAGATGCTGGCGCTGCACGCGTTTAAGAAGCACAACTTCGCCAACAAGATTCACGTGGCGCGCGACGGGGCGGAGGCGCTGGAGTTCATCTTCTGCACCGGCGCCTACGCCGACCGTCACTTCGAGAACCCCCGGGTGATTCTGCTCGATAAGAAATTGCCGCTGGTGGACGGCCTGGAGGTGCTGCGCCAGATCCGGGCGGACCCGCGCACGCGGATGGTCCCCGTGGTGATGCTCACGTCCTCGGCCGAGGACCGCGACATCATCGAGAGCTACAAGCTGGGCGTCAACAGTTACATCGTCAAGCCCGTGGACTTCGAGCAGTTCAGCGAGACCGCCCGACAACTGGGCTACTACTGGCTGCTCATCAACCGGCAGCCGACCGAGTGAGTTCGTCGCGATACGAACGGCCCTACCCCACGGGTACACGACCATGACCACGCCGCTCCGCCTCCTGATTCTGGAAGACAACCCCGCCGACTTCGAGTTGGTGCTGCACACGCTGCGCCTCGCCGGCTACGATCCGATCGCCGACCGCGTGGAGACCGAGCAGGATTATCGGGACCACCTGGACCCAACTCCCGAGATCATTCTCGCCGATTTCTCCCTGCCGGAGTTCGACTCGTTGCGCGCCCTGGAGATCATGCAAGAGCGCAAGTTGGACATCCCCTTCATCATCGTTTCGGGCACCATCGGCGAGGACCGCGCGGTACAGGTCATGCAGCGCGGCGCGACCGATTACATCATCAAAGATCGGCTCGCCCGCCTGGGGCCGGCCGTCAATCGCGCGCTGGCCGGCTGGCGGCTCAAGGAGGAGAAGCGGGCGGCGGAGCAGATGGCCGTCCGATTGGCGGCCATCGTCGAAACGTCCGGCGAGGCGATCGTTGCCAAGACCCTCGACGGCGTTATTACCAGTTGGAACCCCGCGGCCGAAAAGCTGTACGGGTACCCGGCGCAGGAAATCATCGGTCGGAACGTCTCCGTTCTCTTCCCCGACCGCCGCCGCCAATCCGACCCCCCCGAAGACCTCCGGGACAATGCCCTCCGGCTGCGGGCGGGTGAACACATCACCGACTTCGAGACGGTGCGCGTTCGGAAGGACGGGTGCCGGATCGAGGTCCGCCAGAGCATTTCCCCCATCCGCGAGGGGAACGGGCCCGTGACCGGGGCATCGACGATCGCGCACGACATCACCCAGCGGAAGCGGTCCGAGCGCTTTCTGTGGGCGGAGCAGGCGGTCACCGACATCCTGACCGGGGCTACCGGTTTGGAAGAGTCCGGCTCGCGGGTGCTGCAGACGATCGCGGAGTGCCTGCGCTGGGAGGTCGCCATTCTCTGGACGGTCGACCGAAAGGCCGACGTCCTGAACCGGCTCCACATCTGGCACTCCACCTGGGCCGAGCCGCGGTTCATTGAGGCGCTGAGCCGGAAGACGGTTCTCGAACCCGGTGCGGGCGTCGCCGGGCGCACCTGGGAGACGGGCCGGCCCGTTTGGGAAGCCGGCATCCGGTTCGACGGCCCGCCCGCGGGGCACCCGGCGGTGACGTTCGACGGGTTGCGCGGCGGCTTCGGGCTGCCGATGCGCCAGGGCGCGGACACGGTGGGGGTCATCGAGTTCTACAGCCCCGAGCTCCGCGAGCCGGACGCGCCCCTGCTCGCGACCCTCGACAAAATCGCGAGCCAGATCAGCCAGTTCTGCGAGCGCCGGCGGACCGAGGGCGAACTGCGCGCGAGTGAAGAGCGAACGCGCAGCTCGCTCCGGGAGAAGGAGGTGCTGTTGAAGGAGATCCACCACCGGGTCAAGAACAACTTGCAGATCGTGTCCGCCCTGCTCGACCTCCAGTCGCGCCAGACGACGGACGCGGCGGCGGTGGAGATGTTCCGGGAGAGCCGGGGGCGGGTCCGGTCGATGGCCCTGATCCACGAGCGCCTGTACCGCGCGCAGGACCTGGCCCGGGTGGACTTCGCCGAGTACACCCGGCAACTCGCCAGCGACCTGTTCCGCACCTACAAGGTGACGGGCGCCGTCCGGTTGGAACTCGACGTGGACATCCCGTCGCTGACCATCGACATCGCCATCCCGTGCGGGCTGGTCCTGAACGAGTTGATCTCGAACTGTCTCAAGCACGCGTTCACGAGCACCGCGGCGGGGTGCATCCGGGTGTCCCTGCGCCGGGACGGCGGGGCCAACGTCCTGACCGTGGCCGACGACGGCACGGGGTTCCCGGCCGGCACGGACTTCCGCAACGCCACGTCCTTCGGGCTGCAGTTGGTGAACACCCTCGTCGATCAACTCGACGGCGAGAGCGCCATGACCGCCGACCGGGGGACCACGTTTACGGTCCGGTTTCCCAAATCCGCGAGCCGCGGCCCCGGAGGAGTACGCACATGATCCCGTCCACTGTCCTCGTCGTCGAAGACGAGAGGATCATCGCCCTGTGCATCGAGACGCAACTGAAGGAGCTGGGGTACGTGGTGGCGGGGTCGGTCGCGACCGGGGAGGACGCCGTCCGGAAGGCGCTCGAACTGCGGCCCGACGTGATCCTCATGGACATCAACCTGGGCGCCGGGATCGACGGGGTGGAGGCGGCGGGCCTGATCCGCAAGCAGCTGGACGTCCCGATCGTGTTCCTGACCGCGAACTCGGACGGCCCCACCCTCCAGCGGGCGAAGCTCACCGACCCGTTCGGGTACGTCCTGAAACCGTACGAGGACAACGACCTGCGGACGGCGATCGAGATCGGGCTGTACCGGCACCAGATGGAGTGGCGGCTGCGGGAGAACGAGCAGTGGCTCGCGGCCACCCTGGGCAGCATCGGCGATGGGGTCATCGCCACCGACGCGCGGGGCCGGGTCCGGTTCCTGAACGGGCTCGCCGAGCACCTGACCGGCTGGAGCCAGACGGACGCGCTCGGCAAGCCCGTGCACGAGGTCTTTCAGATCGTCGAGGAGAAGAGCCGCCGGCCGGTCCCGAACCCGGTCCTCGAAGCGCTCGCCAAAGGGACACCCGCCAAACTGCCCCTCGATACCGTACTGATCGACCGGGGCGGGGCGGAGCGCTCCATCGACGACAGCGCGTCCCCGATCCGGGACGTGACCGGGACCGTGTCCGGGGCGGTCCTGGTGTTCCGCGACGTCACCGAGCGCAAGCAGCTGGAGGGGCACCTGCGCCAGGCCCAGAAGATGGAGGCCATCGGGCGACTGGCGGGCGGGATCGCCCACGACTTCAACAACATTATGACCGTCATCACCGGGTTCAGCGAGCTGCTGCTCGCGGACGGTGTCCTCTCCGAACCCATGCGCCCCGCCGAGCGAATGGAGTCGTTACGGAACATTCACGACGCCGGGATGCGGGCCGCGGCCCTGACCCAGCAGATCATGGCGTTCAGCCGCAAGCAGGTTCTCGTCCCGTGCGTGCTGAACCTGAACGCGATCTTCCGAGACATCGGGGTGATGATCAAGCGGCTGATCGGGGCGGACATCGAGTTCGTCACCGACTTGGCCCCGGATCTCGGCCACGTGAAGGCCGACCCGACCCAAATCGGGCAGGTGATCCTGAACCTGGCGGCGAACGCCCGGGACGCCATGCCGAAGGGCGGGCGGCTGGTCGTCACCACGCGGAACACCGAGTTGGACGAGGCGACCGCCCACCGGCACCTCGACGTAGAACCGGGCTGGTACGCGATGCTGTCGGTACGCGACACCGGGTTCGGGATGTCGGACGAGGTCCTGGCGCACGTGTTCGATCCGTTCTTCACGACGAAGGGGGTCGGGGAGGGGACCGGGTTGGGCCTCGCCACGGTGTACGGGATCATCAAGCAGAGCCGCGGCCACGTCGAGGTATCGAGTTCGGTCGGGAACGGGTCCACGTTCCGGGTGTACCTGCCACTGGTCGTGGAGCCGGCAACGCCCCCGACCACACGGGAGCAGCGGCTGTCGGCGAAGGGGCACGAAACCATCCTGCTCGTCGAAGACGAGGAGACGGTGCGGCTGATGACCAGGATGATGCTCGAGCGGAGCGGGTACAAGGTGCTGGAGGCGCCGGACGGTCTGGAGGCGGTGGCGGTGGCCGAGAAGCACTGGCCCCCGATTCACCTGCTGATAACCGATCTGGTGATGCCGCACCTGTCGGGGCGCGAAGTGGCCGAGCGGCTGACGGCCCTCAAGCGGGGTCTGCGGGTGCTGTTCATGTCCGGTTACACCGAGGACACGATCGTGCAGCAGGGAGTAGAGTCGGCAGGGATCGACTTCTTGCACAAGCCGTTCAGCCTGAGCGCCTTAACGGGCAAGGTGCGGGAGATCCTGGACCGCCCGTGAACCGATGCGTCGAACCCGCCCGATCGAATCAAGTGCGAGAGTGCCACTGCACCCCTCGCACGGTCCTCGCGTGGGACGGCGTCGGCCCGGCAGATGGAGAACGAGAGCGAGGCGCAGGTACCGATCCGTCACGTTCCGACCGGTCGTGGATATATAGGGTTGGAGACGGCCAAAGGGGAGCAGGCGTGGGATCGCGCCGAGCCCGCGGAGAACCCGGCGTTCCGATCCGCCCACGTTCAGGAGCTCGGCGCTCGGGCGGAAGTTTGGTACCCCCGGTGGGGACCCGTGAAAAGTGCCCTGGACGCCGAACCGGATCTGCCGGTGTCACTTCACGCCGGCTTCACCGAAGGAACAGCCGCGCGGCCCCCCCGGTCGTCAACGCGATCACTCGTCGGGCGCGCGCAAGGCCAAACAGTTCTAACAGACGCTGACAAAACCCCGAAATTGCCTTGGAAACGGTCCTTATCAGGGGTTTTGTCAGCGTCTGTAAAGCACATCGCCCTCGGACCCAACGAAGTTCTACGACATCGGGTGGGTCGTGAGCAGCGTGAAAGCTCCCGAGGCGGCGGCGGCCGCCGACCCGCTCGACTTCCGAGAGGGCGAGGGGGATCCTTGCCAACGAGCGCAGGGCACTGGGTATCGATCACTGCGCCGTCGGGTACCAGTTCGCGATCCGAAATTTGCTACCCGAGCCGCTCGTCCGAGTGATCCTGAGCCACCATCGCCCGCAGGATGAGAAACTCCAGTGGGAACTCGTCCCGCTCTTGGCGGCCGCCGACACGTTAGCCAACTACGTTCAGCACAAGCACGAGGTCGCCGAGTTCACCCCCGGGTGCCCGGCGTTCTCCTTACTTTATGACTAACTGGGATCCCGATCGCCGGCAGAAGGTGCGCAACGCCCTCGCCGTTGTTGTGGTCAGGGCGTTCCGAGACATCCGGACGATGCTCAAGACCTTGGCTCCGACCTCCGTTAGGTGAGCCCGCCGAACGCAAACCGCCCCGGCCGGGATTGCCTCAGCTCCTGCAAGTACCGTTCATTTCGGACGCGCGGGGAGAAATCGCCGACAGCGGCAGGTTGCGATTCGCGCCCGCACCCGGGTTCTCACCCGGGCGTCCCAACTCGTGCCCTCGGGGCTCGCGATCCGCATTCGGCGGTTGGATTCTCCCGAACTCTTGCCCGGCATGAACTAGCGTTCCAGTGCCGCTAAGCCACATCAATATCCACGGCACCACAGTATAAGGGCGCGGGTGCACGCGCCGGGCTGCGGCACGGTCTTGCCGACATATGCCTCTTGCCAAGGGGAGTGACTGTAGTGTGCGAAACGGTCGTTTGGCTGGTCGGTTTCACCTTTTGAGCGCGATCACGGCGGGTTCTGAATTTGGGAGAGATTCCGCGACGGGCTGACCGGAGCCCCGGGCGCGCGGGTGAAAACTCCGGCCGGCACGCGATCCTGGATCGGGTGGGTGGGCGGCCTGGAACTCCCGCGGCTCCGGTCTTCCGATGTCATTGTTCGCAGGTGACAGGGGACGCGCTCAACGCGGGTGCTAAAAGGCTCTGACAAGACCCCGAAATCGCCTTGAAAACGGCCCTAGTCACGGATTTTGTCAGAGCTTGTTAAACCGCGAGCTTGAGGAGGGACAAGTATGCCAGAGCCCACGGGCGCGGGGACTGGGGCGCGGGTGCGGGAACTCGCCGCGTCTTATCGCGGCGCGATCTGCCGACGGACCGACCGGATGTTCGCCAAGTTACTCGTGTTCCAGTGGGTGGGGATGGTCGTTCTCGCGACGTGGGTCACCCCGCTCACGTGGGCCGGGGCCGACAGCCGGATTCACCCGCACGTCTGGGCCGCCGTCTTCCTCGGCGCCGTCGTGGTGGCATTCCCGGTGTTCCTCACGCTGGCCCGCCCGGGTCGATCAAATACCCGGTTCGTGATCGCCGCGGCTCAGATGCTCTCTTCAGGATTGCTGATCCACCTCAACGGAGGTCGGCTCGAGACGCACTTCCACGTGTTCGGCTCGCTCGCCTTCCTGGCACTGTACCGCGACTGGCGGGTGCTTTTGATCGCGTCGTCGGTAACGGCGCTCGATCACATCGTGCGAGGGGCGGTGTGGCCCGAGTCGATGTACGGCGCGACCGCCGGAACCGACTGGCGCTGGGTGGAACACGCCGGCTGGGTGGTGTTTATGGACGTGTTCCTCGGGTTCGCGTGCTGGTGGGGGAATGCGGATCTGGTCAGAACCGCCGAGCGCGAGGCGGAGTTGGAGGCCGCACAGGTCACGGTCGAAAGGCGCGTCCGTGAGCGGACCGCGGAACTGTGGCAGACCCAGGAGCAGTTCCGCCGGGCGTTCGACGACGCCGCAACGGGCATGGCACTCGTCGCACCGGACGGACGGTTCCTGCGGGTGAACCGTACCCTCTGCGAAATCGTCGGCTACCCCGAGGCCGAGCTTCTCGCCCTCACGTTCCAGGCGATCACCCACCCCGATGATCTGAAAGCCGACGAGGATCAGGTTCTCCGGCTCCTGACCGGAGCGGCGCGGGCCTACCAGATGGAGAAGCGTTACTTCCACAAGGAGGGACACGCGGTCTGGATCCTGCTCGGGGTCTCCCTTGTCCCGGACGCGGCCGGGAACCCGCTCCACTTCGTCGCCCAGATTCAGGACATTACGGCACGGAAACGGGCCGAGGCCGAGCACCGTGCCGGCCAGGAACAGCTCCGGCTGTTCGTCCACAACACCCCGGCCGCGGTCGCCATGTACGACCACCAGATGCGGTACCTGGCATACAGCCGCCGGTGGCTAACGGACTACCGTCTCGGAGAGGCGGACTTGATCGGGCGGTCACACTATGAGGTCTTCCCCGAGGTCCCGGAACGGTGGAAAGAGATCCACCAGCGGTGCCTCAATGGCATACCGGAGAAGTGCGAGGCGGACCGGTTCCAGCGGACCGATGGGACGATCGACTACCTCCGGTGGGAGGTCCAACCGTGGCGCGACGCAGCCGGCGCGGTGGGAGGGGTGCTATTCTTCACCGAAGTTATCACGGAGCGCGTCCGGCAAGCCGCGCATGCCCGGGTGCAGCTTACCGCCACTCTCGCCCTGACTGAGGCCCCGACAGTCGTTGCCGGAGTCGTGAACCTGCTCCATTCAGCGTGCGAGGAACTCGGCTGGGAGGCTGGTGAATTCTGGGAGCCCGCGGACGATGTGTGCGAGCTGCGACGCACCGGCGAGTGGCACACCTCGACCGCGGCCGGGTTCTCGGAAGCGAGCGCCGGGATGGCATTCGCTCCCGGCATGGGGCTCCCGGGCCGGGTGTGGGCGAGCGCCCGGCCCGAGGTCATCCCCGACCTGGCAGCCGATCCCGGCTTCCTCCGTAAGGAAGTTGCGGCCCGGGCCGGGCTCCGCACCGGGTTCGCATTCCCCGTCGTAACAGGCGGCCGGGTTGTGGGGGTATTCAATTTCTTCGGCTCCCGGACCGTGCCGCCCGATCCTGAAGACATGGTGCTCATGGCGGGATTAGCCGGGCAGGTGGCGCAATGCGTCGAGCGCCGGCGGGCCGAGGAGGAATCGCGCCGGAGTCGGGTCCAATTGATGGATGCGATCGAGAGCCTGGACGCCGGATTCGTCATGTTCGACCCGAACGAGTGCCTGGTGACCTGCAACACCCGGTACAAGGAGATGTATCCGGCCGCAGCCGAGTTCATGGTCGCCGGCGCTCGGTACGAAGACATTATCCGGCGCGGGTGCGGGGCCGGCCTTCACCTCCAGAGCGGGTTGTCGGTCGAAGGTGCCGTAGCCGGGCGATTAGCCGCGCACCGCAACCCCGGGCTGCCGAGCGAACAGCGGATCGGTAAGCGGTTCTTGCGGATCGACGACCGCCGGACGGCCGACGGTGGGGTCGTATCACTGCGGACCGATGTCACTGTCCTCAAGGCCGCCCAGGAGGCGGCCGAGGCGGCGAGCCGGTCCAAGAGCGAGTTCCTGGCCAACATGAGCCACGAGATCCGTACCCCGATGAACGGTATCCTCGGGATGACGGACCAGATCCTCGAAACGCCCCTCACGTCCGATCAGAGGGAATCCGTCGGATTGGTGAAGTCGTCCGCCGACGCGCTCCTCGCGCTCCTCAACGACATCCTCGATTTCTCCAAGATCGAGGCCGGGAAGCTGGACCTGGACCCGCTCCCGTTCTCGGTTCGGGACATGATCGGCGATACGCTTAAGGCCCTCGCATCTCGGGCACACACGAAGGGATTGGAGCTGACGTGGGAAACGCATCCGAACGTCCCCACAGTAGTCCTCGGTGACGCCAACCGACTGCGGCAGGTACTCACCAATCTGGTAGGAAACGCGATCAAGTTTACCGAGCGCGGCGAAGTCGTTGTCTCGTGCGGACGGAGCGCCGAACCGGGTGACGCCGTGCGGCTCACGTTCCGTGTAACAGATACGGGGATCGGGATCCCGGCGGACAAGATCAAAGCCGTGTTCGATCCCTTCACTCAGGCCGACGGGAGCACCACGCGAAAGTACGGCGGCACCGGTCTGGGGCTCAGTATCTGTCAACGGCTAGTCGAACTGATGGGGGGCCGGGTCGGCGCCGAGAGCGAGCCGGGCAAGGGTAGCACGTTCTTCTTCGATGCTTCACTGGAGCCGACCTCCGCGGCGCTGCAACCGGTGTCCGGGGAACCCGCCGACCTGCGCGGGCTGCCGATCCTGATCGTGGACGACAATACGACTAACCGCCGAGTCCTGGCCGAGACGGTCCGGCACTGGGGCGCCCGACCCACGTGTGCGGCCAGTGGCCCGGAGGGATTGGACGAGTTGCGGCACGCGGTCGCAAACGGCACCCCGTTCCCGCTCGTCCTGCTAGACGTCATGATGCCGGACATGGACGGATTCACGGTCGCCGAGCGGATCGGGCGCGACCCAGCACTGGCTGGGGCAATAATACTCATGCTCACCTCCGCCAACGGGCCGGGGGACGCGGCTCGGTGCCGCGACCTCGGGGTGGCCGCGTACCTGGTCAAACCGATCAAGACGAACGAACTAAATCGCGTCCTCGCGGCCGCGCTCCAACGAACCGGTACAGAACAGTGCCCTCTGCCAGAAGTCGCATCAGCACCGACGGGCGCGGCTGGTATGCTGCCGGGCCGAACGCTGCGCATCCTGGTGGCCGAGGACAACCCGGTGAACCAGCGCGTCATCGTCGGCATCCTGGGAAAATATGGTCACACCATCACCGTAACGGGGGACGGGCGCCAGGCGCTCGCGGCGTTCGCTCGCGAGGCGTTCGATGTGGTGCTCATGGACGTCCAGATGCCGGAGATGGACGGTTTCGAGGCGACCCGAGCGATTCGGGCGCTGGAGAAAGGAACCGGGCGCCACGTTCCGGTGGTGGCTATGACAGCACACGCCATGAAGGGCGATCGAGAGCTGTGTCTATCGAAGGGGATGGACGATTACGTGAGCAAGCCACTACAGCGGGCCGAGATCGCCCGGATACTGGCGCTGGTCACCGACAGGGGGCAACCTGTTCCCGTCGCCATTCCCGATTCGCCCCCGGCGCCCGAGCCCTCGACGGCGGTGTTCGACCGCGTGTCCGCCGTCGCGCGAATGGGTGGCGACGAAGACCTCTTCGCCGAGATTGCTGGGGCCTTCTGCGAAGACGCACCGAGGTTGCTGGCCGAGTTGAGCCGGGCGGTCGTTGGGAACGATGCCACGACCGTTCGCCGAGCCGCGCACGGGCTGAAGGGCGCCGCTGCCCACGTCGGTGGAGAGCCATGTGTAGCGGCCGCCGCTGCCCTTGAAAAAATCGGCGCCTCGAGCGACCTGGCCAGCGCTGCCAGTGCACTGGGCTTACTGATCATTGAAGTGAGTCGACTTTCGACCGCCCTCGTCGGGCGACCCGAACCGCACAACGTGGGCTGATCCGACTCGGAACTCTTGATGAGGCTTTATTCGTGGACGCCACTGACGTCACCATCCTTGTCGTCGATGACATGGTCGTGGACCGGCTCTTTATCCGCCGTCTCGTTGAGAAGCACGACGGCTGGCGCGTCGTGCTGGCCGCGGACGGGGTCGAAGCACTTGCGGCCATCGCCCGGTCGGCCCCGGCCGCGGTCCTCACCGACCTTCAGATGCCCAACATGGACGGGTTGGCTCTCGTCGAACAGGTCCGTCAGCGGTTCCCCCGTGTACCGGTGGTCCTGATGACCGGGCACGGGAGCGAAGAGATCGCGATCGCGGCCCTGCGCGCCGGGGCGGTGAGTTACGTACCCAAGTGCAATCTGAATAGGGACTTGTTCTCGACGCTCGAGCAGGTTTTGGCCGCGTCGCAGACAGACGACCAACGGACCCGTGTGCTCGGCGCCCTCACCGAGCGGTCATCGCGGTACGTGATTGAAAACGATCCCGTGCTTGTTTCCCCGCTAGTGCAGGTCTTACGCGAGGAAATGGTCGCCTTCGGGCTGTGCGACGCGACCGGGGCGACGCGCGCGGGGATCGCCCTCGAAGAAGCCGTTCTGAATGCGATCTATCACGGTAATTTGGGTGTGAATTCGGACCTCAAGCTCGCGGGCGACGGGTCGTTTGAACGGACAGCCGCCGAGCGCCGCAGTGTCGCCCCGTACCGTGACCGGCGCGCGAGTGTGAGCAGTCACGTGACTCCCAACGGGGCGACTTTTGTCGTTGCCGACGAGGGTCCGGGGTTCGATGTCAGCTCCCTTCCAGATCCGACCGACCCGGCCAACTTGGAGCGCCCCAGCGGTCGCGGTATCTTGTTCATGCGCACCTTCATGAACGACGTACACTACAACACGGCCGGCAACCAGGTAACGCTCGTGAAACTGCGAGAGACGGTCCTACAGCCATAGCTGTTAGGAATCACTTTGTTCTGTGGAGTTTAAGCCGACTCTGGAACAGTCTCTGGCAATTCCGCGTGACGAGCGAAACGATTCCTAATAGCTACGGCTGTAGAATTAGCTTGATAGTTATGAGCTCCCCGTTGCACGCACTTCTCCATTTAGGGATCATGGACGATTTGGCCGAACCCGTTCGTGTGATCGCGAGCATGCCCCCTAGGTGAAGGCATGCCCGAGAACCCCACACCCAGGAGCCGCCCGTGGTCCGCCTCTTACCCCTGGTCATCGCGTGGGCGGCGGCCACCCCCGCCCCGGGCGCCGAAGCACCCCCGCCGGCCGAGAAGTACCTGCACGAAGGCCGGCTCGCTGACGGCGAATCCGCGTCTCTGCGTGCCTTGGACGCGGCACCGGCCGACGACTCGGCCCGGTTCGGGCTCGGGGTCATCCAGTTCGCCCGAGCGGTCGAGAACTTGGGCCGGGCCCTATACGAGTACGGGGCCGAGGCGAAGAACACGAACGTGCCCTTCCTGCGCCTCCCGGTGCCCAAGAACGACAAGCCGTCGGCAATCAGTTACCGGTCTCTCGGGCGCGTGCTGGACACGTTCGCCACGGACCTCGGGCGCGCCGAGGCCACACTCGCGGCGATCCGGGATGACAAGGTGGGGCTGCGGTTGCGATTGGCCAAAGTGTCGTTCGACTTCACCGGAACCGGGGCCGACCGAACCACACTGGTGCAGGTTTTGGAGCGGCTCAACGGCGGCCGGTTCGAATTCTTGAAAAAGAACCCGGAGTTCGAGGTGCGGTTCGATCGCGGGGACGTGGCCTGGCTGCGCGGGTACTGCCACCTCCTGTCGGCAATGGTGAATGGGTACCGGGCGGTGGACGAGGAGATCGGGTTCGAGGACCGGGTCCGGGGCATCTTCCCGAAGGTGGAACCGGGAGCGAAGAAGTTCGACGAGCAGGACCCGGTGGGCGGGCTCAAGGTGGTGGACGCTCCGCGCCTGCGCCGGGCCCGGTTGCACCTGGTGGCGGTGTGCGAACTGAACCGGGAGACGTGGAAACACGTCCTGGCCGAAACGGACGACGACCACGAGTGGCTGCCCAACCCGAAACAGACGGATCAGCTGGGACTGCCGATCACCAAGGCGCAGATCGACGGCTGGCTCGCGATGATGGAGCAGTTGGAGGGCCTGCTCAAGGGAGAACGTCTGGTACCCAGTTTCTTGCTCGCGTTCGTCTCCAACAACCACGGCGCGGGGATGGGACTGAACCTGAAGACACTACTGGACGATCCGCCGCCCGATCTCCTGAACGAAAAACGGATCCGAGAAAAGGGGCTTGAAGCCAAGTACCTGGAACCGGAGAAGGACAAGAAGGCACTCGACCTCAACGCGATTCTGAACGCGGCCCGGCTGTTCGACGGGCCGTTCGGGTTCGCCTACGCCGCCCGGTTCAACTGACCCCGGTCGCGGGCCAGACGCTCTCACGCGGTTAACCGATCCAGTGACAGTTTTTCTGACATTACAACCGAACCTGCCGGTTAACCGCGGTGAGAGTGAGAGAGGTTCGAGGAGTGTCCATCTTGGTCATTGAACGAGATCCGGATTCGCGATCACACAATAGCACACGTCCGTACCCGCTTCGCACGAAACACTACGATTTTTAGTGCTTCGACGAGGTGTGTCACCGAAAAGCCTCTCGCGTGCAGAGGTGTGCGAGTTCGAGGAGTGTTGTGCTCGGGGAGCTGAGTCAGCGGGTGCGGAATAATCGCACACAGGGGTTAACGCGCACGGCCGGGAGTGAGTGCTCCCGGCTGCCGTCATTTTTTGCACGTTTTCAGGCACTTTGGCCCACATTCCAAGCGCGGCGAAAGTCTCGGGTTCGAGCGAGACAACTCGGGGTCCGAGCCGAACCCTAGCGTTTCGGCTCGGACCCCGAATTTCTCTTCGGAAAAGTCTCGGAGTCTCGCCGAGAGAGCAACACACGGGTTAACACTGGGTTCGTCTCGCACCCCGAACCACATACTCCAAATTCGCTGGCTTTCGTGCCTGCAACACGACGCATAACCGAAAAGATCCACGTCAAAGACCGGGCCCCACATGTTCCCACGAAACGTGCGGGCCCGGCGATGGATGCCGAAGGTAGGTCGGCGCCGGCGACGGTCCTCTAAACGGCCGATCCGCCAAATGACCGGACGGGCGGAACTGCGGCACTTCGGTGGGCCCGTAATCCGGTTGACAGGCTCCGGTACGGCACTGATACTCACATCATTCGCGACATCCCACTACCGGACGCCACGCATGCTACGCGCCCTCGCGCTTTCGGCCGCACTCGTCGCCCTCAGCGCCCCGAACACACGGGCCGACGACACACTCGCACCAGAAACCGTTGCTGCGGTCAAAAGGGCCTCGGTGTACGTCCGGGTCGAGGGCGACGGGTGGAGCGGGTCCGGATCCGGGTTCGTCGTCGCGGCCGATAAGGACCGGGTGCTTGTAGTGACCAACCACCACGTCGCCGTCAAGCGGCCTCCCGGAGCCCGCGCGAAGCCGCCCGAGGTCAGTGTGGTCTTCGGCAGTGGTACCGCGGCCGAACGGGAGTACCCGGCGACCGTAGTCGCCGCGGATGAGGAGCGCGACCTGGCGGTACTCCGCGTGACCGGAGTGAAGGACCCACCCAAGCCGATCGCGTATACGGACCTGCCGAAACCGGTCGAGACGATGGGGGTGTTCTCATTCGGGTTCCCGCTCGGGCAGGCCCTGTCGGTCCGAAAGGGGTTCCCGGCCGTTACCGTCGGTAAGGCGTCGGTCTCGAGCCTTCGCGAAGGGGACGACGGTGAGTTGGCCATCATCCAAATCGACGGGAACCTGAACCCGGGAAACAGTGGCGGACCGGTCGTGGACGCCAAGGGGCGCTTGGTCGGGGTCGCCGTGGCCCGGGCCCGGGACGGTCAGGGGATCGGGTTCATCATTCCGGGGGCCGAGGTCGACCGGTTGATGGTCGGCCGCATCGGACGGGTGCGGGTCATTTCGGGCAAGCGCGCTGATGGGAAGCCGAGCGCCCGAGTCGAGGCCGAGGTGATCGACCCCGCGGGCGAGCTTCGGTCCGCGACGGCGTACTACGTCATCGTCCCCCCGAAGGGACGGGTTCCGGACGCCGCGGCCCTCGACAAGCACCCGGACGCGCGCGCGCTCGAACTGAAGGTGGATCGGGGCGTTGCCGCGGGCGAACTCACGATCGAGCGGGCGGAAGGGGCCGTTGTGGTGCAGGTGGTCGGCACTCGTGGGGCCGGCACGGATCGGGTCGCCACACGAGCGCGGGCGTTCGCGCTCGCGCCGGGGGCGAGGCCCGAGGACCTCGCCGGTCCGGCACCGGCCGGATGGAAGGGGTACAGCCCGCCGGGGAAAGCGTTCGTGGTCTGGCTACCGGAGCAACCGGCCCGACAGGGCGAGGACCGGCGCGACGTCCCACTGGCGGGCGAGACCGTTCGCGCGAACGGGGTGTTCGGGAAGGCCGACGACGGGCTGCTGTACCGGGCCGAGGTGATGGACCTCGCGCCCGACCTCGCCCGGCTCGGGGCCCGGCTCTACCCGGCGTTCCGTGCGACCTTGCGGGACGAGACGAAGGGGCGCATCACCGAGTCGGTCGAGGCCCAGTCGGGAACGCTCAGCGGGGCCGAGTACCGGCTCGAATCCGGGTCCGAGGTGACCCGGGTGCGGGTGTACGTTCAGGGCCCGCGGATCTACACGGTCCGGGTGACCGGGACCGCGGACCAAGTGGCGGGGGTCGGTGCCGAAATGATCCTCATGTCCTTCCGCCGGCCGGGCGAGGTTCAGGCCCAGGCACCGGGTGGCCCGTCGAAGGTGATCGCGGTGGGGAAGGAGCCGTACATCCTCGGCTCGATCGAGCACGACCCGAAGTTCAAGACGGTCGGGCCCGTTGGGGCGCTGGTGGTCGGGGTCGAGGCCCGGTTCGGGAAGTTCGGGAGCACCGACATCGTCCGCGCGGTGCGCCCGATCTACCGGGTGAACGGTAAGGAGGAGTTCGGCAAGCAGTTCGGTACGGACCTGACCGGGTCCGTGACCCTACGGGCCAAGGACGGGTACGCGGTCGGGGGGATCAGCGGCAAGGCCGGGTGGTGGTGCAACGGGTTCTCGCTCACCTTCATGAAGGTGAAGGGGGACGGGACCCTGGACCCGAAGGACCGTTACGAGAGCGAGTGGGTCGGGTTCAACGGCAAGGGAGACGTGACCCAGGTGATGAGCGACGGGGCGCCCGCGGTCGGGATCGTGGGCAAGATCGTGGGCACCGAGACCACCGCCCTGGGGCTCCTCTTCAAGGGGCAGGAGAGCTTCGACCCGAACAACAAAAAATGACCCGGAATTCACCTCGCCGCTCTGTTCGTGCTCTTCTGTGAGCATTTCGAGCGGGTCGGCTGTAATTAACGGGTAGTGTCTTCGTTCTCTTCTCCCGCCAGCCCGCGCGGTCGCGGTCCGAGGGCGACGGGCCGGGCTTCACGGGAGGGTCGTCGGGACGCCTCGAATTCCGAGTGTCGCGGAGCCCCAAGCCCGGAAGCGGATTACCCGAGTGGGAAATGGTGAATTCGTCGCAACTCCGCAATCGGCCGGTCCGATTGGAGTCGGGGGTCATCGGCGGTATCATGAAACTCGATACAGCAACACCCACCGCGTCGAGGGGCCGATGGAGAAGGTCAGCGCCGGGATCGACCTCGGCACCACGAACTCGTGCCTGGCGGTCCTGGACGGCGACCGCCCCGTCATCGTCCCGAATGACCTCGGTGCCCCCGTTACGCCGTCCGTCGTGGCCGTCCTTCCCGACGGGACCGTGGTCGGGAAGAAGGCGCGCAGCCGCCTCCTCACGCACCCCGCGAACACGTTCGCGTCCATCAAGCGGCGGATGGGCGAGCGGTACTCGCGTGCCGTCCTGGGCACCGAGTACACGCCCGAGAGCGTGTCAGCTCTCGTATTGGCGCACCTGAAGGAGTACGGCGAGGCGAAGCTCGGGCGGCCGATCGACGAGGTCGTCGTGACCGTGCCCGCGAACTTCAACAGCCGCCAGCGGCAGGCCACGAAGGACGCCGGCGAGATCGCCGGGTTCGACGTGCTGCGGGTGCTGAACGAGCCGACGGCCGCGGCCCTGGCGTACGGCCACCGGCACCAGCTCTCCAGCGTCTTGGTCGTGTTCGACCTCGGCGGGGGGACGTTCGACATCTCCGTCGTCGAGGCCGGCGGTGGGCTGTACGAGGTGCTGTACTCGACCGGCGACAACAACCTCGGCGGCGACGACTTCAACCACCGCATCGTGCAGTGGGTCGTGCGCGAGTTCGGGGCGGAGACCGGGCACGACATCCGGCGGGACGTGCCCGCGATGTGCCTCGTCCACGAGTGGGCGATGGCAGCCAAGCACGCCCTCACCCAGGCCCCCGAGGTGCGGGTGCGGATCGAGAACCTGTTCGGTGGAAAGGGGTTCGACGCGGTCCTCACCCGCGCCGCGTTCGAGGGCATGTGCCGCGACCTGTTCGACCGCCTCCGCGCGATCGCCTGGAACGTGACCGAGGAGCTCCGCAAGCCGCGGTACCGGGACGCCCACCCGGACGTGTTGGAGAACCAGCTGGAGGGGTGCGACATCCTCCTCGTGGGCGGCGAGACGCGGGTGCCGGCGGTGCGCCAGTTGGTGGGCAACATCTTCCGCGGCCGGGTGCGGGCGGACGTGAACCCGGACGAGGCGGTGGCGCTCGGCGCGGCGGTGCAGGCCGGCATCATCCACCGCAAGAGCGCGGTCGAGCGGATCGTGCTCGTGGACACGACCGCGCTGTCGCTGGGCACGGCCGTCCAGGGGACGATGTTTTCCCGCGTGATCGACGCGAACACCCGCATCCCGTGCACGCGAACGAACGAGTACGCCCCGGTTGCCGACTACCAGCGGTCGGTGGCGATCGGAGTGTACCAGGGCGAGAGCGGGCTGGTCGCCGACAACCTGAAGCTCGGCGAGGTCGAGTTACTATTCGACCCGCCCCGGCCGCGCGACGCGGCGGCCGTGGACGTCACGTTCCACCTGGACGCGAACGACATCCTGCACGTGACGGCGAAGGACCGCGCCACCGGCGCGAGCCAGGGCGTGACCATCAAGGACTCACAGAACCTGGACCGCGAGACCGTGGACCGACTAAAGCGCGAGGCGCGGCGGTCGCGGCCCGCGGCGCGGGTCGAAGAGGAACGAGTCCGCCGTCGGCAGCAGTGGGCGGACCTGCTCGCGGACGCCGAGCGGCGGCTCGCGCGCACGCCCCCGAGCGCCGAGGAACACAGTCAGACGGCCGCCGCGTTCGCCCGCCAACTGGCGACCGCGCTCCGTGCCGGGGACGACGACCTGGCCGCGATCGCCGCCCGGGACCTGGACGCGGCGCTGCGTGACCTGTCGGCGGGAGCCGGGGCACCCTCCGCGGAGGGTGCGTGCGGGAACTGCGGGGCGGCGATGCCGCCGGGGTTCGCGTTCTGCGGCAAGTGCGGTGTGCCGCTGAAGAAGGACACGTGCGGGAACTGCGGCGCGGCGCTCGTCGAGGGGTTCGCGTTCTGCGGCACGTGCGGCGCGAAGGCGTAGCGAGGAACACGATGAACAAGCTGAACCGCGCCCTCCGCGGAATGTCGTCAGTGAAGTTCACCGGGTTGCTCATGCTCGGGCCGATCGTCGCGTGCGCCGGAACCGCGAACCCGTTCGTCGGCTTGGTCGGGGTGGCAGCGTTCGGTCTCCTCTTGTACCGCTCAATGACCAACCCTTCTTCGGGCTGGGCACCGAACGTCCGCGGCGAGAACCCGTACCAAATCCTCGGCGTAACCCAGGGCGCGGACGCGGCGACGATCCGCCGGGCGTTCCGCGAACTGGAGCGCGCCCACCACCCGGACGCGGTGCCGGAGGACCGGAAGGCCGACGCAACGGCACTGTTCATCCGCATCAACCAGGCCTACGAGCTCCTGAGCGACCCCGAAAAGCGGTACGAGTACGATCACCTGTTGGAGATGTATGACGGGGTAATCCCGCCGTTCGACGAAGCGTTCCGACAAATCAAGGACGTGGACAAGCACGAGATGTACGCGGTGTTCGACGAACTCCACCCGCCCGAGCCGACCGTCCCACCGGAGATCCCCGCCCCGCCCGCCCCGTTACCGGGACCGGTGGTCGCGGAACCGCCCGCTCCCGTGGAGGTCGAACTGCCCGACTCGGTACGGGAGGCGCTGGGCCTGCTCCCGCGGCCGGATCCCCCCGGAAGCGGGAGCATCGAGGACCGACCGGGTTGAGGTCGTCCGCAACCCGGTCGAGCCATCGCCGTGTGCGCCCCGCTCGACCCGTTAACCGGCTTCGGTCCGATACACCGGTCTGAGTATGTCGCCAGACGATGGTTACTCCGGGCGCGGCCGGCGCTATTTCTCCCCGCGCCACTCGGGTTCGGTTGACGCTGAGAAAGTGGACCACGGCCGCCGCGTGATCGGCGTCTCTCGATCGCACTTCTCTGAACACTTCATCTCGGTTCGGTGTAATTAACCGGTAGAGACTTTTCTGCTGTTCTCCCGCCAGCCCGCCGGTCGCGACGCGAAGGGCGCTGGGGCCAACCACCCGGTGCCCCGATGCCGTCCACCCGCAACCCCGCCACGCTCACACCCGCCGAGCCGTGTGCTCGGCGCGACAATTGCTTCGCATTCTCACGCGGGAATAACTCTGTTGCATTCCCCCACAGGCCCATTCTGGCGAGTTCCCGTGCGGACCGGTTCGGCCCGCGGTCAGCGCACCGACTTGGCTGGGTTCCGTTCGCCGCTTTGAAGCTTGAGGTCGAGGTGACCGACGCGAGCAAGGGCTCCCGCAATAAAATGCATGGCCGCGCTCAAGGGTCACACAAGGGGGCGGTGCGCTCGGTGGCCTCGTCGCCCGACGGCAAGACCCTGGCGTCGGGCGACGAGGCCACCGAGTGTGCCCGGTCTCGACTACCGCGCGGACAATCTCTTGAGTGCCGCCTGTGCGTCCCGACGCAGGCGCGACTCTCCGGCCGCCTGTGCCAGCGGCTGCAGCACGTTCCGGGCTTCCGCCGTGCCTAGAAGCTCGAGTACTTGGACCGCCCGGCCCTGGCGCAGCTCGTCCGAGGCGAGCGGCCGCTGCCGCAGCTCCGCGAGAAGCCCCTCGATCCGCTTCCGCAGTTCGAGCGTCGGCTTGTTCCGCAGCGCCTTGAACAGTGCCTCTTCCGCACCCGCGCCGAACGTCAGAAGTTCCTTCGCTGCCGCCTGGCGGGTCGCGAGCTTGTCGCTGTCCAGGTCGGTGATCAGGCCCGAAATGCGATTGGGGTCCGGCCCCGGCGTCGCGCGCAGCCGCTCCTTCAGAAGCGCCACCGCCGGTTCCCTCGCCAGCACCAGAGTCCAGACCGCCCGGTGCGCCCCAGCCGCGTCGTCCCCCGCGAGGTCGCTCCAAAGTTGGTCGAGATCCTTGGCGCCCAACGTCTTGGCCTTCTTCTCCAGTACTCCCCGCTCCGGCACCAGATCCCAGATCAGACCGGTGGTGTCCGTGCTGCCGGAGAGCAGGTTCCGGCCGTTGGGGAAAAAGGCCAGCGCGGTCGTGACGGCCCCGGGTGCGCCGAGGAGTTGCAAGACTTCCTTTCCGCTGGCCACTTCGCTCACAACAATGCCGACCTTCCCTCTGGTGGCCATGAGCCGGCCGTCGGACGAGAACGCGACCAGGCCGGGGTCTCGCCGGTTCCGCTCTTGCCGAGCGCCGAGGCCGCGAAGTTCCTGACCGGCCTGGACGCTCCAAAACTGTACGGGCGGCTCGCCCGGTGCAGCGCTGGCGAGCACCTCGCCGTCCGGGGAGAAGAACAGGGCGGACGGTGGCGATTTGTCGGGTCGGAATTTGCGGACTTCCTTGCCGGTTTCGATGTCCCAAAAATGGATCGTCTCCGTCGACTCCCCTCGCTCCCGATAATGTCCCGGCGAACTGCCGGTCGCCAGGATGTTGCCGTCTGGAGAGAATGTCAGGGCGGAGACGACGACATCGCGAGAGTCCGGTCCTTGCGGGCGCAGCCGACGGATTTCCTTGCCGGTCGTCAAGTTCCAAACTTGCACCTCGCCCTCGCGACGGGCGGCGAAGGCCAGGGTCTTGCCCGCCGTCATCGCCAGCGCCGTTCCACCCTGATCCCGCTTCAGGACGGCGCGGCCGGTATTGACTTCCCAGACCGCCGTCCGCCACGGGGTCGTGGCCGCGACCAGTTCGCCGTCGGACGAAAAGCGGACCGCGCCGACGCCCGTCGGACCGGTATGAGACAGGTTGTATCCGAACTGCCCCCCCCACAGGCTGTAGTCATCGGAGAGGGAAAACGTGCGCAGCTCCTGACCCGTGGCCGTACCCCAAACGCGCACCGTAGCGTCGTCACTTCCGGTCGCGATCAACTGGCCGTCGGGCGAGATGGTCGCGGCGTGGATGTGGAACCGGTGACCCGGCCTCTTGACCGCCTCCTCACCGCTGGCCGCCTTCCACAGGTACACCAGACCGTCCGCGCCGCCGGCGGCGATGTGCTGACCGTCCGGCGAAAAAGTCAGGCACATCAGCCACGGGTTGTAGACGCGGAACGGCCTCCGCTCTTGCCCGGTCGCGGCGTTGTACAGGCGAACCCCGTCCTTGCACCAGGCGATCGATTTGCCGTCCGGTGCGAACGCGACCTTGTTCGTGCGGTCCGCGAAACGGTCGATCAATTTGCCGCCGGCCACGTCCCAGAGGCAGCCGCGGTAGGGACTGGCCGAGGCGAGCGTCTGACCGTCCGGAGAAAAGGCGAGATCGTAGACCCAGCCGAGATGGGCCTTGGGCATCTGGTGCCGGACTTTGCCCACGGCCGGATCCCAGAGTAGGATGGTGCAATTCCCATCCTTTTCTTCGGTCTGGCCCACGCCGGCGATGTCGGCCGAGTCCGCGGAAGCGATAGTCTTGCCGTCGGGCGCGAACGCGACGCAGTAGACCTTTTGCTGGTGCTGCTTGAACTGATACCGTTCTTTACCCGTGGTCGGGTCCCAGAGGCGGACCGACCGATCGTGGCTGGCCGTCGCCACCGTCTTGCCGTCCGGGGCGAAACAGAGTGACTGGATCACGTCCGTGTGCCCGTCGAGGCTGAGCAGTTTCTTCCCCGTCGTCGCCTCCCACAGTTGGGCGCTCTTGACTTGGGCGGTCGAAGCCAGCGTCTTACCGTCCGGGGAAAACGCCACGGACGTGACGTAATAGCCTTGCTCGGGAGCGGTCCAGAGCCGCTTGCCGGTCGCCACCTCCCAGACGTTGAGCGTGTAATCGTAGCCGCCCGAGGCCAAGAGCTTGCCGTCGGGCGAGAAGGCCACGGCGCAGACGTAGTGGCCGTGCCGCAGGCGCGTGGTTCCCAGACGCGCCACCGCTCCTTCCGGGAGCGGTTCGTCGAGGGGCGGCTCCGCGGCCTCGGCCCGGAAGCCGGACGCCAAGTAGCAAGCGAGGACGCCGACCAGGGACAGTTTTCGCGTGAGCGAACGCATGTGAACCTCCTCGAAAGATCCGACCGCTCAAGAGTATCCACTCTCAAGACGACGGAGGGCGCCAAAAAGTCGTACCGGCGGCCGCGCGGCCACAAACCGCCGGAGCAGGACTTCGTCGGCGCAGTCCTTCAGCCGGGAGCCGTCCAGCGCCCGGCACATGAATTCTCGGAGGGGACGGATCACCGCGAAGACCTCGCGACCGTGGGAGGGACCGGTTCCCGAGGTGCCGTAACGTGCGTCGGTCCGACACACCGTATTGAGCATCTCATCCGACGGGGGCTACCCCGGAGCACACCCCCTCCAGCAATTATTCCCTGCGCCACTCGGGTTTGGTTGACACCGAGAGAGTGGACCACGGTCGTCGGGCGATCACTACCTCGATCGCACTTCTCTGAACACTTCGAGCGCGTTCGGTGTAATTAACAGATAGAGACTTTTCCTCATTCTCCCGCCAGCCCGCCGGTCGCGACGCGAAGGGCGCTGGGGCCAACCACCCGGTGCCCCGATGCCGTCCACCCGCAACCCCGCCACGCTCACCCCCGAAGAGCGCACCCGCGAGCTCGCGTGCCTCCTCGCGACCGGACTCGTGCGCCTCGGCTCGGAACTCCTCGCGCCGTCCACCGATCCACCTCTGACCCCAGAAAAACCTTCAGAATCGGCCCCGAATGGACTTGCTGCGAGCCCTCGGAAGAGCGTCACTGGGACCGGCGGTTAACACCGCTGGAATCAGAGATTCCCAGGATTTTCGAGGAGATAGCGGGTGGAGATCAACGTCGCCAAGGAACTCGCCGCGCTTCGGCGGCTCACGCCCAAGGACCTGCGCGCGCGGTACGCCGAAGTGTTCGGAGAGCCCACGACCACGGGGAACCGCACGTGGCTCGTGCGCCGGATCGCGTGGCGCGTCCAGATGTTGGCCGAGGGCGACCTGTCGGAACGGGCCCGGGCACGGGCCGCGGAACTGGCCCGGGACGCGGACCTGCGGGTGATCCCGCCCCGGGACCGGGCCGAGTCCGCGGCCCCGCGAACCGCCGCCCCCGAGACCGGGTTCGCGAGCGACGACCGGCTCCCCCCGCCCGGGAGCGTGATCACCCGCGCGTACAAGGGCGCCACCGTTCACGTGAAGGTGCTCGCCACCGGGTTCGAGTACGACGGGCGCGTGTTCCCCTCGCTCAGCGCCGTGGCCAAGGCCGTCACCGGCTCGCACTGCAACGGGTTTCACTTCTTCAAGCTCAACAAGGCAGGTGTCGCATGACGCGCCCCGCTCCCAATCCCAAGGGATATCCCCGCGCCTCGGTGCGCCTGACCCGGTGCGCGCTCTACACGCGCAAGTCCACCGAGGAGGGGCTCGAGCAGGAGTTCAACTCCCTCGACGCCCAGCGCGAGGCCGGAGAGGCGTTCGTCCGCTCGCAGGCCGGCGAGGGCTGGGTCGTGCTCGGCACCCGGTACGACGACGGCGGGTTCACGGGCGGCAACACGGACCGACCCGGGCTCCGCCGGCTCCTCGCCGACATCGCGGACGGGAAGGTGGACTGCGTGGTCGTGTACAAGGTGGACCGGCTCAGTCGCTCGCTGCTCGACTTCGCCCAGATGATGCACACGTTCGAGCACCACCACGTCGCGTTCGTTTCGGTCACGCAACAGTTCAACACCGCCTCGAGCATGGGCCGGCTCGTGTTGAACGTGCTCCTGAGTTTCGCGCAGTTCGAGCGCGAGATCATCGGGGAGCGCACGCGCGACAAGATCGCGGCCACCCGGCGCAAGGGCAAGTGGGCCGGGGGGCACCCGGTGCTCGGGTACGACATCGACCCGAACGGGTACAAGCTCGCCGTCAATCCCGACGAGGCCGAGCGCGTGCGGCAGATCTTCGCCTTGTACCTCGAGCACGGGTCCCTGTTGCCCGTGGTCGCCGAGCTCGGGCGCCGGGGCTGGCGCGCCAAGCGCTGGTGCCCGCGCAGCGGACCAGAGCGCGGGGGCAAACCGTTCGACCGCACGAACGTGTACAACCTGCTCACCAACGTGGTGTACGCGGGCAAGGTGCGGTACAAGGACGAGGTCCACCCGGGCGAGCACCCGGCGATCGTGGACCCGGGCGTGTTCGAGCGGGTCCAGGACCGGCTCCGGCGCAACGGGCGCACGGGCGGGGCACCGGTCCGCAACCAGTTCGGGGCGCTGTTGAAGGGACTCCTCCGCTGCACGCCGTGCGGGGCCGCCATGACCCCGACCCACACCACGCGCGGGGAGAACCGCCGTTACCGGTATTACGCGTGCTCCTCGGCCCAGAAGAACGGGCACGCCACGTGCCCCACCAAAACCGTTCCGGCCGGCCCCCTCGAAGCGTTCGTGGTCGAGCGCATCCGGGGCGTCGGGCGCGACCCGGCCCTGCTCCACCAGGTGCTCGCGCAGGCCCGGTCCCAGGACGAGGCCCGGGTCGCGGCGCTCGGGGCCGAATCCGCCGGGCTCGAACGGGACCTGCGCGCGTGGCACGGCGAGGTGCGGCGCCTCTCAACGCAGTTGCGCCCCGGGGACGACAACGGTGAGCTGGTCGCGCGCCTGGCCGAGCTCCACGAGCGCATCGGGGCCGTCGAGGGGCGCGTGAAACGGGTCCGCGACGACATCCGAACCGCCACCGGGCAGCTGGTCAGCGACGACGACGCGGCCCGCGCGCTGTCCGCGTTCGACCCGGTCTGGGGCTCGCTCACCCCGCGCGAGCAGGGGCGCGTCATCGACCTGTTGGTCGAACGGGTGGACTACGACGGGGCCGCGGGCACCGTGGCGGTCACGTTCCGCCCCACCGGGATCAAGGCCCTCAGTGCCGAACTGCGTGAGACCGAACTACAACCACGAGGGAAGCGGGCATGAGCACCGACGAATCGACCAGGCTGACGGTATCGGGGGCGATCCACTTCGCGCGCCGGGGCCGGGGCGGGCGCCAGGAGTTGCGCCTGGGCCCGGCCCCGCGAGCGCCCGAGCCCGGGCGCGTGCCGCGCGTGTCCCGACTCATGGCCCTGGCCCTGAAGTTCGAGGGCCTGATCCGGGACGCCGTGGTCACCGACTACGCGGAGCTGGCCCGGCTCGGGCACGTGACCCGGGCGCGCGTGACCCAGATCATGAACCTCACGCTCCTGGCCCCGGACATTCAGGAGGCGCTCCTGTTCCTGCCGCCGGTCGCGCGCGGGCGGGACCCGTTCGTGCTCCGCGATTTGCAACCCCTGGCAGCAGTCACCGACTGGGCCCGGCAGCGCAAGCTGTGGGCGAAGTTGCGCCGCTCGTCCGGATCGGGGTGATTTTTCCTTGTGCGCGCATCGGGGCGGATTTAGTGTATATTAGTTCTGTTAACTGATGTACACACCCAGCACACGACCCGACCGCCACGACCCGCACCCCGAGGCCCCACATGTCGCGCGTGTTTTCCATCCCGACCGTGCTCCGGATGGTACCCCACGACCTCCTCCGGCGCTTCTTCGAGCGCCTCGGCCACACGGACCTTCCGATCCCCTGGGCCCAGCTCAAGAAGCGCGACCCGCGCCCCGTTCTCGCGGCGGTCCAGGGCCTCGAGGCGGCCCAGGTCGACGCGATCGAGGCGGCCCTGCACACCGTTTTTGACCTCGCGTGCGACACCGGGCTCGCCGCGATCCGCGAGTCCGCCGAGTTCGACGACGGCCCGGCGCCCCTGGCCGACGTGCCCGACGACGCGACCCTCTATCACCACGCGATGGCCGCGTGGGTCGCGAACCCGGACGTGATCGGGCGCGCCATGCGGATCCACCAGGTCGAGCGCCTCACGTGGTGGCGCAAGCGCCGGGACCTGCCCCCGGGCGCGCTCGACGGCTCGCGCGGGGCCCTCGACCGGTTCGCGCGCGAGCTCTCGGCGCTGCTCCTCCTGTCCGAGGGGCGCGGGCGCAACTGCACGGTCGAACACATGACCCGCAAGGGCACCGAGTACGTGTTCGCGCACCCCGACGACTTCGCCCAGAACGTGACCGCCCACACCCGGGACGGCGAGCTCGTCCCCCGGACGTTCCGACACACGTTCCCGATCATCTTCGCGTTCCACCCGGGCGAGGGCACGCTCGAGACGTTCGCCAAGCTCCCGTCGAAGACCAAGCCCAAGGTCGAGGCCCTGTTCGCCCAACAGTTCCTGGGCGTCGAGCACCTGCCCCGGTGGCCCCGGCGCCCGACGTACCACCTGGACCAGCTCAAGCCCCGCGCGTTCGACCTCGACACGGACCCCGCGGACCGGGTGCGCGCCGAGGTCCGCCACATGCGCCTCCGGTACCCGAACTCGCAGCGCCAGCTGAGCTTCACCGGGGACCCGGGGTTCCCCCGGGACACGCACAGCCTCCTCGACGACGCCCTGAACCAGGACCGGGTGCCGCTCACCGACCTCGAACTCACGATGGTCACCCTCGAGTTCGTGTTCCTCGACGGCAGCGACCCGCCCGCGGTGTCGCTCGACGTCGCGTGTCCGAGCAGTTGCAGCCTGCGCAACCTGCCCCCGAACCGGGCCGAGCTCGTTCAGAAGTACTTGCGCCGATGGGGGATCGATGCTGACGGCGATGTGGCAGCGGCTGGATAGGGACCCGCCCGTGTTTTTCGAGGATCAGTTGGCCCCCGCACTCGGTGCGGCCCGGGAGCGCGTCTTCGCCCTTGGGCTGCTCCGCCCGACGGCCCCCTCGGGGTTCGCCCCGTGTCGCGAGTGCGGGACCGGGTACGTGGGCCGCGTCGAGTGGCTGACGAGCGCCCGGACGGGCGCCCGGGACGCGTACATCCCGTGCCCCGCGTGCGGACCCGTGCGCATCGACCCGGACGCACTCCGGCAGTGGCGCATCGACCTCGGTGCGGTCCTCGGCGCGGTCCGCGCGGCCGGGCGCATTCACGGCCCCGTCACCGAAGTGGTGCCGGGCCACGCGTGGCACCTGGGGAGCGCGAACTGGGCCCGGCGCCGGCGCGAAGCGTACTTCGTGCGGTGCGTGTACGACGGGACCCGGGCCCGGATCGCCGCGGCGCTCGCGACCCACCCCAGAGCCGTCCTGTTGTTCCCGACCGAGGGCGCGGCGCACGCGTGGGGCCGCGCGACCGAGAACCCGGTCGTGGCTCTGAACTCGGTCGCGGCGCTCGGTCCCGAGGGAATCACTTTTGACACGGAACGGGTCGAGGGGCACGTGGTCGACTCGGCCGCGGAACCGGTCCGGAAAAAGGCGCCCCCCAAACGGGCGAGCCGGGTCGAGAAGATCTCTCGACTCACCGCAGAAGTGATCGAGTTCCTGCGCCGGGCCCGGAGCCACGCGTTCGCGACGCTCCGCCTTTCCAAGGAACCGGCGCTGCTCCCGCGCCCGACCAAGGCCCAACTCGGGAGATCCGTCGAGTTGTCCAAACCCGAGGTGACCCGGTGCTTTAATGATCCCGACGCGCGAGAGCTGAACCTGTACTGGGACATGGCGGCCGATCTGGACGCCGTGATGGCGTTTCAGGGACCGATCTCGGCCGGCCCGAGCGAATAGCGCGTTGCAGTTGCAGTGATTTCGTGCAACGGCAACACGTCTCTACCTCACTCCATCTCTCGGCGGTGCAACCACTTGGGCGCACCGCCGATTTTCGTTTGCGGTTTCGTGCAACTCCGCCGGGGGCCATACGCCGCGTACAGGATGCGGCGGGTCCGATCCCCGGACACACTGTGCATCCCGATCCCCAGCCCCCCCACCAGCACGCCCTCGACGACGCCACGCGCGCCCTGATTCGCGTCAAGGCCCGACAACTCGCGCACCGGTTCCGGCTCCCGCCCACCGACGTACCGGACCTCGAACAGGACCTCGCGCTGCACGTGTGGTCCCGGCTCGAACATTTCGACCCGAACCGCCAACCGGACCACGGGGCGTTCGTGCGCATGCTCGTGGGGCACGCCGCGGCCACCGCGTTCCGCACCCGGGTGCGGCGCACCCGACACGCGCCCCGGTCCCTCGACGCGCTGCTCCGGGCCGCCCGGTGCCCCAACGGCCCGGACGAGCCCGCGGCCCCGGGATCCGGCCCACGGGCCGAGCACACGCGCGCCCTGTCCCTGGACGTCGCGGCCGTGCTGGCGACTCTGCCGGGGCCGCTCCGGCGCGTGGCCGAGGCCCTCAAGACCCGGCCCGTGGCCGCCGCGGCGCGCCACCTGGGATTATCCCGAACGGCCCTGTACCGGCGCCTCGGGTCCCTGCGCGCGGCGTTCGCGGGGGCCGGGCTGGAACTATTTTGTGCGCCCCGCGCGGACACTCGGCGCGCGCCCGGGGTAGTTCTTCAGGGGAAGGCCGCCACTGCGAGGACGAGCGATGTCGAGTGACGCGTACCGGTACCACTTCCAATCCGAGATCCCGGCCGCCGAGGTCGAGGCTACCCTGATCCTCTCGATCCTCGGGGCCGAAGCGCTCCACGGCGAGGCCCAAACCCGGCTCGACGCGGGACACGCGTTCGACCCCAAGAAACGTGTCGTGGTGATCGACGCGGGCACCGCGGTAGGACGGGACCTGAACCGCCTGTTCCTCGGGTTCATGACCCGCGAGTTCGGCCCCGGCAGCTTCCGCGTCGAGCGCGTCACACATGAACCCGAACCGGGTTCGCACCCGCGGACCGAAACCGTAACCGCCTAACCACCGATTCGACGTGCCGTGCGGAACCGACCTGCCGTTGGCGGGCCCGGGGACCGTGCGCGCGTGGAGGAGCGCACCCGTGTCCGAAGATTACGTGAGCGAACTGGACCTGAAGGAGCTGGGCGTCGACCCGGCGCTCGTGCGGATCTGGTGCCCGTGGGCGATCGCGCTGGTCGGTCACGGCGGTATTCGGTGCTGGTCGTGCGCCGATCTCGCGCCCCTGTTCGGTGCGGAAGGGGGTGAGCGATGAGCGCGATCACCGAAGCCGTCGAGCGGTACCGGGCGCGCGGGTGGTTCACGGTCCCGGTACACCGGCCCGACCCCGACGCGGGCACGTGCTCGTGCGGGAAGGCCGATTGCGCCAAACCCGGCAAGCACCCGGACGCACGGTTCTGGCCCGACGGCAGTGCCGCACCCGCGCACTTCGCCGGGCGTAATCTCGGGATCAAGCTGGGCCCGGTCTCGGGCAATCTGACCGACGTGGACCTCGACTGTGGCGAAGCGGTCGCCGCGGGACCGTACCTGCTCCCCGCCACGCGCGCCGCGTTCGGGCGGAACGGGCACACGACCCACGCGCTCTACACCGTTCCCGATGGTGGCGCCGCGTTCGCCAAGCTCCAGGACCCGGTGCTCACCGGGGACCGGGCCACCATTGTCGAACTGCGCTGGCCCGAGTGGGACGACACCGAACAGCGGCACAAGCACCTGCAGACCGTGTTCCCTCCCAGCCTGCACTTCAGCGGGGTCACCCTCGAGTGGACCCGGGACGGAGAGCCAGCCCCGGTCCCGGGTGCGGAACTCCGTGCCGCGGTGCGCCACGTCGGGGCCGCGGTCCTGGTGGCCCGGTACGCCAAACCGAACGAGCGCCACGCCCTGGTCCTGCTCCTCGCCAACCTGCTCGTCCGCGCCGGGTGCGAGAGCGACGCCCGGGCCGTCGCGTTCATGACGGCCGTGTTCGCGGCCCGCAACGACCCCGACAAGGTCGCCAAGATCACCGACGGGGAGGGCGCGGGAGCGGTGGCCGACGCGCGCAAGCGCCTCAAGAACGGCAAGTCCATGACCGGGCTCCCGGCGCTCCGCGCGATGCTCGACCCGGCACTCGACGGGGCCACCGCAGACCAAGTAGTCGCCCGGGTCAAGGAGTGGCTCGGGGTCTCCGACCCGCCCGCCCCGGGCGCCGGGGCAACGCCCGGGGCGCCATCCCCGGGCCCGGTGTGGGAGCCACCGGTTCTGCTCCCCGAGCCCGAGGCCGCGCCCCCGTTCCCGATCGAACTATTCCCCGCTCCGGTGACCGAGTACTGGGCCGCGGCGGCCGCGGCCCTTCACGTGCCCGTTGACTACGTCGCGTGTCCCGGGCTCGTCGTTCTCGGGGCCGCGATCGGGCGCGCCCGGGCCGCCGAGGTCAAGCCCGGGTACGCCGAAAGCCCCCTGTTCTGGATCGCCGTGGTCGCCCCGCCCGGGTCCGCCAAGTCCCCGGCGCTCGCCCGGGCCCGGGCCCCGCTCGATGCCGCCGAGGCCCGCTGGCGCGCCGACCACGAGAGCGCCCGGGCCGCGTTCGAGGCCGAGCACGCCCGGTACGAACTGGCCCTCAAGGACTGGAAGAAGGCCCCCGAGGGGGAGCCCCCGACCAAGCCACCCAAACCGGCCCTGCGCCAATCGGTGCTCGACGACACGACCACCGAGGCCGCGCGCCGGGTGCTCCGCGACAACCCGCGCGGGACCGCGGTGCTCATGGACGAGCTCACCGCGTTCACGCGCCAGCTGAACCAGTACCGCCAGGGCGGCCGGGGCGCGGACAAGACGTTCTGGCTGTCCGGGTGGAACGGGCGCGGCACGTGCAAGAACAACCGGGCCGGGACCCACGACGAGGGCCCACTGGTCGTGTCGGACCCGTTCACCGCGGTGGGCGGGATGCTGTGCCCGGACAGCATCGGCGAGCTCCGCGAGGAGCTCCGGCGCGGGGGCGCGGCCAACGACGGGTGGGCGGACCGGTTCCTCCTCAGCTTCCCGGCCCCGCACGCGGCAGCCGAGGAGTCCTGGGCGACGGTCCCCGAGCCCCTGGCCCGCGGGTACGCCGAGGTGCTCGAGGCCCTGCTGGCCCTGGAGCTCGTGCCGGTCGAGGGCGCACCGGCCGGGACCTGGCGCCCGTACTACGCGCGGTTCGACGGGGCCGCCCGGAGCGCGTGGCAGGCGTTCACCCGCGACGTCGCGGCCCGGGCCAACGCGCTCGCGCCCGGGGACGCGTACCGGGGCGTCCTGTCCAAACTCAAGCACTACGCGGTCCGGTTCGCGGCCCTGTTCCACTGTCTGGACGCGGTGTGCGCGGGGCGGCCGACGGAGGCCCCGGTCGGGGAACCGAGCGTGGCGCGCGCGGTGCGCATCGTGTGGTACTTCGAGGCCCAGGGGCGGCGCTGCCTGGGGGTCGGGGCCCCCGAGACCCAGGCGGCCCGGCTCCTGGTCCCGGCACTGGCCGCCTGGGCCGGGGACCGGTTCACCAAGCGCGAGTTGCACCGCAAGGTCCGGGGCCAGTCCGCGTTCCGCCGGGCCGGGCACCTGGACGGGCCGCTCAAGGAGCTCGCGGCCCACGGGTACGTGCGTGCGCTCGAGGCCCCGGGGGCCGAGCGCGGGCGCCCGAGCGAGGCGTTCGCCCTGAACCCGCTCTGGGACCGCTCCGCCCCCGGGGGCGCGGCGAGATCGGCGGCCCCGGGCGCACCCGGCGGGAGCTTTTTGGGCACGGACAAAATCATTCTGTCCGGGGTTGGCCATGACGGGCCCGGGACCGCGAATTCAAGCACTTCGGGCATTTTTGTCCATATTGTCCATGCCCCTCCTGGGGGGATCTTGCAACCGCCCCCTCCCGCCGCGCCCACGACTTGTCCCCCCGGGCCCGCACCGACCGCGGAAAACGAAGGCCCCCATCGGGGCATGGACAATATGGACAAAAATGCCCGAACCGCTGAGTTTCTCGGCGATCAACCCGACACGGCCAACCCCGGACAGAATGATTTTGTCCGTGCCCAAAAAGCTCCCGAGCCCGATTCACCCGGTACGGACGAGTACCCGTTCGAGGAAGTTCTATGAGTACGCCACTGGCGATCCGCCCCGACGCGGTCGACATCGTCGCCCCGCTCATTCGCGGGGCCTACCTTCCGTCGGCCCGGCGCGTTACCGCCCGGTCCCCGCGGAGCCACCGCCGGGCCGTGTACCGGCTCGCCGAGTACTGCCGGCGCGAGATGGGGTACGCGCTCCAGTACGGGTACGACGGGGAGGAGGACGATCCGGACCACGTCGCGTTCCTCTGGCCCCACCCCGAGGCCGTGGGCGCGAGCGGGACGTTCCGGGTCCCGTGCGTCGGGGCCGCGTGCTTCCGGCTCCGGGACCACGGGTGGGCCCTCCAGTGGGTGTGGATGCACCCGTACTTCCGGCGCCACGGGCTCCTGTCCGGCGAATGGCCCGCGCTCGTTTGGGAGTTCGGGGCGTTCGCGGTCGAGGGGCCGCTCTCGCACGCGATGACCCGGTTCCTTGCCAAATCTGCCCACCCCGGAGACGTGGTATGACCGTTCCCGACGCACCCGCACTGGTCCGGTGGCTCGCCGAACGGGGCATCGTGCTGATCCCCGAGGGCGCGGCCCTTCGGGTCCGGTCCCGCGCGCCACTCGGCGCCGCGATCCGGGACCGGATCCGCGCACACAAGCCGGCCCTGCTCGCGCACCTCACGCGACCGGTCCCGGACGCCGGTTCACACGTCCGCAACCGAACGGCCCCCGAACCGGTCCCTAATGCTGATCTGCCGTCCGAGGGACGGGCGTCGAATATTCGGCATTTTAGGGCGGAAAATTCGGGTCCGACGGGTTCGGGACCGGTGCACGTTGTAATCAACGACCCGGCCCGGCTGGCCGAACTCTAGCACGCGCTGCGCGGGGCCGGGGTCCGGGTCGGTCTGGACCTCGAAACCACGGGCCTGTCGCACGCTCGGGACCGGGTCCGATTAATTTCCCTCGCGACACCCGCCGGCACGTTCCTCGTCGACCTGTTCGCGTTCCCCGAGCCCGGCGCCGCACTCGCCCCGGTGTTCGCGGCCCTCGCCGGCACCGAAATTGTCGGCCAGAACTTGGGGTTCGATCTCCCGTTCCTGATGCGCCTCGGGTTCGTGCCCGGGCGCGTGCGCGACACGATGCTCGCGAGTCAGGTGCTCCACGCCGGGAACCGCGCGATCGGGCATTCGCTCAAGGAACTCGCGCACCGGCACCTGGGCATCACCCTCGACAAAGAACTCCAAACGGCCGATTGGTCCGGGGCGCTCACCGGCTCGCACCGGGAATACGCGGCCCGGGACGCCGAGGTCCCGCTCGCCCTCTGGGACAAGCTCACCGACGAACTCGCGCGGTCGGATCTCACGAACACGGCCGATACCGAAATGGGCGCGCTGCCCGCGGTCGCGTGGGCCGCAACGCACGGGGTCGGGTTCGATCGCACGGCCTGGGAAGCCGCGGCCGATGGCGCCGAAGCCCGGGTTCGGGACCTGCGGGACCGGCTCGATGCGCTCGCGCCCAACGCCGGGAACCTGTTCGGGGTCACGAACTGGAACTCGGTCGATGAAGTTACGGACGCCTTCGCCCGGCTCGGGATCACCCTGAGCTCCACCGGTGACGACGCGCTCGCGGCCCTGGACCACCCGATCGCACCGGTCCTGCGGGCGTACCGGGCCGCGGCCAAACTGTCCGGATCGTACGGGCGCGAGTGGCTCCGGCACGTGGCACCCGACGCGCGCGTGTACGCCACCTGGAAGCAGATCGGGGCCGGGGCGTCCGGGCGCATGAGTTGCAAGGAGCCCAATTTGCAGCAGCTCCCGCGGGACCCGCGGTACCGCCGGTGCTTCGCGGCACCGCCCGGGCGCGTGCTCGTGAAAGCCGACTACTCCCAGATCGAGCTCCGCATCGCGGCACGGATCACGGGCGACCGGCGCATGCTCGACGCGTACCGCGCGGGCGAGGACCTGCACACCACCACGGCCCGGGCCGTGCTCGGGAAAACCGACGTCACGAAAGACGACCGGCAGCTCTCGAAATCGCTGAACTTCGGGCTCCTCTACGGCATGGGGGCACGGGCACTGGCGGCGTATGCGGCCTCGAACTTCGGGGTGGCGCTGACCGAGGCCGAGGCGGGGCGGCACCGGGACACGTTCTTCCGCACGTACCCGGGGTTGCGCGCGTGGCACCGGGGCGTGCCCAACGGGACCATCGAGACGCGCACCCGGGGCGGGCGCCGGCGCGTCGGGGTGAGTGCGTTCACGGAGAAGCTGAACACGCCCGTGCAGGGCACCGGGGCCGACGGGCTCAAGCGCGCCCTGGCCCTGTTGTGGGAACGCCGGTCCGCGTGCCCGGGCGCGTTCCCGGTGCTCCTCGTGCACGACGAGATCGTGGTCGAGTGCGGCGCGCCCCAGCAGAGCGACGTCGCGGCGTGGGTGCGGGGCGCGATGGTGGACGGGATGGCCCCGCTCATTGACCCGGTCCCCGTCGAGGTCGAGGTGAAGGTCGGCGCGACCTGGGCCGGGTGACCGGACCCGCGGGTCCTTCCGTGCGCTGATCTCGAGGGGCAGGCACCGGGAACTGTCGGGCTTCGGGACACCGTTTGTTTAAGAGTAGGCTCATGAGGTACAGGGATCAAACCACATTGGGGGCTTTACTGGCGACCCGGTCACGAGAGTGCCGTGCTTTCGCGGCCGGGTACAGTTGGTGTGGGCACGCGATTCGGGTGTCGGCCCTCCCCAAGTGGCGCTCGTAACGAGGCGTGGCAGCAATTAACCGAGTAATTCTGCAACCGGTTTGGCGGCGGAATCGACGACCGGGATGGGGCGCCCGGTGTTCGATACGTTCTGCGTTTGCGGGTCGATGCCGAGGGCCTTGCACACGGTCGCGAGGAAGTTCGGCACAGTCACCGGGCGCTCCTCGACCGCGGTGCCGTCCGTGCTCGTTTTGCCGAGCGCCTGGCCCCCACTGATCCCCCCGCCCGCCAGCGCCGCGGACCACGCATAGGGGAAGTGGTCGCGGCCCTTGCTGCCGTTGATCTTCGGTGTGCGCCCGAACTCGCCCATCCAAACAATTGTGGTCGTATCGAGAAGCCCCTTCTCCTTCAAATCGTCCATCAGCGCCGACCATCCGGCGTCGAGCGTCTGGCTCAGTTGCTTGACGCGATCAAAATTGTCCGTGTGCGTGTCCCAGCCCACCCCGCCCGCGCCGCCGAGCGCCACTTCCACGAACGGCACGCCGCTCTCGACGAGCCGCCGGGCGAGCAGGCACCCCTGGCCGAAGACGTCGCGCCCATAGGCGTCGCGGAGTTTGGCCGGTTCGTCGTCGAGCTTGAGCGCTTTCGCGGCGGTAGAGCGCATGAGTTTCGCGGCGCGGTCGTAGGCCGTGTGGTGGCTCTTGGCCGCGGGGTCGGGGCGCTCCGCGGCGAACTCGTGCTGGAGTTCGGCCGCCAGCTTCCAGCGCGCGTCGAACCGGTCCGCGGCGATCCCGCCGGGTAGCGCGAGGTCTTCGACCTCCATTGCCTGGTTCGCACCGCCCTGTTGGGGGGCGAGTGGCCTCGATTCGCCCACCGCGAGCGGCGCGTAACGCGGGCCGAGGAACCCCGGCTCGTGGGCGGCCGGGCTGAACGCCCGGAACGGCGCGACGCTCACGAAATTCGGTAGCGCCGCGTCGTCCGCCCCGAGTTCCTTGGCCACCACCGAGCCGAGCGACGGGTAGCGGATCGGCCCGCGCGACGAGTACCCGGTGTGCGCGAGGTACGTGGCCAGCCCGTGGTCGCCTTCTTTACTGGTCATCGAGCGCACGAGCGCCACGTGCTTCATGCGGGCCGCGATCTTCGGCAGGTGCTCGCTGATCTTCACCCCGGGTGCCGCGGTGCCGATCTCCTTGAACGGCCCGCCGTTGTCGTGACCCGGCTTCAGATCCCAGAGGTCGATGGTGCTCGGCCCGCCGTTCATCCACAACAGAATGCACGCGCGCTTGCGTGCCGGTTCCTTTGCGGCGGCGGTAGCGAGCGGCGCCAACCAGCCGGACATGCTGGTCCCGACGCTCAGCGCGCCGGCGCGAAGGAAGTAACGGCGGTCGATGGGTCGCATGGGAACTCCGTAGTTAGCGCGATTCACATATGGGCGCGGTTCGGACTCGGTCGTCTTGTGGGATCAGCGTGTTCGGCCTTTTGGTCTGGTGGCACAGGCCTCTGGCCTGTGTGAGCGCCTCCACAGGCCAGAGGCCTGTGCCACGGACACAAGCGCTCGTTCCGCTCGCGGACTGCACTGCCAAGTTTCTTTCCTACGCCGTCGGGCACCGAACTAATGATTCACCGCGAACTCGGTGCTGTTGAGCAGCGCCCAGAACACGTCCGCGAGCGCGGTTTGTCGGTCCGGTGCCGGTCGGTCGGAACCAACGAACTCGGTCACGCGCTTCAACTCGGGCGCGGTGGGCTTGCGCGACAGCGTCACCAAGAACAGTTGTTCGACCTGCTCCGCGACCGACCCGGGACCGGTGGCGATCACGCGGAGGGTCGGGCTTTTCTCCAGGCTCGTGGCCGTGGTGGTGTACTTGCCGTTCATGAGGTAGAGCGCCTGTTGAATGGACGTGGCCGCGTCGATGGGCTGGTCGGGCTGTGTCTGAAACTTCGCGAGGAACTTGGCCCGGGGCGTTGCCGCAATGAGCAGGGCGTCACTCGTGTTCTCGGTCGGCGGCGCGTACCCGGTGGCCTCGGTCAAGCTGTCGTAGAGCTGCTCGCCGCTCAGCCCGCGCACCGGCATCCGGGCGAACAACCGCGGGTCGGCCTGCGCCGCGTGCGTCTGCCGGCTCGTGCGCTGGTACGCCTTCGTTCCGGTGATGGCGCGGGCGAGGAACTTCAGATCGAATTTGTGTTCGGCAAACGCACGGCTCAGCTCGTCCAGTAGTTCGGGGTGGCTCGGGAGGTTGTCGGCCACGCCCAATCCGTCGACAGGGTCGACGAGCCCGGTACCGAAGAAGTAACCCCACATGCGGTTGACCGCGGCCCGCGCGAACCACTTATTGTCCACCCGCGTGGTCCACTCCGCGAGCACCGTGCGCGGGTCCGCGCCCTCCTTCCAGTTCAGTGCGCGGCCGTCGAGGAACTCGGCGGTGATGTACTCCTCTTTCTCAGGCAGCTTGATTTGCGGTGGGCCTTTGGGCGCGGGCTGGTCGGCGCGCGCACCGGGCAGGCGCGAGAAGAACGCCGCGAACTGCCAGAACTGTTCGCGGCTCCAGGTTCCGCCGCTGCGGTCGGCGTGGCACTGGGCGCACTCCAGCCGCACCCCCAGGAACACGCGCGAGGTGCTCCCGGCGACGTTCTCGGGCTTGTTCTCGTAGGCCGAGAAGTAGTCGGATGCGTCCGCGCTCGTGAGCAGGTCGCGAACGAGCTTGTCGTAAGGGGCGTTCGCCCGGAACTGCTTGCGGAGGTAGTCTTCGAGCCGCCCGGGGCGTGCGACCTGTGCGTTCGCTTGCGCGAGCAACACGGCGCGCCAGTAGTTCGCGAAGTGCGCCGCGTAGCGGTCGCCGAAATCGCCCTCAATCAGTTCCTGCGCCCAGAGCTGGCGCTTGTCGGGGCGGTCGTCGTCGAGGAAGTCGCGCACGAGCGACAGCGGCGGGATGCGCCCGTTGAGATCGAGACACAGCCGGCGGAAGAACTCCGCGTCGCCCGCGGCCGGCGCCGGCTCGACTTTCGCCTTCGCCAGCTTCTCGTCGATCCGGGCGTCGATGCGTTCGGAGGTGCGTGCCGCGTCGTCGGCCCCGAGGGCACAGTAGCCGAACGGGAGCAGCAGTAGGGTCAGTACGTATCGCATAGGAATGATCTCGTCGCGTCGCGCCCCAAGGTTGGGGCGCGACCGGTGAACCGATTGGATGTGGGTTACTGTGTTGAAAGCTTGTGTCTTGTGTTCGTGGCACGGGCCTCTGGCCTGTGTGAGTGCCTCCACAGGCCAGAGGCCCGTGCCACCAAACAAAAGGCCAAATGCACCAATCCAACACCACATTGCTGTGTTACTTCGTGGCGGTCAGGCGCGCGAGAGCCGCGGACGCTTCGAGCGTGAGCCGGGCACCTTTGGCCCCTTTAGCGAGCCCCTCCAGGACGCGCTTCGCTTCGGGCGTCGCGGCCAGTTCGAGTAGCTCGACCGTGCGCAGGTCCCGGAGTTGGTCGTCGCTGAGCTTGCTCACGGTGGCCTTTTGCAGAAGGGCCTCGACCCGCTGTTTCAGGTCCAGGGGCGGGGTTCCTTCGAGCGCTTTGCGCAGGTGCGGGGCCGCGACCGCGCCGAGGCGCTCCAGTTCGGCGGTCGCCTTGCGCCGGGCGTTGAAGTTGCCGCCGAGGTCGGCCACCAGTTCCGCGATCCGGGCGCCTTCGACCGCCGGCACCGGGCGGAGCCGCTCGCTCAGGTAGGTCACCGCCTGTTTGCGGTCGGTCAGGAACTTGCGCGCCGCGGTGAGCGCGACCGCCGGGTCGGGTTTCGCGAGATCGGCCCAGAGTTGGTCCAGATCGGCCGCCGGGAGTGAGGTGTCGCGGGTGAGTTCGACACGAGTTAACCTCGACAGGTCCCACGTCAGCGCCGTCGTGTCCACGCTCCCGGTGACGAGCACGTTCCCGCCCGTAACGCACAGGTGCGACACGCTCCCCCTGTGGCCCTTCAGGTGCCCGATTTCCTGGCCGGTGAGCGTATCCCAGGCGCGGAGCGCGGAGGTGCCCGCGGCGGAGAGCAGGAACCGCCCGTCCGCGGTGAACCCGATCGCGCCGGCGTTCGCGAACCCGCGCCCCAGCGCGCTGATCGCCGCCGCACCCCCGGCGATGTCGCGCGAGTGGTTTGCCGCGGGGCCGTCGACCGCGCCCCGCGTCTCGAACCGCTTCTCGCCGGTAGCGATCTCGTACCCGGTCACCGTCCCGTCTTGCGTCAGGAGCGCGAGCACGTGGCCGTTCGCGGAGAACTCGAACGCGACGCCCAGCGACTTGGGGGCCGCGACGTCGCACACCGCCGTTCCGGTGGCCGCGTCCCACACGCGGAGCTGCTTCTTGTCGCCCGCGGACGCAATCAGGCGCCCGTCGTGTGAGAACCGTATTACGGGTGTCTGCATACCGGAGATGTCGAGGGTGACGCGCCCGCCACTGAACACCGGCTCGCCGTCCTGACCGATGGTGCGGACGTGTGTGCCGGCGGTCGCGTCCCAGAGGTTCACCGCGGAATTCAGTTCGGCCTTCGTCGCGAGTAGCTTGCCGTCGGGCGAGAACCCGATCCCCGCGACGTCCGCGCGCTTCGTGTCGATCTCGCGGACCTGCTCGCCCCGCGCGGCGTCCCACATCCGAACGACCCCGTTCCCGGACGCGGTCGCGACGAACTTCGCATCGGGCGAGACGGCGACCGAAACCGCGGGCGGCGTCAGCGCCCAGTGCCGGACCGCACCGCCGGCCAGATCCCACACGCGAACCGATTCACGGCTCACGGTGACGACGGTGCGCCCGTCCGAACCGACCGCCATGATTCCCGAGAGGTGACCGGGGGTCGCTGCGATTTCTTTCCCCGTTTCGACATCGAACTGTCGCACGGCCGCGCTGCCGAGGCTGACCGCGACCGTTTTCCCGTCCGAGGTGAGTGCGAGGTCCGTGTGGGTCATTCGGCTCACCCCGCCGCGCACGATGCGCACGGCCACGCGGCCCGACTGCTCGACCTTGTAGCCACCGATGGTTTGCTTCAGCTTGCCCTCGGCGATGTCCCACAGTTCGATCGCGTCGTTCGAGAGGGTGACAGCGACCGTCTTGTTGTCGGCCGCGATGCGCAGCGATTTCCCGAAGAACCGCGGCTTCATGGCCGTCCCGCTGCCGAAGCGCTTCACCTCCTTGTGTGCCCCGACGTCCCAGACCGTGATGCCGTCGGTGAACGACGCCCAGGCGAGGTACTTACCGTCCGGCGAGAACGTGATGTTCTGGGCGCCGCCCACCGAGAGCTTGATGTCCGGGAGCACGGTCCCCGTTGCGAGTTCGGTGACGCGGAGCAAGCCGCTCGTGGTCTCGGGCTCGATGAGTTGCTGAACGACGTGCGTCCCCGCGGGCGAGACGGCGGTTCCGGTCTTCGTCGTCCCTTTCATTTCGGCCTTCGGCTCGAACGTCTTCCGGGCCTTTCCTTCGACCGAATCCCAGAGCACGACGGTGTCATTCGCGTCGGCGGAAACGAGCGACTGGCCGTCCGGCGTGAATTCCAGTTCCGTTACATCGGCCGACGCGGTCAAGGCGTGGAGCTTCTTTCCGGTCGCGGCTTCCCAAACGGTAATGGTCCGGTTCTTCCCGGCGGCGAGCGTCTTCCCGTCGGGCGCCAGTGCCACCGGGAAGTCGTCCGGTGTCGTGGCTTGCATCATTTTGCCCGGCATCGCGGGCATTGCGGGTTTCTGCGCGAGTGGTTCCTTCTTCCCCTCCGCGCGCTCGAACTGGCGCACGACCTGCCCCGTGGTACGGTCCCACAGCCGGACGGTGTTGTCGCGCCCCGCGGTCACGATTCCTTTGCCGTCGGCCGTGTACGCGATGAAGAACACCACGTCGCCGTGCCGGAACTGCGCCGTGCCCATTCGGGCGGTCGCGCCTTCGGGCAGCTCGTTGGACTTTACGGGCTTTGGGGCAAGGACGGGTTGGTCCGCGGCCGCTCGCGGCGATTCGCTCACCGCCATCGAGCGCGCCATCCACGCGGTTCCGCCACACAGCCCGATCGCCAGCAGCACCGCGGCCGCGGCCCATTTACTCGTTGTCATGGTTCCCATTGTTCCCCGTGCGAGTTCGAGCACCTGCGCCGAAGGCGCGGCGTGTACGGTTCCGTCGGCCGAGCGCCACGCGAACCACAGCCCGGCTCGCACCGTGGTATCGAAGAGTGACACCGGCGCGGCTGTTCCGCCCCCGGCGGACGCGATCAGAGTTGCGATCCCGGCGGCCGGGCACACGATACCGCGGTTCGTGAGGCGCGCCCGGAGCGCGTCCCGGGCGCGGGTGAGGCGCCAACCGACCGACCCGACCGGGCACCCGATCGCTCGTGCCACCTGCTCGTAGGTGCGCCCCTCCAGGTACGACAACACGAGCGGGACGCGGTACTGTTCCGGCAGTCGGTTCAGTTCTTCGTGCAGAACCGCGTGCCCGTCTTCGGGCGCGCCGGGCTCGGCACTCACGGGCCGGCACTGCGCCCCGGCCGCTTCGAGCCGCTGGCGCCGGGCGGCGTTCGCCCGCGCCCGGCACGCGAGCCGGAACGCGACCGTGTAGAGCCAGTCCGAAACCGGGCGGTTCCGGTCGATCGACGCCGCCCGGTGAACGAGGACGAGAAACGTGGCCTGAAACACGTCGTCGGCCGCGTTCGGATCGACCAGGACGCGCCGGCAGACGCCGAACACGAGCCGGCTGTACCGGCGCACGAGGCACTCGAACGCGAGCTCGTCGCGCTGGTCCACGAACCGCGCGACGAGCTCGCCGTCCGGGACGTCCTCGCGGGCGTCGCCGATCAGGTTCCGGACCTCGCGCAGGAGTCGGCCGGTTTCGGGTGTTGGCATAGCGTGGATCTCATCCGGGATCGCTCGAACACAGAGTAATTGCCCCGCCGGAACCCGGCGCATAGGAAATTTTCGCGCGACTTTTCACGGGTCACCGGATCAACGCATGTGGGTGGGCGCGGAGCTGTACGTAACCGCCTGTTCCGAAAGCGATTCGGACTCGTGCGAGAGCGCCTCGCGGCTCGATTTGAGGCGATTTATCTCCCGGTCCCGTTGCGTTAGTAGCGGCTCCCCTTAAGTTCCGAGCGATCGGATTCGTCTGTCCGTTTTTCCCACGACGAACAGTACCGCATCACTGGATTGCAGAAAAATCTGCGCTCGGGTCCGGACACTTCTCGCGCGGGCGGGGTAGTTCCCTTCATAGAGGGGCACCGTGACACGTGCGGAGGGGCAGAATGGACGTCGAAATGCGGCCGGTCGGGTCGATCCGGCCCTACGAGAACAACCCACGCGCCAACGACCGCGCGGTTGACGCGGTTGCGGCTTCGATCCGCGAGTTCGGCATGAGGCAGCCATTGGTTGTGGACGAGTGCGACGTGATTATTGTGGGCCACACCCGGTACAAGGCCGCGCTCCAGCTCGGGCTCACCGAGGTACCGGTGCACGTGGCCCGCGGGCTCACCCCCGAGCAGGCCCGCGCGTACCGCCTCGCCGACAACCAGACCGCCACGCTCGCGACCTGGGACGACGACCGGCTCGCCCAAGAGCTCGTGGCGTTACAGAACGCCGATTACGACGTGTCGCTCACCGGGTTCCCCGAGGACGAGCTGCTCCGGCTCCTCACCGCGCCGCCCGCCGAACCCGCCGGTGATCCCGACGACGTGCCCGAGCCGCCCGCCGAGCCCGTCACCCGGCCCGGGGACCTGTGGCTCCTCGGGCGCCACCGCCTGCTGTGCGGCGACGCCACCAAACCCGAGGATCTGGCCCGGCTCTTGCCCGACGGTCCCGCCGACACGCTGCTCACGGACCCGCCGTACAACGTCGCGTACTCGGGCAAGACGGCCGACGCGCTCATCATCGCCAACGACGACATGACTCCCGAGCAGTACCGCACGTTCCTGGCGTCCGCGCTGGGTAGTGCGCTCCGGCACCTGAGCCCGGGCGGTGCGTTCTACGTGTGGCACGCGGACCTGGCCGGGCTCGACGTGCGCCTCGCGTGCGCGTCCGCCGGGCTCACCGTGCGCCAGTGCCTCGTGTGGGTCAAGTCCGCGCTCGTGCTCGGGCGCCAGGACTACCACTGGAAGCACGAGCCGTGCATCTATGGTTGGAACGACGGGGCACCACACACGTGGCTCGCCGACCGCGCCCAAACGACTGTGTTGGAGTTCGACAAGCCCGCGAAGAACGCGGACCACCCGACCCCCAAGCCCGTGGCCCTGTTCGAGTACCTGCTCAACAACTCGTGCCCTACCGGGGGCGTGGTGCTGGACCCGTTCGCGGGCAGCGGGACCACGCTCGTCGCGGCCGAGCAGACCGGGCGCACCGCGGCGCTCATGGAATTGGACCCGCGGTACTGTGACGTCGTGGTAGCCCGGTTCGAGTCGCTGACCGGGACGGCGGCCGAGCGCGTGGCGGCGTAAACCCTGACGGAACGCGGAATAATGGTGACGGGGGCGCGGGATGAGCCTGACGAACCGACTCGGCAAGGTGGCGAAAGCGCTGGCCCACCGCCTGCCCCCGGACCAGTTCCACGTGATCGAGGCGATCCCGGTTGATCGAGCCGAGGGCCGGGCACCGGGCTTGTACAAGGACGGACCCGAGGGTTCGCTCGCGGGGCTCCTCGTGTACGACCCGGCGAAGGGCGAACCCGTGGTGCCCGACGGGAAGCTCGCGCCGTTCGGGCTCCTGATCGTGTGCGGACCCGAGTACATCGAGCCGCCGGTGGACGTGCTGTAAGGAGGTGGGGCATGGCCGCGGGCCGGGTGAAGAAGAACGAGGACCAGTTGCTCCTGGCGCTGGCGTGCGGGGCCACCGTGGACGCGGCCGCGAAGCAGTGCGGGCTCACGGACCGCACGATCTACCGGTGCCTCGCCGAGCCCGCGTTCCGGGGACGGTTGCAAGCGCTCCGGGCCGACATGGTGCGCCGGGCCGCGGGATTGCTCACGGCGGCCGCGGGCGAGGCCGTGCGAACCCTACTGTCGCTCCAGAAGGACTCGGCACCACCGGCCGTGCGGTTGGGCGCGGCCCGGGCCATACTCGAGTTGGGGATCAAGGTGCGCAAGTTGTCGGACCTGGAGACCCGGATCGCGGAGTTGGAGCACCGGGCCGGACTCCCCGAAGGAGGTAACCGCATATGAACCTCGGAAACCGCGTGGGCAAACTCGAGTTCGAGATCCCGGTACGGCGGGCGAGTACGGCTGTGCCGAACGAGCCGGTGGCGTTCGCACGCGGGCTCCTGGCCGGGGCGTTCGGGGTGGACGATCTCGACCGCACGAATCCGAACCACACGGTATGGCTCGCGCAGATGAGTGCGTTCCTCCAAACACTCAAGCCCGAGCACCAGGCATGGCTCCGACTCGTCCACGAGCGGCACCCGGGCGCGTACCCAGATCAACTCCTGCTCCCGGCGTCCGACGAGCAGATCTTGGAAGCGCTCGACGCGGTGATGCGCCGGGGTTGACCGGCGGGGACCGTATGCGATTGTCAGCGCGGGTGCAGAAGTTGGAGGGTGTCGAGCTCGGGTGCGACGCGCGCGTGCTGCGCCTCGCACCCGAGGGTCACGTGCCGTGCGGGGTGGACCGGTGCCCGCGGTGCGGCGGGTACCACGTGCTCGTCATCGTCGAAGAGATCGTCGAGGCCGGGGAACCGCGGGAGTACGGGCCGGAGGTGCGGTCCTGAGCCAGAGCCGGGTGGCCGAGCTCGAGCGACACGCCCGCAAATGCCCGTACCCAGGGTGCGGGCATGTCGAGCGTCCGGACCCGGCCGGCGCGGAGGAGTTCGACCTGGCGCGACTCAGCGCCCAGGAGCAGGGCGAACTGGCACGGCTCGTCGAGCTCGTTGCGCTCCCGCCGTGCGAGCGGTGCGGGCGCGGCGGCTACGACCTGACCCAGCTGACCGATGGCCAGGTAGATCGCGCCCTACACCTGCTGAGGGCGCTGTTCGGGCACCAAGAGCTCAAGCGCCCGGGCGCGTCGGATGAGATCCAAGGGCGGCCGGTGTGAGGGCACCGCGGAACACGTTGTGCGCGGCCGGGGAGGCGACGACTACGACCCCACCGGAACGGTCACGTGGCGTGCCAGGGCGGTCGAGAAGGTGGTCACGAGGTTCGGGGCCGCCCCCAAATCCGCGCCCGGAACGGTGACGAACGCGTCGATCTTCGGGGCCACCGCCTCGAGTAACGCGATCAGGGCCCGCGGGGGCAACTGGAACCGGGTCTGGGCCACCGCGAGGAACCGGTCGAACTCGCCCGGCTCGTTCGCGATCGGGTCCAGCCGGGTCAGGCACTCAACGAAGTTCCGCAAGGGCCAACGGTTTTCCATTCTCCGCAGTCTGCACCGCCAACAAGAACTCGTCGGAATAAAGGCCTGAGTGATTCTGGAGCGCTGGGACGGGTTGGGGGCGGTCATCGGACGCAGGCTCCTTCCGTGGAGGCGATTGCTCGACACAACTCCTCTACCGAACGGAGTCTGCGTTCTCCAGTTCAATTGGAAAGTACTGGGAGTAATATTACTTGTCGAGTTCCTGAAAGAGGAGGCCGTCGAATGTCCCCGCGAGCGGCTCCCCAGTCGCCCACACCCGGTTCCCGTTCCGCCCGAACACCGCCTGGTGCGGGGCCTTGCCGGTGAACCCGTACCGGTCGGCGGTCGGGCCGTCCTTCCAGGCGAGGTTCGTGACGTGCCGAGCGTCGCGGTCCTTGAGAAACTTGAGCACCTCGCCTCTCTTTTCCGGGCCGTCCACGTTCACCAAGATCACCCGTAGGAAGTGCCCGCCGTACTTCGCCCCCAGGTACTCGGCCTTTCGCACCCCGTGCCAGGCGACCTTGTCCTTTCCCACCGGCGCCGCCCGGGCCTGGTTGTCGCCGGCTCGAGAGTTGGCGGCGAGCGCGAAGTCGGGCGGCGGCTCGGACGCCATGGTCCAGAACTCGACCAGGAAAACCGCGTCCTTAGTGTCCTTAGCCGCCCGGTCGATGTCGGCGACGCCCCCGTCGGTCAGGGTCGCCTCCGTCGGCGGCGTGGGGCCGGCCGGGGCTGTCGGGGCCATCGGCGCCGACCGGCCGCACCCGGCCGCGAACACCAGGGACGTGGCGAACACGACCGTGAACAACAACCCGCGCATCGGACGACCTCCCGGAGAGGATGGAGATGACTACCCGGCCACCAGCCCCGCACCACCGCCCGGACCTTCGCCGCCAGGTCGGTGTCCTTGGTCGCATGCGACTCACGGCCCAGACCCGCCGGCCCCCATCGAAGACCGCGGGCATAGGGATTGCCGCGGACCGGCGACGCAACCGAGTTGTTGAGTGTGACCGACGACCGCCACGTGATCTGCAGCCCGGGTGACGAGGCGACGGCAGAGTTCGACGTAGCCTCGGTGCCGCCGCTGCACGAGGGCTGGCAGCGGTCCTTCGTGCTGTGGATGTGGGGTTACGTCAACGGCACCGCGCCGATGACGCTCACTGGCGGATATCTCGGGCCGCACCCGCATCGCGCGATGCCAAACTTCCCCTACGACCCGGCGAAGAACCCGCCGGCCCGCGTGAGCGAGTACGACCGCGTTTGGACCACGCGCCTGGTAGGAAGGCGGTGACGTGAGGTCGGTTCTGGCGAGCAATTCCCTCGCTCGTCGCAACGCCGCTAGCGGCATTGCCATATGCCCAACTCCTTCTTTCCTTGTGTCACGACGTGGTATCGATCGGTCGGCACGTCGGCCCACTCTTGACGCGAGCCGTCCGGCCAGTTGACCGCGAGTTTCGCAATCTTCGTCTCGGTGCCCAGGCCGACGACGTGCCGGCGGTCCGGCGCGGATGCGTAGCTCCCGCCGCCCTTGGCGAAGCGGGTCTGGGTGCGGCCACCGGCCTCAACCGTGATCCGCGCGCCGACCACGTCCCGGTTGCCGGCGCCGACCAGTTCCACTCCGACCCAGTGCCGGCCGGGTAGCACGTTACGGAGGATCGTCGCCGGCGCGTTCGTGTGGCTCACCGCCAAGTCGAGCCGCCCGTCGTTGTCTAGGTCCGCGAGCACCGCGCCGCGGCTGAGGTGCGGTTGCTTGAAGTACGTGCCGCCACGCGTGGTGATGTCCTTGAACTTCCCAGCGCCCTTGTTCAGGAAGAGGACCGGCTTCTGACTGCGGGTGGTCCCGGTCGGAAAGCGGACCGCGTGACCGTTGGCGATGAAGATGTCCTCCCAGCCGTCGAGGTCGAAGTCGCCGAACCCCGTCCCCCAGCCGACGAATTTCTGGCCGATCACGCCGACGCCGGACGACTGGGTGGCGAAGACGAACGCGACCCTGTCGCCGGCCGAGTGGTTCCGGTACAGAGCGTGGAACTCATTCTCGTAATTGGTCACCCACAGAGCCGGCTTGCCCATCCCCTCGGGGTCGCCCGCGTCCACGCCCATGCTTCCGTTCGGATTTCCGCCGCCGTCCAGCGCGACCCCGGCCGCCAGGCCCTTCTCCTCGAACCGAATCTTCCCCGGGGCCGACTTGTTCACGTAGAGGAAGTTCGCCACCGTGTCGTTGGCGACGTACACGTCCGGCTTGCCGTCCAGGTTCACGTCAACGGCCACAACGCCGAGCGCCTTGCTCGCGTGCTCGCCCCCTTTGAGAATCCCGGCCTCCTCGCTGACGTCGGGGAACTTGCCGGCGCCCGTGTTCCGGTACACTTTGCTCCCCAGACCCTTGAACCTCTTCGGCGGGCAGACGTCGGACGTCTTGCCGTCGTAGTTGCACGCCGGGTGGTTGGCGAACGACCAATCGACGTACTGGCAGACGAACAGGTCGGGCCAGCCGTCGCCGTCGAAGTCAGCCCAGGCGGCGCTCGTCGCCCAGGTGATGTCTTTATCCAGCCCGGCGGCGGCGCTCACGTCGGTGAAGCGGCGGCCGCCCTTCCCGTCCGATTCGTTGTGGAACAGTGCGATCCGCCCCCAGCCGGTGACGAGCAAGTCGGGCCAGCCGTCGCGGTCGTAATCGCCGACAGTGGCGGCGTGTGTGTAGAACCACGGGGCGCCGCCGGCCAGTTTGTCTAGACCCGCGGGCGCGGTCGCGTCCTTGAATTTCCAGTTCCCCTCGTTGTGGTAGAGCCGGCAGGGGTGGCCGAGGATCTGCTTATTATCCGCTCCGCCGTAGTGCCCGCCACCGGGAAGGAACAGGTCGGGCAGTCCGTCGCGGTCGAAGTCGATGACGACCACGCCGCCGCCAAGCGATTCTAGGATCGCCAGGTGCGGGGCTTCCTCGCCATTGCGGTAGGCGAAGTCGATGCCCGCCGATGCGGTCATGTCGTCGAAGAAGTCTGGGCCTGTGAGGTCTGGGTCGGGTGCCTCGGGCGTTGGTGCCTCGGGCGCCTGGTCCTTGCTTCCGCACCCCAGCGATGCCAGCCCGACAGCGAGGCACGTCATCACGACCGCTGCGCCTGCTCTGCACCTGCTCGTGGGTGGTTCCCGGCGCCTCAGCGTTGAATCGGTCATGGTCCCTTGCCCTCGGGGTTAGAGCCGCTCGGGGGTAATACAGGAACGGCGGTGCGGAGATGTCGGCGGTGGGGGGCTGCGGCGCTCGCATCCCCCTTCCGCTCGTAATGCACGGCCAAGGCGTGGTGGACCACCTGATTCGTCGCGTCTCGCTCCAGGGCCCGCTCCAGCCAGTACGTGCCGAATTTCTCACGACCGATTTGAAGGAACAACTGGCCGATCTCCGCGTAGTCCCCCGCCGTGGCCGTCGGGCTGTCCGCTTTGTCCTTGAGGAGCTCGTTGATCCGATCGACCAACACGCGTTTCTTTTTGTAATCGTCCAGCACGACGGCGGCCTCCGCACTTCGGCCCTGCAGGTGGAGCGCCGAGGCGAGGACGAAGAGCGTTTCGGTGTCGGACGGGTCCACCTTCAGTACGGCACGCAGTCGGTGCTCTGCATCCGCCGGTTTGTTCTCCTGGAGGTCGAGGTTGGCCAGAGAGACGAGCAGGGCCGGATCGAACGGGAGGTGGGGGACGGCCGCCTCCATCAGTCGGCGGGCCTCGTCGTTGCGGCCCTGCAGGAACCAACACATCCCCATCCGCGCCTGCACGAAAGCGTTGTTCGGCGCCTGCCGGCACAGCAATTCCAGGTGCGGCAGTGCCTCCGGCGCCTGTTTGTCCTCAAGGAACATTTCGGCGACGCGGAGCCGAACGGGCATTAGGTCTGGGTTGAGTTCCAGAGCGCGGTGGTAGTCCGCCTTCGCCCCCTTCTCGTTACTCAACCGCTCCAGCGCCCACCCCCGCCACTGGTAAGGCTTGGCACCGTCGGGGTACTTCTCGATCCAGAGGCTCAGGCAGGCGAACGCCGGCTTGTACCGAAGGCGGAGAATGTAAGCGTGAGCGACGGTTTCCAGGATGATTGGGGATTCAGGGTGTCCCTTCTGGACGAGGTCAAACAGCACTGGGGCCAGTTCATCTACCTCTCCTGCCTGGACTCGCAAGAGGAGGAACTCTAACTGTACACCCTCGGTTGCGCCACCCTGGAGTTCGATACAACGGTTCAGACGGGCTTCCGCGGCGTTGAGATCGCCCGTCAGCCGCGCTGCTCTGGCGGCGAAGAGGTGGACCTCGAGGCTCTGCGGCCACACTCGCAGGCAGAAAGCGAGGTATTCTTGGGCCTCCTGGGGTCGGTCGTTCTTGAGCGCGGCCTGCGCCGCCCGCCACTCGCCAAGGGCGTATCGCCACAGCCCGAACCCCGCACCGGTAACGAGCACGACTGCGAACAAAACGGTCAGCCGCGGACGCCTGCGGATCACCTTCCAGGCGCGCCCGGGGAGACGGAGCACTCGACCGGCAAGGCGAAACATCGGCGAATCCCACGGGCGGCGAAGGGGAGGAGGACGACCGAATGAGCGGGTGATGATGGTTCTTCCCCTGGCGGAGGAGAGATCCCTCCGCGGCCGCTCTCCCGAGACCCCACTAGGGCTCGGGGTGCGGATCCCACCCGATCTTCCGCCGATCAATCCAGGTCGAAGTTGTGGACCTGCCGGCCGCTCTGCAGGGTGATCGTCAGCGGCGAGGTTTTCGGGTTGGAGTATTTCTCGGGGATCTTGATGTAGGGTTCGTCGGGCACGACGGCGCTCCCCTGTGGCTGCTGCCTGGACTGCATCATCTTCATCCGCTTCTCTGTGTCCCTGCCGGTTGCGGCCGGCGGTTTCCTGGCGGGGTTGAGGTGCTCGGTGTTGACCGTAACAACCAGTTCTCCCTCGGGCAGATCCGCGGCACTGTACGTCCCGTCCGTGCTAATCTGGGCGGCGTAAGTGGTCCCTTCGGGGGTGTGGAAGGCCATCGTCCCCGCTTTAATCGGCTGGCCCTTGTACGTTAGACTTCCGGACACTTTCGCCGGCGCCAACGAGTTCTTCGAGCAGCCCAACAGTCCGCCGGCTAATAGAAGGAATAGGAGTAGAAGAAGGCCAGGCCGATTCATGAGTGTGCCCTGATGACGTTTGGTGGCCACCCGAAGGGAGTGGGGAAGATGAAATTGACGGGAGGGTTACCGGGCAGTCCCTCCCACCGGTCGAACCGCGATCGTCGCGATGATTTACCAGTTGCTGCCGAGAACGAACCCGTCGTTCGGTAGGAGAGCCCGAACCCACGTTGTGGCGTCGGTGTTGACTCCCACGGAGCGGACGCTCCCGTCCATCAGAAGAACCTGAATCCCACTAGCACCAAACGACTGGAGCCGCATCGGGTCACAGTTCCTGACGGGCGGCGCGGCCTGCGGAATTTGGAAGTAGGCCGAAACCCCGGTCACGCGGTCGATGGGGTAGTTCGCGGGGATGCTGGCGAAATTTTGGAAGCCGCCGCGACCGTTCCCGCCGCCGGTGGTGTTACCGGGAATCCAGTAGGTCGGCGAGCACCAAGCGCTCCCCGGGTTATGGTACTGGGTGATCGGACCCGGCAGTGCACCGTCTTCCTGCCAGCTACGCTCGGCATAAAGCCAGGACTGGTTCCAGGGCGACGAGGGCTTGCCAAGATTGCCGTCCCCGCAGATCGCGTACCGTTCCATGAACCCGATGGTCTGTGACGTGCCGTCGGGGAACGAGCTCGGGATGCGGGCCTTGCCGCCGACCTGCCAGTCCTCGTCCCACCCGCCGCCGAACGCGTGCCAATTCGAGTGGTAGCTCGCCGCCCCGGCGCGTTCGCCCCCATTGTTGTTCCACGCCTCGGCCGCCGCAGTCACGCCCGGGTCGTTCGGGGCGTGGAAGGTCTTGACAACGCCATTCAATCCGTTCCCCTTCGTCCGCCAAGACTGTGTCCCGCTCCCACCGTTCCCGTCGTTGGGGGAGATCTGCGGTGCCTTGTGCAGGTTGTCCTGTTCCAAGTAGGGGAGCAGGTGGTAGTGCATCGTGCCGAACCGCGACGGGACGCTGTCGAGTTCCCACACGGTGCCCTCCCCAGTACCGGGGAAGGCACCGGTGGTGGTGGGCAGTTTGCCGTGCGCGTCGTGGCAGGAGTGGAGGGCTATGCCGATCTGCTTGAGATTGTTGCCGCTCTTCATGCGCGCGGCAGCCTCGCGCACCTTCTGAACCGCCGGCAACAACAATCCGATCAAGATCGCGATGATCGCGATGACGACGAGCAGCTCGATCAGCGTGAACGCTGACCGGCGACGAGGGAGAGGTGTCATAGAAATCACCCGCGCGAGTGGAGAAAAGCGGGGCCACTAAACAATAACAGTCTTCTTATAATCCACCGTTTCAAATAGTGTCAACACCAAACTCACCACTTCCTCACGATTTTTCTCGACTTTCTATCTCGGCACATCCCTCTGGCGACTGTTCGGGCGAGATTGACGTCAACGAATCCTCAACTTAGAGTGATTAGGCCGCAATCATCTCAATCCACTCCCGGCTCACTTATGGCACCCGACAGAGCCTCGGAATCCCCCCCTGTCCCCCTTCCCAGCGGACAGGCCAAAGGGGCGCCCGTCGCGGCCCCGCTCCCCACAGGCGAGCCGGCGCGGGGTCCGGCTGTTTCACTCCTGTTCGTTGGGCTCTTGGGCGTTCTCCTCGCCTCGTTTCCGGCCCGGAACGTCGATGTCTGGAAGCACCTCGCTCACGGCCGCGCCCTCGTCCACTTTTCAGGCGAGGTCAGCCCCACTTGGCTTTACGATCTGCTGACCTATACGACTTTCTCGCTCGGAGGCGGGATGGTATTGGCAGCAGTGAAATCGCTCCTATGTGGCGCGGTTGCCGTGCTAATGTTCCACCTCAGCGCGCGGAAAGGCGGTTGGCGGACTCCGCTCGTTGCTGCCGGTCTCGCGGTTCTCGCGATGGGTAGCCGGTTGTTGCTCCAGCCGCCGACAGTCTCCATCCTGTTTCTGGCGATCGTTCTGTACTTCATCGTTCGGGAGGAGACACGAATCCCCGGCGCGAACGGCCCCTGGCCCGACTGGCGGTTGGTCGTGTTGTTCGCAATTTGGGCCAATGTCGATGGGCGGTTCGTTCTGGGTCTGGGAGCCGTCGCGCTATTTTGGCTTGGCCGCGTGTGCGACGCCCCTCAAGACGGGGTCCGGGCGGGCCTCCGCCGGTGGGCCGTCACGGTCGGCGTTCTGGTCGTCGCATCGTGTTTCAGCCCGTCGCACGTCAACGGCCTGCGCTGGCCGCCCGAACTCCGAACGGCGGCGGTCGAACTGTGGAAGAGAACAGGCGAGGCGCGAGCGGTGAACTCGGCCTTCGATCGGGCTTACCTGGACGCCTTTCGGGACAGCCCCGCGGCTCTCTCCTACTACCCGTTGCTGGCGCTGGGGCTGCTGTCGTTCCTGCTGAATCGGCGTGGGTGGCGGTGGGCTCGGTTCTTGCCGTGGGTCGCCTTTGCGGTCGCGAGCGGGATCCAGGTTCGGTTGGTGCCCTTCTTCGCGATCGTCGCCGGCCCCGTGGCCGCGTGGAACCTCCAGGAGTTCTTCGCGCGCCGGGCATCGGCACCGGTGCGGCGAGGGGTCCGATACGTGGGCTTCGGTTCCGCATCCGTTCTGGCGCTGGCGTTCTTGGTGTGCGCGTGGCCGGGGTGGCTCCAGGGGCCGCCGTTCGAGCCGCGGCAGTGGGTGGTGGAGCCGCCGCCATCGCTGTCGCAGGGGGCGGACTTCCTCCGGCGGGCGCACGCGGGCGGCCTGTGGCCCGCGGAGACGGGAACGCTTCACGTCTCGCCGGACACAGCCGCGGCGTTCGCGTGGTACTGCCCCGAGGATCGCGTCGTCCGCGACGAGGCGGCCGTTGGGCACCTGTTGAACTTCGAGGACATTGACAACGCACGCCAGCGGCTCCGGGCGCTCGGCGTGACCCGGGTCGTCGTTCACGCCGCCGACCCGAGCGCGCCCTCGGACCAGATGCTCGACCGACTGCTCGTCGACCCGGGCGAGTGGCCCGTGCTGCACCTGACCGGCGGCCTGGTCGTCTTCGGGTGGCGCGATCCGGGCCGGCGTGGCGCCACGGACCCGTACGCGGACTGGGAGGTGGATTTCGCGCGTCTGGCGTTCCGGCCGACCGCGTCAGAGGTCGCGCCACCAAGTCGCCCGCTGAAAGGCCAGCGATGGTGGGACGCGTTCTGGAAGCCAGCTCCGCCCCCGCGCCCGCCCGGCCGGGACGAGGCGGCCGTCCTCCTGCGGAAGGCCGCGGCGGAGGTTCGCCTGGCCCCGCGGCGACACGTCGCGGCGTGGGAAGCGTCACAGGCAGTCGGCCTTGTCGGTGCCGCGAGCGGTTGGAGCGACCCGGTCGATGCCGCCTTGCGGCTGACGTTATTCCAGCCGCCGATCCCCCAGAACGCTCCACTGCCGGCGATCACGCGACTCACGTTCGTGTTCCAACAGCAGTTCGCGCTCGATCGCGGCCACGCCCCGGTGGGGATCCTTTACGCGGCCATTCGCGCGGCGCGGCGGGCGGTCGCCGAGAACGCGGCGGACGCGAATGCCCACCTCGCCCTCGGCCGCGCCTACCTCGCGCTGCTGGACAGCACGGCCGAACAGAGCTGGGCGAACCGGGTCCCGCAATTGCTCAAGATTCGCCAGCTCCAGGCCAGCGCCGCGCTGAACCGAGCGGTCGCCCTGAACCCCCGACTGGCGCAGGCCCACCTGGAACTCGGGCGGCTCTACCTGACACTCAGTTGCGCGGACCTCGCGGCCGCTCACCTCCGGACTTTCCGCAACACTCCGGTCCTCTGGGGCGGTCCCAAGCCGGGAGACCGCGCGACAGAATCGCTCGACGCCGAAATCGCCCGGCTGACCAAAGCGCTGGAACATGAGCGGGGCGAATTCTCCAAAGAGTCGGCCAAGTCGTCGGTCAGCGACCGGGCGGAGATGGCCGCTCGCCGAGGGCTAGGAGGGGCGGCCCGCGACCTGCTCTTGAAGTCGGACGTCGCGGCGTTCGGCGCTGTCGGGATGGAACTGGAACTCGACCTGCTCCTGCGAACCGGGCGCCCGGACGATGTACTGGAATGGGTGACATCCGAAGCCCGCGGTTCGCTCAGCGACTTCACTTACCACTCGCTCCGCGCGCAAGCCTTCATCGCGGCCGGAGAGTACGCCAACGCCGACGCGGAACTGACCGCGATGATCGGTCCGGGCGGGCAGCTCCCATCCACCTCGCAGGTCGGAAAGGAGGTCGCGGGCTTGGTCGGCAAGACGCTGCTCGACGAGCAACCCGCCGGGTTCATTCTGCCGCAGCTCCCCTGGCGCACTCTGGGACGTCCAGAGTTCGAGAACCGGATCGCGGAGAGGTCGCGGAAGCTGGCCCGGTCGGCCGACATCCTGATGCTCCGGGGGCTTGTCGCGCTGGAGGCCGGGAACATTGACCGGGCACGGGAGTCGCTCCACGCGGCCCTTGCGTTCTCCCCCAATCGCTGGGGAGGAGGGCAACTCGCATTCAACGGCCAGACGGTCGCGCGGGATTGTCTGGGGTTGATCGATCCGTGATGCTTATGCTTTACACGTTCAGGAGTGACACATTGTCCCAGGTCTGAAAGTTGTGAGCAACTTCGCCTGGACGGCCCTGGCTCCGCTCCGGCTCGGGGCCAACGCCCGGAACCCGAAGGGCGGCGGGCCAGAGACGGTGGCGCGTTACGGCGTGTTGCGGGCGGGCACCGGCGGGATGATGTTGCGGTTCTGCGACGGGCGCCCGGTGAGTGCCACCACCGAGGCGTTCCTGGGGTGGGTGTGCGAGGCGCTCGCCCGAGGGGAAGCGGGTATTCGCCCTGGTGTGGGACAACACCGCGTGGCACGTGAGCGGGCGCGTGCGGCGGTGGATCGCGGCCCATAACCGCCGTGTCCGACGGGCCGGGGTCGGGTGCCGGATCCGGGTGTGCGGGTTGCCGGTCAAGGCCCCGTGGCTCAACCCGATCGAGCCCAAGTGGGTACACGGCAAGCGGGCCATCGTCGAGCCCGACCGAAAACTCACCGCCGACGGGGTACGGAAACGGGCGTGCGACTACTACGGATGCGCGCTACACCCCACGTTGCCAAAACCTCAGCCGTGATCCTGCACTAGGATCCGGAGCTCTGGTGAGTCTGAGCCCGGTAAGGGCATGTTGCCCTTCGCTTTGTACAGTGACCAAGGCGCTTTTGATACAGCGTCTGAACCCAGCGCTCGACCAAGGCGTTCATGTTCTGGGCATGCGAGCCAACACGTTTACCTCTCCTCACCCTCAAGTACCGCGTCAGAGCTCGATCCATACTTCGTGTCGTGGTCGATGAGCGTATGGGGGCGCCCAGCCCGGGCGACTATTTCCATCAGGACGTTCCAATCAGGCTGTGCGCCCGCCCCGTGTCTGGGACACGGGCACCGCGAAATTCCTACACGGAAACAGAACGGCCCGGCGACCTTTGATGTAAATTTTTGAGAAGTGGAGAAATTTCATTGAAAATTTCTCCGCGAGCCGGGGATGTATGGGCGAGCAGGCTGCTGATCCGGGGTGGGTCGAAAAAATGCACGGGACCAGGCAGGACTTGATCGTCCGCTACACCCACGAGTTGGCGGGCGGCGTGCCCGGTGGCGAGTGCGGCCCCGGCGCGCTCCTGGACCGCTTCGTGGCCACACGTGACGACGCGGCCTTTCGCGCCCTCGTCGCACGGTACGCCCCCCTAGTTTGGGGCGTGTGTCGGCGCGCCCTTTCTTGCCACCAGGACGCGGAAGATGCGTTCCAGGCGACCTTCATCGTCCTGGCTCGCAAGGCCGACCGGATCAGCCCTCGGGAGATGTTGCCCGGTTGGCTCCACGGGGTCGCGCGGCGGGCCGCCCAAAAAGTGTTCGAGGTCTCCGGGCGGCGACGGGAGATTCTGGTGGACGCGATTCCCGAGCCGGTGTCCGACGCCCCCGGTTCCTGTCCGGATCTGTCGGGCGTGCTGGACGAGGAGCTGGACCTGCTTCCGTTGAAACTGAAGCAGGCGGTCGTGCTGTGCCACCTTCAAGGGCGGACTTACGCCGAGGCCGGGCGCGAACTGGGCTGTTCGATCGGCGCGGTCGCCGCCCGGTTGGAGAAGGCGATGGCCGCGCTCCGGTCCCGTCTCGGGCGCCGGGGCTACGCTCCGGCCGGGGTACTGGCCATGATCCTGATGGCCGGGCCTGCGAAGGCGCTGCCGCTGGGCTTGTCGGCCCGGGCCATCGAACTGGCTCTCGGGGGCGGATCATCCTCCGTGGGTGCGGTTGTCGCGGCCGACTGTGTGGCCCGGGCGCTCGGTAGTTCAAAGTTTAAGTTGATTGGCGTCGTGCTCGCGGTCGCCTGTGTCGGTGTCGCGGCCGCGGCCGTCGAGCGCCGCTCGGACCCACCGGGCGATCCGCGGCCCGCGTTCCCGGTCCGCTCAGAAATTGTTAGTGCGGCTCCCCGGGTGGATCGATTCGGCGACCCGCTCCCGGACGGGGCGGTCGCTCGGGTCGGGACCGTGCGGTTCCGGCCCGGCCAGTTCCCAAGCAACGGCGACGTCGCGTTCCTACCCGACGGGCGCACGCTCGTGTCCGTTCACGCCACCGGGGTCGTCCGGTTCTGGGATCTGGCGTCTGGAAAGGAAACGTGCCACGTGGACGGCCCACGCCACTGTTCCCGCGTGGCGGTTTCACAGGACGGGGCGCGGGTGATCGCGATGGGCTCAGAAGTGTGGGCCTTGGACCTCACGCCCGCCGGACCGCGGCTCCGGTGGAAAAGTGCTCCGGGCCGGGGCCTGCTGAGTTCGATCGCCCTGGCACCGGACGGTCGGACGCTCGCGTGCGGCACGGCCCTCGGACCGGCGGCGTACCTGCTCGACGCAAGCACCGGCCGAACGGTCCGGGTTTTGGAAGGGCAAAGCGGGAGCCGCGTTGCCTTTTCCCCGGACGGGACGACTCTCGCCACCGGGATGCCGACCGCCGCGGTCGGCCTGTGGGACGTCGGGACCGGCACCCTCGTCCGCCGGTTCGGTGGGGGGAACGCCGCTCCGGTGACACGTTTCGCGTTCTCCCCGGACGGAACGGCGCTCGCCACGACCGGGTTGGACCGGACGGTCCGCGTCTGGGACACGGCGACCGGTAACCTGCGGGCCTCGGCTCCCGGGGTCGAAGCCCCGGACCCGTTCGTGGCGTACTCGCCGGACGGTCGGACGTTACTCGAAGTCGGGGCCGAGCAGATCCGGTACCGGAACCCGGCCAGCGCACGCGACCTCCGACCCGCGGCGGTCGCCCCGCACTTGAACCCGCTCTGGTCGTTCTCGCTCGGGGGCGGGAAATCGCTGTCCGCGGACGGAACCCTGCTCGCGGCCGAGGACGGTGGGGTGCTCGGGGTGTGGCGGGTGGCAACGGGGGAAGAGATCGGCCCGACGGGCGCCCTGCACGGACAAGTGCTCGCACTGGCGTTCTCGCCGGACGGCCGGTCGCTCGCGACCACCGCGCGGTTCTCGCACGTCCAGCTCTGGGAAACCGACACCGGCGCCCCGATCCGGCGCCTGCCGTTCCGCGAGCCGGGGCTGACCGCGTACACCCTGAGCTACCCGTCCGCGGAGCGGGTCGAAACTCTGGAGTGGTGCCCCGAACCGGCGCCGCACTGGGTTCTGACCGGGTGGAACCCGAGAACTGGGGAGGCCACCGAACGACCCGGGATTCCCGCTGGCCTCGCGCGGCCGGCCCCGGACCTGTTCCCGGCGTATGCGGCCTCTGCGGACGGCCGCCAACTCGCCTGGGGGCCGGGGGACGGCATCGTCCTGATCGACCGAACGACAGGCGCGGAAGACCACATCGCCCGCGGCGAACCGGTGAGCTTCGCCGAGTTCTCTGGGGACAGCCGCCGCCTGGTGTGTTACGGAAAGCGCGAAAAAGTTTTGAGCGTATGGGACACCCGGACGAGAGAGTTGCTGGCCCGGTTCCCGGCCAACTTCGATGCGCAGGCCGAGCGACCGCTGGTGGCGCTTTCGCGAGACGGGAGCCGGATCGCGTTCACGCGGAAGGCCCCCGACGGGGGTGACGAAATCCGGGTCGAGGAACTGAGAGGAGAAACGGGCCTGCGGGTTGTGGCCCCACGCCAGACTACACTGGTGCTGGCATTCAGCCCGGACGCCCGGTTCCTCGCGGCGGGCGGGGAGGACGGCGTCGTCCGAGTGTGGGATCTCCACACCGGGAAGGAGTGCCACCGACTCGAAGGGCACACGTCCCGTGTCCAGGTTCTCGCGTTCAGTCCGGACGGCCGGCGCCTCGCCTCCGGTAGCGCCGACAGCACCGCTCTGGTCTGGGACACCGCTCTGTTCGGCCAAAAGGCACTCACCGCACCGAGCCTGTCGGCCTCGCAAACGACGGGCCGACGCAAGTAACGTCTCGACTCACCCGGGACACCCGACCTCTCCCGGAGCGGACCGCTTGGGGACCGCTCGACGTCCGACCCGACTCTCCCTTTATTGCCCCGCTCCGCCGGACGGTCCGGTGGGGTACGCCATTGTCATTTTCGGAACCATCATCATGTGGTCAGGACGGATAACGCCGCGCGGGTTCACATTGATCGAGTTGCTCGTAGTGATCGCGATCATCGCGATCCTGATCGGGCTGTTGTTGCCCGCGGTGCAAAAGGTGCGCGAGGCGGCCGCGCGCGTGAAGTGCAGTAACCACCTCAAACAGGTCGGGCTCGCGGCCCACACGTACCACGATTCGCGGCAGCGGTTCCAGGGCACGAGGCCCAGTGACAACTGGGTCGTTGCAACGTCACCGTACCTGGAGCAGCAGGCCTTTTACAACGCCTGGACCGCGGCCGCGGACCCGAGCACGGGCGGGGCGTCGGCGCCGTCGGCGACGGTCTTCCCGACCCTGCTCTGCCCGTCCGACCCGGCCGTCGCTCAAACGGTCCTCGTCGACTGGGCGAGCCGGCACCGCTCGGTCATTAGTTACTCTCCGAGCGCCTGTGTCGACGTCACCCTGTGGACCGTGCCGGCCAAGGACGAAGGAGTGTTCCCGCCGAACACGCCCGGGGTCACGCTCACCTCGATTACCGACGGGACCAGCTCCACGCTGCTGTTCGGGGAGTTCGACATGAGCGACCCCAATTACACCCCGATGGCCCAGGCGATGTTGGGGGCTCCGTACTTCCCGTTCGACAGCGAACGACTGGCCGGGCTGTGGTCGCTGGAGGGGAGCGCGCGGGGGACTGTGCCGGGGCTTAATTACCGGCTTCCCGGCGCCCCGTACCCGTCCAACCAACTCGTGCTGAACGACCTGCTGTCGAAGCGGAACACGGTGTTCTCCAGCCGGCACCCCGGTGGGGTGGGCTTCGTGTTTGCGGACGGTTCGGTCCGGTTCCTCCGCGACTCCATCGCCCCAACCACCCTGAACGCCCTGTGCACTCGCGCCGGCGGCGAAGTCATCACCGAAGATTACTGACCCCCATCAACGGTTCCCAACTGACCCGTGCCGGGGCATAGCGCCGGCACTTTGCGAGTACAAAATACAATGGTATCCCGATTCGTTTCGCTCCGCGCGGCTGCTCTCATCGCGATCGTTGGCGTCACCGGGTGCGAGCGTGGGACACCATTGGCCGAGGTCGAGGGGGTGATCACCTGCAGCGGGCGGCCGCTTGCCAACGTCGAGGTGGTCTTCCTGCCGGACCCGGAACAGGGCACTTCCGGGCCGCGCTCCAGTGGGTACACCGACGACACCGGCCGCTACCGATTGACCACCCCGGGGGGCGACGGCGCCGCCGCCGGAACGCACCGGGTTACGGTTCGCGACCTGACGACGGTTCGCGGACCGTTCGCGACGGTGGGCAATCCGGCCACCAGCCCGGCCGCTCCAAAGGCCCGATTCGCAGAAACCTACCTGAGCCCGTCCGCGACCCCTCTTAAGAGGGTGAAGGTCCAACCCGGGAGGAACGTGCTGAACTTCGACCTGACCGGTCCGGGCAAATAGGGCGGGCCTCTCAAGAACACCAATACGTTGGGGCCACGAACAAGGCAGGCCTCGGGCAAACAATATTGACAAGCCCACAGTCTCGCGCCTGTTAACCGGAACTGGTGTCAGTTTTTCAGACGCGGCAACCGAGCCGGCTGGTTAACAGTGGCGCGAGCGCGAGAGGTTCGAGGAGTGTCCATCTTGGACATCGAACGAGATCCGAACTCGCGATCGCCTAACAGCGCGCGTTCGCGCTCACTTCGCACGAAATCCTACAATTTCCAGTGCGTCATCAGTGTGGGGCGAAAAATCTCGCGCGTGCAGAGGCGCGGAAGTTCGAGGAGTGTTGGGCTCGGGGAGCTGAGTCAGCAGGTGCGGAATAATCGCACACAGGGGTTAACGCGCACAGCCGGGAGTGAGTGCTCCCGGCTGCCTTCGTTTTCTCCACGTTTTCAAGCATTTTGGTCCACATTCCAGGCGTGGCAAAAGTCTCGGGTTCGAGCGAGACATCTCGGGGTCCGAGCCGAAACGCTAGGGTTCGTCTCGGACCCCGAATTTCTCTTCGGAAAAGTCTCGGAGTCTCGCCGAGAGACCAACACACGGGTTAACACCGGGTTCGCCTCGGACCCCGAACTTTTTTCTCGAACAGGAACCGGTAATTGAACGTTACCGGCACCGTTTCGATCAGACCGGTGAGACGGCGTCTTGCGTTGTGACACCGAGCAGAACGTCGCGTTGGCTCACCGTTCCCGTGGTGCGGGCCAAGTACCAGTCGCTCCCGCCCCCGCCGGTGAGGTAATCGGTCGCGCCGTCGTCGTCCACACGCGGGGCGAGGTACCCACTCAACGCGCTCACGCGGTCCGCGAACGGGGCGGTAGACCCCCAGGTCGTCGCGACGTTCAGGAGCGCGGCCCTCCGGGCCTCTTGGCTCGGCTCGGCGTCCAGGAACAGGCCGCCGACGAGAATGTCGTCGCCGTTCAGACCGAGCAACTGGTCCGACCCGCCCCCACCGATCAGGACGTCGCGCCCGGCCCCACCGAGCAGCGTATCGTTACCGGCGTCACCGACGAGGACACTGTTCCCGCCGCCGACCTTGATCCAGTCGTTCCCGTCCCCACCGAACACGATCGCCGGGAGACTCACCCCGCCGGCCACGGTCACCGTGTCGTCACCGGCCTGGGCGTAAATCTCCAACCGCGACACCGGTTCGGGGGACGTAATCGTGAATAGGCCGATGTGCGCGCCCCCGATGGTCAGGTCGACGTCGTACCCGTTCGTGCGCGGGTTCACGGTCGCGATCGTCAATTCGGAACCGCCCGGACGGGGCGACAACATGGTCACAATGTAACTCCCGGCGCCCGCCCCCGGCGAAACGATGATGGTATCGGCGTCGGTCGTTCCGCCGATCACGAGTGCCCCGTCCCGCACCGCAAGCGCGGACACGGTGACGGTGCGCGTGACCGCGGCACTCGCCCCGCCGTCCTTATCGGTCGCGGTTACCGCGACCGTGTAAGTACCGGCTCGGGTGTAGACGTGCTCCGCGGTTGTCCCACTCGGGCCGGTGACCTGCTGGGTGGTCCCGTCGCCCCAGTTGATCGCGAACGTGAACCCCGCGGCCGCATCGATCGACGAGGCATCGGTCGCCGACAGCACGAACGTCCGGGCCTGCCCGCGAACGCCGGTCGCCGGTCCGCTCACCCCCGCGACCGGGGCCGCGTTCGCCACCACGACGTTGAAAGCCGCGGTCCCGTACTCGTCGCCGTCGAAGACCCGAACGGTGACCGTGAAGGTGCCGTTGTCGAGGTAGCGGTGATCGAGGGCGAAGGACTTGTCCGCGTTCAGTGCCAGTGGCCGAGCGCCGGTCCCGTCGCCGTAATTCACCGTTGCCGTCCACGCATCGGCCCCGGGATCCGTGAACGAGCCGGACGCATCGAACTCGTCGCCCTCGTTCGGTGCCGGTTGCCCCCCAATGAACGCGACCTGTGGCGCCACGTTCAGTGCCGTGACCGTGAACGTTTTCACGTCCACCGGGTTGCCCGGGGCGCTCGGATCGGAGATGGCGACTCGGAACACGTACTCGTTCGGGCCGTTGGGCGCGAAGAACCGGAACGCGCCGGTGCTCGGGTCGATCGTCGCGCCGACCGGAACGTCGCCGACCAGCGAGAACGTGAGCGGCCCGGGCGCTTCTGCGCCGGTCGCGGTGACCGTGAACGCGACCGTTTGCCCCTCGTTCACCGTGACATCGGCGATCGGGTCAATGACGGGCAACGCGCCGACCTCGGTCACGAGGTTTAGCGCCTGTCCGGTCCCGTCGTACTCCGGCACGAGCACGCGGTAACCGCCCGGGTGGTAACCGCCCACCGGGTAGGTGAAATCGCCCGAGCGCGTACCGGCCGTGCGGAACACCTGGAACACGTCCCCGAAGCCCGGGAGGAACCCGCCGTCGGTGAACACGTCGAGCGCGCCCGCCAGTTGCGACGCCCCGTTGACTTGCAGCTTGCCGAACTGCCCGGTGGCCGAGGCGCCGCCCAAACCGATCACCAGCCGACCGTCGGCGATCTGCGTGTAGTTCCCGGTCACGGTAAGTGCGCCGGACGCGAGGCCGGGTCGGACCGTTCCCCGGTTGATGACGTTCCCGTTGACGGTGAGCGTTCCGCCGAGCGTCGCGCCGGGGGCGATCGTCAGGTCCGTCGCGCCGCCGACCTGTCCGGTCCCGGTGAGCGTTCCGGCCGCGAGCGTGTAGGCGGGGGGATTGGGGAACGGCGCGGTGCCCGGCAGAATAATGGCCGCCGCGGACGATGACGCGGTGCCCACCTGAATCGTGCCGGTGTTGGTCAAGAACGGGACGCCGGCCGGTAGCCCGAATACGGGGGCCGAAACCGCGAAATTGCCAGCCCGGACGTCAAATGTGCCGGAGTTCGTGAGCGGGACGTTCCACGTCGTCCGCGGGCCGAACAGTACCGGACCGCTCCCAGCGGACTTCCGCAGCGTGCCCGCGTTGTTGAACGCCGGTACGAGTCCGCCGAACGGGGAGGGCGCGATCGATCCGTCCCCGGTGATGTCGAAGAGCGCGCCGGCAAGGTTATTGAACACCGCCCCGTTGGTGAACTGGAGCGCCCCGTTCCCGGTCCAGGTCAGAGTGCCGGTGTTGTCGACCGTCCGGCCGTCCAGGACGAGTGCGAAACTGCCGCCAATGGTCGAGGTACCGTTCAGCGTGGTGGTCCCGGTGCCGGACATCGTTCCGCCGGTCCAGGTGAACAGCCCGCCAACGGTTACGTGCCCCGCGCCGGTGAGCGTGCCGGACGCGAGCGTCAGGTTCCCGACGTCGAGGGTCGTGTCGACCGTTGCCCCCTGGATGACCAAGTTCGCAGCGCTCAGCGGCCCCGGGCCGGTCACGGTCCCGCTCTCGAGACTCAAGTTGGCGAGCGCCACCGGGCCGGTCACGGTCAGCGCCCCGCCGAACGGCCCGCCCGCGAACTGGACCTGGCCCGTGCCGGTCGCCGTTGCCCCGGCGCTAAGGGCGAAACTACCGCTCAATCGCAGTGCGGTTGCGGGCGCGAGATCGAGCACCCCGGCGCTCGACCCGCCGCCGGTCAGGTTCAACGTGCCCCCGGCCACACGCACGGTGCCCCCGGACTGGTTCACCACTGGTAGCGCGATGGTCGCCGCGCCGGGGCCCGTTTTGAGAATCGTGCCCTGGTTCGTGAATTGAGCCGTCGGGCCGGTAAAGAACGTACCGAGCGACGCGCCGGTGCGCACCTCGAACACGCTGCCGGGCAAGTTGGTCCACGTTCCGCCGTTGGTAAACGTGAACGACGCGCCCGCGTCGAGGAGTGCGGCGCCCGAGTTCTCGATCGACCGGGTATCAACGGTCGTGAAGAACCCGCCGCTGATGCTGCTCGTCCCCCGTGTGACGAGGCGCCCGCCCCCGTTCACGGACCCGTTCGTGAACGTCCAAGTGTCGGTCACGACGGCCGTTCCCGGCCCGGTCACGGTCCCGTTCTGGGTCAGTGTTCCGATCGTCAGCGTGCTGCCCGCGAGCGTGTTCAACGTTCCGCCGGAGATCTGGACCGCGTCCACCGTCACGGTTCCGTTCGCGGCCAGTTGCTCGAACGTATTGAGGACGATCGGTCCGCCCGTAACCGTGGCCCCGTCTTGCAGTGTAAACGGCGGGGTGAACGCGGTGCCGGAGACGACCATGCTGGCGCCACCGGCCAGTTGAATGGCCCCGCTACTGGTGCCCGATCCGGTGGTGAGTGCGCCGCCCGAGACGGCCAGTGTGCCGGAATTGGCGAAGGCCGAACCGGTGTTCAGGTTCCCGCCCGTGACACCGAGCGCCCCCAAGTTCGCAAGACCGGTCAGGTTCAGGTTCGCGCCATTCACGGTGATCGTGCCCGAGTTCTCGGTCGCGACTCCGATGCCCGTGGTTCCCGGGCCGTTGACGACCACCGCCCCTTCATTTACTAACTTGCTCGTGCTGCTGGCGAAAAAGGTGCCGATACCGGCCCCGCTCTCGATCTCGAGCGTGCCGCCCGCCAGGTTGCGGAACAGCGCGTTATCGCGGAACGTGAACGAATTGGCCGCGAGCAGCGTCGCGTGACCCGCGTTCTCGATCACCCGGTTCTCGCGGACCGACCCGAACGTAGTGCCCTCGAGTGTCGACGTGCCGGTCAGTTCCGTGGTCCCGGACCCGGCCATCACCCCGTTGGCCCCCCACGTCACGGCCCCGGAAAGCGTCAAGGTGCCGGTGCCGGTCACGACCCCGCCAAATGTCACCCCGCCGAGCGCGAACGCCCCGCTCACGAGCGCGTCGCCGTCCAGTTGGAGCGTGCCGCTGACGACGCGCAGGTCACTCGAACTCGTCAGCGTTTTGGCGGACGCGGTTCCGAACGTGTCGTTGATCTCGACCCCGCCGGACGCGCCACTAATGGTGACGTCATCGGAGAGCGTGGGGAGCGCGTCGCCGCTCCAGTTGAGCGCGTCGAACCAATTAGAAGTGCCGCCCCCACCGTCCCAAAACACGGCGGCCGGGGTCGCGCGGTCCTCAAGGTGTTCGAGTGCCAGCCTCGGCTTCGGGGACCGTCGCTGTTTCCGAGCAGAATGACCGAGCCAGCTTTGTAACGCCTTCACGACCATAGGAGCGTGTTCCTTCGGTGATGTGTCCGTCGGGATCGGGGCGGACAAAACCCCACGAAACAATAAGTGAACCTTTGAACCCTATCAAGCACCGTTGCGGCAACTTGAACTGACGTGGCCCGGAAGACAGAGTAAACAACAGCGGGCCAGGTTCGGTGCGCGATTGAAATGAGAATGTCGTGATTTTTCGTCCGGGTGGTTCACGAAATGAAGGAGCGCCAAACAGGGGACGGTAGAACAATTGCGCGATCGACTTTCGCGCCACGAACGTCGGAGCGCCGCTGTAACGCAAGAAATGTTCTCGGGTTGTGTGCGAGTCGACTCGGTCGAAGTTGGGAAGTCGCGTGATTGTTGCCGACACTTCGGTCGCGTTCGGTGTAGTTAGCAGATAGCGATTTCTTCTGTTTACCCGCCAGCCCGCTGGTCGCGACGCGAAGGGCGCTGGGGCTCACCCCAAGGTGCCCCGATGCCGTCCACACGCGATCCATCCGCACTCACACCCGCCGAGCCGTGTGCTCGGCGCGACAATCGCTTCGCATTCTCACGCGGGAATAACTCTGTTGCATTCCCCCACAGGCGCATTCTGGCGAGTTCCCGTGCGGACCGGTTCGGCCCGCGGTCAGTGTACCGACTTGGCTGGGTTTCGTTCGCCGTTTTGAAGCTTGAGGTCGAGGTGGCCGAAGCGTGGAAGCAACAGGCTTGTCCGAGACTATCGGTCGTCTTGGGCCGTATCTGTCTCAGGCAAACCTGATCGGGTTCAGCATCAGAAAAAAACAGCCGATCAATATCACGGAAAACAGAAATGCAGCAAGCCATCGTCGCGCGTAACAGAGTCGAATCGTGCCGCTCACGGCAACACTAATTGTCAGAGCAAATATAATCTTGAGGGCAATTGTCCATGAATGGCTAACTCGCCCGTATTCCAGAAGGCCGTATGCGGGGGAGACGGACAACACCAGAAACCAGGCCGCCAAGCCCACCGACGGGGGCGTTTCGTCGTGGGGAACACTAGGCAGAGTTTGTTTCGGGCGCTTCCGCCGCGCGAGCCGTGCCAAGACGAGGACCAATACGCCAGCGACTGGCAGCGCGGCGCAAATGGCCAGCCAGGTAACATACCGTCCTAATTTGTGGAACGGGTCATCGGGGCTGGGGTCGATGACGATCCGCCCGGGGTAATCCGTTTCGGCGCGAAGCTTCGCCCACCTTGTCGAAGCCGGCTGAATATCCGATGGCAATCGGATGCTGCCAGACAGGTTGCCGGTTTGCTCGAGTCCCCTTCGGTATTCGGCCGCCTGCTCGGTCAGGTAGGGTGGCATCCCGTGGCGCGACGAGTAGGACATCGTTTGGCGAATCACGGGGAACGTGTAAAGCCATCGGGAGCGACCCGTCTCGCTGTCCAAGCATTCCAGCTGCCCTTCGCTGCTGCCCAGCAGCAGTTTGCCGTCCGCCTCGGCAACGTGTGAGATCAAGCCGTATTCTCCGAGATACGGCGCGTACGCCACCCATAACCCTTTAGGTTTGATCAGCCGGAGCACTTGACCAACTGCAATGTCTGCGTCCCTGCTTGAAGTGGTTACAAAAATGCCCGACGCCAGTAGCTTCGGAAGATGGTGTCTTCCCCGAAAAGACTCTCTGTCGCCTTCTCGCTCGTCGCGAGACTCATCGCCTTCTTCCCAGAGGTTCGCAAGCGTTGCACGCTCATGCGGGTTTACTTGTTGGACTTGCCCGCCGTTAAAATACTTCTCGCCCCAGATGAATGCCGCATTCTCTCGCGATGCATTTGCAACGACTTTAGGTGACGTGTGATCCGCCTCGGCCACAACCTTGCCCTCAAGATCGAGCATCTTCACACGGAGAGGTCTCCCGGAGGCTCGGTGCGACTCGGCGGAACCGTCCTCCACCAGGTAAATGAGTCGGCCGTCAAAGTAAACCTGATGCCAACGGACGTCGGACGAAGCGTCGTGGCGCAAAATGCGGTCGCCACTCTTGAGGTCGAAGACGAGCAAGGTGGGTGGCCTGTGCGAGTAATCGGGCGTGGCGACCAGCACCTTCCCGTTCGCCGCCGATAGGTGCCAACCGCCTTCCATGTCAATCTTCCAGGAAACCTGGCCGGATTGAACACTTCGACAGGTAACGCTGTGGTTTCCGTCGTGTGAGACAACGTGCTCGCCGTCGAGCACCGCGCCGTAACAATGCTCGGCCCGCCAGACGGGCGCGAAGGTGTTCCTGTCGAGAAAAACGATTCTTCCGTAGGACGTCATCAGAACGCCCTGTCCCGTCAGTTGGAGGTTGCCGGAGTATTCAAAATTGCTGTCTGGTTTCTTGCGAAGCAGTACCTCGCCGGTGTCCAGGTTCAGCACCGTGAGACTGCCCGTGCCCTGTGCGAAGATGACGCGTTTATCATCAACCAGAACGTTGCTGTCGAACGCCACGCGCACGGAGGTGTACGCCGACAAGGAGCCACCACTTGCCAGCCAGAGCAAGGTAACGACCGCAACCCTGAACGCCGGCGACAAAGGCGGATTCCGAGACGGTCGATGGGTTACCGCATACGCAACCAGTATGAGTCGCTTCATTGACGCGCGTCCCAAGGATGACCGACTTCATCTGCTCGTCTTATCGTAGCCGACGTTGCGAGGCAGGACTGCTGCCAGAAGCTGAGAGTCATGAAACGAGTGCACGGAAAAGAGACTTGTTGCTGCCGAACAGGTTTGAAGAATAGGGCGGCCCGTTCTCGATTTGCTAACAGGCTCTGCCAGAACCTCAGCAAATGCCTGTTTTCAAGGGACTTCGGGAGGTTGTGGCAGAGCCTCTAACGAAGTCTTTTCCACTCCAGTCCGACACACCGGATTGAGCATCTCGTCCAACGAGCGTTACCCCCGGCACGGCAGCGTCCGGCAATTTTCTCCCTGCGTCACTCAGGTTCGGTTGACGCTGAGAGTGAGCCACGGTCGTCGGGCGATCGGCACCTCGATCGCACTTCTCTGAACACTTCGGACGCGTTCGGTGTAATTAACAGGTAGAGACTTTTCTGCTGTTCTCCCGCCAGCCCGCCGGTCGCGACGCGAAGGGCGCTGGGGCTCACCCACGAGGTGCCCCGATGGCGTCAACACGCGATCCGTCCACACTCACACCCGCCGAGCCGTGTGCTCGGCGCGACAATCGTTTCGTATTGTCACGCGGAAACATCTCTGTTGCATTCCGCCACGGGCGCATTCGGGCGAGTTGCAGGTGGACGAAGAAACTGCCTTCGGAGATGGGGCGTTCGCGCAAGTCGGGATTCGGAGGGTCCGAGGCTCCGCGTAGCCGGCCCGCCGTCAGGTCGAGGGTTGGTCGAGCACCTCCCGGACCTTCCAGGCCAGCGCGGCCGGGGTGAACGGCTTCTGGAGGAAGTTCACCGACTCGTGCAGCACGCCGTGCCGGACCACCGCGTCGTCGGTGTACCCGGACACGAACAGTACCCGCAGCCCGGGGTGCCGCTCGGCCAGGCGCTCGGCCGCCGCCCGCCCGCCGAGTCCCGGCATCACCACATCGGTGACCAGCAGGTCGATGCGCCCCGCGTGGTCGGCCGCCACCCGAAGCGCCTCGTCACCGCCCGCCGCTTCCAGGACCGCGTACCCGGCACTCTGGAGGATGTGCCGGGTCAGCGCCCGGACCGCGGCGTCGTCCTCCACCACGAGCACCGTCTCGGTGCCCCGCGGCAAGGCCCGGAGGGCCGAGTGAGACTTCGCTCCCCCGCCCGTCGGCTCGGTCCGGGGCAGGTACACCTTGAACGTCGTCCCGACCCCCACCTCGCTGTACACATCGACGTGCCCGCCGGATTGCTTCACGATCCCGTACACGGTCGCCAGGCCCAGCCCCGTCCCCTTACCCGGCCCCTTGGTGGTGAAGAACGGCTCGAAGATCTTGGCCCGCACCTCGGGCGTCATCCCGCACCCGGTGTCCGAAACGGCCAGCAGGACGTGCGGCCCGGGGCGAGCGTCCGGGTGGGACGCAGCGTAGGTTTCGTCCAGCTCGACGTTGCCGGTCTCGATGGTCAGCTTGCCGCCGGTCGGCATGGCGTCCCGGGCATTCACAGCCAAGTTCAACAGGATCTGCTCGACTTGGCCGGGGTCGGCCTTCACCGGCCACAGCCCGCTGGCCGTCGTGGTGGACAGTTTCACGTCCTCGCCGATCACCCGCCGGAGCATGCTGGCGGTGTCGCCGACCACCGCGTTCAGGTCCAGTACCTTCGGGGCCAGCACCTGCTTGCGGCTGAATGCGAGGAGCTGGCGGGTCAGCCCGGCGGACCGCTCCCCGGCCCTGTGGATCTCGGTGACCAACCCCCGGTTCGGGTCACCCGGCGGGAGGCCGCCGAGGACGATGTCCGAGTACCCGTTGATGATGGTCAGCAGGTTGTTGAAGTCGTGCGCCACGCCGCCAGCGAGCTGCCCGAACGCTTCCATCTTCTGGGCCTGCCGGAACTGCTCCTCCAGGAGAAGCCGCGCGGTGAGATCTTGCGCGAGGCAGAGCAGACCGGTGAAACGCCCGCCCTCGTCCAGCAGCGGGGTGTTGAACCACTCGCAGGTGATGGTCCGCCCGTCCTTGGTGAGGTTCAGGTTGACCGAGTGGGCGGCCATGTCCCCGGCCCGGATGCGGGCCAGCAGCGGCTCCGCCTCCGCCCGGAACGACGCGGGCACGATCCTCTCGTACGGCGGCCCCATCCCGAGCACCTCGTCCTTCCGGAAGCCGAAGATGCGCTCGGCGGCCGGGTTCCAGTCGGTGACCCGCAGGTCGGCGCCGAACTGGACGTAGGCCAGAGGCATCCGCTCGAATTGGACCTGCAGCCGTGCCAGCAGGGCGTCTCGCTCGGCTTCGGCCCGCTTGCGGTCGGTCACGTCGTGGAACGTCACGACCCCGAGCTCGACGTCCCCGCCCGGGCCGCGGACCGGCGCCCCGCTGTACCGCATCACCCGCTCGGCCCCGGTGTCCCGCCGCCGCAGGACGTACTTCTCGTCGGTCACCGCCTCGCCCCGGAGCACGCGGGGCATCGGCCAGTCGCGGGGCGGGACGGGGGTCCCGTCGGGGCGGGACAGGGTGAAGGTGTCGGCGAACGAGGACAGGTGGCGTCGGGCCTCGTCGGGTGAGGCGTACCCGTGCAGCCGCAGGGCGGCCGGGTTCCAGTCCAGCAGGTTGCCCTCGGGGTCGGCGTACACCAGCCCGTCGGCCATGGTCTCGACCACCGCGCGCAGCCTGGCCAGCCCGCGCTCGAGCTCCCGCTCGGCCCGCAGGCGGTCGGTCGCGTCGAGCGCCAGAACCAAGCGGGCCAGGCGGCCGCCGAAGGCCAGGGACCGGTCGGCCACCTCGACGTCGCGGACCGACCCGTCCTTCCACCGGTGCCGCCACACGCCGCGGCGCTGGAGGGCGGCGCCCGGCCCTTGGATCGCGGCCAGCAGGGCCGGGACGTCCTCGGGCGGGCGGATGTCGGTCACCCGCATGTCGAGGAACTCGTCCCGGGTGTACCCGTAGCACTCGACCGCGGCGTCGTTGACGGCCAGGAACCGGAGCGTCTCGGCGTCGTACACCCACATCGGGTGGGGGCTGGCATCGAACAGCTCGCGGTACCGGCGCTCGCCCTCCCGGAGTTGCTCCTCGGCCGCCACCCGGTCGCTCACGTCCCGGAAGTTGACGACGACGGCCCGGACGGCCGGGTCGTGCAGGAGGTTGGTGGCCCGGGCCTCCAGCCACAGGTAATGGGCGTCCCGGTGGCGGGCGCGGTGGACGGTGTCGGCCGACCCGCCAGGGGTGGCCAGCAGCCGCTCGAACTCGGCACGGACGCGGACCATGTCGTCCGGGTGCATCAGTTCGAACCCGTTGCGGCCGACGTCCTCGTCCTGGGGGTAGCCGAGGAGCCGGATGCCGGCCGGGCTGGAGTACAGGATGGTCCCGTCCGGGGCGATCAGGTCGACGGCGTCGAAGCTCTTCTCGATGATCGCCCGGAAGCGGCTCTCCGCACCCTTCTGGTCCTCGATGTCGGTACACGTCCCGACCCAGCGGACGACCTCCCCGCGACCGTCGAGCTGGGTGTGGGCGCGCGCCAGGAACCAGCGGTACGCGCCGTCGTGCCGCCGGAGTCGGTACTCGCTCTCGAACGGCTCCCCGGTCCCGACGGAATGCAGCCAGGTGGCCCGGGTCGCCGGCACGTCGTCGGGGTGAACCAGCCGCTCCCACCCGGCACCGAGGGTGACACCCGCGGGCAGCCCGGCGTACTCAAGGATGCGGCGGTTGTGATAAGTGGTCCCCCCGTCGGGGCCGGCGAGCCACACCATATGCGGCATGGCGTCGGCGATGTCCTCGAAAACGAAGCCGTCCGGTGGCGCCTCGCCCGTCAACACGGCCATCGCGTCTCTCCTTGAGTCGCCGGGGCGAGACGGAGTCGTCTCAAACGGATTGTGGATGGTGAACATGGAGTATAACACGGACGGGGCCGGGCGTTACGGTCCCGTCGGCAAGATGACCGCCACAGCCCTGTGAGGATCACGGCCAAGAGCGTCCGATGCGACACGATGGGAAAAATGGAACACGGCACGATCAGGCCGGGGACGGGGACAGCGATTGCCGGACCACGGTCAGGGGCTCGGCGCGCTCGAACGGCTTGTACAGCACGGTGGCAGCACCGGGCCCCTGTGCAAGGGGAGCAGGTTCATCGCCCCCCCGTAATCCGCCGCCGCTCATCGCCACCACGCGAGCGCCTAAGAACTCCCGGGCGAGTTCGCGGAGGACTTCCAGCCCGTCCATATTCGGGCATGAACACGTCGCATAGCACCAGGGCGGCGGGACGGACCCGGAACGCGCGCATGGCGCTCCGCCCGTCCGAGGCTTCCTCGACCTCGAACTTTTCTGGTTCGAGCAACCGCCGGATCGCGGTCCGCTTGGGAAGGCCACGCTCCAACACATGCAACTGGTGATTCCCTCGCTCTTCGACGCGGAGGGCCTTTTCGTCCTGGCGGAACGCTGGCTGGCCCGACGATAATGGTGAGGAGACGCTCACGGCTCAATTTTCAGGAGTTTTCCCGGAGGCTGATCATGAAATGTTCCCATATCCGCGGCGTCACACCGGCCCCGCCTCGCGCTTTGGGTTGCGAGGAATGCATCGGACATGGCACGCGATGGGTTCACCTTCGCCTCTGCCTGTCGTGCGGGCACGTCGGCTGCTGCGATAGTTCCCCCGGCAAACACGCCACCAAGCACCACCAGCACACCGGCCACCCGATCATGGCGTCCTTCGAGCCCGGTGAGCGCTGGACGTGGTGCTATGTCGACGAGATAGAGTTACCCGTGCCGGCGGAGGCCGAAGCTTACCTGCGGTAGCGAGATGAACGATTATGGCGGAACCACTATTACTCAAGTGCTCGTTCTGCGGTGCCACGAACCGTGTGCCGCCGGAGAAGCTTGCCCCGGGGCCTGGCCCCTGTGTGCGGCCGGTGCAAGAAACTGCGGTCACTCGACGCCCGGCCGGTGACAGTGACGGACGCCACCTTCGCAGCCGAGGTCGAGAATTCTCCACTCCCGGTGCGGCTCGATCTCTGGGCTCCGTGGGGCGGCCCATGCCGCATAATTGTCCCGTACTCGACGAACTCGCGGGGAAATTGGCCGGCAAGCTTCGCTTCGCCAAACTCAACGTCGCCGACAACCCGGCCACCGCGTCCCGCTTCCGCGCCAGCAGGATTCCGCTCCTCGTGGTGCTGAAGGCAGGCCGCGAAGTGGACCGCCTTGTCGGCGTTCACCCGAGCGATGAGACCGAACAGCGGCTCCAGCGTGCCATCGGGATTTGAACGAACGCCACTTCAGGAGGCCCGACCGTGCCCAAGAACGATCTGAAAACCGTGGCGTTTCCGAAGCTGAGCGAAGCCCAGTTGGCGTCGCTCGGCGAGTGCTCGCTCACCAAATCCGAACGGTTCCGCGACGGGGAGACGCTTTTTGAATGCGGGCAGCGCGACTGGAAGTTCTTCGTCGTCAAACGCGGCACGGTCGAAATCCTCGACGAGTCCGGCGATCAGCCCCAAAGGATCCACCTCCACCAGCCCGGCGAGTTCACCGGCGACGTGGACCAGCTCACCGGCCGGCCGGCACCCATCAGCGCCGTCGCACGTGGCGACACCGACGTCTTCGAAGTCTGCCCCGAAGCCCTGCGGCAGTTGCTCAACCACCACCCAGACCTCGGCGACATCATTCTCCAGGCGTTCATCGCCCGCCGTCAGTTGCTCCGCGACTCGGGCACCTTCACCGGCCTGAGGGTCATCGGCTCCCAGTATTCGCAGGACACCTTCCGCGTTCGGGACTTCCTCGCGAAGAACTGCGTGCCCTTTACCTGGCTCGATGTCGAAATCGATCCGCTGGTGGGGGAACTGATGAAACGCTTCGGGGTCAGCGAAAACGACACGCCCGTGGTCGCCTGCGGCGACATGCTGCTCCTGCGAAACCCGTCCAACCAGCAACTGGCAGAGACGCTCGGCCTGCTCCGGCCACTGGAGAAGAGCGTGTACGACCTGGTGATCGTCGGAGGCGGCCCGGCGGGGCTAGCGGCGGCGGTGTATGGGGCGTCAGAGGGACTCCGCACGCTGATCCTGGAGCGACTGGCCCCGGGCGGTCAGGCCGGCCGCAGCATGAGGATCGAGAATTACCTTGGCTTCCCCACCGGCATCACGGGGGCCGAACTCACCGAGCGGGCCATTATTCAGGCCAACAAGTTCGGGGCCAACTTCGCCGTCGGCATGGTGGTTCACCGCCTCGCGCTCGAGAGTCAGTACCCGGTACTGCACCTCCGGGCGGGAGAAACGATTTCGACCCGCTGTTTGCTCATCGCCACCGGCGCGGAATACCGCAAGCTCGACGTGAAGGGATGCGATTCCTTCGAGGGCTGCGGCGTCTATTACGCCGCCACGCCGCTGGAAGCGCAAATGTGCCGGGGGTCCGACGTGGTCGTGGTCGGCGGCGGCAACTCGGCGGGCCAGGCGGCGGTGTTCATGGCCTCGCAGGTTCGCCACGTTTACCTCGTGGTCCGGGCGGAAAGCCTTCACAAGGAAATGTCGAGCTACCTCGCCAGCCGGATCGAAGGGACGTCGACCATCACGATATTGCTGAACACCGTGATCACGGCAATGACGGGCGAAGGCCACCTCCGCGAAGTGGCACTCCTCAACCGCAAGACAGGCGAGACGAGATCCCTCTCGACGCCGGCGGTATTCAGCTTCATCGGCGCGGTGCCACGGACGGACTGGCTGCCGCCGGAAATCGAGCGGGACGAAAAGGGTTTCGTGAAGACCGGCCCGCAGCTCACTCCGTCGCCGCACTGGACCCCCAAGCGACAGCCCTTTCTTCTGGAGACGACGCACACCGGGGTCTTCGCCGCCGGCGACGTGCGCTCCGGCTCCGTCAAGCGAGTCGCGTCCGCCGTGGGCGAGGGCTCGATGGCAGTACAATTCGTGCACGAATACATGAGAACGAATTAAACGACTGGGACCGTTCCACGAAGCGCCGTTTACCCGTCCCGGAGCACCCGAATGTTGGCCGCCGGGCTGGCGAACGTCAACTCCCGACAGAGAAAGCCAGCGAGCACGACCACGAGCAGCAGCGTCCGCACCCGCCAGAACGGATCGCTTCCGGCACGGGAGTGTAGCGACTCTCGTGCACATTCCCGGCAACGGATGCGGCATCCCCCAGCAGATCCGGTCTTAATGGTTGCCGGTTGTTGGCCACTCAAGTTCCCTTGTATCGAGGGAGTTTCTTGAGCAAATAAAGCCCACGGCTGTTCATGCCGCTTAACCGAATTCGGATCCTGATGATCTTCTTTTCAGTTCGCCGTTACTGACTTCGTTCCGACACACCGGGTTGAGCATCTCGTCCAACGAGCGCTACCCCGGCGCGGCAGCGTCCGGCAATCTTTTCCCCCGCTCCGCTCGTGTCCGGTTGACGCTGAGAGAGTGAGCCACGGTCGTCGGGCGATCAACACCTCGGTCGCACTTCTCTGAACACTTCGTTCCGGTTCGGTGTAATTAACGGGTAGAGACTTCTCCTGTAAACCCGCCAGCACGCCGGTCGCACCGCGAAGGGCGCTGGGGCTCACCCACGAGGTGCCCCGATGCCGTCCACACGCGATCCGTCCACCCTCACGCCCGACGAACGCACTCGCGAGCTCGCGCGCCTGCTCGCGACCGGGCTCGTGCGCCTCGGCTCGGACCTCCTCGCGTTACCTATCGATCCAACTCGGACGTCAGAAAAACCTTCGGAATCTGCCGCGAATGGACTTGCTGCAGGCCCTCAAAAGAGCGTCACTGGGACCGCCGGTTAACACCGCCGGGACCAGAGATTCCCAGGGATTCTGAGGAGGATACGGGTGGAGATCAACGTCGCCAGGGAACTCGCCGCGCTCGCGCGGCTCACGATCGCCGAACTGCGCACCCGGTACGCGGAGGTGTTCGGGGAACCGACCACGACCGGGAACCGTACGTGGCTCGTGCGCCGGATCGCGTGGCGCCTCCAGGTGCTCGCCGAGGGCGATCTCTCGGCACGGGCCCGAGCCCGAGCCGCGGAACTAGCCCGGGACGCGGACATCCGCCTGATTCCGCCCAAGGGGAGCACCGCCGCGGCCGGACCCGTTCACGCGGGCACCGTGCCCAAAGAAACGGGTGACGCGCGCCTGCCACCGCCCGGGAGTGTCATCACCCGCGCGTACAAGGGCACCACGGTCCGAGTCCAAGTTCTCGCGACCGGGTTCGAGTACGACGGGCGCACGTTCCCCTCGCTCAGCGCCGTGGCCAAGGCGGTCACCGGCTCGCACTGCAACGGGTTCCACTTCTTCAAACTCAACAAACCGGAGTGCGCATGACATCCCACACGACCCGACTCAACCGATCGCAGCCCCAGCCGAAGCCCGCGGACCGGGAACCGGTGAAACGAGTGCGGTGCGCGGTTTACACGCGCAAGTCCACCGAGGAGGGGCTCGAGCAGGAGTTCAACTCCCTCGACGCCCAGCGCGAGGCCGGGGAAGCGTTCGTACGCTCGCAGGCCGGAGAGGGGTGGGCCCTGGTACCCGAGAAGTACGACGACGGGGGGTACACGGGCGGGAACACGGACCGCCCCGGGCTCCACAAGCTCCTCGAACATGTCTCCGACGGGAAGGTGGACTGTATCGTCGTTTATAAGGTCGATCGGCTCAGCCGGAGCCTCCTCGACTTCGCCCAGCTCATGCGCACGTTCGAGGACAAAAAGGTCGCGTTCGTCTCGGTCACCCAGCAGTTCAACACCGCCACCTCGATGGGCCGCCTCGTCCTCAACGTCTTGTTGTCGTTCGCCCAGTTCGAGCGCGAGATCATCTCCGAGCGGACCCGGGACAAGATCGCGGCCACGCGGCGCAAGGGCAAGTGGGCCGGGGGGCACCCGGTCCTCGGGTACGACATCGACCCGGCCGGGTACAAGCTCGCCCTCAACACCGCCGAGGCCGAGCGCGTGCGGCAGATCTTCGCCCTGTACCTCGAGCACGGGGCCCTCGTGCCCGTGGTCGCGGAACTCGAGCGGCGCCAGTGGACGACCAAGCGCTGGGCCACGCGCAAGGGGCCGGAACGCGGGGGCAAACCGTTCGACCGCACGAACCTGTACAACCTGCTCACGAACCCGCTGTACGTGGGGCACGTGCGGTACAAGGACGAGGTCCACGACGGCGAGCACCCGGCCATCGTGGACCCGGGCGTGTTCGCCGCGGTGCAGCACGCCCTGACGCGCAACGGGCGCACCGGGGGCGCGCTGGTGCGGAACCAGTTCGGGGCGCTACTGAAGGGGCTCCTGCGGTGCGGGCCGTGCGGGGCCGCGATGACCCCGAGCCACAGCACCAAGGGGACGAAACGGTACCGGTACTACGTGTGCGGCACGGCCCAGAAGCGCGGGTACCGCGCGTGCCCGTCCAAATCGATCCCGGCCGAACCGATCGAGGGGTTCGTGGTCGAGCGCGTCCGGGCCGTCGGGCGCGACCCCGAGTTGCTCCGTCAGGTGCTCGAACAGGCCCGGGAGAAGGGCGCGGCCCGGATCAAGGAGCTTGAGGCCGAGCACCGGGGATTGGAGAAGGACCTGGGCACGTGGCACGGGGAGGTGCGCCGGCTCTCGGTCCAGCTCAAGCCCGGAGAGGACAACGGGCCGCTCGTCGCGCGCCTGGCCGACCGGCACGCGCGCATCGAGGCGGCCGAGCACCGCGCCGCCAAGGTACGCGAGCACCTCACGGCGGTGACCGATCAGTTGATTTCTGAAGAGGATGCGGCACGGGCTCTGGCCGCGTTCGACCCGATCTGGGGCACGCTCACCCCGCTCGAACGGGTCCGGGTGATCGCACTCCTGGTGGAGAAGGTCGAGTACGACGGGCGCGACGGGAATGTCACCGTGTCGTTCCACCCGACCGGGATCAAGGCCCTCGCCGACGAGTTCGCCGCGCGCCACGACGAACGGGAGGTCGCATGAGCACCACACGCGCACTGACGGTGGCGGGCACGATCCACTTCGCCCGGCGCGGGCGCACCAAGGAGCTGCGTGTCGGTCCCGCGCCGGTACCGCCCGAGCCCGGGCGCGTCCCGCGGGTTTCGCGCCTCATGGCGCTCGCCGTGCGGTTCGAGGACCTGATCCGGGCCGGCGAGGTGACCGACCACGCGGAGCTCGCGCGCCTGGGGCACGTGACCCGGGCCCGGGTGAGCCAGATCATGGCCCTGCTCCACCTCGCGCCCGACATCCAGGAACAGATCTTGTTCCTGCCCAAGCTGAACCGCGGGCGCGACCCGTTGGTGCTCAAGGACGTGCGCCCGATTGCCGCCACACCGGACTGGCGTCAGCAACGGAAAATGTGGCGCAACCTTCTTGAACGGAGCCTGGTCGCGCGAACGGAAGAGGCGAAATAATCGCCCGAATCGCCACTACCGACATTGGCAGCCGGGCTCGCAACTGGAAATATACGCAAGTATATTTCTGAACTGGTGAGCCCAGGAGCCGCGGGCTATGGGAAGCATCCGACTCGGGGCTCTGCCCGATACCAAGCCCTGGCGCGCCGTGATCGGCCGCATCGCCGACGGCGCCAGCGTCGCGGCCGTCGCCGGCGCGACCTCGGCCGCCGCGGTCCGCGGGCTCCGGCTCTCCAAGGCCGACCCCGGCGTGACCCGCGTCCTGTACCTCCTCGCGCACACCGCGCTCGGCGCCCGCCGGGACGATTTCGCCGCCGCCCTCGGGGAGCACCAGATCGCGGTCCCGGACCCGCCCGGGCTGTTCGACCTGACCGCCGGGTACGCGGCCGCGGTGCGCCGCTGGCACCTCGAGACCCGGACCCCACAAACCGACCTCGGGCACATGGCCGCGCTCGCCGCGACCGAGGCCCTGACCCAGTGCGTCGGCGCGCGTTCCGGGACCCTGTTCCCGACCGGACAGGAGGTGCACCGCGCCGCGCGCGAGCTGTCCACCCGGAACGGGTTCGCGCTCCTGGCCCACGAGTTCTACGCCCGGTTCACGCGCCGGTTCCTCTTGTACCACCTGTCCCGCGAACTGTCCCAGCACGTCGGCGGCAACGGGCGGTTCGCCACGCCCGGGGAGCACAACGCGTTCCTCGCGGACCTCGACACGCACTGCCGCGAGGCCGCCGTCATCGTCCGCGAGTACGCCGGCGGGTGGTACTCCAAGGCCAAGTTCGAGGCCGGGATCACCGCGGAGCAGGCGGGCCGGTTCTCGGCGTACTCGCTCACCAAGTTGCGGCGCGAGCTCGAGGTCCGGGGGGCCGCCAATGGCTGACCCCCAACTGGTCCTCTGTGGCGGGACCCGGGCCGCCCACGCGCCGCGCGCCTGGCGCGCCGCGCCCCGGACCCACGCCCTCGCGATCGGCCCCGGGCCCCGGGACGTGCACCTGGAGATCAACCAGCTGTCGCGCGCGATGGGCCGGGCGCTGAGCGACCTCGACGCGGACCTGTTGGAGGTCGCCGCGTACGTGTACACGATCGACCAGGTGGTGACCCGGGGCGGAACCGTTGCGGTCGATTACGGGGCCCGGTGGCGCCGGCACCTGCGGTGCGTGGTGCCCGTCCGGTGCCCGGACCTGTGGAACCAACCGGGGGCCCTCGGGGCCCTGCGCCGGGTGCTCGTGTTCATGACCGACGACGCCGAGTGGGAGTTCGCGTTCGTCCGGGCGCACGCCCCGGTCCCGCGCGCGGCGTACCTGTTCGACCTCGTGGACCCGCCCGACGGGACCGAGTTCGAGGAGGTGGTCCTGTTCTCCGGCGGGCTCGACTCGCTGTGCGGGGCCGTCGAGGAGGTGCTCGTCGGGCAGCGCCCGGTCGTGCTCGTGAGCCACCGCCCGGTGAGCCGCACCCAGGCGCGCCAGGCCGCCCTGCTCGGGGCGCTCCGGGAGCGGCTCCCGCGGCGCGAGGTGAACCCGGTCCACGTCGGCGCGGCGATCAACAAGGGCGAGGACCTGAACAACGAGTTCACCCAGCGCAGCCGCTCGTTCCTGTTCGCGTCGGTCGCCGCGGTCGTCGCGCGCCTGGTGGGCCGGCGCCGGGTCCGGTTCTACGAGAACGGGGTCACCAGTTTGAACCTGCCCGGGAGCCGCGAGCTGGTCGGAGGGCGCGCGTCCCGAACGACCCACCCCCAGGTGCTCCACGGGCTCGGGGACCTGTTCTCCCAACTGTTCGGGGCCCCGTTCGAGGTCCAGAACCCGTTCCAGTGGACCACCAAGGCGGGGATGCTCCGGCGCCTCAAGGCCCAGGGGCACGCGGACCTGTGCGCGCTGACGTGCAGCTGCGGGCACGTGTGGGGGCGCCACGAGCGCACCCCGCACTGCGGGCGGTGCTCCCAGTGCGTGGACCGGCGCCTGACCGCGCTCGGGGCCGGGCTCGGGGACGCCGAGGACCCGCCCCACCGGTACGAGAGCGACGTGCTCACCGGCGCGCGTACCGGGCCCGAGCTCACCCTGAGCGAGCGGTACGTGGGGTCCGCGCTGGACATGGAGGGGGTCGGGGACCCGGTGACGTTCGGGCTCCGGTACGCGGAACTCAACGACGCGCTCCCGTTCACCGGGCTCCCCGCGGAGGGCGCGGCCCGGGCCATTTTCGCGCTGCACCGGGACCACGCGGCCGAGGTGCGCGGCGCGCTACGCGCGATCCTCGCGACCCGGGCCGAGGAGATCCTGCGACAGGAGTACCCGGCCCAATCGCTCCTGGGCGTGATCGTCGGCCGAACCGACCGGGCCCCGGTCGAGGGGCGCGCGGACCCGGGGCCCCGGCCCCCCGGGTGGGTCCTCGAGCGGAGCCAGTTCTCGGCGTTCTTGAACGGGCGCGAGTGCTTCCTGGGGAACACGAACGAGTTCCGGGTCCTGGCGCGCCTCACCGAGTCCCTCGGTCGGTACGTGTCGCTCGAGGACCTCCAGGACGACGTGTGGCGCGGCGCACCGGTGTCCCGGAACGCGGTCCAGCAAACGATGACCAACATCCGGCGCCTGTTCCGGCGCGCCGAGTATACCGCGATCCGCCTCGACGGGTCCCAGGCGGGCCACTACCGGCTCGTTTTGGGGACCAAATAAAGCGCGCCGTTCAGCGCGAACTCAGCGCCGCCCCCAGCGCCGGCTCAGGGGCCCGGTGCACCGTGATTGTGCCGAACTCACACCGGGTTCGGGCGACCACGGAGAACGTCTCATGACCGCGTCCTGTTCACACGATTCCGGCCGAGAACTTACGAAGCGCGCGCTCTCACCGGCGCGGCACCACCTCGTCGAGCTCCTCCAGCGGCTCAACTTCGGTCGGATCGAGGGCCTCGAGGTCCGGGGCGGCGAGCCGGTCCTCGCCCCGATGCCCCGGGTGATCCGGGAGCACAAGTTCGCGGGCGACAATGGCCCCCGGCCCGAGGCCGGGCGCCCGGACTGCCGGCTCAAGAGCCAGGTCGCGGACCTGATGCACCTCCTCGACAACATCGGCGACGGCACCATCGAGGTGCTCAGCGTCAAGCACGGCTTACCGTTCCACGCCGAACTGCCCGGCTGACGGACCCCATCGTCACCGTTTCGATCCACCACCCGACTTTCAGCCGGCCGTACTGCGGAGGCGATCGTGGGCACCGACCCCGGTGTTCGCATCGCCCCCGCACTCGTTGCGGGCCGGCGCCCCGGGACCCGTGCCTACGCCCTCCGCTCCTCCCGGCCGGGAGGAGCTTCCGCGTGTCCGATTCTCACCGCCGTCCCGATCCCGACAACCCGATCGACCCGACCGTCGCCGGTATCATCCGCCGCAAGGCCGCGCGGCTCGTCGGGTCCGCGGGGCCATACGTTTCGGACCGCGAGGACGTGGAACAGGAACTGGTCCTCCACGTCCTCGAGCGGGTTCGACGGTTCGACCCGGACCGGGGCACGTGGCCCGCGTTCGTTCAGTGCCTGGTCGAGCGGTTCGGGCACAACTGGGCCCGCGCCCGGCGCGCCGCCAAGCGCGCCGGTGGGCCCCTCGATCTGCTGCCCCGGGACGTGCCCGAGCACCGGCCCCGCGCGGAACCCGGTGCCGGGCTCGATCTCGCCGAGGCGCTCGCCCGGCTGCCCGAGGAGCTGCGCGACATCGCCGAGCTGCTGACGACCGAAACGGTCGCCGGGGCGGCCCGGACCCGGGGCGTGTCCCGATCCGCGATGTACGTCTGGGTTTACGAGCTCCGGGACCGCCCCGAGCTCCAAAAACTGGTCCCGGAACCGTGAACTTCGCCCGACAGTTTACGCGCGTTTGGTGTAGTTCCCTTATATGCGTGGCGCGCGTGCCCGCGCCGTACCGGAGTACCCGATGACCGACCCGATGTACCGCTACGTGTTCGACCCGTCGGTCCCGGCCGAGGAGCTTGAAGCCACGCTCGTGCTGTCGCGCCTCGCGGTCGAGTCGCTCCACGGCGAGAGTCAAACCCGACTCGACGCGGCCCACGCGTTCGAGGCCCGGACCCGCACCGTGGTCATCGACGCCTCCACCGCCGTGGGGCGCGACTTCAACCGCCTGTTCGTCGGGTTCACGGCCCGCGAGTTCGGGCCCGCCAGCTTCCGCGTCGAACGTGACCCGCTCGAACCGGTCCCGCACCCGCCGTCCGAAACGGCAACCGCCTAACCACTGACACCCCCCGCGCACCCGAAGCGACCTGCCGCAAGGCGGGGCCGGGGACGGTGCGCGCACGGAGGAACACGCTCGTGCCCGACGATTACGTGAGCGAACGCGACCTGAAAGAGCTGGGCGTCGATCCGGCACTCGTGCGGATCCGGTGCCCGTGGGCCACCGAACGGGTCGGCCACGACGGCGTGCGGTGCTGGGCCCGCGCCGATTTGGAGCCCCTGTTCGGTTCGGAAGGGGGTGAACGATGAGCGCCTCGTGTTCCGCCGATTCCGCGCCCGAAACCGCGCGCGACGCGGCCCTGTGGCTCCTGGCCCGCGGGTACGCGCCGCTCCCGCTCCCGCACCGGTCCAAGAGCCCGAACCGGGACAACTGGCCCGCGTTCCGCGTCACGCCCGACGAGGTCCCGCGCGCGTTCCCCGAGCCCTCGAACGTGGGCGTCATCCTCGGGGCCGCGTCCGGGGGGCTCGTCGACATCGACCTGGACTGCCCCGAGGCCCGGGCCGCGGCCCCGGTGCTCCTGCCCGGAACCGGAATGGTGAGCGGGCGCGCCAGTGCCCCGGGCTCGCACTGGTGGTACGTGGTCGGGGACCCGCCCGCGAAGGCCAGTGATTCGTTCCTCGACCCGGCTTCGGGCGCCCGGGCCAAGCTCCTGGAGCTGCGCTCGTCCGGGGGGCAGACCGTGGTACCGCCGAGTACGTACCCGGCGGATCCCGCGAAGGGGCACCCGGAACCCGAGCCGTGCGTGTGGCACCGGCGCGACGAGCCCGCGCGCGTCGACCTCGAAGAATTACGCACCGCGGTCGCGGGCGTGGCCGCCGCGGCCCTTCTGGCCCGGCACTGGCCGGCCGGGGCCCGGCACGACGCGGCCCTGGCACTGGCCGGCGGGCTGCTCCGGGCCGGGTGGGCCGCGGACCGGGTCGAGCGGTTCGTCCGCGCGGTGTGCGCCGGGGCCGGGGACCGGGAGGTGAGCGACCGCGTGGGGGCCGTGCGGGACACCGTCGCACAGGTCGGTGCCGGTGAGCACGCCACCGGGTGGCCCACACTCGAGCGCGTGCTCGGCGCCGCCGGCACGACCGTCGTGGGTGCGGTCCGGATCTGGCTCCGGTGCCGGACCGTTGGGGCGCCCGGGGGGCGCGCGTATGAAACGTCACACGTCACACGCGACCGGGCCCCGGAGTACGCCCCGATCGCGCCGTACGCCCCGTTCCCCACGGACTGCCTCCCGGCCCCGTGGGGCGCGTTCGTGCGCGAGGGCGCGGCCGCGCTCCGGTGCGACCACGCCCTGGTCGCGCTGCCCCTGTTGGCCGTGCTCGCCGGGGCCGTCGGGAACGCGCGCCGGGTGCACCTCGGGGCCGAGTGGTTCGAGCCCGCGGTCCTGTGGACGTGCGTGGTCGCCGAGTCCGGGGGCCGCAAGAGCCCGGCCGCGGACCTCAGCGCCGAGCGCGTCAAGGCCCGCCAGAAGAAGCTCGTCAAGGAGTTCCGCGACGCCACCAAGGAGTACAAGCGCGCGCTCGCCGAGTACAAGACGCGCCGGCGCGAGGACCCCGACGGGGACCCGGGGGACGAGCCCCTCAAGCCGGCCCTCGGGCGCGTGCTCGTGAGCGACATCACCATCGAGAAGCTGGCCGGGCTCCTGGACGACAACCGGCGCGGGCTCCTCGTGTACCGGGACGAGCTCGCCGGGTGGCTCGGGAGCTTCACCCGGTACAAGGGCGCCGCGGGCGGGTCCGACGAGCCCAACTGGCTCTCGGTGCACCGCGGGGACGCGCTCATCTACGATCGCAAGACCGGGGACAAGACGAGCGTGTTCGTGCCCCACGCGTGCGTGTCCGTGTGCGGCGGGATCCAGCCCGGGACCCTCACGCGCCTCGCGTCCCGGGACCTGTTCGACTCCGGGCTCGTGGCCCGGCTCGTGTTCGCCATGCCGCCCCGCGCCCCCAAGACGTGGAGCGACGACCAGATCTCGCCCGAGACCAAGGCCGCCGCGGACCGGTCCCTGGACGCCCTGTACGCGCTGGCCGGCGACGTCGACGAGGACGGGGACCCGCGCCCGCTCGTGGTCGCGCTCGCGGGCCCGGCCCGGGAGCGCCTCAAGGGGTTCGTCAACGCGTGGGGGCTCAAGCAGTTCGAGGCCGAGGGCGAGCGCGCCGCGGCCCTGGCCAAGCTCGAGGCCCTGCCCGGGCGGTTCGCCCTGATCCACCACACGGTCGCGACCGCCGCGGACCCCGGGAACGCGGGCCCGATCGGGCTCGCGAGCCTCGAGGCCGGGATCCGGATCGCCGAGTGGTGCGCCCGCGAGACCGAGCGCGTGTACGCGCTGATCCACGAGTCGGCCGGGGACAAGGAGGTGCGCAAGCTGCTCGAGGTGGTCGCGCGCCTGGCCGGGCGCCACGGCGGGCGCCTGACCGTGGCCCTGCTCCAGCGCGCGAACCAGCGCAAGTACCGGACCAGTGACGCGGCCAAGGCGGACCTGGAGCGCCTGGTCGGGCTCGACCTGGGGCGCTGGGAGGACGGCCCCGAACCGCCCGCGGGCGGGCGCCGGGTCACGTACTTCGTTCCCCTCGAGCACCCGGGTGTGACGTGTGATGATTCATACGCTCGCCCCGGGGACGGTGGCCGTGACGACGCGGCGCCGCCCCCACCACCGTGTGACACGCGCCCGGCCCCGGGACACGACGACGGCCCCCGCGCAGAGGGCGGCCGGGGCGTATCCCCAGATCCCACAAGCAGTTCGGGCGTCCGGCCCGATGGCGCCCCCGAGCGCGCGTATGAAACATCACACGTCACACCCGGGCGGGTCGGGCCAGAGGCGGAACACACTTCGGGATCACGGACGCCTCCCGATGAAACGGCACCGGGCGCCGGGCATCACACAACCCCGGGGACCGCTTCGGGAACGACCGAACGGGTGCCCGGGGCCCGGCTCGTGACCGACCACGACGGACTGACTCACGTCATCGGGGCGTTGCGCCACGGCCGGGTCGGTTTGGATCTGGAGACCACGGGCCTGTTGCACGCCCGGGACCGGGTCCGGCTGCTGTCCCTCGCGACACCCGCGGGCACGTTCCTCATCGACCTGTTCGCGTTCCCCGAACTCGCCGTCGCGCTCGCCCCGGTGTTCGCGGCCCTCGCGACGACCGAAATCGTCGGCCAGAACCTCGGGTTCGATCTCCCGTTCCTGATGCGCCTCGGGTTCGTACCCGGGCGCGTGCGCGACACCATGCTCGCGAGCCAGGTGCTCTACGCCGGGAACCGCGCGATCGGGCACGCGCTCAAGGAGCTGGCCCACCGGCACCTGGGCCTCACCCTCGACAAGGAGCTCCAAACGGCCGACTGGTCCGGTGCGCTCGCGGACGCGCACCGGGAATACGCGGCCCGGGACGCCGAAGTCCCGCTCGCCCTCTGGGACAAGCTCACCGACGAACTCGCGCGGTCGGATCTCACGAACACGGCCGATACCGAAATGAGCGCGCTGCCCGCGGTCGCGTGGGCCGCAACTCACGGGATCGGGTTCGACCGCGCCGCGTGGGAAGCCGCGGCCGACGACGCCGAGGCCCGGGTCCGGGACCTGCGGGTCCGGCTCGACGAACTCGCGCCCAACGCCGGGAACCTGTTCGGGGTCACCAACTGGAACTCGGTCGATGAGGTCACCGGCGCGCTGTCTGGGCTCGGGATCAGTCTGAGTTCCACCGGCGACGACGCGCTCGCGGCCCTGGACCACCCGATCGCTCCGGTCTTGCGCGCGTACCGGGCCGCGGCCAAGTTGTCCGGCACGTACGGGCGCGAGTGGCTCCGGCACGTCGCCGCGAACGGGCGCGTGTACGCCACGTGGAAACAGATCGGGGCCGGGGCCTCGGGGCGCATGAGCTGCAAGGAGCCCAACTTGCAGCAGCTCCCGCGGGACCCGCGGTACCGCCGGTGCTTCGTGGCCCCGCCCGGGCGCGTGCTCGTGAAGGCCGACTACTCGCAGATCGAGCTCCGCATCGCGGCCCGGATCACGGGCGACCCGCGCATGCTGTCGGCGTACCGCGCGGGCGAGGACCTGCACACCACCACGGCCCGGGCCGTGCTCGGCACCACCGACGTCACCAAGGACGACCGGCAGCTCGCGAAATCGTTGAACTTCGGACTCCTCTACGGCATGGGTTCCCGGGCGCTGGCGGCCTACGCGGCCTCGAACTTCGGCGTCATCTTGAGCGAGGCCGAGGCGGCCCGGCACCGGGACACGTTCTTCCGCACGTACCCGGGTCTCCGCGCGTGGCACCGGGGCGTGCCCAACGGGACCGTGGAAACCCGGACCCGGGGCGGGCGCCGGCGGGTCGGGGTGAGCGCGTTCACGGAGAAGCTCAACACCCCCGTGCAGGGGGCCGGCGCCGACGGGCTCAAGCGCGCACTGGCCCTGTTGTGGGACCGCCGCACGTCGTGCCCGGGCGCGTTCCCGGTGCTCCTGGTCCACGACGAGATCGTGATCGAGTGTGACGAGGCCCGGCAGAGCGAAGTCGCGGCGTGGGTGCGGGGCGCGATGGTCGACGGGATGGCCCCGCTCATCGACCCGGTGCCGGTCGAAGTCGAAGTGAAAATCGGGACGACCTGGGCCGGGTGACCGGACCCGCGGGTCCTTCCGGCGGCGGTACGGGGTCGCACCCCAGCGGGAACAATCGGCCCAATACACACAGTTTGTTTCGCCCCGAACGGGGCGCCGGCATTCGCGCCCCGGCCCGCCCCGGACGCGAAGTTGTGCCCGAACATCGCCGCACTTCGCCCGACACATCGGGCGCGTTCGGTGTAGTTCCTTATAAGCGCACGTCGCGCGCGGCTCCGAGGAGGTGAATGATGGACGTGGTGATGCGGCCGGTCGGCTCGATCAAGCCCTACGAGAACAACCCACGCGCCAACGACAGCGCGGTCGGGGCGGTCGCCGCGTCACTGCGCGAGTACGGGTGGCGGCAGCCGTTGGTTGTGGACGAATCCGATGTCATTATCGTGGGCCACACCCGGTACAAGGCCGCGCTCCAGCTCGGGCTCACCGAGGTGCCCGTGCACGTGGCCCGCGGGCTCACCTCCGAGCAGGCCCGCGCGTACCGGCTCGCGGACAATCAAACGGCCACGCTCGCGACCTGGGACGACGACCGGCTCGCCCAAGAGCTCGTCGCGTTACAGAGCGCCGATTACGACGTGTCGCTCACCGGGTTCCCCGAGGACGAACTGCTCCGGCTCCTCACCGCACCGCCCGCCGAATCCACCGGCGATCCCGACGACGTGCCCGAGCCGCCCGCCGAGCCCGTCACCCGGCCCGGGGACCTGTGGCTCCTCGGGCGCCACCGCCTGCTGTGCGGCGACGCCACCAAGCCCGAGGACCTGGCCCGGCTCCTGCCCGACGGACCGGCCGACACGCTGCTCACGGACCCGCCGTACAACGTCGCGTACGCGGGCAAGACCGCCGACGCGCTCACGATCGCCAACGACGACATGACCGCGGAGCAGTACCGCGCGTTCCTGGCGTCCGCGCTGGGTACCGCGCTGCGCCACCTGAGCCCGGGCGGCGCGTTCTACGTGTGGCACGCGGACCTCGCCGGGCTCGACGTGCGACTCGCGTGCTCCACCGCGGGGCTCACCGTGCGCCAGTGCCTCGTGTGGGTGAAGTCCGCCCTCGTGCTCGGGAGACAGGACTACCAGTGGCGCCACGAGCCGTGCCTGTACGGGTGGGCCGATGGGGCGCCGCATACGTGGCTCTCCGACCGCGCCCAGACCACCGTGCTCGAGTTCGACAAGCCGGCGAAGAACGCGGACCACCCGACCTCCAAGCCCGTGGCCCTGTTCGAGTACCTGATCAACAACTCGTGCCCGAGCGGGGGCGTGGTGCTCGACCCGTTCGCCGGCAGCGGGACCACGCTCGTCGCGGCCGAACAAACCGGGCGCACCGCGGCCCTGGTCGAGCTGGACCCGCGGTACTGTGACGTGATCGTCTCTCGGTTCGAGTCCGTGACAGGGAAGGCCGCCGAGCGAGTCGCGGCGTAAACCCTGACGAGCCCCGGAATAACTCTGACACGGGTGAGGGCGACCGGATGCGTCGCGACAAGCGGGTGGTGCGGGCGGCGCTGGCACTCGCGGGCCAGGGGCGGGCGGAACCGTTCCACTCGATCGAGCTCGTCGCCGTGGGTCGGGATCGGGCTCAAGGCCGCCCACCCGGGCTGTACCGGTGGGGTGCGACAAGGCCCGCGGTCGGGTTGCTCGTGTACGACCCGGCCCGCGGGGATCCGGTCGTGCCCGCCGGCCGGCTCGCCCCGTGGGGGCTGGTCATCGAGTGCCACGTGGCCGACGAGGAGAGTTGAGTATGGCCGGGGAACAGCGGAAGAAGAACGAGGACCAGTTGCTGTTGGCCCTGGCGTGCGGGGCCACCGTGGACGCGGCTGCCAAGCAGTGCGGGCTCACGGACCGCACGATCTACCGGCGCCTCGCCGAGCCCGCGTTCCGGGGCCGGTTGCAGGGGCTCCGGGCCGACATGGTGCGCCGGGCCGCGGGGCTCCTCACGGCGGCCGCGGGCGAGGCCGTGCGCACCCTGCTGTCGCTCCAGAAGGATTCGGCGCCGCCCGCGGTACGACTTGGTGCGGCGCGGGCGATACTGGAACTCGGCATCAAAGTGCGCGAGTTGTCGGACCTGGAGACTCGGATCGCGGAGCTCGAGCACCGGGCCGGACTCCCCGAAGGGGGCAACCGAATATGAGACTCGGCAGCCGTGTGGGCAAACTCGAGTTCGAGATCCCGGTGCGGCGCGTATCCGCGACCGTGCCGAATGATCCGGTGGCGTTCGCGCGCGGGCTCCTGGGCGGTGCGTTCGGGGTCGAGGACCTCGACCGCACGAACCCGAACCACACCGGGTGGCTGGCCCAGTTGTGCGCGTTCCTGCAAACGCTCGAGCCCGAGCACCAGGCGTGGCTCCGACTCGTACACGAGCGGCACCCGGGTTCGTACCCCGCCGCCCTATTGCTGCCCGCGACCGACGAGCAGGTGTGGGCGTCGCTCGACGAGGTGATGCGTCGGGGCTGAGCGGGGGAGTTATGCGACTATCGGCGCGGGTGCAGAAGTTGGAGGGTGCCGAGCCCCGGTGCGACCCGAACCGGTTCCGGCTCGCGCCCGAGGGTCACGTGCCAAGCGACGCGGACCGGTGCCCGCGGTGCGGCAGGTGCCACGTGCTCGTGATCGAAGAGGAGATCGTCGAAGCCGCGGAGCCACTCGAAAACGAGCCGGGGGTGCGGTCGTGAACTGGAATCGCGTCGCCAAACTCGAACGGGTCGTGCGGACGCGCCCGTGCCCGAGGTGCGGGCGCGTCGACGCGCCGTTAATTCTACATGGTGCCGAACCCGCCTTCGATCGACTGAGCCGGGCCGAGCAAGCGGGGCTGGGGCTACTTATCCACTCGGTGATGAACCCACCGTGTCCGCGATGTGGTCGGGCCAGCTTCGACCTGGGACAGCAAACCGATGAGCAACTGAATCGGGCGCTCGCGCTGCTGCGTACCGTGTTCGGGCGCGAGGTCCAAGTCCCGGGCCTGTTGGACGGGCCGTCGGAATGATGGGGTACCGGTGACGTGTGTTCCCATGCGGTGACGGCCACCGTGATATCCGACGACGTGTGAGCGCAGATCCCATGAACCGGAGCCGCGTGGCCAAACTCGAGCGCCATGCCCGTAAGCACCCGTGCCCGGAGTGTGGGCGCGTCGAGCGCTCGAGCACGACCGGCGCGGACCCGTTTGTGCGCCTGAGCCCCGAGGAGCGCGCGGAACTGAGGGGGATTCTGCGGTACGGGGTGACGCCCCCGTGTACCCGCTGCGGCCGAGTTGGGCACGACCCCAAGCTCCTAACCGATGACCAGAAGGGCCGCGTGGCGTGGCTGTTCCGCAAGAGCCTCTTCGGTGAGGGGCGAAGCCGGGTTGATATGTGTCCCGGGTCCGCTCTGACCGAAGAATTGAGTCACCGTTAGCGACCCGGGAGGCGATCGTGGGAATCGCGGGGCGATTAAGGAAATTGGAAGCGACGGCGCCCGCCTGTGAACCGGGGCTCATCCGGTTCGTCCGTGGCGAGCAACCCGTGCCGAACGCCGACCGGTGCCCGAGGTGTGGCGGGGGCCACATTCTGGTGGTCCACGAGATCGTCATCGAAACCCGTGCGGATGTCGAGCGCGTGCGAGCACTTAGTGACTGTCCCATGTGCCTCAAAATCGCCGTGTTTTCGCGTTATCACTCCGCGATATTCCAGGCTTTTTCGCACTTATGGGACAGTCACTCTCAGAGTCAACGCGAATTGCTTTTCAAGAACCGACAGTGCCGACGGAACAGCCCGGGCGCACTCAAACAGATTGCGCCAGTCAGAGCGAGTACCAGACCCGGGGGGGCGGGTGTCGGTGTGACCCCGGTGCTACCGATATCCAAGGTTCCCGTCCCGGCGGACGAATCGACGGAATTCAGAGCGGGGTCGAAGAAGAACGTGAACGCGCTCCCGATGACGGAGATCTGGTACTTGTCGCCCGCGACCGCGTAACTCGTATCGAGGTCGAGGACCGCGAGGAGTCGAGGGACCGGGCCGACAGTCGCACCGGTTCCGCTCAGCGTCCCGTCGCCCCCGATGTACGTGTCGTTAGTGCTCGTGTTCGTGGTAATTAGCACGTTACCGAGCGGGGGAGGGGGCGCGGGGTTGGCGTGGTCCGAACCGAATACGTAGTCGGAGCGAGACAATTCTGCGGATGATTGAGGATCGGCGAACCGGAGCGCGCCCATCCCACTCACCCGATTGATTCGGAGTTCGAGTCCGAACAAGTCCAACAGTTCGCCCCCGGGGGTGTCGCTGGTGACGGTCACTTCGAGTTGCGTGGCGGAACCGGTTGCGGCCGTACCACTGGAGATCGAAACGGTAAACGCGGCGTGGGTCTGAGACGCCGAAAACAAGCAAACGAGCAAAGCTGCGATATGTGCGCTGCGCACGGAAGTTCCTCAATGGGGAAATGAATCTGCGTCGTGATAATTCCGGTTCCGGGCGTGGGGCGGGAGGGGGCGCTGGTCCCGCCCCACGCGGGCCGACATCAGTCATCGAGCCTGAGGCCCGCTCCGAGCGCCGCTCCGTTAGCTCGAAGAACATAGGTGCGGTCCAGGGCATTAACGGCCCCGTCCCCATTCACGTCGCCCTCCAGGTTCGGTCCGAGTTGTCCGTAAGCGGCCAGGACGAACGCGCTATCGGCCGCGTCCACTTTCCGGTCCCCGTTGGCGTCCCCGAACAGGCGGTAGAAAGAGCGGGCGGTCCCGAACGTTCCGTCGCCGCTCAGGTCCAGTTCCAACGTGTAGTAGCCGTCGCCAGCGTTCGAGTTACGGTTCCCGCCCAAACCCTGGAGCCCGAAATCGAGCGTCAGGACCGATCCGCTGACGGAGAGGGTGTAGGCGCTGGGAGATACGAGGGTGCCGGTACCGGACCCACTAAGATCGCGCTTGACCAATCTCACCCGGCCGGGGGCCAATAGAACAGTCGCCTCGACGGCGCTCTCGATCGTGGCGCTCACATAGCGGACATAGGAACGCTGGGACGCCCCGTTCTGCACATCGAACTTGGTTACTGTGTTCACATTCGAGAGGTTGATGACCACGAGCGCGGAAGCCGTCGCGTCCGCGGCATCAGTTACAGTCACGGTCAGGTGGAAGGTCGGATTGACCTCGAAGTCCAGTGCCCCCGGCTTCGCGACGGTGATTCGCCCGTTAGAGTCGATCGCAAAGGCGCCCGTTTCGTTCCCGCCCGTGATCGCGTAAATCAGAGCGTCACCGGCATCGACGTCGGCCCCGAAGACCGAACCGACCAGTGTGCCGAGGGGTTGGTTCTCAGCAACGGTATACGTACCGCCGGTGACGGTCGGGCTGTCGTTGACCGGGTTCACGGTGACGGTGACGGTCGCCGTGTCGAACCCGCCATCGCCGTCACTGATGGTGTAAGTGAACGAGTCGGTCCCACTGTAGTTGGGGTTTGGTGCGTAGCTGATCGTGCCGTTCGGGTTCAACGTCGCCGTGCCGTGCGCCGGATTACTCACGGCGATCACGGTTCGTGGATCGAGAGCGCCGGCCGGGTCGCTATCGTTCGAGAGCACATCAATTATCACGCCGGCCACTTGGTCTTCGTCCACGCGGGCCGTGTCACTCACTGCGTCCGGGGCCCGGTTCGCGACAGAGACCGTACCCGAGACAGCGAACCCGCTGCCGCCGTCGTCATCGGAGATCGTAACCGTGACCGTCAGCCCTCCGGGCACATCATCGGCAAACGATCGACTGGTGGTGAACGTGTCGCCCGAAATGACCAATGCAGTGGAGGTACCATCGCTCCACAGGGCCGTTCCAGTGAAGGTTTCAGTTTGGACGCCGAGGGCCGGATCACTAAACGTGCCGGACACGGTCACCGACTGCCCCTCGCTGATGGACTGCGCGCCACTGATCGTTGCGACCCGCGGTGCGACGTTGGTCACCGTCAGGGCCGTTGTTGCCGAGGTCGTCGTCGTTCCGTCGCTCACGCGGACGGTAACGTTGCGGGATAGGGGTCCGTCGCCCAACCCGAGCCCGATGAGTTGCGCGTAAGTGAGCGTCGGGCTCGCCCCGGTCACGTTCTCGTCAAAGTCCCCGTCCCCGTCCACGTCCCATTGAAAACTCAGGGCGTTCCCATCTGGGTCGGTCGCCGTTGCGTTTAGTGCCAGTGACTGCCCTTCGGTGACGGAATACGGCCCCCCGATACTGACCGACGGCGGGCGGTTCGCGACCGCCGAAAACTCAGACGTGTTCCCGTTCGGGTCCGTAGCGGTAGCGGTAACGAGTTCGTCGGCCCCGGTCGGAACCGAGAGGGTGAGATCGAAGCTCCCGTTCCCCTCGGAATCGGTGGTTACTGTTGCGCTCCCGAGGAACCGCTGCCCCTCACCGTACCCGGAAGGGTCGGCGGCGCTGCTGGCGTAGAAGTCGAGTACGAACGTGGTGTTCGGTGCGCTGTTGAGGGTTCCGAACACCCGAGTTGTGGCACCCACTTGAGCGCTCAAGATGGGGAAATTCTGAAGCCCATTCGGGCCGGTGTCGGTGTCTTGGGAGTCGTTCGGAGTGACCCCGAACGCTCCGGGGTACAAATCAATGCCCAGGCTATAGTTGGCGAAAATCGAATTGCCGCGGATCGAGTTCTTCGACCCACCGTAGACGAGCACCCCGACCCCGTTTCGGGAAATGATGTTTCCCTCACCCGGTTCGGTGCCACCGATCTGGTTCCCCGTTGTGTTTAATATCACCCCGAACGAGTTGCTGAACAAAGCCGTTCCGGTCCAATCAGTTCCGATCGCGTTGCCCAGGACTCGGTTACCGTTGGCCCCCGGATCCTGAATGAACACACCCGCGTAACTGTGACCGCCGATCAGGTTGCCGGCCCCGACCCCGCCTACCGTATTGTTGGCCGCGCCCCCACCGATGTATACCCCGGTCCCACCGTTGGCCAGGACCGCGGTACCCGCAGCGTTGGTACCGATCGAGTTACCGAGAATAACGTTTCCGCTCGAATCCGTGTCCTGAATGTGGATACTGTCACCGGTGTTCCCGGCGATCAGATTTCCCGTGCCGGCGCCACCGATGGTGTTATTGGCGGCGCCGTTTCGGATCCAGACTCCGTGCCCGCCGTTTGCAAGTGCCGCGGTTCCGGCCGCGTTCGTCCCGATGTAGTTTCCGACCACGAGGGTGTTCCGGGTGTTCGACCCGAAGAGTTCGATCCCGAGAGTACCGTTGCCCGAGATCACGTTCCCCCGGATCACCCCGTCCGACGACTCTGGTACACGGATCCCATAGAACCGGTTCCCGATCTTAGCGGTACCGGTCACATCAGTTCCAATGTAGTTCCCCTCGATCACGACTCCGGTCGAGTTGAAATACTCGAACCCGTCGCCGTTGTTTCCGGAGGCAAGGTTACGGGCCGCCGGGGAGGATCCGCCGATCGTAACACCCGCCGCCCCGTTCATGAACACGGCGTCGTCGTCGTTCGGCAGGGCCGCGGTGCCGGCGGCGTTCGTGCCCATGTAATTACCACGGATCGTGGTACCGCTGGCCCCGTTAGAAACCTGGACCCCGAGGGCGTTCCCGGAGATGACGTTCCGTTCCAAATCGTCACTCACGCCGTTAAGATCGGTGCCGATCAGGGTGCCAGCGGCTCGATCGCGAACCAGGACGCCGTTGCCGTTGTTACGGAGGATGGCGGTCCCGGCGGTGTTCACCCCGATGTAGTTTCCGGCGACCCGGGTCGAGTCGGTGCCCAAGTTGTCGATGAGGATACCGCCGGCACTGGTCGAGCCCGCGATCACGTTCCGCTCTGCCGCGTCACCGGACCCGTTCCCGTCCGTCCCGATTCGGGTCCGGTCCGGCCCGGCCGTCACCCGAATACCCTCGAACCGGTTCCCGAGAGCAGCCCCCCCGTCGAAAGTGGTTCCGATGAAGTTTCCGGCAATAACGGTATCAGCGGTTGCGGCCCCGGTGATCTCGACGCCTGCGAAATAGTTCCCGGAGATCAGGTTCCGCTCCGCCGCGTCACCGGACCCGTTCCCGTCCGTTCCGACCCGAGTGTTCGATGCCCCGTTCGTAATCAGGATGCCAGAGTACCCGAGCCCACTCGTCACTACACCGTTTGCAATAGCGCTGGTCCCAGTGGAACTGGTGCCGATGTAGTTCCCCGCGATCACCGTGCGAAGGGTACCGCTCCCCTGAACTTGAATACCTTCTTGAGTGTTCCCGGAGATCAGATTCCGCTCCGCCACGTCCCCGATCCCGTCCCCGTTCGTACCGATCCGCGTATCCACCGCTCCGTCCGTTACGAGCACGCCGGCGTTTCCGGTGTTGGACAGCGCGGCGGTGCCGGCCGCGTTGGTCCCGATGTAGTTCCCCGCGATCACGTTGTTACTCGATCCGGCCCCGCTCACCGCGACCCCGGCACCCGAGTTGCCCGAGATCAGGTTTCGGGCAGCGGCGGACGAGCCCCCGATCAGTTGCCCGGTCCCCGTCACGTTGATGCCGTTCCCGGTATTGGCAAGGGCACCGGAACCCGTAGCATTCGTTCCGACAAAATTGCCCTGAACCGAGTGGCCCGTACCGCTGAGATAAATCCCCCCCGAGCCGTTCCCGGAAATCAGGTTGCCGGCCCCGCTCCCCACTCCCCCCACGGTGTTCCCGGTGCCCCCGATCGAGACTCCGCCGAAGGTGTTGGCGACTGCGGTGTCCCCGGAGACGTTGGTTCCGATGTAATTCCCTGCGACGACGACCCCCGTCGTATTGGGGACGTAAATGCCATAAATAGAGTTCCCGGAGATGAGGTTGCGCTCCGCGCCGTCCCCGACCCCGTCCCCGTTCGTACCGATCCGCGTATTCGTCGCCCCGCTCAGAACGTATACGCCGTAAGTCGTGTTCGCGACGGCAGCAGTTCCGGAGGCATTGGTTCCGATGTAGTTCCCCGCGACCACAGTGTTGGTCGTTCCGGCGCTGTCGATCTGGATGCCCACAGAAATGTTCCCGGAGATGAGGTTGCGCTCCGCGCCGTCCCCGACCCCGTCCCCGTTCGTTCCGATCCGCGTGTTCTTGGCCCCACCCCGAATCCAAACCCCGCCGAGCCTGTTCGCGACGGCCGCAGTTCCGGCCGCGTTCGTTCCGATGTAGTTCCCGGCCACGATCGTGCGGTCCGTCCCAGCCGCTTCGATCTGGATACCCTCTTGCGAGTTCCCGGAGATGAGGTTGCGCTCCGCCGTATCCCCGACCCCGTCCCCGTTCGTTCCGATCCGCGTGTCGCTCGATGCCCCGTTAATTAGAACCCCGGCATCTCCGACGTTCGCGACAGCGGCATCTCCGGCGGCGTTGGTCCCGATGTAGTTCCCCGCGATCACGGTCCTACTCGTTCCGGTGACCTGTACCCCGGCCGCCCCGTTCCCGGAGATGACGTTGCGCTCCGCCGCGTCCCCGACCCCGTCCCCGTTCGTACCGATCCGCGCGTTGGTCGCCCCGTCACTAACAAGCACACCGGCGAGTCCGTTCCCGAGGGCCGCGGTGCCGGCAGCGTTGGTCCCGATGTAGTTCCCCGCCACCACGGCCCCGGCGGCGCTCGCTCCGACCACCCACACACCGTACTGCGCGTTCCCGGAAATGACGTTGCCCTCGGTCGCATCCCCGATCCCGTCCCCGTCCGCTCCAACGACGGTCTGCGGGGCTACGACGTCGATGCCCCGGTGCCCGTTCCCGAGGGCCGCGGTGCCGGTCGCGTTGGTCCCAATGTAGTTCCCCTGCACCTTGGTCCCGGTGACACCGGCACCGATAATCCATACGCCGTTGTCCGCGTTGCCGGACACCACGTTCCGGGCCGCTGCAGTCGCACCACCGATAAGGGTACCCGTGGACCCGTCGTAGACGAACACCCCTTGGAGCACGTTCCCCACGACCCCGGTGCCGCTCGCGTTCAACCCGATGAGATTCGCTTGAACCGAGGTGCCCGTCCCCGCGCCAATCGCCACCCCACCGCGATTCCCAGAGATGAGATTCCCGCCACTTATGCTTGGCAGCCCGATCCGTGTCCTTGAAGCACCCGCGACCCACACTCCCCAATCCTGGTTTCCGAGGGCCGCGGTGCCGGTGGCGTCGGTCCCGATGTAATTCCCCGCCACTACCGTGCCATCGGTGCCCACGTCACCAACATAGACCCCTTGACGCGCGTTCCCAGAGATGAGGTTGCGTTCCGCGGTATCCCCAACGCCGTCCCCGTTCGTACCGATCCGCGTGTTCTTGGCCCCGAGATACACTGCCACTCCGGCAAAGGTATTGGCAACGGCCGCGGTGCCGGCGGCATTGGTCCCGATGTAGTTTCCCGCCACTACCGTGCCGTCGGTGGCCGAATCAGTTACCGCCACGCCCTCCCACCCGTTCCCGGAGATGAGGTTGCGCTCGGCAGTGTCCCCGACCCCGTCCCCGTTCGTACCGATCCGCGTGCCCGCGGCACCGTAGGTGACCCGCACACCGGCGAGTCCGTTTCCGAGGGCTGCGGTGCCGGTCGCGTTGGTCCCGATGTAGTTCCCCGCCACTACCGTGCCGTCGGTGCCCACGTCACCAACGTAGACCCCCTCGCGCGCGTTTCCCGAGATGAGGTTACGTTCCGCGGCGTCCTCGACCCCGTCCCCGTTCGTACCGATCCGCGTGTTCTTGGCCCCGAGATACACTGCCACTCCGACCAATCCGTTCCCGATGGCGGCAGTTCCGGAGGCATTGGTCCCGACGTAGTTCCCGGCCACTATCGTGCCAGTTGTACCGGTTCCGTTGATCCAGACCCCGTGGCCCAGGTTCCCGGAGATGAGGTTGCGCTCCGCGGTGTCCCCGACCCCGTCCCCGTTCGTACCGATCCGCGTGCCGTCCGGCCCGGCATCCACCAGAATCCCAGCGACCCCACTGTTCCCCAGAGCTGCAGTTCCGGAGGCATTGGTCCCGATGTAGTTCCCGGCGATTACCGTCCCACTGGTCGACGAGAGGCCAACGAAATCCGGTAACCAAATACCTGTATGTGAGTTGCCAGAAATGACATTGCGCTCGTCCGTATCTCCAATCCCGTTACCATCGGTCCCGATTCGTGTCCCGACTGCACCGCCGAATAACCATACACCGTTTGCACCATTCGGAACGGCCGATTGGCCCAACGCGTTGGTGCCGATGTAGTTCCCGGCCACGACGGTTCGATCCGTTCCGACTCGCGCTATAGTAAGTCCCTGGATCGCGTTGCCACTAATGACATTACGCTCAGATTGATCCCCAACGCCGTCCCCATTGGTCCCGATCCGGGTATCGTCCGGCCCGAAGTGAATGACGACACCTTCAAGCGCGTTTGGAACGGCCGATTGGCCCAGCGCGTTGGTGCCGATGTAGTTCCCGGCCACGACGGTTCGGTCCGTCCCATCATCAACTACTTGTACCCCACGGCCGACGTTCCCGGAGATGACATTGCGCTCGGCCAAATCATTAGTACCGTCCCCGTTCGTGCCGATTCGAGTAGCGGTCGCTCCACCGCTGACTAGCACCCCATCGCCCCCATTGGAAGCAGCCGTCGTTCCGAGAGCATTGGTACCGATGTAGTTTCCGGAGAGCACGTTATTGGTCGCGCCGGCCCCACTAATGACGACCCCGGCCCCGGAGAACTGGTTGATGACAATCCCGCGGACCGTGCTATTGGCCCCCGTAATAGTCAACCCCGAGACATTGAGGCCCGCGTTGCCCCCACGTATTTCGATCAAAGGCGCGCTGGCGAAGCCGGGTTGTGACCACCCGTCCAGGAGAACGGCGTCCGAAATCGCCGGGAGCGCGCTCAGCGGGGCGATCACCTGCCCCCCCCCTCCCCCGACATCGAACGTGATAAGGTCCGCACCGGGTGTATTATTCGCATCCAAAATTGCCTGACGGAGGGAGCCGATTCCCGTATCGAGTGTTGTCGTCACCAGAAAAGTCGCCGGCACATCCCGTTGTTCGAGGGGCTCGACCCGGAGGAACTTGCGCGACCCCGCGCGCACGGAATTGGCGCGAGAAATTAACGACCGCAAGCGACTTCGTGAAATGTTAAACATAAAAATTCTACAGATAATTTGATTTTATAGTTACCTGATACTGAGGTGCTTCGCGAAACAAATCATCCTCTGGCAGAATGGACTGCCGAGGATCGCCACGAAGAGCCTCGTATTTTCAAGCTCAGCTTCGACAACAGGAATTACGCGGGCATCTAACCGAAAATAGCCCTCGAAGGAATTTTCTGGCGTCGGACATTTTTCAGTAGCTTTTTTTGAGACTCTTGGGATACTGACGTTTCGGTTAGATTTAGCCACCTACTCGCGTATTCGCCCATGAACATCTCAGACGCGTCCACCGACCCGGCGCTCATGCGATCCCTTGTCGGCCCTGCCTCAACAGCGGCCTGGCAAGTGTTTGTGGCGCAGTACACCCCCCTTATTAACGAGCGGTGCCGTAAAGCGGGCTTACAGCCATCGGACACGGACGATGTGCGGCAACAGGTATTCATGCAACTGTTGAAGGCTCTTGACGGTTTTCATTACGACCCGGCACGGCGGTTCCGGGGATACCTGAGCCAAGCGGTCGACAACGCCCTCCGCTCGCGCTGGCGCGTGCTCGGGCGTCGACCCGAGTGGGTCGGTTTCGGCGGCGATATACCCGAACCTCTGGCCAGCCTGCCCAGTGAGCTTGACGATCTAATCCGGGAGCGGCTCCAGAACGTGTGGAGGGTCGTTGAGCGGATACGCTACGAGGTGGGTACGGAGGCGTGGGCTGCGTTCTGGCTGACAACCGTTGAAGGATTGCCGGGAGAGGAAGCAGCTGAACGCTTGGGCAAGAAGGCATCGGCTATTTACATGAGTAAGAGCCGGGTGCTTACCCGGCTCCGAGATGCGGTCGGAGCTTCTACACCGGATTGATGCACGATGACGCACCCGACCGAGCTCGAACTCACAGCCCTTTTAAGGGGCGAACTTAGCGCCCCGCGCTGTGACGCCTTGGCAGCGCACCTGGATTTGTGTCCGCGGTGCCGTGCGGTTGCGGAGCGGTTAACCGCGGTCCCCACCGAGTTGACTTCCACATTACTGGTCGCGACCGGCTCGAAACACTCCGGCGAGAACGCCCCGTCGACGCCCCGGATCAGCGGGTACTCTGAGCTCCGGGAGATCGGGCGCGGTGGGGCCGGGGTCGTGTACCGCGCCTACGATCTGGCCGTGGACCGCCTGGTCGCTATTAAGGTGCTCCGGAGCGGCGCACTCGCGAGCCGGTCCGAGCGCGCGTGGTTCCTCGCCGAGATTGAGGCGGCCTCGAAGCTGCAGCACCCGAACATCGTGGAGATCCTGGGCGTCGGCGGATCTCACTCGGTGCCCTATTACATCATGGAGTACGCCCCGGAAGGGTCGCTCGCCGCCAAGCTGAGCGGCGCGCCCGTCGACCCGCGGGCCGCGGCCCAACTAGTCCAGTGCGTGGCCCGGGCGCTGCACACCGCGCACCTCGCCGGGATCGTTCACCGCGATCTCAAGCCGGGTAATATCTTGCTGGCCGACGGCGGGGCACCGAAGGTTGCGGACTTCGGCATGGCCAAGAGCGCCACCCCATCGGAGTTCCCCACCCCGACACAAGCGGTCCTCGGTACTCCGTCATACATGGCCCCGGAGCACGCTCTCGGAGCCTCGAAGCGGGCCGGACCGGCGACCGACGTGTACTCGCTCGGCGCGATCCTGTACGAGTTGCTCACCGGGCGCCCCCCGTTTCGGGGTGAGACCCCATACGAGACCCTGCTCCAGGTCCGGTCGTTCGATCTGGTGTGGCCCCGCCGGCTCCGCCCCGACGTGCCCCGGGCACTCGAGGCCGTGTGCCTGAAGTGCCTGGAGTGGAACCCGCACCACCGGTACCCGAGCGCGGCGGCCCTCGCGGACGATCTGGAGCGGTTCTTGAGCGGAGACCGGGTGCTCGCACGGGTACCGGGGGCCGCGCGCCGCGCCGCGCGCTGGGCGCGGATCAACCCGGCGGCGGCGAAAGCATCGGCCGCACTCGCCCTGGTTCTGGTGAGTAGCATCGCCGCCTTATCAGGGCTCTGGCTCCACGCCGAAGAGCAGAGCCGGACCGCTCGAGCGAGCGCCGAACATGCCGAGGAGCAGAGCCGGATCGCCCGGGCGAGTGCCGAATCGGCCCTCCGGTCCCGGGCCGAGGCGCGCAAGTCTCTGGTCCTGTATTCCGAAACGGCCAAGCGCCTGTTCCGCGGCCCCGAATCGGTCACGGCGGAAGAGCGGGCTGATTTTGTCGCGGCGGTAGCCCACGCCGAGGACGTGCTCGCGGATCGGACCGGGAACCCGGACGAAGAACACAAAGCCGGGTTCACCCTGCTGAAGCTGGCCGATAGTTTGTTCATGCTCGATGAGAGCAGCGCCGCGCTCCGGGCGTGCCGGAAAAGCTTGGACGCACTCGCGCGGCTCGCCGCCGAGCACCCGGACCGCCCCCGGTTCGCGTTCGATTACTCCCAAGGGTGTGCGCAATACTCTGGAACCCTCCAAAAAGCGGGTCGGGTCCAGGAAGCGGAGGCGTATATTCGGGAGGCGATCCGCGCCATTCAAGCGGTGGAAGGTGCAAGGCCGGGTAACGACGCGTGCGCCGAGGCCCTAGCGAACTACCGCGCGAAGCTCGCTCGGATTCTGATCGATCGCGGGGATTTCTCGGAAGCCAAGGGGCTACTCGCGAGCGCGGTCGCCGAGGGTCGGCGACTGTGCGATGTCGCTCCCGAGAACCCGTTCCGGTGGACCTACGCGTATCACATCCTGGGAGAACAAGCCGACCTACAATTCCTACAGAACCGCTCCGTGGACGGGTTCGTGACGCGCGCCCGGTTCGGGTTGGGCTGTGTGGAACAGGGTCGTAAAAGCGTTCGCAAGCCCGATTGGGTACAGATTTTTGTCACCATCACGAGTACGTTCCAAGCGACGGCGGCGCTCGACTATCAGGGGCGTACCCGCGAGGCCGATGAACTGGCCGCGTCGAGCCTCGCGGCGCTCGATGAACTCGCGCACGACGTCCCGGACAGTTTGTTCGTGAGGGTCCATTTGGGGTCGCGGTTGGAGCAATGCGGCCGGCGCCAGTGGGCGTCCCGTCCTGACGTGGCACACAAGTACTTCGTGCGCGCGATGAGGGCATATGAGGACGTTTCGCCCCAATTCGACTCGGGGGAGCGGTTGGGGCTCTTGCTGGCAACCTGCCCGGACCCGAAGGTCCGTGACTCCGACCGTGCGCTCCAAGTGCTGCCCGCGAACGCGCGCCCCGAAGTGCGCGGGATCGTGTTGTACGCGCACAACGACTTCGCAGGCGCGCGCGACGCGCTGAAGATCCCTCGGACGGTAACAAGTCCGGGTGCGCCGCTCGACGTCCGGCGCCGAGCGTACCTGGCACTAGTGCTCCAACAAGTAGGCGCGGGCGAGGCCGCTCGGGCCGAGCTGGATTCGCTCACACGTGAGATCAGTCGGAGCAACATGGCGGTGTGGGGCGAGTTGCCCGACTGGGCGCTCGCTTGGCGGTCCGTTCACAAGAACGAGCCACCGGCTCTCTGGCCGAAACTAGGCCCGGACGGAGCCGCGAAATGAGCGAAGGGGGGGTGGGGCCGAGATTTCGCGTTCAATGACATTTTTGCGGCCTTCGTGTGTAAAAGCCTCGTCCGCGGGCAAATGGTAGCTCCAGAAGGAGTTGATGGAGGTCTGCAAAGCGGGTCGAAGCCCAAAAACGGGTGCGGATCACCTCATCACGCGCTGGATGACACCGAATCCGTCCTGCGATACGCGCCGTCGCGGTTCACCATTCGCGGTGCGCGCGGTAGGTTCTTGAGTTGCGTTCGTCGAGACAGGCGTCAGGCGGCCGACGGTAGTGCTCGAGAAGTCCTCTAAGCTCCCGGCATGTCATCGATTGGGAATTTGCAGCTCGCCAACGGATATCGTTCGCCCGGTTGTGCCGCGCTCTCGAAGTCTCGCGCCTGTTAACCGGAACGAGTGTCAGTTTTTCTGGCACGTCAATCGGACCCGCCGGTTAACGCTGGTAAGAGCGCGAGAGGTTTGAGGATCGCCCAACTCGGACATCGAACGAGATCCGAACTCACGACAGCTTAGCAACGCAGGTCCGCGGCTACTTCCCACGAAACTCTACGATTTCCAGTGTTTCATCAATGTGCGGCGTCGAAAAGTCTCGCGCGTGGAGAGTGTTGGGAGTTCGAGGAGTGTTGTGCTCGGGGAGCTGAGTCCGCAGTTGCGGAATAAACGCACACAGGAGTTAATGCGCACAGCCGGGGGTGAGTCCTCCCGGCTACCGTTGTTTTCTGCACGTTTTCAGGCACTTTGGCCCACATTCCAATCGCGACCGAAGTCTCGGGTTCGAGGGAGACATCTCGGGGTCCGAGCCGAAACGCTAGGGTTCGTCTCGGACCCCGAATTTCTCTTCGGAAAAGTCTCGGAGTCTCGCCGAGAGACCAACACACGGGTTAACACCGGGTTCGTCTCGCACCCCGAACCGAATTCTGCAAACGCGCACGAAAAATCCCGGTGCTGGGCGCCAAGAAAAACCGCGCGAGGCCGGTGCTCGACGGGCTCGTCACCGCGGCCGCTCCGCTTGGTAATCGGCATTCAATCTAGGTCCACCATCGGCGCCGAATCCCGGTCCACCGGCCGAGGTGAGGGGTCAGGTCATTTCCCCTTCTTGGGGTCGTTCTGTTGCTTGGCGGTCATGGACTCGCGGAACCGGTAGCTCTCGCCGTTCATCTCGAAGATGTCGCACCGATGGGTGAGCCGGTCCAGCAGAGCCGCCGTCATCCGGTCCCCTGGAACACGGTGCCCCACTCGCTGAACGCCAAGTTGCTCGTCACCAGCACGCTGCGCGCTCGTACCGGTCCGCGAATACCTGGAACAGGAGCTCGGCACCACCCCGACTGAACGACAGGTACCCCAGCTCGTCGATGATCAGCAGATCGATGCGGTCCAATTGCGTCAGCACCCGGTCCAGCCGGTGGTTCTGTTGGGCCTCTTCCAACTGCGTCACGAGTGCCGCGGCCGTCACGAACTTCACGCGCCGGCCGAGCCGACACATCGCGAGCCCGAGTGCCGTCGCGAGGTGCGTCTTGCCCGTTCCCGCGTTGCCGATCAGGCAGCAGTTGGCGTGCTCCTCGACCCACGCCCCGCGCGCGAGTTCCAGCACCTTCTGCTTGGGCACCGACGGGAGCGTGCTGAAGTCGAACGTGTCCAGATCCTTGATCACCGGGAACCCGGCGGCGCGGATGCGTGAGGCCAGCGCGTTCGCGGATCGCGTGGTCACCTCGGCCTCGGTCAGCGCAACAGGTAGCCCTCGTAGGATTCGTTCTTCGCGTCGGCCTCACGGGCCAGCTTCTCCCACTCGCTGAGCATCGTCGGCAACTTCAGGTGCTTCAGGTTGGCCTTGAGCAACAGCGGGGTCGTCTCGGCGGGCATCGGCATCTCCTTGGGACGGGGAACGGGTCAGCAGGCGATCGAACTGGGCGAGGTCGGCGGGCTGCACGGTCACGGCCGCGAGGCCGAGCGACATCGCGTTGTCACTCGACGACGGTGCGATGTCGCAGCGGAACGGTCGGGCCGCCGCGGTGATGGTCGTGGCATCGAGTTCGCCCCGCGCCAAGCACCCCGTGACGACGGACGCGAGGCGCTCCACCGGGTGGCTCGCGAGCAACTGCAGCACGCGGATGTGGTGCCGCGTCCCGACGCACGATCCGAGCCGCGCGACGAGGGCCGCGCGCAGTTCGGTGAACACGGGCGGCAGTTGCCAGTCGCGATACACCGGCGCGTGATCGAGCGCCGCGGGCTTCTTCTCCAGGGTTCCGAGGAAGTGGAGCGGGTCGAGAACCTTCTGGCCGCTCCCGTAACTCCGGGCGTGAGTGGCGACCGTGGCCCCGTCACCGACGACCTCAACTCGGTCCACGTACCCCTTCGCGGTCACCACGCGGAACGCCCACCGGCGCGGCACGCTGTAACTGTTGCGGTCGAACCGGACCGTCTGGTACTTGTCCACCTGGCCCGGTTGGAGGATGCACGCATCGAACCGGTGCGTCGGAACGGGCAACGCGGCCGCACGGTCGCGCTCGAAACGCGCGGACACGGACAGCGCGTTGTCACCGCACGCATGGTCCCGCGCGCGAGGTACTGGCGCAGCAGATGTGCGTTCAACTCACCGAGGTCGGCGACGCTTGGCACGGGCGTCGCCCACTGCCGTTCGAGATCCTGCACCCGCTTCTCGACGCGCGGCTTCTCGGTCGGGGTCGCGGGCATGCAGAACCGGGGCGCGAACGTGTAGTGGCTCGCGAGCGCGCGTACCGCGGGTGCGGGGTGCGCTCCCGGCCCTTGTGGATGCGGACCGCGACGGTCCTGGGGTTGTCCCACCACAGCTCGCGGGGCACGCACCCGAAGAACGCGAACGCCTCGACGAGTCCGTGCAGAACGGCTTCGGTGCGCTCGGTCGGGAGCGCAATGGCGAACGGGCAGTTGGAGTAGCTCCAGGTGACGACCAGCACGGGCATCAGCCGGCGCCCGTCGGGGAAGTCCACGTGGATGTGCCCGAAGTCGGCCTCGGCGCGATGACCGGGCGGGTGCTCGAGCGGGATGAACGTCTCGCGACGATCGAGGCGGTGCTGCTTCAGGTAGCGCCGCACCTGGTCATAGCCGCCCGCGTAGTTGTTCTCGGCGACGAGTCGTCGGAAGATCTGACTGGCGGTGTGCCGCTGCTTGGGTGGCGCGGTCCGATCGGCGACCAAGATGTCATCAACGATGGCTCGGAACGCCCCGAAGGTCGGAGCCGGGCGCGGCTGGGCGAGCGTGTAGGGCACCGGCGGGGTTCGCCAGCCGCGTGGCGAACCGTGTCACGCCCGAGGCCCAGTTGACGGGCGATCTTCCGGGCGCTTGAGGCCGTTGCGGTGCAACCGCCGGATCTCTGCGAAGTCGTCCACCGCACGCATCCTTCCCCCTGCGGCCGGCCGAAATGCCGATCGCAGGGGCTGTGCTACGGTGGACCTGAATTCGATGCCGAAGTGGACCTGGATTACGCGCCGATTACCACCGCTCGTCATCCGAACGGCCGGGTGCTCCGAACGAGGGCCAAATCGGTGGCCCGGAACACCTCGACGTGGGCCGGCTCCGACACCGAAACGGCCACGATGTCGCTCTGCCCGTCCCCGTCGAGATCCACGCCCCCGACCTGGACACCACCCACAAACCCGCGGTCGAACGCGAAGAAGCTCCGGGCACCGACCCGCCGGCCCCATCAAACACCTTGACGTGCCCGCCCGCCGCGCCCGCACCTGCTCCTACAATCAGCTCCGCGCCCCGTCCCCGTCGAGATCCGCACCGCCCACGAACACGCCGCCCCGAACCCCTCGAACGTGAAGAAACTCTGGAGCACCGCCCCGTCGAGCCCGTCGAGCACCTTGACGTGGCTGCTCCCGGTCGCGGCCCCCACAATCAGGTCCGCGCGCCCGTCACCGTTCACGTCCCCGGTCCCCACGCGGACGCCGCCGCTGAATCCCTCGAATGCCAGTGCAGCCCGGAGCAGCGACCCGTCGGCCCCGCTGAACACCTTCACGTGCCCGCCCGATGCGCCCGCACCGGCCCCGACCACCAGGTCCGCGCGCCCGTCCCCGTCGAGGTCCGCGGCGGCCACACTCAGACCGCCGGAGAACCCCGCGAACGGCCGGAAGCTCATCAACTTGGCACCAGTCGCCCCGTCGAACACTTTCACGTGCCCGCCCGCCCCGGCGGTCGCCGCCACCGTGTCCGCGATCCCGTCCCCGGTGACGTCGGCCGTAACCAGGGCCACGCGCCCGAATAACCCGCGAACGGTGCGAACTCGCGGACCGACCGCGCCGGTCTCCGGATCGAACACACGGGCCGTACCCGAACCGCCCGGGAAGGCACCAGCACTCGGGAATTCGGCGCGGCGCCTGGGGTGCCGGGGCCGCGCCACCCGGAACCGTGAGCACCACGTCGCGGCCTGAACCACCCCGGTAGGTGATCTGGAGCGTGACCCCGTCGACCGTAAACACGGCCCCTCGGGCAATCCGGCGAACGCCCCAGAAACCGGAGCCCCGGAGCCGTTCTGCACGATGGTGAACCGGGCGCGGGCGCGGGCGCGAATCCGACCCGCAGGTTCAGCCGCACCCCGCGAGTGTCACCGCCCCGCGGGTCGCGACCTGATCGTACTCGGTGCCCGGGACCGTTCCCGAGAGCTCGATCGTCAGCGTGTCGGTCGGCCCCATGGTCAGTGTCCCGATGCTCAGCCGCCCGGGACTGTTGCCGGGACTGAGCTCACCGTCCCCGTTGGACCCGATGTTCCCTGCCGAGCCGCGCCCCTGGAAGATCGAGTTGTCGAGGACGATGTCGGTGAACGTGGTCCCGTTGACGTTCAGTACCGCCCCGTCCCGCACCACCGTCTCCCCGGTGTACGTGTTCGCACCGACCAGGCCCAGGCGCCCGGGGCCGGACAGCGTCAGCCCGCCGGTCCCGCTAATCACCCCGCTGATGGAGGCCTCGGGGAGGATCGAGTTAATGGTCAGCCGTGCCGCACCGAGGCGCACCTGCGCGGTGCTCGTGAGGGGCCCGGGGCGCGCTCGTCGGCCACGCCCCGCACGGTCTGGTCGAAGTCGTTCAGGTCCAGGGTCGTATCGAACAGGAACACTTGTGCGTTGGGCGATAAGGCCCCGGCGGCGCCGGCCCGGAGCGCGCCCGCGTTGACGTAAACGGACCCATCGAACGTGCTCACACCGGAGAGCGTCCAGGTGCCCAGGTTCGCGTAGAGCACCTGCCCGGTCCCGGTGAGCGACCCGGCGAACTCGGTGTCCGTTGCCGGATCATACGGGCCCCGACGTAGAAGTCGGACACGCCCCCAGCACCACGACGCTCCCCGCGTCCCCGGCCAGGGACTTGACGGCGACGAGCTGGGTACCCAGCTCGAGTGTGGCCCCGCACCCAGCGCCACGGTAGCGGTCCCCTGCCGCAGCGTGCGCCCGTTGTACGCGGGCACACCGGGGCCTTCTCCGAACTGGTTCATCCCCTGGACCACCACACGGGCGCCGGGCGCCGACGGTCAGGCTGTCGCGCACGGTGGTGCCGTACACGTACCCGCCGATCGAGTTCGAGTTCTGCGCCCCAGGTACGTGGTCCCGTCGAGGAGCTGGACCGGCCCGGAGAAGCTGTACGAGATGACCTTATTATGGAGGTCCAGGCCCGCCGCCGGTCTTCGTGAGCCCGACGGTGCCCGTGATGTACGCCCGGACCGTCAGCTCGGCGCGCCGCCGTCCACCCGGAGCACCGGGGCGCTTGCCCGTCAGGTCGAGCTGACTCGTGGAGTCGATCGACAGGTCCTGGTTGACCAGCATGTTCCCCGTGCCGCTACTGATCACGTTCTCGGTCAGCACCCCGCCGTTGAGCCGAAGCACGGTATTGGAGGCGATTTCCACTCGGTTATCGTTCCCGAGCAGTTCGAGCTGGTCGATGGCGAGCCCGGACACGTCCATCTGGGACTGAGTGACTGTCCCATATGTGCGAAAAAGCCTGAGAAATCGTGGGTGACAACTCGAAAATACGGCGATTTCGAGGCATATGGGACAGTCACTGAACCCCCGGTGAATTGGATCACGACCCCATGGTGATTAGCTTTGAAAGGGGAAACGTGTTGAGCTTTGAAAAGGGAAACACCAAGTCCGTGTTCGAGCGGGTCACTTACCCTTCTTGGGGTCGTTCGGCTTTTTGGCGGTCATGGACTCGCGGAACCGGTAGCTCTCGCCGTTCATCTCGAAGATGTCGCACCGATGGGTGAGCCGGTCCAGCAGAGCCGCCGTCATCCGATCGCCCTGGAACACGGTGCCCCACTCGCTGAACGCCAAGTTGCTCGTCACCAGCACGCTGCGCCGCTCGTACCGGTCCGCGAATACCTGGAACAGGAGCTCGGCACCACCGACTGAACGACAGGTACCCCAACTCGTCGATGATGAGCAGGTCCACGCGGTCCAGGTGGCCCAGCACCCGGTCCAGCCGGTGCTGCTGTTGGGCCGCCTCCAACTGGGTCACCAGGCCCGCAGCCGTTACGAACTTCACGCGCGGCCGAGCCGACACATCGCCAGCCCCAGCGCGGTCGCCAGGTGCGTTTTCCCCGTGCCCGCGTTCCCGATCAGGCAACAGTTGGCGTGCTCCTCGACCCACGCCCCGCGCGCCAGTTCCAGCACCTTGTGCTTGACAGCGACGGGACCGCGGTGAAGTCGAACGTGTCCAGGTCCTTGACCACCGGGAACCCGGCCGCGCGGATCCGCGACGCAAGCGCGTTCGCGGATCGCGTGGTCACCTCGGCCTCGGTCAGCGCAACAGGTAGCCCTCGTAGGATTCGTTCTGGGTGGCGGCCTCACGGGCCAGCTTCTCCCACTCGCCGAGCATCGTCGGCAGCTTCAGTTGCCTCAAGTTGGCCTTGAGCAACAGCGGGGTCGTCTCGACGGACATCGGCATCTCCTTCACACGAGGAACGGGACAACAGGCGATCAAACTGGGCGAGGTCGGTGGGGCGCACGGTCACAGTGGCGAGAGCCAGTGACGACGCGCGGTCACTGATGGACGGCGCGTCGAGCGTCCCCGCGCGCCGCGCCCGTGATGGTTGCGGCGTCGAGCTCGCCGCGCGACAGGCACCCGGCGAGGACGCCCTCCATGTGATCGACCGTGTGGTTGGCGAGCAGTTGGAGCACGCGGATGTAGTGCCGGTTACCGATGCACGACCCCAACCGAGCGACCAGCGCGCGCGCAACGCGGCGAACGCGGCGGGCAGTTGCCAGTCGCGGTACACCGGCGCGTGGGTCCAACGCGGCCGGCTTCTTCTCCAGGGTTCCGAGGAAGTGAAGCGGGTCGAGGACCTTCTGCCCGGTCCGGTAACAGCGCGCGCGCGGCGACCGTGGCCGTCACCGACGACCTCGACGCGGTCCACGTACCTTCACGCTCACCGTGCGGAACGCCCACCGCGCGGCACGCTGTAGCGGTTGCGGTCGAACGGCACCGTCTGGTACTTGTCCGCCTGACCGGGCTGGATCACGCACGGATCGAACGCCCGGGCCGGAGCCGCGAGCGCGGCCGCGCGATCGTGCTCGAACCGTGTGGCCACGGACGACGTGTTGTCACCGCACGTGCGCTCCCGCGCCGCGAGGCATTGCCGCAGCAGGTGCGCGTTCAGCTCACCGAGGGCACCGACGCGCGGCACCGGTGTGGCCCACTGGCGCTCGAGGTCTTGCACCCCGCTTCTCGACGCGCGGCTTCTCGGTCGGGGTCGCGGGCATGCAGAACCGGGGCGCGAACGTGTAGTGGCTCGCGAGCGCCGCGTACTGCGGGTGCGGGGTGCGCTCCCGGCCCTTGTGGATGCGGGCGCGACCGTTCTGGGGTTGTCCCACCACAGCTCGCGGGGCACGCACCCGAAGAACGCGAATGCCTCGACCAGCCCCTGAAGTACGGCCTCGGTGCGCTCGGTCGGCAGCGCCAGCGCGAACGGGCAGTTCGAGTAGCTCCAGGTGACCACCAGCACGGGTACCAGCCGGCGCCCGTCGGGGAAGTCCGCGTGGATGTGCCCGAAGTCGGCCTCGGCGCGACGGCCCGGCGGGTGCGCGAGCGGGATGAACGTCTCCCGGCGGTCGAGGCGGTGCTGCTTCAGGTGGCGCTGGATCGGGTGGTAGCTGCCCGTGTACCCGTGCTCGGCGACGAGCGCCGGAAGATCTGGGTGGCCGTGTGGCGCTGCTTGGGCGGCGCGGTCCGGTCGGCTACGAGGATGTCATCGACGATCGCGCGGAACGGGTCGAACACCGGCGCGGACCGCACCGCGGTCCGGGTGTACGGTCGGGGTTGAGGGTCGGCCAGCGCCTTGAGGACGGTCTTGGGCGAGCGGCCGAACCGCACGGCGAGTTCGCGGATGGTGAGTCCGTCGCGCCGGGCTTCTCGGATTTGTGCGTAGTCGTCCACCGTGAGCATCCTCCACCCCCGCCGACCAACGGGTCGCTCGCGGGGCTGTGCTACGGTGTTTCCCTTTTCGACGCTAATCGCGCTTTCCCTTCTCAGTGACTGTCCCATATGCCTCGAAATCGCCGTATTTTCGAGTTGTCACCCACGATTTCTCAGGCTTTTTCGCACATATGGGACAGTCACTAAGCCCTTGTCGCGCGCAGATTACGGTTGATTTCGTCTGCTGTTGACCGAGCCGGTGCTATGCGGAACACCCCCGCGGATGACCTGGGGGCGTCCTTCCACTCGCCCGCGCCCCGATTTTCTCGCCCCAAAAGTCTCGGAGTCTCGCCGAGAGAGCAACACGCGAGTTAACACCGGGTTCGTCTCGCACCCCGAACCGCTTCTACAAATTGGCGTGCCGCTCCTTCCGGAGCAGTGAATTTAAAGTGCAAGTCACGGAGCGGAATCCGCGGAGGCGTCACCCGCCGACCACTGGCGACCGAACCGCAGTTTGTCGAGATAGATGTAGTAGACCGGGGTAAAGTACAGCGTCAGCGCTTGGGACACCAGCAAGCCGCCGACGATCGCGAGACCGAGGGGCTTACGGGACTCCGCACCCGCGCCCAACCCCAGCGCGATCGGCAGCGCCCCCAGAAGGGCGCACATGGTCGTCATCATGATCGGACGGAACCGTACCAGCGACGCCTCGTAGATCGCCTCCTCGGCCGACTTGCTCTGCGCCCGTTCCGCGTCGAGCGCGAAATCGATCATCATGATCGCGTTCTTCTTCACGATCCCGATGAGCATAATCAACCCGACCATCGAGTACAGGTTCAGTTCGCTCTTGAAGACGGCCAGCGTCAGCAGCGCCCCGACCCCGGCCGACGGTAGCCCGGACAGGATCGTGACTGGGTGAACGAAGCTCTCGTACAGCATCCCCATCACCAGGTAGATGACGACCACGGCCGCTACGAGGAGCAGCCCGAGCCCGCGCGCGGACTTCTGGAACTCCTGGGCCGCCCCTTGGAAGCCGGTGGTGAGCGTCGGCGGGAGCTCCTCGCGCGCCGCTTGCTCGACCTTCGCCAGCCCGTCCCCGAGCGACACACCGGGAGCGAGGTCGAACGAGATCGTCACCGCCGGCAGTTGACCGGCGTGAGTGACCGTGAGCGGGCCGACCCCACGGCCCATCGTGACGACCGAGTCGATCGGGACCAGGCTCCCGCCGGCGGACCGGACGTACAGCCGCGACAGCAGCGCCGGGTCGCGCTGGAACTCCGGGCTCGCTTCCAGGACCACCCGGTACTCGTTGGTCGGCGCGAAGATGGTCGACACCTGGCGCGACCCGTAGGCGTTGGCCAGTGCGTCCTCGATCTGTCGGGCACTCACGCCCAGGCTCGTCGCCTTATCGCGGTCGATCCGCACGTTGACCTGGGGGCTTCGGATGAGGAGGTCACTGGACACCTCCGCCAGCTCCGGCATCGCCTTCAGCCGCTCTTCCAATCGGGGCACCGCAGCGAACAGTTCCGCCGTGTCCGGTCCCTGGACCGTGAGCTGGTACGCGCTCTTGGCCACCCGGCCGCCGATCCGGATCGGCGGCGGGTTCTGGAAGTAGACCTTAATGCCCGGCACGGACGCGGTCTTCTTCCGGAGCCGCGCGATCACCTGATCGGCCGACAGGTCGCGCGTCGCGCGCGGCGTGAGCCGAACGAACATGCGCCCGGCGTTACCCGCCCCGCTCCCGCCGCTCGCGCCCACCGTGCTGCTGAGGGCCTCTACGTTCTCGTCCTGCCGCAGCACTTCGGCCACCCGCTGCTGGGCGTCGACCATCCCCTCGAACGACACGTCCTCCGGTCCCTCGGTCGTCACGGAGATGTCGACGGTGTCCTCGCTGGGGAGGAACCCTTTCGGCAGCACGACGAGGTAGTACGCGGTGCCCGCGACGAACGCGAACGAGAACACCAGCATCCCGAGCCGGAACCGCAGGGCCAGTTTCAGGGTCCGAGCGTACCCCGCGAGCGCCGCGTCGAACACCCGTTCCGTGGCCCGGTACACGAGCCCCGGCCGCGCGCGCCCCGGTGCCCCGTGGCCGCCGCGGAGGAACAGCGCACACAGCATCGGGGTGAGGGTGACCGACACCAGCCCCGAGATGACGATCGCCACCGAAATGGTGACCGCGAACTCCCGCAGCAACCGGCCCACCACCCCCTGAAGGAACAGTGCCGGGATGAACACCGCGACCAGCGAAACGGTCATCGAAACGATCGTGAACCCGACCTCGCGCGCCCCGTCCAGCGACGCCCGGAGCGGCGACTTGCCCGTGTCCAGGTGGCGGACGATGTTCTCCAGCATCACGATCGCGTCGTCCACGACGAACCCGACCGCGAGCGTCAGGGCCAGGAGCGACAGGTTGTTGAGCGTGTACCCGAACAGGTACATCACAGCGAACGTGGCGACGACGGACACCGGCAGCGCCAGACTCGGGATCACGGTCGCGCGCACGCTCCGCAGGAACAGGAAAATCACCAGCACGACCAGCACGAACGCCACGATCAGGGTGATCTGAACGTCCTCGATCGACTCCTTGATCGGGGTCGCACGGTCGGACTGGACCGCGAGCCGGACCGACGGCGGGAGCTGGGCCTGAAGGGTCGGGAGCAGCGCCTTGACGGCGTCGGCCACCTCGACCGTGTTGGCGCCCGGTTGGCGCTGGACCCCGAGCACGACCGCACGGGGCATCTCGCCCGGGGCGCCGTCCGCGGCGCGCTCGGTGAACCACGCGGCCAACTTGTCGTTCTCGATCCCGTCGGCCACCGCGCCGAGTTCGCCCAGCCGGACCGGCTTGCCGCCCCGGTAGGCGACGATCACCGGGCGGTACTCGCGGGCGCTCATCAGCTGCCCGCTCGACTGGATGTTGAACGCGCGCCGGTCCCCCTGGAACGTCCCGGTCGGCAGGCTCACGTTCGCGTCCTTGATCGCCAGCGACACCTCGTCGATGCCGATCCGCCGGGCGGCCAGCACGTCCGGGTCGACCTGCACCCGCACCGCGCGCTTCTGCTCGCCGAACACGACCACCTGGGCCACCCCCTGCACCATCGAGAGTCGCTGGGCCAGGACCGTGTCGGCGTACTCGTTCAGCTCGTACAGCGGGAGCGCGTCCGACCGCAGTGCGAGCACCAGGATCGACGAGTCGGCCGGGTTCACTTTCCGGAACGACGGCGGGGACGGCATGTCGGTCGGGAGCGACCGGGACGCCTTGGAGATCGCCGACTGGACGTCCAGCGCCGCGTCGTCGATGTCACGGTTCAGCGAGAACTCGAGGGTAATCGAGGTGGTGCCCAGGGCGCTGGTGGAACTGACCTTCTCCAGCCCCGGGATCGCGGTGAACTGCTTCTCCAGGGGCGTGGCGACCGACGACGCCATCGTCTCGGGACTGGCCCCGGGCAGCCCGGCGGTCACCTGGATGGTGGGGAAATCGACGCGCGGGAGGGCGTCGACCGCGAGCGAGGAGTACCCGAGTACCCCGGCCAGGACGATCCCGATCGTGAGTAGGGTCGTCATCACCGGGCGGAGAATGAACGGGGCCGAGATGTTCACTTGGCCCCCTCAATAACCAGAGCGGGAACCGCGGGAGCCGCGCCCGCGAGCCCCGGGGCGGGTTTCGGATCCACTCGCGCGCCGGGGGCCAGTCGCAACTGGCCCTCCACGACGACCGCCTCCCCGCCGCTCAAGCCCGAGGCGATCACCGCCTCGCCGCCGACCTCGAACGCCACGACGACGGGCTTCATCTCGGCCTTGTTGTCCGGGGTCACGACGTAAACGTACAATCCCTTCTGCCCGGACTGGAGTGCCGCGCTCGGGACGACGACGCTGTCGGCCCGGTCCCCAAGGGTCAGCACCACGTCCACGAACAGCCCCGGCCAGAGCTTCTGGTCCGCGTTCTCGAACGCGGCCTTGAACTGGATCGTTCCGGTCAGGGGGTCCGTGGTGTTGTCGATGAACGCCAACTCCCCGACCGCAAGGGCGCCGCCGCTCCGCAGGTCCGCCTCGACCCGTAGCGGCCCCTTCTTACGGGCCTCCGTCACGACCGGCAGTTGCTGTTCGGGGAGCGTGAACGCGACGTAGATCGGGCTGATCTGGTTAATGACCACCAGCGGGCTCACCCCGTTCGCGTCCACTAAGTTGCCGCGGTTGACGAGGAGTTCGCCGACCCGACCGTCGAGCGGCGAGGTGATGGTGGTGAAGGACGCTTGCAGTTTGGCCGTATTGATCGCGGCCCGGTCCGCTTCAACGGCGGCCCGCGCACTCGAGGCGGCCGTGAGGGCCGAGTCGTAATCGACGTCCGACCCCACCCCGCTCTTCCTGCTCTTCTCCGCACGTGCGAGGTCCAGTTCCGCGCCATTGAGGAGTGCCGTACTCTTCGCCATGTTCGTTTCCGCCTGGCGCACCGCGGCCTCATACGGCGCCGGGTCGATCGTGAAGAGCTTCTGGTTCTCCTTCACGGAATCGCCCTCCTTGAAGAACACGCCCGTCAGCGGCCCGCCGACGCGTGCCCGAATGGCGACGGTAGAAACCACTTTGACCGTTCCGATGGTGCGGACCCGGATCGGAACCGTTTTCTTTCCGGCGGTGGCTACAGTCACCGGTGCAGGTGGCTGTTCCCCCTTCCCGTGTGGCAGCTTCGCGCAGCCGGACAGGGCCGCGAAGCCAAGGAGGATCGCGGAACGGAACGCGTCTCGCATAGGTACGATGCCCCTCGATGTCTGACGGCAGCGAAGCGGCGCCTCCGCTGGCACAGCTTACCGGTTCACCGAGCCGTTCTGAAATAGCAACTACAGCAAAACTTGCGCCACATTCCGGCGCTCACTCGCGCGTTCGGCCCCCAGCCCCGAACTGAGCACTTCGGTCGCGTTCGGTGTAATTGACAGGTAGAGACTTTTTCGGTTCTCCCGCCAGCCCGCCGGTCGCGACGCGAAGGGCGCTGGGGCCAACCACCCGGTGCCCCGATGCCGTCCACACGCGATCCGTCCACACTTACACCCGCCGAGCCGTGTACTCGGCGCGACAATCGTTTCGTATTCTCGCGCGGAAACATCGCTGTTGCATTCCGCCACGGACGGATTCGGGCAAGTTTCCACGCTGACCTGTTTTGCCCGCGGTGAGCGAACTGGCTTGGCTGGGTTCCGTTCGCTGTTTTGAAACTTGAGGTCGAGGCGACCGACGCCAACTCGGTCGCGCATCAATTGGCCAGGAAGATCAGAGCCGGCGCGGTGAGACTGGCAGCCGGGTGGGGCTGGTCGCCATGTACCCGACCGGCGCCCCGGCAGTCTGTTCCCGCAGCTTCTCCGCCAGCCGGGGGTTCCCGCCGGCGGTGTCCTCGGTCCGGTCCTTCATCAGGCCGAGGACGATCCAGGGGCGCGCCGCCCTTGACCGTGGTCCCGTTCGACCTGGTCGTGGACTACGTCCCGCGGGTCTTACGCGAGGTGGACACCGTTACCCGAACCCGACTTCCGGACCGATGGCCTTGCCGTTATTCGCCACCGGGCTGAGTGCGGCGCCCTTCTTCACGCGGGCGTCGTAGTACACGTCCTTCCGCTCGGCCCACTTGTCGCCGTCCACCAGCCACGGGTACTTCTTGTCCGTCTTCGTCAGGTACGTCAGAGACCCCTTTGGCCGACTCCGGGCCGATGTCGCCCGTGACGACCACGTGCGACTGGCCCATCAGGATGAACACCTTGACGGGCTTGCCGGCGCCTCCGGGCGGGTCGTCCGGCTTCAGGTTCACGTCGGGCACCTTCTGGCCGGGCGCGGTGCCGGCCAACGCGATCAGGGTGACGACGGCGAACAGGCGGAGGCGCGTAACTCACTTCTCCTCGGCTTTGGCCTGGCGGGTGACGATCGGCACGTACCCGATTTCCAGGCCTTTTGGTGGGGTGACGAGAACGGCCGGGTCGAGGTCGGCCAGCTTGCCGACGGTCGGCGGCGGGAGGTACTCACGGTCCTTCGTCCAGCTCTTGTGCAGCAACTCGACGCGTTTCTGAAGCGCCTCCCGCTCGGCTTGGGTCAGGTCGGCGTTCAACAGCGCGGGCTGGTCGGCGAAGCGGTACCAGTAGTACGTGACCACGCTGCCGTCGCCGAGTTTCGCCTCGAACGGTCCGGCCGCCGGCCCCGGCTTCTTCCAGCTGCTCCCGGCCTCGTCGGGCGTGACGTAGGGTTGCGGCTTGGCGGTGCGACGACGGGGGAACTCGGCCCTCGCCAGTCCGGTTTCGACCGGCACGTCCTTCGCGCTCACGACCACCCACCGCTCCTTGTCGTTCTTGTCCTTCTCAAGGCGGTAGTATTCGGGCAGGGTGACGAGCACATCGCTCTTCATCACGGCGTCCGACCACTTGTACCCGTAGGTGGTTTCGTCGAGTGCGGTGGGCGTGGCGAACGAACCCCAGGCCACCTGCGCGCGGCGGTCTCGCTCCTTGTTCGGCGGGTAAATCCGCCAGGTCGCCCCGCCCTTGCTTTCGAAGGGTTGAACGACTGCGGCCTTCGGGTCGATGGTGCCCGACACCTCCTTGCCGCCGGCGAACCACGCTTGCACGCCGTCCCACAGCGCCGACTTGTTATAGGCCGTGATGCGGTGAATCAGAGGCGCGTCCTTATCGGCGCTGGCCGGGAACTGGGTGGGTGCGACGCGGGCGTAACTGGTGCCCTTCGCGTCCACGGCGATGTACGCCGGGACGTGTTGCGTCTCCATCTGTACGGCCTTATTCGGATCGGACGGGCGCGTGTCGAGGAACAGCCCGCCCAGTTCGGGCTTCTCGACGGTCGGCCGCGACCAGAAGTGCGGCGTAAAGAACGCCACCGGCCCCTTGAAGGTGCCCGTGTTCAGGAACAGCGTCCAGCATTGACCGCCGGTCGGCACGCCCTTTCCGGCGGTGGTCTTCTTGGCCGGCGTCAGCGGCAGCGGCAGGTAGCCGTACCCGAACAGTTCGCCGTTCGTGCCCGGCTTCAGGTTCAACCCGTCCGGCGGCCAGAGCACCCACGGGCTGAGTTGGGCGACGGCGTACTTGCCGGCGGGCTTCTTCCAGTCGCGGCCCTTGCCCGCGCCGGGGCCGTTCGCCCACTCGCTGAACTCGAGCGCCACCCCGCCCATGATGAACTTCGGCGTCTCGGTGGCGAAGCGGGTGTCGCGCCACCAGCCGAGCCCGCCTTCGATGTCCGAGTACGCCTTCTCCGGCTTCGGCCCGTCGTACTGGGAGAACATCCAGGTGCCGAACAGCCCGCTCTGAAAGTCCTGCCCCGGGTAGTTCTTCAGCAGCGGCCACGCCGCCACGTACATCGAGAAGCCGGCGTTGTACTTCGCGTCCACCCTGCCGTGCGGCACGAGCAAGTAGCCGGCCATCTCCGCATTCTGCGGTGACGGGTCGGCCGCTGTCACGTCTCTGGTGGAGAACAACAGTATCAGGCCGGCCGCCACAAGCGGGCGGAACATCAAACGATTCATTTTGGCGTCCTCTTCGGGTCAATCGGGGGTGCGTGTGCGGCGGTGCGGTTTCCTCCGCTAGCGGCGCCAGGGCAAGACGGGCACCTCGCAGAAGGTCAGGGCGGCGATGCCGTTTTTCCCAACGAGCAAGGCGTCCGGGCTCCACGCACTTTCCTTCAGGTAGGTGATACTTTTTGCGGCGGATGGGGCCTTCAATTTCACCGTGAGGGTCGAGCCCTCAACACTGCCGGTGGCGATCTGGTCCTTCGCCCCGTCGAGGTAAAACTGGCCGGCGAGCTTTTCCTTCCACACGATGGGTTGGTCGAATTCGAGCGTCAGCGCGTCCCGCTCGGCGTTGGCAAAGGCGACCCGCTTCAAGTTCGGCGGCGTGATGGACTTGGTCGGTTTCTTCCCGTACACGTCGCGCTCGATGAGCGGTTGCAGCAACCGGGCGAACTCGTCGTACCCCTCCCTTGGGAAGTGGCAGCCGCCCCCCGGACGGATGCCGAGCGTGGACAGGACGCTCAGGTTTGAGAACCGGTCCGGGAGGGTGCGCTGTTGCTCGCGCAAGCGGTCGCCCGCGCCGTCCCGCCCGCCCATCGCGCACGAGTCCGGCCAGATTTGGAAGGCGTAGTAGTGCCGGACGTTCGGGAGGTCCCGCTTCCACCCGGCGGCCATTTCGACGAAATAGCGGTGATAGTTCTTCCACCCGTACTCCCCCGACGGGCCGTCGGCCGGTTGGTCGTTCTCGCCCTGGTGCCAGATGACCGCGCGGACCCCGTGGGTGAGTTTCGCCCGTTGCACCCGCCAGAACCAGCGGCCGTAAATCGTCGAGAGGTCGGCTGGGTCGGCCGGGTTGCGCTGGTGCTCGTCGATGCGCGTGCCGCCGAGTGCGCCGTTGATGATGCACACGGGCACCTGTTGGCTCTCGACCAGCCGCTTGGCCAGTTGCATCCCCCACCAGCCGACGAACGCCTCGTGCTCGGGCGGCTTGGACTTCCAGACGGCCAGCCCCCACAGATTCGGTGCCTTGCCGCCCGCCTTTTTCGTGCGCTCGCGCACCCAGCCCGCGCCGTCCGTGTCGCGCCCCAGGGGGCCGCCATACGTGCGAACCCACTGGCTCGTCTCCCGTGGCGTCTCCCCGGGCAGGTCGAGCGCCTCCGCGTTCGACTGGCCCTCGATCAGGTAGACATCGCCGCACACGAGGTCCCCGACCTTGTGCAGCACGGTGTCCGTGCCGCGGCTCCGCGTGCCGAATTCGACACGGTACTTCACCAGGCCCGGTTTCAGTTTCGCCGCGAGCGCGTAGCTCAGGTCCCGGCCCGGCTTGCCGGTCTCGGTCGCGAACGGTTTGTCGTCGCAGTACACCTTCAGGAACACTTCGTCCGCAGGCTTGTCCAGCGTGCCGCGGTAGTGGAGCGTGCCCTCGTTGCGGTCGTCCCGGGCGTAGAACTGGCCCTCCTCGGGCTTCTCGTCGCGCTCCGGGACGCGCTGAACCCACGCATCGGTCGCCGGTTCTTTGACGGTGATCGTAGCGGACCGGGTGACGGCCCGCCCGCCGTTGCTGAGCGTGGCCGTGACCGTGAGGGGGCCGCTGTTCTGTGCCCGGAGCAGGCGCAGCTTTCCGGCCACGATTTCCTTGATCACGGCCAGCGGCCCCGCGGACCATTCCACCCGCACGTCCGTCGCCCCGCCGCCGGCCGCCTTCAGGGCGGCGAGGTTCGTGATTTGGGGTTCAAGGACGAGTTCCTTGCGCCCGTCCCACTCGGTCGGGATGTGCAGGGTGAACTCCGGGTCGGGGATCGCTTCCTGGACGGTCAGGCCGATGTCGCGAATCTTGACCTCGCTCGGGAACACGGCCCTGAGCCGCAGCTTTACCGCCGTGTCCCCGGTCACGCGGCCGGGCGCGAACTCGACGGCGGAGCGATCGACCGCGAGAACCTCCTCCCGGTCACCCCTCACCACCGACCAGGACAGCTTCTGCGCCCCGCCCGCCCGGGCGGTCACGCGGACGCTCCCGCCCTCCCGGACCGTTGCGCTCTGTGCTTCGACCGAGAAGTCCGTTCCCGCACTCACGAGCGGCCCCACGAGGGTCTGCAGCGGTTTCTGGTTCTCGTACTGCAGCCGCAACCAGTCGGCCGAGCGCGCCACCTGCGAGACCCGCACCTCGTCCAGATCTCCCTTGAACCGGGACTGGTCGTGCCAGTTACCGATCCACAGCCCGACGGGACCGGCGATCTTCAGCGGCGAGTCCTTTCGGGCGGACGCCCCCGCCAGCACGCCGTTCACGTACAGGCGAGAATCCCCGCGCTGGCAGACGTGCGCGACGTGGACCCACTCGTTCAGATTCATCGGCCCGGCGGATTCGACGTTGGCCCCGGAGAACCAGCAGTCCATGCGGACGTGGGGCGGGCCGCGGAACTGCATCACCACTTTGCCCTGCGGCTTCTCGTTGCCCCAGCCGATGAGCGTCGTGTTACACGTCTCGGGTCGGAACCAGACCTCGGTGGTGTGCGGGTCGTCCCCGGTCGGATAGTTCGTGATCTTGTCACCGCAAGTGACGCGGGCGTTCCCGTCGAAATGCCGGGCGCCCCCGATGACCCCCTTTGCCGGGGTCGTGCCGAGGTCTTTCGTGGTCAGCGTCCCCGCGTCGTCGCCGACCGCCTCGCCCATGTGCCACACGCTCAGGTAGCCGTTCGACGGGGCGAACACTGCCGTGCCGTCCGACTCGTTCACGGCGTCGCCCTTGCCCCAGTACATCCGGAGCGGCTGCCGCGAGTTGCCCTTGATGCTGGGCACCCGCACCCACACGCTCGCGGTGCCGGCTTTCACGTCCCATTCCTCGACCTGGTGGGCCAACCGCGCGCCCTCGGCGGTGGTGAACCGCACGTCGGCACCATCGGGGCGCGCCTGGGTGAAGTCGAACCAGTCGCGGTGCAGCCGGACGAGCACGGGGAAATCCGTCACGGCGGCCGTCGGGGGCAGGTTCGCCCCGTCCGGTGTGGTCAACAGCGTGAGCGTTCCCGAGTGCTTCCAATCGCTGAGGGGGTTCTTGGCGGCGGGCGGCGGCGCGCACAGTTTCTTCATGGCGTGACCCATTGCCTCGCCGATCAGGTAGTACGTCTCGGCGTTGGTGTTCCAGTGGTAGCCCTGGTTGCTGGGGGAGACGTCATCGGCCCGCCAGAACGCCTTGGTGCCGACGAACGCGACGTTCCCTTTGAACTCCGGGTACTCGGCCACCGCCGCCTGCGCCTTCATCAGGGAGAGCGGCCGCGGGTGCTTCTCTTCCGGGCCGCTCATGCCGGTCTCGGCGATTACGAACGGCAGGTTCTTCGCCCCGAGGTCCTTGCGGATGTCGCGGATGAAGTGCGCCAGGTTCTTCTCGTACTCGTCGTTGAAGGCCCGGTTCACGCGGTCGTTCCACCCCTGGTGCCAGCCGAACCCGGTCAGTTCGTACCCGCGGTCGCCCAACTCCGGGAACTCCTTATTCAGGTCCTTCAGCACGGCTTTTGTGCGGGCCACGATCTCCTTGTAGTACGGCCCGACCTCCCCGCCCGAACTCGGCGGGCGGAAGTCCACGGCCAGGCTCTTCCCGCCCCACGCCAGCTTGATGAGCAGGACGGGCTCCTCGTAGGCCTCGCCGACCACACACCCGAACCCGAGTTCCGGGCCGATGCGGTCCTCTTTCACTCCGAACCCGGCGGTGAGTTTCCCCTTGCGGTCGAGGTAGTGGATCCACACGTCGTCCCGGACGGCCCACTTGCCGTCCTCGCCGAGTAGGTGCCTGAACTTGGCGGCGGTGTCGGGCCGCTTGGCCACGTACTCCAGGCTGCCCTTGCCCTCGTTCCGCTTCGGGTCGGCTGCGATGAACCCGTGCCCTTCCATGTTCGACTGCCCGGCGAGGACGAACACCTTCACGGGCTTGTCCGCCGCTCCCGCGGGAACCGACAGAGCGGCGAGGGCCGCGACGACGAAAATTTGACGGCGAATCATGCGGGCACCTCGGGCGACGTAACCGGGATAGTACTCGTCATCCTCGCACTCCGGAGTATCGTTCCGGGGAAAAATGGTAACGAATCTGGGAATCCACCTTATGGCCCGAATCGACAACATCCAGCGACTGTACGAGGTCTTGCGCCGCGAACTCGGTGTGAGCCCCGGCGAGTACCGCAAGCAGCGGCAGCTGCGGGGCGATTGAGCGAGCTCAATCTCGACGCCCGCATCCTCCCGTGTGCCGCGTCGCGCAAGTCGGACCGCAACTTTTGCCCGGGCGGCGACTTTCGCATCGAGTCCGCCTGCACGTTCCTGCCGCCGTCCGAGACGAGACGGAAGACCGGTCGGATCGGGCACGCGTTCACGAATCAGCGGCGAACGGTGCCGGGAGCGCGGCTCGAAGACCAGTTTGAGCCAGAAGGGAAAGAGAAGGGAATTGCCTGCGCTGCGGGCCGAAACGGGCACTGCGGTTGCGGCCCGTTTCGGCCCGCAGCCTCAATTACCGCTTGATTTCGTGTATCCTACGCACCCCATGCTCCGGCGACGCCGCTTCTGCACCGGAAAGTAGTGCCGAGGTAATCCGGAAGTGCTCCCCTGGATCTAATCGACAGCTGTGCCCAAACGCATGTCCGTTGCGCGCTCCGGTCCGACACACCGGATGGAGCATCTCATCCGACGAGCGTTACCCCCGACACGGCTGCGTCCGGCAATTTTTCCTCTGCGCCACTCAGGTTCAGCTGACGCTGAGAGCGTGAGCCACGGTCGTCGGGCGATCAACACCTCGATCGCACTTCTCTGAACACTTTGGTCACGTTCGGTGTAATTAACAGGTATAGGTGTTACGCAGTGCGGTGGTTTGGGAAGCCAATGTGGGGTCGTGTCAGGTAGTCTCGCACGGCCTCACGAATGATCGCGGTTTTGGCTTCGACCCAACTGATGCCCGTCGCAAAACAATGCGCCTCGAACCGTAGGAACGCGCGCAGGGCCAACCCGATGTGGTTGCGCTGGGCGCGGGCCGTTCGGCACTGACACCGCTCGATCCCGGTGCATTGCTTGATCCCCCGGTGGTAGTGCTCGATGGCCCAACTGAACTCGGCGAGTTGCACCCGGGTCAGGTCCGTCATCCCCAGATCGTTGGTGGCCCAATACGCGGTGCCCCCGTCTGGGGTGGCAATCCCGAATACCTTGACCAACCCGAATCCGGTGAGCCACACGTCCGTGCCGGTCGCCGCGATGGTCGTGTGCTCCAGCGCCCGTGTGCCCTCTCGATCCTTGTTCACGAGCCGGTTCGACTTGAGCCGGGTGAGCCACACCCACCCGCAGTTGCGGATCAGTTTCAGATTATCCAGGCTGCTGTACCACCCGTCGAACACGACGCCCCGGGGCTTGAAGCCCCGGGCATAGGCGCCCCGGATCATGTCCCCGAAGTGGTCGTTCTTGGTGCGCGCGTCGGCGTCCTTGTTGTAGATCCGGTAGTCGCACGGGATGTGTCGGTCCCCGTCGGTCCACAGCAGGGACACTAGGTTGATCCCCCGAACGACCGCGTGGTGCTTGCCGGACCAGTGCCGGGTGACCAGTTCGATGGCTCGGGCGTAGGGCTTGTCCAGGGTCGAATCGTCCACGACCAGCACCCCGTCGTCGCGCCGGACCTGGGTTCGTGCTTCGGCCCAAAGGGTGTCGGGATCGGGTTCCACGCGCGCGAGCAGACGGGTAAACGCATCGTGGGCCGGCGGGTCGGGTTGGCTCGGTTGTACCCGAGCTGCCTCCGTACCCGAGTACCCCTTCGGGGTCGCGATCAAGAAGTCGATGTAGTCCTGCGGGAACACCTTGGGCACGCTCATGACACGATCGTAGACCCACACCCACACCCGCGCAAGGCCCAAAAATGCCGCACTGCGTAACATCTAAGGTAGAGACTTTTCTCCCATTCATCCGCCAGCCCGCCGGTCGCGACGCGAAGGGCGCTGGGGCTTACCCCGAGGTGCCCCGATGCCGTCCACACGCGATCCGTCCACCCTCACGCCCGACGAACGCACTCGCGAGCTCGCGCGCCTCCTCGCGACCGGGCTCGTGCGCCTCGGCTCGGACCTCCTCGCGTCACCTATCGATCCACCTCTGACGTCAGAAAAACCTTCAGAATCTGCCGCGAATGGACTTGCTGCGGGCCCTCGGAAGAGCGTCACTGGGACCGGCGGTTAACACCGCCGGAACCAGAGATTCCCAGGATTTTCGAGGAGATTGCGGGTGGAGATCAATGTCGCCAAGGAACTCGCCGCGCTCCAGCGGCTCACGCCCACGGACCTGCGCGCGCGGTACGCGGAGGTGTTCGGGGAGCCGACCACGACCGGGAACCGCACGTGGCTCGTGCGCCGCATCGCGTGGCGCCTGCAAGTGCTCGCCGAGGGCGACCTCTCGGCCCGGGCCCGGACCCGAGCAGTGCAACTGGCCCGGGACGCGGACATCCGCCTGATCCCGCCCAAGGGGAGCACCGCTTCCGCCGGACCCGTGCATACCGGCACCGTGCCCAGGGACACGAGCGACGCGCGCCTGCCCCCGCCCGGGAGCGTGATTACCCGCGCGTACAAGGGCGCCACGGTCCACGTGAAGGTGCTCCCCACCGGGTTCGAGTACGACGGGCGCGTGTTCCCCTCGCTCAGCGCCGTGGCCAAGGCCGTCACCGGCACCCACTGCAACGGGTTCCACTTCTTCAAACTCAACAAACCGGAGCGCGCATGACCTCGCACACGACCCGACTCAACCGACCGCAACCCCAACCGAAGCCCGCGGACCGAGAACCGGTGAAACGGGTGCGGTGCGCGATCTACACGCGCAAGTCCACCGAGGAGGGGCTCGAGCAGGAGTTCAACTCGCTCGACGCACAGCGCGAGGCCGGGGAAGCGTTCGTCCGCTCGCAGGCCGGCGAGGGGTGGGCCCTGTCGCCCGAGAAGTACGACGACGGGGGGTACACGGGCGGGAACACCGATCGCCCCGGGTTGCACAAGCTCCTCGAACATGTCTCCGACGGGAAGGTGGACTGCATCATCGTTTATAAGGTCGATCGCCTGTCCCGGTCGTTGCTCGACTTCGCCCAGCTGATGCGCACGTTCGAGGACAAAAAGGTCGCGTTCGTCTCGGTGACCCAGCAGTTCAACACCGCGACCAGCATGGGCCGGCTCGTGCTCAACGTCTTGTTGTCGTTCGCGCAGTTCGAGCGCGAGATCATCTCGGAGCGGACCCGGGACAAGATCGCGGCCACGCGGCGCAAGGGCAAGTGGGCCGGGGGCCACCCGGTCCTCGGGTACGACATCGACCCGGGCGGGTACAAGCTCGCACTCAACACCGCCGAGGCCGAGCGCGTGCGCCAGATCTTCGCACTGTATTTGGAGCACGGGGCGCTCGTGCCGGTGGTCACGGAACTCGAGCGGCGCCAGTGGACGACCAAGCGCTGGGCCACGCGCAAGGGTCCGGAGCAGGGCGGCAAGCCGTTCGACCGCACGAACCTGTACAACCTGCTCACAAACCCGCTGTACGTGGGGCACGTGCGGTACAAGGACGAGGTCCACGCGGGCGAGCACCCGGCCATCGTGGACCCGGGCGTGTTCGCCGCGGTGCAGCACGCCCTGACGCGCAACGGGCGCACGGGCGGGGCCCTGGTGCGGAACCCATTCGGGGCGCTGCTGAAGGGCCTGTTGCGGTGCGGGCCGTGCGGGTGCGCGATGACCCCGAGCCACAGCACCAAGGGGAACAAGCGGTACCGGTACTACGTGTGCGGCACGGCCCAGAAGCGCGGGTACCGGGCGTGCCCGTCCAAATCGATCCCGGCCGAACCGATCGAGGGGTTCGTGGTCGAGCGCGTCCGGGGCGTCGGGCGCGACCCCGAGTTGCTCCGTCAGGTGCTCGAGCAAGCGCGGGAGAAGGGCGCGGCCCGGACCGCGGAACTCGAGGCCGAGCACCGGGGATTGGAGAAGGACCTGCGCGCGTGGCACGGGGAGGTGCGCCGGCTCTCGGTCCAGCTGAAACCCGGGGAGGACAACTGGCCGCTCGTGGCGCGCCTCGCGGACCTGCACGCGCGCATCGAGGCGGCCGAGCACCGCGCCGCCAAGGTGCGCGAGCACATCCGGACCGTGACGAGCCAACTGATCCCCGAGGACGACGCGGCCCGCGCGCTCGCGGCGTTCGATCCGGTCTGGGGCACGCTCACCCCGCTCGAACGGGCCCGGGTCATCGCACTCCTGGTGGAGAAGGTCGAGTACGACGGGCGCGACGGGCAGGTCACCGTGTCGTTCCACCCGACCGGGATCAAGGCCCTCGCCGACGAGTGGGCCGCGCGCCCGGATCAACGGGAGATCGCATGAGCACCACAAGCGCACTGACCGTGGCGGGCACGATCCACTTCGCCCGGCGCGGGCGCGCCAAGGAGTTGCGGCCCGGTCCGGCGCCCGTGCCACCCGAGCCCGGGCGCGTCCCGCGGGTCGCCCGGTGGTAATCGGCGCGTAATCCAGGTCCACTTCGGCATCGAATTCAGGTCCACCGTAGCACAGCCCCTGCGATCGGCATTTCGGCCGGCCGCAGGGGGGAAGGATGCGTACGGTGGACGACTTCGCAGAGATCCGGCGGTTGCACCGCAACGGCCTCAGCGCCCGGAAGATCGCCCGTCAACTGGGCCTCGGGCGTGACACGGTTCGCCACGCGCTGGCGAACCCCGCGCCGGTGCCCTACACGCTCGCCCAGCCGCGCCCGGCTCCGACCTTCGGGGCGTTCCGAGCCATCGTTGATGACATCTTGGTCGCCGATCGGACCGCGCCACCCAAGCAGCGGCACACCGCCAGTCAGATCTTCCGACGACTCGTCGCCGAGAACAACTACGCGGGCGGCTATGACCAGGTGCGGCGCTACCTGAAGCAGCACCGCCTCGATCGTCGCGAGACGTTCATCCCGCTCGAGCACCCGCCCGGTCATCGCGCCGAGGCCGACTTCGGGCACATCCACGTGGACTTCCCCGACGGGCGCCGGCTGATGCCCGTGCTGGTCGTCACCTGGAGCTACTCCAACTGCCCGTTCGCCATTGCGCTCCCGACCGAGCGCACCGAAGCCGTTCTGCACGGACTCGTCGAGGCGTTCGCGTTCTTCGGGTGCGTGCCCCGCGAGCTGTGGTGGGACAACCCCAGGACCGTCGCGGTCCGCATCCACAAGGGCCGGGAGCGCACCCCGCACCCGCGGTACGCGGCGCTCGCGAGCCACTACACGTTCGCGCCCCGGTTCTGCATGCCCGCGACCCCGACCGAGAAGCCGCGCGTCGAGAAGCGGGTGCAGGATCTCGAACGGCAGTGGGCGACGCCCGTGCCAAGCGTCGCCGACCTCGGTGAGTTGAACGCACATCTGCTGCGCCAGTACCTCGCGGCGCGGGACCGTACGTGCGGTGACAACGCGCTGTCCGTGTCCGCGCGTTTCGAGCGCGACCGTGCGGCCGCGTTGCCCGTTCCGACGCACCGGTTCGATGCGTGCATCCTCCAACCGGGCCAGGTGGACAAGTACCAGACGGTCCGGTTCGACCGCAACAGTTACAGCGTGCCGCGCCGGTGGGCGTTCCGCGTGGTGACCGCGAAGGGGTACGTGGACCGAGTTGAGGTCGTCGGTGACGGGGCCACGGTCGCCACTCACGCCCGGAGTTACGGGAGCGGCCAGAAGGTTCTCGACCCGCTCCACTTCCTCGGAACCCTGGAGAAGAAGCCCGCGGCGCTCGATCACGCGCCGGTGTATCGCGACTGGCAACTGCCGCCCGTGTTCACCGAACTGCGCGCGGCCCTCGTCGCGCGGCTCGGATCGTGCGTCGGGACGCGGCACCACATCCGCGTGCTGCAGTTGCTCGCGAGCCACCCGGTGGAGCGCCTCGCGTCCGTCGTCACGGGGTGCTTGGCGCGGGGCGAACTCGATGCCACGACCATCACCGCGGCGGCCCGACCGTTCCGCTGCGACATCGCACCGTCGTCGAGTGACAACGCGATGTCGCTCGGCCTCGCGGCCGTGACCGTGCAGCCCGCCGACCTCGCCCAGTTCGATCGCCTGCTGACCCGTTCCCCGTCCCAAGGAGATGCCGATGCCCGCCGAGACGACCCCGCTGTTGCTCAAGGCCAACCTGAAGCACCTGAAGTTGCCGACGATGCTCAGCGAGTGGGAGAAGCTGGCCCGTGAGGCCGACGCGAAGAACGAATCCTACGAGGGCTACCTGTTGCGCCTGACCGAGGCCGAGGTGACCACGCGATCCGCGAACGCGCTGGCCTCACGCATCCGCGCCGCCGGGTTCCCGGTGATCAAGGATCTGGACACGTTCGACTTCAGCACGCTCCCGTCGGTGCCCAAGCAGAAGGTGCTGGAACTCGCGCGCGGGGCGTGGGTCGAGGAGCACGCCAACTGCTGCCTGATCGGCAACGCGGGAACGGGCAAGACGCACCTCGCGACGGCACTCGGGCTCGCGATGTGTCGGCTCGGCCGGCGCGTGAAGTTCGTGACGGCCGCGGCACTCGTGACGCAGTTGGAAGAGGCCCAACAGAACCACCGGCTGGACCGGGTGCTGACGCAATTGGACCGCATCGATCTGCTGATCATCGACGAGCTGGGGTACCTGTCGTTCAGTCGGGGTGGTGCCGAGCTCCTGTTCCAGGTATTCGCGGACCGGTACGAGCGGCGCAGCGTGCTGGTGACGAGCAACTTGGCGTTCAGCGAGGTGGGGCACCGTGTTCCAGGGGGACCGGATGACGGCGGCTCTGCTGGACCGGCTCACCCATCGGTGCGACATCTTCGAGATGAACGGCGAGCTACCGGTTCCGCGAGTCCATGACCGCCAAGCAACAGAACGACCCCAAGAAGGGGAAATGACCTGACCCCTCACCTCGGCCGGTGGACCGGGATTCGGCGCCGATGGTGGACCTAGATTGAATGCCGATTACCAGCCCGGCTCATGGCGCTGGCCCTGCGGTTCGAGGACCTGATCCGGGCCGGTGAGGTGACCGACCACGCGGAGCTTGCGCCTCGGGCACGTGACCCGGGCCGGGTGAGCCAGATCATGGCCCTGCTCCACCTCGCGCCCGACATCCAGAAGGCGCTCCTGTTCCTCACCAAGGTGACGCGCGGGCGCGACCCGTTGGTACTCCGGGACTTGCGCCCGATCGCCGTCACGCCCGACTGGCGCCGCCAGCCAGCCGCAAGATGTGGGCCGCACTCGGAACCAATCGCACGGGCGCCTGAACCCGGGAACCATTTTACCTTTTTCGGGCAACTCAGATTGTGCGGATGGTGCGGGTGCAGTCTGCTGTTCGATGTGTACGTCCGTAACCTGGATCAGTAGTTTCAAGGCGTTGCGTTGGTTGTAAGTGTATTGTGTGGCAGGGTAATACATCGTGTGCGTGGGTATCGTGAGCGGATCCGTTGCGTGAGCCAGTCGAGCATCTCGGCCAACGGGAACTGGGCGACCCAGGCGGTCGGCGCGAGCCCGCGTGCCCGAGCGATCCGGGCGTCAGGTACACCCACACCTGGCGCAACAGCAGGGCCACGCCCTCGAGCAGCAACCGGTACTCGGGGTTGGTGCTGGTGGTACCCGCGGGCCTGGTTCTTCTGCCGATAGCTGGTCTCGATCCCGAACCGCTCTCGGTACCGCCGGCGCCCCAACCGAGCCCGGTTCGCCTCCGACACGGCGGTCGCATCGCCCCACCCGCGGAACGCGTACACCCGGGCGTGCGATTCGCCCTTCCGTTGCCACACGAGCACCCGAGTCGATACCGCCTTGCGGCTCTTCTCGGTGACCCACCCATGGTGGTGATGGTGCCGTGGGGTTGGGTGTAGCTGGCGTTGCGGCGGTTGGTACCGGTGCCCTTCTTGCGCATCGGGACCGTGTAGCTCAGGTTCCGTTCCTGCAACAGCAACAGGGTCTCCCCGCTGTCGAACCCGGCGTCCAGAACCACCCCGCGGACCGTGAGCCCGCGGGCCGCCACCTGGTCCAGAAGGGTCTGCACCTGCTGGTGCGGCTTGGTTCCTTTCGTCACGCTCATCAGCCCCACGGTGTACCGCCGGTGCTTGTGAATCAGGACCCCGGTGGCGTGCGCGTGAAAGAACGAGGTCCCGGCCTTCTTGGGTCCGCCGATGATCCCCGGGGTGCTGCGATCCCCATAAAGGGGACGTAATGCACATCGATGGCACACGTCCACCGGCGCCTCCGGTCCCGGCGCGTGAACCCCGCCACCTGGTGAAGGGCATCCACCAACCGGGCCGTGAGTTGGTCCTGGAACCCCGGTTGGCGTGCATCGCCTGTCGCGCGGTCTCGTGGGAGAACCCGAAGTACCGGGTCACTACCGCGAACAACGTGCGGGTGGTGCCCGCGATCAACAGCACCAGGTCGAGCAACTGGGTGCGCGTGACCGACCGCTTGTAGTCGGTCCAACCCAGGGCCCGTTCAACGTTCGGCGCGTCAGTGCGTGGACCACCGCCGGGGTGATCGTAGAGTAACCACGTCGCATGGGAGGCTCCGTTCAAGTGCCTGAGAACCTTGAACTTAGGAACTCCCATGCGGCACTGCCAAATCACTTGAAACTACTGTGGATGCTTACGGACATTATCTCGTGCATCATGCCCAACACCATGACCAATCACCACAAATGGTTACTCGGAATCCGACGACCGCCCCGGACGAACCGATTCCCCCGTGTGCCGTAACTGCGGACGCGTCTGCCGGACCGGCCCCTCCCGACCCGGGAACTACGCCCGCAACCCGGTGCCACCTCCCAGAAGGCCCCGACACGCGCCCGGAGCTCCCGCTCGTGTCCGGGCTCGACCTGCGCCCGTTCCTGCAGCTCCACCCGTTTGCGCCGAATCGGGATTCGCGCCCGCACCAACTCGGCACACCAAACGATCACCAGGCGCTGACGAGCGCGGTCGCGGACGCGCTCGGGTTCCGCCCCGAACCGGTAAGCGAGCCGGATGAGCGCGGGGCCACTCACCTCGGGTCGTTTAGCGCCGCCGACGGCACCCGGTACACGTGCTTCCTGACCTTTACCGCAAGCGCGGACGAGCTCCAAACCCTGGTCCAGTGCCTTCGGATCCGGTGCCACGGACCGTTGCTCCTGCTCTGTACGAGCCGGCGCGCGGTCGCTGCGGTCGGTTCGGATGCCCGGCGCAGTGGAGTCACACTCGTTCCCCTGGCAACGGTCGTTACGGCCGATGGCCCGGGGCGCTTGTACCCGCTCTCGCCGCTCGAGGCGTCCCTCGCCTGGACCGCGCAGCCGTTGATGCCGGGGCCGTCACCCGACCGTGCCCCGAACGCGCTCTGGCGCGCGGGCGAGGCATGGCTGGTGACGTTCGCCGGGAAAACGGTGCCCTTCAAGGACCTGATCGGGCTCTGGTACCTGTCGCACCTGATCCAGGCCAAAGGGAAGGAGCTCCGCGCCTCGGAACTCCGGGACCGGGTCCACGGGCGCACGGGTCCCGAGCCCTTCCCGGGCGTCGAGGCCGTGGACCGGAGTGCGGCCGCGGCCGAGGAGCGCGTGTGCCAGGAGTTGCTTGAAGAAATCGACCGGGCCCGGAGGGACCACGATCCGGTCCGGGTGGAGCGCCTACAGGAACAACTCCACGTCGTCACCGTGCGCGTCCAAGCGGCGCGCGGGTTGGGCGGGCGGGTGCGGCGCGTCGGGGACGAATCGACGAGCGTCCGCACGTCCATCAAGAACGCGATCGACGCGGTCATCGAGAAACTCCAGACGCTGCTCCCCGAGCTCGCGCGTCACTTCGAGCTGTTCGTCCGGACCGGCGCGAACGTGTGCTACGCCCCGGACCCGGACGTGGACTGGGTCGCGTGACCGATTTGTTATCCCGCGCGTAACACTGTTACGGGCGCTGTAACGCCTCATTATTGGCAGCCCCGCGCGGGCCGCTGCGCCGCCACGAGGGCGGCGCCTCATCCCGTGCCACACGGCACCGTCGAGGACATGATGTCCACACACAAATCGGCCCTCAGCACCCCGCGCCAGCGCCTCATCGAGCTCCTCCAGCGCCTCAACTTCGGGCGCGTCGAGAATTTGCACGTCCGCGCCGGTGAACCCGTGTTCGACCCGCCCCCTGCTACTGTGCGCGAACACAAGTTCGCCGGCGAGAACGGGCCGCGCCCCGAGGCCGGGCGCCCCGACGTCGTCCTCAAGGCCCAGCACCTGGACCTGATGGCCCTGCTCGACGCAATCGGAAACGGCACGGTCACCGTGCTGGCCGTCAAGCACGGGCTCCCGTTCTCGGCCGAGGTTCCCGGCTGACCCGCGGTCCCGTTCACCCGTTCCAACCCCACCGACCCGACGTTCAGCCGGCCGCACCGCGGAGGCGCTTGTGGGCACCGTCCCGGTGCTTGCCTCGTGCCCGCGTGCGTTGCGGGCGCGCGCGTCCGGGTCCGTGCCCACCGCCCCTCCCGGCCGGGAGGAGCTCAGTTTGTCCGACGATCACACCCGCCCGGGTTCCGACGACCCGATCGACCCGATCATCGCGCGCATCATCCGGCACAAGGCTAACCGCATGATCGGGCGCGCCGGGTTACAACCCCAGGACCGTGAGGACCTGGAGCACGACCTCGTGGTTCGGGTCCTCGAGCAACGGGAGCGGTTCGCCCCGGCGCGCGGCACGTGGGCCGCGTTCGTGTGGCGCGTCGTCGAGCGCGCCGGGGACAACGTGCTCCGGGCCCGGGGCCGTACCAAGCGCGCGCCCCGACCGGCGAAACCGGAGCCCGAGAGCGCGTCCGCGCCCGACCGGGCCGAACAGGCCGCCCGCACCGCGGACCTGGCGCGGGCGCTGGGGACGCTGCCCGACGATCTCCGCGCAACGGTCGAACACGTTCTGGTGCACGGTGTCGCCTGAGCGGCGCGCGTGCTGGGGATCTCGCGCCCGGCCGTGTACGCGCGGCTCCGGAAGGTCCGCGCGCGCCCCGAATGGGCCGGGCTCGACATTTATTGTGACCCGCGCTGAACACTTCGCGCGCGTTCGGTGTAGTTATTTGGGTAGAGGGATCTCGTATGCGCGCACGGTCCGCCCGGTACGGGAGACGGCCGGCAACGATCCACCCGAACCGGCCGAACACATCGTGTTCGGACCGGGCGTTCCGGAGCGTTAAACGTCACACGAGGACCCGTGATGGTGACTGATCTGTACCGGTACCGGTTCGACAAAGGGCTCCCGGCCGACGAGATCGGGGCCACACTGATCCTCTCGCTCCTCGGGGCCGAGGCGCTCCACGGCGCGGCCCAAACCCGGCTCGACGCGGCCCACACGTTCGACCCGAAGGCGCGCACCGTGACCATCGACGCGGGCACCCCCGTGGGCCGGGACCTGAACCGCCTGTTCATCGGGTTCGTCACCCGTGAGTTCGGACCCGACGCGGTCCGCGTCACGCGCCGCCCGAAATCGGCCCCGCGCGCCCGGGCGCGACGAGCCGAACCCGTGACCGCCTGACCGACCAATCGACCGCCCACGTCCGTGCGCCGAACCGGCCCGCCTCGCGCGGGTCGTCGATCGCGCGTGCCGCGAGGGGAGCCCCGTGTCCGCACCCCCAAATCCGGGCGAACCGCCGCCCCGCGCGTTCACACGCGACGAGGCCGTCGCGCTCCTGGCCGAACGGTACCGGGTTCTCGTCGCGCCCGGACAGGTGGTCGAGCTGCGTGCCCTCCGGGTCCGACGCGGGACCGGGCGACCGCACACCGAGGCCGGGTTCTTCGACGCCGACCACCTGCCCGACATGGCCCGGGCCGCGCTCGACCTCACGGACCACGCGCGGGGCGTGTACTTCACCCTCAACCCGCTCGCGCCCGACCTCCTGGCCCGGCGCGCGAACCGCACCGACTGGGCCGGCGAGGGTGAGCTCGCCAGGGACAGGGACGTCACCGCCCGGCGCTGGCTCCTGGTCGACGCGGATCCCGTGCGCGATCCCCACATCAGCGCTACCGGCGATGAGAAGGCCCGGGCCCGAGAAACCGCTCAGTCGGTGCGCACGTTCCTGCGTGAAAGCGGGTGGCCCGACCCGGTCCTGGCCGACAGCGGCAACGGGTTTCACCTGCTGTACCGGGTCGACCTGCCGGCCGACGACGGGGGACTGGTCAAGCGGGCCCTCGGGGCCCTGGCCGCACAGTTCGATACCCCGGCCGTGACGATCGACCGCGCGGTCCACAACCCGGGGCGCATCTGCAAGCTCCCGGGCACGTTCGCGCGCAAGGGCGACAGCACCCCCACGCGCCCGCACCGCCGGGCCAAACTGCTCGAGATCCCCGACACCCTCGAACCGGTCCCACTCGCGCTCCTCCAACACCTCGCCACCGACGGACCGGCACCGGAACCTCCTCCGGCGGGAGCCGCGGCACCATCCGGTGGGCGCTTCACATCACGCCTGATGGTGGACCGATGGCTCGCGGACCGCGGGCTCGCGTTCCGCACCAAGCCCGAGCCCGACGCGCGCGGGCGCACCGTGTACGTGCTCGCGGCCTGCCCGTTCGATCCGGCCCACGCGGCCCCCGACGCGTGCGTCATGCAAGCCCCGAACGGCCAGCTCTCCGCCCACTGCTTCCACAACGGGTGCATCGGGCACGGGTGGCACGCGTTCAAACAGGTGATCGGCGCGCCCGAGCCGCACCACTACGACCCGCCCCTGACGCGCACGACCCGGGGGCGCGAGAAACGCGCGGAACGCCCGACCCCTCCGCGCCACGAAGGACCACCGGGCGCCCCGCCCGACGCGAACCAGCCCGGGCACGAAGGAACCCGTGCCGGGGCGCGTCCGGAGATCGTGATCGAACCCGCGACCACCCCGGTGGCCCGCACCATGTGCGCGCTCACCGACGTTCTGATCGGCACGCGCGAGTGCTACCACCGGGCCGGGCAACTGGTCCGCGTCACCGGAACCGCCATCAAACCGGTCCTGTCCGCGCCCGAACTGGCCGGGCTCCTGAACCACCACGCCGAGGTCCTCGTCGTCGGCACGCAGGGGAGCGAGTACAAGCCGCTCCCGGTCAACTATGCCAACACCTGGCTCAACCACCCCGGCGAGGCCGCGCGCCTGCCCGCCATCGCCCTGTTCACCCAGAACCCCGTGTTCGCCACCGACTGGCGCCTCGCGCCGCCCGGGTTCGATCCCGCCTCGGGGATCTACTACGCCGGGCCGGCGGTCGAACCGCGCGCCGGCACCGAACACCTGGACGCGCTCCTCACGGACTTCTGCTTCCGCACCCCGGGGGACCGCACCAACTACCTCGGGGTGCTCCTGACCACGATCCTCATGCCCCACTTCGTCGGGTCCAAGCCCGCGGTCCTGTTCGCCGGGAACCAGCCCGGACTGGGCAAGACCGTCCTCGCCCAAGTCATCGCCACCCTGCGCGACGGCCGGCCCGCCGAAACCGCCACGTACAACCCCAACGACGAGGAGTTCGAGAAGCGCCTCGGGGCCGTCGTGCACCGCGGGGCCACCACCATCATCGTCGACAACGCCAAGGGTAAGGGGCGCGCCGCCCGGATCGACTCCGCGTGCCTCGAGCGCTCGATCACCGACGCCACCCTCTCGTTCCGGCTCCTCGGGCACTCGCGCGAGATCCGGGCCGAGAACTCGCACATCTTCTGCCTCACCGCCAACACCCCCGAGGTGAGCCGGGACCTGGTCACCCGGTGCGCCCTCGTGGACCTGTTCCACGAGGGCGATCCGGCCCGGCGCGCGTTCACGTACCCGGACCCCGAAGGGTACGCCCGGGACTACCGGGCCGAACTGCTCGGGGAGCTGGTCGGCATGGTCGCGCGCTGGCGCGCGGCCGGGGCCCCGGAGGCGGACGTGGCGTCCCGGTTCAACAAGAAGGGGTGGGGCCGGATCGTGGGCGGGGATCCTGGCCCACGCCGGGCTCCCCGGGTTCCTGGCCAACGCCGAGACCGCGGCCGCCGAGCTGGACGACACGCGGCGCGAGTTCGCGTACCTCGTGGGTGTCCTCGCGGACCACCCCCAGGGCACCTGGACCGCCGCGGAACTGGTCGCACTGGCCGCGGACCACGGGCTGTTCCCCACCGAGCTCAAGGGCCTGTCCGCGCGCGCCGCCGCGACCAAGTTGGGGATGCTCGCGGGCCGGTTCGTGGGCGTCCGGTTCCCGCTCGCGCGCACGCGCGGGGCCGTGTTCCAGCGGACCGAGGAGCGCAAGGGGAGCGCGTACCGGGTGGCCGTGATCGACGACGCGGATCCGTGCCATCGGGCCGCCTGAGCCCCCGCCCGACCCATCTCGTACAACGGCTCCGACCGGCAAACGCCTCTCAACCCGGGGCCGCGATCGATTCCACGCGGTGTCGACCCCGGATATTGCGTTTCAACCAATTTTGCCGAGTACACCGATCCTGTACCCCACTGATCCCGGTCCGGTGCCGAACCTCCAGCCCCTTGCCGGACCTTGCCGAACCTCAGTTTCACCAGAGGTTTGGCACCGTTAACGCCTGATCCCAGGTAGTGGCCCACCGGTTGGGATTGCTCTAAAGTGTTGGGATGCTGGACGCAACACCCCCTCGTCCCCCGATTCCGCCGTGCCCCCGGTGCGGTGCGACCCATGTGGTGCGCAACGGTCTCACCCACTCGGGCACTCCGGGGTTCCGGTGCCGGGGGTGCGACCGGCGGTTCGTTGCGGACCCGAAGACCGGACCGGTCCCGGAGGCCACGAAGGATCTGGTGCGGCGCCTGTTGGCCGAGCGCATGGGAATCCGGGCCATCGCGCGGGCCGTCGGGGTGTCCCGGTCGTGGCTCCAAGGGTTCGTCAACGAGCTGTATCGACAGGAGACCCCACACGAGCCGGGACCGCCCCCAAAAAGTGCGGCCCGGTCGTGATCGAGGCCGACGAATTGTGGAGCTTCGTGGGTTCCAAGGGTGATGTCCATTGGGTCTGGGTAGCCCTGGACTTGGGCACCCGGCGGGTGCTCGCAATGGTTCTCGGGGACCGGTCCGCAGCCACGGCCCAACGGCTCTGGGACGCGCTCCCGCGCGGGTACCGGACCGGGGTCACCGTGTACACCGACTTCCTCGCCTCGTACCGTGGCGTGATCCCACGCGCCCGGCATCGACCCGTGGGCAAGGACACGGGCCTCACCGCCCACATCGAACGGTTCTGGCTTACCCTGAGACAACGATGCGCCCGACTCGTGCGCAAGACTCTCACGTTCTCCAAGTGCCCCAGGAACCACCTCGGCGCCTTGTGGTATTTCATACGCCTGTACAACGAATCCCGACATTAGGGCCACTACCTGATCCCACAGTCACTTGTGACGAGTCTGCCGAACCTTGACGAACCTTTTTGGTAAGCGGCTCCGTACACCTGCGCCCGTGCGTGCGTGCGCCCGCGCACACGTAGGGGTCAGGAAAAGGTTCGGCAAGGCTCGGCACGCGCGCCGTAACAACATGAGGCTGCAATAGTTAACGGTGCCGAACCTCTGGTGAAACTGAGGTTCGGCAAGGTCCGGCAGGTTCGGCACGGCCCCAACCGGGTGCGAAACGGGAACGCGAGCGGGCACCGGAACCACCTTGGTGGTTCCGGCCCGGCTCCAAAGCCGCGCGGAGTTCTTTGGACCAGGTGCCCCGTCCGAGCTCACGGCGGCCACTGCGCGTCCGGCCGACACCTCCGGTGCCCGGTCACCGCTCGTGGCGTCCCGGGCGGTGACCGGGCGTCAACACCGCACGGCGCCTCTCGCTCCCACAGGCAACCGGGGCGTCCACCGTTTTCACGGGGGCACGTGCGCGCACACGTTCCGCGGAAAAGTGACCCGAAATTTTATCCCCCACCCCCGACAGTTCGTGCGCGTTCGGTGTAGTTCTCTGGTAGGCACACATCGCACGAGCACGCGGAGGTACGGAATGGACGTGGAGATGCGCCCGGTCGGGTCGATCCGGCCCTACGAGAACAACCCGCGCACCAACGACGGCGCGGTCGGGGCTGTCGTTGCGTCGATCCGCGCGTTCGGGTGGCGTGTGCCCATCGTAGTCGACGAATCCGACGTGATCATCGCGGGCCACACCCGGTATAAGGCCGCGCGTCAGCTCGGGCTCACCGAGGTGCCCGTGCACGTGGCCCGGGGGCTCACGCCCGAGCAGGCCCGCGCGTACCGCATCGCCGACAACCAGACCGCCACCCTCGCGACCTGGGACGACGACCGGCTCACCCAAGAGCTCGTCGCGTTACAGAACGCCGATTGCGACCTGTCGCTCACCGGGTTCCCCGAGGACGAGCTGCTCCGGCTCCTGACCACACCGCCCGCCGAACTCACCGGCGATCCCGACGACGTGCCCGAACCGCCCGCCGAGCCCGTCACCCGGCCCGGGGACCTGTGGCTCCTCGGGCGCCACCGCCTCCTCTGCGGCGACGCCACCAAGCCCGAGGACATGGCCCGGCTCCTGCCCGACGGACCAGCCGACACGCTGCTCACGGACCCGCCGTACAACGTCGCGTACTCGGGCAAGACCGCCGACGCGCTGACGATCGCCAACGACGACATGACCGCCGAGCAGTACCGCACGTTCCTGGCGTCCGCGCTGGGCAACGCGCTGGGACACCTGAGTGACTGTCCCATAAGGGGTTGTCACGCGGCTTTGTGATATTGGAATTCGGGGTCGGCATATTTGGGTTCGAGTCGGTTGAGCATGAGGTGGATCATGGCCAGTTTGATGAACGCCTCCGCTGACATCACGCTTTCCTCCCGGTCCTTGGTGAGCCGCCGGCACGTGCCCAGCCACGCGAACGTGCGCTCCACGGTCCACCGGATCGGCAGCTTCACCCACCCCTTCGACCCCTCCGGGCGGCGCACGATGACCAGATCCCACCGGGCGTTGTCCTCGACCCACGCGTAGAGGGCGAAGTTGTGGTACTTGCTGTCCGCGTACATCCGCACCACCTTGCCGACCGGCTGTCCCTCCAAGCGGGGGAACAGTTCCTGCGCGGCTTGGGCATCGTCCACGCTCGCGGCGGTCACCAGCACGGCCAGCAGCAACCCCAAGGAATCCACGACGATGTGGCGCTTCCGCCCGTCGACGTTCTTGGCGTTGTCCCGGCCCCGCTGCTCGCCGCCGGAGGTCGTGTCCACCGACTGGCTATCGACGCTCGCCGTGGTGCGCGGCGCGTACGGCTTCTCCTGGGTGCGGACCTTCTTGCGGAGCAGGTCGTGTATGGTGTCGAGGGTACCGTTGTGACGCCACTCGTCGAAGTACCGCCAGACCGTGGACTTGGGCGGGAAGTCCTTGGGCAAGTAGCGCCACTGGCACCCGGTGCGCAAGATGTAGAACACGGCATCGACGACATCCCGCAGGTCGGTCGTGCGGGGCCGACCGCCCGGATAGACCGGGATGTGAGGCTCGATTAACCTCCACTGCTCGTCGCTTAGTGACTGTCCCATATGTGCGAAAAAGCCTGAGAAATCGTGGGTGACAACTCGAAAATACGGCGATTTCGAGGCATATGGGACAGTCACTTACATCGCTCGGGTAGGATTGGGTTCTCATGAACCATTTTACCCACCCCAACTGCCCCTTATGGGACAGTCACTAAGTGACTGTCCCATATGCCTCGAAATCGCCGTATTTTCGAGTTGTCACCCACGATTTCTCAGGCTTTTTCGCACATATGGGACAGTCACTAAACTCGACTGGTGCCGATTCTCAGTGGCCGTCCGTGGTGAAGTATCATGGAGTTGCTGACGCTCCCGTGGTCCTCGCCCACGGACGGCCGCCATGATTCTACCACCTGAGGCACACGACCTGGTGCAGGTTCTCGGGTTGCACTTCACCAGCCCCACGTACCAACGGTTCTCCACACTCCTGGTCGGGGCACTTGTGACGACCGGGCGGCGGACGGTGGCGAACCTGTTGCGCGCGCTTCGGCACCTGGCTCCGGGGCATCCCACCGACTACCGGCGGGTGCTCTCCCGGGCCCCGTGGTCCGGGCTCGAACTCGGGTGCGCCCTGATGCGGTTGGTGCTCGACCACCTCGTTCCCGACGGGCCGGTGTGCCTGGTTGGCGACGACACCGTCGATGGGCACAAGGGGCCGAACGTGTACGGCAAGGCCCGGCACCGAGACGCCGTGCGCTCGACCCACAGCTACACCGCATTTCGGTACGGGCACAAGTGGGTCGTGCTCGCCATCCTCGTCAAGTTCCCGTTCGCGACGCGCCCGTGGGCTCTGCCGATACTCATCGACCTGTATCGCTCGGCCCAAGACGACCGCGCCCGTAACAGGCGGCACCGGACCCCGGCGCGGATCATGTGCGGGCTGTTGCGCGTGCTCCTCATCCGGTTCCCGGATCGGGCCTTCGTATTCACTGGGGATTCGGGGTACGGCACCCATGAAGTGGCGCGATTCTGTTACCGCCACCGTGCCCGGCTGACGCTGGTCAGCAAACTGCACCCGGACGCCAACCTGTTCGACCCGCCCCCGCCGTACACGGGCAAGGGGCGGCCACGGGTTAAGGGCAAGCGTCGCCCTAAGTGACTGTCCCATATGCCTCGAAATCGCCGTATTTTCGAGTTGTCACCCACGATTTCTCAGGCTTTTTCGCACATATGGGACAGTCACTCAGCCCCGAGAGGCCGTTGTCGCGGCCACGGCCTTCGCCCGATCAGAGGTCGGGTGGTACGGGGGCGGGAAGCGGCGCGTCGAGACCCTCGACGGCACCGGGCATTGGTACAAGGCCGGTGAGGGGCTGGTCCCATTGCGCTGGGTGTTCGTCCGGGACGTGAGCGGCACGCACCGCGACGAGTACTTCTTCACCACCGCTCCGGAGCTGACCCCTTCGGCCGTCATCGGCCATTACTGCGGTCGGTGGAATATTGAAACTACGTTTCAGGAAGCCCGGTCCGCTCTCGGGCTGGAGACCACGCGCGGGTGGTGCAAGAACACCGTCCTGCGTGCCGGCCCGTGCCTGTTCGGGCTGTACACCGTGGTTGCGCTCCTGTTCCACGCGCTGCCGGCGGCGAAGCGAACGGGAGCGGGCGCGTGGCCGGGCAAGGCGACGGTCACGTTCTCCGACGCCCTGTGCGCCGTCCGCCGGTGGCTGTGGGCCGAAGCCGTTTTGCCACAGGCCGGGGACGGCACGGCCCTTCAGAAACTACCTGACCCCATCCGCGAACTGCTACTGACTACGCTCGCGCCGGCGGCATGAGCACCGAGAATCGGCACCAGTCGAGCTAAACGTGACCTCGGGCACCGTCTTCCTCAGCGACGTGACCCTGACCAACGCTACCGATGCCCCGACCGTCGAGGTGTCCAACGGCACACTGATCCTCCGCAACGTGGTCATCGAGAAGAGCAGCGCCTTCGACCAGTCGGCCGTGCTGGTCACCGGCGGCACCGTGGACCTGGGAACGGCGGCCAGCCCCGGCGGCAACCGCATCAACACCAACGGCCGCGGCAAGCTGATCCACAACGCCGGCGGCAACGGCGTCGCCGCCGTGGGCAACACCTTCCAGGTGGACGGGGGCACGCTGACCTCGCCGTACCGCATCAAGGACCAGATCTTCGACGCGCTCAACGCCGGTGGCGGCGGGCTGGTCACCTACGTCCCGGGTAGCGCCTTCGTCACCGTCGGCAGTGGCGGCAGCATCCAGCGCGGCATCGACGCCGTTGCCGCCGGGGGCACCGTCAACGTGGAGGCCGGCTCGTACCAGAAGTACGACGCGGGGAGCAAACTGGTCACCGTCGACTTCGAGAACGGCCCCGTGCTGACACAGCGGGCCGACGCGCTGGACCCCCGCGTGCGGACCCTGGTCGTCACGGGCACCCCGGGCAACGACCGGGTCCTCTTCACCCCGGGCGGGGGCGCGGGCGGCACCGTGAATGTTCTGGTCAACGACGTAGCGGAGGGCACGTTCCGCCCCACCGGCCGGCTGATCGCCGCGGGCGAAGCGGGCGCCGACGACATCCAGGTCGCCGGCGCCATCACGTTACCCGCCTGGCTGTACGGCGGCGACGGCAACGATCGGCTCAAGGGCGGCGGCGGAGCCAATGTGGTGTTGGGCGGCGCGGGCAAGGACCAGCTGCACGGCGGTCAAGGGCGCGACCTGCTGATCGGCGGCCCCGGGGCCGACCAACTGCAGGGCAACAGTGGCGACGACCTGCTGATCGGCGGGGCGACGGCCTTCGACAACAACCAGTCGGCGCTCGGCGCGATCATGGCCGAGTGGGCCTCGGAGCGGAGTATCGAGGAACGCGTGACCGCCCTGAGCGGGACCGGCATCGGCCCGCGGGCCAACGGCAACGTGTTCCTCACGGTCGCTGGTCCGGCCGCGACGGTGTTCGATGATGACGCCGTCGATGTGCTGAGCGGTGGCTCGGGGAAGCACTGGTACTTTGACGATCTGTTCAGTGGCCCGTTCGTGGACTGAACCAACGGGCCGAACGACAGCGAGTTCACGGAGGAGTTGGACGTCCCGCAGCCGTAATTGGGAGGGCCATAGCGTGTCCGAGTTGCATCTCTCACGGGTGAGAAGCGGCTCGGGCTCGGCATGGGCGGCGCGTCCGCGGGTTTCTGCGATTGTCCGGCGCGGTTCGATCGCCGTTTTCGCGCCGCTGTCCACCGCCCGGGGCGGCGGCATCTACGCGCTCGACAGCGTCGTGGGCGTGCGGGACAGCAAAGTCAACCACGACAAGGCGAACGGCGGTTAGCACTACTCCGTTAGAGGTGTGCATCGCCCTTTGGTTTCAGCCCTCTAACGGGTTATGAAGACGTTCACTCCCGATCTCGATCCGGCGGTTCTCGAGCGCCTGCGTGAGTACGCCTCCCGTTTCGTGCCCGATTTCCCTCAGTCGAAACCCGCGCGTTGGGCCGGTGTCTACCTTCAAGGGTTGCTCCTTGACGGCGAGCGCAAGAGCATCGAGCCTCTTTCTCACCGCGTCGTACTGCCGCCCGAGTTGACCACCAACGATCCCGAACAGGCGCTCCAACAGTTCGTCAACCAGAGTCCCTGGGATGACCGGAAGGTTCTGACCCGGTACCGCGCCCTCATGGCCGAACCGTTCGGTTCACCCGAGGGCGTGTTCGTTGTCGATGACACCAGTTTTCCCAAGCGGGGCCGCCATTCCGTTGGGGTCCAGCACCAGTACTGCGGGGCGCTGGGCAAGCAAGCCAACTGCCAGGTCGCCGTCACGCTTCACTACTCCGGCCCGCGCGGGCACTTCCCGTTGACCGTGCGCCTGCACCTGCCCGAGAGTTGGACCACCGACACCACCCGGATGGACGCGGCGGGTGTGCCCGAGGAGTTCCGGTCACCGAAGACCAAGGGGCAACTCGCGTTGGAGTTGCTCGATCAAGCACGGGCCGAGGGGATTGCGGGCAACGCCGTTGTGGCCGACGCAGGGTATGGGAATTCCGGAGCGTTCCGTGAGGGGCTGGCGGTACGGGGGCTGAGATATGTGATCGGCGTGGTGCCCAGTACGGTCGTCTTCGCGCAACAACCGCATTGGGTCCGCCCACCGCGGGCGCGACGAGGGCGCGTATCGGATCGGTGGGCGCTGGCCGCGGGCTCACCTCGCCCGGTGGCGGTTGGTGAGTTGGCGAAGGGGCTGCCGTTGCGGCGCGTGTCGTGGCGCCAGGGCACCAAGGGTCGACTGTCGGCGCGGTTCGCCTGGGTGCGGGTGTGGCCGGGTGCCGACTGGCACCGCGGGGTGAGCGCCCAACCGGCACCCGCGTGGCTGCTGGTCGAAAGCCGGGACGACGGCGAGATCCAGTACGCGCTGTCGAACCTGGCGCCGAACACATCGCGGCTGAAGGCGGTGCGCCTGTGGAAGCAGCGCTGGCGCGTGGAACAGGGGCATCAGCAGATGAAGGAAGAGCTGGGCCTGGATCACTTCGAGGGTCGGAGCTGGCGCGGGTTCCACCACCACGCGGCTATGGTTCTGCTGGCCTACGGGTTCCTGCTGCTCGAACACAAGCGCCCCTTTTTACCCGAGCCAACTGGCTCGGGTAAAAAGGGGCGACCGAACGCCCCCTCACGGTACCGGGCATCCGTCGCGCCCTCCAGCGGTTGCTCAGACCGTTCGCCAAACCCGACTGCCCACACTGCCGCGGCCAGCACGCACGACTACTAACGGAGTAGTGTTAAAAGGGGAGAAGATCGGCTCGTTCGTGACCCTGGTCATCGGGGCCCGGGGCCAGGCCGTTCAAGGCGAGGGACTCCCCCTCATCCGCGACGCCGGCGCCACGCTCCAGGCCGATCTCACGATCCAACCGCTCTCGCGCGACGTGTCTCCCACGTCGCGCGCGTGGGACGCGGTGAAGGGGGGCGTGAATCTGAGCTACACCAATAGCGAGGCCCTCCCCGCTCCGCCCGCGGGTCAGCGTTGGACGTACAACCTTTTCTGGGCCGACCGGACCGGGAAGAAGATTAGCGAGGGGCTTCTGGGGGCCGGGCTGGCGATGGATCGGGGGAAAGGGCCGCACTCCGAGTACGTCATCTCGATCGGTGCGCCCCCACCGGACGCGACACAGTTGCTTTACGAGGTCAACTCCGGTGGCCTCGCGGGCGAAAACCGGTCCAACAACACCCGGCTGATCGCTTACGCCCCGGCGGTCAACTCGTTCACGGCAAAATACGATGGGACCGGTACTGCCGACACGGTCATCGGCCGGTTCTTCTCCGGCTCCGACCCCAAACTCCGGTTCAATCCGATCGATCAGACCTACTCCGCCGTTCTCTCCGACTCCCTCGCCGCGTTCAAACCCCAGGTCACGGTGAGCATCGGCGGCCAGCCGTTCGTCGCCACCCGCCAAGCCGACGGCGTCACGTACCGGACCGAACCCATCGACCCCGGACAATTCGTCGGCGACAAGATCATTGAGGTCAAGGCGACCATCGGGGGCGCGTCGCAGGGCGAGACGTGGAAGGGGACGCTCGACACGGAACCCCTGCCGGAGTGGGTTTCCAAACTGGGCAAGGGCAAGACCCTCGCCTGGGCGCGCTCCGCGAGCGGCGGGTTGGAGTACCAGATCGAGGGCCGACTTCTGGACGTGAACACCCCGGCTCTGCTTGACATCCCCGACGGCGTGTGGCTGGGAGGGGCCGAAGACCTCAAGAGTAAAGTCGTCGCCAAATTGGGTGTGAAGGTTGTCGCCGACCTCGACCCCAAGAAGTCGCCGGACGTTTCCGGGACTTTAGACGTAGCGGCCGAACTACTTGGGAAGACGATCACCAAACTCAAGCAGTACCACTCGCCGAGTAACGACCCGTTCGCGCTCACTTTTAAACTCGACGGGCAAACGCTCGAACTGACGGACGCCACTGCGACCTACACGCTGCCGGGACCGGTCGTGCTGGAACCCGTGAATTTCGACTTCGGGAACAAATTCTTGACCACCACGTGGTACCAGGCCCAGTCGAAAATTGTGTTCACACCTTCGCTCCAGAGGCTCGTTCTCAGTGCCACCTTTGGTACCGACGGCAAGATGACCGCGGGTAGTATTGACGTCGGGATGAAGGGCGTTCTGGCCGGAGATCTGCTCAACGCAGGCATCAATAACAAGTACCTCCTTCGGACCCTCCAAGCCGCTGCCAGGCTCTTCGGCACCGCGCCGTTGCCCAGCGCGCTGGGGAGCTACTTGGTCGAGTTCTTGCAGTACGTCGGTGTCGTCCCCACATTCAAAATGAGCCTTAGGGCCAATGGCGAACTCGCGTTCGGGGCGAAGATCGATTTGATGAACCCGCAGAAGAGCACAGTGGAAAAGGCGACGATGAGTCTGGCGGTGAGCGGGCGCGTGCTCATGACGTGGCTCGGCAAGACGGACGAGATCGCCCGGATCGACGAGATCCTCAACCAACAGTTCGGCATCGAGATTAAGTAGCCCGAGTTGAAATCACCCCCCTTGCCGGGGCGAACCCCGCCCCGGTCCCCCTCGTTTCGATCCCCGAGATGTTGTCATGAGATCGCTCGTTTTTGGCCTCGCTGCGCTCGCTACCGTTTGCGCCTCCAACGCGCCGGCCCGGGCCGGCTTTATCGTGACCGTCTCCGACCAGGTCACCGCGAACCCCGGCGGCTACATCTACGAGTACACCCTCACGGTCGATGCGTTAAGTGACCTCTCCGCCACCGATTTCGCACTCGACATCGCTCCCGGCGCCGATCTCACAAACATTTCCATCCCGACGGGGTGGTCGGTCGCCTATACCTCGGGCGATTCCCTCATCTACTGGTTCGCGCCATTAGACGGAAGCTTCGATGTCTCGCCCGGTTCTAGCGCGACCTTTTCGTTCACCAGTGCCTTTGGCCCCGAGTCGAAGGCGTACTCCTCGTTCGGCTACAACTCGGGCACCGGCGATTTCGCCTTCGCCGATGGCGTGGTCGCCTCCCCCGGATCAGTGCCAGGCGTCCAGCCGACCCCCGGGCCCACGGCTCTAGTGATGCTCGCAAGTGGACTTCCGGTCTTTTTGGGCTGGGGCTGGGCCCGTCGCCGCGCGGTCCAGTTGGATCAATCCCACTCGAGATAAAGGTCGGATCAAGCGATGGGGACATGACGGTACCCGAGTTCGTTCCCGGACAGGTGTCACGATCCGGGCGGTCGCGGACAGATTTTAGAACTCGATAAACCCGTCTTGGTCCCCGTTCCCGAGCCGGTCGAGCTCGCGAGTACGCGCGTTGCCATTGGCGTGCCCGTTCTTGAGTGCCCGGGCCACCGCGTGCCGGGGCTTGGTCACGGGGGCTGTGGCACGCGCATTTCTGGGCACCGGGGTTCCGGATTCACCGAACTTGAGTCGCACAACCAAGGTCGCGCAATTGGACGACCTGGCCGGTCCGCGTTTGCGCGGTCGCTGACATCTCTTCGGTCTTCGAGGCGTTCTTCTGGTCACGGCGTCCATTTGCGTGACGGCCTTGTTGACCAGTTAGATGCCCGTGAACTGCTCCTTACCCGCAGAACGCCTTGCGCTTCGGTTGCCCCTTCTCCGATTCGACCTCGAACGCCTCTTCGTTCTCGACGCCCTCGACGAAGCCGCGACCTCGGCCGGCCCGCGAACGCGACCCTGACCAGCACCATCGTCAGTCGAACAATCACGAGCTGATGGCGCGGCGTAGAATACCCGTCGCCCTCAACTCGACGGACGCTGCAATGCCGTACCTTCAACTGGACGTGCCAAATCGCTATCCGACCGAGGTGAAGCGCGCGGCGGCGGTCTGCATCGCGGCACTGTACGCGCGAACTATGGGCACGACCCCGGCGAGGGTGACCGTCGGGTTCCGGGAACTCGGCGAGGGGAATTTGTGGACCGCTCTGGATGGGACCGGGGAGCCGGGAGCGATCGTGATGTGTGACGTCCGAGCCGGTCGCGCTCCGAACCAACGAGCCGAACTCGCGCAAGGCCTGGTCGCCGTTTGCGTCGAACTCCTCGGGCTGCGAGACGACCGACTGGTGATTGAGTTCACCCAGCACACCGGGGACGAGATGTACCGGGCCGCTGGCGGGTGGTCGTTTGACTGGATGGCGGCCGAAGGTGAGCCCTCAACCGATGAGAATGCGGGGCCGTGAGAGGCCCGGCACTGATCGCGGTAGAATTCACCGGATCGGCCGCAGTTCCCCGACTGGATGGGCGACAATCGAGGAACCCGCGACCGGCTCTTCCCGTTCCGGACCGTGCCCAAGTTCCCAGAGGGTTGGCAGTTGGGTAAGCCGGACCTCATCGTGAAGATGGACCGGCCGTTGGTGGTCC